>NZ_JASSOT010000009.1 GCF_030238365.1 Lelliottia wanjuensis | reverse complement strand
TGTTTGACGGGACACCGGCGCTGCCGGTGCGGACGGTTTTTGGCGTAGTGGCGTCCTTTCGCCGCGTGTCCACCTCGAATGATGACACCCATTACGCGCTGACGATCGTTCCCCGTATTGCCCTTCTAGGCTATACGAAAGGGAGCGAGATCTATCTCAATCAGTCGGTTATAGAGGTGGTTGAACAGGTATTGCGTAAGCACGGTCTGGAAGGTCCTGATTTTGAGTTCCGTCTCTCCCGTGAGTATCCATCCCGGGAGCTCATCACCCAGTGGCGGGAAACCGACCTTGAGTTTATCCAGCGTTTGCTGGCAGAAGTGGGCATTTACTGGCGCTATGAAATGGACAGCCGTCTTGAACAGGATGTGGTTATTTTCCAGGACAGCCAGCAGCAGTATGAATTTGGTGTCACCCTGCCATTGCGCAATCAGGCCGGGATGAGTGACAGCGGGCAGGAGAGCATCTGGGATATTCAGGCTGGCTACAATGTCGTGAGCGGGAGTGTGGCCACCCGTGACTACAACTACCGTGAAGCACTGAAACCTCAGGACAGTTCCGAAAGCATTTTCAGCAAGGAAGGGATCACCACCGGGGAGACGTACCATTATGCGGAGCCCTTTCTGACAGAAGGTGATACTGAAAGCACAGAGACCGGAGCATATTTCGCCCGTCTGCGTCACGAACGCATTCTGAATGCGCAATATCACGTCACCGGGCATTCCTCCAGCCCACATCTGGCTCCAGGTCAGGTACTGGAAACTGACGGAACGCTTCCTGATACCGTAAGGGAAGGCATCGTCATCACCACGGTGCGCACCAGCGGCTCACGAAAAAGTAGCTTTACTCTGACCTTTGAAGGCATCCCGTATAGCGAAACCGTCTGTTATCGTCCGAGGTTACTCAATCGCCCGGTGATATCCGGAACGCTTCCCGCCCGGGTGGAAAGCACACAAAAAGGCGACATCTATTCCTGGCTCGACCCGGAAGGGCGCTACCGTGTGAAACTGGACTTTGACCGTAACAGTCCTGAACAGGGTTATGCCTATTTGTGGCTGCGGCTGGCTAAACCCTATGCCGGTGATACCTACGGCTTCCACTCTCCGCTTATCGACGGAACTGAAGTGGCCGTCATTTTCGACAACGGGGATCCTGATCGCCCCTATATCGCCTATGCCCTGCATGACTCAGAACATCCGGACCATGTCACCAGTGACAATCATACGCGGAACGTGTGGCGTACCCCGGCGAACAATAAGTTGCGGATGGAGGATAAGCGCCAGGAAGAGCATATCAAGCTCGCGACGGAATATGGCAAAACGCAACTAAACATGGGACACCTGGTCAATGGCCAGCGTGAAAAGCGCGGTGCCGGTTTTGAACTGCGTACAGACGAGCATGGCGCAGTTCGGGCTGCAAAAGGGCTGTTCCTGACAGCGGATGCCCAGTCCAAAGCCCAGGGGCCGGTGCTGGAAATGGCCCCTGCGATAAGTCAGATTAACCAGGCCAACAGCCAGATGCAGGCGCTGAACAGCGCAGCTGTTGCCGCCGGAGCGCTGGTCTGCGACATCAATACCCAGATTAGTCTCGTGACCGACAAAATCAAAGACCTCCAGTCTTCGGTCCTGCTGGGTAGTGCTCCGCAGGGGGTAGCATTTACCTCAGGTGAACATCTTCAGCTCAGCAGTACCCGCAATACCATGATCAATGCCGGTCAGCATCTTGATATCGGTGCGATGAAGAATCTGTCTGTAACGGTAGAAAAAGCCCTGGGTATGTTTGTCCATAAAGAAGGGGCTAAGCTGGTTGCTAACCAGGGAGACATCGAGATTCAGGCTCAGCACAACACGATGGCACTGTTTTCTGAAAAGCAGCTGACGGTGACCAGCAGTGAAGACGAAATTATTATCAGCACCCCGGAAACCCTGACACTGAACGGTGGCGGGTCTTACCTGAGGCTGAGTAAGAACGGGATTGAGCATGGTTCATCTGGTGAGTTCATTATGAAAACGTCTGACTATCTGGTACCAGGCTCGGGCGCAAACCTTCCCAACGAAACACCCAATTTCAGCCTGACGGATATCGCTCAGGAGAGCAAAATTAGCAGTAAGTCTTTTAACGACTAATGAAAATGACGAACAAATTCGGATATTTGCCATGAACATTCCCAAGAAAATTTATTCTTTATTAACTGCTGTGCTCTTGCTGGTCAATTTTAGTGTTCATTCCGCTACTGATTACAAAGAAAGCCCAGCACAGGTTGCGAAAGAATTTTATTCATTATATATGGATTATTACTTCAAAATGGTACCTCCTGATGCCACTATATTTAATTCAATGATGAATAAATATGTCACCCCCCGATTCAATAAAGAAATAAAGGAAGCTAAAATATGTGAGGCTGGGCATGATCCAGTATGTAACATCGATGATGTTGAACCTAAACTGGGATATGTCTATATCATCAGGGCGCAAGATGCCTACGATGACTGGAAAGAAATTAAAGCTGAAATAGTTAAACCTGGTAAAAAACAGTCCAGCGTTAAAATTTATCTAGGGGGTGCACAGGAAAAACCACAGATTATTATAGTTGCCATGATTAAAAATAATGGACAGTGGCAAATCGATAATGTTTCAGACTTCAGACCAGCCCCCTACCGCTTCCAGTAGTTGAGATGATTTTATGTGGAATAAAGATTCGGCAATATCACACCTTAATGCTAATGCTCATAAGCACAGTCAGCGTAATTGTGCAGCCTATGTAACGCAAGCAATTGAAGCTGGAGGCATGACGATAAAAAGACCAGCCCCTCGTTCAGGATTAAAATACCCCGCAGCCGCTGATTATGGAAAACCTATAAATAAAAAGGGATTTGTACCTGTTTATACATATGCTGGAAATGGTGCCCCGTTATCAGATGTCACATCAGTTCCAGGACAACAGGCAGGTGATGTTGTCGTTATTCAGCCCATCCCTGGTCATCCATATGGGCATATGGCGATGTTCAATGGGACTCAATGGATTTCAGACTTCAGGCAGGAGCAGCTTGGTTTTTATCCGGGACATGCCTATCAGAAATTAAAACCCGCATTTATCATGTACCGTTTTGGCGCTGAGGATCAATCCCAGGAGCAAAATGACAGTAATAAAAATAAACAACTAAAGATTTGCTTCCCCATCACAAAGCAAGGTGGTCAGGAATTCTCAACGACAGAAGATATTCTTTCCCACCTTGGTGGTGAATCCACCGGACAATACACGATCGGTCGCAGCGGTATGTGGCATGGCGGTATCCATATCACCCACGCCACAACCCCCTGGTGTGCCCTGAGTGGTAGCGCACCGTTGGAGGCATTCGATTTTCCTGTTGCTTTTAAAGGCGAGCAGGCTATACGTTGCATGGCTGATGGGGAAGTCGTTGCATATCGTGTCTGCAAGGATTATCTGACGCTAGGCTGGGAATCTGGTCCGCTAAGTTTTTCGGGGTCATTTGTCCTAGTAAAACACTATATTCAACCAGGTGAGAAAGAGTCCAGCGGACTGCATTTCTACACCTTGTATATGCATCTTGCGCCGTATTCAGCCTATGAAAGTGCGAAAAAAATCCACTGGATAACTCAGGATACGCTCTCTGGATATTCAGAAGCCGACTGGTTGATTATGGATTTGAGCCGCAGCGACCAGAGACCAGCGAGTGCAGGCAATGTCAACAAAGGGACTCCTGTTACCTGGGATGCCTCAGACACTTCCCTCACCGCCACCCAGGGGGGACGTACTTATGGATTGGCAACTCTGAACGCGGATAGCGGAAAACTGAAATCGGGCCAAAGAGTCTGGATGCTGGTCGACAATAACAACATTAAACCGGCGCCAGGAAGTGGCCCTGGCTGGTGGGATCATTTGGTTCCACCAGCAAAAGAAGTCATGGTTTTTGATAAAACAGTCAGTCTCAGTTCACCTCTCCCTATCAAGGCCGGTGACTCGATTGGGCACATGGGCTACTATCAGGCACCAAAGGACGGGGGATATGAGGCGAGATATCAGGTTCATATTGAATGTAACAGCATGGATGATAATCTGGAAAAATTCCTGACCAACCCAGAAAAAGTGGGGGAGAAAAACCCACTCTGGTTGAAGTATTCTCCAGGCCTTGCTCTCTTCACAAAAGATACCGCTAAATGCACCTTCGCAAAGGGCGCGACATCGACAACGCGGACAGGCATTTTACCGCTGAGTAAGGTCACTACTGAAACTGATACATCAACAAAACAGGAATACTGGCAACTGCGGCCAGAAAATGCCTACGCGCTAAAAGGGCAGGCTGAGCCTCAGCTTTTGTCTCAGTACGACCTGGCTAAATTGGGTTTTAGAACGGAAACCGCAGAGCCTGAAAGCTTTGATTACCTGGATGGAAAAAAACAGCCCACTGGATTCTTCCGCAACCTCATCGACTCACTCTACCAGGCCGCGACCGAAGATACGCGAACCAGTCATGCTCTCGTGAAGCATAATTATCAGCGCCTGCTGGATAAAATTGACAGCGGAAGCGACCGTTATTCTCCAATGGAGTATTGGAGAGCACTTCATAATCCCGACTATCGTGACGTCATCCAGAAAACAATCGTAAAACATCCCAGCGACTGGTACTTTAAAAAAGGCGATGCTATCTGGCAACCATTCCTTAATGCACTGAAGAAAGATGCTCCTGAATGGAAGAAATACAGCGAAGATTTCCTGGATAAGATGGCATGGATGCAGGATGTTACATCTGAAAAACTTGGCCCTTCCTTATGGCATATGCATCCGATTGCGTTTCTTGGTGCATTAATAAAGAAAAATACTGGGTGGGCGCATAGCAAGTTTGCGGACTTTTTGGGGCATGTTGAATCTAAAAATGATTACACTGCTTACAATGTTCACGTGACTTATAAGCCTCACTATAAGACTAATCTAACCGAGATGACTATTAAGGAAGTTAGAGCTTCACAGAATGATTCATCTTCGAACGGTCTATTTGCAACAGGGCGCTTCCAGATAACCCCAGATGCACTAAAAGGAGCCATTTCTTCATTGGGGCTTGATATTAATCAAAAATATAATGAAGAAATGCAAGATAAAATCTTTGAAGAATACTTAATAAAAATAAAAAGACCCGATATCATTAATTATCTTGAAGGTAATGGTAGCGTTGAGGATGCGATTTATGCGTGGGCAAAAGAATTTGCATCTGCTGGTGTCCGCAAAGGTAAGGAAATAAGCCCTTCGAAAACAGAATTCGAAACATTGCCGGATGGTAATTTCAAATTAGATAGTAAGGGTCATAAAATACACAAGAGAAGATTTGCTAAGAGTGAAGGTGTTTCTTATTATTCTGGCGATGGCGTTAACGCTGCACATATTAAACCTGACGATATGGTAAAAGTATTAATGGAGTCGAAAAATGAAGGCAAGTAAATTTTTGATTTTTAGCCTGTGTTTCATTTCTACGTTTTCTTTTGCAAACGACACTAATGGACCTCAATTTTCAGATTACGCAACAAAAATAAGTACAGGGCCATTTGTCCAAAAATTAGATTTAACTGGAGAGCAGTTACAGTCTACGCAAAAATGGAAGTCATTTATGCAGAAAGAGCTTGTGGCGCCCGTAAATTTCGCTGGGCACTATCGAGTTTACATTAGCAACAATGGTCAATTTCTAAAAGAATGTGGGAATGATGGCTGGGCATGCGGATGGATCATCGATAAATTGACTGGTCATATTGTTTCCACACTGCCTACATTTAATGGAAATGCAAAATACCATTCAACCACAGACAATGGAACACCCTCTCCAGATGCATTTGATGCAACATATTACCCTAACTCAACAATGATGCTCATATATGGTGAAAATAATCCACCTGAAGAGAGTGATAAAATAAAATGCGCTAACTCTCTGTATGACTTTAAAAACAATATCTTTAATAAGATCATGTCAACCGAGTGCGATATAGACCATGGCGATGACCCAGCTTACGGTTCATAAGAGCAATGCCGGGTGGGGTCTGGCTGAAACGGATAAATCAACAAAACAGGAATACTGGCAGCTGCGACCAGAAAATGCCTACGTGCCTAAAGGCTAGGCTGTGCCACAACTGTTATCACAGTATGATTTGGCAAAGTTGGGTTTCAGAACTGTAACCGCAGAGCCTGCCAGCTTTGATTATCTGGATGAAAAAATACAGCCTGTTGGATTCTTCCGCAACCTTATCAACTCACTTTACGAAGCTGCGATCGTTGCTCTCCAATGGAATACTGGAGAGCACTTCATAGTGTTATGAAAAGCCAAGGGTTAATAAAATGAAGGCATTGATTATATTATTACTCTCTTTTTCACCTATGATTTCACATGCTGAAGATTATTGTTCAAGTGTATCTGACAAAGCAGATACAGAAAGAGCGATTATCCCTAGCAGTGATTCTGGTTATAAAGTGTCAGGGAAGGGACGTGCTTATTTCTACTCAGCCCCGGATGAAAAGTGCGCAATCAAAAATCTATTTATAATACCAGGCGACCTTGTTAATGCATCAGCAGATTATAACAATTATACATATATAATGTATTTTACAAAAGACGGTAAAGATGTGGAAGGGTGGGTAAAGTCTAATCAACTAACACCAACAGGAACCGGCATCGGACCATCAGATAATAATTGAAGCAGGGTAGGGATTAATTTTTTACTCATAGGGGAATAATGAAAACTAAAATAAAACTCATTTTGACAGCTTTAGTTTTAATGGCTTCGGCAACATATGCTCAATGTAAAGATGTTGACAGGTCTAACCCACAGTTTTCAGACTACCTAGTTCCCGTAAGTAACGGGCCATGTGAAAGAAATATTCACTTTAATAAAGAACAGGAAAACTACTCGCAACATTGGAAAAATGCAGTTCAAGAGCAACTAAAAAAGCCTGTTAATTTTGCAGGACACTTTAGAATCTATACAGCCTTTGGCGGTCATGGTAAAGAATGCCTTCGTGATAATTGGGTATGTGGTTGGGTTATTGATAAACTATCAGGGGAGGTTGTCGCAACACTACCATCAGATACTAATGGTAGTTATAATTATGCTGATATTTCTGATAATGGCACCCCTGTTGGTCTTCCATTTGAGATTGATGCTTATAAAAATAGTTCAATGATTGCATTAACAGGTCAATCTATCTCAGTAAACAAGAGTGATAGTCCTGTATGTAAAACGGCCTTATTTAATTTCAACAATAGTGGATATGTGAAATTGATCGAATCACTGGAAGGATGTAACAATCAATGACCTCTCATAAAGATTCATCATAACGAGAATCCTACCCCAGAAAATTCGGACGCAGCATGTATCAGCGGACGAGCTGGGTTGAGTTACTAAACTCAACCCTAACCCAGTGATAAATGTTAATTTAGGCTAGCCAAATGGACTTTAGAGCGACTGAGTTAGTGCCCTACATTTTATTTGCATTCCTCACATGTAATAATTTCGCCATTGCAGATGAAGTACCAAGGATAAATACGTATTCAGAAAATAATACGTGTAGAATAAAAATCAATGACGACCTTGTTGATAGTTACAAATGTGAATTTTATCGCGCACCATCAGTATTATCGTTTTCATATTTGTACGAAGCCAGAAAACAAATAATAGTATTTATTGATAGCCCATTGGGAAATGCATGCGATGGGGGCCCATTACATGTGTTTAGCAAAACGGAAGATGAGAAATACAAACATCTGAAGACTATTGATTTCTGTGGGGGTCATTATCCATCAATAACCAGTGGCCCAGAAACATTCAGAATAAACATTCCTTCAATCTCTGTTGACGGCACGGATAAGAAAATCCCAGCTGAGACATGGGAATTAAAGAATGATGAATTAGTTAAGAGATAAGAAAGAGGAATCTAATAATGCTCCAGATTATCCGTAAAGGCGATAAAACCACTCACGGTGGTTCGGTACAGACCGCTTCCGAAACGATGAAATTCGGTGGTATCGGCGTTGCCCGCAAAGGCGACAAAGTGTCCTGCCCGGTCGAGGGGCACGGACCAACTACCATCGTAGAAGGTAATCCTGATTATCTTGACCATGGTATCCCGGTTGCATTTCACGGTCACAAATGTGCCTGTGGTTGCACGTTGATCAGTTCATTTGCCGCTGCAAAGGTTGCCTGATTATGCCCGTCTGGCTGGATGCCATCCCTGAAAAGGCCCCTAAGATACCGCGTCCCGGCACCGGGCGTTGGCTGCTCTTTCTCGCGTTTGTCATGCTGGGGGGCATAGCGCTTACACTATGGTGCTGGACATCAGAGCGAACCGGATTTGTCTTCTGGTTTACCGCTCTGGGCCTTCCTTTTTGCACCTGGGGGCTTCTTTTCGGTTTACGTAGGGTTGCCTATAAAGCAGAGCAGGTTGGAGCTGAGTCGCGTAATGTCGACCGTGAAGCTCTCATCGACAGTGAAATTCTTCGCGGTCAGCGCTGTGCATGGATCCTCGGTACATACATTCAGGCCCCGGCCGGAAACAAAGCCGATGACCTGCTTGAGGCAATGAAAGTCGCAGCCCCCGCTATCGACTTCTCCCACCCGAGAGGATGCGACAAACCGGTCAGATACGCGGCATTAACAGAATACCAGTCTGATTTAACTAAGGCCCTGACGGCTGCGGTGACTAAACTGACCACGCGTGTAGAAGGGATAGTTCAGCCGCTTCCGCCGGAGCTGCCGTGCTGGCTGGTGCTGGATTGTGATAACGACCTTTACCCCTTGATTGAAGAGCAGCTTAAGGCCGATCTATCACTAAAGACCGGCAGGATTTTTCGTCTGATGTCCGGAAAAGGGCTGAGCGCATTCGATGCCTGGCTGGACAAGCGATGGGACAATCCAGGCATTCTGGTTGCCATCACGCTGTCGTTACCGGCGTCCCCCCGGGAAGATGACGCAGATGCCGTCTCGATGGTGGTATTGAGCAACCGTAAAGCCCACGCCTGGCCGGATGCACTCCGCCTTAGTCGCCCCGAAAGGGGAGCAGAAACAACGCTCACAAAGACACTCACCCGGGCGCTGCTCTGGGCGAAGACCAGACCCGATGAACTCAAAGGAAGCTGGATCTCCGGTCCTACATTGACCTCCGGAAGCGGCTGGAATAATGCCTG
>NZ_JASSOT010000008.1 GCF_030238365.1 Lelliottia wanjuensis | reverse complement strand
GCTCCTGGCCGTACTGGGTTTCCAGTTCGTCCAGTTCGACAATCAGACTCACCTCTTCGGCTTCTATCGCCGCCAGACGCTCGCCGTGCGTGGAGTGCCCCACCGCCAGGTCTTCCAGCAGCGCCTGTTTCTCCATCGCCAGCGAGGTGAGCTGCGCGCGGATGCGGGTCAGCGGCTCCGGCACGGTGTCGAGACTCATGCGCACGCGGGCGGCGGCGGTGTCGAGCAGATCGACGGCTTTGTCCGGCAGTTGGCGACCCGTCAGGTAGCGACGGGAGAGCGTGACCGCCGCGCGAACGGCGTCATCATTGATGTGGACGTTGTGGTGTTCGGCATAGCGGGATTTGAGGCCTCTGAGCATCAGGCAGGCGGTGTCGTCGTCCGGCTCGTCCACTTTCACCATCTGGAAGCGGCGCTCCAGCGCGGCGTCGCGCTCGAAATACTGTTTGTACTCAGACCAGGTGGTGGCGGCGATGGTACGCAGTTCGCCACGCGCTAATGCTGGTTTCAGCAGGTTGGCGGCATCCGCGCCACCCGCCTGGTTGCCCGCGCCGATGATGGTGTGGGCTTCGTCGATGAACAATAAAATCGGCACTGGGGACTGCTGCACGGCATCGATGACATTTTTCAGGCGCTGTTCGAATTCACCTTTCACACCCGCGCCCGCCTGGAGCAGGCCGAGATCGAGGGTGCGCAGAATGACTGGTTTGAGCGACTCCGGGACATTGCCTTCAGCAATGCGCAGCGCCAGCCCTTCCACCAGCGCGGTTTTCCCTACGCCCGGCTCGCCGACCAGGATCGGGTTGTTTTTACGACGGCGGGAGAGAATGTCCACCATCTGGCGGATCTCCGTATCGCGACCAAACACCGGGTCGATTTTGCCCTCTTTCGCTTTGGCGGTGACGTCGAGGGTGAATTTATCCAGCGCATTCTGGAGCGCAGGCGACAGTTCGCCCTCTTTCACTTCCGCGCCCACCGGACGCCCGACAAACTCTACTTCGCCACCATGCGTCTGCGCCAGCTCTTCTTCCTGCTGCGCTTCCGCACGTTCGTCAGACTGGGCGTCCAGCAGCGGACGCAGGCGTTCGAGCTGACTCTGGCCGAGGGTCAGCAGCGGCCACAGGCCGTCGCAGCGGATCAGTTTCGGGCTTTCCGTCAAGGCGATCAGCAGATGCTGGCTGCGGATCTGCTCTTCGCCCTGCAAAGAGGCGGCCATCCAGGCCTGTTTCAGCAGCGTGTTGAGAGAGTCAGAGAGCGTCGGGCGGCTGCGTACGGAGCGCGGAAGCGTATCCAGCCAGCCCAGCAGCGCCTGCCACATGCCGTCCATATCCCACTCGTAGCGGCGCGCCAGCACCGTGAGATCGCCTTCCCCCTGCTCCAGCAGTTTCAGCAGCCAGTGTTCGGGCAGGATTTCGGCGTGGGCGCGGGTCTGGCACAGGGAGGCGGCGCCTTCCAGCGCGCGGGCGCAGTAAGGGTTAAGGCGACGTAACAGGACGGCTGAGTTTTCCATTTTTCTCTCTTCTTTTTTCCGGACACGCTACCGCCCTTCGCTTTCCCTTTTCACAAGGAACCCAAAGCGCATCAGGTCTGGCAGGCAGATTGTGTTTTTACTTAGCACCCGACTCGCAGGTGCTCAGGAAAACTGCGGACAGGAAACCCTGTCCGCACAAAAGCATTTACCCTAAATAGTTCGTGTCGCAGGAAGGCGGCAAGTTCTCGAATCCCCTGGAGCATAGGTAACTATGTGACCGGGGTGAGCGAACGCAGCCAACGCATCTGCGGCGCGAAATATGACGGGTAAATTAAGCGGTCGTACGTTCGTTCCAGGAATCGGAATGAATGATGTTGCCGTCTTTGTAGGTCCAGGTGATTTTTTCGTAACGCAGTTCGATCATTTCCAGATGGTTGTGTTTCTCCATCGCTGGATCTTTGATGTCATGCATTTTTGGTGCAACTTTCACCAGCTTGACGTTCTCCAGTTTGGTGTTGAAATACTCCACCTCCTGGCCTGCGTCATTAATGCGGTACCATTTGAACTCAGCAGTTCTCAGGGTCTGGCCGGTGGTCACCGCTTTGTAGAGATACGGACTTGAACTGTCGATCTCTTTGGTGAACAGGAACGGCGTATGAATACGCGTGCCGGTCAGTTTGCCGGTGTTGTTATCGGTCGGGATGTACAGGTTGTGATCCTGTGCTACCACTTCGATGCTGCCTTCACGGTCTTTCACATCAACGGAACCCTTGATACGTGCGCCGCCGTCGTCTGTCAGCCATAAATAGACTGGAATTGCCATGTTACTTCTCCATTTTCTGAGTTAACCCCTCATCCTTAGCCGATGAGGTTTTTGATACGCCCTGTGCCTGACAGGCATCTGCCTGAGGCACAAGGCTGATTTCGACACGGCGATTGGCCGCACGGCCTTCTGCAGTGTCGTTGCTTTTAATTGGACGACTCTCGCCATAACCCTGAACGGCAAAACAGGTCGGGGACACATCACTGGTTTGCAGCATCCAGTCGCGCACGGCGTCGGCACGTTTCAGTGAAAGCTGCTGGTTAGCGAGATCATCGCCGGTATCGTCGGTATGACCGGCAACCATAATGAGCCAGCCGGGACGAGCTTTAATATTGACGAGCGCGTTAACCAGCACTTTCGTCGAACCTGACTTGAGCTCTGATTTCCCAACGTCAAACAGCGCCAGGCTGTCCAGCCGCACGGTCTGCGGGGCCAGGTCAGGTGCGGGTTCAGCCGGCGGAATATAGGTGCTGATGGCAGCAAGGATAGGCTGGCGCAGACGCTCTCCCTGATAGAGACCCAGCCCGAGTCTCAGCGGCTCACCGCTGCGAAACCATTCATCCAGCTGAGCTGCATCCTGTCGCAGCACCGCCACGGCCTTTGCTTTCGGGGCAAAGTCCGTCATCGCGATGCGGTAATAATGCTGAATATCGAATGCCAGACGATGCAGTAGCTGGCGGTTCTGCCAGCCGCTGCTGCAAAGCGCCACCATCACCGTCAGCGCAAAAAACAGAACACCCTGCGACAGCGCTCGCGAACGCGGAGTAATCCCTGAGCCGCTGGGCAAAAAGGGCAACAGAAAATCCGGAAACAGCGACGTTGGCGGAGCTGATTGCCTGTCAGGCTGCCAGCCCTGGACCTGCCCCAGCGACGTTCTGGCCTGTAGATGCTGAAGCCACAGCGAACCTTCTGAGTCATTCTCCAGTGAAGCCGACTGATAAAGCGCAATGGCACAGGGTGAGACTGACGGGATATCCGCGCTGTCACCCGCGAGCGCGGGAAGAACGTCGGTATGGACCCAATCGGCCAGCGTATTGATGATGACCTGCTGTTGCAGACAAGCTTCCTGTGTTGCCTCTTCTCCTTGTGAAATCCAAACAGGAACCGGGCACGGCGCCCGTTCTGGCAGCCAGACTTTCATGGTGTCGCCCGGCAATGCCGCCTGCCACAACGCAGTAACCACCGGTTGTGCGGCCACCCGGCTGACCAGCAACAGCGGCACCTGACGTCTCAGCGTACGGCGCAGGCGGCTGACCTGCCAGCGACGCTCATACAACCAGGCTGATAATGCGGCTTGATCCGTCTGTTGCTGGGGATTCACGACGACCATAACCGCCAGTTGGCTTGCCCATTCGGGACGTAGCCATAAAAGTTGCCGGGTAAAATCCCGCAGTGTGAGCGACGCCCCCACTTTCAGCCAGCAGCCCTGTGCAGTCTGTTGAACCAGTCCCCCGCCGAACATCTCTTCCAGCGCATCACCACAAACCAGTATCACCGGTTGACGGTATGTCACGGGTGGGAGTCCGGTCAGCAGGCGCTCTGCGACCGCAGCATCCGGGCGGCGATGGCTGCGGATCATCCCAAAAACGCAAATCAGAAGAATGACGAACAACACCATGCCACGGGTCAGTACCGTAAAAGGTAAAAACACCAGAGTGAGTACACTTGCCAGCAGTGTCCCCCATAGCCATAAGCCACGATGCCAGGCAAGACTCATCGAATCACTCCAGGCAACAGGGCGGGTAACAGACCTTCAAGCCAACGGTCCAGCCCCCACCACAGTAGCGCGACGACCACAGTTGAGAGCCACAGTCGTACCGGCCAGTGGCTGAGCCACCGACGGACAATATGGCGGCCCGGTGCCGGTGCCAGTATGGGCCGCGTCTGACTGAAATCAAACGCGGGCACCCGCTCGCTGAGTTGCGCAACCAGCTGTTCGCGCTCCGGCACCGACGATGACGCATAACCCCCGAGAAAACCCAGCATCAATGCACGATGAAAGCAGATCAGCACTGAGATGTCTGGCGCTGGCTCACGCAATACCTGACGTATCCGCTCGTAAAGCTGATTACCGGCCTCCAGCGTGCCGAAAAAATGCGTCTGTAGCGGTGAATTACACCACTGAACATAGGCATCATCTTCCTGATCCCGCCCTTTAACGGTTTCATCCAGCACCGCGCACTGGGTATATAGAATGTGCTGACAGCTTTGCTCACTGTGATCCGCCGCTTTTAGCACGCGCTGAACGGTTTCAATATCCGCGACACAACGCTGCCAGTATTTTCGCCCCTCTCCTTGCTGAAAACTCACCCCATGGCGCAGGCTGACTACCTGTAACCAGGTGTTCTGTAAGAGTTGATCGATATCACAGGGCTGGTGTGGGAAGATCTTTATTTCACTCATGTTCTCAGTACCGCAAACAGTTCAAGCTGAAGCTCTCCGAGTGTCCCGGGAACGTAAAAGACGCAACTGCCCGCCGCCAGCATCGGAATAGCCGCCGTATGGGTAAGATCGAGTGAGAAATACTGATTTTCCAGCCGAAGGGGAATCGCCGCAGGAACGTGGCTCAACGGGCGCAGCGGCACACCATACATCGCCACATTCACCACATTATTCACATCATCCGGACTGCCGATTTTGCACAACTGCGGAAACTGCGTCTGAAGCTGTGCAGCTGGCAGCGGCGAGCGTACCGACAGATAGAGATCCATGCCTTCACTATCCCGCAACCGTGGATCGTGCAAGTGCGCCAGCCAACGGTTAAGGCGAGGATCGTGCTCCAGAGCAATCGCCACCACCCTCGACGGTAAACTGGCCTCTAGCAGCTCATTGAGCAGGGTAAATAACGGTGGAAAAACACCTGACAGATCGCCATGCTGGTAGACGGGAATGGCGGTAATTTCATGAGCCAGCGAAAACGTCAGGAGATGACCTGCGAGCCGAGCCAGTTCCTGATACAGCCTTTCAGGATGTACCTGCCGGTAACGCTGAAAATTCCCCAGCACCGGTTCAGCCCCGTTCAGGGCATTCAGCAGCCAGAACAGGGATACATCCGCAACAGCAAAATCAGCCATGCGCTCGTTACTCTCGCGGCGCATCCCCATAAGGCGACTGATCCGCGCACGCAACTGCGCCATCATCAGCTCCAACTGTTCACACAATCCGGGGCTGGCGTGCAGACTCAGCAATGGCGCGATAAACTCTCCATCCTGGGCCCAGTTACCCTGCGTGTCCCGCACTAATCTCACCAGAGGACAGACCTGATAGTCGCTGTTCTGTTGAGTATTGAGGCGCAACGTAAGTTCGTGATGCATCACGGCAACCTGCCGGGTATCGTCCCCGAAGGCATTACAGATATCACGCCAGCGCTGTCTATAACGTACCGGGCGTTCAGCGATCTCTTCGGGCTGCAGGCAGTTCCCCCCATTCGGGTAGAGCTGAGGCAGTGCCAGCATCACCACCACACTGTTAACATTCGCGGGAATGAGATCCGCCAGCTCCAGTGTCAACGGCAACGGATCGGCGCAATCCGTATCGATAAGCGTCCCATCCTGAAAACGGACACTCAGATGACGCGCTTTCACACGCCCCTGGCGAAGGGCATCGGGATCCATATCGGTCCGCAATACCCCCCAGGGATGCATCACGCCCATACCAGCAATACATTCGCGGCTCCAGGCTTCAAAAGAAGCCTGCTGCTGAAACTGCTGCGGGGACATCATCATCCCCCGCGCCCACAGTGGACGTTCAATGATCATCACAGGCTCCGGTTACGATTTGCCTTTCGGCATTTGCGAAACCAGCGACAGATTGACGTCCATCCCTTCAACCTGGAAGTGCGGAATGGCATAAAGACGCACCCGGAAGAAGCCTGGATTGTCCTCAATATCTTCCACCGCCACCCGGGCATCACGCAGCGGATGAGAAGCCTGTAAGTCATCACCCGGATCGGTCATTTCCGTCACCAGACTACGCACCCAGTTATTCAACTCCAGTTCCAGCAGGCGGCGATCTTTCGTCGTGCCGATATTTTCACGCTGCAGAATCTTCAGATAATGCGCAATACGGGACAGCAGGAACACATAAGGTAAACGGGTATTAATGCGGCTGTTCGCGGTGGCATCCGGTGTATCAAACTGCGCAGGACGCTGGGTGGAGTTCGCCGAGAAGAAACAGGCATAATCACGGTTTTTGTAGTAGGACAGGGGAATAAAGCCCAGATTAGAGAATTCAAATTCTCGTGTTTCCGGGATCATTATCTCTGAAGGAATTTTCACCTGATTGCCGGTGCCGAGATCGTACAAATGGATCGGCAAATCAGGGACGGCTCCACCTGCCTGCGGACCACGGATCTGGACGCACCAACCATTCTTAACGAAACTTTTCACCATGTTGGCAGCGAAGGCAAAGGAGGCATTCGTCCAGAGATATTTGTCATGGTCGTCGCCCTTCACTTCTTCGACATAATTGAAGCTACGCACGGGCAAAGTATCCGGCCCATACGGCAGGCGAGCCAGAACACGCGGCATTGTCAGACCGATATAACGGGAATCATCAGACTCGCGGAAGGCTTTCCACTTAATGTATTCCGCACGTTCAAAGTAGTTGCCGATATCTTTAATGGCAGCCACTTCTTCCATAGAGTCTTTGAGAAAGAACTCGGGGCCTACTGAGCCAATAAAAGGCATATGGGCTGAAGCCGCCACTTTCGAGATATTACGCAGCAGGGTGATATCTTGCGCAGTAGCATCAAATTCATAGTTGGAAATCATTGAAGCAATGGGTTCGCCACCGGGAGTGTCATATTCTTCAATATACGTGTGCCGATACAGGCCGCTTTGAATGATTTCCGGACAATCTTCAAAATCCTGTCTCAAATCATCCTTGGAGATATCCAGTAGCTCAATTTTTGTATTCCGGCGAAAATCAGTACGTTTAACCAGGAAATCCAGACCCCGCCAGAGTGACTCTACTTTCTGAAAATCTGGATGATGCATTACCACATCAAGCTGGCGGCTAATCTGGTGGTCAAGTTCGGCGATGTGACCATCGAGCAGGACTTTATCGAGCTTATCAACTGGCTGACCGGAATGTTTAAGGCGCTCCAGAAATACCTGCATAGCAGCTGTCAGGCGCTCACCGGTCGAGACATCGGATAATACCTGGCTGTCTTGAAAAGCAGTGATATCACCGAATTCTGAGACGGGTGTCAGGTTAATTTTTTCAAACAGGGAAGAATAGATACCGCCTGTTTCAGGGCGTTCCAGCACGGTCGTCTGGCTGCCGTGGGTCTGTTCAGTTTTAACTGTCATCAGCATAATCTCTCGTTAATCATCAGTAAGTTTTCAGGCCTGAGGGGCCAGTGCAGACAATTCGCCGCGCAGGGCTTCGCTCAGGGAAGGGTCTTTAAGGATAATTTCGAGTTCTTTGCGGAAGGTGGCGTTATCCAGAAGATTAGATTTGAGATCGCGTAATAAATTACGCATTGCCAGCATTGCACGAAGCTGAGGTATCTGACGGGCAACCTGCTCGGGTTCAAAATCAGCCATGCTGCCGAAAGAGAGGGTAAGATCGTCCTTATTTCCCTTTCCTGCCACCGTATTTTCGACACAGAGATTAACAACAGGATTGATATCAGCCAGTACACTGTTGAAATTATTGTTATTGATATTAATTTTTTCACGTTCAGACAGCGGGCATTGTTCCTTGCCATTACTGTAGTCCCCCATAACAACCAGTTTTAGGGGGAGTTCTACTTTCTTCCTGGCCCCGCCGGTATGAAGATCAAGCGTTAAATTAACGCGTGCTTTGGGCACTTCATTCTGGAATGAATCTGACATCAGAGAACTCCTTGCTCATCGTTATAAATTGCTCACTATAATACTTTTCATTGTTCATAAAACACCGACTGTTTTGGTGTAGGTTTTCGGACCAATAACAAGCATCAATAGTTTGAAATATAAAATTCACAAAACAAATAAGTTGAAACCAACTCAGTATATTAGTAATCAGCAAGCTCCAAAATATAATGACCTTGATCACACTTTAGATATCGAATCTCCAATTCAGTTCATAAGCCATAACCCCCTTAATTACACCATCAATTAAAATTATTCCATAACTCGCATAGGCATATGTACCTCATGTTTAGACAGATCAGTCACAACAAAACAAAGACATTAAGATACAATAAGAAATAAATTTATTTAAATATCTCATTTAACTTATCACCCATCAACATAACATACAGTATTACCTATTGATTATTATCCATACTCAATCGCTTAACAACCCATTACAGCCTAAGCAATACTTTCAATTGATATATCATTGATACGAATTGATTATAAAAATGTATCTATAGAATTTACAGTTAAATGTTAACAATTAACACCGTTACTAATTTATAAAAAGTACTCACATTATTTATTAGTTTGGTGAATTCTACAAACCATTCATCACTCTCAGCATGTCATTTCACTTTGATGTCATAAGCACCACACCCCAATACTTTAATTGATCACGCATTCCTTTCTGATTAAATTTAAAAACCAAAATCATTCACGATGCAAATATTATAAAATAAAAAACACCCGAGGGAATATATTGATAACCTTTAACTTTCTTTGTTCTTTTATCATATTGACCTGCTCCCCATTGATTAAAGCACCGCGATGTTAGTAATGTATTCATAAGCCACATGAGGACATTCCCATGAAGAAGCGTTTTTCCGACGAACAAATCATCCAGTATCCTCCGCGAGGCTGAAGCAGGGGTTTCTGCCAGGGAGTTTTGCCGTAAGCACGCCATTTCCGACGCCACCTTTTACACCTGGCTTAAGAAGTATGGCGGTATGGAGGTGCCAGAAGTTAAGCGCCTAAAGTTGCTTGAGGAAGAGAACGCCCTGCTTGCCAAAGCCATGCTGGATAAGGGGGCGCTTCAGGTGGCTTTGGGCGAAAGTACTGATGACAGACCAGAAGCAGGAAGCCGTTTCTTGCGCCTAATCCAGCCGGGCAAGTCAACATAGAACGGATTTATTGAGCGTTTTAACGGACGATTTCGCGATGAATATCTGAATAAGCACTGGTTCAGCGGTATCGTTCACGCCAGGAAAATCGTTAATGATTAGCGGCAGGATTATAACGAGTGTCGTCCACATTCAGCACTGAATTATCAGACGCCATTAGAGTTTGCAGTACGGTGGAGGAATGGAAAATGTGAAGGTAAACAAACCGACATTACTAACTGACGGTTGTATCTAATACTGGGGGCAGGTCATGTGGAATGTAACAGATTCAGCCAATCGGCAAGGCGGTAATAAAGCACCCGCCTTTCTCCTCAATGATGGCTTTTTATTAGCGCATCGGCTAGGCGTTCGCCGTAATCGGCCAATTCGGTGAAGTCGGTGTCGGCATTGAAAGATAATGTAAGTGGAGAGTTTTCGGACGAATGTGGTTGAGTAGGCGTAGAGCTATGCTATCGCTGGAAATAAAGAACACCCAGAGGATTGTTGGGCTAAAAGATTAATAGGTGTCAACAATATATGGAGGAAGGGGAAATATCATTGCATGGCAAAAATAATCTGCATGACACCTGTGACAATAACCAGTCACTGTCAGCTTAAGTCTGAAATAATACAAATAAAAAGCAGGCGGCTTCGCTCACCACCTGCCTTTCAAATCATAAATGATGCCGTTACAGTATTGCACTCTGCGCGGCTCTGCTGAACACTAGTCCATCACCTCAACCCGTTGTGCCAGATACAGGGAAAGGTTATAGGCAGCGTGGGCTAACACGGCCTCACCGGGACGTCAGCAACTGCCATTTCAGCAGGTAACGAGCTATCATGACCAGCTTCGTGTTTTATACACGATGCATCAGTTCCAGCTATCCCTCGGGGCGGATGGTTGCCATGTGCAGCTTTATCGGCTTCTCAAAAACTTTACCCATCTTTGAAGCAGGATTCGAATCCATCAGACCTGAGTGTACTGCATACACCATCACCTCACTGCTTCTGTTCTTTTGCTTCCTGCTTCAGCATTTTCGGGTCAATGCCCCGAGCCAGCAAATTAAGATATTCATCCTGAAGAAGACGGGCGGCCCGCCAGCGTCATGGCCGGATAATATCCTAAAGTAATATTAATACGGGCGGTGGATTTGGGACGTTGATAGCGAAAACGCCAGATTTTTTTACCGGAAGTACGGACAGAAAGCGTCAGACCTTGCCCGTCGGGCAGGTCATAATCTTTATCGGTGGATTTTGCTTTTTGTACTGCAATGGCAGTACGCAGGCGGCGACTAATGGTTATGGTTCACTCCTCAGTTGTCGTCAATAGTGAGCGACGGGAATGATGTAATATGCTGTTCCAGAATCACTTTTTCAACCATAAACTCATTAATGGCCTACGGTATTTATCCTCCAGCTGCGTAGGCCATTTCATGGGCCATTTTGCACCGGATACCCCGGCATTCTGGGAGACAACTTCAGACGAAAAAAAAACCGTATCACTATAATAGCGATACGGTTTTCTTAATAATCAAGATGTATAAAAACACCCTGAGATATAAAAGTGGCGGAACGGACGGGACTCGAACCCGCGACCCCCTGCGTGACAGGCAGGTATTCTAACCGACTGAACTACCGCTCCACCGAAGACTTCTGTAACTACCGGATTGATGCACCGGTTTACTACTT
>NZ_JASSOT010000007.1 GCF_030238365.1 Lelliottia wanjuensis | reverse complement strand
AGAAAACTGCTCCAGCTGGCTTATGGCGTGGTGAAATCCGGACGAGAATTTAATGCTGAAATACCGCTTGCCGGATAACCGACAAGACGGTATCTCTCCCACGGGGAGAGGGAGAAAACACTAAAAACAGCAACTTGCGTTGCTGTTTTGCTTTTACCTCAGGCTATATTCAAATACTTGTGCGTCTGCATCGACAAACGCCAGTTGCGGGCGATACAGGTTTCGATGCACAGACGCGTGGCGTCGTCTTTCTGGCTGATCGGCTGCAGGGCAATAATGCGCTGCTTTTCATCCGTCAGCGTCGCCAGCAGTTCGTCGAGTGCTTCAATATCACGTACGCGTCCAACCGGGTGTTTGATCTCATCGGCGCGTTCAAGCGCCTGCGACAGCACGTCATACCCACCACGCATATTCACTTTTGGCGACACGGTCACCCATGTCGAGTGGGAGCAGCGCACTTCGTGGGTGCCGCTGGTTTCGATCTGGCAGCTGTAGCCATTCTTTTCCAGCAGATCCGTCAGCGGGGTGAGATCGTGGATGCAGGGTTCGCCACCGGTGATCACGATGTGGCGGGCAGTCCAGCCCTGACGACCAATGATCGCCAGCAGGTCTTCCGCGCTGCCGGCGCCCCATTTATCGCTCTCTTTGGTTTTGGCCAGAATACTAAACAGCGACACTTCCCGATCTGCGAGTTTATCCCACGTATGTTTGGTATCACACCAGGCACAGCCGACCGGGCATCCCTGTAAACGAATAAAAATAGCAGGAACGCCGGTGAAGTAACCCTCGCCTTGCAGGGTCTGGAACATCTCGTTAATCGGGTACTGCATAGTCATCTCAGTAAAGGGGATAAACGTTAAGTATCGCAGATCCCCGCCTAAGTATCATGCCCGATCGGTGCTTTACGCCTCAATCGCCGCCACAAAGCGGGCGGTAATCTGCTGTGGACGCGTGATCGCCCCGCCGACCACCACCGTATGCGCGCCCAATTCCAGGCAACGCGCGGCCAGTTCGGGTGTCTCGACGTTGCCTTCAGCGACGACCGGAATCGTCACCGCCGCCAGCACCTCGCGTAAGAATCCACAGTCATTTTCACGCAACAGACGGCCTGTCGTATTCGCCGTATAGCCGTGAAGCGTGGTGCCGACGCAGTCAAATCCGAGATCCTGCGCGGTTTTAGCCTCGGCGACGGTCGCGATATCCGCCATCAACAGCAGAGAGGGATAGCGCGCGCGAATCTTCTCGATCAGCGCGGCCAGCGTTTCGCCGCCTGGACGCGGACGGTCGGTGGCGTCGAGAGCGATAATTTCCGGCGTCACCGTCATCAGCTCGTCGATCTCTTTCATCGTCGCAGTGATAAACACCTCGCTGTCCGTATAATCACGCTTGATGATGCCAATCACCGGCAAAGAGACGGTCTCTTTGATGGCGGCGATATCCACCACGCTGTTGGCACGAATGGCGACCGCCCCGCCCTGCGCGGCTGCCAGCGCCATGCGCGACATGATGAATGAACTGTGCAGCGGTTCGTTTTCCAGCGCCTGACAGGAGACGATCAATTTGCCTTTCAAAACATCCAGTACCGTTTTCATTACGCTAAACTCTCTTCGACTTCATTTTTGATGATGGTGACGTGCGGGCCATAAATGACCTGTACCCCGTTCCCTCGGACGATGACGCCGCGTGCGCCGGTCGCTTTCAGTGCCGCTTCGTCAACCTTGCTGCCGTCTTTTACGGTCACGCGCAGTCGTGTAGCGCAGCAGTCCACCTCTTCCAGATTTTCCCTGCCGCCTAACCCCGCAATCACCGCCGCCGCACGTTCGCTCTGTGGCAGCGTGCTTTCAATAACCGCTTCTTTCTCGCGGCCCGGCGTCGCAAAACCAAAGCGGTTAATCAGATAGCGGAAGGTGAAGTAGTAGAGGAAGAACCACGGCACGCCGACCAGCGGGACGTACATCCAGTGGGTTTTGGCTTCGCCCTGCAGGACGCCAAACAGAATGAAATCGATGAAACCGCCCGAGAAGGTCTGCCCGATGGTGATGTGCAGAATGTGGGCGATCATGAACGCCAGCCCGTCGAAGAAGGCGTGGATAACGTATAACACCGGGGCGATAAACAGGAACGAGAACTCAATTGGCTCAGTGATCCCGGTCAGGAAAGAGGTCAGCGCCGCCGAGAGCAGCAGCCCCGCCACGCGTTTTTTATTTTCCGGTTTTGCCGTGTGGTACATCGCCAGACACGCGCCCAGCAGGCCGAACATCATGGTGATAAAGCGCCCGGACATGAAGCGCGAAGTCCCGATGTAAAACTGCTGAGTATTCGGGTCCGCAAGCTGCGCGAAGAAGATGCGCTGCGTCCCTTCCACCAGCTGGCCATTGACGATTTCACTTCCGCCCAGCGCCGTGGTCCAGAACGGCAGATAGAAGATGTGATGCAGGCCGAACGGGCCAAGCATACGCAGGATAAAACCGTACAAGAAGGTGCCGAGATAGCCGGTCGCATCCACCAGACCGCCGAGGCCAAATATCATTTTCTGGAAGTGCGGCCAGACAACCGTCATCAGCGCACCGACCACAATCGCCGCCAGCGAGCTGATAATCGGCACAAAGCGCGAGCCGCCGAAGAAGCCGAGGAACTGCGGCAGGGCGATTTTGTTGAAGCGATGGTGCAGCGCGCAGGTCACCAGACCAATTACCACGCCGCCAAAGACGCCGGTTTCCAGCGTCTGAATCCCCAGCGTCATTCCCTGCCCGACTGCGCCAGGATTTTCATGCGCCAGCGTGCCGGTAAGGATCAGCAGCGCATTGATGGTGGCATTCATTACCAGAAAAGCGAGCAGCGCCGCCAGCCCGGCGGTGCCTTTGTCAGTTTTCGCCAGCCCGACGGCTACGCCCACGGCAAACAGCACCGAGAGGTTGGCAAAGACAATCGAACCCGCGCTGCTCATGATGGTGAAAATCGCCTGTAACCAGCCGACATCCAGGAACGGATAGGCCGTCAGCGTGTTGGGGTTGGACAACGCCCCGCCAATCCCGAGCAGCAGGCCCGCGGCGGGCAGGACGGCTATCGGCAGCATGAACGATTTGCCGAACCGCTGCGCCTTTTCAAACCACGCCCCCGAGGAGGCCCCACTGAACATTTGCATCATATTTTCAATTCCCCTGTGTATTGATGAAAATTTTTACCATACAAATTAATTAAAATGAAAATTATCACCAAAGATCGTGGGATTGATCATACTTTTTTAAAATGACTGGCATCTCTCCCCTGCTTTCCGCCACACTAGCCGCAGAGAAACGCATTAAGGATCTTGCATGTCAGAAAATGAAAACCTGCTGCTGAGGCTGCGCCAGAGCGTCTCCGGGTACAGCCCCATTCAGCAAAAACTGGGCGAGTTCGTGTTAAACGATCCTGCAAAAGTGCTCTATCTGACGATCACCGAGCTGGCGCGCGAAAGTGACACCAGTGAGGCGAGCGTGACGCGCTTATGCCGCGCGCTGGGGTGTAAGGGATTTACGGAATTCAAAATGGCGCTGGCGCTGGATGTGCAGCGGATCCAGGCGCCTGCCCGTAAGGGCGATGAGATTGACGAAGTGGTGGAGGAGTCGGTGCAGGCGCTGCGGGATACTTCGCAGCTGCTCGACAGAGAGATGCTGTTAGCCGCAGCGCAGGCGCTGCATCAGTCGCGTTCGGTCTATATCTACGGTGTCGCAGCCAGCGCCATTATTGGCGACTATCTGCACTACAAACTGCTGCGTCTGGGGAAGCCGGCGCAGCTGTTCAGCGATATGCATAGGGCATCAATGAACGCGACGACCCTGAACCCGGACGATTTGATTGTGGCGATTTCGAGCTCCGGCTCGACGCGCGATCTGCTCCACGTGGTGAAGCTTGCCCGTAAACGCGGCGCGAAGGTGCTGGCGCTGAGTAACACGCCGCGCAGCCCGCTGGCGTCGATCAGTGACATGTTGCTGGTGGCAGCAAAGCCGGAAGGACCGCTGAGCGCGGGGGCGTTGAACGCCAAAGTGGGCGTGATGCTGCTGGTGGAGTTGCTGGCGACGTCGCTTATCACGCTCGACGATCGCTACGGCGATATCAGCCAGCAAACGGCGAGTGCAACGCTCCCTCTGCTGCTGTAAATCAGCCATAAAAAAACCCGCCGAAGCGGGTTTTTTCTTAAGAGTGAAAGCTCAGTAGATTACTGACCTTTGATCTCTTTACGACCGTTGTACGGCGCTTTTTCACCCAGTGCTTCTTCGATACGAATCAGCTGGTTGTATTTAGCGACGCGATCAGAACGGCTCATAGAACCGGTTTTGATCTGGCCTGCAGCGGTACCAACAGCCAGGTCAGCGATGGTAGCGTCTTCAGTTTCGCCTGAACGGTGAGAGATAACGGCAGTGTAGCCAGCGTCTTTCGCCATTTTGATCGCAGCCAGAGTTTCGGTCAGAGAACCGATCTGGTTGAATTTGATCAGGATGGAGTTAACGATGCCTTTGTCGATACCTTCTTTCAGGATCTTGGTGTTGGTTACGAACAGATCGTCACCAACCAGCTGGATTTTGTCGCCCAGTACTTTAGTCTGGTATGCGAAACCATCCCAGTCAGATTCGTCCAGACCGTCTTCGATAGAGACGATTGGGTACTGTTTGGTCAGGTCTTCCAGGAAGTGAGTGAACTCTTCGGAAGAGAAGGCTTTGTTGCCTTCGCCAGCCAGAACGTATTTACCGTCTTTGTAGAATTCAGATGCTGCACAGTCCATCGCCAGGGTGATGTCGGTGCCCAGCTCGTAGCCCGCTGCTTTTACTGCTTCAGCGATAACAGCCAGAGCTTCTGCGTTAGAACCCAGGTTAGGCGCGTAGCCACCTTCGTCACCAACAGCAGTGTTCATACCTTTAGCTTTCAGAACTTTAGCCAGGTTGTGGAACACTTCAGAACCCATACGAACCGCTTCTTTCAGGGATTTCGCGCCAACTGGCTGAATCATGAATTCCTGAATATCAACGTTGTTGTCCGCGTGCTCACCACCGTTGATGATGTTCATCATCGGAACCGGCATGGAGTATTTGCCTGGGGTGCCGTTCAGTTCAGCGATGTGCTCATACAGCGGCTGACCTTTAGAAGCAGCAGCGGCTTTGGCGTTAGCCAGAGACACAGCCAGGATTGCGTTCGCACCGAAGTTAGATTTGTTTTCAGTACCGTCCAGGTCGATCATGATTTTATCGATGCCAGCCTGATCTTTGGCGTCTTTGCCAAGGATTGCCTGAGCGATAGGACCGTTTACAGCGCCAACAGCTTTCAGTACGCCTTTACCCAGGAAACGGGATTTGTCGCCATCGCGCAGTTCCAGCGCTTCGCGGGAACCAGTAGAAGCACCTGACGGAGCAGCTGCCATACCGACGAAACCACCTTCCAGGTGAACTTCGGCTTCAACGGTCGGGTTACCACGGGAGTCGATGATTTCACGACCGATGACTTTAACGATTTTGGACATTAGATTTTCCTCAGTACAAGTTAAACTAAAACTCCAGACAAACAACGCGTACCTGAGGTACGCGTTGCCGTTCTAACTTTTTTTACTTCGCCTGACGCTTCTGATATTCGCTGGCGGCTTTCACAAAGCCTGCAAACAGCGGATGTCCGTCACGCGGCGTTGAAGTAAATTCCGGGTGGAATTGACAGGCAACGAACCACGGATGGTTTGGCACCTCAATGATCTCGACTAACTGATCATCCCCGGAGCGGCCCGCGATACGCAGACCCGCAGCTTCGATTTGTTTCAACAGCATGTTGTTGACTTCGTAGCGGTGACGATGGCGTTCAGTGATGGTTGGCGCGCCATACATCTTGCGAACCAGACTATCATCCGACACCTGGCAAGCCTGAGCGCCAAGACGCATCGTGCCACCCAGATCGCTCTTCTCAGTACGGACTTCGACGTTGCCGTCTTCATCGCGCCATTCGGTGATAAGCGCCACAACAGGGTACTTACAGTCTGGCACAAATTCCGTAGAGTTCGCGTTTTCCATCCCGACTACGTTACGAGCGAACTCGATCAACGCAACCTGCATACCCAGGCAAATGCCGAGGTAAGGAATATTGTTCTCACGCGCATAGCGTGCGGTAGCGATCTTGCCTTCCACACCGCGGTAGCCGAAGCCGCCAGGGATCAGAATAGCATCCAGATCTTTCAGAATTTCGACACCGCGAGTTTCCACATCCTGCGAATCAATCAGCTTGATGTTTACGGATACGCGATTCTTCAGACCACCGTGTTTCAGCGCTTCGATAACTGACTTATAGGCGTCCGGCAGTTCAATGTACTTGCCGACCATACCGATAGTCACTTCGCCTGCCGGATTGGCTTCTTCGTAGATAACCTGTTCCCATTCTGACAGATTAGCTTCCGGACAGTTCAAGCTGAATCGTTTACAAATATAATCGTCCAGACCCTGTGATTTCAACAGGCCCGGGATTTTATAAATGGAATCGACGTCTTTCAGAGAAATCACAGCCTTTTCAGCAACGTTACAGAACAATGCAATTTTCGCGCGCTCGTTGGCCGGAACGGCACGATCGGAGCGGCAAATCAGGATATCCGGCTGGATACCGATGGAGAGCAGTTCTTTCACGGAGTGCTGAGTCGGTTTGGTTTTCACTTCACCGGCAGCGGCCATGTATGGCACCAGCGTCAGGTGCATGAACAGCGCGTGTTCACGACCAATATCAACCGCTAACTGACGAATCGCTTCCAGGAATGGCAGGGATTCGATATCACCGACCGTACCGCCAATTTCAACCAGCACAACGTCGTGGCCTTCGCCACCTGCGATGATGCGCTCTTTGATAGCGTTGGTGATGTGCGGGATAACCTGAACGGTTGCGCCTAAGTAGTCGCCACGGCGTTCTTTACGCAGAACGTCGGAGTAGATACGACCCGTGGTGAAGTTGTTGCGGCGACTCATTTTAGTACGGATGAAGCGCTCGTAGTGACCTAAGTCCAAATCGGTTTCAGCGCCGTCTTCGGTAACGAACACTTCGCCGTGCTGGATTGGGCTCATGGTGCCTGGATCGACGTTGATGTACGGATCCAGTTTCATCATAGTCACATTGAGGCCACGGGCTTCAAGAATGGCCGCGAGAGAGGCTGCGGCAATGCCTTTACCCAGAGAGGATACAACCCCGCCGGTCACAAAAATATAGTTCGTTGTCATGCTGAACCTGAGAAGTTAGGTTGGAACGATGGAATAACCAAGACGGGAAAGTAGTATACCCGAACACGGCGAGCGCCACAAACTTTCATTCTCCGTCTCCTGTCTCAGGCTTTGACAAACATAGGGAGTGAGAAAATAGCCCGTTTTGGGTAAATGTTTTTGACGCAAATCAAGCGCTTGTCATTTAAAAAATCACACAAATTGCGCTTGATCGCAAAAATCCGTTAGAGATCATGTTCCTGGCGTTTTACTTCCTGCCACACTTCTTCCATCAGATCGAGGTCAACGCCAGTCATTTCCAGGCCTCGCGCGGCGACAATCCGCTCAACTTCGCGGAAACGACGTTCGAATTTGAGGTTGGCTTTTTGCAGCGCGGTTTCGGCTTTTACACCCAAATGACGTGAAAGGTTGACCGTAGCAAACAGCAGATCGCCCATCTCCTCTTCCAGCCGGGCTTCATCAATCACCGCCTGTTTGGCTTCATCCATCACCTCGTCGATCTCTTCGTAGACTTTGTCCAGCACCGGGCCAAGTGAGGTCCAGTCAAAGCCCACGGCGGAGCAGCGCTTCTGGATTTTATGTGCGCGCATCAGGGACGGCAGGCTCAGTGGAATATCGTCCAGCGCCGAGTGCAGGGATTTTTCAGCGCGTTCAGCGCTCTTGATCTGCTCCCAGCGGACCAGCACCTCTTCACTGTTCCCGGCGGTCGCGTCAGCAAAAATATGCGGATGGCGGCGCTCGAGTTTATCGCTGATGGCGGCACAAATATCATTGAAATCAAAGCGCCCTTCTTCCTGTGCCATCTGCGCGTAGAACACCACCTGGAACAGCAGATCGCCCAGTTCGCCGCGCAGATCGTCAAAATCTTCGCGTGAGATGGCGTCCAGCACTTCGTAGGTCTCTTCAAGGGTATAAGGCGCGATGGTGGCGAAGGTCTGCTCTTTGTCCCACGGACAGCCGTTTTCCGGGTCACGCAGGCGTTTCATGAT
This sequence comes from Lelliottia wanjuensis, assembly GCF_030238365.1. Lineage (GTDB taxonomy): Bacteria > Pseudomonadota > Gammaproteobacteria > Enterobacterales > Enterobacteriaceae > Enterobacter > Enterobacter wanjuensis. The sequence goes on along the minus strand of NZ_JASSOT010000007.1, from coordinate 6,635 downwards.
GCCGAGCAGGCGGTCGAGTTGAGTCATTTTTACATCCAGAATAGAGGAATTTGCCGGGTGGCGGCGAAGCCTTACCCGGCCTACAAAGAGTGAATTTACCCGCCGTGCAGACGACGCGCGTCGATCACATCCGGCACCTGGTTCAGCTTACCGAGCACGCGGCCCAGCACCTGCAGGTTATAGATTTCGATGGTCATATCGATGGTGGCAAGCTGCTCGCGGGTATCGCTGCGACTCGCCACGCCCAGAACGTTGACCTTCTCGTTGGCGAGGATAGTGGTGATATCACGCAGCAAACCGCTGCGATCGTTGGCGGTGACGCGCACCACCAGCGAATAGCCTGCGGAGTAGCTCTCGCCCCACACCGCATCCACAATGCGCTCTGGCGCGTGGGATTGCAGCTCGGCCAGCTGTTCGCAGTCGGAGCGGTGAATGGAGATCCCGCGCCCCTGGGTGATAAAGCCGACGATGTCATCGCCTGGGATCGGCTGACAGCAGCGGGCGATGTGGTGCATCAGATTGCCGACGCCTTCGACCACCACGCGGCCATTGTCTTTGCTGCGATGCTGCGGCGTATAAGTTTTCTGCTGCAGCTGCTTCAGCGCCGCCGCATCTTGCTCCGCCGCGCTCGGTTTGTTGAACTGCGACTGCAGGAAATTCACCATCTGGTTGAGGCGAATATCGCCCCCGCCAATGGCCGCCAGCAGCTCGTCCAGTTCGTTGAAGTTGTAGCGCGGCAGCAGGTGTTTTTCCGCCTCTTTGATGCTGATGCCTAAATGCTCAAGCTCATCGTCAAGGATCTGGCGGCCCGCGAGGATATTCTTGTCGCGGTCCTGTTTACGGAACCACGCGTGAATTTTCGAGCGCCCACGGCTGGTGGTGACATAGCCCAGGTTCGGGTTCAGCCAGTCGCGGCTTGGGTTCGGCTGTTTCTGGGTGATGATTTCAATCTGATCGCCCATCTGCAGCTGATAGGTAAAGGGCACGATGCGCCCGCCGATCTTCGCCCCAATGCAGCGATGCCCCACATCGCTGTGGATGTGGTAGGCAAAGTCGAGCGGCGTTGAACCGGCTGGCAGATCCACCACGTCGCCTTTTGGCGTAAAGACATAGACTCGGTCGTCAAAGACCTGGCTGCGCACTTCGTCGAGCATTTCGCCGGAGTCAGCCATCTCTTCCTGCCACGCAATCAGTTTACGCAGCCACGCAATGCGGTCCTCGTGGCCGGTGCGTGTTCCGCTCGATGGGCCTTCTTTGTATTTCCAGTGCGCGGCGACGCCCAGTTCGGCGTCTTCGTGCATCTGTTTGGTACGAATTTGAATCTCAACCGTTTTCCCACCCGGGCCGAGCACCACGGTGTGGATCGACTGATAGCCGTTCGGTTTCGGGTTCGCGACGTAGTCGTCGAACTCATCCGGCAGATGACGGAAGTGAGTATGCACTATCCCCAGCGCGGCGTAGCAGTCCTGCAGGCGGTCGGCGACGATACGCACCGCGCGAACGTCAAACAGCTCGTCAAAGGCGAGATGTTTTTTCTGCATTTTGCGCCAGATGCTGTAGATGTGCTTCGGACGACCATAGACTTCCGCCCGCACGTTCTCTTCTTTCATCGACTGGCGCAAACCACCCACGAACTCGTCGATGTAGTGCTCACGATCGATACGACGCTCGTGCAGCAGTTTGGCAATACGTTTGTATTCCGCCGGGTGCAGGTAGCGGAAGCAGTAATCTTCCAGCTCCCATTTCAACTGGCCGATCCCTAAGCGGTTCGCGAGGGGCGCGTAGATGTTGGTACACTCTTTCGCCGCCAGTACGCGTTCATCTTCTGGCGCATCTTTCACTTCGCGCAGGTGGGCGATACGCTCGGCGAGCTTGATGACCACGCAGCGGAAATCATCCACCATCGCGAGCAGCATGCGGCGAACGTTATCGACCTGTTCGGAGGAGACGGAATCCGTCTGAGCGGCTTTCAGCTGGCGAATGGCAGCCATATCGCGCACGCCGTGGATCAGCGCGACGACCGGTTTGCCGACGCTGTCACGCAGCACGTCTTCGCTCACCACTTCGGCATCTGCCAGCGGGAAGAGCAGCGCGGCCTGCAGCGTTTCGAGATCCATATTGAGCATGGAGAGAATTTCGACCATCTCGATACCGCGCCATAACAGCAGTTCGGCATCGGGATGTCCCGTTGTCGTTCGCAGACAATAGGCCCAGGTTTCGGTTAAGCGTTCACACGACTGCTGGCTGGAAATCCCCAGACTTGCGATCCATTTTTGTGGGTCAAACTCACCAGCTTTATTGAGATGTGCACTTCTTACCGCAACCATCGTCCTCTCCTTTAGGGACCAGGGCCTGTCGAATTCGACAAGCCGAAACGAAATTCATCAGTTTTGCTCGAACAACACCATTGATTCCAGATGCCCAGTGTGCGGGAACATGTCCAGCATTGCCAGACGCTGAATCTGGTAACCCGCGCTCAATAATGCCTCACTGTCGCGGGCGAGCGTGGCCGGATTACAGGAAACATAGACCACGCGTTTTGGCGCGAGTTTAATTATATGCTGCATTACGCCAGGCGCACCCGCGCGTGCAGGATCGAGCAGAATTTTATCGAAACCGTGCTTCGCCCACGGCTGCAAAGTGACATCCTCTTCCAGATTTTCATGAAAAAATGTCACATTGTGCAACGCATTGCGCTCGGCGTTTTCCTGCCCTTTTGCCACCAGCGCCTCGACGCCTTCCACGCCGACTACGCTGGCCGCCCGTTTTGCCAGTGGCAGCGTGAAATTGCCCATTCCGCAAAACAGATCGAGCACCCGGTCGCCTGGCTGAACGTCCAGCCACTCAATGGCCGTGGTGACCATCTGCTGATTGACGCCGTCATTGACCTGGATGAAGTCGCGCGGGCTGAACGTTAAGCGTAGCCCGTCCGACAGATACCAGGGAGTTTCACCCGTAACCTGTTCAAGTATCTCGCTTTGGGGCGCAAGAAAAAACGCCAGCTCGTGAGAATGCGAAAAGCGTTCCAGTTTTTCGCGGTCTTTGGCAGAAAGTGGCGCGGTGTGACGCAGGACCATCAGCGGACCGTTGTCGGCCAGCACCAGTTCGACGTGGCCGAGCGAGCGCACGCCCTGCAATTCAGAGAGACATTCACGCAGGGGCGGGAGCAGTGCTTCAAGACGGGGCACCAAAACGGGGCACTGCTTCACATCGACGATGTCACTTGCGGCTGCCTTGCGAAAACCCATCTCCAGCTTTTGTGTTTTCGGCTGGTAGTTCAGGCTCAGACGGGCGCGACGACGATATCCCCACGGCTCGCCGGAGAGTATCGCATTCACATCATGCTTAATCAGACGTGCCAGCGCGGTGCTTTTGCTGCGCTGTTGCAGGGCAACATTCGCATGCTGCTGCTGGCAGCCGCCGCACACGCCAAAATGCGGGCAGCGAGGCGCGGTGCGTTCCGCGCTATCATTAAGACGACGCTTCACCTTGCCGCGCGCATACTTGCTCTTGTCTTCCGTCAGGGTGACTTCGGCGCGCTCGGTGGGTAATAATCCGGGGATAAACACGGTCTTGCCTTGATGACGCGCAACGCCCTGGCCGAACGGGTCAAGGTCTGTCACATCAACAGTTATGATCTGACGCGTCGTCACGCGTCGCTTTGCAGAGTAGAATTGCGCCATCGCCGAGATTTTTCTCAAATAAACATAATGACCCTAATTGTCCCATAACGGAACTCCATGACCAACTACAGCCTGCGCGCGCGCATGATGATTTTGATTCTCGCCCCGACCGTTCTGATCGGTTTGCTGCTGAGCATCTTCTTTGTTGTGCACCGTTACAACGACTTGCAGCGTCAACTGGAAGATGCGGGAGCCAGCATCATCGAGCCGCTGGCCGTCTCCAGCGAATACGGGATGAACCTGCAAAACCGTGATTCGCTCGGCCAGCTAATCAGCGTGCTGCATCGCCGCCACTCGGAGATCGTGCGGGCGATTTCGGTCTATGACGACAACAACCGCCTGTTTGTGACCTCGAATTTTCATCTCGATCCCAGCGAACTCAAAATCCCGGACGGGTCGCCCTTCCCGCGCCACCTGAGCGTACTGCGGCGTGGCGACATCATGATCCTGCGCACGCCGATTATTTCGGAGGGCTATTCACCGGATGAATCGGCCGTGTCCGACGCTAAGGCCAGCAATAATGTACTGGGATATGTGGCGCTGGAGCTGGATCTCAAGTCGGTGCGCCTGCAGCAGTACAAAGAGATCTTTATTTCCAGCGTGATGATGCTGTTCTGTATCGGTATTGCGCTGATTTTCGGCTGGCGACTAATGCGCGATGTGACCAGTCCGATCCGCAACATGGTGAATACCGTTGACCGCATCCGCCGCGGGCAGCTCGATAGCCGCGTCGAAGGCTTTATGCTCGGCGAGCTGGATATGCTCAAAAACGGCATCAACTCGATGGCAATGTCGCTGGCGGCCTACCACGAAGAGATGCAGCACAACGTCGATCAGGCGACCTCCGATCTGCGCGAAACGCTTGAGCAGATGGAGATTCAGAACGTCGAACTGGATCTGGCGAAGAAACGCGCCCAGGAAGCGGCGCGCATTAAATCAGAGTTCCTGGCGAATATGTCTCACGAGCTGCGCACGCCGCTCAACGGCGTGATTGGCTTTACGCGTCTGACGCTCAAATCAGAACTCAACCCGACCCAGCGCGATCACCTGCACACCATCGAACGTTCCGCGAATAACCTGCTGGCGATCATCAACGACGTGCTGGACTTCTCCAAGCTGGAAGCAGGCAAGCTGATTCTGGAAAGCATTCCGTTCCCGCTGCGCAGCACGCTCGATGAAGTGGTCACACTGCTGGCCCACTCGTCCCACGACAAGGGGCTTGAGCTGACGCTGAATATCAAAAATGATGTGCCGGATAACGTCATCGGCGATCCGCTGCGTCTGCAACAGGTGATTACCAATCTGGTCGGGAATGCCATCAAGTTTACCGAGAGTGGCAACATTGACGTGCTGGTGGAGCGACGGGCGATCAGCAATAACAAAGTGCAGATTGAGGTGCAGATCCGCGACACGGGTATCGGCATCCCAGAGCGCGATCAGTCCCGGCTGTTCCAGGCATTCCGTCAGGCGGACGCCAGTATTTCCCGGCGTCACGGCGGGACCGGCCTGGGGCTGGTGATCACTCAGAAACTGGTGAAAGAGATGGGCGGGGATATCTCCTTCCACAGCCAGCCAAACCGCGGCTCGACCTTCTGGTTCCATATTAATCTCGATCTCAACCCGAACGTGGTGACCGACGGCCCGATGACCGATTGCCTGCGCGGTAAGCGTCTGGCGTACGTCGAGCCGAATGCGGCGGCGGCCCAAAGTACGCTGGATGTGCTCAGCACCACGCCGCTGGATGTGATCTACAGCCCGACCTTCTCGGCGCTGGCGGTCGATCATTACGACATTTTGCTGATGGGCATTCCAGTGACGTTCACCGGCGAGCTGACTATGCAGCAGGAGCGGCTGGCAAAGGCCGCGTCGATGACCGATTACCTGCTCTTAGCCCTGCCGTGCCACGCTCAGCTTAATGCTGAAGAGCTGAAAAACGACGGTGCGGCCGCCTGCCTGTTAAAACCGCTCACCGCCACGCGCCTGCTGCCTGCCCTGACGGAATATTGCCGCATCAATCATCACGCGATCCCCGTCACCAGCGAGGATCACAAGCTGCCCATGAGCGTCATGGCGGTGGATGACAATCCCGCCAACCTGAAGCTGATCGGCGTCCTGCTGGAAGATCAGGTGCATCACGTCGAGCTGTGCACCAGCGGTCCGCAGGCAGTCGAACAGGCCAAACAGATGCAGTTCGATCTGATTTTGATGGATATTCAGATGCCGGGCATGGACGGCATCCGCGCCTGCGAGCTGATTCGCCAGCTACCGCATCAGCAGCAAACCCCGGTGATCGCCGTGACCGCCCACGCCATGGCCGGGCAGAAAGAGAAGCTGCTCAGCGCCGGAATGAACGATTATCTGGCGAAACCGATCGACGAAGAGAAGCTCCACAGTCTGCTGTTGCGTTACAAACCGGGCTTCCCGACCGGCGTGACGTTGGCGGCGTCTGAACCTGCCGAAATCGCGGTGAACCCGAATGCCACGTTCGACTGGCAGCTGGCGTTACGTCAGGCGGCGGGAAAAGCCGATCTGGCGCGGGATATGCTGCAAATGCTGGTCGCGTTCCTGCCGGAAATCCGTAACAAAGTGGAAGAACAGCTGGTGGGTGAAAACCCGGAAGATTTGCTTGAAGCCATCCATAAACTGCACGGGAGCTGTAGCTACAGCGGCGTCCCGCGGCTGAAAAATCTGTGTCATTTGCTGGAGCAGCAGCTGCGCTCTGGGACACCGGAATCGGAGCTTGAGCCGGAATTTCTGGAGCTGCTGGATGAGATGGATAATGTGACGCGGGAAGCGAGGAAGGTGCTGGGGGTTAATTAGTGCGGGCTGGTGCCCTCACCCCGGCCCTTATGTCTTGATCTTCTCCGCTTCTGCGGAGAAGATCCCCGACTGATCATCGGGAGGTTACCGGTGAGCATCACCCGGCCCTGGTGCCACTGAGCCCGTGGGAGA
>NZ_JASSOT010000006.1 GCF_030238365.1 Lelliottia wanjuensis | reverse complement strand
AGCGCGGTATCCAGGCGGCAACGGCGGCGTTGCAGGGTCTGGCGGGTGGCAATATCGGTGGTGCGCTGGCGGGGGCTTCGGCGCCGGAGCTGGCGCATCTGCTGAAATCAACGGAAGGTGATCCGGCGGTCAATGCAATTGCACATGCGATCCTGGGCGGTGCAGTGGCGGCTATTCAGGGTAACAGTGCAGCGGCAGGAGCCGTGGGTGCGGCATCCGGTGAGGTGATTGCGAGAGCCATTGCCGGGATTTATTACCCTGATGTAAAAATGTCTGATCTGACGGAAGACCAGAAGCAGACCATCAGTTCGCTGGCAAGTATATCCGCTGGTATTGCAGGTGGGCTTGCGGGTGGCAATACGGCTGGCGCGGCAGCCGGGGCGGAGGCTGGAAAGAATGCGGTTGAGAATAATGCGCTGAGTGATATTGCACAGGCGCAGTCTGAAGGTAAGACGCTAGAGCAGAAGGCCGGTGAGCAGGTTGAAGCCGAAAACGAGCGTTATAAGAAGGCAAACTGCGGCGGCATCAGCGCCGAAGCCTGCACGGTGAAGATGTACGAAGAGCGGCGTGAAGCGCTGAAAGAAACGGTGTCGCTGAGCGCTGACTTCGTACCTGTCGTGGGTGATATCAAGAGTTTTGCGGAAGCGCAGTCGGCGCTGGATTACCTGGCAGCTGCGATAGGGATTATTCCTGGCGCAGGTGATGCTGCCGGTAAGGCCATCAAGGCGGCTGAAACAGCCCTGAAGAAAGGTGATGTGGCGGAAGCATCCAAGCTAATCAATAAAGCCAGCGATGAAATTCAGGCAGTTAAGCCGCTAGATGTTGGTTCATATAAAGAACTTAAAGATCGTTCTGTAGTTGGTGATGGACTGGAACATGATCATATCCCATCATTTGCTGCAATTCGTCAGGCAAAAGAAAATGAGCTGGGGAGAAAATTAACTCCAGCAGAAGAAAAAAGCCTATATAACAATGCAACAGCTATTGAAGTACCTAAAGATGTACATCAGGCTGGCCCTACTTATGGTGGTAAAAATACGCCATCCCAAGTAAAACAAGATGCGATAAATCTTTGTGGTGCAGAATGTCGTGATACAGATGCACTGAGAAAGAATATGTTGGATCGGGGATATTATCCTAAACTTGTCGATGATGCAATAATCCAACTCAAGGAAAGGAATTCTCAAAAAGGAGTAATAAAATAATGTTGATATGGAATGAATTTATTAAGTTGTTAGGTTGCTCAAAATTTGATAGTCAATTTGTTAATATTTCAAGTAATTTTAATGAGTTGCCTAAGATCGAGGAGAGTGTTTTAGGTGACAGGAATTATTACTCGTTTTTACAGTCAGGTGTTTTGTTTTTATTAGAAGATGAAGTTGTAGATCAGATTACTTTTTATGCAAAGAAGGATGAGGGTTTTTTTGAGTATAAAGGGGAGTTGCCAGTATCAATTGATAGTTCGGAGCAAGAGGCTGTTCAAATATTAGGTTGGCCATTGTCTTCAGGTGGTGGAAAAACGGATGCACTTATGGGTTATATTGATCGTTGGATAAAGTATGAAAATGAGGAGTATTCACTTCATTTACAGTTTAATCAGAATGATAATTTATCCAGAGTTACTATCATGAGATAAATATAAAGTCCCGCCCTTATCCGGCGGGAATTATTAACCTAATATCAAACCGCCTCAAGCACCACCTTCGCCGCCACTCCCGTCAAAAACCGCCTCACCTGCTCCTGCTCTTTCTCCGGCAAACGGCTGATCTTGTTCAGGTCTTTCATAAAAGATGTCTCTTCCGGGCGGGTGGTGATCACCAGACACCCCGGCATCACCCGCACATCCAGCGGTGTGCCGGTGGTAAACCCGGCTTCTTCCATCCAGTGGCCGTTCAGGCGCAGGCTGGCGCTGCGGGTGTAGCGCCGGGTTCTCTCGGTCTTGCGATCGTAGTGGCGGGTACTGACATAACTCACCGTCATACGCCGTACGCTTTTAGAAATCCCTTTTGCTTTCTTTTCCACCGCACGGTCGCCATTTTTGCGTACCGCTTCGCGGTTTCTGGAAATATTGGCCAAAGTTTCAGAATCTGTTTTGGCAATAATCACTTCTGGCTTAATATCGCACTTAGCCATATTCAACTCCTGTTTAGTTGTTTGTGGTTAGCGGTATACGGGTGGTGACACACCTTTATACCGCGATCTTTTTTCTTCCTGCCCCCATTATACCGAACTGAATAAAAATACAGTGCCTTGATTACGGGAAAAATTAAAAAATGCGAGGCGGATTCAGGAAAACAAATAACCCTAAACAAAAAAAGACGACAGTGAGGTTTGTCGTCTAAAAGTGTGGCATATAAGGACCTTCGGGCCAGGGTCTCTCGTTTTAACTATGTTTTAAAGTCTCAGGTAATCGCCAGCCGCAGCCCCAGATCCTGCGGATACGGATCGAAATAGTTTTGCGTCAGAAGATAGTTGTCAGGATGCTCGGCCAGATAATGCTTGAGCAGCGTGAGCGGGGCGAGGATCGGCAGCTGCCCGGCGCGGTAGTTGAGGATCACTTCGCGCAGCTCCAGGCGCTGGCGGGCGTTGAGCTGTTCGCGGAAATAGCCCTGGATGTGCATCAGCACGTTGGTGTGGTTTTTACGTGAGGCGGGCTGCTTCATGATCGCCATCAGCTTGTCGCGGTAGGCCACAAAAAACGCCTCCAGATCCTGCCACTCGTGCATCGACGCCACGAACGGGCCGATCTCGCGGTACGCCGCCTGGTTATGGGCCAGCAGCTGCAGTTTGTAGCGGCTGTGATACGCCAGCAGGGCGCGGCGCGTCAGGCCTTTGGCGCGGATCGCGTTCAGCTCGTGCAGGGCAAAAATCCGCGCGATGAAGTTCTCGCGCAGGACCGGGTCGTGCAGCCGACCGTCTTCCTCCACCGGCAGCCACGGGTATTTTGCCTGCATCGCGGCGGTGAACGCCCCGCTGCCCTCTTTCTGGCCAGGGTTGCCCGCTTCATCGTAGATCCGCACGCGTTCCATGCCGCAGCTCGGGGATTTGGCGCAGACGATAAAGCCGTCGTAACCGGCGATACCCGGCAAATAGTCCGCGGCGAAATCGGTCATTTTGTCGGTCACGTCTTCGTGCGGCGCGAAGGTAAAGCGCACGCGCATGTCACCGTCGGGCGCTTTCACCAGACGCAGCGCCGGGCGCGGAACGGGCAGGCCAATCGCCATCTCCGGGCAGACGGGTTTGAACGTCACCCACTGCGCCAGGGCATCCATCAGGAAATTCATGCGTTTATGCCCGCCGTCGAACCGCACGGCTGAGCCCGTCAGACATCCGCTAATACCGAGCGTGGGTTTGGTGTTCATGGTGTTGCCCCCTTACTGTCTTTCCGGGTGAAGAAAAGCGTGACGGTGCCGACGTTGAAACCAAACTTCGTCATCGCGGTTTTATTGAAAAGATGCGTGTCGTCCTGCAAATACATCCAGTCGTCGAAGTGCAACAGCCAGGTTTTGCCGTCGGCTTTGACGTTCATGCTGTAGCGCCAGTTGAAGGCGTTTCCCGCCGCCTGGCCTGTCGCCACGCCCTCGATATCCCCTGCACGACCTTCATAGCGATCGGCGCTGACGCGCCGGATGTGCCACACGCGCTGCTGTTTCTCGCCGTCGTCATACACAAACTGCTCGCTCAGGGTCAGGGTATCGGCCTGCACTTGGCCGTTTAACGCCACGTGGAAGCGACGGAGCTGCTTCCCGCTGCGGTCCTGCACCATGCCGAACGCTTCGGTCTGGCCCTGAAAATAACGGAAGATATCGAGTTTTGGCGTTTTGCCCTGATACTCGCTGATATCCGTGCTGCAGCCCGCCAGCAGCATCAGCGCCGCCAGACTGACCGCCAGAAATCGTTTCATGGTTGCCTCCCGACCAGCAGGTGGAAAAAGAGGATCAGCACCAGCCATCCCATCGCCATCCAGCTCAGGACGATGAAGGCCGGGGCCTGAAAGACGATCGCATCCAGACGCTCGCCAAGAAAATAGGCCACCGGGCCGCCTGCGGTACCCATCAGCACCAGCAGCCAGCGCGGCAGGGCGGTGGTGGTGGTGAGCTGGGTCCAGACGCAGGCGAACATCAGCCACAGGGCCATCATCCACAGCGGCAAAATCCCTTCGCCGTTAAAGCGCAGCAGGCCGGTCAACGACCAGAGCGTGTCCAGAGAACTCCCCGCGACCGCCAGCAGAATGGCGTAAAGACGCTGGATCGGTTTGAGCATCAGGCAGGCCAGTAGCGCCAGCGCGAGCCACACCATCACCCCGCGCTCGCGAAAGATCACCACCATCGTCCAGTAAAAATCGAACGCAACGGCGAGGACGAAGACCTGCACGTGACGGCTCATACGCGCTCTGCCGTCAGTTGCACCACGCTGATGGTGCGGGCGTTGAACCCCGCTTCGCAGTAGCCCAGGTAGTAGAGCCACATGCGGCGGAAGCGCTCGTCGAAGCCGAGTTTTTCAATATCCTGCCAGGCGTGGAGGAAGCGGGTGCGCCAGTGTGTCAGGGTGCGCGCGTAGTCCGGGCCCATGTCGAACAGGTTGCGCACCACGAAATCCGTGTGGCGCGTCATGAGATCGCTCATCGCCGTGATGCTCGGCAAAAAGCCGCCGGGGAAGATGTAGCGCTGAATGAAATCGACGCTTTTGCTGTAGCTGCGGTAGCGCTGGTCCTGAATGGTGATCGCCTGAATCGCCATTTTGCCGCCGGGGCGCAGGCGCGCCTGGCAGGTGCGGAAGAACTCCGGCAAGAAGGTTTTGCCGACGGCTTCGATCATCTCCACCGACACCAGCTTGTCGAACTCCCCGGTTAAGTCGCGGTAATCGCAAAGCAATACCTGAACCTTGTCCTGTAAGCCTGCGCGAGCAATCCGCGCCTGCGCCCAGCAAAACTGCTCGTACGATAAGGTGGTGGTGGTCACCCGACAGCCGTACTGGCGGGCGGCGAACTCGGCCATCGCGCCCCAGCCGGTGCCGATCTCCAGCAGGTGATCGTCCGGCGTCAGGGCCAGCTGATCGCAGAGTCGCGCCATTTTGGCCTGCTGCGCGGCGGTCAGATCCTGATCCGGCGAGGTAAACAGGGCGCTGGAGTAGAGCAGCTCTTCGTCGAGGAACTGAGCGTAAAAGGTGTTGCCCAGATCGTAATGGGCGGCAATATTTTCCCGCGCCTGCTGGCGGTGGTTGCGGCGCGCCCAGTGGCGGAGCCGTTCGACGGGCTTGCCCAGCAGACGGAATCCGCTCTCCAGCCGCGCCAGGGTTTTGCCGTTGAGGGCCAGGATCTGCAGCAGGGTGGTGAGCTGATGCGTCTCCCACTCGCCGTCCATCCAGGCTTCGGCGGCGGCAAGACTTCCGCCGGTCAGCAATCGCCGGTAAAGCGTCGGAGAAAGCACCTCTACCTCGGCGTGCAGGGCCGCGCTGGCGTCACCAAAATGGAACCTCTGGTTGCCCTCGCGCACGGTCAGCGAACCCTGCTGCAAGTCTGCCAGCAGGCGGAACAGCAGCCAGCGCGCCATGCGCGCGTTGCGCGGATAATCTGGCTCAAGCGCATAAACGGGATCGGTCATGAGCGTTCACTCCTGCTGGCGGGATGGGGATGGACGGGCACGCGTTTGAGCCACAAAAGCAGCGCCTGCCAGTAAATCGCGAGGACGGTTTTGAGCGTCATCAGCGGGATGCGCCACAGCAGCGAACGCAGCGCCGGGCGGGTCAGGGGCTGACGGGTCAGCATCAGCGTGGCATCAAACACTTTGGTTTCCTGATGCGTTTCAATGTGCATGTGCAGGGTTTTTGCCGGGCAGTTGAAACGCCAGTGGTAGACCATATCCATCGGATTAAACGGCGAAACGTGGAAGGCTTTCGCCATCGGGCGCGCTTCCTGGCCGTTCACCGCGTAGTAATGCCGCTCGTTCCACGGCGTGTTGCGCACTTCGGCGAGCACCCAGCGCAGAACGTCCTGGCGGTCAAAACAGTAGTAAAAATTGACCGGATTAAAGTGAATGCCGAAATAGCGCAGCTGGGTCAGGAGCATCACCCGCCCGTCGGGGCGTTCGCCGGTCAGCGTCTCCAGCCTGGCGAGAGCCTGCGCTTTGAGCGGCTCGCCCAGCGGATAGTCGCGGTCGTAAAACGACGCGGCGGCAAAGCGGTTGCGGCGAATACCCAGCGACGGCAGGATCGCCAGCTCGTCGAGATCGAGCCACGCCATAAACAGGCTGTAGCGGAAATGGTGTGGCCGGGGCAGCAGGCGGCGATGGCGCAGCACGCCCTGATAGAGGCAGCTGTTCATGTTCCGGCCCTCGCGATCCCCGCCACCACGTCGAGCGCGCTGCGCACGCCATCTTCGTGAAAACCGTTGTACCAGTAAGCGCCGCAGAACCAGCTTCGCTGCTGGCCGTTGATCTCGGCGCGACGCGACTGGGCGCGCCAGCTTTTGGGGTTGAACTGCGGATGTTCATACACAAAGCGCTGCCAGACATCGCGTTCGTCGATGGGCGCATCCGGATTGAGGGTGACGCAGAACAGCGGCGCGCCCGCGGGCAGGCCCTGCAAAATATTCATGCTGTAGGTGACGCAGGCGCTGTTTTGCTCCTTGTCGCTCAGGCGATAGTTCCAGCTTGCCCAGGCGCGCTCGCGCACCGGCAGCCAGCGCCGGTCGCTGTGTAGCACCACCTCGTTACGCTGCCAGCCGATGTCGCCGAGGATCTGTTTTTCCGCAAGGCTTGGGTTATTCAGCAGCGCCAGCGCCTGTCCGGAGTGACAGGCGAAAATGACCTGATCGAAGCTGTGCGTTTCGTCGGCAAGCTCAATATCCACGCGGTGGGGGTGGCGGATCACCTTCTGCACCGGCGCATTCGTGCGCAGCGTCAGGCGATCGCCCAGCTGCGTGACGAGGGCGCGGACATATTCGCGCGATCCGCCGGGCACCACGTACCACTGGGGACGATGGGTGATGTCCAGCAGCCCGTGATTCTCAAAAAAGCGTAAAAACAGCGCCAGCGGAAAACGGCGCATCTCCTGCAACGACGAGGACCAGATCGCCGCGCCCATCGGCAGGATGTAGTGCCGGGCAAAGAACGGGCTGAAGCGGTGCTGATCGAGGAAGGTTTGCAGGGTGTGGTTGTTGCTGGAGCCCTCGCGCAGCGCCTGTTTCGCCAGTTTGTTAAAACGCACGATCGATCTGAGCAGCCGCCAGAACGTCGGGTTCAGCAGATTGCGGCGCTGGGCAAACAGGGTCGAGAGCGTGTGGCCGTTGTATTCCAGCCCGCTTGCCGGGTTGTGCACCGAAAAGCTCATCTGCGTTTTCTGTCCGCTGAGACCTAACTCGCTCAGCAGGCCCATAAAGCGCGGATAGGTGCGGTCGTTGTAGACGATGAACCCGGTGTCGATGGAATACTCCCCCGACGGGGTGGTGACATTGACCGTGGCGGTATGGCCGCCGACGGTAGGGGCCGCCTCGAACAGCGTCACCTGATGGTGCCCGGCCAGCCGCCAGGCGCAGGTCAGCCCGGCGATGCCGCTGCCGATAATGGCGATGTTCATGAGCGCACCATCCGGCGCAGCAGCGCGTTCTGCATAAACTGCGGCAGAGACGCCAGCAGGCGCAAAGCCAGACTGAATCCGGTGGGGAAGGCGATGTGCGCCCGGCCTTTCGCCACGCCGCGGCGGATGGCGGCCACGGCTTGCCCGACGCTCACTTTCGCGGGCATCGGGAAATCATTTTTGCGCGTCAGGGGCGTGTCGACAAAGCCAGGGGAGACAACCGTCACGGCCACGCCTTTCGGCTCCCAGTCCAGACGCAGGCAGTTGGCGAACCACGTCAGCGCCGCTTTGGAGGCGCCGTACGCCTCGGCGCGCGGGAAGTGCAGCCAGTGCGCCATCGAACTGACTAGCACCACGCGGCTGCCGGGGGCGAGCGTGTTCTGCAGCGCAGCCAGACAATTTATCGGCCCGGTAAAATTGGTGCTCATTACCCGCGCGATCAGATCGACGTCGATCACCCCTCGATCGAGATATTCGCAGGTTCCGGCGCACAGCACGGCGAGATCCACGCGGCAATCGGCCAGCGCCTCGCGACAGGCCTGCGCGTCGGTCATGTCAAACTGACGCAGAGAGATCAGCGGGCTGTACTGGCGCAGGGCCTCAAGGCGGGCAGCATCCCTGCCGCAGGCGATGACGCGGCAGCCGTCATCCGCCCAGGACTTCGCCAGTCCCTCGCCAATCCCTGAGCTGGCGCCAGTGATGAGGACAGTCATCATGGGCGCACCCTCCTTTTCACACCGCGCACCGCCCAACCAAGGACGGGCAGGTGTTCGTAAATCATCTCTCCGGCATCGTAATAATCCCGCTGACGTTTCACCGTGCCGTCCTGGATTTCCACCACGGAGCAGCCCGGCAGCGCCAGCGTCTCGCCGTCCGTCAAACGCGGATGTGACCAGTGCATGGTCCAGGTGAGGGCGAAACGGTCGCCGTCGATGAACGGCTTATCGATGGAGAAATGACACTGGTCCACATTGGCCAGCAGATGGGTGAAGTAACGCTGGATTGCGAACAGCCCCTGATGCTCACCGAAGGGATCAATCAGCACCGCTTCAGGGTGATAGAGCGCAGGCAGCGCCGTTGGCGGCTGGTTTTCCAGCCCGGCGTAGTAACTCATAAACCGATCGATGACGGCGCTCATTGATTCACCCTTGCAGTGGACGATCCTGATGTAAAACCCATAACTAAAACTTGCACAAACGTGTGTGTTTGTCCAAGTTTGATTCGAGTTATTTTTTATTTGTGAATAATTTCAGATGGATAGTGTGAGTGTTTTTGTGCGGTAAAATGCGCTCCCGATAGCGGGGCGGGAGCGCAAGACGGGTCAGCTGCCCTTGTAGGTGGAGTAGCCGTACTGGCTCAGCAGGAGCGGGATGTGCAGTTTTTCGTTGGTTTTGGTGACGGTGAACAGCACCGGGACCTCAGGGAAAAACGAGGAGAGTTTCTGGCTCTGGAAGTAGTCGCCGGTTTTGAAGGTCACTTTGTACACGCCGGGCTGCATATCCTGATCCTCTGGATAGAGCGATTTAATGCGCCCGTCGTGGTCGGTTTTGCCGCTCGCCAGCATCGCCCAGTTGCCCTGCTGCTGTTTTTCCAGCGTGACCGTCACCCCAGGGGGCGGCGTGCCCGTCTGCTGGTTGAGAATATGCACGCTCAGGGTGCCCATCGGCGCGCTAAAGGCGACGGGTGCGAAGGCGATGGAGGATAAAAGCAGCAGGCCGGAGAATTTATTCATGTTGTTTTCCTGTTTTTGATGAATACAGGAAAACGTTAGCATTCTGGCGGCAGGAAAATATTCAATCTTTTGTGATAACTGGCGCGGGAAATATCGTCTACAGGGTAATGACGTCCAGAGAAATAACCTGTTCCTGCCACTGCTCAATCTGTTTTTTGCGCGCGGCGGTTAATTTGCCGGTGGTGACCAGCAACCATTTGCGATCCGGGAAAATCTCCGGGGCCAGGGTGGCAGGTGGGATCGGCAGGACGTCGATGCGATGCCCTTGCCCCGTGCGTTTCAGCGCTTCGAGCCAGATTTCACACGGGTCGTTGAGGTGCCAGCCGGTGATCAGGCAGTTATCGCCCGGCGCGCGTTTATCCCCTTCGAGGCAGAACGAGGTGTAGGCGATGATGATCCCGTCGAGGATTTCCCGCAGGGTCATGATCGCCGGGATATTCGCCGAGACCTGGCTGCGCAGCGGGCGCAGGACTTCCGTCACCAGTTCCGGGCGGGGAGATTCGCGGCCTGAGTCGTAAATCAGCTGGCGCAGGGACTCGATTTTCCCCTCTTTCAGGCGCTGCAGCATGCTCTCCTGCAGGGTGACCCAGTTATTGGTGCGCCGCGCGCCGGGCCGCGCCAGCAGCGGCTTCACCTGGCTGACCGGTACGCCTTTTTTCACCCAGTCGAGGATCTTCAGCGCTTCCTGCACGTCGTCGTCGCTGTAAAGACGGTGGCCGCCATCGGTGCGAAGAGGTTTCAACAGACCATAGCGACGCTGCCACGCGCGCAGCGTGGTGGCGGTGATGCCGCAAAGTCGGGCGAATTCGCCGATGGAGTAAGACATGGGGTGCGCCTGCTGATCAAGATGACTCTCAATATACTACGAATTCCGGTTGTTACGAGCACATGTGATTGAACGGCCCCGGCGGGCAGGGGCGCAGGATGGCGTGGACGCGCTCCTCTTTGAGCGTGTACATGCCGCCGGAGAACGGGTCGACGATGAACCAGCCCGGCACGCCGAAGAAGATAATATTGCCGAAGGTATACCAGCGGCTGAAGCGGTATTCGAGCGGCATCATGGTCGAGTAGTAGCCTTCCTGTTTCAGCGTCAGCGTGTATTCCCGCTTGCCGAAATAACTCCCGTCCGATTTTTTCAGCACCACGGATTGCGGCGTCTGTCCGGTGGCGATCATCTCACCATCGCGCCCGATAACCGCGAAATACGCCTCTGTCGGGGAGCTGTCGATATACAGCGTCTCTTCGTTACTCCCGACAATGCTGGCGCAGCCCGTCAGCATCAGCGGCAGCAGTAACCATAGTAATTTTTTCATTGTGGGCGCTCCTCCGTGTATAGCGATTCAGAGCGACACAGGTGAGCCGATCATTAAGGCATATCGTGCATTTTTCGTAGGGCAATGCCGCACCGTTTGCATAGACTTCCGTTTAGGGTCGAACGGGGGGATAACGAGATGAACTGGCACTCTTTTCGCGGTGATGCACCGGCAACGATGACGATTTACAGCGCGTCGTTCCCCGATATTAGCGACCAATGGCCGATGAAAGACGACGTTACGCGGGAGATCAACGCCCTCAATCAGGCCATGAAAGCCAACCCTGAACTGCTGCCCCCGCTGCTGGAAGAGGGCGAAAACGGCCTGCCGAGGCTGATCCCGCAGCATCTTCATTCCGACCAGGCGTACCGCACGCGGCCGGCAATGGCGGCCTGGCGCGCACGGCTGGTGCCCTCTGCGCTGGCGCTGTTTGTGGTGCAAAACCCGCTTGAAGAGCGCCTGCCCGAAGGCACACGAATGGACAGCGCAAGCCGCCAGTGGTTTATCCACGCTAACGACGCCATCGGCGTGCGCTCCCGCGCGCAGGTGCTGGGCGCGCTGGTGGACAAGTACATTCACAATGAGATCGAAAGCGACTGGATAAGTCTCGCGAGCGGCGCGGCGATCCCGGTGCTGGAGGCGCTGCGCACGGCAAAACTGGACGGGCAGAAGGTGCATCTCTCGCTGGTGGACGACGACCCCGTCGCCCTGCGCTGGGCCGAAACCATGGCGGCGCAGGAGGGGCTGAACGTCGGGGAACAGCTGACGCTGCTTAAGCGCCATCTGGTGCATACCCTGATCCGCAGCGACGATTTAGTGCTGGAGCTGGGCGAACATCAGGCCGAACTGGTTGATGCGCTGGGGATTTTCGAATATTTCAACGAAGCCGACGCGGTGATTTTCCTCCAGCGCGCTGTGCGACTGGTGAAGCCCGGCGGAGCGGTGATTGTGTCGAATATGCTCACGACCAGCCCGCAGATCGACTTCATTTTGCGCTGCATCGGCTGGGCGCACATCTTCCCGCGCTCGCTGCAGCAGTTGCAGGATATTCATATTGCGGCGGGGATTCCGGCGGAGAAGGTGACGGTGATAGTGCCGAAGGATGGGGTGTATGCGGTGATGGAGATTAGGGTTTGATTGGTTTAGTTTCGCTCGATCGGTTGAGGGAGAGGGTTAGGGTGAGGGGGGGACTCGGCTCTGTTGGTGAGGGGAACATGTAAGTGCTGTGGTTATTCCGTTCACTTTGCGAACCGTGCTTCTCTGTCACCACGATACCCGTGAACGTGCCAGGGTGGCTCAATCGCCACCACCCTGGCAACCCGGGCTCCCGGCGGTAAATCGCCGCTTCGCGGTGCCCTCGTCTTATTCCTTCCGGCTGACGGGGACGGGCGCAGGTAACGTCCCTGTAAAGCAGCGCCCTCGACGCACATCCCTGTGCGTCGCCCCTACCTCCAGTCAACGACTCAGCGATTTACAGCCGGACCAGGGCATCGCTGTGGGTTTTGAGTTTTTTGCGGCGGTAATATTGCTGTGCTCGATCGGTCCCCTCTCCCTGAGGGAGAGGGTTAGGGTGAGGGGGAACATGCGGCGTTGATGCACGAAAAAATCTAAATATGAAACGCTACACGTTTTCCAGTCGGAAGCTCAACATCCAGACTCAGCTTTCCACCCATCGCTTCGATGTAGCGTTTGAGCGTAGCAATTTTCAGTTCATTACCGCGTTGTTCAAGCTGTGTGACAGCGGGTTGGCTGATTCCCATTATTTCTGCGACAGCCTTCTGAGATAATTTCAATTCTTCGCGCATCATTTGCAGACCAGTTTCCAGAATCATCTCGTCGGCCATTTCTTTGATTCGTTTTTGGCTTTCCGGTGCACGAGAAGCAATCACTTCATTTAAGGTTTTCAATTTGTTGCCTCCAGGGTTGCCAGGTGAGTCGAGAATTCCTCATCTGCGATGCGGATCAATCGTGCATAAAACATTTTGTCGCCGCGCTTATCGCCAGCACAAAGCACAATCGCCTGGCGGACGGGATCGAACGCAAAGAAGGCTCGAATCGGACGGCCTGCATATTGGATACGTAACTCCTTCATATTCTTATGTCGAGACCCCTTTACTGTATCGACCCAAGGGCGGGTAAGATGTGGTCCGTAATTTTGCAGATTGAGCAGATCCGCTAATACCTTTTCCTGTAACCCTTCATCTTGCTCATGTAGCCATTGCTCAAATACGTGTCCCAGAAGTACCGTCCACATACGTTCGTCCATGATAAGCTGTAGCTTATAATTAAAAGGATATAAGCTGTGGTTTATATTTGCAATGGCTGCCTTTGACGGCCATTGCATCTCGGATGAAAAGTATGACAAAGATTGGCAACCAGCTTGATAAGGCAATGGGGATACTGCGAGCAGCCTTCAGAGATATTTCATTCGGCGAGCCCTTTCAGTCTGTTCAGCGGTGAAATCGCTGAAGAAATTGCTCGATCGGTCCCCTCTCCCTGTGGGAGAGGGCTAGGGTGAGGGGGAACATGCGGCGATTAAGCTGCATATTTGCCCTGGTTCTATAAGTCGATTTCACGTTAAAGCGTGCTGTGATTGCCGGGTGGCGCTTCGCTTACCCAGCCTACAAAACCGACAGTGCCTCGCTGTAACAAATTTGCACGTTCAGACCCCTCTCCCCTTTGGGAAGATGGCTAGGGTAGGGGAAAACCCCGCACCAAACCTAATGCACCCCAACCAACGCCCCCTCAATCCCTTTCAGCTTCGCTTGAGCCTGTTTTAATTCATCCAGCAACCGCTGCTCCTGCTCGCTGTACGCCACCAGAACAATACACCCGTCCATGACTTTGACCGTCACCTGTTGCCCGGTTTCAAACCCTGCGGCGCGCAGCCATTTGCCGGAAAGCATGATGTTCGGCGTGGTTTTGTCTTGAACATTTGGACGATATCCCACAATTATCGTGCGCTCAGTTCCGGTGGCGGTGGTGTCTGGGGTAGAATGCGAATCAGCCATAATCAACTCCTTGATAGTTGGTGAGGTTAGCTCTCGTCAGGTATTGCGAGTACTGGACGAGAGCGTTTAAATCTCAGGTTATCGTGTGTTAAGGTACGTACCTGAATGGTGATATCTTGCTCTTGTAGGTACGTACATGTCAACAGCCAAACGCGACCCAAATCAGTCAAAGTCCGGAAAAGCACCGACTTTTCAGATTCGTATTACGCCGGAGTTGAAGGCACAGTTTGAAGAGGCAGCGAAGATAGAGGGGATGAGTTTGGGGAATTGGCTCAAATCCTTGGGAAGAAAGGAACTAGTAAAATCTGGGATTGAGCCAAAATAGTAATTATTTAATATACTTCTGAATAAACTCAGGTAACCCTATTGTTTCCCATTCTTGTGTCATTTTATTATATACAACAATGTGGTTTTCAAAAAGCATAGGATCAAATGGTTTAGTTTCTTGCTCTGCTTTGATGATTATATATGAAAGCATTTTAGTGACACATGTTTCCTTTAATTCATCAGATAAGTTCAATGGTATTTTCATTTCATAACTATCATTATTCATTCTGAATTTTATACCTAGGCTAGTTTCTTTTTCTTCAAACTGACCATTGGCAGAATGTTTAGTTATTTTCTTGTTTTTTAAATTAGCCCAAATGGATAATATTGGGGTTTTCAATGCATCATAAATTAAATTGGAGAGTATATTAATTGCAATGCCCGATACTAGTAAAGGCGTTATAGTTATAATTGTTTGGCTTAGAATATCATCTGCGCTCATTTGCGGGCGACCAGAGATATCATTTTTGCTAAGAGTTATTGAATATTGTTTAAGTTTGTTTTCAATTAAACTAATATTATCTTCATCAATAAGATCACTATAGTATGTTAAATTTATTTCCATACAACTTCTCTTTTTTGATTATTTTAATTGAATTGGCGGAAGATCACAGGAGTCGAACCTGCCCGGGAACGCTGGCGTCCCCAACTGGATTTGAAATCCAGCCACCTCACCGGAGATGACGATCTTCCGCGCCTCGATTGCTACATGGAGGCGGTGCGCATTATAGCTACTTTCAGGCATTTACCCCATCCTTTCGCATCTTTTTTTCACCCCTGCTTTGACCTGCATCCCCCTCCAGACTTAAAACCTAAGAAAATCCTGAGGTTAGATTTTTTCTGCAACTTCTACGGCGATCACAAAAGAGAAGAATCGTAAGCAGCTAACCAGAAAACAGAATATCCGCTCCACCAGGGATGGTTTACAACATCTGCAACCGGTATCAGCGCCCCTACAGCGTCCAAGGATAAAAATAATGAGCGAAATATTGTCTGTGAAGGAAAAGATAGGCTACGGCATGGGAGATGCCGCCAGCCATATCATCTTTGATAACGTCATGTTGTATATGATGTTTTTCTATACCGATATTTTCGGTATCCCCGCCGGGTTTGTCGGCACCATGTTCCTGCTGGCGCGTGCGCTGGATGCGATTTCCGACCCGTGCATGGGTCTGCTCGCCGACCGTACCCGCAGCCGCTGGGGGAAATTCCGTCCGTGGATTTTGTTCGGTGCCATCCCGTTTGGCATCGTCTGCGTGCTGGCGTACACCACGCCGGACCTCAGCCTGAACGGCAAAATGATCTATGCCGCCATCACCTACACACTGCTGACCCTGCTTTATACCGTGGTCAACATCCCTTACTGCGCCCTCGGCGGCGTGATTACCAACGATCCGACGCAGCGCATCTCGCTGCAGTCCTGGCGCTTTGTGCTGGCGACGGCGGGCGGCATGCTCTCCACGGTGCTGATGATGCCGCTGGTGAAACTGATTGGCGGCGAAGACAAAGCCTTTGGCTTCCAGGGCGGGATTGCCGTGCTGTCGGTGGTTGCGTTCCTGATGCTGGCGTTCTGCTTCTTCACCACCAAAGAGCGCATCCAGGTGCCGCCGAGTACCACCTCCATGCGTGAAGACCTGCGCGACATCTGGCATAACGACCAGTGGCGCATCGTCGGCGTGCTCACCATTCTCAACATCCTCGCCGTCTGCGTGCGCGGCGGCGCGATGATGTACTACTGCACCTGGATCATGGGCTCGCCGGAAGTGTTCGTCGCGTTCCTCACCACCTACTGCGTCGGCAACCTGATCGGCTCTGCGCTGGCCAAACCGCTCACCGACTGGAAATGCAAAGTCAGCATCTTCTGGTGGACCAACGCCCTGCTGGCGGTGGCGAGCGTGGCGATGTTCTTCGTGCCGATGCATGCCACGATGATGATGTTCAGCTTTATCTTCGTGATCGGCGTGCTGCACCAACTGGTGACGCCAATCCAGTGGGTGATGATGTCTGACACCGTCGATTACGGCGAATGGACCAACGGCAAACGCCTGACCGGTATTAGCTTTGCGGGCACGCTGTTCGTGCTGAAACTCGGCCTGGCGCTGGGCGGCGCGCTGATCGGCTGGATGCTGGCAGGCGGTGGCTACGATGCCGCAGCCAAAACCCAGAACAGCACCACCATCAGCATCATTATCGGCCTGTTCACCCTGGCCCCGGCGGCTTGCTACGTGCTGAGCGCCATCGTCGCCAAACGCTACTACACGCTGAAAACCCCGTTCCTGACCAAAATTATGGGCGAGCTGGCGCAAGGTGCGCGCCGCAACCAGCAGGAGTTTGAAACCCTGCCGGTCAGCAAAGAATTGCAGAACTAAGAGGATCAAAGCATGAAAATCAGTGACGGAAACTGGCTCATTCAGCCGGGTCTGAACGTGACCTACCCGGTGCAGGTGTTCGACGTGGAGCAGCAGGGTAACGACCTGGTGGTGTACGTCGCCCCGCGCGACGTGCGCGAGCGCACCTGGCAGCTCGACACATTGATGTTTACGGTCCGCCTGTTTTCGCCGCAGGAAGGCATCGTCGGTGTGCGCATCGAGCACTTCCAGGGCGCGCTGGACAAGGGGCCGCACTATCCGCTGAACGTTCTGAAAGACGTCAACGTCCAGATTGAAAACACGGCGGAATTTGCCGAGCTGAAAAGCGGCAATATCAGCGTGCGCGTGACTAAAGGGGAGTTCTGGGCGCTGGATTTCCTGCGCGACGGGCAGCGCATTACCGGCAGCCAGCTGAAAAACAACGGCTACGTGCAGGACGGGAATACCGGCAGCAACTACATGTTTGAGCGCCTGGATCTGGGCGTCGGCGAAGCGGTGTATGGCCTCGGCGAGCGCTTTACTGCCCTGGTGCGCAACGGACAGACGGTTGAAACCTGGAACCGCGACGGCGGCACCAGCACCGAACAGTCCTACAAAAATATTCCGTTCTACCTGACCAATCGCGGCTACGGCGTGCTGGTGAACCATCCGGAAAACGTGTCGTTTGAAGTGGGCTCGGAGAAAGTCTCCAAAGTGCAGTTCAGCGTGGCGGGTGAGTATCTGGAGTATTTCGTCATCGACGGCCCGACGCCGAAAGAGGTTCTGAATCGCTATACGCAGTTCACCGGCCGCCCGGCGCTGCCGCCTGCGTGGTCGTTCGGCCTGTGGCTCACCACCTCGTTTACGACTAACTATGACGAAGCGACGGTTAACAGCTTTATCGACGGCATGGCCGAGCGTGATCTGCCGCTGCACGTCTTCCACTTCGACTGCTTCTGGATGAAAGCCTTCCAGTGGTGCGACTTCGAGTGGGATCCGGTGACCTTCCCGGACCCGGAAGGGATGATTCGTCGCCTGAAGGACAAAGGGCTGAAAGTCTGCGTGTGGATCAACCCGTACATCGGCCAGAAATCGCCGGTGTTTAACGAGCTGAAAGAGAAAGGGTATCTCCTGAAACGCGCGGACGGTTCCGTGTGGCAGTGGGACAAATGGCAGCCGGGGCTGGCGATCTATGACTTCACTAATCCGGAAGCTTGCCAGTGGTACGCCGACAAGCTGAAAGGCCTGGTGGATATTGGCGTCGACTGCTTCAAGACCGATTTCGGCGAGCGTATCCCGACGGATGTGGTGTGGCACGACGGGTCCGATCCGCAGAAGATGCACAACCACTACGCTTATATCTACAACGAGCTGGTGTGGGACGTGCTGAAAGAGACGGTGGGCGAAGAGGAGGCGGTGCTGTTTGCGCGCTCTGCGTCCGTGGGTGCGCAGAAGTTCCCGGTGCACTGGGGCGGCGATTGTTACGCCAACTACGAATCAATGGCCGAAAGCCTGCGTGGCGGGCTGTCGATTGGGCTGTCGGGCTTTGGCTTCTGGAGCCACGATATCGGCGGGTTCGAGAACACCGCGCCTGCGCATGTGTATAAACGCTGGTGCGCGTTCGGATTGTTCTCCAGCCATAGCCGCCTGCACGGCAGCAAATCCTACCGTGTGCCGTGGGCGTACGATGACGAGTCCTGCGACGTGGTGCGCCACTTCACCCAGCTGAAATGCCGGATGATGCCGTATCTGTATCGCCAGGCGGCGCTGGCCCGCGAGGTGGGTACGCCGATGCTGCGTGCGATGATGCTCGAGTTCCCGGACGATCCGGCGTGCGATTATCTGGACCGGCAGTATATGCTCGGCGACGCGATGATGGTGGCACCGGTGTTTAGCGAGGCGGGCGACGTGCAGTTCTATCTGCCAGAAGGGCGCTGGACGCACCTGTGGCATAACGACGAAGTGCAGGGTAGCCGCTGGCATAAGCAGCAGCACGACTTCCAGAGTCTGCCGGTGTATGTGCGTGAAAATACTCTGCTGGCGCTCGGCAACAACAGCCAGAAACCGGATTACGCGTGGCACGAAGGGACGGCGTTCCAGCTGTTTAACCTGGCCGACGGGTGTACGGCGGTGAGCGAAGTGCCAGCGGCGGACGGTTCGGTGATGTTTACGCTGACGGCGTCTCGGCAGGGCGATACGGTGACGGTCAAAGGCGAAGGTGATGCGCAGGACTGGTCGATCTGTTTGCGTAACGTGCAGCAGATCGCGGGCGTCAAAGGCGGGTCACATGCGGGCAGCGAATGGGGCGTGGTGGTGAAAGCGCAGGGGAGTGAGGTGGTGATTCGGCTTTAGTGCGATTTTCTCCCCCTCACCCTGACCCTCTCCCAAAGGGAGAGGGGATTTGTAAGGTGCCGCAGTTTGGTTTTGTAGGCCGGGTAAGGCAAAGCCGCCACCCGGCTTTGTTGTTGGCACCCGAAGCTGAAATCGCCCGGTGGCGCTGCGCTTACCGGGCCTACGGTTCGGAGTTTGGTTTTGTAGGCCGGGTAAGGCAAAGCCGCCACCCGGCTTTTTGTTGGCACCCGAGGCTGAAATTGCCCGGTGGCGCTGCGCTTACCGGGCCTACGGTTCGGAGTTTGATTTTGTAGGCCGGGTAAGGCAAAGCCGCCACCCGGCTTTGTTGTTGGCACCCGAAGCTGAAATCGCCCGGTGGCGCTGCTGTATGACCGGATACATAGGTGACAGATCAGACCGGGAACATAGGTAACACTTTCTAGTCTATCCGGACCACACTCTCGGTTTTTCGGTCGTAGTACGCAAGCGTTATTCCATTAA
>NZ_JASSOT010000064.1 GCF_030238365.1 Lelliottia wanjuensis | reverse complement strand
TCTGCACGAGCTGCTGCGCCCGATCCTGCGCGATCACTTCCAGCCCGCGCTGCTGGCCCGCTTCCAGACGGTGATCTATCGTCCGCTGGCAGAGACCGCGATGCGCACCATCGTCGAGATGAAACTCAGTCAGGTGAGTAAGCGTCTGCATCGTCACTATGGACTGACCACGCATATCGAGTCGAGTTTGTTCGATGCGCTTACTTCTGCTTGTCTGCTGCCGGATACCGGGGCGCGTAACGTCGACAGCCTGCTGAATCAGCAGATTTTGCCGGTGCTGAGCCAGCAGCTGCTGAGCCATATGGCGGCGAAGCAGAAGCCGGCTTCGCTGACGATGGGGTGGAGTGAGGAAGAGGGGATTGAGCTGGGGTTTGATGATTGCTAACGGAGGTTTGTGATGTCTGATACCTTAAAGGAGGGTGGCGTCAGGCCACTCACTGCTGGTGAAATACAATTGGCACAATCTGTTTTTTTATTCACGATTGATTATTCAACAGTAAAGATACATAAGGACAGTTATCTGCCTTTTAATTTGCAGGATAAACATACGGCTATGACTCCGAATGGTGAAATTTATTTTCGGAATGAATACCGAGATGATTTTTCGCAGACGACAGATGATTTTCAGCATCTGTTTATCCACGAAATGAGTCACGTATGGCAACGGGCGAGAGGGATGAACGTTATAGGCCGGGGATTAGTGAGTTGGATGGTTAGCTATCGCTATACGCTCGATGGCCGTTTATTAAGTGAGTATCCCATGGAGCAACAGGCACAAATTATTGCAGATAATTTTATCCTGCAATATTTCGGCTATCCGGAATGGAATCGCCTTGAAACCCAAAAAAATCCTGAAATTACACTTGATGGTGATATTTCAGAACCAGTAATACGTAAACAATACAAAAATGCATTGCGGGGGTTTCCATGGTGAAGGTGACTGATTTCCTGATCTTACGATCTATGCTTTTAACGAGTTTTAGCCTGCTAATTTTGACTGGATGTCCTGGGCCAGGTGACAGGATGCAGTTTGATGAGACTGCAGTGGTTATGCAGCAGAGTGAAAGTGTATGTTTTAACGTCAATGATTCACAGGATTATCAACCTGCTGACATGGGCATCAATCCGCGAGGGATACCCTCAAAGGAGAAAAAATTTGATTTTTCTCCAGACCTCAAAGTTTCTGACGGTAAATTATGTATTCCTCCTTCTTATTATCACTTTCCGGATAATGGACAATTTATTGTTGAGTACGTTTTAAAATCAAATAAAAATGAAGATATAACTAGAAGTGTTGTGGTTATTCTGGGGATTAAAAATGGACATATCTTCAACTTAACTCCCACAGAAAAAGAAATATCGCTACCTTATTGCCGGTATGCTGAGGAATCTGCTTCAGGCCATTACATTACTGGAGCTTGCCAGCAATAGAATTGACGGTGCTTAAGAAAGTTAATGGAATTCAGTGAATATAATTACCTTATTCATTTTCCTTTTCCAATAAAACCTGACATCTGCTTGTTGGCCGATGGTCATGGACAACAAGGTTTTCCCTATGGAGCCAATATCATGAGTCTGACAGATACTCTGCAAAAGGCGGTGTCAGCCGTTACCGGAAGCATCCTTAACCGTTACCGACTGGATATTCCATCCTGCCCGTCGGCACTGGATGTGGAAAATTTCAGCGGTAAGGAGTACATGAGTGAGCTGTATTACTACACCATCCGGTTCTCCAGCCGCGACATGGATATCAATTCTGCGCAGCTCATGAGCAAACCGGCGACGTTGACCATGGGGACCGGGCCGCTAGAGGCGATGAGTGGGCTGAAGGTAGTCCACGGCGTGGTAACACACTTCCGGCGCATCAGCGGCTCAGCGGACCAGACCACCTACCAGATTACCATTGAGCCGTTTCTGGCTCTGCTGGAGAAGCAGTTCCGCACGCACCGTTTCTTTGTCAACAAGTCGGTCCCGGAAGTGGTGACGCAGGTGCTGCAGGACCACGGTCTTAAAGACTGGGAATACGAATTTAATCTGAAGGCATCGTATCCGAAACGCGCTCAGATTAACCAGTATCAGGAAAATGACCTCGCGTTTATCGAGCGCCTGCTTTCCGAAGTCGGCATTTTCTACTTCTTCACCCTGCAAAAAGACACACAGACGGAAGTGGTACATTTCGCTGACAAGCAGAGTGCCTGGGAGTTTGGTAAAACGTTGCCCCTGAACAGCCCATCCGAAGCGAATGATAATGGTGCTGATTCTGTCTGGGATGTTCATGTCTGGCACAACGTGGTCGAGAGTTCTGTTACAGCAAATGACTATAACCATCGGGAAGCACAAAAAGTCCTGACTTCGGCTCCGGCGGATATGACCCGAGGAGAGGGCGAAGGTATTACTTATGGTGAGGTTTACCATTATCGTCCACGCCATCTGGAAAGTGGCGATAAGTTTGATCCGACAGCGGAGACCGGAAACTTCTGGGCGCGTCTGGAGCATGAGCGATTCCTGTCCACTCAGACAACGGTGACCGGTAGCAGTACGGACTCAACGCTGAGCCCGGCGCAGGTTCTGACTATTACAGAGACAGTCATTCCTCCAACCCTGCCAGCGGCCACTGAAAATGGTCTGGTTATCCTGAGCGCAGGTTTTACTGCAAGCCGCAAGAATGCGCTGAGAGTAGAATGGACCGCCATGCCCTACAGCGAAACCCGCTGCTGGCGTCCACCAGCGAAAAAGCGCCCGGTAGTCAGCGGTACGTTGATGGCGCGCGTCACCAGCGCAAAAGATAACGACATCTACGCCTGGCAGGATGAGGCGGGTCTTTACCGGGTGAAATTTGATGCCGACCGTGACGACAAAACCCAGGGCCAGGAAAGCATGCCGGTGCGCCTCGCCAAACCATACGGCGGGGATGTTTACGGCATTCACTTCCCGCTGATTCAGGGCACAGAAGTCGCGATTGCCTTCCACGACGGTGACCCGGACCGGCCTTACATCGCCCATGCGCTGCATGATTCCCGCCACGTGGACCACGTGACGGAAAAGAACAATACGCGCAACGTTATTCGTACCCCAGCCCTGAATAAAATTCGCCTGGAAGATAAGCGCGGCGAGGAGCATATCAAGCTCAGTACGGAATATGGCGGTAAGACCCAGCTTAATTTAGGGCACAACGTGGATGCGTCCAGGTCGCTGCGTGGTGAAGGGTTTGAGCTGCGTACGGATAAGTGGGGGGGGATTCGCGCGGGTAAAGGAATCTTCATCAGTGCTGATGCTCAGTCGAAAGCCGAAGGACAGATACTTGATATGGCTGCTGCAAGGTCTTTGCTTTCCCAGGCACTCAGTCAAATGGAGTCACTTTCTCAATCCGCCGCGCTGGCAAAGGCTCAACTTCTGGAATATGAGCAGCAGCAGCAATTGATGGAAGAGAAATTATTGGAATTGAAAGAAGCTGTATTACTGGCAAGTGCTCCTGAAGGGATTGCATTAGCAAGTGGTGGGCACTTTCAAGTTGCGGCTAGCGACAATATATTTTTGACCGCTGGCCAAAGTGCTGAAATTGGAGCTAAGAATCATATTTCATTGGCCGCATCTAAGAAAATATCCTTATTTACAGAAAGTGAAGGGATAGAAACTATTGCTGCAAAGGGAGATCTTATCACTCAAGCGCAATCTGGAAACATTGAAACTATTGCTAAACAGAATATTTCACTGACGAGTGCTACGGAAAATATTACGTTAACAGCGGGTAAAACATTGACGCTCGCTTGTGCGGGTGGTGCCTATATACGTCTTTCGGGAGGTAATATTGAATTAGGCTGCCCAGGTGATATTACAATGAAACAAAGTAAATTACTCTACAGCGGACCAGCATCTTTGCAGTCGAACATTCCTGAGTTGCCGGAAAGTGGCCCCCAGTCAATGAAGTTCATGTTATTGGATGCACTTGGTAATGCTGCACCATCTGCAATGAAAGTAAGCCTTTTCGACAAGACCACAAAAGAAAAAATATGGGGTTCGGTTTTCAGTGACGGGGAGTCTGGGTGTTTTGGCCATCCAGAAAGCAAAGACTTTTACGCGGTCATTGGTGATGATAAATGGACCAGCATTTTTTCTGACGATGAAAATACGGACAGTGAAGAAGAAATTGATGAAGAGTATTTCGGTGAGCACGGACCACAGTATGATGGCAATGATGGGGAACAATAATGGAAAAATATACCGTTCAGACTGGTGATAGTCTTTGGAAGATAAGTCGGAAATTTAACATTAATATCCATGAGTTGGCTAGTATTAATAGGCTAAATACAAAAGCGGAACAGCACATTATCCATCCAGGACAAGTGTTGAATTTACCGACAAAAGATAAACCCTATGATACGCAACTGGATTTGAAATTATATGATCTTGCCTGGCGACCACTTAAAAGCGCAAAGGTCAGGCTTATGTTTGATAGTAAAACGCATGGTTATGTTACAGATGGTACAGGTTCTGTAGCGGGTTTACTTATTGAGGATAGCTCAAAGGGCATAAAGGTAGAACTGCAACATTTAAATCAGAAAGATTATATCGTTATTGCCAATCATGAAAAACTCCCACTTGGCAAGAAAACACTGAAAATTTCGTCCAGGGAAATGATCGTAAAAGGTAGTACCAGTGCTGAAAAAGGAACTCAGCAATCAACAAAACAGCAGGAAAAAGAAAAGGCAAAGCAGGGAAGCAAGGAGTCCTCTAAGAGTGGTGCAGACAAAAATACAAAAGAAAAAACCCAACCAGAAATAAATAAAACAACTCGGACAGAAGGAGGTGCTCCTACTAGTGTAAGTAATATTGGTAATGTTAGTGAAGGATTGCGCCTCCCGCCAGAAGCTGAACAGTATCGAGATTATATTATTGATACAGCTAAGAAATATGGTTTTCAGCCTGAAGGGCTTGCGGCACTTATTTATGCGGAGTCGAGGTGGAAAGCCAGCGCTAGTAACGCTTCGGGATCTGGTGCTGTTGGATTGGGGCAATTTAAACCTAATACTTGGCTAGCAATGTGTACCGACCCTCAGTCAAAAGTCTATCAAATGCTTACAAAAAAATACTCCTACAAGACACTAGAATACACTGGTGGGAAACTCTATGGGGTATTGCCGAGTGATATTAAAGAAGAGGTTTCTCGAAGTGCTGTTTTAGAACTCCGTATAAACCCTGAGTATAATATAGATTTGATTGGTCTTTATGATAAAAGAGGTATTGACAGTATTGCTACAGCTTTACCATCTACATCTACATTAGAACCCGATGAGGTTATTAAGCTAGCATATCTTATTCACCATAATGGTGAAAATGGTGCTTATGATATTATAATGAATGGGGTTCAAGTAGCAGGTAATTATAAAGTATATACAGATGAAGATTTGAATGTTCGACTCAAAAACAATGTTAGCTCAGATGTTTACCATAGGTATCTTTCCATTGATGAACGTGGCAGAACGGCATATGTTGCTTGGTTGATTACGCATTACAATTCAATCATTGTTCCCGATGATTATCGTGTGATACCAAAAAAACAAAAATCAAATTTGAAAGATATACTAAAAAAGCTAAACCCAAATTTTGAAATTAACACTAATTTACCAGAGCCCAATGTAAGATCTACTTCACCTTCGGTTCAACAGCCTGACAATAACGCCCACACTCAAAGCGGTGAGAAATGGCATAATCCAATGGATATCTGCAAAATAAGGACTCATAAGCTCCCCAGTCCTGTTGGAGCAAGTTTTGGGAGTGATGTTCGACATGATTCACAAGGAAGGCCAAAAGCTCATCAAGGTGTTGATATTGAAGCTGCGCCGGGTACTCCTATTTATTCAGTGGCAGATGGACGAGTTGCATTTGTAAAAAACAATGGCGACTATGGAATGCAACTCTGTATTATTGTTCACACTAATGATTTGCCTCAAGAAAAAAATAATCTTTGTCAATACGAAGATGAAAAGTTAAATGTTGTTTACTTTTTTTATGCTCATTTATCTGAAATTAACTCAAATTTATCAGGAAATTCACTAGTGAAATGCGGTGATATTATAGGTAGAACAGGAAGCACGGGGAATGCAAATAACATGACCTCCATCCTACTTGGATCACATTTGCATTTTGAGGTAAGAAAAATAGAACGGACTGGTAGGGGGATTGCTAATCGCATTGACCCTGCGCCATTTATCGATGGTTTTAATTTTCCTTAAGGATTTTGTATATGATTAATGCTATTAAGGTACTGATTTTTTATTTGTTTTCCGTGTTGTTTGTGGGGCGTTTTCTAGTATTTCCTGTTTATGCAGGAATTAATTCAACTCAAACGTTGCAGGAAGCATTCGATAGTGATGAATATAATAAGTATATTGAGTTTAAAAATGGACAAAATAATCTTCCTGACAATGAAAGGGATCGTCAATTAAGAACGAATGAGTACTGGTTGATAAATAAATCACAGGATTTATGGATCGGTGTTTTTGATGGTAAATTTGTTTCCGTGCCGACTGGTGCATATGTTTCAGTCCCTAAGGGGGGGGCCTTTCCTGAAAAAGTTCTCAGGATTAAAAATGGTGGTAAAATATCACAGTTTTTATTGAAAGATAGCAGTGGTAAATATCCTCCTATGTGCGTCAATAGACGTGATGGAGTTTTAAAAGATACTCTCGATTACATGGTTATATACACTGGTTGTGCATATGAAAGCAAGCCAGCTGCTAATCGGTTAACTGTTTTTTATAATATATATTTTTACAGTAAAGAATATGATTCAGTGTTACTACTTGATGAATTTCCTGACTCTTCATTACAAAATAAAAATATTAATTCTTTAAGTAAAGTAATAGAAAAAATGAATGGGTATTATGTTGACTATAGTATTGAAGCTGGATTTAAGTTTCTTGGTAAAGATAAGGTTATACCTGTAGATATTGATACTGGTGAAATTAAGTCAAAAGTGCCTGACATTGATGGGAATGGTAATATCATTAAAGTTAACGGAAAGCCTGTAATGATCGATGATCCAGATGGATTCCAGGCTTCATTTCTCAGCAGAGTTTCAGAAGTAACTCTTACTAATCAATAGCGAGTTATTGTGGGCGAAGTTCTGAACTAGAAGTTAGAATAGGAAAAATTTTATTATGTTGATACATTTCTGTGATTATTGATTTCAGCTATATCAGCTCTGAAAAGCTGCAACTAATACAACTACACTTCGGCTAGGTCATTATCCCCTTCGGGGATAATGCTTACGGTTTAATAAAGAAGGAAACTTTCTTTAGTAACATGGTAATCTGTTTTATCACCTGCGTGCTAATTTTTTATTAATAGTTAAGTCTAACAAATATTGACATTATAAACATGTGAATTGGTGTGTGTGTTTCAATTATTTTTATAGGAAGTATAATGAAATACTCTATTGCATTTCTATTTGTCTTCTCAACTGGCTCAGTAGTTGCAGTAGAGAATAATGCACAACCCTCATATGATAATAGTTTTGAAGCAATATCAAACCAGGATGCGGCAGAAAGATTTCATGATCAGGCCCTTGATAATAAAGCAACGCAAAATAATCTTTCTGATAATGAAAGAGATAAGGATTTATATGATAATGAGTACTGGTTAGTAAATAAATCTCAGGATTTATGGGTGGGGGTTTTTGATGGGAAACAAGTTAAAGTTCCAAAAGGAATTTATCCAGATATAACTTCTGAAACATATCTTCCACAGCAGGTTATTCGAATTAAAAACAATGGCAAACTTTCTCAGTTTGTATTAAAAAGCACAATGCCTGCTAGTTACGGATACCCGCTACATTGTTTGAACAAAGTTGATGCTGTTCTGCTGGATAAGTCAGAATATATGCTATTGAATTCTGGTTGCACTGATGTTGTGCCTGACAAAAATGGACAGAGAACGATTGCATATAATATTTTATTTTATAGCAAAAAATTCGACACGTTAGTTTCTGTAAATGAGTTTGACTCATCCTCTTTAATAGACGGAAAACTATATTCAGGCTATTTAAAAGATAAGAAAGGATACTTTGTTTATGAAGTAAATAATATTGCATTCAGAATTAAAGGTAAAGATCAAGTAGAAGACGTCGACCCCGATACTGGAGTTTCGCTGCATTCAGGAGAAGATGAATCTGAAGATGCAGACGGTGTCCAGGTTTTACCTCTCGAAAGACTTACTGAGGGTAAGTGATAATAACGTTGAAAACGTGGATGTAGTATGAAAAAAACTATTTCTGTCGGTGACAAAACATCTCATGGTGGAACCGTTTTGACCGGATCATCAGTTGTCACTATAGATGGTAAGGCGGTAGCGCGTAAATCCGATCAGGTCTCTTGCCCTGAACATGGAGTTAATAGTATTACCGAAGGTGATGAAAAACATTGCGATAACGGATTAGCAATTGCTTTAGAGGGCCATCGTTGCGCTTGCGGTGCCATCCTGATTTCAAATGGCTCGCGTGTTATAAAGGAATAATAAAG
Source organism: Lelliottia wanjuensis (assembly GCF_030238365.1). GTDB lineage: Bacteria > Pseudomonadota > Gammaproteobacteria > Enterobacterales > Enterobacteriaceae > Enterobacter > Enterobacter wanjuensis. The sequence goes on along the minus strand of NZ_JASSOT010000064.1, from coordinate 342,837 downwards.
TTATGCCAGTAAATATCCTCGATATTCCATCAGAAAAGAAAACAGTTAAAAAACCACCCTCTTTATGGCTATGGGGACTTATTTTACTCTGCTTCACTGTTGTATATGTATTTGTTTTTTTGCTATATTTTCCACAGTATCTGTCAAAAAATAACTATATTTTGGGTTTGGAGTTGATACTTTTGCCTTTGCTTATATGGGGGGGCGTTTTTTTCTTTAGGGTTATTGCATGGAACAATGAATATGTCGAGGCGATAGACTGGAATAAAACGAGGGGTGATTTTTATCAGGAAATGCTTAGTAAAGGAAGGATTGCGCTCAGTATTAGAGACTTAAAGATTATAGTACCTGACATCAACGGTGATATCAGCAATGTTGTAAATAACTCTTTGCTACCAGTACGTTACACACCAGACTCAACACTAATGGCCAGGTATCTTGCTTTTGATTCAACGGTTATAAATAAGAAAAAAACCGGGGGGGAATTAAACAGAAAGATATACCTGTTTAATAAATTGATAAGTGAATTGATTGATGATATCTATTTACATTTAAGTTTGCTGCCTAAGTTGACAAAAGTAAATGTTGTTTGTGCATTAGATAGTGAATTAAGTACTATGATGCAAAACATATGGGATGTTCGTTTTAAAAACAATTTTCCTGGAGTGGATCTTCAATTTAGCGAAAGCTTATTAGTCACCATTGATTCTTACTTAGATGATCATCGAAATGAATTTGTAGTATTCGTTTCCGCCAGTTTATTTGATGACCATGATTTAAGTGGTGAACGTATTAAAAATAAATCTGAGTCAGTTATGCTACTTTTTGGTGAAAGATGTAACAATGAAAAGGATAATGTATATTCTTTAGGATGTTTATTTCGACCTGAAAACGATTGGCAAGGCATTGATAAATCGCTTATATGGGGGTGTGTTCCTGAAAAGCAAATGCTATCCGGTGTTATTTACTCCGGATTAAATGACCAAGAAAAAAATAAACTTATTCTAAAAACCTCAGGGTTTATGTCTGAAAGTGCTCTTTCATCATATTCGTTTATTGATACCGATGATCTCTTTTGTACATGCCCTCCATTAACAGAATTTTTGCAATTTCAGTATTTAAAAGAGAATAAAGATGACGGTTGTTATTTGATCGTAAATAAAAATGATGATTTATTGACATCCTACATTATCACTTTAAAAGCCAATGAATCAGGCGAAATATAGCATGAGAGAATTTTTAATTAGATTTTCAGGCGTATTATTTATCATCTTTGTTACAGCAATATTATTATTAATTTACTATCTTTGGGGGGAGCCGCTGGGATGGGTTGAGCCATCAGAGAAATTTCGCGTCCTCTGTACTATCCTTTTCATCCCCTTTATTTTATCCCTCATATTTATAAGCAGACGCTCTTTGATTGCTATAGCTTCAAGGATACGTTTCTTTCGTCAGTTAGGTGCCGCTGAAGATACTCAGTCAGACAAAGAAGCGTCTTCTAAGCAAAAGAGTATTCATAAAGAGAAAATTAGTGAACTTAAACAGTCCATGCACAGTAGTTATGGTCTATTTTGGTTCCGCAAAGTCCGCATCCTGCTCATCAACGGCACCGCCGCGGAAGTGGAACAGCTAACCCCCGGCCTCACCGGCCAGCTCTGGCAGGAAGATCGCGGCACTCTGCTGCTGTGGGGCGGTGATCTCAACACACCCGCAGATAACGCCTGGCTGACCGCCCTGCGTAAACTGCGCCGCCGACCCGCTGACGGACTGGTGTGGGTGACCTCAGCGTTTGACCAGCTGTCAGCGCCAGGGCTGGAACGACCGCTTCCAGTCCCTTCCGACAGCACCATGGATGCGCTGGCGCACTCCATCAGCGCCCGTTACGAAGCGCTCGGCTGGCAGCTGCCCCTCTACATCTGGTCATTACATCCGCGCGCCGGGAAACCGGAAGGGCGCATCACCCAGGCGACCGGGTGTTTGCTCCCAGCCGGGTGTCGGGCTGTCGGATTAATGCAACAGCTTCAGGCTCTACCGCAGGAACTGATTGCACAGGGTATTCAGCAAACCTGTCACTCCACGCAGCACAACTTCCTGCTGATGCTGGCCGACCAGCTCATTCGGGAACCGCAAACCCTGGCCGATCCGCTATCGGTGATGCTCAACCCTTACCGTCCATTGCCGCTGGCGGGCGTGGTGTTCAGCCAGGTTTCTGAGGATGCAGAACGCAGCGTGTCGCATCACTGGGGAATGGATAATCGCTGGGACGTGGTGCCGGATTCGGTGCGTTCACTGCCTGCTGCGCTTCGCCCGCGTAAACCAGGCATCCCGTGGCGCAAAGTAATGTTGTCTGGCGCGGCCGCGCTGATGGTGCTGTGGGGCACCTGGATGGTGTTCTCCTTTATCAGCAACCACAATCTGATTCAGGACGCTCAGGATCAGGCCGCGCTTTCTGCTCATCAGAAGCAACCCCTGGCCGATCGTCTGCACGCCCTGGCCGCGCTGCAGAAAACCCTCGGTCGTCTGCAATACCGTTCTGAACATGGTGTGCCGTGGTATGACCGGGCAGGCCTCAGCCAGAACGATGCTCTGCTCAGTGCACTCTGGCCGCGCTACCGTGACTCGGCGCAACCCTTGCTACGCGATGCCGCCGCCGCTCATCTGCAAAAGCAACTCAACGCCTTTAATGCCCTGCCACCGGACAGCCCACTGCGTGAGCAGATGGCGAAAGCCACCTACGACCAGCTTAAGCTCTACCTGATGCTGGCTCGCCCGGAGCACATGGACGCGGCCTGGTTCAGCGCGTCGCTGTTGCAGGCGTGGCCGCAGCGTGCTGGTGTCACAACCAGTATCTGGCAGGGTGTGGCTCCGTCGCTGCTGACATTCTATGGCGCACAACTGATCGCCCATCCGCAGTGGCGTTTACGCGCCGATGAAAGCATGGTCTCTCAGTCCCGCTCCCTGCTGGTGCGCCTGATGGGGATGCGTAACAGTGAATCGACGCTGTACCAGAAAATGCTCTCTCAGGTGGCGCATCTTTACGTGGACATGCGCCTTGAGGACATGACTGGGGAGACCGATGCGGCGCGTCTGTTCAGTACCGACGAGATCGTGCCGGGGATGTTCACCCGTCAGGCCTGGGAACAGGCCGTTCAGCCCGCGATTGAGAAAGTGGTGAAAGAGCGCCGCGACGAGATGGACTGGGTCCTGACCGACAGCAAGCAAAAAGCTGTGCAGGAAGGCTCACCGGAACAACTCAAAAACCGGCTGACCGAGCGTTACTTTGCCGATTTCGGCGGGGCATGGCTCGGGTTTCTTAACAGTCTGCGCTGGAACCGGGCTGAGACGTTGTCGGATTCTATCGACCAGTTGACCCTGATGGCGGATGTGCGCCAGTCACCGCTGGTGGCGCTGATGAATACGCTGAATACACAGGGGCGCACCGGGCAGACCGGGGAAGCCATTTCCGATTCACTGGTGAAATCGGCGAAAAATCTGCTCGGCAAGGATGACAAAGACGCCATCGATCAGAGCGCCAGCGAGCAGGGGCCGCTGGATGCGACCTTTGGTCCGCTGCTGGCGCTGATGGACAAAACTCGCACCGGCTCGCAGGCCCAAAGTCTGCAGTCCTATCTGACCCGTGTCACTCAGGTGCGCCTGCGTCTGCAGCAGGTGACCAACGCTGCCGATCCGCAGGCGATGACCCAGACGCTGGCGCAGACCGTGTTCCAGGGCAAAGCCGTGGACCTGACCGAAACCCGCGACTACGGCAGCCTGATTGCCGCCGGACTGGGCCAGGAGTGGAGCGGTTTTGGCCGCACGGTGTTTGTGAACCCGATGGAGCAGGCCTGGCAGCAAGTACTCGCCCCGGCGGCGGATAGCCTGAATGCGCAGTGGCAGCAGGCGGTGGTCAGCGAGTGGAACAGCGCCTTTGGCGGGCGTTATCCGTTTAACGATGCCAACAGCGATGTCTCTTTGCCGTTACTCGCAAAATACCTCAACGCCGATTCCGGGCGCATCGCCCAGTTCCTGCAAACCCGTCTGAATGGCGTACTGCATCGTGAGGGCAGCCATTGGGTGCCGGATACCATTAACGCCCAGGGCTTGACCTTTAACCCGGAATTCCTCGCTGCGATGAACACTCTGAGTCATATCTCCGATGTCGCTTTCACTCAGGGCAATGCGGGGATGAGCTTCGAATTACGCCCTGGTACTGCCGAAGGGGTGATGCAGACCGACATGATCATCGACAGCCAGAAGCTGAAGTATGTCAACCAGATGCCGCAGTGGAAGCGCATCACCTGGCCTGCGGACACCGAAGCGCCGGGAGCATCCCTGAGCTGGATCAGCACTCAGGCGGGCACGCGCCAGTACGCCGATGTACCTGGCTCCTGGGGATTCATACGCCTGCTGGATACTGCCGCGATCAGCGCTTATCCGGGCGTCGGCAGCAGCTACAGCCTGAGCTGGAAAGCGCAGGACGGACGCTCACTCAATTACACTCTACGCACCGAGGCAGGAGAAGGCCCCCTGGCATTGCTTAAATTACGTCACTTCCGTCTCCCGACGGCTATTTTCAGCGTGGACGCCACGCAGGTTCAGGCGTCGCTGACAGGCACTCCTGAGGCTGACGCCGGGGAGGATTACTGATGTCATCACTAAATATGTTACTCACGGCTTGTCAGACTGAGCCGGAGACGTTACAGCAGCAGGCCCGCGAGCGTATCGTGCTCTGGGAAAGCTGGTTACTTCCGATTAGCGACATTGCCCCGACGGGAACCGATCCGGGGTATGACGATGACTTCCAGCAAATGCGAGAAGAGGTCAATAAGTTGTCCGGGGCGGATACGGAGCTGGTCTGCCAGCTGGCTGAGAAACTGCTGACCACCAGCGCGAAAGATATCCGCGTGGCGACCTATTACTGCTGGGCGAAACTGCACCGGGAGGGCGAACGTGGCCTGGCCGATGGTCTGGAACTGCTGGCCGGTTTGCTGGAACGTTTTGGCTCACAGCTTCACCCGCAGCGCGAACGCAGTCGCAAAGCCGCGCTGGAGTGGCTGGCGAGTTCGCGCATGATCGACAGCCTCTCTCTGTACCCGGAAGTGGTCCGGGAAGAGGCGCTGCGTACAGTCGGGGCGCTGTTACAAATCGCCCAGATTATCGAGCCGGAGCCGGATGAAATGCGACCGGAACTCGGTGCGCTTTACAGCGCTCTGGAATCGCGGCTGCAAAAAGCGGGCGGCGTGGATGCGGTGGTGCCGCAGAACGTCAGCGACAACGCGCCTGTCGCAAGAAGCGATGCCCCTGAAATGAGCCGCGTGACCTCCGGTCAGGATTTACTGGCCCAGGCGCGCACGTTGACAGAGTACCTGCGCGAGCAGCCAGACGGCTGGCTGTCAGCCCACCATCTGATGAAAAGCGTGCGTCACGACACCCTGCAACAACTGCCCGCCTTGACGGGCGATGGCCGGACTCGCATCGAAGCGCCAAAACCCGATCAGCGTGCGCTCCTTAAACGGCTTTATCTGCAACAAAGCTGGAGCGAAATGCTGGAGCAGGCCGACAGCCTGTTCTCCCGCGGAGCCAACCATCTGTGGCTGGATTTGCAGTGGTATGTCCACCAGGCGCTGCTGAAACTGGGCAAAGACAGGCTCGCCGATATCATCACCGCCGACCTGAAAGGGTTACTCTCCCGCCTGACCGGGCTGGAAAGCCTCGCATTCAGCGACGGCACGCCGTTCGCCGATGAAGTGACGACCAACTGGATCCAGCAGAGCGTAATGGATACGGTCGGCGGCTGGGGGGAAGAGATCTCGGCAGGGGCGATTGAAGATGACATTCTGGCGCTCGAGCCTGAAGCCGTAGCCGTGGCAGACAGCGACGGCCCCGAAGCGGCCCTGACCTGGCTACAGAATCGCCCCGGCATCACGACGGTGCGGCAGAAATGGCTGCTGCGTCTGCTGATGGCGCGGGTTGCCGAACAATATGGCAAAAACGAACTGGCGACGCATTTGCTCAGCGAACTAGGTGCGCAGGCTGGTGACATCACGTTAGCCCAGTGGGAACCGGGATTGTTGTTTGAAGTCCGGGCGCGGCATCTCAAACTCTTGCGCCTGAAAGCGGGGCGCAGTGAAGCGGATAAAGCGCGCCTTGGCCCGGTGATGGAGCAACTGCTGGCGGGGCTGATTCAGCTTGATCCGGCGCGAGCTGCGGTGCTGTGCAGTTGATTTGACGGGAAAAAAAATAATGAAAGATTTAACCCTGCGCTATTACGACGCGGAAATGCGCTATCTCCGCGAAGCGGCGAAAGAGTTCGCTCAAACTCACCCGGATCGCGCCGCAATGCTCGATCTGGACAAAGCTGGTACCCCCGACCCATACGTTGAGCGCCTGTTTGAAGGCTTTGCCTTCTCAATGGGGCGGCTGCGCGAGAAGATTGATGACGATCTTCCGGAGCTGACCGAAGGGCTGGTCAGCATGCTCTGGCCGCACTATCTGCGCACCATTCCGTCCCTGTCGATTGTGGCGTTCACGCCGGATCTGCATGCCATGAAAATGGCCGAAATTGTGCACGCAGGCGTTGAGGTTTACTCGCGCCCAGTAGGGCCAAAGAATACCGTCTGCCGCTATCGCACCACTCGCGAGATGATGCTCAATCCACTGAGTGTATCGGGAGTGACCATGTCTACTGAGCCGGACGGGCGTTCAATGTTGCGCCTGCGACTGGCCTGTAGCGGCCAGGCGGACTGGTCGCAGGCGGAGCTCAGTCGGTTGAGTTTTTATCTCGGTGCGGAAGCGCCGATCAGCAGCCAGCTGCATCTGATGCTCACTCGTCGTCAGGCTGCGCTGTATATGCGTCTGCCCGGCCAGACCGATCGCATTAAGCTGGAGGGGAGGTTCACTCCCGGTGGTTTTGATGAGGACGATGGACTCTGGCCAAAAGGTGACACCGGGTTCAGTGGCTATCAGCTGCTGCTGGAGTATTTCACCTTCCGTGAGAAATTCATGTTCGTCCACCTTCATGGCCTGGAGGGCATTACCCCGCCTGCCGGGACGGACTATTTCGATCTTGAAGTGGTGTTTAATCAGCAGTGGCCGTCGGATCTGCCCGTCACCGATGACGTCATGCGGCTGCACTGCGTCCCCGTGATCAACCTGTTCACCCTGGAAGCTGACCCGCTGACGATTTCCGGGCTGGAAAGTGAATATCTTCTGCGTCCAAAGCGTCTGCAGGACGGGCATACGGAGATTTACTCGGTGGACTCTGTGACCGGTTCCAGCCGCACCAGTGATGCCGAATATGTGCCGTTCAGCAGTTTCCGCCATAAAGGCGGGATGATGCGCCGACAGGCTCCACCCCGTTACTACCACACGCGGGTGAAGCGCGGCGTCACCGGGCTGCACGACACCTGGCTGATCCTCGGCGGGATGCAGTGGGAAGATGACCGCAGCTTTGCCCGCGAAACCGTGTCGCTGCAAATCACCGGGACTAACGGCCAGCTGCCGCGTCGGGCGCTCCAGAGCACGTTGCTGGATCGCTGCGAGCAGGTGGTGCAGACGAAAATGACCGTTAAAAGCCTCTGCAAACCGACGCTGCCGGTCTATCCGCCCGCCGAAGATCGTTTTCACTGGCGCGTGTTGAGCCATCTCGGCTCCGGTTTTCTGAACATGATGAGCAGCGCGGAAGTGCTGCGCGGCACGTTGGCGCTGTACAACTGGCAGGAGGACGAGCTGAACAACCGCCGCCTCGATGCCATTCAGCGGGTTGAGCACCACCGTATTCAGCGTTTCGAAGATGGCTTTTTGCTGCGCGGCCTGGATGTCGAAGTGACCCTCGACAGCAGCGGTTTTACGGGTGACGGGGACGTGCATCTGTTCGGTGAACTACTCAACCGGTTCTTTGCCCTCTACGCCGACATGAACCAGTTTAATCAGCTCACCCTTATCGTTCAGCCTGAAGGAAAATGCATCCGGTGGAAAGAGAATCACAGTCCGCGCCTGCCCGGCTGATGGCACAACTGGGCGACCGGTTGCCCTATACCAACTTTTATCGCTTCTGCCAGTTGCTGGAACAAAGCCAGCCGGATAAGCCCGTCATCGGCAGCACCTGGCAGGTTCGCCACGAGCCGGTGCGCTTTCGTCCACACCCTGGGATGGGCTTTCCCGCTTCGGAAATTAAAGCGGTGGAAGCTGCGGATCATCCGCATCTGCCCCCGACCGTTCGCATTACCTTTATGGGGCTTTACGGGGTGGAATCGCCCCTGCCGACGCACTATATCGACGACATCACCCAGCGCCGGGAAGGCTATGAAGCCACGGCGGATTTTCTCGATATCTTCAACCATCGGCTGGTGGCCCAGTATTACCGTATCTGGCGGAAATACTCTTACCCGGCGACCTTTGCTGAAGGCGGGAAAGATAAAACTTCGCAGTATTTGCTGGGCCTGGCGGGGCTGGGTATCGACGGTTGTACTGACACCATTGCCACACCAGCGTCCCGTTTCCTGGCGCTGCTGCCGGTTATGCTACTGCCGGGCCGCACGGCTGAAGGCATGGCGTCACTGGTGCGACTGCTGGCCCCGGACACGCAGGCGAAAATCTGGCATCACGACAGACGTCGGATCCCGCTTAAAAAACCGCTGGCGATGAGTGTTCGCCACCCCACCATGTTGAAAGGCCGCCCCGTGATGGGCGCTTATGCGACGGACGTGAACAGCCAGGTGCTGATGCAACTGTCGACGACGAACCGGGATGAAGTGCACGGCTGGCTGCCGGGCGGTGACCTTCATACCGACCTGATGGCGCTGCTGCATGTGTACCTGGGCTCGCGTCTGGATGTCAGGCTGCAGCTGCAGGTTGACCGCCGTCTACTGCCTGATGCGACGATGCAAAGCCAGCCGCGCGCCGGTGATGTCCAGCTCGGGCGCACGGCGATATTGCGGCCGCTCAATTCGTCGAACACCACGACACACCCTAAAACAATCACCATCAATCTTGGCCGCTATGAGCGCGTTCAGGAGAACCATCACCGCAGGGAGACCGATGAAGATGGCAATTACCACTGGTAAAACCGCGATGCTCGTACTGGCGTCGGGCGTCGCGATGATGCTGGCAGGCTGTGGCCTGACCCAGAAGGTCACGGACGGCACCGTGTCGATGACAAAGTCGATTTTTTATAAGCAGGTGAAAACCCTGCATCTCGATATCCGCGCCCGTGAGGCGGTGAACAGCAACGCGGGTGGCGTCGCCCTGTCGACGATAGTGCGTATCTATCAGCTGAAAGACCGGAAAACCTTCGACAGCACGGACTACCCGTCGCTGTTTGCCACCGACAGTCAGGCGATTAAGGCCGACCTGGTGGCAGAAAAGGATGTTCGCCTGCAGCCTGGCGGCGCAGTAACGGTGGATATGCCGATGGATGAAAGCGCGCAATATGTGGCTATTGCCGGGATGTTCATCTCACCGGATCTGGCGAAAGATACCTGGCGGGTGGTGCTTTCCCGTGACGACCTCGATCCGGATAAAGCTCGGGTGATCGAGGCGGGCAACAACCAGCTGACGCTGGTCGCGGTCAAGGATAAGTAAAATGCCGCGCCCCTCCCTCTACGAAACCCTCTACGGCAACTTCACCGGCGGTCTCGACCTTCATCAGGTCAACGAGCCCAACCAGGTGATCCTGTCCGTACTCGATAACATGCAACGGCTCCTCAACTGCCGCGCGGGCACGCTGGCGCATCTGCCCGACTACGGTCTGCCGGACATGACCAAAATCCTGCAGGGCATGCCCGGCACCGCGCATCAGCTGATGACCACGTTTTCAGAGGTATTGCTCAAGTACGAGCCGCGCCTGAAAAGCATCAACGTGGTGCTACAGGATCAGGAAGTCCCCGGCGAGCTGCGCTATGCCATTGATGCGGAGCTGAAAGGCATCGGGCTGGTGCGCTATGGAACCGATTTTATGCCCGAAGGGCGGGTGCTGATCCGCCACCTCAAACAACAACACTACCTTGATAACAAATCCCGGATGTAAGGCCGCACATGTCAGCAAAAGCACGCTTTCTAAAAAAACTTCAGGATCAACAGCCTCATCCCCGCCCGTTTAGCAGCAAAAGTGAGGCGGATATTGCCGAGTTCTGCACACGAATGACGCTTCTTCAGGGCGCGATGGACGACTGGTTGGCGGGAACGGGCATTCAGATTGAGAGTGAGTCCGTTTCCGTACTTGACCTTTTTGCCGGGGGAAGTTCGTTCACTGTTCCCGGCCTGGCGTTGGGCTACGAAAATCGGAAGATAAAGTTCACGCCGGAATTTTTATACGGGCAGGGCGTGACGGGCGGCGTCGACGTGACGCTGTACGGCGACGGCAAGAGCACTTCGCTGTACCGCCTGTTTATGCGCTCCAGCGATGACGTCAACTGGTCATACAGCGTTTATGGCGGCGTCGCGTCGCCTCGCAAAACCTTTAACGAAGATGTGTTCTTTGAAATGATCGGGAATCTGCTTCCCTGATCGATAAATATCCCCGGCGGACGAGCATCGCTTCTCCGCCACTCTTTCCCTCAGGGATGAAACCACTATGCACGATGTACACCCTCGCCCGGTAAAAACGGGGCACGATCCGCGGGCGCTTCCTGACTTTATCGCCCTGCGTGAGGAGATGGCGAAGCTGACCCATCCCGCGCGTCCGGACGTAAACTGGAAACAGGTCGAAGCACTATCCCTTTCATTATTCGAGATAAACGGCGTCGAACTGCAGACCGGAGCATGGTATACCCTGGCGCGGAGCCATCTGGCGCGCGTCAACGGGATCAATGAAGGGCTGGCGATCCTGAATGCGCTGCTCAGCCATCAGTGGACCCAACTCTGGCCGCAGCCGGTCCATGCCCGCGCCGAGATCCTCAACGGATTGTTCCAGCGCTTACAGAAAATATTTCGCACTTACTCGCTCAACCCGGCCGATCTTATCGCGCTGGAGCAGGCTGAGAAGCTGATTGAGGCGATGGACGATATTCTGGCGCGGCAGGCACTGAAGCACGCCTGTCAGACGGCACCGCTGATGCAGCAGGTGCGCGCTGCGCTGACCCGGCTGGAAAACAGTTCATCGCAGGAGAGCCTGTCGCCCGCCATTACGCTTCCCGCTCAGGCCCTGGCGTCACTGCCTGCAAATGCGGAATCTGCGCCGGTGAGCCGCCTGGTGTATGTGATTCGTCCTGAGCCGGAGGTGAATGTCGAAGTCATCCACGAAACGCTGCCGCCGCCCAGACGCTGGCCCGTGTTTCTCGCCGGAGCCTGCTCGTCGCTGGTGGTTGGCGCGATGGCGTTGTGGGGCTGGAATTTTGCCCATCGGGCGGATGAACTGTCGCTCGCGCTGCAGGCTTCTGTCGCGCCATTACCCCAGGCACTCACGCCGGATCAAATCCAGGGTTTGCGCCAGCCTGATCGCGTTAACGGCGATCCGGCGCGCTGGTTAAAACGCGCGTCGGAGCAGCTTGATGCCCTGGCTGCATTGCCGCCCGGCTGGACAGTTCAATATGGCAACGCGCTGCTGAATCAGGGGAAAACCCTCTGGCCGGAAAACCCGGAAATGGGGCAGATGCAAAAAAACTGGCAGCAGCGTCTCGCGGCCAATACGCTTCCCGCGAATTCACTGACCGGCTGGTACGAGGGCATGCAGCGGCTTCAGATGCTGGCAGATCGGCTCAATGCGCTGGACGGGCAGAAAGGGAAATACATTACCGTGAGCGAGTTGAAATCAAACGTTTACGAGATGATGAACAGTTTTCGCCAGACGGTTCCGGTGGAAGAACAGCTCCGCCAGGCCGCGAGTTCTCCGACGCAAGGCGCGGATAGCATCGCCCAGCGTCAGAGAGTTGAAGAGCATCTGAAACGATCGATTGTCTCTTATTCGCAGCTGGAGGGGGTAGACGCCCAGCCGAAATAAGCTCTAGCGAATTTCTCCGGAGAAAAAGCTGAGTGTGACCGCGACTCCGGTATCGAGACTGGCGGAGTCGCGGTCCGTAAACCAGACGGTACTCCCGACGGTTACCCGTGGCGATACAGGCACCGACCACCCCAGCTCTGCACCTTTCAGCGTATCCGCCTGTGGATAGGCTTTGTTAATCCGCAGCGAGTCGCGGTTGACTCTGGCCCACATTAGCCTGGCGCTCAGGTGCTGTTCATTTTCCAGTACGACGTCAGTTTTTACCGAATAGCGCGTACCGTCTCCGCCCATCGCGTCCCCCAGGGAAGCCCCTTGCTGGTAGTAACCTTCGTGGTAGCAATAGTGATAGTAGGTGTTCCCCGTGGTTTTCATCCCCGCGCGTGTATCTGCGCCTTCCACGTACCAGTTAACCTGCTGATTGCCCCAGGAATGATTGCCCTGCAAACCGGCTAAGAACGCGTTGTGCGAGGGTAAAACACCCGCCTGATCGTCTCCGATCGCCTGCCCGTAAAACGCGATCGGCAGCCCGGTGAGGCTAAAGAGTTTCCAGTTAACGTCGAAACCAGCCATCTGATTCCCCGGATCGCGATCCCGGCTGCCGGTATTGTCACGTCCCAGGAAGGCATCCCGAAACGACGCCAGATGGTTTGGCCGACCTTTTCCTCCCCACATCAACATGCTCGAAAAGCCCGTTTCAAGAGAGGCGGCAGGCGCGAACGTCACGCGCGCTCCCATCAGTTTGGCCTCTTCGGGGCTGTGATACTGGCGCAGTTGTCCGGCGGAAAGCTGGTACTGCCAGCTTCCCAGCCAGGCAAGCCACGGAGTATCAAACGGCGACTGCTCTGCCCGTTGCATTAAAAACCCCACCACCGGTCGCGCTGCGTCAGAGCGAATCAGGCTCCCGTCATTGCCCGGCCCCCACCACTGCGGGATCTCGCCGAAGGCGATCCATTGGTTGAAGAGGTTTATTCCGGCGTAAGCTCCGTTCAGATTCCCATGGGTCACATCGTTGATGTACTGGTGATGCTCCTGTTGTCCCTGCAGATTAATGTCCCAGGCTTCTCCGCCCATTTCCAGCGCCGCGCTGACACCGTGGGCGCTGGCTCTGGAATCACTAAACCCAGGCGGTAATGCGGATTGGATCGACTGCGCCCAGGTTTTCACTCTGACCGGCGATTTTATTTCGCGAAGTCGATGCTGCATCCGGTTGATGACCTGTCCGGCCATCAGGTTGTCGCTGTGCTTTGCCCCGGCGAGGGCCCGGGCAATGTCATCCTGGCTGAGCGGCCAGGTGGAGAGATTAATGGCAATAATATTATTGTTATTCAGCCATGTGAGATCGCTTCGAAGCTGATTATCGCTTAATACAATTCCCCCGGCATAGACGTGCCATGGGCCACTGGCCAGACATAAAATGAAGCATGCCCGGAGCCCGTTTTTGACGTATTTCATACGCATCCTCTGCGATATTATGCCCGCTTCAGCTCCCGGTGTGCCGTGAGGAAATCTGGGGTGTCGTTATTCAGCGCTTTTATCACGTTAAATAACGTGAAGAGTTGAAAGTCTGAATGTAAATTAAATTTACCCATGATCATTCGCTTATGAGTAAATACCGTTTTGATACTGATACACAGAATTTGCGAGATTTGCTCGGCGGTGGCACCCTGATAATAATGATTGGCGACGTTAATTTGCTGTGGTGAAAGTGTTTTATGACGACAATCCTGACATTTCCATTGCCGGGGTATCATCGGCAGAATACGACAATTTTCCCAACTGCGTAAAAACCGCTTTTTAATCTCGGGCAAGGGTTCTGTACGATTGACGAAAATAATATTCTTAAAACAGAGTGGGAGTGGGTCGCAGTGCGGGGGCGCATTCCCTTCATACAGGCCGATTATCAGGCTGTTTTGCTTGCGGGCATGAAGCACGGGATGGCAGATGCTGATTTCCCCATGGGAAAGCCCCATCACAATCACATCAGCGACCGCCACGCTTTGTGGGTTCAGGTCATGAGTGAAGGCGATACGATTATCAAATTCGTCCGGAAAAAGGGCGCTAAACAGCGTCTGCATGCCGAGGCGATAAAAACTATCACGGTCATTGAGAATAATATTTATCATAGTAAACCTGAAAAGAGAGTCGATCCCAGATGACGACGCTCACGGATAGTGTAAATAAATAGCGGCTTCTGCTTCAGGAATAAATGCCCAGACAACCGAACTAATCAATATCAATACGATTATGACTTTCATTATTTTTGATAAAAGATACATGCTTTTATCCTTGGTTTTTTTCTTAGAGTGACAGAGGATTTTTAACCACGGGGCATCTTTTGCTCAAGTTTTATCTGGGTCTAACTGTAGACCTGATGGGAATTAATCTATCTGGTGTGAGATTTTTCGCATATAACCCGACAGGTTGCACTTAAACGCACGGGCGAGTTATTTTTCGCTTTTAACTCTGCTGGCGATTTTGCGTTTATTGAAGATGGAAAACGTAAGAAAATAACCCGGAAATCTCTTGAGAAAGGGTGGACATGAAGAGGTTATTTTGGGACGAAAATCAGGTCGTGCCTTCTGCATTCTTGTCAATCTTTACCCTTTCTCATCAAACTAAAAGTCTACAAAACTAGACATCTGTCGAATTTTCATCTTAAAGTCCCCCTCCGGGCACTAGACAAAACCACCGTCCGGTTATCAAATGGTTAAATAATATTTCGCTGGATGTAACGGTTCGGCTCTCAGGATTGAGGGTCGGCAAACAATCTGGTGGTGATTTGCAACACGACACACCTCTTCGGGAGAATTATGCAATCCTCTGTTAATCAAAAAGAAAGTCGAACTTTCTTCGGTCATCCTTATCCCCTTGGCTCGCTGTTCTTCACGGAAATGTGGGAGCGCTTCTCGTTCTACGGCATTCGTCCGCTACTGATCCTGTTCATGGCTGCGACCGTCTACGACGGCGGCATGGGGCTGGCGCGTGAAAACGCCTCGGCGATCGTCGGTATCTTCGCGGGTAGCATGTACCTGGCGGCACTGCCGGGCGGCTGGCTGGCGGATAACTGGCTCGGCCAGCAGCGTGCGGTGTGGTACGGCTCGATCCTGATTGCGCTCGGCCACCTGTCGATCGCGCTCTCCGCGTTTATGGGCAACAACCTGTTCTTTATCGGCCTGATGTTTATCGTTCTTGGTTCCGGTTTGTTCAAAACCTGTATCTCGGTGATGGTCGGTACGCTCTACAAGAAAGGCGATGCGCGCCGTGACGGCGGCTTTTCGCTGTTCTACATGGGCATCAACATGGGGTCGTTTATCGCGCCGCTGATCTCCGGCTGGCTGATTAAAACTCACGGCTGGCACTGGGGCTTTGGCATCGGCGGTATCGGGATGCTGGTGGCGCTGGTGATCTTCCGCCTTTTTGCCGTCCCGTCGATGAAACGCTACGACAGCGAAGTTGGTCTGGACTCCACCTGGAACAACCCGGTGGCGAAGAAAAACGGCGTTGGCGCGTGGCTGCTGGCGCTGGCCGTCGGTGTGGCGGTCGTCGTGACGCTGATTGCCCAGGGCATCATTGTGATCAACCCGGTCGCGGTGGCCAGCACGCTGGTGTACATCATTGCGGCTTCCGTGGCGCTGTACTTCATCTATCTTTTCGTCTTTGCCGGGCTGAACCGCAAAGAGCGCGCGCGACTGCTGGTCTGCTTTATCCTGCTGGTTTCAGCGGCGTTCTTCTGGTCTGCGTTTGAGCAGAAGCCGACCTCCTTCAACCTGTTCGCGAACGACTACACCAACCGCATGATCGGCGATTTTGAAATCCCGGCCGTGTGGTTCCAGTCGATCAACGCCCTGTTTATCATTCTGCTGGCACCGGTCTTTAGCTGGGCCTGGCCGATGATGGCCCAGAAAGGCGTGCGCCTGAGCAGTATCACTAAGTTCGTAATCGGTATTCTGTGCGCGGCGGCGGGCTTTGGCCTGATGATGCTGGCGGCGGAAAATGTCCTGAGCAACGGCGGCGCGGGCGTCTCCCCGATGTGGCTGGTGGGCAGTATTCTGATGCTGACTCTTGGCGAGCTGTGCCTGAGCCCGATTGGTCTGGCGACCATGACCCTGCTGGCCCCGGAAAGAATGCGCGGTCAGATGATGGGCCTGTGGTTCTGCGCCAGCGCGCTGGGTAACCTCGCGGCGGGCCTGATTGGCGGCCACGTGAAAGCTGACCAACTGGATATGCTGCCGGATCTCTTCGCGCGCTGCTCCATCGCGCTGCTGATCTGCGCCGCGGTACTGGCGGTGCTGATTGTGCCGGTGCGTCGTATGCTGGAAAACGCTCAGAGCAAAACTGAGCCGAAACCGGTGACCAACGCCTGATAAGCACGCTATTCGCACTCACAAACCGGCGCCTCTGCGCCGGTTTTTTTGTTTTGAGCCTGGCGAGTAGGGTATAAACATTCCAGAAACCCGCATAAATGAGACTCAACATGTCTGATGCCGCCGCGAAAAACATCCTCACGATTTACGACACCCATGCCGGTGCGTTTGCGAAGCTGCGCTCCCGTCATCTGATGGAGAAAAGCTGGCTGGATAAATTCACCCGGCTGGTCGGGGAGGAGGGGACGATTCTGGATATCGGCTGCGGTAACGGGGTGCCGATCGCGGAGCATTTTATCCGCCACGGCTACCAGCTAACGGGCTTCGATGGCGCACCCGGTATGCTGGCGCGCGCGCAGCAGGCGTTTCCCGAACAGCGCTGGTTGAATCTGGATATGCGCCAGATGGCGCTCAATGAGACCTTCGACGGGCTGATCGCCTGGGACAGTTTTTTCCACCTCTCACACGACGATCAGCGTCAGATGTTCCCCATTTTCGCCCGTCACAGCCACTCAGGCAGCGTGTTGATGTTCACCAGCGGGACGGATAACGGTATCGCGATGGGGGAATTTGAGGGCCAGCCGCTGTACCACGCCAGCCTGTCGCCGGATGAATACCGGCAACGGCTGGCGGATAACGGCTTCACGGTCATTGAGGTGATGTTTGAAGATCCGGAGTGCGGCGGGCATTCGGTCTGGCTGTGCCAGCGAAGTTGAAATTGATCATCAGATAATTTTTATTGTTTTACGTCATAACTTCTTGAGCATTCTGGTCCTAATGTGTACCTGATCACTTTCTTTCAATGAGCAATGTAGATGAAAACGAGACCATTTTTGATGGTGCTTTTGGCTACGTGCTGCGTCTTTATGACGGGCAGCGTAATGGCGAAAAGCAATAACGTATCGGATGCGACTGTTAAAGAAAATATCATTACAGAATCCATCGCCTCTTATCCCAGTGTTTGTGCTTGTCCTTTTAATCGGGCAAGGAACGGAAGCTCATGCGGTCGCCGCAGTGCATGGAGCAAGGCCGGAGGGTATGCACCAATCTGTTATAAAAATGAAGTTACGGATGAGATGGTGAAACAATGGCGTGAGCAGAACGAGAGCTAATTAAGATTTAAAGATGTTTTGCCGATACATTAATATAAACCATTATTACGGATAATATATTTAATGGAACAAATCCCTCATGGTTTAGCGGGGAAGTTAATGTCCTTTTTTCAGCAGTGGCCAAAGGATCTGCTTTTATCGGATATCCGCTCAACACCCGTCATATTTCCAGAGCCAGGTGCTCTGCAGCATTTTTTTACCAGACTGGATAAGCCGCTCCTCGCGTTACGCCACGATTCATTCCGTTTTGAACCGTGGCAAGTCGCGGGAATTGGTCACAACGAAGTCCGCAATTCGACGCTATTAGCATGGTTATTGGACCCCGCAGGGAGTCATGGCTTGGGTGATGGCCCACTGGGTGCATTATTGGAAATACTCCACAAACGAAGTGAGGGTAAATTCCCCGCCAAATTCAATCGCTATTGTCGGGTTCAGGTTGAAACAAATCCGACCGGTGATACTCGTAATCGTGTCGATATCGAAATAGATAGCGATGCATTTTTCCTGTTAATCGAGGTCAAAATTCGGGCGGGTGAACAGGAAAACCAAATGCAACGCTACTGTGAAGAGGCTGCCGTAAGGGCGGGAATTCGCCCTTGGGCTGTGGTGTATTTGACCCCTCATGGCGGGGCATCACAAACGGTTGGACCTGACGTTTTACCTGAACATACCCCGGCAATTTCATGGCGACAGCTTGGTTTGGCTTTTGATACTGCAGTATCTGAAACATATCAGGAAATAGCTTCAGCGCAGCCAGTATCAACGGCACGTTTAATGGCGGCCTGTTCGGCAATCAGTTTTATCAATCACATGAATCAACTCTAAATAAGGATATCAAAATGACCTATTACAATGATGAGGAACGTCAGGCGGGTGCGCTGCTTTTTTCTCAGCTGAAGATGTTCAATCAGGCAGCTGTGGTTTTTGAAAATCATATAACCCCTGCGTTCTGCAAAGGATTTGATCAGCGCGTCAAACAGTTTGTTCTGGCAAGCGGATGGCATGGGGAATCAAACATTGAAGACAATAATTATCTCTGGATTTCTCCTGCAAGTTGGTATGTGTCTGAAGACAAATGTAAGTGCTGGTTCGAAAATTATCAGACTGATTGCCGGGAAGAGGACTATCTCCTGGCAGTATTGACCCATAATGCGACCGAAAAAACGACATATGGTTTTCGTCTGACACTGGATAACAGTATTTACGGCGGTGTGCGTAATTTGAAGCACTATGCGAATGAAAAGACTCGCCCAGTGCTCGAGAAATTAGCCGCCATGGGTTTTGAAGATCACGGGAAGGGCAATTTCTTTCTCCCGCTCTGTCTGGATGTTGGGCAACTCTCAGAGTGTTGGCTGGAATATGGCAAATTCCCAGCGGAACATCCTTTGTTCGATCCGCTGACTGACGTGCTGACAAAACTGAAAGACGCTGTGCCGCTTTTCGACGAGATCCTGGTACCGCTGCAAAAGGACTGAACACGCTTGTCGCCCGATTGATCGTACGTTCGGGCGCACCTTTACCCCGCCTCCAGCATCCCAAAACTCACAATCCGCGAACGCCCCAGCTCTTTGGCGCGATACAGCGCCACGTCTGCCGCGCGCAGCAGGTTGTCGCTCTGGGCGTGCTGCGGATAGCTGGCGATGCCGATCGACACATCGACCGGGCCAATCTCCGCCAGGCCGTAGCGCAACGACAACGCGCGAACCCCTTCGTAAATCTCCGTGGCGCAGGCGTGGGCACCTTCTTCACTGATCCCGGCCAGTAGCGCCAGAAACTCTTCCCCGCCGTAGCGGAAGGCGATGCCGTTGTCGCTGACGGCGCGCTGCACAATCGCCGCCACGCTTTTGATCACCTGATCGCCCGCCTCGTGACCAAACCGGTCGTTAATGCTCTTGAAGTGGTCGATATCGATCATCAGGCAGCTTACCGGTTCGTCATTGCGCAGCGCCTGACTCATCAGGGTCTGCATTTTGTCTTCCAGATGATGGCGGTTACGCAGGCCGGTTAACGGGTCGTACAGCGCTTTTTCCAGCAGGGCGTCGCGCAGACGCTGATTCGCCAGCGCCAGCCCGAGCGCTTCGGCCATCAGCTCCAGATAGGCGCGGGACGGCGCGGTCTCCGGGGTGATGTTCTGGAACGAGAGCAAACCGATGGCCTCGCCCTGAGCGATCAGCGGCACGCACAGCGACTGATTCGCCGCTGATTCCGGCAGATGATAGCAGGTGATATCCGGTTCGCCGTTCACCGGCGGATGGCTCTGACCGCGACGCACGGCCCAGCACTCGTCCGGGTGGAACGGGAGCTGTTTCTCATCGTCGATCAGCCACTGCGCGACGCAGCGCATCTGCCAGGGATCGCGGTCGAGGATATAGAGCTGCCCGCCAATGCCCGGCGCGATGTTGGGGGCGAAAAGCTGGGCGACGTTAATTACGTCGGCGAAATTTTCACAGCCCTGCAGGCGCTGAGTCATGCGCGCCAGCAGCTCGCGGATCGCCCAGTCGGCGTCGCGCTCTTTCTCCAGCTGCTGCCGTACCAGGCCGTTCTCGCGGAAGATACGGATCGCCTGCGCCATATCGCCGATCTCGTCGATCTGGTTAAAGTTCGGCGTTTCCACGGCGTAATCCTGCGATGCCAGTCGATGCACGACATCGCTGAGCCGCACCACCGGGCGCAGCACGCGGCGCTTCAAAATAAAACCGAGCACGAACAAAAACAGCAGGGCGGTCAGGCCGACCATCACTTCTGACAGGGTACGCAGGGTGCGGGACGCTTTCGTTGCCTGTTCCACGGCATTCTGGGCGCGGCGATCCAGGATCAGGCGGAAATGGTCGATCTGATTCTGCACCCGATCCAGCTCCTGCTCGTAGGGCTTGCCGTACAGCAGAATGACGGCCTGCCTCTCCTCGCCGCGCGCCATGCTGGCGAGCGCGGCCTGCTGCTCATCCTGCAGCTCATCGGCAACCTGTAATCCTTCATGCAGCAGCGCCAGCTCTTCGCCGGTGGCACCGTTATCTTTGAGCCGCAAAAGGCGCTGATCGATACCTTTAAGTGATTGTTCTTTCTGCTGATACTCCTTCAGCGCATCAGGATCTTTATTCACGACGTACAGGCGCGCCAGATCGGACAGCGACCAGGCGTCGGTTTCGACCTCCTCGGTCAGCTGATCGAAAATCTGCCGCTGCTCAACGGCCCGACGCTCGGCGTTATCGGCATTCGAGGCCATCAGCATGACCACGCCGGAGGCGAGTGTCAGGCACACCGTGGCACCGTAGGCCCAGTTGGTTATGGTGGCAATTCGCACCTGTTGGATCCTTTTCAGCCATAAGTGGGATAGCGTTACTGGAATTATAGGAAACGCCTGATTTTGCGTGACAAAAAAAGGTGGCCTGTGGCTATTGCTGGTCAGTTAAGTATCTGAGGTTGTTCCGTTCACCTTATGTTTAGCAGAATATAATCGCGTCACAACCTGTGAACGTGCAAAGGGGGCTACGCGGCCCCCTTTGCAATCCCCGCGCCCCGCCATGAAATCGGTGCTTCGCACTGCGCTCACCTCCCGGCCCGCTGCCTGCGGTCGGCTCGACTCGACTTCCTGTCTCGTTTCGCCTCTGGCCGCCATCCCTGGCGTCCAGCCCTTGTCATCCGGCCTTCGGTTCGCCGATTTCAGCGGGGACCCACACCGGTGCCACATTCAGACAGCTGTGAAGGTTGAGGGAGCGGGAGTCCGGCTGAAAATCGCTGAGGCGTTGACTGGAGGTAGGGGCGACGCACAGGGATGTGCGTCGAGGGCGCGACTTACAGGGATGTTACCTGCGCCCGTCCCCGTCAGCCGGAAGGAATAAGACGAAGGCACCGCGAAGCGGCGATTTTCTTTGCCGGGAGCCGGGGTTGCCAGGGTGGTGGCGATTGAGCCACCCTGGCACGTTCACCGCAGAGAGATGGACCGGAAGCAGAGGAATGAAAGTGAACGGAACGATTCCACCGATGCCCTAAAGATCTTGGGCAAGCAATAGGCCAATGGCCGCCTGTTTGCTATTTATCATCCGGGATTCACAGATCGGGAGGATTTCTCCCTTCTTCGATGAAAGCCTCATCGATTTCGTCTACGTTCCCCGCGTGGTCGCGCCCGGAGAGCAAATTCCAGCAGGCGATAAACAGCGCCGCCACCAGCGGGCCGATGACAAATCCGTTGATGCCGTAGATTTCCATCCCGCCGAGAGTCGAGATCAGGATCAGGTAGTCCGGCATTTTGGTGTCTTTCCCGACCAGCAGCGGACGCAGGATGTTATCCACCAGCCCGACGATAATCACGAAGAAGCCGACGATAAAGAACCCTTGCCACAGCTGCTGGGTGGCGAACAGGAAGATGGCGGCGGGCACCCAGATAATCGCCGAGCCGACGGCGGGGATGAGCGACAGGAACGCCATCAGCGCGCCCCACAGTACGCTGCCGTCGATGCCGGCAATGTAGAAGGCGATCCCGCCCAGAATCCCCTGAACGACCGCTACCACGGCGGTGCCTTTGACGGTGGCACGCGAGACGGCGGCGAATTTGGCAAACAGATGCTGCTTAACAAAATCCGACAGCGGCAGCGAATCGAGGATCTGGCGCACCAGCCACGGCCCGTCTTTAAGCAGGAAAAACAGCAGGTAGATCATCACGCCGAAGCTCACCGCAAAGCCAAACGTCCCTTTGCCGATCAGGAAGGCGCTGCCTGCCAGATACTGTCCGCCTTTCAGGGCGACGTCAGACAGCTTTTGCTGGATCTGGGCCGCGTTATCCAGATTGTGCTCGACGAGGAAGTTCCGCGCCCAGTCCGGCAGATGGGCAAACAGGCTCGCCACCACCTCCGGGAACTGCGGGTTGGTGTGCTGAAGCTTGGTGTACACCACGTTCAGCTCGATGGCCAGCGACGAGAGGATCACCACCAGCGGCGTAAAGACGATCAGGCAGATCACCACCAGCGTAAGCAGCGACGCCACGCCGTTGCGCTCGCCAACCCAGCCGCGCAGTTTGTTTTTCACCGGATGGAAAATCACGGCCAGAATCGACGCCCAGAGCACGGCGGAGAAGTAGGGCGCGAGGATGTCAAAGAAAGCCACTGAGACAATGGCGAGAATAAGAATGAAGAAACCTTTAGTCAGTCCGTTAAAGCGCATTAGCGAGTCCTGGTGGCTAAGAAACAGAGTCGACTATAGAACCCTTTGGCAGATTTACCAATTTTGTTGGGTGGATCACATTGCTGCCGTGAAAGAAGCCGGGCTGCGCCTTACCCGGCCTACCAAACCCGGTCAATCCGCAGGCCCGGCAACGAGCGCATGAGTTCATCGCCTGCAGATACCACTTTCGACTGACCGAAGAGGTCAGCACCTCGCGCCATGCTGTAAGTATCTGCCTGTGGAGGTGCTTATGGCCTGGCGACCGATTCTCTACGTCATTCTCACGAATCACCCTCGTCTCAGCGCGCGGCGCGCCCGGCTGCGGCTGGTTCACGGCTAGCTTTTTGTTAACAATCACGGTATAACGAACCTTCTTTGGATGTTTAGATGTCCATACGTTTAGAAGGTAATATGAAAACAGAACAAGACAATGGGCAGCTAAAACGCACCATGAAAACCCGCCACCTGATTATGCTTTCGCTGGGTGGCGTGATTGGGACAGGGTTGTTTTTCAATACGGGTTACATCATTTCCACCACCGGAGCCGCCGGGACGCTGCTGGCGTATCTCATCGGCGCGCTGGTGGTGTGGCTGGTGATGCAGTGCCTGGGCGAACTCTCCGTGGCGATGCCGGAGACCGGGGCGTTTCACGTCTATGCCGCGCGCTATCTCGGTCCGGCGACCGGGTATACGGTGGCGTGGCTGTACTGGCTCACCTGGACAGTGGCGCTTGGCTCGAGCTTTACCGCCGCCGGATTTTGTATGCAGTACTGGTTCCCGCAGGTGCCGGTATGGATCTGGTGCGTGGTGTTCTGCGCCGTCATTTTTGCCCTCAACGTCATCTCCACGCGCTTTTTTGCCGAAGGGGAATTCTGGTTCTCGCTGGTGAAAGTCATCACCATCATCGCCTTTATTATTCTCGGCGGGGCGGCAATCTTTGGCTTTATCCCAATGCAGGACGGCTCACCCGCGCCGGGGCTGGCGAACCTCACCGCGGAAGGCTGGTTCCCGCACGGCGGTTTGCCGATCCTGATGACCATGGTGGCGGTTAACTTTGCCTTCTCCGGGACCGAGCTTATCGGCATCGCGGCGGGTGAAACGCAGAACCCGCACAAGGTGATCCCGGTGGCCATCCGCACTACCATCGCGCGCTTAATCATTTTCTTTATCGGCACCGTGTTTGTGCTGGCGGCGCTGATCCCGATGCAGCAGGCGGGCGTCGAAAAAAGCCCGTTCGTACTGGTGTTCGAGAAAGTCGGCATTCCCTATGCGGCGGATATTTTTAACTTCGTGATCCTGACGGCGATCCTCTCGGCGGCCAACTCGGGTTTGTATGCGTCGGGGCGCATGTTGTGGTCGCTCTCCAATGAAAAGACGCTGCCGCGCTGCTTTGCCCGCGTCAATAAAAACGGCGTCCCGCTGACGGCGATTTCCGTGAGTATGCTCGGCGGCGTGCTGGCGCTGTTCTCCAGCGTCATCGCGCCAGACACGGTGTTTGTCGCGCTCTCTGCCATTTCCGGTTTTGCGGTGGTGGCAGTGTGGATAAGCATCTGCGCCTCGCATTTTATGTTCCGCCGCCGTCATCTTCAGGCCGGGAAACCGCTGGCTGATATACAGTATCGCGCGCCCTGGTATCCCCTGGTGCCGGTACTGGGATTTGTGCTGTGCCTGGTGGCCTGCATCGGGCTGGCGTTTGACCCGACCCAGCGCATCGCCCTTTACTGCGGGCTGCCGTTTGTCGCGTTGTGTTATGGTGCGTACTACCTGACTCAAACCCCGAAAACCCAGGAGCCTGAACATGTCGCAGAATAATCCGCTTACCGCCCTCCTTGAAACACAGCCATTTATCGTGCTGGACGGAGCGATGGCGACGGAGCTGGAAGCGCGCGGTTGCCACCTGGCCGACAGCCTGTGGTCCGCCAAAGTGCTGGTGGAAAACCCGGAGCTTATCCGCGAAGTGCATCTCGACTACTTCCGCGCCGGGGCGCAGGTGGCGATCACCGCCAGCTATCAGGCGACGGCGGCGGGTTTTGCCGCACGCGGCTATGACGAGGCGCAATCTCGTGCGCTGATCGGCAAAAGCGTGGAGCTGGCGCGCAAGGCACGGGAAGCGTATCTGGCGGAAAATCCGCAGGCGGGCACGCTGCTGGTAGCCGGATCGGTCGGGCCGTACGGTGCGTATCTGGCGGACGGTTCGGAGTATCGCGGGGATTACGTTCGCAGTGCGGCGGAGTTTAGTGAGTTTCATCGTTCGCGAGTGGAAGCCCTGCTGGACGCCGGGGCCGATCTGCTGGCCTGCGAAACCCTGCCGTCCTTTGCGGAGATCAAAGCCCTGGCGGAACTGCTGACTGGCTATCCGCGCGCGAAGGCGTGGTTTTCGTTTACCCTGCGCGACAGCGAGCATCTGAGCGACGGTACGCCGCTGCGTGACGTGGTGGCAACGCTTGCAGATTATCCGCAGATTGTGGCGCTGGGGATTAACTGTATCGCCCTGGAAAACACCACGGCGGCGATAGAACATCTGCACACCCTGACTGCGCTGCCGCTGGTGGTCTATCCAAATTCCGGTGAGCATTACGACGCGGTGAGTAAAACCTGGCACCATCACGGTGAGGCTTGTGAGACGCTGGCGGGGTATTTGCCGCAGTGGGTTGCAGCAGGAGCGAAGCTGATCGGCGGGTGCTGTCGCACGACGCCGAAGGATATTGCTGAGCTTAAAGCTTTGCGCTGAACATCGCCGGGTGGCGGCTGCGCCTTACCCGGCCTACAAAACTGCGCTGAACATCGCCGGGTGGCGGCTACGCCTTACCCGGCCTACAGGTAAGAAGGCCGCACCGAACAGTCCCCTCTCCCCTATGGGGAGAGGGTTAGGGTGAGGGGGAAGGTGCGCGCTGGTGCCCTCACCCCGGCCCTCTCCCACAGGGAGAGGGAGCAAACCCTAGGCCGCATCCGCCAAAACAAACATCCCGTACGGATGGATCTCCAGGTAATAATTTTCCCCTTCGTTCGGCTGCAGACGCGTGGCGTTGACCTGCAGCAAAATCTCCTGCCCGTGCCACTCCACAATCACCTCGTACTGCGGTCCCATGTAGGCGACGTGCCGGATAGTGCAGCGCTGGCTCTCTTCGCCACGCTCGCTCAGAGTGATCGCCTCCGGGCGTACGCCGACGGAGCCTTCTCCGTCTTGCGCAAAATGCATCGGACGCGGCAGACGATACCCGTGGATCTCGACGAAATCCTCGCTAAAACGCGCCGGGAACAGGTTGGCGTCGCCCATAAAGCTCGCCATGAAGCGTGACGCGGGCTGGCGATAGAGATCCTGCGGCGAACCGATCTGCATGATGTTGCCTTTGTTCATCACCAGCACCGTATCCGACACCGCAAACGCCTCGCTCTGATCGTGGGTCACGTACAGCGAGGTGATGTTGAACTGCTTTTGCAGCTCGCGGATCTTGTCGCGCATGCTGCGGCGCAGGTTGGCGTCGAGGTTGCTCAGCGGCTCATCAAAAAGCAGCACTTTCGGTTTCAGGATCAGGGCGCGCGCCAGGGCCACGCGCTGCTGCTGGCCGCCGGAGATCTGATCGACGTAGCGATCTTCAAACCCCTCCAGATCGACCATCGCCAGCGCCTCTTTCACCCGCGCTTTGGTTTCTGCGCGCGACACGCCGAGCATTTTCAGCCCGTAGCCGACGTTCTCACCGAGCGACATGTGCGGGAACAGGGCGTAAGACTGGAACACCATGCAGATATCACGCTGCTGGATGGAACGGTGCGTCACATCCTCGCCATCAATCAGAATCTGCCCTTCCGTCGGTTTTTCCAGCCCGGCGACCAGGCGCAGGACGGTGGTTTTGCCGCACCCGGACGGGCCGAGGAGCGTCACCATCTGTCCCTGCGGGATTGCCAGGTTGATGTTCTCGATAACGGTATTAGTCCCGAAGCGCTTGGTGACATTGCGCAGTTCAACGAAATGTTTCTGAGTCATAGTGTTACGCCTGGTTTTTGGCTTTAGAGCGGGAGGTGCGTGCCTCGCCGATCAGCCAGTCAAAGAGGAAAATGATCGCCAGCATGACCACAATCAGGATCGAGCCGTAGGCAATCGCCACGCCATATTCGCCGTCTTCCACGCGGTTCAGGATGTAGGCTGTCGCCACTCGGGTATCCGGCGTGACGAGGAACACAATGGCGCTGACGGTGGTAATGGCGCGCACGAAGCTGTAGATCAGCGCCGACAGGATCGCCGGGCGCAGCAGCGGCAGCAGAATGTGGGTAATGGTGCGCAGGGATCCGGCGCGCAGGCTGAGGGATGCCTCGTCCAGCGACTTATCGATCTGACCTAATCCCGCAATCCCGGCGCGAATGCCGACCGGCACGTTACGCATCACCATCGAAATAATCACAATCGCCGCGGTACCGGTGAGGTAAACCGGCGCGCTGTTAAAGGCCAGAATATAAGAGACACCCGCTACCGTGCCCGGTACGGCGAAGCACAGCATGGTGGTGAACTCGATGGTCTTTTTGCCTTTAAACTGCTGGCGCACCACCACCCAGGCGATCAGCAGGCCAAAACCGGCGGTGATCGGCGCGGCAATCCCGGCGTAAAGCAGGGTGTCGAGCAGCGAAGGCCATGCGCCGTCGCTCATTCCCTGGCCGAACAGCTTGATAAAGTTATCCAGCGTCAGGGTGTAATCCACGCCCCAGTTAACGGTGAAGCTGCCGTAGAAAATGCTGCCGTAGAGCAGGGCGTTAAAGACGATCCACACCGCCAGCAGGGCGACCACGCTCCACACCAGCGTCACCGGCAGCGGTTGCACGTCGCCACGGTAGGATTTACCGGAGACGGTGACGTACGACCGTTTGCCGATCCACATGTACTGGATGCAGAACACCAGCAGCGAGAAGACCAGCAGGAACGCGCCGAGGGTACTGGCGGCCTGATAATCCAGCTGCGAGCCGGTGATGTAGAAGTAGATTTGCGTCGCTAAGACGTCGAAGTTGCCGCCAAGCACCAGCGGGTTACTGAAGTCGGCGAGCGACTGGACGATCACGATCAAAAACGCATTCGCCAGCGCCGGTTTCAGCAGCGGGACGAAGACGCCGTTAAAGGTCTGCCAGCGGCTGGCGCGCAGGGTGTAAGAGGCCTCTTCCAGCGAGGGATGAATGGTTTTGATCGCCCCGTCGAGGATCATAAACGCCATCGGGGTGAACGCCAGCACCTGCGCCAGCCAGATGCCGGTGAAGCCGTACAGCCAGTTGGTGTTGGTCAGGCCGAACCAGTCGACCATCAGCTCGGTGACATACCCGGAGCGGCCCATCATCAGCGTCACGCCTAAGCCGACCACGAACGGCGGGGTGACGATCGGCAGGATCGAGAAGATGCGCCCGATGATGGCGCTGCGTTTGGCGATGCGGGTGGTGTAAATCGCCAGCACCAGCCCGAAGAAGGTACAGCCGATGCCAACGGCAATCGACAGCAGCACCGAGTTGATGATCACCTGCACGATGTGCGCCTGCGACAGCACGGTCATAAAGGCCAGCGGGGCGAACTCGCCCGCGTCGTTGGTGAACATCGGAATGAAAATGGCGATACTCGGCCAGACGATAAAGATGCCGATCAGCGCCACGATGGTAATCAGCGAGCCAATCACAAAGCGGTCGCCGCCCAGCCACTCCAGCCGCGTCAGCGCCAGGGTCATGATCGCGCCGAGAGCCACGAACAGCACGATAGTGGCAAAACCTAAACCGCGTCCTTCCACCGTCGCGCTGATGACGATAAAGGCCATGCACAGCAGCGCCCAGCCCGCGTCGAGGTAGTGGCGGCTACGCTGCTCGCGCTTCGCTTCGTTAAACGGCCGCACCAGCAGCAGGCTCGGCAACAGATACCACAGCCAACTGATATTGAAGTGGGACCAGCTGTAGGCGTCGAGAATTTCTTCGCGCGTCGACTCCAGCAGGCCGTAATCCAGGCTCCAGCTTGGCAGCAGCGCAAACGCCACCCAGCCAAGTAAAACCCAAAGGAATACCGCATCCCGTTTTTTGACGGGATGAAGAGCGAGTGTGTGTGACATAAGTTTTCCGGGTGTTGAGGAAAATGTAGGCCGGGTAAGGCGCAGCCGCCACCCGGCATTGACCACTTATCGCAGGCTTATTTACCCATCTTCACGTCGCTGACCCATTTGTTGATCAGAGCCTTGCGCACATCCGTTGAGCCGTACTTGTCCATGTCGTAGCTGATCAGCTTCAGGTCGTCGAGCTTGAGGGAGTTCGGCGAGGTCTCGGCGGTGGTATTGGTCAGGATCTGGTAAGACTTGCCTTTCTTCCACGCCAGCTCCTGAGCCTCTTTCGACAGCACCCAGTCGACGAACAGCTTCGCGTTCTCTTCGTTGCGCGCGCCTTTCAGGATGCTGACGCCGCCGATCTCATACCCGGTACCTTCGCACGGCGAGATCAGCTCCAGCGGGGCGCCCTGTTCTTTTTCCAGCGAGTAGTCGTGCAGGAAGCCAATGCCGATAGCCGTTTCACCGCGTGCGGCGTTACGCGCCGGGGCGATGCCGGATTTGGTGTACTGAGAGACGTTGCCGTTAAGCTGTTTCAGGTAGTCGAACGCCTGATCTTCTCCCCACAGCTGCACGAAGGTTGCAAGCGCTGTATAAGCGGTGCCGGAGCTTTGCGGATCGGCGATCTGGATCTCGCCCTTGTATTCCGGTTTGGTCAGATCTTTCCAGCACTTCGGTACCGGCAGGTTTTTCTCTTTCAGGCGCTGGGTGTTGACGCCAAAGCCCAGAATACCGACGTAAACGGCGGAGGAGAGGTTGCCTTTCACCTTGGCCGGATCGCGGAATTTCTCCATGATCTGCTCAAGATTTTTCGATTTGTACGGCTGCAACAGCCCCATTTCACCGGCCTGAGACTGCGGGTCCAGCGTGCCGCCGTACCAGACGTCCGCCTGCGGGTTTTTCTTCTCAGCATCGACTTTCGCCAGCGTACTGCCGGAGCCGTTGCGGATGAATGAGGTTTTGACGTCGTACTTATCGCCGAAGGCTTTGGTTTCGGCCTCGCACATTTCGTTGGTGGCGCTGCAGTAAACCACCAGACGGCCTTTGGCCTGCGCGGCACCGGTTAAGGTGGCGAGCGCGATCCCGGAAGCAATGAGGGTAGAGAGAAGCGTTGTTTTCATTATTCAGCCCTTTTAAGACGTTATGTGACTGCGAGAAGCGGTGATGCCCGACATCAGCAGCGGCATCAGTAATAAACCCATCAATACGGCGGCGATGGAGAGCAAACTGAACATCCCCGACCAGCCGTAACGTTCAATCACCAGCGACAGAGGCCATCCGGCCAGCGACGCTCCCAGATAGGCAAAGACGCCGAGAAAACCGGTGATCGAGCCTGCCGCCTGTTTATGCCCGCATTCGACGGCGGCAAGACCAATCAGCATTTGCGGGCCGAAGACAAAAAATCCGACCGCAAAAAAGCACATCGCCAGCAGGGCGTAGTGGTGAACCGGCGCCAGCCAGAGGGCGGCGACGGAGACCATCAGGCCCAGCGTGAAGAGCAAAATCATCGGCGCACGTTGCCCGCTGAACAGCAGATCCGACCCCCATCCGGCGAACAGCGCGCCGAGCAAACCGCCGACCTCAAACAGCATCACCGTCGCGTTGGCGCTGAGCAGATTGACGCCGTGGCTTTCCGACAGCCAGATGTTGCCCCAGTCGTTGAGCGCAATGCGGATCAGATACACCAGCACATAGGACGCGCCGAGCAGCCAGATCATCGGATTTTGCAGCATGGTGGTGCGTAACATCTGCCACAAACCCATCGGCGGACTTTGCTGCTCCTGGCGCAACTCCAGCGGATCGTTGCGCCACTCCCCGACCGTTGGCAGACCCTCTTCCTGCGGTGTCCCCCGCAGCTGTGTGGTCAGCCAAATGCCGAGCACAATGCTGATAATCCCCGGTGTCAGCATCGCGGCCTGCCAGCCCCAGAGATGGGCGGCAAGGGCACAAATCAGCGGAATAATCGCCCCACCGATATTGATGGAGGTATTCCAGCATCCCCACCAGAAGCCGCGCTCGTTGCGCGAATACCAGTGGGTGAGCAGGCGCGCGCAGGGCGGCCAGCCCCATCCCTGAAAGAATCCGTTCAGCGTCCAGATGAACAGCAGCAGGCCAAACGAATCGCTGAAGGTAAACAGCACGTTCAGCACGCCGGTGGCCAGCAGGCCGATCCCCATAAACGCCCGCTGTCCGTGGCGGTCGTGCCACAGTCCGGCGGCAAATTTCGACAGTCCGTAGCTCAGATAAAACAGCGAGCCGATAAGCCCGATGTCGCTTTTGCTCAGCCCCAAATCCATTTGCAGCGCGGGCAGGATGTAGTTGACGCTTTTGCGCGTCAGGTAAAACGCCGCGTAGCCGACGGCCATGCACAGCAACAGGCGTGGGCGCAGGGCCCGATAGCGTTGAGAAATCTCTTCAGCAGACAGTGCGTGCATGGCGTTCTCCGTTTGAGCTGACTGTAGGGAAGTGCAAGGCAAAAGGGATGAGAGAAAGTCTGGAGTGGCTAAGACTTTTTCCTGGTTAGCGCGGTGTTTGTTGCAAAATTGTGGGCAGGTTAACAATTACGCGGGTGCCGCCCTGGGATTCCAGCGTGAATTCCCCGCCGAGAGCGTGAACGCGCTCGCGCATCCCCTGAATGCCAAAGCCGGGCGTGTTATCCGGCTGAATGCCGCTGCCGTTGTCCGACACGTCGAGGATCAGACGATGATTTTGCTGGCGCAGTACGATCCTCACTTCGCTGGCGTCCGCGTGTTTGCTGACGTTATTCAGCAGCTCCTGCAGCAGGCGATAGAGGGTAAAGACCAGGGTTTCGTTTTGCGGCGGGGCGTCCAGCTGCCAGTCAAAACGGCAGGTAATGCCGCGCTCAGGGAAGGCGAATTCGTTCACCAGATGGTGCAACGCCTCTTTCAGCGACAGCTCGTCGAGCACCGGTGGACGCAGCTGGCGCAACAGCTGGCGGGTGGAGTGGTGAATACGCCGCGCCAGCTCGTTGATCTGCCCGGCGGCTTCGACCGCCAGCGGGGTATCTCCCGCGCGTTTCACCAGCTGGGACTGGATCTGAATCGCCGTGATGTTCTGGCCGATTTCGTCGTGCAGCTCGCGGGCCAGGTGCTTGCGGGTGTCCTCTTCGGTGTGGATCAGCTTTTCGGTGAGCTCACGCCGGGCCTGCAGCTCCGCTTCCAGCCTGCGGCGATAGTGGTCGAGATTCAGCGCCAGCTGCTGCTGGCGGCTGATGGCGATCCCCAGCCCAATCCCGAGCAGCGACTGGGTGGCGAGAAAAATCTCCAGCTCCAGCAGATCCGTAAACCCGACGCCCACCTGACGGGCAATGGTGATCATCATGCTGCCGAGCAGCCCGGAGAGCACGCCGCCCTGCCAGCCAAATTTCCACGCCATCACCACGTTCGGCAGGAAGACCACAATCAGCAGCAGCCGCTCCAGAGCGGGGGAGAGCACCATCTGCGTGCCAATACCGATGATGAAAAACAGGCTGCACCAGATGATCAGCGAGGTGCGCAGGGGCGGGTTGGTGGTGTCCAGCCTGAGGAGATGATACCGGTGCTGCTGGCGTAAAAATTCAAACACCAGATAGACAAAGGGCGTCAGCAGAACGCCGCCGGTAAACGACGCCAGCCCGAGCAGCGTGGCGGGGCTTTGCAGAAACGGCGCGAGGAGCAGAGTTTGCAGCAGGGCGTTGACGCTCACCGCCGCAATCAGCAGCGACAGCCGCTGCCAGTAAAGGGGAAAACGGCGCCAGTAGCGTTGCACGGCGTAAGCCGGGAACAGCCCGAGCACAGGGGCGGCCAGCATCAGATAGCTGGTCAGTAATTGCTCACTGTGCAGCCACAACATCGCGGCCAGCGTCGGCAACACCACCGCAGGCCAGAAGCGGCGCGAGAGAAGAATTAATAGCGCCAGATAGACGCCCTGCGGCAGGAACAGCACCGCCTGCTGGCCGTTGTGGGTGAGATAAAAACTCAGCGTCCACAGCATCAGCCAGCCGGTTCCCCAGGCCAGCATAATGAACAGGGAGAGGACAATGTGCCGCAGGGAGCGCCGCATCAGTGGCCCGTCAGCAGCTGATGGTCGAGGGCGAAATGCACCAGCTCAATAGTGCTGCTGCACTGTAATTTCCCCAGCACGTTGGCGCGATGCACGTGAACGGTTTTATGGCTCAGCTCGAGAGTAAAGGCGATGGCTTTGACGCTTTCGCCTTTCACCAGCAGGTCGAACACTTCCCGCTCGCGCGGGGTGAGGACATCCAGCACTTTCGACACCGGCTGGCCGCCGCGCAGGGCTTTCACCGCGTCGGCGCAGAGATAGTGGCCGCCCATGCCGACGGAGCGCACCGCCTGCACCAGCTCTTCCGGGCCGCAACGTTTGGTGAGATATCCGCTGGCCCCGGCGTCGAGTGCGCTTTGCACAAAGGCGGGGGTGTCATAGATGCTCAGAATGATGGCGCGAAACGCCGGGCGCTGCTGGCGCAGACGTTTGAGCAGGCTCAGCCCGTTTTCATCGGGCATGGCGACATCCAGCACCGCGACGTCAATATCACTGTGCGTTAATGCAGGCCAGGCGTCGGCCGCGCAGCTGTACTGGCCTTCGACCACCAGGTCGTCTTCCAGATTTAAAAGCTGCGCAAAACCAGACCGCACTACCACATGGTCATCCACCAGCACCACTTTGATCATTGCTTATTTCTCTTACCGAAGTTGATATCCATGATGCCTGTTGCGCCGGGCGTGGCAATAAGCTGAGCGCGGTTATGTAACCTGTGTAACAAAAATGCAATAAATTAAAAACCTTTGCCAATATCCCTGCCGATATCAGGGCAGGGCGTGGGTATTGTCTTTTTCAGTGGGCGGAAACAGAGGCACGTTAATATATGAATCAATTTGTCTGTTTATTGACATGGTGTGAAAACAGGTGACGGAGATGTAACGCATTGCTGCTGCGAATAGTGATTTTACCTCTGCCTGCCGCGGCATAATCATTATCTTGTGGTTCAATAACCTATTATTTCATGTTTCGTTAGTATTAAAATCTAATTCTCGGTTCTGCTGTATTTATTATTCTAATTTAATCTCTTATTTGTTGGAGTTGTTTGTTATTGACTAGAAGGGCTATTTCGCCTTTTTTTTCAGTCATTACGGGTTACTATTTATTGCATCAGCGAGGCGCAGGCCGAAATACGCAATCAGGTTTGAACTTGCTGGTGAATATGTTTAGAGGTTTTTTGATTGATGAGGAAATTAAGCCAGGGCATTTATCTGGCTCGGGAGAGTTTTGCTCAAGATTCATTAATCAAAAATCTTATTTGTGTGTCATTTCCTTAAATTACAGGACCACTTTTATGAAACTGAATAACGTTTTTTCTGCTCTGGTATTGGCTTCAGGTTTAACTGCATTTGGCGCTCAGGCCGATCAAGGTAGCGGCGTGGTGACCTTCACCGGCTCCGTGATTGACGCGCCATGCTCCGTGGCAGCGGGCGATGACGATCAGACCATCGATCTGGGCCAGGTTTCCAGCTCCGCAGTGGCAAACGGCGGCACCTCTACGCCGGTTCCTTTCTACATCCACCTGGAAAACTGCTCTGTGGATACGGCTAACACCGTCTCCACCACCTTTACCGGCGCGGATTCCAGCGTTGACGGCGCGGTACTGGGCGTGACTGGCTCTGCAACCGACGTGGGCATCGTGATGACCGACGGCGACAGCAACGCGATCACCCTGGGTGAAGCGACCGTAGGCCAGACCATTCAGAACGGCGACAACACCCTGGCGTACTCCGCCTACATCATCGGTGGCGAAGCGCCAACCGAAGGTGATTTCACCGGTGTGACGAACTGGACTCTGGCATACGAATAAGGTTTCCCCTTATTCCACGATGTTATTCAGGCGGCCTTTCTGGCCGTCTGATATTCCACTCTGACCGAATAAGAGAAAAGGGATTGCGATGCATTTTTTATTATCTACATCGACACCGCCGATCGTGAAAATCTTCCTTTTTCTCCTGTCTGGTTATTGCCTGCCATTACTGGCGGCAAACCAGGGGGACGGCGCGATATTCATTAAAGGGGAGGTGCTTTATACCCCCTGCGCCATTGATCTTGATAGCCGCGACCAGACGATTGATATGGGAGAAACCCCCGTCGCCGAAATAGCCACCAAAGGCTATGGCCCAACGCGTCATTTTACCGTTCGTTTAATCAATTGCCTGATGCTGCCCTCACCAGGGAACAGCCAGTTCGACTCTGAGTATTACCAAATCACCTTTGATCCCATGACCGGAACGGAACGTTTTGCCATTCGCGGTGAAGCCGAGGGCATTGAACTCACCATTCGCGATACCGACGGCAATCTCGCGGTGCCCGGCGTGGCGCTTCCGGCGAAAGAGGTCACCCGGGGAAATATCGATCTTCACTATGCGCTGCAGATGGTAAGCGACGGCCAGCCGCTGAAATCAGGGACATATCAGTCGCTGATTCGCTTCAGAATGGATTATTACTGAGATGAATAAACAGACTCCGCCACGATTCAGACGCTCGACCCTCAGTTTGCTCATTCTGGGAATGCTGCTGCCGGTTTCAGCGTCCTGGGCCGATGACGAGATCCAGTTCAATACCGATGTGCTGGATACTCAGGATAAAGACAACATCGATCTCAGCCATTTCTCCCATCGCGGCTATGTCATGCCAGGCGACTACACCTTCACCATTATGGTAAACAAGGAGAGCCTGAAAGAAGAACAAATCGTGGTTTATCCGGTCGGCGAAAATGGCCAGGAGAGCCTGATCTGCCTCTCACCTGAGCTGGTTTCACGCCTGACGCTGAAAGCCAGCGCCATGCGAGAGTTAAGCTGGCTGCGTGACGGCCAGTGTCTGGATAAAGCCAGCCTCGAGGGGCTGGAGATGCGCGTCGATCTGGCGAAAGATACCCTCTATCTGGCGATCCCGCAGGCTTACCTCGAATTCACCGCCCCGAACTGGGACCCGCCGTCGCGCTGGGATGAGGGAATACCAGGGGGGATTGCCGACTACAACCTCAACGTGCAGACCCAGCACTCGGTCAATTCGTCCGACAGCCAGAGCCTGAGCGGAACCGGCGTGTTCGGGGCCAACCTCGGGCCGTGGCGCGCCCGCGCCGACTGGCAGACCAACTGGGACAAGCGCAACGGCAATACCGACAAAGATTTCAGCTTTAGCCGCTACTACCTCTATCGCGCCATCCCGTCGCTAAAAGCCAAGCTGACCGTGGGCGAGGACTATCTGAGCTCGGACATATTCGACACTTTCCGCTTTAGCGGCGTCAGTCTGAACTCGGATCTCAGCATGCTCCCACCGAGCCTGCGCGGCTATGCCCCGGAAGTGACGGGCATCGCCCGCTCCGGCGGGAAAGTGACCATCAGCCAGCAGGGGCGCGTGCTGTACGAAACCCAGGTGGCGGCGGGGCCGTTTCGCATTCAGGAGCTGAATGACGCGGTCTCCGGCACCCTGGACGTGCGCGTGGATGAGCTGGATGGCAGCGTGCAGACCTTCCAGGTGACGACGGCGTCGGTGCCTTATCTGACGCGTCCCGGTGCGGTGCGCTACAAACTTGCGGCGGGTAAGCCCTCCGAGTGGGAGCACAGCATGACCGGGCCGCTGTTTACCTCCGGGGAAGCTTCCTGGGGGATCGCCAACGGCTGGACGCTGTACGGCGGTACGGTCATCGGCGGGGACTACAACGCCCTGTCGATGGGGATCGGTCGTGACCTCTACCTGCTGGGCGCCGTGGCGGCGGATATCACCCAGTCGCGCGCCTCGCTCCCGTCTGACGGCACGCTCTCCGGCACCTCTTATCGGGTCAGCTACTCCAAAACCTTCGACGAATACGACAGCCAGGTGACCTTCGCGGGGTATCGCTTCTCCGAGCGCGACTTTATGAGCATGTCGGAATATCTCGACGCGCGCTACGGCAGCGGGGCGTCCCACAGCCCGAAAGAGAAATACACGCTCTCCTTCAACAAGCGCTTTCGTGAGCTGGGGCTGAGCACCTATCTGAACTACAGCCACCAGACCTACTGGAACAGCGCCGACAACGATCGCCTGACGCTTTCGATGTCGCGTTACCTCGACGTCGGGCCGTTCAAAAACATGAGCGTCTCCCTGTCGGTGTACCGCAGCGAGTACTACTCCCTGAAGGACGACGGGGCGTATGTGTCGATTTCCCTCCCGATTGGCAACGGCACTTCCCTGAGCTACGGCGCCACCGTCAACCGCACGGATAACACCCATCGCGTCAGCTATTACGGTCGTCTGGATGAGCACAATAGCTTCCAGGTGAGCAGCGGGCTGTCGCGCAGCGGGCCGACGGGCTACGGCTACTACACCTGGCAGGGCGACAGCACCCAGGTGCAGGCCAACGCCAGCTACCAGGCCGGCAGCTACAGCGCCCTGGGGATGACCCTCAACGGCGGTCTGACCATGACCACAGAGGGCGGGGCGGCGCATCGCTCCAACGCGCGCGGCGGAAGCCGGGTGCTGGTGGATACCGCAGGCGTCAGCGGCGTGCCGGTGAAAGGCTTTGGCGCATCGGTCAAAACCAACCGCTTCGGCAAGGCGGTGATTGCGGATGTGAACAGCTACTACCGCAATCCGATCCGCATCGACGTCGACAAACTGGACGAGAACGCCGACGTCACCCGCTCCGTTTCTCAGGCCACGCTCACCGAAGGGGCCATCGGCTACCGCCAGTTTGATGTGATTGCCGGGGGCAAAGCGATGGCCTTTATCCGTAAAGCCGACGGGAGCTACCCGCCGTTTGGCGCCTCCGTCGTGAATGACAAAAATCAGGAAACCGGCGTCGTGAACGACGAAGGGAGCGTTTGGCTGAGCGGCATCCAGGCCAATGGAAAAATGACCGTGAAATGGGATGGCAAAGCCCGCTGCGTGGTGAACCTGCCACCTGTTCTTCCGCAGGTACTGGATAACCTGCTTTTAACCTGTGCGCCGGAATGAACCGGCCCGAACAAGAGATGAGCTTTGAGATGACGAATGTACGATTGCATGCCCTGGCGGGCATCGCGCTGGCGTTTAGCGCTATTGCGCACCAGGCCAACGCCGCCGTGGCGCTGGACCGTACCCGGGTGATTTTCGACGGCGCGGCGAAATCCGTCAGCCTGCGGATCACTAACGAAAACAAAACCCTGCCGTATCTGGCGCAGGGCTGGGTGGAAGACCCTCAGGGCAAAAAGATCACCGATCCGCTGGTGTTGCTCCCGCCGGTTCAGCGCATCGAGCCGGGCGAGCAGAGCCAGATCAAGGTGCAATCCACCGCCGCGATCCAGCGTCTGCCTCAGGATCGGGAGTCGCTGTTCTACTTCAACCTGCGCGAGATCCCGCCAAAAAGCACCAAACCAAACACCCTGCAGCTGGCGCTCCAGACGCGTATCAAGCTGTTCTATCGCCCGTCGGCCCTCGAGGTGAAGCGCACGGATTACGCCACGCCGTTCCAGGAACAGCTCACCCTGACGCGCGAAGGGGATAAGTACCGCATCACCAATCCGACGCCGTATTACATCTCGCTGGTGAATGCGTCGTCGACGCTGACCGGCAAAGCCGCGGCCGGGTTTAAACCGGTGATGGTCGAACCGAAAGGGCAGCTGGTTCTTGCGCCTGCCGCATCGGCACTCGGCGGCGCGCCGGTCCTGACCTATGTGAACGACTTTGGTGGACGAGCGAAGCTGGTCTTTAGCTGCGGGGGCAACGCGTGTAAAGCCGTCCCGCAGGAAAAGAAAAAGTAAGCGATTTCGGGAGGGCTGAATGAAATTCAGAGACTGGAAAAACGGGGGCGCGCTGGCGCTGCTCCTCGCCGCAGGACCCGCCGCCGCCGATGACGTGGCGCTGGTGGACGGCGAGTACGGGCTGCTGCAGGTTTATGGCGCATTGACCGAGAGCGCCTGTCGGCTGGCGATGGAGTCGGCGTGGCAGGAGATCGACATGGGCACCATCGCCACCGGTGAGCTGAAAAAACCGGGCGATCAGGGCACGCCGGTACGCGTCGCGATCCGCCTGGAAGATTGTCTCCCGTCACCCGCGACGATCCGCGATGCCTGGAGCGGGGATCTGCTCTGGAGCCGCGATCAGCCCTCCGTCACCGTCAGCTTTGTGGCACCGGGCGAGGTGTTGAATCCCGGCCTGGTAAAAGTCTCCGGGACGAGCGGCGTGTCGCTGCGCCTGACCGATCGCTATCACCGTGATGTGCGTCTGGGAAGCGAAGGGCAGCCGCTGCTGCTCGAGCCGGGCGGCAACACGCTTTTCTACTATATCGCGCCGGAACGTACCGCTGCCCCGCTGGTGGCGGGCGCGTGGCATGCGCTGATCCACTTCAGGCTCAACTATGACTAGTTTCTTTCTTCGCCTGCTTTCAGGCGCATCTGCGCTCTTGCTGACACCCGTCTGTTTTGCCGCCCTGACGGTGAACGTGACAGGGGTGATCGTGGAAGGGGTCTGCGAGATCAACAACGGCGAGACCATTCACGTGGATTTCGGCAATAACCTGCAGTCGAAGCAGATCGATGGCGAGCATTTTATGCAGAACATCGACTACTCGCTGGCCTGCGAGGATCTGACCTCCAACGATCTGGAGATGCAGTTTGAAGGCACAGCCACTTCGTTCAGCGACGATTATCTCGCTACCGACCGGGAAGGGCTGGGCATCAAGCTGTACATGAACGGCGAGTCGATGCCGCTCAACACCTGGATGCCGTTCACCTGGCCGGAAGTGCCGGTGTTGCAGGCCGCACCGATGAAAGATGACGCGACCGAGGTGGAAACCGGGGTCTTTACCGCCTCCGCCACGCTGAAAATTCAGTACCAGTAAGGGACACATTCTGATGAAACGATTGCTGTACGCCATCATGTTGCTGGGAGGGCTGGCCTTTAGCCAGGCTGCGTCTGCGTCGATCTGGACCTGGATTGACAGTCTTGCGACCTGCTCAAGCACCGCGACCTACTGCTACGACTACAGCTTTACCCTTGCCGACTGGGATGAGGAGGATTCCACCCCCAATCCCTGCTACGGCTTAACGGCATGCACGATTTTTGTCGGTCACCGGCACAACGCGGCCGGGACGTCTGGCCCGCGTACCCACCGTTCATGGGGGGCGGGTGTCTATCCGTTTTTATTGACGGCACAGACGCTGGGCGATCTCGGCAAAGAGATGAAAGCCATCTTCCCGATGCCTTACTCCTCCACTACGCGTCATAGCGGAAGTACGGTCGCCACCGAAGAGTGCGTCGGGTTCTTTTATGCCGCCGGAAAAAACCTCGGCAGCAACTCTTCGGAGGTGAACTCGACGACCTTTGAGGGCTACCCGCTCATGCCCGGCAGTATCTGCGGCGCGGCCCCCGCCCCGAGCGGCTCCTGCGATTTCGACCAGGACGTACTGACCCTCGATCACGGCATGCTGAGTCGCAAGGAGCTGGAAGGGCATGCAGTCAGTGAAAATGTGAGCATCAGCTGCACGACCTCGCAAACGCTGAAACTCTACATCTACTCCGCCGACAAAGTGGAACTGCGCGACGACGGCAGTCTCTACTCAGAGCTCTACATGAACGACAACGTGCTCGGCACCTCGGGCTTTACCCTGGATGTGGAAGCCCAGGATAACGTGGTCGTGAAGTCGGTACTGCGCATCAATGGCACGCCGGAAGCGGGCGAGTTTTCGGGCTCAACGATTATGCTGATCACGGTGGAATAATGAAAAATCCTGAATCGTCTTTAAGCAGTGTCGATCTCTACTGCGCCCTGATGATGGGGGAGATTGTTCCCTATTATCAGCCGGTGATTGACGCCGGAACCCAATCCCTTCACGGGCTGGAAGTGCTGATGCGCTGGGCGCTGGCCGACGTGGACTCAACGCCCGTCGATCTGATTGCCGCGTTTGAAGAGCAGGGGCTGATGCCAGAGATGACCCAGCATCTGCTGCGCCAGGTGGCGGAAGATATTAATGAACTGGATGCGCTGCTGCCGGACGGGTTACATCTCTCTTTTAACGCCAGCCCGGCGCAAATTGAAAAGCCCGGTTTTGTTTTCGATACGCTGTCGTTTCTTGCCGCCCTGCCGCTGGAGAAATATCGCCTGGTGGTGGAAGTGACCGAATCGCAGCCCCTGGCGAATACGCCAGAAGTGGCGGGGACGATCCTGAAATTACAGCTGGCGGATGTCGCCGTCTATTTTGATGATTTTGGCACCGGCTGTGCAAACCTGAATTGCATTGAACAATTCAATGTCGATGGATTAAAAATCGACCGCTTATTTGTCGAAGGATTATCGTCAGGCGCGCGTTCCGCGTCGATTATTTCCCTGATTGCCAGTCTTGCCCAGTCGCAAAAAATGGATGTCATCGCCGAAGGCGTTGAAACAGCGTGCCAGTCGCAGGCACTG
Source organism: Lelliottia wanjuensis (assembly GCF_030238365.1). Classification (GTDB taxonomy): domain Bacteria; phylum Pseudomonadota; class Gammaproteobacteria; order Enterobacterales; family Enterobacteriaceae; genus Enterobacter; species Enterobacter wanjuensis. The sequence continues at coordinate 301,780 of NZ_JASSOT010000064.1, read as the reverse complement.
TGTGAAATGGGAATTCAGATCCAACAGGGCTATCTATTTTCAAATGCATTAAGTAAAACGCAATTACAACAATACCTTGCGGTCTGAATTGAATATTACCATCGGAACAATGTGGTTTATTAGTTTGGTTGATTTTCTGGTGTTTTGTCACCCTTATTCATATACGCTAAAATGGTTATTGGCATTATCGCCATAAAAAGTGTGGATTAATATTGGAGCTGGTGACAGTGCTATGCATTTTATAATAAACAAAAAGGTCTCTTTCAAGGTGGCGGAGAGGACGATTTCGGATGATAAAGATCAGCATTTGCTTTCCAATCCGGCGTGTCGGCTTTTACTGGTACTTCTGGAGAATAATAATAAGCTCATGACGCGAGAGGATCTCTTGCAGAAGGTGTGGGGAGATTTTGGATTGACGCCCTCGAGCAATAGTCTGAACAATAATGTCAGCATACTGCGCAAGATTTTTTCAGAATTCGACATTAACGATGTCCTGAAAACCATCCCCAAACAGGGGTTTGCCTTAATGCTTGACGATCTGCAATTTAATGAGAAATCCAGAGACTATATGGTGATGCAGGCCATTTCTCAGCCAGATAAGGAGCCGGGTGTCAATAAGAGCTGGCTGATAGGTGCGGGTGCGACGCTGGTGATGATTATTGCCGTCGTGGTCGCGCTGTATCTCAATTTTTTTACTAAGCGTGAAGAGGTCATTTTTTACAAACAAGTGAATGCGTGCAAAATTTACTATTTCAATAACGTCAATGTGGATCGTGTCGAACGCTATTTCGCGGAAGGTAAAGGCGTAAGGTTATTACAGAAATGCGCCACCCCACATAATATCTATTACGATGACAGTAAGCTCCATGAAAAAACGGACCTTCTTGAAATCATTGTCGCAAAATGCACGCTGGATGTGAAAGGGGCTCTGGGTGAATGTAAAAACTACATCACGACTAAAGGTGATTAGTCTTGTTGCGCTGTTGATTGTCTTGTTTGTGGGGGCGCTGCTTTACGTACCGAAGAGTAAAAGCGATCTCGATTGTACTGCCGATATCCATCTCACGATGGACAGTAACGAGGAAAAACTGGATGCCCGAATTCATCTCGTGGTCCATTTTGTCCCGGATGCGCGCAGCTATATTACCGAGTATGGGGTAGTGAATTACGGTGACAAACGCTATATCGTCGATCGCTATGTGCGGCTACGATATTCCGATGACAGTAACCACAATTTTGTCGAATTTCAGCGCGAAGGAATTGATAAAAACAGTGGCGAAACCTTGCCTGAGTTTCTGTCACAAAAACTCACCTCGGCACAAAAAGTGTTTTTCTTTAAAGTAAGGAAATTACACAACGAAATCTGGAGTATTAGCGATTTACGGCGAACCGTACTGGTGTGCGCTAAAACTGAATAACGCGGTATCTCATTAGTTTTCATTGATAATTGCCTGTCCTGGCCCTGTGAATATCACGGGCCAGCGTTTTCCTGTGCCTTTTTCTGACTGATATAAGCTTGATGGTGTAATCGAATGTCTTCTATGGTGTTAGTAACAAAAGATAACTATTTGTATAATGGAATAAAGCAATTCCTGCCGGTTCGTCGTTTGCAGGAGATTATCTATTCCAAAGAACATGCCAGCGAATGTTTGGTGTTAATAGATAGCCGGGTTTCTTTACGTTATCTCGAAGATGTTTATGTATGGTTATCCGCCCTGTTCGATAAAACCAAAGCGCTGGTCCTGAAAATGGAGAGCGAAACCTGTCAGGTATCGCCCATGCCAAGACGACATAACGCCGTCGATATGAAATCCCCCGGGGAACAGATCGCCTGCGACATTTTGAGCGAGCTTGAAACGTTTTCTGCCGATAAATGGCAGCGGAAAATTTATGTTGAAATCAATGAGCGCGAGACGACGTTAATCAGGAGCTTACTGGCAGATATAGACGTTGAGGAGATCGCCCAACGGCTGTGTTGCTCTTATAAGCAGGTCTATAAATTACGCGACAAAATGTGCCAGAGGTTAAATGCCAAACACTTCTATATGGTCTGCCTGTATGTGTTTCGCCACGACCTGCTTAACCGGGAATACCTTCTCCCCACCACCTGGCTGCGCGGATAAATCGGGTTATCCGTTTTTTCACTTTGCTTTGCACTTCTTTATCTAAAAACTGTTTGGAATGAAAGATTCTTTTTTATTCCTTTATCAAAATTCCTGCGCCAGAAATACTGCTCCCATAACAAGAGGGGAGCAGACACTATGGCAATTTCATCGCGTATTACCTTACTCGGCGCACTGGCGCTGTGGGCATTTCAGGCGCAGGCGGTCGATGTGACCGTCGCGTATCAAACCTCCGCGGAACCGGCGAAAGTCGCGCAGGCGGACAACACCTTTGCCAAAGAGAGCGGCGCAAAAGTTGACTGGCGCAAGTTCGACAGCGGCGCGAGCATCGTCCGGGCACTGGCATCGGGCGATGTGCAGATCGGCAACCTCGGCTCAAGCCCGCTGGCGGTAGCGGCCAGCCAGCAGGTGCCGATTGAAGTCTTCCTTCTCGCCTCGCAGCTCGGGAACTCCGAAGCGCTGGTGGTGAAGAAAAACATCACCAAACCGGAAGATCTGATCGGCAAGCGCATCGCGGTGCCCTTTATCTCCACCACCCATTACAGCCTGCTGGCGGCCCTCAAACACTGGGGGATCAAACCCGGTCAGGTGCAGATTCTGAACCTGCAGCCACCGGCGATTATCGCCGCCTGGCAGCGCGGGGATATCGACGGGGCCTACGTCTGGGCTCCGGCAGTGAACGAACTGGAAAAAGACGGCACCGTGCTGACCGACTCGGAAAAAGTGGGCCAGTGGGGCGCGCCGACGCTGGACGTCTGGGTGGTTCGCAAGGACTTTGCCGAGAAGCATCCTGAAGTGGTGAAAGCCTTCGCCAAAAGCGCCATCGACGCCCAGCAGCCGTACATCGAAAATCCGGACGAATGGCTGAAACAGCCGGCGAATCTGGAAAAACTCTCGCGCCTGAGCGGCGTCCCTGAATCCGACGTGCCGGGGCTGGTGAAAGGCAATACCTACCTGACGCCTGCGCAACAGGTGCAGCAGCTGTCTGGCCCGGTGAATAAGGCGATTGTCGACACTGCCGGGTTCCTGAAAGAACAGGGCAAAGTGCCTGCGGTAGCGGCGGATTACAGCCAGTTCGTGACCGATCGCTTTGTGAAGTAACGGGAGGCCGTGATGCTGCAAATAACAAACCTGTCCGCCAGCTACGGCGGGAAACCCGCGCTGGAGGATATCAATCTGACGCTGGACAGCGGAGAGCTGCTGGTGGTGCTTGGGCCGTCCGGCTGCGGGAAAACCACGCTGCTTAATCTGATCGCCGGGTTTGTTCCGTATCAGCACGGCACCATTCATCTGGAAGGTAAACGGGTGGAAGGCCCCGGAGCGGAGCGCGGCGTGGTCTTCCAGAGCGAAGGGTTACTGCCCTGGCGCAACGTGCAGGAGAACGTCGCTTTCGGTCTGCAACTGGCGGGGACCGAGCGCGCGCAGCGCCTTGAAACGGCGCGCCAGATGCTGAAAAAAGTGGGGCTGGAAGGGGCGGAAAAACGCTTCATCTGGCAGCTCTCAGGCGGGCAGCGTCAGCGCGTGGGGATTGCTCGTGCGCTGGCGGCCAACCCTCAGCTGTTGCTGCTGGATGAACCTTTCGGCGCGCTGGACGCCTTCACTCGCGAACAGATGCAAACCCTGCTCCTGCGCCTGTGGCACGAGACCGGCAAGCAGGTGCTGCTGATAACCCATGACATCGAAGAAGCCGTGTTTATGGCGACCGAGCTGGTGCTGCTTTCGCCGGGGCCGGGCCGGGTGCTGGAGCGCCTGCCGCTGGACTTTGCCCGTCGCTTTGTCGCAGGAGAGCCGGTGCGCAGCATCAAATCCGATCCGCAGTTTATCGCTCAGCGCGAATATGTGTTGAGCCGGGTGTTTGAGCAGCGGGAGGCGTTCTCATGAGCATCGTCTTTAGCGAAAAACGGGCCGGAAAACGTTTCACCTTCCGCTGGCCATTTTCTCGTCAGATTACCCTGAGCGCAGGCACGCTGCTGGTGCTGCTGGCGATCTGGTGGGCCGTCGCGGCGCAGCAGTGGGTCAGCCCGCTGTTTCTGCCGCCGCCTGCTCAGGTGCTGACAAAACTGATCTCCATCGCCGGGCCGCAGGGCTTTATGGATGCGACCTTATGGCAGCATCTGGCGGCGAGCCTGGGGCGCATTCTGGTGGCGCTGCTGGCGGCGGTGAGCATCGGTATCCCGGTGGGGATTGCGATGGGGCTCAGCCCGACGGTGCGCGGCATCCTCGATCCGCTGATTGAGCTTTACCGCCCGGTACCGCCGCTGGCCTATCTGCCGCTGATGGTGATCTGGTTTGGCATCGGGGAGACCTCGAAGATCTTACTGATCTATCTGGCGATTTTTGCCCCTGTCGCCATGTCGGCGTTGGCCGGGGTGAAGAGCGCCCAGCAGGTGCGGATCCGCGCGGCGCAGTCGCTTGGCGCCAGCCGCGCACAGGTGCTGTGGTTTGTGATTTTACCCGGCGCGCTGCCGGAGATTTTAACCGGTTTGCGCATTGGTTTAGGCGTGGGCTGGTCGACGCTGGTGGCGGCGGAGCTGATTGCCGCCACGCGCGGGCTTGGATTTATGGTGCAGTCGGCAGGCGAATTTCTGGCGACGGATGTGGTGCTGGCAGGGATCGCGGTGATCGCCGTGATTGCCTTTAGTTTAGAACTGGGGCTGCGCGCGTTACAGCGCCGCCTGACGCCCTGGCATGGAGAGATACAATGAGTGAACGTCTGACCATTACCCCGCTGGGGCCGTACATTGGCGCGCAAATTTCGGGCCTCGACGTGACGCGCCCGCTGAGTGACAACCAGTTTGAGCAGCTGTATCACGCGGTGCTGCGCCATCAGGTGGTGTTCCTGCGCGAGCAGGCGGTGACGCCGCACCAGCAACGCGCCCTGGCGCTGCGTTTTGGCGATCTGCACATTCACCCGGTCTATCCGCATGCCGAAGGGGTGGAGGAGATTATCGTGCTGGATACCCACAACGATAATCCGCCGGATAACGACAACTGGCACACCGATGTGACCTTTATCGAGACGCCGCCCGCAGGCGCGATTCTGGCGGCCAAGCTGCTGCCGGATACCGGGGGCGATACGCTGTGGACCAGCGGGATTGCGGCGTTTGATGCGCTGTCAGCCCCGCTTAAACAGCTGCTGAGCGGTTTGCGCGCGGAGCACGATTTCAAGAAATCTTTCCAGGAATATAAGTACCGCAAAAGCGAGGAAGAGCATCAGCGCTGGCAGGAGGCGGTGGCGAAACACCCGCCGCTGCTGCATCCGGTGGTGCGCACCCATCCGGTGACGGGCAAACAGGCGCTGTTCGTCAACGAAGGATTTACCACGCGGATTGTGGATCTGGCCGAGAAAGAGAGCGAGGCGCTGTTAGGGTTCCTGTTTGCGCATATCACGAAACCGGAGTTCCAGGTGCGCTGGCGCTGGCAGCAAAACGATCTGGCGATCTGGGATAACCGCGTGACGCAGCATTACGCCAATGCGGATTACCTGCCGCAGCGCAGGATTATGCAGCGGGCGACGATTTTGGGGGATAAGCCGTTTTATCGTGCGGGGTAAGGGCGTCGGGTGGCGGCTACGCCTTACCCGACCTACGGTTTTGTAGGCCCGGTAAGCGCAGCGCCACCGGGCGAAAAATCACCGCAAATGCACCTCTATATACCGCTGATACCGGTTCGCCTTCAGATAGCATAAATCCACCAGCACCAGCCCATCCACGCAGTTGTTGAACGCCGGATCGCTGCCGAAATCGATAAACTGCACGCCGCCGGGCTCGCATAGTTCGGAATACTGCTTGTAGAGCGGGGGGATGCCGCAGCCCAGATTGCCGAGCAGGGATTTCAGCTTTGTCAGATCCTCGACATAATCCACGCCGCCAAACTGCGCCAGCACGTCGGGTAACGACGCCGGATAAGGCTGACGCGACGCGGCCAGAGGATGACTTGCCGGGAACCACAGGCGGTAAAACGCCACCAGCAGGTCCCGCGCGTCGGGAGGTAGCCCGCCGGAAATCGAGACCGGGCCGAACAGATAGCGATACTGCGGATAGCGCGCCAGATACGCCCCAATCCCGGACCAGAGATAATCCAGACCCCGACGGCCCCAGTAGCGCGGCTGAATAAAACTGCGGCCCAGTTCAATGCCGTGCTCCAGCACGTCCTGCATGTTGTCGTCGTAGTGGAAGAGGCTATAGCTGTACAGGCCGTCCAGCCCGCGCTGTTCGATCTGTCGGGCGGTCGGCATAAAGCGGTAAGCGCCGACGATCTCCAGATCCTCTTCATCCCACAAAATCAGATGCAGATAGTCATCGTCATAGCCGTCGGTGTCGCGGCGTTTGCCGCTCCCCTCATCGACGGCGCGAAAGGCGATCTCACGTAAGCGTCCCAGCTCGCGCAGAAGCGGCGCATCCTCTTGCCCGTTGCGTTGCCACAGATAAATCCCTTTGCCATCAGCGGTTTTACCGAGGCATTCGGTCTGCGCCAGCTCGCGTTTCAGTGTCGCTCTGTCTTCCGGACGGGCGATGGCGCACTGGGTTTTGAACAGGCCCGGCAATCCCTTGCCAAGACGGATCACGTGCTGGCGGCACCGCTCGGCCATGTCACGCGACGAAAGGGAGGCGCTAAACCAGTGGCTAAAGGCAATCTGCTGGCCGATTTTGATCGGCAAGGTGCTGTGACGACGCCGGAACATCTGCTGCATGAGCAGCAGCATCGAGAGCGTCGGCGAGACCAGCGTGCTGGCATAAAACAGCAGGCTGTTGTGCGCCTGAATATGGACCGGCAGCAGCGGCGCTCGCAGCTTGCTGGCCAGTTTGATAAAGCCGGAATGCCACTTTTTATCGCGGATCCCTTTGCGCGTCGGGCGCGAGACTTCGCCCGCCGGGAAGAAGATCAGCACGCCGCCGTCTTGCAGGTGGTTTTCCATCTGTAAGAGCGACGATTTCGCTGTTTTACCACCCATGTTATCCACCGGGATAAACAGTGAGCTGAGTGGTTCAAGGTGCGTCAGCATCCGGTTGGTGACCACTTTGACATCCCGACGGACGCGGGAAACTGCATACAGCAGTGCCAGGCCATCCAGCGTGCCGGTGGGGTGGTTGGCGATAATCACCAGTGGACCGTGTTCGGGGATTTGTTCGAGATCGTGCGCGGAGGTGGTGCAGAGAATATCCAGATGTTCCAGAACCTGCTCCACCATGTCGAGTCCTTTCAGGTGGCGGTTTTTTGCGGCGAACTGCTGAAACTCTTCTTCGTAAAACAGTCGTTTTAACAGGCTTTTTTGCCAGGGTGCGGGCCTCGCCTGAGGCCAAAGATCATCAAGAACGCTATCGAGACTAAACATAGTGGTTTCTCCTGTCCTCTTGCCCAGACAGTAGAAGTTCCAGATGTCGTTTGTATTGCAGTTCGGTGAAGTTTAGTGGGGTGGGAATGCAGGCCGGGTAGGGCGAAACCGCTACCCGGCACACCGGCGTATTAACGCAGGATTTTCTTCTCGGCCAGATCGAGTGCGAAGTAGCTGAAGATCAGATCCGCACCGGCGCGTTTGATCGCTCCCAGGCTTTCGAGGATCACTTTCTCTTCGTCAATGGCACCCGCCTGTGCGGCGAATTTGATCATCGCGTACTCACCGCTCACCTGGTAGGCACCCAGCGGCAGCTCGGTACGCTCGCGGATGTCGCGCAGGATATCCAGGTACGCCCCGGCAGGTTTCACCATCAGGCAATCGGCGCCCTGGGCTTCGTCCAGCAGGGATTCGCGGATCGCCTCCCGGCGGTTGAGCGGGTTCATCTGATAGGTTTTGCGATCGCCCTTCAGCGCCGTGCCTGCGGCTTCGCGGAACGGGCCATAGAACGAAGAGGCGAATTTGGTGGAGTAGGACATGATAGCGGTGTCGGTGAAACCGGCCGCGTCCAGCGCCTGGCGAATCGCCTGCACTTGCCCGTCCATCGCCGCCGATGGCGCGATGAAATCGGCGCCGGCTGCGGCGGCAACCACTGCCTGTTTGCCGAGGTTTATCAGGGTTGCGTCGTTATCCACGCCGTGATCGCACAGTACGCCGCAGTGGCCGTGGGAGGTGTATTCGCAGAAGCAGGTGTCGGACATGACGATCATTTCCGGCACCGCCTCTTTGCAGATGCGGGACATGCGCGCGACCAGACCGTTCTCTTTCAGAGCGTCGCTGCCGGTCGCGTCCGTATGGTGCGAGATCCCGAAGGTCATCACCGAGCGGATACCGGCGTTGGCGATGCGTTCAATCTCACGCGCCAGGTGTTTTTCCGGAATGCGCATCACGCCTGGCATGGCGTCGATGGCTTTGTAGTCATCGATCTCTTCTTCCACAAAAATCGGCAACACCAGGTCGTTTAAGCTGAGTGTTGTCTCTTCAAACATAGCGCGCAGCGCAGGGGATTTGCGCAGGCGGCGGGGACGTGCAATTAAATCGGTCATGGGATGCCTGATGTCTGGAGAACAATGGGCAGTATTGTACCTGAAATGGCCCTGAGCTGTTTTACGAAAGTGGTGGTTTTGCTGGCAGAGGTGATGAAGTCTGTGCCGCGGAATGTCGCAGCTGGGGCTCTATTTATATTTAAAGACAGCCGTACGATTTCATTAATTTATTCATGGTGTTTCTTGTTTCTCCTGGTTGTATTTTTCAAAGTATTATATCTCATGGAAATATATTAATTAATAAGGTTTTCTCATTCTGTGATTCATTGCAATTATAATGTCTTTTGCTTATTTATTAATGTTTTCAGTGGCTATTGCACATAATTGTCTGGAAACGGACTTAATCGAATCATTCATTGAACCTTTTTGAATGGAGACTGCATAATTCGCTCCGCAATATATTTTGTTGCACTTGTGTTTTGACGGACAAACTTGCTTACGTCCCTGAGGAGGGATGACTCAATGCAAACATGGAAAAAGAAACTCGTTGTATCTCAAATTGCATTAGCGTGCACGTTGGCTATCGCTTCTCAGGCTAATGCTAAAGATATTTCCGGCACCACGTACAATACTTACGGTTACGATAATACCGTTACAACCCCCTGGTATAACGGCTACGCTGACTGGGATTACTCAGGCAGCGCGCACAATGGCGACATTTATCCGGTTATCAATAAATCGATCGTTAACGGTGTTATTTCCACGTACAACCTGGACGATGGAATCAATGGCCGTGCGAATGCGCTGAGCATTTCTAACAGCAAGGTCAATGGGATGATCACTTCCCAGTGCCTGCCGGGCTACTGCAATGAAGTTCAGAACTCGGACGGTACTGACCACAAGCAATACGATCGTTTCAGCCTGACGGTAGATAATTCCACCATTAACGATACCTATGAGCATTTTGCTTATGACGTAGTGAATGGTGATAAAACCGAAACTCATTATATTGATACCTACGCGCTGGGTAACGCCATTACGCTGGACACTGAGTCCGATATCGTTATCCAGAATAATTCGCATGTAGCGGGTATTACGCTGGCTCAGGGCTATAATTACCCGGATAACACGCCTTATGACAGTACTGTGGGCGTTGCCAATAGCAGCCACGTCTTTACCGACACGCTGGTGGTTAAAGATTCGGTGCTGACTTCTGGCGCTTATAGCGATCTTGGAACCGACGGTTTTTATGGCCAAAGCGCGAAGCCGAGTGACTACGGTGAAACTAATGCCACGGCGCAAGACAATGCGGCTTTAATTGTTTCATCAGGAACTCAAACCGATCCAGATAACCGCTTTGACAACGCGATGCAAACTACAGCGACGTTTGATCATTCAACGGTTACCGGCGATATTCTGTTTAAGAGCACCTTCGATAAAAACTTCTACGTAAACGGCGACCCGGCGACTAACACGACGGACGATGGCGTCTATAACCCAACTACCAATGGCTGGGATGGTACCGATAAACTGGATGTCACCTTAACCAACGGCAGCAAGTGGGTGGGGGCAGCAGTTTCAGAGGTTGAACATATCTCCACTGAACAAATGTATGGTCTCGGTTATACCGGCGTTGACTTGACGACTCTGTCACCGAACAGCATCTGGCCTGATCCTCTTAACAGTACTATTAACGATCATATCCTGAGCAATCAGGTTTATCAGAGCGGCCTGTTCAACGTCACGCTAGACAATGGGTCTGAGTGGGACACGCGTAATGACTCCAACATTGATAAGCTGGCGGTAAATAACCAGTCTCAGGTCAATGTAGAAAGCTCTCGCCTGAAGGCTGACAGCATCACGCTGACCAACGACTCATCACTGAACATTGGTGATGCCGGTATCGTGAAAACAAACAGCCTCTATCTGGATAGTGGCAGCCATGCTGCGCTGACCGAAGAGACCGCTGAACTCTACGCCAACACCATCACCGTGGATAACGGTGCCGAACTGGCGCTGGGTCTGGGCCAGGTGGATACCCACAAAATGGTGCTGACCGATGGCGGTGTGCTGAACGTGGCCAGCCGTGATTATGTGCTGAACTCCGATCTGAACAACGCACGCAATACCACCAACGATAAGAGCAAAGCTGAATACGACTACGGCGTGGTTGCGCTGAACTCCGACGGTCACCTGGCGGTGAACGGCGAAGTCGCTGGCAACTACAAAGTGCGTATCGATAATGCGACAGGCGCAGGTAAGGTTGCTGATTATAAAGGCAACGAAGTCATTCGCGTTTATGACAACAATGCCGATACTCAGGCTACCTTCACCGCAGCCAACAAAGCCGATCTGGGCGCTTATACCTATCAGGCGCAGCAGCAGGGCGACACCGTGGTTCTGCATCAGGAAGAGCTGACTGACTACGCCAACATGGCGCTGAGCATTCCTTCTGCCAACACCAATATCTGGAACCTGGAGCAGGATGCCGTGGGCAACCGTCTGACCAACAGCCGTCATGGCCTGGCAGATAAAGGCGGCGCATGGGTGAGCTACTTCGGTGGCAACTTCGACGGCGATAACGGCGTAATCAACTACGATCAGGATGTTAACGGCGTGATGGTCGGTCTGGATACGCAGATTGACGGTAACAATGCGAAATGGATCCTCGGTGGTGCGGCAGGCTTCGCAAAAGGCGATGTGAGCGATCACTCTGGTCAGGTTGATCAGGATAGCCAGACGGCGATGATCTACTCATCCGCGTACTTTGCTAACAATGTCTTTGTTGATGGCTCCTTGAACTACACTCGCTTCAATAACGATCTCTCCGCAACCATGAGCAACGGTCAGTACGTGGACGGTAACACCACCTCTGACGCCTGGGGCTTTGGTCTGAAACTGGGTTATGACTGGAAACCAAACACCTCTGGTTATGTGACTCCGTACGCTGCCGTGTCGGGTCTGTTCCAGTCTGGCGACAGTTACCAGCTCAGCAACGACATGCGTATGGACGGTCAGTCATACGACAGCATGCGTTATGAAACGGGTATTGATGCGGGTTACACCTTCAACTACGGTGGCGATCAGGCCCTGACTCCGCACTTCACCCTGGCGTACGTTTATGACGACTCCAGCAACGATGCGAACGTTAACGGTGACAGCATCGACAATGGTGTGAAAGGCTCTGCTGTTCGCGTAGGCCTGGGCACTCAGTTCAGCTTCACCAAAAACTTCAGCACCTACACGGAAGCTAACTATCTCGGTGGCGGTGATGTTGACCAAAACTGGGGCGCAAATCTGGGTGTGAAATATACCTGGTAATGCCTGAATCGCGGGGGGAGTGATCTCCCCGCTTTTTTTATAACGATAATAATGAAACAGAACCGATAAGTACGGATAGCTTGAGGTCTGAATGAACCCGGATGCGAAACCCCTTTCTGAATTTAAACGGCTCGAACACTGTCTGAAAGCCGAAAGCACACCCTTTAAAGCCTCTGCGCAGAATATTATTTATCATGAATGCTTCGATAAAGAGCAATACACCTTTGTTATACAAACAGGCATTGTGGCTATTCATCGTCAACCAGACGATCTTCTGCTCGGGATCGTAACTAACCCTTTTATATTTGGTTTAGCAGCGGGAATGACGGAGCATCAGCAGAAATATACGATAATTTCCCAGTCATCCAGCAGCGGTTTTTATCTTCCCGCGACAACAGCTCGCCAACTTATTCAGCAATCTGATCTTTGGCAGGACGCATTTTGTTGGCTGTCATGGATAAACCGAATATTAGCGAAGCGAAATATGCAGTTAGTAGGGAATAATTCCTACAGTCAGATTCGTGCGATGCTGTTGGATATGGCGGAATGGGATGAAAGCTTGCGCGCTAAAATCGGTGTGATGAATCATATTCAGCGAAGTACGCGTATTTCACGTTCCGTCGTGGCGGAAGTTTTATCGGCATTACGTCAGGGGAATTATATTAATATGAACCGGGGCAAACTGGTCAGCATCAACCGTTTGCCCGCGGAATATTAAACAATCAGGAAGCGGGAACGACCTGAGCTTTGTTTTCGCTCAGTTCGGTGACAAGATTATTAATACCGTCACTCATATTGATGAATCGTGTATTTGGCGAGCGGGTCACGACCACAAATGCGCCGACATTCGACTGTGGGATCATGGCCATATAGGTGATAAACCCGCCGCCACCGCCCGTTTTCTGAATAATACCCGGACGTCCATCTTTAGGGGCCATATAAACCCAGCCCATACCGAGTGCATCGGCTTTGCCCGGGACATCCATCCCAATCACGCGATGAAGCTGTGTGCGTTTATAGATGAGGGTTTGCATACGGTCGGCCTGATTGCTTCGCGCGTAGAAATCGGACGACAGGAATTGCTGCATCCAGCGCATCATATCGCCTGGCGTGGAGTAAACCCCGCCGCTGCCAATCGCCGCGAGCGTGTTATTGCACGGGCTGGCTCCTTTCTCTGCCACCATCAGGCGTTTGCACTGATCGGGGGATGGGGTAAACGTCGTGTCCTTCATCCCCAGCGGACGAGTAATTTGCTCTTCAAACAGCTGGGTATAAGGCTTACCCGATGCCGTAGACAGCGCATCGGCCAGCAGATCAAACGCCAGATTCGAATACGCTGCCTGCGCACCCGGCGCTGATTTCAGCGTGGCGGTCGTCAGATAGTTCCAGCGCTGCTCGCGCGTGGGCCAGACAAACACAGGGCGATGCGCCGCGCCGCCGGGCTGTTCACGCGGCAGGGCGCTGGTATGGGTCGCCAGATTCACCAGCGTGATAGGCGTACCCTGATAAGTGGGCACGTGGGCGCCTTGCGGTGCGTATTTGCTTAACGGATCGTTGAGCTTCACCACACCCTGATCCAGCAATTTCACCAGCATTTCACTGGTCATCAGCTTAGTCAGAGATGCAATGCGGATAACCGAATCCAGCTGTGGGTGGACATTGCTGCCTGGACGTGTTTCACCAAAACTGCGAAACACGCGCTGATTGCCATCAATAACGACCAGCGCCATACCCGTTGCGCCACTGCCGTAGTAAATAAGATTGGCGTAGCGATCTGCAATATCAGAAGCAAAAGCGGGTGCTGTCAGCGGCTGTGCGGCCTGGACAGAAGTTAGGCTCACCGCACACAGCGCGGCGAAAGAGAGCAGACAACGTTTCAACGAAAAGCATCCATGAAGTGAATGAAGGAAGTAATGCGTATTTATACTACTAAACGGCGCGGTGCAATGGGCCGAATTGCATAACGATAGCGTGAAAAACGTAACCACGGGTAAATAAGAACAATTTCGTTGCACTCTGTCTCCAGTTTTGTGACATCGGGCTTATGATAGGAGCAGGTGTTCCTCAATTTTTGGAGACGGCGATGTCGGATAAACGAGTGGTCATGGTGGTCGATATGCAGCAGGGTGTGTTCGCCACCCCGCGGATTCAGCGCGAGCAATGCGTTTCACGAATCAATCAGCTCACGCGTAGCGCGGATACGGTCATTTTTATTCAGCATACCGAGGCGGGCGGGCTGGAAGAGGGGAGCGAAGGTTTTGCGCTGCTGCCTGAACTGCATCAGCCTGAGGGCGCGTTTTATGTCACCAAAACCGCCTGCGATGCGTTCTATCGCACGTCGCTGGACGCGTTGTTAACGGAACTGAATATTAAGCAGTTCGTCATCTGCGGCTGCGCGACCGACTATTGCGTCGATACCACGATCAAAAACGGTGTCAGTCGGGGATATCACATCACCGTCCCACAGGACGCGCACACCACCGCTCATCGCCCGGCGGCAGAGGCTCAGGTACTGATTAACCACTATAACGATGTCTGGCGAACCTTCATCGCGCCGGACAACCCGCCGCGTGTGAAACTCACCGAAACAATTCTCGCCGAGTGGCAGGCGAACTAACCTATAAACCGCAGGTCTATTTTTTCGCACGAGCCGGTGAGCGGCTCGTGGCGGCATTTTCGTGTGGTATTTTGTTGAACACAGCAACGCCATAACAACAAGAAGGAAGCACAATGTTTAAGTCTTTTTTCCCAAAGCCGGGGCCTTTTTTCCTCTCGGCATTTATTTGGGCGCTGATCGCCGTCGTGTTCTGGCAGGCGGGCGGCGGCGCGTGGATTGAGCGCCTGGCCGGTGCAACGGGAGATGTGCCGATCAGCGCAGCGCGATTCTGGTCGCGCAGCTATCTGCTGTTTTACGCGTATTACGCCTTGTGCGTGGGCATCTTTGCTCTTTTCTGGTTCACTTATGCGCCGCATCGCTGGCAATACTGGTCGATTCTTGGGACCTCGTTGATTGTCTTTGTCACCTGGTTCCTGGTGGAAGTGGGTGTCGCGGTCAACGCCTGGTATGCGCCATTCTACGATCTCATTCAGACCGCGCTCAGTTCGCCACATAAAGTCACCATCAATCAGTTCTATCACGAAGTGGGTGTTTTCCTCGGCATCGCGCTGATTGCGGTGATTATTGGGGTGATGAATAACTTCTTCGTCAGCCACTACGTGTTCCGCTGGCGTACCGCCATGAACGAACACTATATGGCGCACTGGCAGCAGCTGCGTCATATCGAGGGTGCCGCCCAGCGTGTGCAGGAAGATACGATGCGTTTTGCCTCGACCCTGGAAGATATGGGCGTGAGCTTTATTAACGCCATCATGACGCTCATCGCGTTCCTTCCCGTTCTGGTCACACTCTCGGCCCATGTGCCGGATCTGCCGATTGTCGGCCACCTGCCGTACGGCCTGGTGATTGCCGCCCTCGTCTGGTCGCTGATGGGGACTGGTCTTCTGGCGGTTGTTGGGATAAAACTGCCGGGACTGGAATTTAAAAACCAGCGCGTGGAAGCTGCCTATCGTAAAGAGCTGGTCTACGGTGAAGATGACGCGGAACGCGCCTCGCCGCCGACCGTTCGCGAACTGTTTGGCGCAGTGCGTCGCAACTATTTCCGTCTCTATTTCCACTACATGTATTTTAATATTGCGCGCATTTTATATTTGCAGGTCGATAACGTTTTCGGTTTGTTCCTGCTGTTCCCGTCGATTGTTGCGGGTACGATTACGCTCGGTCTGATGACCCAGATCACTAACGTTTTCGGTCAGGTTCGCGGCTCGTTCCAGTATCTGATTGCCTCATGGACTACGCTGGTTGAGCTGATGTCGATCTACAAACGTCTGCGCAGCTTCGAACGCGAGTTGGACGATCAGAACCTGTAGGAAGTGACCAACACATTAGGGTAAAACAGGGAGTTGCTATGCCATTTGCCGTACCACGCGCGTTACCGTTATCACTGCTGGCCGCCTTCGTGCTGGCCGGATGCGCCGAGAAAGGGGCCGCGCCGCTGAAAAAGGGCGAAAAGCCTGTCGATGTGGCAAGCGTGGTGCGTCAGAAAATGCCCGCCAGCGTGAAAGATCGCGACGACTGGGCGATTGTGCTTGCGAAGACATTCGAGAGTCAGAAAATCGCCCCGACCGAGGAGAAT
This sequence comes from Lelliottia wanjuensis, assembly GCF_030238365.1. Lineage (GTDB taxonomy): Bacteria > Pseudomonadota > Gammaproteobacteria > Enterobacterales > Enterobacteriaceae > Enterobacter > Enterobacter wanjuensis. The sequence continues at coordinate 285,762 of NZ_JASSOT010000064.1, read as the reverse complement.
ATCTGCTCGGTGCTGGCGGTGGCGCAGCAGGAGTCCATGTATCAGTCCGATCCGGCGGTACCAGGGCTCAACAAAATTGCCTGGAAAGAGATCGACCGGCGTGCGGAAAAAATGCACATCCCGGTCTTTCTGGTGCATACGGCACTCAAAATCACCTCGCCGAACGGCAAAAGCTACAGCGACCGGCTGGATACGGTGAAAACCGAGAAACAGCTGAGCGCCATTTTCGATGATTTTATCGATATGGTGCCGATGGGGCAGAAGCTGTTTGGCTCGCTCAATCCGGTGCATACGGGCGGCCCAATGCAGGTCAGCATCGACTTTGCCGAGAAACACACCAGCGGCTATCCGTGGAAAATCGACGGCACCGTGCGCCAGGAGGTGTTCTCCCTGCGCGGTGGATTGTGGTTCGGTACTTATCATCTCCTGAACTACCCGGCCAACTACAGCGCGCCGCTGTATCGTTTTGCCGATTTCAACGCCGGATGGTACGCCAGTCGTAACGCCGCATTCCAGAATGCGGTAAACCGCGCAACGGGGGCGAAACTGGCCCTGGATGGCGATCTGATTGCCTACGGCAGCAGCGAAGCGGGCACGACAGAACAGGCGGTGCGTAAGCTGGCCACCAAACTGGATATGAGCAACAGCGAGATTCGCCATCAGCTGGAGAAAGGGGACAGCCTGGCGTTTGAGAAAACGGAGCTTTACCAGCAGGTTTATAAGCTGGCGGAGCAGAAGAGTGGTAAGGCTTTGCCGCGAGAAATTTTGCCGGGCATTCAGCTCGAAAGCCCGAAGATCACGCGTAATCTCACCACGGCGTGGTTCGCAAAACGCGTCGACGATCGTCGGGCTCGCTGTATGTCACTGAACTAAGCGTCAGTGGTAGCGGCGCCAGCGCAGAACAAGGGCGACGATGCCGAGGATTGCGCATCCGGCGAGGAAGGGCACTAAACCAAAAATGGTGCTCACGCCGAAGCCGATATCCACACGCGGTCGGCCCGTATCCTGGACCTGCATCAGGTGTTCATAAACGCCGGGGGCATGCACCAGAATGTTCAGCAGCTGTGAACCCGCCCAGAAGCAGAACAGCACGAACAGGGCGTAGGCGATGTTTCCCGACGTGGAGGTTCCTGGTTTTTTATCACCAAAAATCGGCTTCGCCAGTGTAAAGTCTGCCATAAAAACCTCCGATATCTCACTCTGACCATCTGCAGTCGTACAAAGTGAAGTCTGACAGGTCATCACATTTGTCAATATCAGAATCGTGGTAATTTGGCCCAGGGAATTCTCCTGGTTTATCGATTTCTGTCCTGCGTCACAGTTTACTGACTTAAGTTAAATTGATTCGCATTTAAGAATTTCCGTATCCGCCACAGACCGCGTGTGAAAACTGTGAGAGGATATCTTTTTATTCTGTCGGAGTTGCCATGAACCTGTCTGCCAAACTACGCCGCGACTGGCACTATTACGCCTTTGCGATTGGCCTGATTTTTATTCTTAACGGTATTGTCGGGCTGCTGGGATTTGAAGCGAAAGGCTGGCAAACCTATGCGGTAGGGCTGGTGACCTGGGTTATCAGTTTCTGGCTGGCGGGATTCATTATCCGCCGTCGACCACAAGAGCCGACGACGGAAAGTATTGAGAGCGCCGATAAAGCGGATTAACCGTTTACCGAGCTTTTCAGGGCGCTGTCAGCGGCGTGACGCTCCAGCGCCAGTTCGATCAGGCGAGTAATCAAATCCGGGTAGCTGATACCGCTGGCCTGCCATAGTTTTGGATACATGCTGATATTGGTGAAGCCAGGCAGCGTATTGATTTCGTTGATAATCACCTCATTCTCCGCCGTCAGGAACACGTCGACGCGCGCCATGCCGCCGCAGCCGAGCGCCTGATAGGCCTCGATGGCGATCGCACGGATCTTGTCATTGATTTCGGGATCCAGCACCGCCGGGACCACAACCTGTGCCCCTTTGTCATCAATGTATTTGGTGTCGTAGGAGTAGAAATCGCTGTTCAGCACCACTTCGCCGCAGGTACTGGCCTGCGGGAAATCGTTGCCCAGCACGGCGCATTCGATTTCACGGCCTTTAATCCCTTGTTCAACCACCACTTTGTGGTCAAATTCAAACGCCAGACGCACGGCTTCGGTGAACTGCGCTTCACTGGTCACTTTGCTGACGCCAACGGAAGAGCCCTGGTTTGCCGGTTTTACGAATAACGGCAGACCAAGCTGGGAAGTGATTTGGGCAAAGCTGTGCTGCTGACGATTAGCGCGGGTGAGCGTCACAAATGGCGCGATGTTCAGGCCGGCATCGCGCAGCAGGCGTTTGGTCACGTCTTTATCCATACAGGCGGCGGAGCCGAGAACATCCGAACCGACAAATGGCAGATTCGCCATGCGCAGCATCCCCTGCAGGGAACCGTCTTCGCCCAGCGTGCCGTGGACTATCGGGAAGACGACGTCAATCTGCGAAAGCGCCTGGGCATTGCCCGCGTTAATCAGCTGGCCCTGCACCACGCCCGGTACGGTGGCGACGCTGATTTCCGATGGATTGAGCGCGATATGTGCCGGATCGTCGGCATTTAACAGGTACTGGCTGGCATCGTTTACGTGCCACTGGCCCTGTTTATCAATGCCCAGCAAAACGACATCAAAACGGCTCTTATCAATCGCATCAACGATATTTTTGGCCGATTGCAGTGACACTTCGTGTTCTGCCGATTTTCCCCCAAAAACAATTCCTACCCGCTGCTTCGCCATCTTCACTTTATTCCAGTCCGACTCATCAAAGCCTATAACATACCACGATGCCCGGTGGGTTTCCCCGCCTTCTGCCATAATGTTTTGAGGTGGAAAAGAGGAGGGAATGTGCGAGGGAAAAGTCTGCTTATCTGTGTGATTCTCGCGGGAGCGGCGGTGATGGGGTATCGCTGGCTACCGTCGTATTACAATCCTTTTGTGCCGCTGAGTCTCGACGATCCGCCGGGGAAAATCAGCCAGTTTAAGCTGCGTCGCCTGACGCCCGAGGCTTGCACTCGTTTGCTGTCAGAGGCGAATCAGAGACGGCTGATTCAGACGCAGGCGATGGCCAACAGCGCAGGGGATTGCCCTCTGAGCGACGTGGTGCGGGTGCGCAATTTTGGCCCCGTGACGCTAAGCAGCAGTTTTATCGCCAGCTGTCCGCTGGCCCTGAGCTCCGCGCTGTTTATCCAGCAGCAGGCGCGGCCTCTGACCAAAACGATGATGGGCAGCGAACTGGCGCGCGTTGAGCACCTCGGGAGTTTTGCCTGTCGTAATATCTATCACCGGCCTGATGCGCGCCGCAGCGAACATGCCAGCGCCGATGCGCTGGATATCAGCGGCTTTCAGCTGGCGGATGGCCAGCGGGTGACGGTCCTGTCCGGCTGGCGAAACGAAAAAACGCAGCCCTGGCTGCAGGCGTTGCTCAGCGCCAGCTGTGACTATTACGGCAACGGGTTAGGCCCGGAGTATAACGCCGCGCACGCCAACCATTTTCATCTCGGCATGCGCGGGTTTGGCCTCTGTCGTTAAAGCATATTTCACCAGTCGAAAGAGGATACTTTGTGACTTATTTCACAAATATGATGACTGGGGAGATAAAACACCAAAATGTGCGCCGTCGCATCTCTGGTTCCACGTCATGTGACGTAACTTGCTAATCTGTCGGCGAATTCGCCTAAAAATGAAGATTGTGCCGCTTATGGAATCCTGGAAAGTAAACCTCATTTCGGTCTGGTTTGGCTGTTTTTTCACCGGCCTTGCCATCAGCCAGATTTTGCCCTTTCTGCCGCTGTATGTTTCCCAGCTCGGCGTGACGTCGCACGAAGCGCTGTCGATGTGGTCCGGTCTGACCTTCAGTATTACTTTCCTGGTTTCCGCCATAGTCTCGCCCATGTGGGGCAGCCTCGCGGATCGCAAAGGACGCAAGCTGATGCTCCTGCGCGCTTCACTCGGGATGTCGATTGCGATCCTGCTCCAGGCTTACGCGACCAACGTCTGGCAGCTCTTTTTACTGCGCGGCCTGATGGGCCTGACCTCCGGCTATATTCCTAACGCCATGGCGCTGGTGGCCTCGCAGGTTCCGCGCGAGCGCAGCGGCTGGGCGATCAGTACCCTTTCGACCGCGCAGATCAGCGGCGTGATTGGCGGCCCGCTGATGGGCGGTTTTCTGGCTGACCACGTGGGTTTGCGGGCGGTCTTTTTCATCACCGCGATGCTGCTGGTGGTGAGTTTCCTGGTGACATTCTTCCTGATTAAAGAGGGCGTGCGGCCGACCGTCAGCAAAGCCGATCGTCTGAGCGGCAAAGCGGTCTTCGCCACGCTGCCGTATCCCGGCCTGATGATTAGCCTGTTTATCACCACCATGGTGATTCAGCTGTGCAACGGATCGATCGGGCCGATTCTGGCGCTGTTTATTAAATCCATGGCGCCGGACAGTAACAATATCGCCTTTCTCAGCGGCATGATTGCCGCCGTGCCCGGTGTCTCGGCGCTGATCTCGGCCCCGCGCCTGGGCAAGCTCGGGGATCGCATCGGCACGGCGCGGATATTAATGGCGACGCTGATTATCGCCGTGGTGCTGTTTTTCGCGATGTCCTTCGTCACCTCGCCGTTCCAGCTCGGCGTCCTGCGCTTCCTGCTCGGCTTTGCCGATGGGGCGATGCTGCCCGCGGTACAAACTCTGCTGGTGAAATACTCAAGCGATCAGGTGACCGGGCGCATCTTCGGCTATAACCAGTCCTTTATGTATCTGGGGAATGTTGCCGGTCCGTTGATGGGCGCGACCGTCTCGGCGATGGCAGGATTCCGCTGGGTATTTGCGGCGACAGCCGTGGTGGTGCTGATCAACGTGATTCAGCTGGCAATTGCCTTGCGCCGCCGCCGTCAGAAAGCGGCGAATAGTGCAAACTGAAGATATATTATGTATTAAGCAGACATGGCCATTGTTATCAAAAATAATGGCGTCTGCTTTCTAATAATTCGCCGCCAGGCAATCACTTTTTATAATAGCAAAACGTTTCGCTGGCATTAAATCATCGTTATTTGCGACATAGCGTGTTTTTTCATAAAGATAATACTTTTCGCCTCTTTGCATTATTCAACCGTAATGATACCGTCAGCAAAAACCTGATAAGGAAATAGCTCGATGAAAAATCTCATTGCAGAGTTGCTGGTTAAGCTTGCCCAAAAGGAAGAAGAGTCAAAAGAACTGGTTGCCCAGGTTGAAGCGCTGGAAATCGTCGTCACAGCCCTGTTACGGCAAATGGCGCAGCACGATCAGCAGACGCTGATCCGAAGTATCGAGGGCGCACTGGAGGATGCCAGGCCCGACTCTCAAGTGCCGGTTCAGGATAGCGAAATGCTACAGCAATACGTAAAAAAGTTGTTGCGGCATCCACGCAGTTAATCTGTCACAGAATCTAAAAGCCTGTCATAGATTTGTCATCTGGTATGCCTATAGTCGCTCTGTTTATTTTTTATGTATTTGTACATGGAGAAAATAAAGTGAAACAGAGCGCACTTTTCATCGCATTAATGCCGTTATTATTTACCCCTGCCATTTATGCTGACACCGCGAATACCCACGTGCTGGATAATCGTGCAGCCCAGGGTGATATCACGCAGCCGGGTGGCGCGCGCCGCCTGACAGAGGATCAAACCGAAGCGCTGCGTGCATCCCTGAATGACAAACCCGCTAAAAATATTATTCTGCTGATTGGCGACGGGATGGGTGATTCCGAAATCACCGCCGCGCGAAATTATGCCGAAGGGGCCGGTGGCTTTTTTAAAGGCATCGATGCATTGCCGTTGACCGGACAATACACCCACTACGCGCTGGATAAAAAAACCGGTAAACCGGATTACGTCACCGATTCCGCCGCCTCCGCCACGGCCTGGACCACCGGCGTCAAAACCTATAACGGCGCGCTGGGCGTCGATATTCACGAAAAAGATCACCAGACCATTCTCGAGATGGCGAAAGCCGCCGGGCTGGCAACGGGCAACGTCTCTACCGCCGAACTGCAGGATGCCACGCCAGCCGCACTGGTCTCGCACGTAACCTCGCGTAAATGCTATGGCCCGTCCGTCACCAGCGAAAAATGCCCGACCAACGCGCTGGAAAAGGGTGGTAAAGGGTCCATCACCGAACAGCTGCTGAACGCCCGCGCGGATGTCACGCTCGGCGGCGGGGCGAAAACCTTCGCGGAAACCGCGACGGCGGGCGAGTGGCAGGGCAAAACCCTGCGTGAACAGGCGCAGGCGCGCGGTTATCAGCTGGTGAGCGATGCCGCTTCGCTGGCGGCTATCACCGAAGCGGGTCAGGATAAGCCGCTGCTCGGTCTGTTCTCGGACGGCAATATGCCGGTGCGCTGGGAAGGGCCAAAAGCCTCTTACCACGGCAACATCGACAAACCTGCTGTCACCTGTACGCCAAACCCGAAACGTGACGACAGCGTCCCTACGCTGGCGCAGATGACCGATAAAGCCATCTCCCTGCTGAGCAAGGGTGAGAAAGGTTTCTTCCTGCAGGTGGAAGGGGCGTCGATTGATAAACAGGATCACGCGGCCAATCCGTGCGGTCAGATTGGCGAAACCGTCGATCTCGACGAAGCCGTGCAGAAGGCGCTGGAGTTCGCGAAGAAAGATGGCAACACCCTTGTCGTCGTCACCGCTGACCACGCCCACGCCAGCCAGATTGTGGCGCCTGATACCAAAGCTCCGGGCCTGACCCAGGCGCTGAACACCAAAGACGGTGCGGTGATGGTGATGAGCTACGGCAACTCAGAAGGCGATTCAATGGAACATACCGGAACGCAGTTGCGTATCGCCGCGTATGGCCCGCATGCTGCGAACGTGGTGGGCCTGACGGATCAAACGGATCTGTTCTACACCATGAAAGCCGCTCTCGGTCTGAAATAACCTATTGCCCGGCGGAAATCCCCTTCCGCCGGGTGTAATACCAGTCAGTTAAGCAACATAATGAATTTAAATTCATTATGTTGCTTGCTCCAGGACCTTTATGGCATCAGTGGAATTGTTCCGTTCACTTTCGTTCCTCTGCTTCCGGTCTATCACTCTGCGGTGAACGTGCCAGGGTGGCTCAATCGCCACCACCCTGGCAACCCGGGCTCCCGGCAAAGAAAATCGCCGCTTCGCGGTGCCCTCAGCTTATTCCTTGCGGCTATCGGGTCGGGCGCGATCCTGCATCCATGCAGGTCGCCCCCTCTCGGCGCTTCCCTGCGCCTCGACCCGGCCTCCAGGAAACGCTTCGGCGATTTTCAGCCGGACTCCCGATCCCTCCAGCTTCACGACCGCCTGAATGTGGTACCGGTGTGGGTCCCCGAAGAAATCGGCGAACCGGAGGTCAGATGGCAAGGGGGCCGCGCAGCCCCCTTGTCACGTTCACAGGTGATACAGGTTTTATATTCTGCTGAACATAAGGTGAACGGAATAACCTCAGATGCTTAACTGACCAGTATTACTTCCGCCGGGTGGTATTTTTCCCGCCACGAACCAGACTTAATGTGAATCTTCACAAAAGGATGGTGCTATGAAACTGACCCTCGCTGTAACCCTGCTTTCTTCTCTGCTTCTGATGTCTGTCGCGTCTGCCGCCGAGAGAACGCTTACGCCTCAGCAGCAACGGATGACCAGCTGCAATCAACAGGCGACAGCCCAGACGCTGAAAGGCGATGCGCGCAAAACCTACATGAGTGATTGCCTGAAAAACAGCGCTTCGAAACCGGGCGAAAAGAGCCTGACGCCCCAGCAGCAAAAGATGCGTGAATGTAATGGCCTCGCCACGCAACAGTCCCTCAAAGGCGAAGACCGCAGCAAGTTTATGAGCGCCTGCCTGAAGAAAGCGGCGTAGTCCTAACGGGTGAGCGGCCACGCCGACTCACCCGAAATTTCATACTTTCCCCGCAACACCCCTCTCTATAATTTGGGAAATGTTTCAGAATGTTCCCAAAAATTATGAATGACGAAAACTTTTACAATAAAGACGTCACGCGAGAAGAGTGGCAGCAGGGCCTTTCTCAGGATGACCATCACCGTTCCGGTATCCGGTTTGCGCGGCGCGTTCGACTGCCGCGTATCTTCGGGCTGGCGGCCATGTTTTTCCCGATCGCCGGGGCGCTGGTGGCGCAAGCTCCGCCTGGAGGCTGGTGGTTACTGCTGGTCGGATGGGCGTTTGTCTGGCCGCATCTGGCCTGGCAGCTGGCCTATCGCGCCGCCGATCCGCGCGTCAGTGAGATGAACAACCTGAAGGCTGATGCCATAGTCGCAGGCGTCTGGATTGGGCTGACAGGGGTGAATGTGCTGCCCACCGCGGCTCTCATCATTCTGATCGGCATGAATACGATGGGGGCGGGCGGGATCCGGTTGTTCACTGCTGGTGCAATCATGACGACGATTGCAGCCCTGGTGACGCTACAGCTTACCGGCGTCTCTCCTGGTTTTACGCTTACCCCGCTGGAACTCTGGCTGGCGTTGCCGGTGATGGTGCTCTACCCGCTGTTTTTTGCCTGGGTGAGCTACCAGACGGCGATTCGGCTGGCAGAGCACAAGCGCCGTCTGGAGTTGATGAGCACCCGCGATGGCATGACCGGGGTGTTCAACCGCCGCCACTGGGAGATCCTGTTACGCAATGAGTACGACACCTGTCGGCGCGCTCATCGCGAAGCGGCGATCCTGATTATCGATATCGATCATTTCAAGAGTATCAACGACACCTGGGGCCACGACGTGGGCGACGAGGCGATTATCGCCGTCACGCGACAGCTGCAGTTAACCCTGCGCGCCGGGGATATGATTGGGCGCTTCGGCGGAGATGAATTTGCGGTGATCATGAGCGGCACGCCGGCGGAAAGTGCCATCGCGGCGATGTCTCGTGTGCATGAGCGGCTGGCGGTCTTAACGCTGCCCTGCGCGCCGCAGGTGCGACTGCGGATCAGCGTCGGGGTGGCCCCGCTAACGGAAGAGTTTTGTCACTATCGGGAGTGGTTAAAAGCGGCGGATGTGGCGTTGTACAAAGCGAAAAATGCCGGACGCAACCGCACCGAAGTGGCGGCCTGACGCCCGGCGCGTTTCATCAGGACTTACTGAGTTGCTCTGATTTTTCCATGCACTTGTTCATCGCTTCAATCACCGCCGAGCGGAATCCACGCTCTTCCAGAACGCGCACGGCTTCGATGGTGGTGCCGCCCGGTGAACAGACCATATCTTTCAGTTCGCCCGGATGTTTGCCCGTTTCCAGCACCATTTTCGCGGAGCCCATCACCGCCTGGGCGGCAAATTTATAGGCCTGCGCGCGCGGCATTCCGCCGAGCACGGCGGCATCGGCCATCGCTTCGATAAACATGAAGACATACGCGGGCGCAGAGCCGCTGACGCCCACCACCGGATGGATCATCGCTTCGGCAATCACTTCGGCTTCGCCTAAGCAGCGGAAAATGTTCAGCACGTCGGCCACGTCTTCTGGCGTCACCAGCGCGTTCGGCGTCACGGAAGTCATCCCTGCATTCACCAGCGACGGAGTGTTTGGCATGGCGCGGACAATTTTGCGATCGTGGCCGAGGGCGCGCGCGAGCTGATCGAGGGTCACGCCCGCGGCGATGGAGACCACCAGGGTCTCTTTGTTCAGGCTGGAGGTGATGTCGCTCAGAACCTTGATCATGATGTTAGGTTTAACGGCGCCAAAGACGATATCCGCAATCTGGGCAACTTCCTGTGCGCTTTCGGCAGCATTAATTCCGTATTCATCACGCAGCGCGGCGACTTTATCCGGTGACGGGGTGTAGACCCAAATCTGCCCTGGCAACACCTGGCCGCTGGCGATCAGACCGCCGAGAATGGCTTTTCCCATATTGCCGCAGCCGATAAAACCGATTTTTTTGTCCATCACGTCTCTCCGTTATGATGCGTTGTGAGTTCTGATTTATAGCTTAACAACGAAAAGCAGGCGACAATAGCCACCAATGTCATCCAGGGGAGAAACTATGGCGATTTGGGTGGATGCGGATGCGTGTCCGAATGTCATTAAAGAGATTTTATTCCGCGCGGCCGAGCGCGTGCAGATGCCGTTGACGCTGGTCGCAAACCAGAATTTGCGCATTCCGCCGTCGAAATTTATTCGTTCAATGCGCGTTCCGGCCGGGTTCGACGTGGCGGATAACGAAATTGTGCGCCTGTGCAGCCCTGAAGATTTGGTGATCACCGCCGATATTCCTCTCGCAGCAGAAGTGCTGGAGAAAGGCGCAGCGGCGCTGAATCCGCGCGGTGAACGTTACTCGCCCTCCACGATCCGCCAAAAACTGACGATGCGCGATTTTATGGATACCCTGCGCGCGAGCGGTGTGCAGACCGGTGGGCCGGATTCGCTCTCGCAACGTGACCGCCAGCAATTCGCCGCTGAGCTGGATAAGTGGCTGCTGGAAGTGAAGCGCCGCAACGCGTAATGATAAGCATTGCTGATTTATGGTATAGTGTGGCAACCGCAGGGTTGTCATCGCCTGATGCTTTGCAGTAAAGTTGACGCACCCGCTTATGCAATGATTTCTTTACAGAGACTACGCGCTAAACTCACTCATCACGCTCTCTGTCATGCAAACATATTCTTGTTGTAATCCAATTTTTACAGTTACCTTGCGTACTAGTTTAATGGTATTATTGCTCGTTTTTTGACATCACTCGCCGCAACCTCGCGGTATCAAGGGGAACACCAGGCTATGACCCAACCCATCTTTTTAGTTGGCCCCCGTGGCTGCGGAAAAACAACCGTAGGCCTCGAACTGGCGCGCGTGAGTGACAGCCAGTTTGTCGATACCGATCACTGGCTGCAAACGCACGCTCGTCAGACCATCGCAGAGATCGTCGAAAAAGAAGGCTGGGAGAGTTTCCGCACGCGTGAGTCTGAAACCCTGGAAGCTGTCACCGCACCTTCGACCATTGTCGCCACCGGCGGTGGGATCATCCTCGCAGAACGTAATCGCCAGTTTATGCGCGAGAAAGGGATTGTGATTTACCTGTGTGCGCCAGTTTCTACGCTGGTAGAGCGCCTGGAAGCTTTCCCGGAAGAGGGGCAGCGCCCGACGCTCACCGGAAAGCCCATCAGCGAAGAGGTGAGCGAAATTCTCGCCGAGCGCGACGCCCTGTACCGCGAAGCGGCGCACCACGTGATCGACGCTTCGCTCTCGCCGGAACAGGTCGTAAATCAGATTGTTACCGCCCTGCGTCTGGCTTGCGCCAGCTAACTGGCGTCTATACTCATAGTTTAGCCCTCGTAAAAAGGATGAACTATGCCAACCAGACCGCCATACCCACGCGAAGCACGCATTGTCACTGTTGAAAAAGGCACCGGTACCCAAACCGTGACCTGGTATCAATTGCGTGCGGATCATCCCAAACCCGATTCCCTGATCAGCGAACACGAAAGCGAGCAGGAAGCCCTGGATGCCAAACGCCGCTACGAAGATCCCGATAAGTCCTGATACAAATCTGAAATCCACCATAACCGTGTCTGAATCACACTTTTAACTCAACGATAATGTTAAGTGAGGGTTAATATTTAGTTATTACAGTGGGATTCAGAACGGGCGTTCGATCTTTACATTTCGGTGTGGAGATATGCTGCTACGCTTTTGTCCTGTTTAAGCTGAAACAAGAACCGCGCAGCGTATTGAGCTTGTGCCTGTATTATCGCAGTGGTAGTGAAGAAAGGCGAAAAAGATGAAGGCAACATTGGCGATCCTCACCATCGGAGTGGTCCCTGTCAGCGAAGTTTTACCGCTCCTGACGGAGCATGTCTCTGAACAACAAATCACCCATCTGAGCCTGCTGGGCAAGATGAGTCGGGAAGAGGTCATGGAAGACTACGCACCCGTCGCCGATGAGGTGACGCTGCCGACATTGTTAAGCGACGGTAAACTAGCGCACGTTTCACATCACAAAATCGAACGTGCATTACAGGGTGTCATTGAAGTGCTCGATAACCAGGGATATGACGTGATCCTGTTGATGAGCACCGCTCCGATTTCCGGTCTTATGGCACGAAATTCTATCCTCCTTGAACCGATGCGAATCATTCCTCCGCTGGTGGCCTCGATTGTAGATGGGCATCAGGTCGGGGTGATTGTGCCGATTGAAGAACTTCTCGCTAATCAGATCGCCAAATGGAGAGTTCTACAACGCACGCCGCTGTTTGCGCTGGCGAATCCGATTTGGGACAGCGAAGCCAAACTGATTTCAGCGGGGCGTGAACTGCTGGAGCAGGGCGCGGACGTCTTGATGCTGGATTGCCTCGGTTTTCACCAGCATCACCGCGATCTCCTGCAAAAAGCGCTCGATGTTCCGGTGCTGCTCTCAAACGTACTGGTCACGCGCCTGGCGTCCGAATTACTGGCCTGATGATTTTGCGTGACAGGCACGGAGGCTGGCCCCTATAGTGGATTTTTATCCAAAGACATAAGGGCCAGTTCATGCTTCAAAGTAACGAATACTTTTCCGGTAAAGTGAAATCCATTGGTTTTACCAGCAGCAGTACTGGCCGTGCCAGTGTCGGCGTGATGGCTGAAGGGGAATACACCTTTGGTACCGCAGAGGCTGAAGAGATGACGGTCGTCAGTGGCGCGCTGAACGTGCTGTTGCCTGGCGAAACCGAGTGGAAGGTGTACACCGCGGGAGAAGTTTTCAACGTCCCTGGCCACAGCGAATTTAACCTGCAGGTTGCCGAGCCGACTTCTTATCTGTGTCGTTATCTGAAATAAAAAAAGGCCGGGTAGCGTTAACGCTCACCCGGCCTTTTTCTTCACGTTTTAGCGCTGCGCTTCGCCGCCTAAACCTTCCACCAGATTCTGAATCAACGCCGCCAGTTCACCCGTCATCAGGATGAAGTCCGCGTCAAAACGCTGGGCAAAATCTTCGCGATCGATATCTTCGTTTTGATCGCGCAACTCATCGCAGAACTTCAGACGTTTAATCGAACCGTCGTCGCACATCACGAACTGAATGCGCTGCTGCCAGTCGAGGGCCAGCTTGGTCACCAGTTTGCCCGCTTCGATATGGACCGCGATCTCGTCGCAGACCAGATCCTGTTTCTTCGCGCGGATCACGCCGCCATCTTCGAGCATCGCTTTCAGCTCGGCCTCATCCAGCAGCTGGAACCCTTGCGCCGGGCTGCCGCTGCGAACCCATTCGGTCAGCGTCAGTTCGATCGGATTTTCCATCGCCAGCGGAACCACCGGCAGGGAGCCCAGGCTCTTACGCAGCAGGGCCAGCGTATCTTCGGCTTTCTTGGCGCTGGCGCAGTCCACCATGATCAGACCGTTGACGGTGTCGATCCACATCATGGTCTGGCTGAAACGGCTAAAGGCGCGCGGCAGCAGGGAGTGCAGCACTTCGTCCTTCAGGGAATCTTTTTCGGTTTTTTTCAGCTTGCGGCCCTGTTCAGCCTCGAGCTTGAAGATCTTCGCTTCCAGCGCCTGCTTCACCACCGGTGACGGCAGGATTTTCTGTTCCTGACGCGCGCAAAGAATGATTTGACCATTGGTTGTCGAGTGGGTCAGCGCATCGCTTTGAGAACCCATCGGAGAAACCCAACCGGTTTTTGCCATATCCTGGCTACCGCATGGGGTAAAGGTGTAAGCGGCTAACTGTTTTTCCATCTCTTCCGCACGCAGCGAAACGTCGCGGCTGAGACGGTAAACCATCAAATTTTTGAACCACAGCATGATAATTTCCACGGCCTTGTCGTTAAATCAGCGGGCATGATAACGAATTGTGGCAGCGCTTGCATTGCTAATCGGGTAGCCTGCTTCTACTCTGTTGATAATCAAAATAATGAGGAGAGTCCTGTGCGTATTGGTATTGATTTGGGCGGCACCAAAACAGAAGTCATTGCGCTAAGCGATCGCGGCGAGCAGCTCTTTCGCCACCGCCTGCCGACACCGCGCGACGACTACCAGCAGACTATCGAAACCATCGCACAGCTGGTGGAGATGGCAGAAAAAGCCACAGGGCAGACCGGCTCGGTCGGGATGGGGATTCCTGGCTCGATTTCGCCGTACACCGGCGTGGTGAAAAATGCCAACTCGACGTGGCTCAACGGGCAACCATTTGATAAAGATTTGAGCGCGCGCCTGAACCGCGAAGTGCGGCTGGCGAATGACGCCAACTGCCTGGCGGTCTCGGAAGCGATCGACGGCGCGGCGGCAGGCGCACAGACCGTGTTTGCGGTGATCATCGGCACCGGCTGCGGCGCGGGCGTGGCGCTCAACGGTCGCGCGCACATTGGCGGCAACGGCACGGCGGGCGAGTGGGGGCACAACCCCTTACCCTGGATGGATGAAGACGAACTCAAATACCGCGCCGAAGTGCCGTGCTACTGCGGGAAACAGGGCTGCATCGAAACCTTTATCTCCGGAACCGGTTTCGCCACCGACTACCATCGCCTGAGCGGAAAGCCTCTCAAAGGCAACGAGATTATGCGTCTGGTGGAAGAGCAGGACGCCGTGGCCGAGCTGGCGCTGAGCCGTTACGAAATGCGCCTGGCGAAATCTCTGGCGCACGTGGTCAATATTCTCGACCCGGATGTGATCGTGCTGGGCGGCGGCATGAGCAACGTCGACCGGATTTACACCACGGTTCCGCAACTGGTGAAACAGTGGGTGTTCGGCGGGGAGTGCGAAACGCCGATCCGCAAAGCGGTGCACGGTGATTCCAGCGGCGTTCGCGGCGCGGCATGGTTGTGGCCGCAGTAGGTAAAATGGCCCGAGCGCGTTTGCTGCCGGGTGGCGGCTTCGCCTTACCCGGCCTACAAAACAAGTTAATATCGGCACGAACGGTCCCCTCTCCCTTTTAGGGAGAGGGTTAGGGTGAGGGGCCCAGACCGCACCTACTCCACCGCAAACTCCCGATCCAACTTGCTATACCCCAGCCCGTTAATTTTCTTCACTTTAATCTGCACCGGAATGCGCTCTTTCATCGCCTCAACGTGGCTGATCACGCCGATGGTTTTGCCCGTCGCGTTCAGGGCATCCAGCGCGTCGAGCGCCGTATCCAGCGTCTCGCTGTCCAGGGTGCCAAACCCTTCATCAAGGAACAGAGAATCAATCCGTGTTTTATGGCTGACGAGGTCAGAGAGCGCCAGCGCCAGGGCCAGACTCACCAGGAAGCTCTCGCCCCCGGAAAGCGTACGCGTATCGCGCACCGCATCGGCCTGCCAGGTATCGACCACTTCCAGCTCCAGCGCGTCGCTGGCTTTGCGTTGCAGCAGATAGCGCCCGTGCAGACGGTTCAGCTGCTGGTTCGCCAGCCATACCAGATTGTCGAGGGTCAGCCCCTGGGCAAATTTGCGGAAGCGATCGCCGGTGCTGGAGCCAATGAGCGAGTTCAGATATCCCCAGTCGTCCGCCAGACGCGCGGCGTCTTCGATCTGCTGCATCAAACCCTGCTGATGAAGACGATTGTCGCTGTCCTGCTTGAGCTGCTGACGGATCTCACCCTGACGTGTGGTGTTTTCGCGCAGTTGAAGCGCCAGTCGCTGTAATTGTTCCTGCAACGTTTGCACATCCAGATCCTCCGGAAGTGCTTCCGGTTGCCGTCCATGGTGTTCCAGGAACTGCTGATCCGCCTGTGCGGCCAGCGCGGAAGATTGCTGGAGCTGCTGTTCCAGCGTGTGCCGGAGCTGCTCCAGCTTGCGCACGGTGTCGCCATCGAGCAGCGCTGCGAGGAACGCTTCTTCACTGGCAAAACTGCTCTCCTGAAGCGCGGCAGCAAATTGTGTTTGCAGTTGGGCCAGCCGTTCGCGGTCGCTCTGCTCCTGCTGTTGCAGGGTGGTGAGCTGGCTTTGCAGGGAGATACAGTCGCTGTGGATCTCACGCCAGTTGTCCGGTACCGGCTCGTCTGCGGTTTCCTCTTCCGATGGCGGAAGGGTTTCAAGCAGCGGTTTCAGCGCGTTGATACGTTCCTGAAGTGCGGATAATTGTTTCTGTTTTTCCTGCCAGTCGTGAGCTTCGCTTTCGCGCTGCATCAGCCACGCGTTTTCCTCGCCGTCTTCTGGTGTGTTTAGTCCGAGCGGGGTTAACGTGCTCAGCAACGACTGGCGCTGCGCCTCGATCTGCTGCCCAAGCTGTTGAACCTGCTGTTCCAGCTCGTTGAGCTGATTTTGCAGCACCTGGCGCTGGCTGAGCTGATACAGCTGGCGCTCGTACTGCTCCTGCTCATCCAGCCAGGCGGCGATATCGTCCTGAATCGTCAGGCTGACGTTCAGGGAGGCGCATACCGTCTGCCACTCTTGAGTGAGCGCTTGCTCCTCCTGGGTGAGTGTCAGGGTTTCTGCGGCGTCGCGCTCACGCTGGGCGACCAGGGCATTCAACTGCCCGCGCACCAGCTGTCCCTCTTCTTCGAGACGCTTCACTTCGGCATGCAGTTCGTCGCGGCGACGCTGGTTGGCGCTGAGCTCCAGGGCCTGATATTGCGCCACGGCAGGGTGTTCCGTGGCGCCGCACAGCGGGCAGGGTTTTCCCGCTTCCAGGCTGGCGCGATGCGCTTCCAGACCCTTGATTAATGCTTCCTGCTCGCACAGGGTTTTCAGATCCAGGTAGTGCTGGTTTTTCTCTTTGTACTGCTGACGGCGAGCGGCCAGGGTTTGCTCAAGCCCCGTCTGGGTGGCCTGATCTTTTTCCTGCGCGTCACGTGTCTGTTTCAGCCGTTTTTGCAGAGGCTGATAGCGGGCCTGTAGCGTCGCCAGACGTTGACGCGCCGGGCGATATTGCACCTGCTGCTCGAGCGCCTGCGCCGTCTCATCCGCAGATAACGTCAGGGAGCTAGGCGGCAGCGCGGCCAGTTTTTGCTGGAACTCGGCAAGGCGCTGACTCAGGGTTGCGGATTGTGATTTGTCCCGCTGCTGCTGAGCAAACAGCGCCCGCCAGCCGCCGATGTGCTGGCTCCACTGTTCGAAGCGACGATGTTCCTCCAGCCAGAGGGCGACCTCTTTGTGTCGGGACTGGAGCTGCGCGTCATCCCGCATTGCGCCGTTGCGGATCCGCGCCCGCTGGGCCTTGCGCGACAGTAAGCGAGTGTTTACTTCAGTAATCTGCTGCCGGGTGCGGGTGAGCGTGGCGGCCTGCTCCTGCTGTCGGTCCCAGAGCGGTCGCAGAGTTAGCGCAGGCTGGGCCTGCTGCAGTTTTGCCAGCTCAGGCTGGGCGTCGGTTTGCGCCAGGATGGCCTGCTGATGCGCGGAATGGGCACGCTGCTGTTCGCGTAAGAGTTCATCGCGGCGCGTCAGCCATTGATGCTGTGCCTGACGTTGTTGCTGCTCGTTCAGCAGCGTTTTCTCTTCGTCAGTCAGTGCTTGCAAACCTTGTTGCAGCTGCTGTTGCTGCTCTTCGCTCAGGAGTACCACGCCTGCGGCCTGGGCTTCACGCATCTCCAGTTCAGTTCGCGCCGTTTTGTGCTTCTCAAACACCATGGCGGAGATTTGGCCGTAGATTTCCGTGCCGGTCAGTTCTTCCAGCAGCTCAGCGCGCTCTTTCGGTTTGGCGTTCAAAAAGGCCGCAAACTGGCCCTGGGAAAGGAGCATTGAGCGGGTAAAACGGCCATAATCCAGCCCGGTCAGCGAGGCGGTGAGATCGAGTTTATCTTTCACCTTATCGGCGAGAATTTTGCCGTCTTCGCACTGGGCCAGCTCCACGCGCGGTGCCTGTAAGTTCCCGTCCGGCTGGTTGCGGGCGCGGTTCTGGCTCCAGAATGCGCGATAGGCCACGCCTTTAACCTCAAATTCTACCTCGGCCAGGCACTCTGCCGTGTCGCGGGTCATCAGATCGTTTTGCGACTGCGACACCGTGTTCAGGCGCGGCGTCTCGTGATACAGCGCGAGGCAGATGGCGTCGAGCAGGGTGGTTTTGCCTGCCCCGGTTGCACCGGTGATGGCGAACAATCCGTTGCTGGCAAACGGCTCGGCGGTGAAGTCGATTTTCCATTCGCCCTTCAGGGAGTTGAGGTTTTTCAGACGCAGGCTGAGAATTTTCATGCGTTGTGTTCCTCGTCATGCAGCGCGTGCAGGGTATGGGTGAATAGCTCGTTAAGTCGGGCGCGCTGCGCATCGTCGATCTCCTCCTGCGCCAGGCGGCGTTCAAACACCTCTTCGACTTTTAACTCGCTGAGGGTTTCGCGTTGCGCACTTAAGAGAATTTTCTCGCGCTGTTCGCGGCTGCGGCGTACCAGCAAGACTTCAACCGGTAGCTCTTCTGTCAGGGTCTGGATTTTGCGCTGCATATCGTGCAGGTATTCATCGGTGCTGATTTCGATATCCAGCCACACGGGGGGGGATTGTTCCACGTCGCGCCACTGTTCAAGCTGCGCGGCAATAGCGGCGAGATCGCCCTTGAGCATCGCCAGCGGCTGTGTCACCGGAACCGTGAGCGTCTCGACGGCGCTCAGTTTGCCGTCGTTAAAACTCACCAGATGAACGCTTTTGCCTTTACCGGTCTCATCAAAGCTGAGGGAGATCGGCGAGCCGCAGTAGCGAATATGCTCGCACCCGCCGATGACCTGTGCGCGGTGAATATGCCCGAGGGCAATATAGTCGGCAGGCGGGAAATTTTGCGCCGGGAAGGCGTCGAGCGTGCCGATGTAAATCTCGCGCACCGCGTCACTTTTGCTGGCCCCGACGGTGGTCAAATGTCCGGTGGCGATGACCGGCAGCGCCGCGTCACCGCGCAGCGCGCAGGCGTCCGCATATTGCTGCTGATAATAATCGGTGATCGCCTGTAACAGATGCTGCTGCTTTTCGCCGCCGGAAAGCCCGGCCTGGCTTTGAACGATATCGCGTGGGCGCAGGAAGGGGATCGGGCAGAGCACCGCGCCCGGCGTCCCGTCGCGTTTTTTCAGGATTTGTGGGGCATGCCCGGCGTTTGCCACTACAGTGGTATTCAGAAACGCGAGAATGTCCCGGGATTCGTTGAGCGTGGCGACGGAGTCGTGGTTGCCCGCGACAATCACCAGATGACAGCCCGTCTGCTGCAGATTCACCACGAAGCGGTTGTAGAGTTCTCGCGCATAGCTTGGCGGCGATCCGGTATCAAAAATGTCCCCGGCGACGATGATGGCGTCCACCTCCTGCTCCTGCGCGGTCTCCAGCAGCCAGTTCAGGAAGGCCTCATGTTCGGCGGCGCGACTTTTACTGTAAAAATTTTGACCCAGATGCCAGTCCGAGGTGTGAAGTATGCGCATAGCAGATCCGTATCCGTGGCAAAAAAGAGTGGAGGGGATTATAAGCTTTCAGGGACGAGAAAATAACCGCTGTAATAAAACAACAGTTTGCCATTCATGGTGGTAATGTTTTTCATAAATCTGTCATAAATCTGACGCATAATGGCGCCGCATTCCAAACTAATACATTAATAAGACAGGGCAAAGTATGGCGAGACGTATTCTGGTCGTAGAAGATGAAGCTCCGATTCGCGAAATGGTGTGCTTCGTGCTCGAACAAAATGGCTTCCAGCCGGTTGAGGCGGAAGATTATGACAGCGCGGTGAATCAACTGAACGAACCCTGGCCCGATTTGATTCTGCTTGACTGGATGTTGCCCGGCGGTTCTGGCCTGCAATTTATCAAGCACATTAAACGCGAAGCGATGACCCGCGATATCCCGGTGGTCATGCTGACGGCGCGCGGTGAAGAAGAGGATCGCGTGCGCGGTCTGGAGACCGGCGCGGATGATTACATCACCAAGCCGTTCTCGCCGAAAGAGCTGGTGGCGCGTATCAAAGCCGTGATGCGCCGTATTTCACCGATGGCGGTGGAAGAGGTGATCGAAATGCAGGGGTTAAGCCTCGATCCGACCTCACATCGGGTGATGACCGGCGAAAACCCGCTGGATATGGGCCCGACAGAATTCAAACTTTTGCACTTCTTTATGACCCACCCGGAACGTGTTTACAGCCGCGAACAGTTGCTGAATAACGTCTGGGGGACTAACGTCTATGTCGAAGACAGAACGGTAGATGTACATATTCGCCGCTTGCGTAAAGCGCTGGAACACAGCGGCCACGATCGTATGGTGCAGACGGTCCGCGGTACGGGTTATCGTTTTTCGACCCGTTTCTGAACAATGACAGGAGTGTGACGCGTGCTGGAACGTCTGTCATGGAAAAGGCTCGTTTTTGAACTGATCTTATGTTGTATTCCCGCCGCCATTTTGGGGGCGATTTTTGGTCATCTGCCGTGGTTTTTACTGGCGGCAGTGACCGGGCTACTGGTCTGGCATTTCTGGAATTTACTGCGTCTTTCCTGGTGGCTGTGGGTCGACCGCAGCATGACGCCGCCGCCGGGTAGCGGCAGCTGGGAGCCGCTGTTGTACGGCTTACATCAGATGCAAATGCGTAATAAAAAGCGTCGTCGCGAGCTGGGAAGCCTGATCAAACGCTTTCGCAGCGGGGCGGAGTCGCTGCCGGATGCCGTCATTCTGACCACCGAAGAAGGGACCATTTTCTGGTGTAACGGCCTGGCGCAACAGCTGCTCGGGCTGCGTTGGCCGGACGATAACGGTCAAAATATTCTGAACCTCCTGCGTTACCCCGAATTCACCCACTACCTGAAAAAACGCGACTTTACGCGCCCGCACAATCTGGTGCTGAACAATGGTCGTCATCTTGAGATCCGCGTGATGCCGTACAGCGATCAGCAGTGGCTGATGGTGGCGCGCGATGTGACTCAGATGCACCAGCTTGAAGGGGCGCGGCGGAACTTCTTCGCCAACGTCAGCCATGAGCTGCGCACGCCGCTGACGGTGCTGCAGGGCTACCTGGAGATGATGCAGGAGCAGACGCTCGAGGGTGCGCCGCGCGAGAAAGCGCTGCACACCATGCGCGAGCAAACGCATCGCATGGAGGGACTGGTGAAACAGCTGCTGACGCTGTCGAAAATCGAAGCCGCGCCGACACTGGCGCTGAACGAAACCATCGACGTGCCGATGATGCTGCGGGTGGTAGAGCGCGAAGCGCAGACCCTGAGCCACAAAAAACATCAGTTCACCTTCGAGCTGGACAGCACTCTGAAGGTGCTGGGCAGCGAAGACGAGCTGCGCAGTGCGATTTCGAACCTGGTCTACAACGCGGTGAATCATACGCCTGAGGGGACGCACATTACCGTGCGCTGGCAGCACGTCCCGACGGGCGCGGAGTTCAGCGTGGAGGACAACGGGCCGGGGATTGGGCCGGAGCATATTCCGCGTCTGACCGAGCGTTTCTATCGCGTGGACAAAGCGCGCTCGCGGCAGACAGGCGGAAGCGGCCTGGGGCTGGCGATTGTGAAGCACGCTGTGAATCATCACGACAGCCGCCTCGATATTCAGAGCACGCCGGGGAAAGGCACACGATTCAGTTTTGTCATCCCGGAACGTTTGATTGCCAAAAAAAGCGCCTGACAGGGCGCGTGTCAGCCTTCCTTTCCACAGGCCAGCGATTGCTGGCCTGTTTGCTTTGCAGTCAAGCGAAACGCGAATGAATTTTATACGGTTGTTGCTTTTTTGTTCGCATGATTAGCCATGAGTTTTTCTTAACCTTAGAGGATTGTTCTGGTCTCAATTTTCATGCTGGCATATTGTTCTGGTTTTCAGATCGCTCCTTGCCTTTAAACGTTATAAGCGTTTAAATTGCGCCCCATACAGTGTCATACCAACTGTATTTGCGTGGTAAATCGAAAAACTATTCTTCGCCACGGCATGACGGGAGCATATCCCGCTGAAATTGAGTAAATTTTCCGCTGTATCGTCCCATTTGGGATGGCGAAAATCTCAACGTTTTCAACACCACATCCACAGGCAGTAAGGTTCTATGACCCATCATTTAAAATCGCGTGACATCATCGCGCTGGGCTTTATGACTTTTGCGCTGTTCGTCGGCGCAGGTAACATCATTTTTCCTCCTATGGTTGGCCTGCAGGCGGGTGAACACGTCTGGACGGCGGCTATTGGCTTCCTGATTACCGCCGTGGGCCTGCCGGTGCTGACCGTGGTCGCGCTGGCGAAAGTCGGCGGCGGTGTGGATAGCCTCAGCACCCCGATCGGTAAAGTAGCGGGTATTCTGCTGGCGACGGTCTGCTATCTGGCGGTCGGTCCGCTGTTCGCGACTCCACGTACCGCAACGGTCTCCTTTGAAGTCGGGATTGCACCGCTCACCGGCGACGGCGCGCTGCCGCTGCTGATCTACAGCCTGGTCTACTTCGCACTGGTGATTCTGGTCTCCCTCTATCCGGGCAAACTGCTGGATACCGTGGGTAACTTCCTGGCACCAATGAAAATTCTGGCGCTGATCGTGCTGGCCGTGGCGGCAGTTATGTGGCCTGCCGGTCCTATCAGCGAATCGCTGGACGCCTACAAAACGGCGGCCTTCTCCAACGGATTTGTGAACGGCTATCTGACCATGGACACCATGGGCGCGATGGTCTTTGGTATCGTTATCGTCAACGCCGCGCGTTCTCGCGGGGTGACCGAAGCGCGTCTTCTGACCCGCTACACCATCTGGGCTGGCCTGATGGCCGGTGTCGGTCTGACGCTGCTGTATCTGGCGCTGTTCCGCCTGGGTTCTGATAGCGCGACCCTGGTCGATCAAAATGCTAACGGTGCAGCCATTCTGCATGCTTACGTGCAGCACACCTTCGGCGGTGCGGGTAGCTTCCTGCTGGCGGTACTGATTTTCCTGGCCTGTCTGGTGACCGCGGTTGGCCTGACCTGCGCCTGTGCCGAGTTCTTCGCTCAGTACGTTCCGCTCTCCTATCGCACGCTGGTGTTCATCCTCGGCGGCTTCTCGATGGCGGTTTCTAACCTCGGTCTGAGCCACCTGATTCAGGTCTCCATTCCGGTGCTGACTGCGATCTATCCGCCGTGCATCGTGCTGGTGGTGCTGAGCTTTACCCGTCCGTGGTGGAACAATTCCTCGCGAATTATTGCCCCAACGATGTTTATCAGCCTGCTTTTTGGTATCCTTGACGGGATTAAAGCATCCGCCTTCAGTGGGATCCTGCCTGACTGGACACAGCGTCTGCCGCTGTCAGAGCAAGGCCTGGCCTGGTTAATGCCGACCGTTGTTGCGATGGTTCTGGCGATTATCTGGGACCGAGCAGCAGGGCGTCAGGTCACTTCCAGCGCGCATTAATCAACGACAAATTGTGTAACCACGGGGCTTATGGCCCCGTGGTTTTTTGTTTTTTTCGAGTTGAATGGCAAGATTTAAATGGAAAGCACGAACAAACTAAAACGTGGGCTAAGCACCCGCCACATCCGCTTTATGGCGCTTGGCTCGGCAATCGGGACAGGCCTTTTTTATGGCTCGGCAGATGCCATTAAAATGGCCGGACCCAGCGTCCTGCTGGCGTACATCATCGGCGGCGTCGCGGCCTATATCATCATGCGCGCGCTGGGCGAGATGTCGGTACACAATCCATCCGCGAGTTCTTTCTCACGCTACGCCCAGGAAAACCTCGGCCCGCTGGCGGGCTACATCACCGGCTGGACCTACTGCTTTGAAATCCTGATCGTGGCGATTGCCGACGTGACGGCGTTCGGCATCTACATGGGCGTCTGGTTCCCGCTGGTGCCGCACTGGATATGGGTGCTGAGCGTGGTGCTGATCATCTGCGCCGTCAACCTGATGAGCGTGAAAGTGTTCGGTGAGCTGGAGTTCTGGTTCTCCTTCTTCAAAGTCGCGACCATCATCATCATGATTGTGGCGGGTTTTGGCATCATCATCTGGGGGATTGGCAACGGCGGGCAACCGACCGGGATCCATAACCTGTGGAGCAACGGCGGGTTCTTCAGCAACGGCTGGCTTGGGATGGTGATGTCGCTGCAGATGGTGATGTTCGCCTACGGCGGTATCGAAATCATCGGTATCACCGCGGGTGAAGCCAAAGACCCGGAGAAGTCTATTCCGCGCGCCATCAACTCCGTGCCGATGCGTATCCTGGTGTTCTATGTGGGCACCCTGTTCGTGATTATGTCCATCTACCCGTGGAACCAGGTGGGGACCAACGGCAGCCCGTTCGTGCTGACCTTCCAGCATCTGGGCATCGCGTTTGCCGCCAGTATCCTCAACTTTGTGGTGCTGACCGCCTCGTTCTCCGCCATCAACAGCGATGTGTTTGGCGTAGGTCGTATGCTGCACGGCATGGTGGAGCAGGGTAACGCGCCGAAAGTGTTCGCCAAAACCTCGCGTCGCGGCACGCCTTGGGTGACGGTGATGGTGATGACTGTCGCGCTGCTGCTCTCGGTCTATCTGAACTACATCATGCCGGAAAACGTCTTCCTGGTGATTGCGTCGCTCGCGACCTTTGCGACGGTCTGGGTGTGGATCATGATCCTGGTATCGCAGATTGCGTTCCGTCGTCGTCTGCCGCCGGAAGAGGTGAAAGCGCTGAAGTTTAAAGTGCCTGGCGGTGTTCCGACCACGGTCGTCGGCCTGATCTTCCTGGTCTTTATTATCGGCCTGATTGGCTACCATCCGGACACGCGTATCTCCCTGTACGTGGGCTTCGCGTGGATTGCCCTGCTGCTGGTGGGCTGGGCGTTTAAACGCCGCCGCGAGCGTCAGTTAGCCGAAGCGCAATGATGTGACCCTTGCCCGGTGGCGGCGTTGCCTTACCGGGCCTACGATTTTGTAGGCCCGTGCAAGCGAAGCGCCGCCGGGCAAAATGCCTCCTCCCTCCACCTCCCCCCCCAATAAACCTTTTCATGATGAGTTATCCTCCACTACGCTGTGGCAAGGTGGCCTCAATTTCATCAAAGGGGATACGTGATGTTGAACGCCTGGCACCTTCCGGTTGCCCCATTTGTTAAGCAAAACAAAGACAATTTAGTCATTACGCTGTGGCTGACGGGAGAAAATCAGCCGGAGCGCGTGACGCTGCGCGCCGAAGTGGATAACGAAGAGACGACGCTGAAGATGCACAAGCAGCGCGCGCAGCCGCAGCCGGGCGTCACCGCCTGGCGGGCGAATATCGATCTCTCTCAGGGCCAGGCGCGCCGTCGGTACAGCTTTAAGCTGCTGTGGAATAACCGCCAGCTGTGGTTCACGCCGCAGGGCTTTAGCCGTTTTCCACCCGCGCGGCTGGAGCAGTTTGCCGTCGATTACCCGGACCACGGCCCGCAGTGGGTCAACGATCAGGTCTTCTACCAGATCTTCCCCGATCGCTTTGCCCGAAGCCAGCAGCGCACGGTCGATCAGGATCAGGTCTATTACCACCACGCGGCGGGCCACGACATTATCCGTAAAACCTGGGACGAACCGCTGACGGCGCAGGCGGGCGGTTCAACGTTTTACGGCGGCGATCTGGATGGGATCAGCGAAAAACTGCCGTACCTGAAAAAGCTGGGCGTCACGGCGCTGTACCTCAATCCGGTATTCAAAGCTCCGAGTGTGCACAAATACGACACCGAAGATTATCGCCACGTCGACGAGCAGTTTGGTGGCGACGCGGCCCTGCTGCGTCTGCGGGAAAACACCCGTCGCGAGGGGATGCGCCTGATCCTCGACGGCGTGTTTAACCACAGCGGGGACTCCCACGCGTGGTTTGACCGGCACAATCGCGCCACCGGCGGCGCCTGTCACAATCCGGAATCCGCCCAGCGCGACTGGTACAGCTTTAACGAAGAGGGCCGGGCGCTCGACTGGCTGGGTTATCCCAGTCTGCCGAAACTCGACTTTCAGTCGCCGACGCTGGTGGAGGAGATCTACGGCGGGGAAGACAGCATCGTGCGCCACTGGCTCAAAGCGCCGTGGAACATGGACGGCTGGCGGCTTGACGTGGTGCATATGCTTGGCGAAGCGGGCGGTGCGCGGAATAATCTTCAGCACGTGACTGGCATTACTCATGCCGCGAAGGCGGCAAATCCCGACGCTTTTGTCTTCGGCGAGCATTTTGGCGATGCGCGCCAGTGGCTGCAGGCCGATGCGGAAGATGCCTCGATGAACTATCGCGGCTTTACCTTCCCGATCTGGGGCTTCCTCGCCAATACCGATATCTCTTACGATCCGCAGCACATTGACGCCGAAACCTGCATGGCGTGGATGGACAACTACCGCGCCAGCCTGTCGCATCAGCAGCAGCTGCGGATGTTTAACCAGCTCGACAGCCACGATACCGCGCGCTTTAAATCCCTGTTGGGCAAAGACGTGGCGCGCCTGCCGCTGGCCGTTACCTGGCTCTTTACCTGGCCGGGCGTGCCGTGCATTTACTACGGCGATGAAGTGGGGCTGGACGGCAACAACGATCCGTTCTGCCGCAAGACCTTCCCTTGGGAGAGCGACAGGCAGGACAAAAATCTGCTGGCGCTCTATCAGCGGCTGGCGAAGCTGCGCAAGCACAGTCAGGCCCTGCGCTACGGCGGCTGTCAGGTGGTGTACGCCCACGACAACGTGGTGGTCTTCGCCCGTGTGTTTAACCAGCAGCGCGTGCTGGTGGCGATTAACCGCGGTGAGGCCTGCGAAGTGGTGCTGGACGATTCACCGCTGCTTAACCTCCAGACCTGGCAACTGAAAGAGGGGAAAGGCGATATAGAAGAAGGCGTGCTGTCGCTGCCTGCGATTTCCGCCTCTATCTGGTTCGGTAATTAACGCTTTTCTGCAACGGGCATAACGCGCTCGTTGCAGAATATTCCCCCATGTTGTTCTGTTTAATTAAACAGAGCGGACAAATATCTTTAATATCCCGTCAATCAATACTCGCTATACTCAATTTGCTTTATCAGTCAGGGCCCGACCTCATATAGCACACATTTAGTTTTCTTTTAACATATTGATTAAAAGGTACATTTATGTCTATCCGCGAACTGATTGACCCATCAAACTCGACGCTTATTTTTATCGATCACCAGCCGCAAATGTCGTTTGGTGTGGCGAATATTGACCGCCAACTCCTTAAGAATAATACGGTTGCTCTGGCGAAAGCGGGCAAAATATTTGATGTGCCGGTTATCTATACCTCGGTCGAAACAAAAAGTTTTAGCGGTTATATCTGGCCGGAATTACTGGCGGTTCACCCGGATGTGAAACCAATTGAGCGTACCTCGATGAACTCCTGGGAAGATGATGCGTTTGTTGCGGCAGTCAAAGCAACGGGCCGCAAAAAACTCATCATCTCGGCCCTGTGGACCGAAGTGTGCCTGACCTTCCCGGCGCTGATGGCGCTGGATGAAGGCTTCGAAGTGTATGTGGTGACCGACACCTCCGGCGGGACCTCCGTGGATGCCCATGAGCGCTCCATCGACCGCATGGTGCAGGCCGGTGCGGTTCCGGTGACCTGGCAGCAGGTGCTGCTTGAGTACCAGCGCGACTGGTCTCGCAAAGAGACCTACGATGCGGTGATGGATCTGGTGCGCGAGCACAGCGGCGCTTACGGTATGGGCGTTGATTATGCCTACACCCTGGTTCACGGCGCGCCTGAGCGTAAAGCCTAACCCTCCCGGCGGGTCGATTTGACCCGCCATTTTCATCAGACCTGGACATCCTCATGGCGCAAAACTCACATGTGACGCTGGTGATCACCCATACCTTGCTGGCAGGACAGGCGGCGCGATACGAACAGTGGCTCGGCAAAATCATGCCCGTTGCCGCGGAATTCCCCGGACATCTCGGCGCGAACGTCATTCGCCCGACAGAAGGACAGAATCTGTGGACAGTCATTATTCGCTTCGACACCATCGAGCATTTATACGCCTGGACCCAGTCCGACACCCGTTCGGTGCTGGTGAAAGAGATTGAACCGCTGCTGGCCGAAGGGGATAAAACGGAAGTGCGCACCGAGGCCGCGTTCTGGTTTACGCCGCCGGAAACGCACGTGCGTAAACCGAAACAGTGGAAACAGTTTCTGGTCACGCTGATGGTGATCTTCCCCAGCACGCTGGTGGTGCCGCAACTCACCGGGGCGTTGCTTCCAGGCCTGAAAGGGTCTCTCTTCCTGCATTTGCTTAACGATGCTTGTGTGGTCGCGCTGGTGGTCTGGCTGTGGATGCCCATCGTGACCCGCCTGTTCGCCGGGTGGCTGAAAAAAGCCTGACCGGCTCAAAGGAGTACGTTATGTCTCAAACTGCCACACTGATCTTAACTAAGGGTCAGATCCATACCCTGGATCGTGAAAATCCGCTCGCCGAGGCGGTGGCTATCGCCAACGGCAAGATCCTCGCCACCGGTAATCACGATCGGGTGATGAGTTACGCCACCGAAGGCACGCAAATTGTCGATCTGAAAGGGAGTACGGTGATCCCTGGCCTCAACGATTCGCACCTGCATCTGATTCGCGGCGGGCTGAATTACAACCTAGAACTGCGCTGGGAAGGGGTACCGTCCCTGGCCGATGCCCTGCGGATGCTCAAAGAGCAGGCTGACCGGACCCCGACGCCCCAGTGGGTGCGCGTGGTCGGCGGCTGGAGTGAATTCCAGTTTGCCGAACGGCGGATGCCGACCATTCAGGAACTGAATGATGCCGCGCCGGATACGCCGGTGTTTGTGCTGCATCTCTACGATCGCGCGCTGCTCAACCGTGCGGCGCTGAAAGCCGTCGGCTACACCAAAGAGACACCGAATCCGCCGGGCGGGGAGATCGTGCGGGATAACAACGGCAACCCGACCGGGATGCTGATCGCCAAACCAAACGCGATGATCCTCTATTCGACGCTGGCGAAAGGGCCGAAGCTGCCGCTGGAGCAGCAGGTGAACTCGACGCGTCAGTTTATGCGCGAGCTTAACCGCTTAGGGTTAACCAGCGCGATTGATGCGGGCGGCGGTTTCCAGAATTACCCGGAAGATTACGAAATCATCGAAGAGCTGCACGCCAAATCGCAGATGACGATCCGCATCGCCTACAACCTCTTCACCCAGCGTCCGAAGCAGGAGCTGGAAGATTTCGAGCGCTGGACCGATATGCTCAAACCGGGGCAGGGGACGGATTTCTACCGCGCCAACGGGGCGGGGGAGATGCTGGTCTTCTCGGCGGCAGATTTCGAAGATTTCCTCCAGCCGCGTCCGGATCTGCCAGAAGGGATGGAAGACGAGCTGGAGCGCGTGGTGCGCCATCTGGTGGAGCAGCGCTGGCCGTTCCGTCTGCATGCGACGTATGACGAGTCCATCAGCCGGATGCTGGACGTGTTCGAGAAAGTGAACCGCGATATTCCGTTTAACGGCCTGCACTGGTTCTTCGATCACGCTGAAACCATCACTGAGCGCAATATTGAGCGCGTCAAAGCGTTGGGTGGCGGGATTGCGGTGCAGCATCGCATGGCGTTCCAGGGCGAGTATTTTGTCGACCGTTACGGTAAAGAGGCGGTGAAACATACGCCGCCGGTGGCGAAAATGCTGGAACTCGAGGTTCCCGTGGGTTTGGGCACCGACGCCACCCGCGTGGCGAGCTACAACCCGTGGACCGCGCTCTACTGGCTGGTCTCCGGTCGCACTGTGGGCGGGCTGTCGATGTATGACGACAGCAACCGTCTGCCGCGCGATATCGCACTGGAGCTGTGGACGGCGGGCAGCGCGTGGTTCTCCAGCGAGCAGGGCAAGAAAGGGCGCATCGTCGAAGGACAGCTCGCGGATCTGGTGGTGTTGTCGAAAGATTACTTCAGCGTGGCGGAAGAGGAGATCAAAGGCATCGAGTCGGTGCTGACGGTGGTGGACGGAAAAGTGGTGTACGCCGCCGGGCAGTTTAGCCCGCTGTCGCCGCCGCCAATCCCGGTTCTGCCGGAGTGGTCGCCGGTAGTGAAAGTGCCGGGGCATTACCGCTCTGCGCCGCCGGTGGCGTCAAACGTGGGGGCTGTGGTGCAGATGCATCAGTGCATCGGCAGCTGCGGCGTGCATGGGCATCAGCACGGTATCGCGCGCCAGTCGGGGATTCCGGTATCGGATGACCAGGCGTTTTGGGGCGTGTTGGGATGTTCGTGTTTCGCGTTTTAGCGTGACAATTCGCGGTTTTGTAGGCCGGGTAAGGCGAAGCCGCCACCCGGCGCAAGGGGGGGATTGGTGCGGAAAAATGCCCGGTGGCGCTGCGCTTACCGGGCCTACGGTTATCCCTGAACCATAAAAAAAGGCTCGCATTTGCGAGCCTTTTTATCATCCGTTGCCGATTACAGGCTGGAGACGTTTTCGGTCAGGTATTTAGCCACGCCGTCTGGAGACGCGTTCATGCCTTCTTTACCTTTTTCCCACTGAGCCGGGCACACTTCGCCGTGCTCTTCGTGGAACTGCAGCGCGTCAACCATGCGCAGCATTTCGTCGATGTTACGACCCAGTGGCAGATCGTTAACTACCTGGTGACGCACGATGCCGTTCGCGTCGATCAGGAAGGAGCCGCGCAGTGCCACGCCAGCGTCCGGATGTTCGATACCGTATGCCTGCTGGATTTCACGTTTGATGTCCGCAACCATTGCGTATTTCACTGCACCGATGCCGCCTTTGTCGACAGGGGTGTTACGCCATGCGTTGTGTACAAATTCGGAGTCGAAGGAAACACCGACAACTTCAACGCCACGTTTCTGGAACTCTTCGTAACGTTTGTCGAATGCGATCAGTTCTGATGGGCAAACGAAGGTGAAGTCCATTGGCCAGAAGAACAGAACGGTAGCTTTACCGTTGGTGTGCTGTTTGAAGTTGAAGTTTTCAACGATCTCACCGTTGCCGAGTACTGCTGCAGCTGTAAAATCCGGAGCCGGACGAGTAACCAGAACCATGTGATTCTCCTGTAGTAACTAAGGTTATTTGGAACGCAACGCGGGCCAGTATAGAGAGTGTTCAGGGTTTAGACAAAGAGGCACGGACAATCGTTCAGCCAGTTTTTACCTATCAATCACACTTCTATTAAAGTTGTTTGTTTTTCGCCTGCGCCATCATACGCGGATAGAACTGCCAGAAGCGAGCTTCCAGCGCATCATAATGGGTGTCCAGATCCTGCCAGGAGTCGCGTAGGGCATCGAGTCGCGGGCGGCGGCTCGCCATGCCGTTCAGCACGCGCTGAATAAATTCCATCTCGCTGTAGCGCTCCAGCCAGCGCTCGGACCACAGATAGTCGTTCAGATTAACAAAGCGCGGCGGCGAGTCGGGCAAAATCAGCGCCACCTGCGAGTGGGCGTAGCGAACAAACTCCGGCAGCGGCAGCTCGGGCGACAGCAGCGCCCAGTGGCGCGACAGGAAATGATCCCACATCACATCCAGCGTGATCGGCGCGACGCGGCGCGTTTCAGGGCGAAACCAGGCTTTGGCTTCTTTCACTTCCGGCAGGTTATCGGTCATCACGTCGATGCGACGGTGCAGAAAAATACCGTCCACCACCTCGGCGGAATAGTCATCAGCCGGGTTGCCGCGAACGAAATCGGCCAGCAAATTGCCTGAAAGTGAGCTGTCGGCGAGGTGGGCGAGGTGCAGATGAGCGAGAAAATTCATGCGTTTTGGTATCCGGATACGGCTAGTTGTTGCAGCAAAGAGGTGTGAGCACTAGACTAAGCCGCCTGTTTTTAAGTCACGAGTATAAGTCATGCGCGTCGCCGATTTCTCCTTTGAATTACCTGAATCCCTGATTGCCCACTATCCGCAGCCGGAGCGCAGTGGTTGCCGCTTGCTGTCGCTGGACGGGCCAACGGGCGCGCTGACGCACGGTACTTTCACCGATCTGCTCGACAAGCTCAACCCTGGCGATCTGCTGGTCTTTAACAACACCCGTGTGATCCCGGCGCGTCTGTTTGGCCGTAAAGCCAGCGGCGGCAAGATTGAAGTGCTGGTTGAGCGCATGCTCGATGACAAACGTATTCTGGCACATATTCGCGCCTCCAAAGCGCCGAAGCCGGGCGCCGAGCTGCTGCTGGGCGACGACGAAAGCATCAACGCCACCATGACCGCCCGTCACGGCGCGCTGTTTGAAGTGGAGTTCAACGACGAACGCCCGGTGCTGGATATTCTGAACGCTATCGGTCACATGCCGCTCCCGCCCTATATCGATCGCCCGGACGAAGACGCCGACCGCGAACTGTACCAGACGGTTTACAGCGAAAAACCGGGTGCCGTGGCGGCACCGACCGCTGGTCTGCACTTTGACGAACCGCTGCTGGCAAAACTGCGCGAGAAGGGCATCGAGATGGCGTTCGTGACGCTGCACGTCGGCGCGGGGACCTTCCAGCCGGTGCGCGTGGATTCTATCGAAGATCACATCATGCACTCCGAATACGCCGAAGTGCCGCAAGAGGTGGTTGACGCCGTGCTGGCCGCGAAAGCGCGCAACAGCCGCGTGATTGCCGTCGGTACCACTTCCGTTCGTTCGCTGGAGAGCGCAGCCCAGGCGGCTAAGAAAGATCTGATCGAGCCCTTCTTCGGTGACACGCAGATTTTCATCTACCCAGGTTATCAATACAAAGTGATTGATGCGCTGGTGACCAACTTCCATCTGCCTGAATCGACTTTGATTATGCTGGTCTCGGCGTTTGCCGGTTATCAGAACACCATGAATGCCTACAAGGCTGCGGTAGAACAAAATTATCGCTTTTTTAGCTACGGGGACGCGATGTTTATCACGTACAATCCGTCGGCTATTCAGGAACGCGTTGGGGAATAAGCTCCGCAGCGCCTGGTTTACACGTCGGACTGTTTTTCTGACGCTGGAGAAAAAATGAAATTTGAACTCGATACCACCGACGGACGCGCTCGCCGCGGCCGCCTGGTGTTTGATCGCGGCGTGGTAGAAACGCCAGCCTTTATGCCTGTCGGCACCTACGGCACCGTTAAAGG
This sequence comes from Lelliottia wanjuensis, assembly GCF_030238365.1. GTDB lineage: Bacteria > Pseudomonadota > Gammaproteobacteria > Enterobacterales > Enterobacteriaceae > Enterobacter > Enterobacter wanjuensis. The sequence continues at coordinate 252,981 of NZ_JASSOT010000064.1, read as the reverse complement.
GATGACGCCGGAAGAAGTCGAAGCCACTGGCGCACAGATTATCCTCGGTAACACCTTCCACCTGTGGCTGCGCCCGGGCCAGGAAGTGATGAAACTGCACGGCGACCTGCATGATTTCATGCAGTGGAAAGGTCCTATTCTGACCGACTCCGGCGGCTTCCAGGTGTTCAGCCTCGGCGATATCCGTAAGATCACCGAACAGGGCGTGCACTTCCGTAACCCGATTAACGGCGATCCGATCTTCCTCGATCCTGAAAAATCCATGGAAATTCAGTACGATCTCGGCTCCGACATCGTGATGATCTTCGACGAATGTACGCCATATCCTGCGGACTGGGATTACGCGAAGCGTTCAATGGAGATGTCTCTGCGTTGGGCAAAACGTAGCCGTGACCGCTTTGACGGGCTGGAAAACAAAAATGCGCTGTTCGGCATTATTCAGGGCAGCGTTTACGAAGATTTACGTGATATCTCTGTTAAAGGTCTGGTAGAGATAGGTTTTGATGGCTACGCTGTCGGCGGTTTGGCTGTGGGTGAGCCGAAGGAAGACATGCACCGTATTCTGGAGCATGTTTGCCCGCAAATCCCTGCGGATAAACCACGATACCTGATGGGCGTGGGTAAACCAGAAGATCTGGTTGAAGGTGTGCGCCGCGGCATCGATATGTTCGACTGCGTCATGCCAACCCGCAACGCGCGTAACGGCCACCTGTTTGTGACCGACGGTGTGGTGAAAATCCGTAACGCGAAGCATAAAAATGACACCAGCACGCTGGATGCAGAGTGTGATTGTTATACCTGTCGTCACTATTCTCGCGCATATTTGTATCATCTTGATCGTTGCAATGAGATTTTAGGCGCGCGTCTCAATACTATTCATAACCTTCGTTATTATCAGCGCTTAATGGCTGGTTTACGTAAGGCTATCGAAGAGGGTAAATTAGAGAGCTTCGTGACTGATTTTTACCAACGTCAGGGTCGTGATGTTCCACCTTTGAACGTTGACTAATTTAATAATGAGGGAATTTGAATGAGCTTTTTTATTTCTGATGCGGTAGCAGCAACTGGCGCTCCGTCGCAGGGCAGCCCGATGTCTCTGATTCTGATGCTGGTGGTGTTTGGTCTGATCTTCTACTTCATGATCCTGCGCCCACAGCAGAAACGTACCAAAGAACACAAAAACCTGATGAACTCCATCGCGAAAGGCGATGAAGTGCTGACCAATGGCGGTCTGGTGGGTCGTGTGACGAAAGTAGCGGAAACTGGCTACATCTCTATCGCACTGAACGATACCACTGAAGTGGTTATCAAACGTGACTTCGTTGCTGCCGTACTGCCGAAAGGCACGATGAAGGCGCTGTAATCCAACTTTTCCCAAAGGGAACTGCCGTGTTAAACCGTTATCCTTTGTGGAAGTACATCATGCTGGTCGTCGTGCTAATCGTCGGCCTGCTGTACGCACTTCCCAACCTGTATGGTGAGGATCCGGCCGTTCAAATCACTGGCGCGCGCGGTGTCGCCGCCAGTGAGCAAACGCTGATCCAGGTCCAGAAAACGTTACAAGAAGAAAAAATTACCGCTAAGTCTGTGGCACTGGAAGAGGGCGCAATTCTTGCTCGCTTCGACACCACCGACACGCAGCTCCGCGCACGTGAAGCGCTGATGGGCGTGCTGGGTGACAAATATGTCGTGGCGTTAAACCTTGCTCCTGCAACCCCGCGTTGGTTAGCCTCCATCAATGCAGAGCCGATGAAACTCGGTCTCGATCTGCGTGGCGGCGTTCACTTCCTGATGGAAGTGGATATGGATACCGCGCTCGGCAAGCTGCAGGAACAGAACATTGATAGCCTGCGCAGCGATCTGCGTGAAAAAGGCATTCCTTACACCACCGTGCGTAAGGAAGATAACTACGGTCTGAGCATTACCTTCCGTGACGCCACGGCGCGCGATCAGGCGGTGGACTATCTCACTGGTCGTCACCGCGACATGGTGATTTCTCGTCAGGGTAGCAACCAGCTGCGCGCGGTCATGACCGACGTGCGTCTGAGCGAAGCGCGTGAATACGCGGTTCAGCAGAACATCAATATCCTGCGTAACCGTGTGAACCAGCTGGGTGTTGCTGAGCCGCTGGTACAGCGTCAGGGTGCTGACCGTATCGTGGTTGAGCTGCCGGGTATCCAGGACACCGCGCGCGCCAAAGAGATTTTGGGTGCGACGGCTACGCTGGAATTCCGTCTGGTGAACACCAACGTCGATCAATCCGCCGCGGCGTCTGGTCGTGTTCCGGGTGATTCCGAAGTGAAACAGACCCGTGAAGGTCAGCCAGTCGTGCTGTACAAACGCGTGATTCTGACCGGTGACCACATCACCGACTCCACCTCGAATCAGGACGAATACAACCAACCGCAGGTTAACATCTCGCTGGATAGCGCGGGTGGTAACATCATGTCCAACTTCACGAAGGATAACATCGGTAAACCGATGGCGACCCTGTTCGTGGAGTACAAAGACAGCGGTAAGAAAGATGCCAACGGTCGTGCGATTCTGGTGAAAGAGGAAGAGGTGATTAACATCGCCAACATCCAGTCTCGCCTGGGTAACAGCTTCCGTATTACCGGTATCAACAACCCGAACGAAGCGCGTCAGCTCTCTCTGCTGCTGCGTGCCGGTGCGCTGATTGCGCCAATTCAGATTGTTGAAGAACGGACCATTGGTCCAACACTGGGGATGCAAAACATCACTCAGGGTCTGGAAGCCTGTCTGGCCGGTCTGGCGGTGTCGATTATCTTCATGCTGTTCTTCTACAAGAAGTTTGGCCTGATTGCGACCTCCGCGCTGCTGGCAAACCTGGTACTGATTATCGGGATCATGTCCCTGCTGCCAGGGGCAACGCTGACCATGCCGGGTATCGCGGGTATCGTCCTAACCCTTGCGGTAGCGGTCGATGCCAACGTATTGATAAACGAACGTATTAAAGAAGAACTGAGTAACGGTCGCTCCGTACAACAGGCGATCGATGAAGGTTATAAAGGCGCCTTCAGCTCGATCTTCGATGCGAACGTAACAACACTGATTAAGGTTCTTATCCTGTATGCAGTGGGTACTGGCGCCATCAAAGGCTTTGCTATCACCACCGGTATCGGTGTGGCAACGTCGATGTTTACCGCTATTGTCGGCACCCGTGCCATCGTGAACCTGCTGTATGGCGGCAAGCGCGTCAAAAAGCTGTCTATCTGAGGAGTGCGTTGTGGCACAGGAATATACTGTTGAACAATTGAACCATGGCCGTAAAGTCTGGGACTTTATGCGCTGGGACTACTGGGCCTTCGGCATTTCAGGTTTCCTCCTGATTGTGTCGATCGCCATTATCGGTGTCCGTGGGTTTAACTGGGGTCTGGATTTCACCGGTGGTACGGTGATTGAAATCTCCCTGGAAAAACCGATCGATATGGACCACATGCGCGAATCGCTGCAGAAAGCGGGCTTCGAAGAGCCGCTGCTGCAGAACTTTGGCAGCAGCCGCGACATCATGGTGCGTATGCCTCCGGTTCATGATGCCAATGGCAGCCAGGAGCTGGGCAGCAAGGTGGTTAAGGTCATTAACGAAACCACCAGCCAGGACGCGACGGTTAAACGTATCGAATTCGTCGGCCCAAGCGTTGGGGCCGATCTGGCTCAGACAGGGGCGATGGCGCTGCTGGTTGCGCTGATCTCGATTCTGGTTTACGTCGGTTTCCGCTTCGAATGGCGTCTGGCGGCAGGGGTGGTTATCGCCCTGGCGCACGACGTGGTCATTACGATGGGCGTGCTGTCGCTGTTCCATATTGAGATTGACCTGACCATCGTTGCGTCGCTGATGTCGGTGATCGGTTACTCACTGAACGACAGCATCGTGGTATCTGACCGTATTCGTGAGAACTTCCGTAAGATCCGTCGCGGTACGCCGTACGAAATCTTTAACGTCTCTCTGACCCAAACGCTGCACCGTACGTTGATCACTTCCGGGACGACCTTGATGGTTATCCTGATGCTGTTCCTCTTCGGTGGCCCGGTGCTGGAAGGCTTCTCGCTGACCATGCTGATCGGTGTCTCCATCGGTACGGCGTCTTCTATCTACGTCGCGTCCGCGCTGGCGTTGAAACTGGGCATGAAGCGTGAGCACCTGCTCCAGCAGAAAGTTGAGAAGGAAGGGGCGGATCAGCCGTCCATCCTGCCGTAACGGCAACAGCAATCTGATAACGGAATCCCGGTCGCAAGGCCGGGATTTTTTTATTACAGCCCCCACCAATTTGGTTACTCTCCCTGTAGACGTCAAACGACATGGAGTAATGCCGATGGTCACCCTTTCTTCTGTTCCCCAGCCTGCCGTCTGGCACGGCATCCCTTCCGTTACGCTAAGCGATGAAACCTTGCGTGAGCGTAAAGCTAAAGTATTGCTCCGCATGCAGCAGCAGGGGCTGGACGCGCTGGTTATCTACGCCGACAAAGAGCACGGCGGCAACTTTGAATACCTCACCGGTTTTATTCCGCGCTTTGAAGAGGCGCTGCTGGTGCTGCATTCTACGGGCGAAGCGGTTCTGGTGCTGGGGAATGAAAACCTCAAGCTGGCGGCTCATGCGCGACTCGAGAATCGGGTTGTCCATGCGCCGTGGTTTTCGCTGCCGAATCAGCCGATGGATAATCAACAGTCGCTGCCGGCGCTGCTGAAATCCGCTGGCGTGACGGCGGGTAAAACCTTCGGGTTGGCGGGCTGGAAGCTGTTTACGGGCAAGGGCGATGACGTGAATCAGATGTTCGATCTGCCTGCGTTTATCGTCGATGCGATTCGCCAGGCGGGTGAGGGTACTGCGCATTTGAGCAATGCTACCGGGATTTTTATCGATCCTGACGGCGGAGCCCGCACAACCAACAATGCCAATGAAATCGCGCACTACGAATATGGCGCCAACCTGGCTTCCTCGGCGATCCTTACGGCGTTAAACGCCATCGCGCCCGGTAAAACCGAAAAAGAGATCGCTTCTCTGCTGGCGGCAGAAGGGCAGCCGAACAACGTGGTGACGATCGCGGCGACGGGCGATCGTTTCGCGTTTGCCAATCTCTACCCCAGCGACAAACTTATTCAGCGCGGGGATAAATTCTCGCTCACCGCCAGCTACAAAGGCGGGTTAAGCAGCCGGGCGGCTTACGTCGTGGCGGATGCATCGGAGCTGGCGCCCGCGGTTGCTGACTATCTCGACGTGGTAGCGAAGCCCTATTTCCAGGCGGTGGTGACCTGGCTTGAACATCTGCACATCGGGATGCACGGCGGGGAGATGTATGACCTGATTGAGCAGGTTCTGCCGAAAGCCGAGTACCACTGGCACCTGAATCCGGGGCATCTGGTGGCGGATGAAGAGTGGCTCTGCTCGCCGATTGGCCCGAAATCAGATGCTCTCTTGCGAAGCGGGATGCTGCTGCAGATCGACATTATTCCTTCCCGAGCCGGATACGCCGGGGCAAGCATTGAGGATACTCTGGCGCTGGCGGATGAGCCGTTGCGTCAGGCGCTTGCGAGTGAGTATCCAGCGCTGTGGGAGCGGGTGGTGGCGCGCCGGGCGTACATTGCGGAGCATATCGGTATTCAGCTGCCGGATGAGGTGCTGCCGATGTCTAACACCGTGGGCTATTTGCGTCCGTGGCTGCTGGAGCAGGGGCGGGCGCTGGTCTGTAAATAGCAAAAAGCCAGCATTGAGCTGGCTTTTGATGCCGGATGGCGCTTCGCTTATCCGGCCTACGGTTCGTGCGGTTGGGATTAGAAGTTGTAACCCACAACCAGGTAACCACCCCAACCGGTAGAGCGAACGCTGAAATCACCGTCGCCGAAGTTCAGGCTTGCGTCGTCGTTCCACTGACCACCGTTGTGCCAGTAACGCGCAACTACGGAGTAGTGCCAGTGATCGTAGTTCAGCGCCAGGATGTGGCTGGACGCGATAGAGTTGCTGGTGCGCGCCTGCTTACCGTTGTTGTCGATGAAGTTGTCATCGCCCAGATCGGAACCCCAGTCGAAGTTGGTGAAGCCGATATAGCTCAGGTTACCGCCCCACAGCTGGGTGATCGGCACAAAGTATTTCACTTTGAAACGGTAGCCATCCCACTCGTTTTCGTTAGACGCACCGTAGTTCTGCCACTGGTATTTTGCATACACGTTCATGGACAGGCTCATCGGCAGACCGGTGTCGATGTCCGTACCCAGACCCATGTACCAGGTGCTCTGACGACCGGATTTGTTGCGGCCCATGTCGTAGATGTAGTTGTTCGCCACATACCACTCTTTGAACGGACCGAAGCTCAGGTCTGCGCCCGTCAGCTTGTCGATAGAGAAGCGCGGTTCAATTTCCATGAACAGCGGAGAACCGTGGTTCCAGATACCTTTCGCGTCGGTGTTACCACCGAAGAAGACCGGGGCATCGGCGTAACCGTAGAAATCAAACCAGTCTTTCTTGGCGAAAGCTTCGTATTCCAGGTAGGTATCGTTGCGGATCTGTGGTCCGAAGCGGGTGTGGTAGCTGCCTACCACGTTGACGCTCTGGTGCCACCAGTCGGAAACATATTCAGGTTTTGAATTTTCTGCTGCGTTAACAGCGAAAGAGGAAGAAAGTGCCAGAACTGCACCGGCTGCTAATAATGTTTTTTTCATAATCATGCCACTGATTGAAAATCCCTTCCGGGATGTGAAAGATGCGCGATTTGCGTTTCTAAATATTTCGTGTTTCTGCGGAGCCTATTATAGGAATCCCTGCTCACAAAAATATGTGTTGTTTCACATATCTCTCATGCGCGTAATCGATTGCGTTCACGTTTGCGTACTTTAAACGGCGGGGATTGTAACGGCAATCATTCATGTTGCCAATATTTGCGGAATGTAAGGGGGAGCGGAACGCGGTAAACGTTCCGCTGGAAGATGTTACTGAACGGCGGGCTGGATATCGTGGATGCGGATGAAACCTAACTGTTCCGGCGTTGTACCGTTCAATTGCAGCGGGATATCGACATCGCTCGGAGCCAGCACGCTGGCCGGAGCCGTCACCAGCTGATTCTGCACGTTCACTTCCTGATAACTCTCGGTCGTGCCCTGCAGCTGGCCCCACTCGACGGTGCCGCTAAACGCCGGGAGCGGATCGTTGGACTGGCCCTGAATACGCAGCGTCGCGCGCGTGCCGTCGGCGTTTGGTGCGACGTTCACCAGCGACATGCGCAGCGTGCCGATCTGGCTTTTCAGCAGGGCAGGCGTGTTCGCGCCCGGCAGCAGGTACACACCGCTGCTGGATTTGGCATTCAGCGCGTTTTGCTGGGTGATCTTAACCGTCTCCTGGTTCAGCTTCGTCATCGCCGTATTGAGCGTGTTCACGCTCTGTTTCATCTGGCGTACTTCGCTTTGCTGCGCGCAGGCGCTGAGGGTGAAGAGACTTCCCACCACGAGAATTCTTAGGTAACGTCTTGTCATTGCGTTTAATTCCCTGAAATAACGGATTGCCCTAATGGTAGTCAGGAACACGCCGTCAGGTATAGATCCTTTGTCTCAAAAACGCTCTTCCTTTGTTGTGGGCTCAGTTCGGGGTAAAATAGAGTTCAGTTAACCAGATAGCCAGGACACCGTATGCATTGCCCATTCTGTTCCGCTGTGGATACCAAAGTAATCGACTCCCGTCTTGTAGGTGAAGGCTCCTCGGTCCGCCGTCGTCGGCAGTGTCTGGTGTGCAACGAACGTTTCACCACCTTCGAGGTGGCAGAGCTGGTGATGCCGCGCGTGGTGAAAAGTAACGATGTGCGCGAGCCGTTCAACGAAGAGAAACTGCGCAGAGGGATGCTAAAAGCACTGGAAAAACGGCCAGTCAGCGCAGATGACGTCGAAATGGCGCTTAATCACATTAAATCGCACCTGCGTGGCACCGGCGAACGCGAAGTGCCGAGCAAAATGATCGGCAACCTGGTGATGGAGCAGCTTAAAAAGCTCGATAAAGTGGCCTACATCCGCTTCGCGTCTGTCTATCGCAGCTTCGAAGACATCAAAGAATTCGGCGAAGAGATCGCCCGCCTACAGGATTAAGCCCATGCAGGATGAGATTTACATGGCGCGAGCGATGAAGCTCGCGCAGCGCGGACGATTCACCACCCATCCCAACCCGAACGTTGGCTGCGTCATTGTCAAAGACGGCGAGATCGTCGGCGAAGGTTTTCACTATCGCGCCGGTGAGCCGCATGCCGAAGTTCACGCGCTACGTATGGCGGGCGAAAAAGCCCGCGGCGCGACGGCCTATGTGACGCTGGAGCCCTGCAGCCATCACGGGCGCACGCCGCCATGCTGCGAAGCGCTAATCGCGGCGGGTGTGGCGCGGGTCGTCACCTCTATGCAGGACCCGAACCCGCAGGTGGCGGGGCGCGGACTGTATCGCCTGCAGCAAGAGGGGATCGACGTCAGCCACGGGCTGATGATGAACGATGCCGAGGCGCTGAATAAAGGTTTTCTCAAGCGCATGCGGACCGGTTTTCCGTACATCCAGCTGAAGCTGGGCGCATCCGTCGATGGCCGTACGGCGATGGCCAGCGGTGAAAGCCAGTGGATTACTTCTCCTCAGGCAAGGCGCGATGTGCAACGTCTGCGCGCGCAAAGCCATGCTATCCTCACCAGCAGTGAAACGGTGCTGGCGGATGATCCGGCGATGACCGTGCGCTGGGACGAGCTCGACGCCGACACCCAGGCGCTCTATCCGCAAGTGAATCTGCGCCAGCCGCTGCGCATCGTGTTGGATCGTCAGAATCGCGTCACACCCGCGCACCGCATCGTGCAGCAGCCGGGCGAAACCTGGATTGCGCGCACTCAGGAAGATGGCCGCGAATGGCCGGAAACGGTGCGCAGCTTCATGGTGCCAGAGCATAACGGCCACATCGATTTAGTGGTGATGATGATGCTGCTCGGCAAACAGCAGGTGAATAGCATCTGGGTCGAATCTGGCCCGACGCTTGCCGGTGCGCTGTTGCAGGCAGGGCTGGTGGATGAACTGATTGTCTACGTTGCGCCTAAACTGTTAGGTGACGATGCGCGCGGCCTGTTTGTGCTGCCCGGCCTTGAAAAACTGGTCGACGCACCGCAGCTCAAATTTAGCGAAATTCGGCAGGTTGGCCCGGACGTGTGCCTGCATTTAACCCCTGCGTGAGGCTTTCTGAAATAGAGAAGCAGTGCGCGAAGTATTATGATAAAATCCGCCCCCCTGCGGGGCCAAATGAACCCGTAAAGGAAGAGTATGAATATTATTGAAGCTGCTGTTGCTACCCCGGACGCTCGCGTCGCCATCACTATTGCGCGTTTCAACAACTTCATCAACGACAGCCTGCTGGACGGTGCGATTGACGCCCTGAAACGTATTGGCCAGGTCAAAGATGACAATATTACCGTTGTTTGGGTTCCAGGTGCCTACGAACTGCCGTTGGCAGCGGGCGCTTTGGCGAAAACCGGTAAATACGACGCGGTGATTGCGCTGGGTACGGTCATTCGTGGCGGCACTGCTCACTTCGAATACGTGGCGGGTGGTGCAAGCAATGGTCTGGCGCACGTGGCACAGGATTCTGAAATCCCTGTCGCATTCGGCGTACTGACCACCGAAAGTATTGAACAAGCCATCGAACGCGCTGGCACCAAAGCCGGTAACAAAGGTGCAGAAGCTGCACTGACCGCGCTGGAAATGATCAACGTATTGAAAGCCATTAAGGCCTGATTTTTTTGTAAGGGGAATTCCGTGAAACCTGCTGCTCGTCGCCGCGCCCGTGAGTGTGCCGTCCAGGCGCTCTACTCCTGGCAGTTGTCCCAGAACGACATCGCTGATGTTGAATACCAGTTCCTGGCGGAACAAGACGTCAAAGACGTTGACGTTCTGTACTTCCGTGAACTGCTGTCGGGAGTGGCGACTAATAGCGCGTATCTCGACGGTCTGATGAAGCCGTACCTGTCCCGTCTGCTCGAAGAGCTGGGCCAGGTTGAGAAAGCAGTGCTGCGCATTGCGCTGTTTGAGCTGTCTAAACGTCAGGATGTGCCCTATAAAGTGGCCATCAACGAAGCTATCGAACTGGCGAAAACCTTCGGTGCTGAAGACAGCCACAAATTTGTGAATGGCGTGCTGGATAAAGCCGCACCTGCGATCCGTCCCCACAAAAAGTGATCCGCAGACCGGAGTTTCGCACCGCCGCCTGGCTGTGCGGCTCCGGTTTTTTTATTTTATTTGCTGAGGCATAACGTATGGCATGCGGCGAATTCTCCCTGATTGCCCGTTATTTTGACCGTGTTCGTACCTCCCGTCTTGATGTTGAAACGGGCATTGGCGACGATTGCGCACTTCTTAATATTCCCGAAAAACAGACCCTCGCGATCAGCACCGACACCTTAGTGTGCGGGCGTCATTTCCTCGCGGATATCGATCCGGCGGATCTGGCGTACAAAGCGCTGGCCGTTAACGTGAGCGATCTGGCGGCGATGGGGGCTGACCCTGCGTGGCTGACGCTGGCACTGACCTTGCCGAACGTCGATGAAGCCTGGCTTGAAGCCTTCAGCGACGCGCTGTTTGAGCAACTCAACTATTACGATATGCAGCTGATTGGCGGTGATACCACGGCCGGTCCGCTGTCGATGACGCTGGCGATCCACGGCTATGTGCCGATGGGTCGCGCGTTGAAACGCTCGGGCGCGAAGCCGGGCGACTGGATTTATGTCACCGGCACGCCGGGCGACAGCGCGGCGGGGCTGGCGATTTTGCAGGACCGCCTTACTGTGAAAGACGCGGACGACGCGGCGTATCTGGTGAAGCGTCATCTGCGCCCGACGCCGCGCATCCTGCACGGTCAGGCCCTGCGCGAGCGTGCCAGTTCGGCGATTGATTTGTCGGATGGTTTGATTTCCGATCTTGGCCATATCCTCAAGGCCAGCGGTGTGGGTGCACGCGTCGATCTCGATACCTTCCCGCTCTCAGAGCAGATTCGTCAACACGTCGAGCCTGAGCAGGCGCTGCGCTGGGCGCTGTCCGGCGGCGAAGATTACGAGCTGTGCTTTACCGTGCCGGAGCTGAATCGCGGTACGCTGGATGTGGCGCTGGGGAACCTTGGCGCGCCGTTCACCTGTATAGGGCAGATTATGCCGGAGAGCGAGGGGATGCAGTTTGTGCAAAACGGTGCCCCGGTGACGCTCGACTGGAAAGGGTACGATCACTTCGCGTGATGGTGTGTGCGGCCTGTTGCCGGGTGGCGCAAGGTAAAAGCAAAACGGCAACATCGTTGCCGTTTTTTATGTTTTCTCCCTCTCCCCGTGGGAGAGGGCCGGGGTGAGGGCATCAGGCCGCACAACCCTGACTATTTAAACCCCACCACCGGATGCTGCTGATACGGCGTCTCCAGCTCGGCGATCTGATCCGGCGTTAGCGTCAAATCCACCGCATTCAACAGCTCATCTAACTGTTCCTCGCGCGAAGTACCGATAATCGGTGCCGCAACTCCGCGTTTGCTCAGAAGCCATGCCAGCGCCACCTGCGCGCGCGTTGCACCCGTCTCCTCGGCGATTCCTGCCAGACGTTCAGCGATCAGCGCATCGCTGGCTTCGGTGTCGTTATACAGATTCTTCCCGACTTCATCGGAAACCGAGCGCGCAGTGGTTTCCCCCCACGGACGGGTCAAACGCCCACGCGCCAGCGGGCTCCAGGGGATCACCGCCACGCCCTCCTGATAGCACAGCGGCAGCATCTCGCGCTCTTCTTCGCGATAGATCAGATTGTAGTGATCCTGCATGGTGACAAATCGCGCCCAGCCGTGCTGCGCCTGCAAATCCAGCGCCTGGGCAAACTGTGAGGCATGCATCGACGACGCGCCGATGTAGCGTGCTTTACCCGCTTTCACCACGTCGTTCAGCGCCTCCAGAGTCTCTTCGATCGGCGTGTTGTAATCCCAGCGATGGATTTGCAGCAGATCCACATACTCCATGTTCAGGCGTTTCAGGCTGTCATCAATGGAGCGCAGGATTTGCGCGCGGGAAAGCCCTTCGGTCAGATCGCCGGACGGGTAGTAAACTTTGGTGGCGACGACGACTTCGTCGCGGCGGGCAAAATCACGCAGCGCGCGGCCGACAATCTCTTCGCTGCTGCCGTCGGAATAGCTGTTCGCGGTATCGAAGAAGTTAATGCCGCCGTCAAAGGCGCGTTTGATGATAACACGGCTGCTCTCTTCCGGGAGCGTCCAGGCATGGTTTCCCCGTGCGGGTTCACCAAAGGTCATACAGCCCAGACAAAGACGGGAAACCTTAAGATCTGTTTTTCCTAATGTATTGTATTGCATGCTTCCACTCCTGCTGATTGCTTAAAACACATCCTTTAAGCATAGCAGGAGGGAAAAGAGGGGGGATATTACGCCAGCCAGTTAAGAATTTTCGCTTCAATGCCCGCGGCATCCAGGCCAATCGCCGCGCGGGCTTCGTCCTGAGTGCCTTGTGGAATAAAGTGATCTGGCAGACCGAGATTCAGCACCGGAACGACCTTGCGATTCGCCATCAGCACTTCGTTCACGCCGCTACCCGCGCCGCCCATAATGGCGTTTTCTTCCAGGGTCACCAGCGAATCATGGCTTGCCGCCATCTCGAGAATTAACGCTTCATCGAGCGGCTTCACAAAACGCATGTCCACCAGGGTGGCATTAAGGGATGCCGCGACTTTCGCCGCTTCCGGCATCAGAGTGCCGAAGTTGAGGATTGCCAGTTTTTCACCGCGACGCTTCACGAGGCCTTTGCCGATGGGCAGTTTCGCCAGCGGTTCCAGCTCAACGCCGACCGCATTGCCGCGCGGATAACGCACCGCGCTCGGGCCATCCTGATAGTGATAGCCGGTAAACAGCATCTGGCGGCATTCGTTCTCGTCGCTCGGCGTCATCACCACCATGTCCGGGATGCAGCGCAGGAAGGAGAGATCGAAAGCGCCCTGGTGCGTTTGTCCGTCGGCACCGACGATACCCGCGCGGTCGATAGCAAACAGCACCGGCAGTTTCTGGATCGCCACGTCATGGATCACCTGATCGTAGGCGCGCTGCAGGAAGGTGGAGTAGATCGCCACGATCGGCTTATAGCCGCCAATCGCCAGACCGGCCGCGAAAGTCACCGCATGCTGCTCGGCAATCGCCACGTCAAAATACTGATCCGGGAATTTTTTGGAAAACTCGACCATGCCGGAGCCTTCGCGCATGGCGGGAGTCACGGCCATCAGCTTGTTATCTTTGGCCGCCGTTTCGCACAGCCAGTCGCCGAAGATTTTAGAGTAGCTCGGCATCCCGCCGCTGCTTTTCGGCAGGCAGCCGCTGGTCGGGTCGAATTTCGGTACGGCGTGGAAGGTAATCGGATCTTTTTCCGCAGGCTCGTAGCCACGCCCTTTTTTGGTCATGATGTGCAGGAACTGCGGGCCTTTCAGGTCGCGCATGTTTTTGAGCGTGGTGACCAGGCCCAGCACGTCGTGCCCGTCCACCGGGCCGATGTAGTTAAAACCCAGCTCTTCAAACAGCGTGCCCGGCACCACCATGCCTTTGATGTGTTCTTCGGTGCGTTTCAGCAGCTCTTTGATCGGCGGTACGCCAGAGAAGACTTTTTTGCCGCCTTCGCGCAGGCTGGAGTAGAGTTTGCCCGAGAGCAGCTGCGCCAGGTGGTTGTTGAGCGCCCCGACGTTTTCTGAGATCGACATTTCGTTGTCGTTGAGGATTACCAGCATATCGGGCTTGATATCGCCCGCGTGGTTCATCGCCTCAAACGCCATACCCGCCGTGATGGCGCCATCGCCAATCACGCAGACGGTGCGGCGCTGTTTGTTCTCTTTTTCAGCCGCGACGGCAATCCCGATGCCCGCAGAGATCGACGTGGACGAGTGGCCGACGCTTAACACGTCATACTCGCTCTCACCCCGCCACGGGAACGGATGCAGCCCGCCTTTCTGGCGGATGGTGCCGATTTTATCGCGACGACCGGTGAGAATTTTGTGCGGATAAGCCTGATGGCCGACATCCCAGATCAACTGGTCAAACGGCGTGTTATAGACGTAGTGCAGCGCAACGGTCAGCTCCACCGTGCCAAGCCCGGAGGCGAAATGTCCGCTGGAACGACTCACGCTGTCGAGCAGATAACGACGCAACTCGTCGCTCAGCTTCGGCAGGCTCTCTTTCGGCAACAGACGTAACTCCTGGGTGGAGTCAACCAACGCCAGTGTCGGGTATTTGGCAATATCAAAACTCATCAAAGGCTCATCGAGATTTAGTATGTTTATTTATCACGCTGGATTATATAGTCCGCTAGCGCTTCCAGTGCCGAGGTATCGAGCGATTGTGCGGCCAGCTGATTCAGAGACTGGCGGGCATCATCGATCAGGTCCCGGGCTTTACGTTGGGCTTGCTCAAGGCCCAGCAGGGCGGGGTAGGTACTTTTGCCAAGCTGCTGGTCTGCACCCTGACGTTTTCCCAATGTTGCAGTATCGCCCACCACATCCAGAATGTCATCCTGAACCTGGAAAGCCAGACCGATAGATTCGGCGTATCTGTCCAGAACCGGCAGGGCTTTGCGACCTTGCTCACCGGCGCTCAGCGCGCCCAGGCGAACGGCTGCCCGAATCAGTGCGCCGGTTTTATGGCGATGAATGCGCTCCAGCTGTTCCAGATTAACCTGACGACCTTCCGCCTCCAGATCTAAAGCCTGGCCGCCGCACATTCCGGCGATCCCGCTGGCCATCGCCAGTTCGGAGACCATCGCCAGACGGTCGCGGTCGGACACTTCGGCCATCGGCGCATCGCTCAGAATCGAGAACGCCAGGGTCTGCAACGCATCACCGGCCAGAATGGCATTGGCTTCGCCAAACTTAATGTGGCAGGTCGGCTGGCCGCGACGTAAATCGTCGTCATCCATCGCCGGTAAATCATCGTGGATCAGCGAATAAGCGTGAATACACTCCACGGCGGCGGCTGGGGCATCCAGCGTGCTGTCGCTGATGCCAAACATATTGCCCGTCGCATAGACGAGGAACGGGCGCAGACGCTTTCCACCTAAGAGTGCGCCATAGTGCATGGCTTCAACCAGTGGAGTGTTCTGAAAAGGCTGTGGTTCGATAAAACGGCGCAGCGCGTCGTTGGCCCGTTCCACACATTCCTGAAGCGCTTGGGTGAAATCCATTTACTCAGCGTCCGGTGTGAAAGGGGTCGTGGCAGCGTCTTCGCTATCGGAGAGCAGGATCTGCACGCGCTGTTCCGCCTGCTGCAATTTAACCTGCCCCTGGCGCGCAAGCTGCACGCCGCGTTCGAATTCATTGAGCGCGTCTTCCAGCGGCAGATCGCCACTTTCCAGACGAGTGACAATTTGCTCCAGCTCACTCAGCGCAGTTTCGAAGCTGGCTGGTGCGTCATTTTTCTTCGGCATAGTGAATATTGACTCTCTTATTTTCAGCCCCGTCATGGTAGCGGACTCGGGCGGATAAGCAAATAACGCGCAATGTGCACAGGAGCACCGCTATAGTGGTATACTTCCGCGCCTGGATGCAGCCACGGGTGTGGGCTGCTGTACTCTTTTCCATCACAAGCCTTTACCGGCTTGCCAACGAAACATTGCCGCCATGAAGTTTATCATTAAATTGTTCCCGGAAATCACCATCAAAAGCCAATCTGTGCGTTTGCGCTTTATTAAAATCCTGACCGGAAACATTCGTAACGTTTTAAAAGATTATGACGAAACCCTTGCCGTGGTTCGTCACTGGGATCATGTTGAAGTACGCGCGAAAGACGAAAACAAGCGTCTGGATATTCGCGATGCGTTGACCCGCATTCCCGGTATTCACCATATTCTGGATGTGGAAGATGTTCCTTTCACCTCACTGCACAATATTTTTGAACTGGCGCTGGCCCAGTACCGCGATCAGATCGAAGGCAAAACCTTCTGCGTGCGCGTGAAGCGTCGCGGCAAGCATGAATTCAGCTCGATCGAAGCCGAACGCTATGTCGGCGGCGGTCTGAACCAGCACGTTGAAACCGCGCGCGTGAAGCTGACCAACCCGGAAGTGACCGTCAATCTGGAGATCGAAAACGATCGCCTGCTGCTGGTCAAAGGCCGCTACGAAGGGATCGGCGGGTATCCGATCGGGACTCAGGAAGACGTACTGTCCCTGATCTCCGGCGGTTTTGACTCCGGCGTTTCCAGCTACATGCTGATGCGTCGCGGCTGCCGCGTACACTACTGCTTCTTTAACCTCGGCGGCGCCGCGCACGAAATCGGCGTTCGTCAGGTGGCGCATTACCTGTGGAACCGCTTCGGCAGCTCCCACCGCGTGCGTTTCGTGGCGATCAACTTCGAGCCTGTGGTCGGCGAAATCCTCGAAAAAGTGGACGACGGCCAGATGGGCGTGGTGCTGAAACGTATGATGGTGCGCGCTGCGTCTAAAGTGGCCGAGCGCTACGGCGTGCAGGCGCTGGTGACGGGCGAAGCCCTGGGCCAGGTCTCCAGCCAGACGCTGACCAACCTGCGTTTGATCGATAACGTCTCCGATACGCTGATCCTGCGTCCGCTGATCTCCCACGACAAAGAGCACATCATCGATCTGGCGCGCGAAATCGGCACCGAAGATTTTGCCCGTACCATGCCGGAATACTGCGGCGTGATTTCGAAAAGCCCGACCGTGAAAGCGGTGAAGGCGAAGATCGAAGCGGAAGAGCAGAACTTCGATTTCGACATTCTTGAAAGAGTGGTTGCCGAAGCGACGAACGTCGATATCCGTGAAATCGCCCAGCAGACAGATCAGGAAGTGGTGGAAGTGGAAACTGTCACCGGTTTCAGCGCCAACGACGTGATCGTGGATATTCGCTCCATTGACGAGCAGGACGCCAGCCCGCTGAAAGTGGAGGGCGTGGAAGTTGTCTCTCTGCCGTTCTACAAGCTGAGCACTAAGTTTGGCGATCTGGAGAAAGACAAAACCTATCTTCTGTGGTGCGAGCGCGGCGTGATGAGCCGCCTGCAGGCGCTCTATCTGCGCGAGCAGGGCTTCACTAATGTGAAGGTGTATCGCCCGTAAGTATCGCGTACCATGTAGGCCGGGTAAGGCGCAGCCGCCACCCGGCTTTTTTTTGGGCTCGTCGCGAGGGAATCATGCATAAATACCTGGAAATAAAAGAGAAGCTTAAAAAGGATATTCTCGACCAGAAATATAAAATCGGGGAAAGCATTCCGTCCGAGCGTGACCTCGCAAGCGTGTATAACGTGACGCGGGTGACGGTGCAAAAAGCGATGGCGAACCTGGTTCAGGAAGGGTATATCGAGCGCATTCATGGCAAAGGCATGTTCGTGCTGAAAAATACCGCCAGCAATATCTATATCCTTAACAATGAAAAGAGCGACAGCATTCTCGGTTTTTCTCGCGAGTTCCAGGGACGCGTAAATGTCACCAGCCGCTTAATCACCTTTACGACCATTCAGGCCGATCCCGCGCTTTCACAACATCTTGAGATTCAACCTGGCAACGACGTCTGGTTTATCCGCCGCGTTCGTCTTCTGGACGGTCAGCCCGTGCTGGTGGAGGACACCAATATTCCCGTGCAAACCATCGCGGATATTCCCCAGTCTGTTCTGGAAAAGGGATCGCTGTACGGTTATATCGAAGAGTACACCGGGAAAAAAATCAGCGACGCGGATTCATTGATTGAAGCGGCGCTTTTTGACCGCGAATTAGCCACGCTGCTGGATATAAAACCGGGAGACGCGATGCTAAAAATTACCGAAGTTACCCGCCTGAGCGACAAGAAAGCCTTTAACTATTCGATCAGCTATAACCGCGCGGATCTGTTCCGGGTTAAGAATCTACGCATTGAAAGATGACAGGCGCGAATGCGCCTGCCAGAGTCAATTAAAGCTGAGTCGCGGCGGCTTTATCCACCAGCATTTGCACCTGCGGATGGTTTTTTAGTAGCGTTGCCGGGATACTGGCGTCGATATCTGAGCGCAGGGTTTGCGCCACAATAGCGGCTTTTTTCTCCCCGCTGGCCATCACAATTACCGACTTCGCCGCCAGAATTGTTTTCATCCCCAGGGAAATCCCCTGTTTCACCTCGCGCGCCTGACCGAAATATTTCACCGAAACCAACTGGGTAACCTCGTCCAGATCGACCACGTGACACTCCGTATCAATGGCCGCTCCCGGCTCGTTAAAGCCGATATGCCCATTCATGCCGATGCCCAGAACAATCGTTTCGATCCCGCCGTGTTCGCGGATGAAACGATCGACGCGGCGGCACTCCTCCTTCGGGTCAGAGGTTAAGCCGTCAAAGAAGCAGATCTGATCATCGCGCAGCGTCAGACGGCTGAAAAAATGCCCCCAGACCATCTCCCGACAGCTTCCCTTATCGGCTTTGCCCAGCCCTAACCACTCGTCCAGACCGACAAATGCCGCGCGGGAAAAATCGACTTTTCCTTCTTCACTGGCGCGTACAAGAGCATCAAACACGCCGAGCGGCGTATCGCCCCCGGCAATGCAGATCAGGGCATCGGGTTTGCGTGTCACAGAATCCATCACGCGCTGGGCCACGGTGGCGCTGAGCGCCGGGTAATCTTCAACAATTTCAACGTTCATCGCAGTTCCTTAGCGTTTGTACTGAGGTAAATAAGCGTGGTTCACTTCCAGATACTCGTCGAGGATCTGCTCGGCAATGGCGGCGGATGGCACAATCGGGTTGATGCTCAGCGCCAGCAGGGCGGTGGTGTAATCCCCGGTGACGGCGGCCTCGACGGTGAGCTCTTCGTAGGCTTTGACACTCTGGATCAGCCCGCGAATTTTCACCGGCAATCTGCCGTAGGCCAGCGGATGAGCCCCGTTTTTATCGATCACGGCGTTGGTTTCCAGGGTGACGTGATCCGGCAGATCCGGCGTTGCGCCGTTATTAACGGTATTCACCACGTGAACTTCTTTCTTGTCATTGAAAATTGAGCTGATGATCGAGCAGGCCGTGTCCGAGTACCACGCGCCGCCGCGCTGCTCCAGCTCTTTCGGTTTGTGGTTCAGGCTCGGGTCCTGATACAGCTCAAACAGCTTTTTCTCAATCTCACGGGTTTGCTCGCCGCGCGTGCCTTTTTTCTCTGAATCGCGGATCGCCGTCTCCGTCATTTCGCGGGTCAGGAAGTAGTACTTCAGATAGGAGATCGGATACATGTGCAGGGCGCGAGCGAAGCGCGCGGTAAAGCCGATATCCGGGATGTTTTTCAGCGAGTTGTTGGCGCTGCCGACGGCCAGCTTCTCGATAAAATCATCGGTAAGATCGTCACCTTTCACGTAAATTTTATCAGCAAAAATCAGGTGGTTCAGGCCGATAATGCGCGCGTAAATATCCGCTTTTTTGACGTCATAGGCTTTGGCGATGTCCATCATCATGCTGTTGGCACCGCTGCAAATCCCGATGGTTTTGATCGCCGAGTGGCGGGTGATGGCTTCGGTCACGATGCCCGCCGGGTTGGTGAAGTTAATCAGCCACGCGTTCGGGCACCATTTTTCCATCGCTTTGCAGATATCGAGCAGCACGGGAATAGTGCGCTGAGCTTTCATAAACCCGCCGGGGCCGGTGGTTTCCTGGCCGAGGACGCCGTATTTCAGCGGGATTTTCTCATCATTGATGCGCGCATCCAGGAAGCCGACGCGCAGCTGGGTGGTGACGAAATCGGCATCTTTCAGGGCTGCTTCGCGATCCAGCGTCAGGTGAATGTTCATCGGAATACCGGCTTCTTCCACCATGCGCTGGGCGAGCTTGCCGACGATCTCCAGCTTCTCTTTGCCTTCTTCGATATCCAGCAGGTAGAAATCGGTGACCGGGAGTTCGTCATAGCGTTTGATAAATCCATCGATCAATTCCGGCGTATAGCTTGAGCCACCACCAATCGTGACAATTTTGAGCTTTTTCATCGTGAATCCTTTTTACAAGATGGGATCGGGAAGTTTTTCTGCTTCACGGCGCGAATGTTCTTCCGCCGCTTCGGTTTCTAACTGTTTGCGTTCTGCGAGCTTGAAAAACGGCAGCCAGACGAGGGCTGAAATAGCAATGGTACAGACCGACCAAATCACGGCAGGAATATTGCCCCCGGTCACGAACCACGCGGCGAAAATCGGCGGCATGGTCCAGGGAATTTGCAGCACCGGGCGGCCAATGATGTCGAAATACATCAGGGCGTAGGTCGAAATACAGAGAATCATCGGGGTGAGGGTGAAAGGGATCATCAGCAATGGGTTGAAGACAATCGGGCAGCCAAATATCACCGGCTCGTTGATGCAAAATATCGCGGAGGGCAAAGAGAGTTTGCCGACGGATTTATAGAGCTTGCTGCGCGAGCGCATCATCGCCATCACTAACCCGAGCGTCGCCCCGGTGCCGCCGAGACACATAAAGACGATATAAAACCCGTCGGCGGTAATGTGCGGAATCGGCTGGTGGTGCAAATAGGCCTGGGTGTTTTCAGCGATATATTTCAGGAAGATAGGCGCAGTGATCCCCGAAAGGACGTTATCCCCGTGAATGCCGCAGCACCACAAAAGTGAAATTAAAAAGATTAATACCAGCATGCCGGGGAGCGAACCTAAGCCGGTGACCAGCGGGCTGAGAATCAGCGTGAAGAAGTTATTAATATCGAAGTTAAGAATGACCCTAACGAACCAGATAAGCGTAATCGCCACCGCCGCCGGAATCAGGCTTGCGAAAGATTGCGCGACCGCCGGCGGAACGCCGTCGGGGAGTTTTATCACCACGTTATGATGAATGAAGATGCGGACAATTTGCACCGTCAGAATCGACAGAATAATGGCGGAGAAAAGCCCGGCGGCCCCCAGATTATCGACATTGAGCTGATACTTATCGTTGAGCTGGGCCAGTAAAAAAACCACCATCGTGACGATGGCGCAGGTTAAAGCGTTGAGGCTGTACTCTTTCGCCAGGTTGTAGCTGATGCCGATGGCGGAAATCAGCCCGATAGCGCCGAAAGTCACGGCAACTGGCGCGCTCAGTTTCTCGGCGTACGGGCCGAGCCAGTCGGTCCAGCCCGGAATCGGTAAATTCGCGAGGATCAGAAACAGGCTGCCGGTAATGGTGAAGGGGAGCGTCAGGGCGATGCCGTTACGCACCGCCACCAGGATTTTGTTTTCGCCGACGCGAATCAGGACAGGAATGACTCTGTTCTCAAGAAATGTAATCACATTGCTTACTCCAGAAGAGATTTCTGTTCTTCGCCGTTATCTGTGTTGGTAGGGGGCGAAGTGTCTAACTGGTATATGCCAGTTGAAGTGAGTCTTTCACGGAATGAATGCGATGAGAAGCCATCTCAGAAAGAAAGATAAGAAGTGTGATTACTGCCGCAATAATGAACAGAGAAAAGAAAGGCTGGCACGGGGCCAGCCTGAAGGGAAAATCTGCGCGGGGTTAGGCCTCGTAGTAGTTGTAGATCCCTGCCGCCATCACCAGGGATGACGCCACTTCATAGGCCTTTTCACGCCCAACGACCAGATCGATAATCTTGAGCGCAAAATCAATCGAGGTGCCCGGCCCCTGGCTGGTCAGCAGGTTGACGCGCGGGTCCCAGACCACGCGTTTATCGACCCATTGCCCTTCCGGGATGCGGTCTTTCAGCGCCGGGAAACCGGTCATATTGCCGATCGGGAAAAGATCGTGCGGAACCAGGACGGTGGCGGCCGCGGCGCAGATGGCGGCGACAATCCGCCCGGAGAGGTGAAACTGGCGGACGGTTTCGACCAGCAGGGGGCTGTCGCGAAAGTTCTCTGCACCCTTCAGACCGCCGGGCAGCACAATCACGTCATAATCGCCGTCAGCCACTTCAACCAGCGGCGCATCGGCCAGCAGTTTCACGCCGCGTGAGCAGACGATGGTCAGATTGCCATCGCTGGCGACGCTGGCCGTTGTCACTTGAATCCCGCCGCGCACCAGTAAATCAATGGTGGTGACCGCTTCTGTCTCTTCGCTACCAGGGGCGAGGCATACCAGTGCCGACGCGCTCATACTCACTCTCCTTACGTTTAACCATGTCATACAGGCGCACATTTTCCGGCACGCTAATGCCGTGCGCGCGGGCGCGTTTGAGCAGATATCCGGTGATGTAGTCGATCTCCGTGTGCCGCAATGCGCGCACGTCCTGCAGCATCGAGGAGATGTTTTCCGCGGTGCTGTCGATGATCTGCTCGACGTAATAGCGGATATCGTCTGCCGAAGTGTGGATGCCCTCGCGCTCAATCACTGCCGCGACTTCGGCGCACAGTTCGGCCACTTCCTGCGGATGATTTTTCAGCTCGCCGTTCGGGCAGTCCAGCAGCGCCGTCAGCGGATTGATCACGCAGTTGACCGCCAGTTTGCGCCACAGCTGCGGGCGAATGTTGTTATGCCAGGCCACGTCGGGCAGCACGTGCTGCAGCACGTCAGCGAGATAGCTGTAATCGCCGTCCTGCTCGCGCGCCGGCCCCATATGGGTGACGCCGCTTGCCACGTGGACGATGATGTTCCCGTCACGGCGGGCCGCATGGGTGGTGATTGACATCAGCAGCGGCTGGTGGATGCTTTTGAGTTCGTCAATGGTACCCATGCCGTTATGCACCAGCACAATCGGTGTGGTGCGGGGCAGGGTGGCGGCCAGCGCTTTGACGGCGTCCGAGACCTGCCAGGCCTTGAGGGTGACCAGCAGCAGGTCGCTTTGCGCCAGGAAATCGGGATCGTTGGCGGTGAGCGATTCGTTAAAGATACTTCCATCTTCATCGATCAGGTTTACACTGCAATACGGCTGGGGGACGCGTAGCCAGCCTTGTACCTCGTGTCCATGTTTGCACAGTGCGGTGAGCCAAAGCTGGCCCAGGGCTCCGCATCCGAGCACGGTAATTTTCATTGTTCCTCCTCACCTGCAACTACGCCAGGCGTGTCGGTTAAGTATAGCGCCGTCAGCTAAGCTTCTGTTGAGTTATGCCTCGTTGCGGGTATTATGCAACGCAACAAAAGTAAAGGGAGAAGAAAAGATGCCATCTTTCGATATTGTTTCAGAAGTTGATATCCAGGAAGTCCGCAACGGCGTGGATAACGCCAGCCGTGAAGTTGAGTCACGTTTCGATTTTCGTGGCGTAGAGGCGAGTTTTGAGCTGAACGACGCGAATAAGACCATCAAGGTGCTGAGCGAGTCCGATTTCCAGGTCAATCAGTTACTGGATATTCTGCGCGCCAAGCTGCTCAAACGCGGCATTGAAGGGACGTCTCTGGATGTGCCGGAAGAGTTCGTGCACAGCGGCAAAACCTGGTTTGTAGAAGCCAAGCTTAAGCAGGGCATTGAGAGCGCGATGCAGAAGAAGATCGTTAAGCTCATCAAAGACAGCAAGCTGAAAGTGCAGGCACAAATTCAGGGCGAAGAGATTCGTGTTACTGGTAAAGCGCGCGACGATCTGCAGGCGGTCATGGCGCTGGTGCGCGGCGGCGACCTGGGTCAGCCGTTCCAGTTTAAGAACTTCCGCGATTAAAAACGAAAATGCCCGGCACACACGCCGGGCATTTTTTCAGGCTTTGATAGCCTGCTCCACTTCGAAGCGGTTGGTGACTTTACTGTCGATTTTGACGTAAGCGCTGCGCTCTTCCGGGACGATTAACACTTCACTTATCCCTTCTGTGGCTTCCAGCCGTTGTTTCAGCGTGTCGCTTATCTCTATACCGTCCGGGATTTCCACCCTCAGGCTGCTAACGTAGCGCGGCTCTTTCATGGTGCTGGCGACCAGCAGCCAGACCATTGCCAGCAGCGCGCCCGCGAGAAACACGGTCTGCGAATCAAATAATCCGTCTACCCAGCCGCCGAGCGAGCCGCCGATGGCGACGCCCAGGAACTGGCTGGTGGAGTAAATCCCCATCGCCGTACCTTTGTATCCGGCAGGGGATTCTTTACTGATCAGCGACGGCAGCAGGGCTTCCATCAGATTGAACGCAAGGAAGAACAACTGCACGCCCAGGACCAACTCCCAGAAGTGCGGGCCGGAGCCCCAGAGCACAATTTCTGCGATTAACAGCAGCGCCACGCACCCAAGAAACACGCGCTTCATGCGGCGTTTCACTTCGGCGTAGATGATAAAAGGCACGACGGAAGCGAAGGATATCAGCATCGTCACCAGATAGATTTTCCAGTGCTCTTCCGCCGGGAAACCAGCTGCCGCCAGCTGGCCGGGCAGGGCCACGAAGGTGGACATCAGCAGGATGTGCAGACACATAATGCCGAAGTTGAGTTTCAGTAGACGCGGTTCGACGATGACCTTGCTGAAGCAGCCTTTCACCATCCCCGACTCGCGGTTCAGGACGTGATTTTTGCTATCTGGTACGACCCAGATCGTCAGCGCAATGCCAATGGTGGCCAGCACGGCTATCATCCAGAACAGGGCGTTCAGGCCTAGCTTATGGGTAATGATCGGGCCGAGGACCATGGCGATGGCGAAGGTGATGCCAAAGCTGACGCCGATAAAGGCCATCGCTTTGGTCCGGTTCTGTTCGCGGGTTAAATCGGAAAGCAGCGCCATGACGGCGGCGGCAATCGCGCCTGAGCCTTGCAGCGCACGGCCAAGAATAATACCCCAGATAGAATCCGACAGCGCGGCTATGATGCTGCCGAGGACAAAGATCATCAGACCGCCGACGATCAGCGGTTTACGGCCAACGCGATCGGAAAGGAGTCCGAAAGGGATCTGGAAGACCGCCTGGGCGAGGCCATAAATACCAATCGCCAGACCGATCAACGCTTCGCTGGCGCCCTGAAGCGCCATACCATAGGTGGTCAGAACAGGCAGGACCATAAACATGCCGAGCATGCGCAGCGAGAAAACAGTCCCTAAACCCCAGGTCGCGCGCAGTTCGCCTGGTGTCATTTTATAATCGTTCATTACCACCTCTGATCAAAAGCAGGCACTAGTGTAGTGCCTGGGCAGGTAGGGGTAAACGGTTGGTTGTTTAATAAATATTACAGGCTGGAGTGCCTTATTCTATGAATAAAAACGCGCTGAGAAACCTTTCATATTGGCGGGTTTTTAAATTTCGCAACACCCGGGAAACTGTCCCTCACCGATTGTAATGAAGGACAACTGCAAGGATTAATTATATTCCAGAGCCATCACGATAGATGTGCTGATATCACCAGGTGAGGAGTTTCCTTTGGAATAAGCATAAGTTTGCATATTGAAGACCGGGTTTTCCCCTTTCACGATATCAACTTTATAGGTCTTGCCATTCCCCAAGCCCGATGAGCTGCTTCGTTGCAAAACAATCCCGACATTCCCTGCAGCATTTGTCGCCGCGGTGTTGTTATACATAAAGTCGGGCAAAAGTTCGGATTGCGAGCCGCTAAATGTTGCTGTTACGCTGCTGGAACCCGATGGGCAGTTCGTCAGGGTTATCGTAATATTTTGCGTTGCAGATATTGGTCCTACTGCATCATTTGCCGGGATAGCATCGCCTACATCGATATTTTTGACAACATCATCTGGGCTGATCACACAAGGGCTGGCAACGACTTTGCCGGTAACGTTGATGGTAACGTTATCCGCTGCATGAGTGCTAACGTTGAGGAAACTGAACAGGCTTACTGCCCAGACAAATAAGCGTAAAAATTTCATTTTCTATTTTAATCCTATCAATATTTTTGGCTGGCTATACCTGTTGTCGCAATACTAGCCGACATTCCCTTGGTATATATTTTTTCAATGAAGCGCAGGTGTGCACTCCCAATCATTATCAATAGATAAACCATGTTGGAATTTATATATATGATAATGAATTGCTTATTCGCAAATTAGAATCAAAAAGAAATAAATTTCACTTAAAGCAACGATGGCATCAAGAAATCCTATTGTCTGATATCAGCAATGCCATGCTATTTGCGGTTATTGAAAAAGTATTCTTTTGATGAGAGGGATTTTGCATCAGGTGACAGATCAGCTCAATCATGCCGCTATCTAAAAGTAGACCCTGAAGTTTGCGTGGGGAGGATACAGGGTGATGTCTGGCCAGATTCTCTGGGTTAACAGTCTAATGCAAAAAAAAGTCCCGGTCTCGCGACCGGGACTTTTTATAAGCTTATGTGATTTATCTGCGGACTTACCAAACGTAAGTCAGCAAATTGTGTGAATCTGGCACCATAAAGTCGACGGACATCATCACGGACAGGGAAGTGATAGCGACAATCGAGAACACAAACAGTTTGCGTGCCCAGACTTTGTCATCTTCCACTTTGTAACCGCGCAGCGCCATCCCGAGCCACCAGACGCTCACTGCAGCTGCCACCACCAGATATTTATATCCGGCGTAACCGCCAAGCGAGAGCATCAGCGTCGCCACGGCGAAAGCGATGATGTACAGCGTGATGTGATTCTTGGCGACCGAAATGCCTTTCACGACCGGCAGAACCGGGATGTTCGCTGCCTGATAATCCTTAAAGCGGAAAATCGCGATGGCATAGGAGTGCGGCATCTGCCACAGGCTAAAGATAGCCAGCAGGATCAGCGCACCGCTGTCGAACTCGTTCGTGACGGCGCAGTAGCCAATCACCGGCGGCGCAGCGCCGGAGAGAGAACCAATCAGCGTACCGTAGACGGAGTGACGTTTCATATACAGGCTGTAGACGCCCACATACACCACGAAACCCATCACCCCCAGCCAGCAGGCCAGAGGGTTGGCACCAAACCACAGCAGCATAAAGCCAGCAAAGCCCAGCAAGGTGGCGTACACCAGCGAGACGGCAGGAGATATCAGGCCTTTGACAAGCACCCGATTCTTGGTCCTTTCCATCTTCCTGTCGATATCCATGTCGATGTAGTTGTTAAATACACAACCGGACGCAACCACCAGTGACACACCGATCAGCGTGGATGCAAAGAGGGTGTAATCGATGCTGCCCTTAGAGGCCAGCAGGAACCCTCCGATCACGGAGATCAGGTTGCCAAAGATGATGCCTGGTTTCGTTACTTGCAGGTATTGCTTAAACATACTCGCCGCTCTTAGTGAACCATCATGTTGTAGTTCAGGTTCCACATAATCCAGATGGAACCGACTACCAGGATAGCGATGATAATCACGGTAAAGATGAAGGCCGTCATGTTCCAGCCCTCATCGGATTTGGTGTTCATGTGCAGGAAGCAAACCAGATGCACCAGAATCTGTACCACAGCGGAGATCAGGACCGTGCCCAGAATCACCGTGTGAGAAGCCGTTCCGCTCATCACCATCCAGAACGGGAGTGCCGTCAGGATGATCGACAGGATGAAACCTGTCATGTAGGTTTTCACGCTACCGTGGGAAGCGCCATGATCGTTAGTATGACTCATTACATCGCCCCCATCAGATAGACAACCGAGAACACGCAGATCCACACCACGTCCAGGAAGTGCCAGAACAGACTCAGGCACATGATACGGGTGCGGTTAGTATTGGTCAGGCCGCGACGATAAACCTGGAACATCAGCACCGCCATCCAGATCAGACCAGATGTGACGTGCAGACCGTGGGTACCCACCAGCGCGAAGAACGCTGACAGGAAGCCACTGCGATCCGGGCCCATGCCTTCAGCAATCAGGTGATGGAATTCATAGAGTTCCATCCCGATAAATCCAGCACCAAACAGCCAGGTCAACGCCAGCCAGGAGACAACCTGGCTCTTGTTGTTTTTGTACATGGCGATCGCCGCCATGCCGTAGGTGATGGAGCTGAACAACAGCAGAGCGGTTTCGACCAGAACGAACGGCAGTTCGAAAATGTCCTTGCCAGTCGGGCCGCCCGCTGTGCCGTTCATCAGAACGGCATAGGTCGCGAACAGACAGCAGAACAGAATGCAGTCGCTCATCAGGTAGATCCAGAAGCCGAAGACTTTCATCGGCCCTGTATCGTGGTGCGCGTGGTCATGCGCATGGGCAGTTGGGTGCGCCAAAGTATCAGTTGCCATTTTTCAGCCCCGCTTTAGAAATCTCATCGAAATGCTGGTTTTCCAGTTTTTCGACTTCACGGACTGGTACGTAGTAGTCCACGTCCTCGTCAAAGCTCTTCACAATCCAGCTGATGATGACGCCTGCGAAGCTCGCGATGGCCAGCCACCAGATATGCCAGATCATGGCGAAGCCAAATACCGTTGCGAAGGCGGCAATCACAATGCCCGCGCCGCTGTTTTTCGGCATGTGGATCTCTTCGTAATGAGCAGGTTGCTTGTACGCTTCGCCTTTTTCTTTCATTTCCCAGAATGCGTCGCGCTCATGGATCTGCGGCACAATGGCAAAGTTATAGAACGGAGGCGGGGAAGAGGTTGCCCACTCCAGCGTACGGCCACCCCATGGGTCACCGGTCAGGTCACGGTTCTGCTCGCGGTCGCGAATAGAGACGTAGAACTGAATCAGCTGACATGCGATACCCATTGCGATCAGCACTGCACCACAAGCTGCAACAACCAGCATTGGGTGGAACTGCGGATCAATCTGCTGGCTCAGGCGACGGGTCATACCCATGAAGCCCAGCACATACAGCGGCATGAATGCCACGAAGAAGCCCACAATCCAGAGCCAGAACGCACGTTTGCCCCAGGTTTCGTTCAGCGTGAAGCCGAAGGCTTTTGGCCACCAGTAGGTTACGCCAGCGAAGCAGCCGAAGACGACGCCGCCGATGATAACGTTATGGAAGTGCGCAATCAGGAACAGACTGTTGTGCAGAACAAAGTCAGCACCCGGTACCGCCAGCAGTACGCCGGTCATGCCACCCACAGAGAAGGTGACGATGAAGCCGATGGTCCACAGCATTGCTGAGTGGAACACGATACGGCCCTGGTACATGGTGAACAGCCAGTTGAAGATCTTCACCCCGGTCGGGATGGCGATAATCATGGTGGTAATACCGAAGAAGGCGTTTACGTTCGCGCCCGCACCCATGGTGAAGAAGTGGTGCAGCCAAACGATGAACGACAGGACGGTAATACACACGGTTGCCCACACCAGTGAGGTGTAACCAAACAGACGTTTACGCGAGAAGGTCGCTGCGATTTCGGAGAACACACCGAAGACCGGCAGAACCAGGATGTACACTTCAGGGTGACCCCATGCCCAAATCAGGTTGATGTACATCATCATGTTGCCGCCCATATCATTGGTGAAGAAATGGGTGCCCAGATAGCGATCCAGGGTCAGCAACGCGACGGTAACCGTCAGAATTGGGAAGGACGCGATAATCAGGATGTTGGCGCACAGAGATGCCCAGGTAAATACCGGCATCTTGAACATGGTCATGCCAGGGGCACGCATCTTGATAATGGTCACGAAGAAGTTAATACCGGTCAGGGTCGTACCGATACCGGAGAGCTGAATCGCCCAAATCCAGTAATCGACGCCAACACCAGGACTGTACTCAATTCCCGAAAGCGGTGGGTATGCCAGCCAGCCGGTCTGTGCGAATTCGCCCACACCCAGTGACAGGTTAACCAGGATTACACCGACAACCGTGAACCAGAAGCTCAGGTTGTTCAGGAACGGGAACGCCACGTCGCGCGCGCCGATTTGCAGCGGCACAACCACGTTCATCAGACCGATAACCAGCGGCATCGCCACGAAGAAGATCATAATCACGCCGTGCGCGGTAAAGATCTGGTCGTAGTGGTGCGGTGGCAGGAAGCCGGCCTCACCTGCCGAAGCAAGTGCCTGCTGGCTACGCATCATGATTGCATCGGCAAAGCCACGAATTAACATGACGATACCGACGATGCAGTACATGATACCGAGTTTTTTGTGGTCAACCGAAGTCAGCCACTCATTCCACAGGTAGCTCCACTTACCGAAGTAAGTGATCAGGCCCAGTAAGGCCGCGCCACCAATGATAATTGCAGCAATCGTAACCACGATAATCGGTTCATGGTACGGCACTGCATCCAGTGTCAATTTTCCGAACATTTTCTTCCTCGGCCCCTTAGTGAGAGGTTTCCGCGTGGCTCATGTCCATGCCTTCCATACCTTCGTGCGAGCTGTGCTCACCTTCTGGCTGAGTCATGTTCATGCTCTTCCCGTGGTCCATAAATTTGTTCACAACGTCTTTAAACAAATCAGGTTTCACGTTAGAGAAGTATTCCACCTTGTTGTATTCGCTAGGTGTCGCCACTTTATCGAATGCCGCCATGTCAGACATGGTGTTGGTAGACTGTTTCGCTTTTTCGACCCACTGGTCAAAAGCGGCACGGTCCGGCGTTGCGATAGCTTTGAACTTCATACCTGAGAAGCCCGGGCCACTGTAGCTGGCGGAGATACCATCGTAGGTGCCTGCTTCATTCGCGATCAGGTGCAGGTTAGTCTGCATACCGGCCATCGCGTAAATCTGGCTGCCCAGACGCGGAATAAAGAAGGAGTTCATCACGGAGTTAGAGGTGACTTTGAACTGTACCGGAGTGTTCGCCGGGAAGGCGATTTCATTCACGGTGGCAATACCCTGTTCCGGATAGATGAAGAACCATTTCCAGTCCATGGAGACCACTTCAATGGTAATCGGTTTTTCATCGTGAACCAGCGGTTTGCTCGGCTCAAGCGCGTGAGTGGTTTTCCATGTCAGCACGGCAAGGAACAGGATGATCAGAATAGGGACCGTCCAGACCACAGCTTCCACTTTGTTGGAGTGTGACCAGTTAGGGCTATACTTCGCATCTTTATTGCTCGCACGGTACTTCCAGGCGAAACCAACTGCCATCAAAATGGCAGGAATAACGACGATCATCATCAGGCCGAAGGCCGTCAGAATCAGGGAACGTTGTTCCAGTCCAATCTGTCCTTTGGGGTCGAGAAGCGCAGAATCACAGCCACTGAGTAAAACAGTGCCTGCAAATAACGACAACCATCCCAAACTTTTATTGTATTTCCTAAGTGTCATTTAACGACCTCAATTCCACGGGGACCTGGTGGCGTTTAAAGTGTGGGGGCATTTTACGGGAAGGTTACATTACTGTAAACATCATTAGCCCTGTGTCAGGAAGGTGTTACCGGGTTCTGCCGCACGTGTCACATGTGTTGCAAATTATGTCTACTTTTAAGACAAAAGCCCGACAGGACGGGAGTTATAACGAAAGGGCCCTTAAGGATACCCCAAACAGGGCAATTGGTATAACCATTGTTAAAAATAAACAATAAATTAACAAAAAAGCATCAATAAAAAGACAATTGAAATACGAAAATTTAAACTCCCCAAAGCTGAATCGTTTAATGAAAAATAGCGAAACGCTAAGGGTTCCTGTAATTTCCGAAAACTATCCCGCACAAAACAACAAATATTTTTTCAGCGGACGTCGGTTATTTCACCGTTATAATTACCTGGCGTTATTACCACGGGAAATAACCTTTCGGTTTTTGCTTCAGGTCAGCCGGGTTTTACGCAGCGCCATGAAATCAAGGACACCGCCGGTGACAATCCCGACGACCGCAAGCAGACCGCCGACGTCCAGCAGGATCGCCTCAAACGGCAGGGTAAGCGGGGTGGATGCATTGATTATCAACACGATCAGCCACAGGGCCAGCATCGCACAGCCGACCATTAACAGCCGCAAGGCAAAGCGATACGCGCGCTGATATTCCGTGCGCGGCATAAAGTGATCCGTTTGCTGGGTATATTCCAGGGTCTGTCGACAAACCAGCAGGAGTAATATTCCTGGCACCGCCGCAAAGACCGAGAAAAGATAAAACGTCGGCCAGCCGTGGGCTTCGACAAACCAGCCGGCAATCGGGCCAACATACACACGACCTACGGCAGAAAGGGCAGAGAGCAGGGCAAACTGCGTCGCGGAAAACGATTTATTGCACAGGGTCATCAGCAGCGCGACAAACGCCGCTGTTCCCATCCCGCCGCACAGGTTTTCGAAGAACACGGCGGCGGCCATGCTGACCATATTCTTATCGGTGATGGAGAGAAGCCAGTAACCGGCGTTGGATACTCCCTGCAAAATGCCGAAGATCAGCAGAGCGCGGAACAGCGACAGACGCTGCATCAACACGCCGCCGTAAAGTGCGCCAAGAATGGTCGCAAACAGGCCGAGGGTTTTATTCACCACGCCGACTTCACCGGCATCGAAACCCACGCCACGGATCAGGAAAGTGGTGGTGAGGCTCATGGCGAAAGCATCGCCGAGCTTATAAAGGACGATCAGCAGTAAAATCAGCCATGCGTTGTTGCGCCCGAAGAAGTCACGCAGCGGTTCGGCGACAGCCTGCTCGAGCGTACGAGGAACCGGAATAACGTCGCTCGGCTCCGGGGCAAAAAAGGTGGCAATGATGCATGGGATCAGCAGGGCGGCCATCAGCCAGTACATCCCCTGCCAGCCGAGATAGCGGTCGGCCAGCCACAGGGCTAACCCGCCGGAGACCAGCATCCCCAGGCGATAGCCCAGCACGCTGATCGCGGCACCGGTTCCGCGCTCTTCAGCCGGTAATACGTCCGTTTTCCAGGCATCAAAAACGATATCCTGCGAGGCTGAGCAGAAGGCGATCACCACCGCCAGCGCGGCCATCCAGCGCAATTGCGTTGACGGCTCGAGGAACCCCATTGCGGCAATGGCCAGCAACAGCAGAACCTGAGTCATCACCAGCCAGCCGCGGCGACGGCCGAGGAATGGCGGGGTATAGCGGTCCATCACCGGCGACCATAAAAACTTAAAGACGTAGGCCTGGCCGACAAGGGAGAAGAAACCGATGGTTTTGAGATCGATATTCTCGACCGTCATCCAGGCCTGAAGCGTGCCGGAGGTGAGGGCGAGAGGTAAACCGGAGGCGAAACCAAGGATCAGCAGAATGGCTGATTTAGGTTGCTGGAAAATGCGCAAGTAATGACTGGACATGTTTCTATATGACTGACCCGGCGTAGCGCCGGGTCAGTGTGCGGGATTAGCGCGCGTTCTGCTTGATGAATTCGTGAATGCTGGTGTCCTGCGCCATATCGGCGATGGTGTCGGTCAGCACGCTGTTTACCGCGTTAGCAATGTTCTGGTTGGATGCCTGGAAGGCGCCTTCAACAGAGTAGCTTGCGCGATAGTTTTTGTTCATCTTATTGCCGTTCTTCGCGGTGGCGATGATGGCGATATCGGCTTTGGTGGAGATGTTGTAACGCACGTTGCCCTGAGAAACGTCGGCATACAGATTGTTCACAATGATCTGCAGATCAACGGCACCGCTTGGGCCAACCATGTAACCGCGAGCGGTCATCTGTTTTTCCAGCACTTCCTGCAGCAGGAAGCGCAGGTCGCGGGAAGCGGTCAGGGTGACTTGCTGGTTATCACGAGTCACTTTCGCCAGCGCTTGATCCTGACGCTGATCGGCACCGTTGATACTCACGGTCACGCCCATCAGGCTAGGGTCCTGCTGTGGCAGGGTGATTTTCGGCGAAACGTCAATGGTGGTTGGCGGAGTGGCACAACCAGCCAGCATGAAGAGCGCTACCAGCGGAAAGAAGAGTTTTTTTAACATTTCAGGTTCTCAACGGATCGTTAGCATATAAAGA
This sequence comes from Lelliottia wanjuensis, assembly GCF_030238365.1. Classification (GTDB taxonomy): domain Bacteria; phylum Pseudomonadota; class Gammaproteobacteria; order Enterobacterales; family Enterobacteriaceae; genus Enterobacter; species Enterobacter wanjuensis. The sequence continues at coordinate 219,423 of NZ_JASSOT010000064.1, read as the reverse complement.
GAAAAATTGTCGCCATCATAACATCGCCAACGGCGAGGGGAAGTGGTCAACGCATGTAAATTCATCGTCTTGTCTGAAATCTGACCACCACTGACATTTTCCTCACCTCACCGGTGACAAAACGTATGAGTGAGACAGTGAACTTCATCCGTTTGAATGAGGAAATCAGACGAAAGCTAAATATTTGTTGTCTTGATGTAATGGAAGCGGTAAAAGCGGCTAACATTTAAAGGGATGGGTGACATCTCAGCGTTGTCAGAGGAGTAATATCATGATGATACGTGAACAGATCGAAGAAAAACTAAGGACAGCGTTTAATCCCGTGTTCCTCGAAGTTGTCGATGAGAGCTACCGTCATAATGTGCCGGCCGGTTCTGAAAGCCATTTCAAAGTGGTGTTAGTGAGCGACCGCTTCGCGGGAGAACGCTTTCTCAATCGTCACCGTATGATCTACGGAACGCTGACGGAAGAACTCTCCACCACCGTGCATGCGCTGGCACTGCATACTTACACCATAAAAGAGTGGGAAGGATTGCAGGATACGATCTTCGCCTCACCGCCATGTCGAGGGGCGGGAAGCATCGCCTGATAAATCCGATTTGCAACCGCTGGAGTTTTTCCAGTATGTTGCATACAGAATGATGTCAAGACGGCCTGCGGGCCGTTTTGTTTTGTCTGCGTTTTGAACGTGTGGGGCGAATTTTAGGCCAAAAACAGCCTTAAATTGTGAAAAAAGCCGCAGCAAGAAGCCCCAACCGTTCTCGACTCACCCAAGTGATGCCGCTATAATGCCGCGTCTTAATGAATGTCTTCGGGATGATTCTGGCGACAGGGAATGTGAATCTGCTAAATAGTGAGCATCCCGGTATTGCGAGACAAATTCAGAGTTGACCGAGCACTGTGATTTTTTTGAGGTAACAAGATGCAAGTTTCAGTTGAAACCACTCAAGGCCTTGGCCGCCGTGTAACGATTACTATCGCTGCTGACAGCATCGAAACTGCTGTGAAAAGCGAGCTGGTCAACGTAGCAAAAAAAGTACGTATTGACGGCTTCCGTAAGGGTAAAGTACCGATGAATGTCGTTGCTCAGCGTTATGGCGCTTCTGTTCGCCAGGACGTGCTGGGTGACCTGATGAGCCGCAACTTCATTGATGCCATCATCAAAGAAAAAATCAATCCAGCTGGCGCACCGAACTACGTTCCGGGCGAATACAAACTGGGCGAAGACTTCACCTACTCCGTAGAGTTCGAAGTGTACCCGGAAGTTGAGCTGAAAGGTCTGGAAACCATCGAAGTTGAAAAACCTGTTGTCGAAGTGACCGACGCTGACGTTGATGGCATGCTGGACACTCTGCGTAAGCAGCAGGCGAACTGGAAAGACAAAGACGGCGCTGTTGATGCAGAAGACCGTGTCACCATCGACTTCTCCGGCTCTGTAGATGGCGAAGAGTTCGAAGGTGGCAAAGCGTCTGACTTCGTACTGGCGATGGGCCAGGGTCGTATGATCCCAGGCTTCGAAGACGGTATCAAAGGCCACAAAGCGGGCGAAGAGTTCACCATCGACGTGACCTTCCCTGAAGAGTACCACGCTGAAAACCTGAAAGGTAAAGCAGCGAAGTTCGTCATCAACCTGAAGAAAGTTGAAGAGCGCGAACTGCCAGAACTGACTGAAGAATTCATCAAACGTTTCGGCGTTGAAGATGGTTCCGTAGCCGGTCTGCGTGCAGAAGTGCGTAAAAACATGGAGCGCGAGCTGAACGGCGCCGTGCGTAACCGTGTGAAATCTCAGGCTATCGAAGGTCTGGTGAAAGCGAACGAAATCGACGTTCCTGCAGCACTGATTGACAGCGAAATTGACGTTCTGCGTCGCCAGGCTGCACAGCGCTTCGGTGGCAACCAGCAGCAAGCGCTGGAACTGCCTCGTGAACTGTTCGAAGAGCAGGCTAAACGCCGCGTTGTTGTCGGTCTGCTGCTGGGCGAAGTGATTCGTACCCACGAGCTGAAAGCTGACGAAGACCGCGTGAAAGGCCTGATCGAAGAGATGGCTTCTGCTTACGAAGATCCACGTGAAGTGGTTGAGTTCTACGGCAGCAATAAAGAGCTGATGGACAACATGCGCAACGTAGCCCTGGAAGAGCAGGCTGTTGAAGCGGTGCTGGCTAAAGCTAAAGTGTCTGAAAAAGCCACTTCTTTCAACGAACTGATGAACCAGCAGGCGTAATTCAGCCCCAACGGTTTAAAGTTTGAACAAAAACCCGTTGCCTTCTGGTGACGGGTTTTTTTATCGCAGTAATAGCCCAGGAAGAGTGCTAAAACGCCCTTTCAGTGTTAGCGTTACAGCAAAAGATTGTTATGCTTGAAATATGGCGATGCCGTCCCCATAAGTGTGTAATCACGATGAATGAGACTGGCTGATAATCCGTCCATAAGGTTACAATCAGTACAGCAGGTATTTTCCAATTTTTATCCAGGAGACGGAAATGTCATACAGTGGCGAACGAGATAACTTTGCACCCCATATGGCTCTGGTGCCTATGGTTATCGAACAGACCTCTCGCGGGGAACGTTCTTTTGATATCTATTCCCGTCTGCTCAAGGAACGCGTTATCTTTCTGACCGGCCAGGTGGAAGACCACATGGCGAACCTGATTGTGGCGCAGATGCTGTTCCTGGAAGCGGAAAACCCGGAAAAAGACATTTACCTGTATATTAACTCCCCAGGCGGCGTTATCACTGCCGGGATGTCCATCTATGACACCATGCAGTTCATCAAGCCTGACGTCAGCACCATTTGTATGGGGCAGGCGGCATCCATGGGGGCGTTCCTGCTGACGGCAGGCGCGAAGGGCAAACGTTTCTGTCTGCCAAATTCCCGCGTGATGATTCACCAGCCGCTGGGCGGATACCAGGGTCAGGCGACAGATATTGAAATTCATGCGCGTGAAATTCTGAAAGTGAAAGGGCGCATGAATGAACTTATGGCGCACCACACGGGTCAATCACTTGAGCAGATCGAGCGTGATACCGAGCGCGATCGCTTCCTCTCCGCATCAGAGGCAGTTGAGTACGGCTTAGTCGACTCCATTTTGACCCATCGTAATTGATGCCCACGGCGCGAGTGTGCCGCTATACTAAGGTAGGCGGCACTTTGCTTCATAGCGACTTGCGTCTGAGAATGGCATTTGCGTCGTCATGTGCGGCACAAAGAACTTAATAAGAGGTTTGGACTCATGACAGATAAACGCAAAGATGGTTCGGGCAAACTGCTGTACTGCTCTTTTTGCGGCAAAAGCCAGCATGAAGTGCGTAAACTGATTGCCGGGCCGTCCGTGTATATCTGCGACGAATGTGTCGATTTATGTAACGACATCATCCGCGAAGAGATTAAAGAAGTAGCGCCTCACCGTGAGCGCAGCGCATTGCCGACTCCACACGAGATCCGTCATCATCTTGATGATTACGTTATCGGCCAGGAACCGGCAAAAAAAGTGCTGGCCGTTGCGGTGTACAACCACTACAAACGTCTGCGTAACGGCGACACCAGCAATGGTGTTGAACTCGGCAAAAGTAACATTCTGCTGATCGGCCCAACGGGTTCCGGTAAAACGCTGCTGGCTGAAACGCTGGCACGCCTGCTGGACGTTCCGTTCACCATGGCGGATGCCACCACCCTGACCGAAGCCGGTTACGTGGGTGAAGACGTTGAAAACATCATTCAGAAACTGCTGCAGAAGTGCGACTACGACGTACAGAAAGCACAGCGCGGGATCGTGTACATCGATGAGATCGACAAGATCTCCCGTAAATCCGATAACCCGTCTATCACCCGTGACGTCTCGGGCGAAGGCGTTCAGCAGGCTCTGCTGAAGCTGATCGAAGGTACGGTTGCCGCTGTTCCGCCGCAGGGCGGACGTAAGCACCCTCAGCAGGAGTTCTTGCAGGTTGATACCTCCAAGATCCTGTTCATCTGTGGCGGTGCGTTTGCAGGCCTGGATAAAGTGATCGCGAACCGCGTAGAAACCGGCTCCGGCATTGGTTTTGGCGCGACGGTGAAAGCCAAGTCCGAGAAAGCGAACGAAGGCGAACTGCTGTCGCAGGTTGAGCCAGAAGATTTGATCAAGTTTGGTCTGATCCCTGAGTTCATCGGTCGTCTGCCTGTCGTGGCAACGCTGAATGAGCTGAGCGAAGATGCGCTGATTCAGATCCTGAAAGAGCCGAAAAATGCGCTGACCAAGCAGTATCAGGCATTGTTCAATCTGGAAGGCGTGGATCTGGAATTCCGTGACGAAGCGCTGGTCGCTATCGCCAAGAAAGCGATGGTCCGTAAAACGGGTGCGCGTGGTCTGCGCTCTATCGTTGAAGCCGCGCTGCTCGACACCATGTACGATTTACCGTCCATGGAAGATGTCGAAAAAGTGGTGATCGACGAGTCTGTGATTAGCGGCCAGTCTAAGCCAATGCTGATGTATGGCAAGCCGGAAGCGCAGCAGGCATCTGGCGAATAATTAGCCAAATCATACAAGCAGTTAATCAAAAAGGGGGGATTTTATCTCCCCTTTTATTTTTCCGTATTCATAGCGTTGAATGTGTGGGAAACATCCCCATATACTGGTTACATGTTTATGGTTGTGTAACACAGTGACATGACCTGCTTACCTGGCGGACACTAAACTAAGAGAGAGCTCTATGAATCCTGAGCGTTCTGAACGCATTGAAATCCCCGTATTGCCGCTGCGCGATGTGGTGGTTTATCCGCACATGGTCATACCCTTATTTGTAGGGCGGGAAAAATCTATCCGTTGCCTTGAAGCCGCCATGGATCATGATAAAAAAATCATGCTGGTTGCGCAGAAAGAAGCATCAACGGATGAGCCGGGTGTAAACGATCTTTTCACCGTCGGGACCGTGGCCTCTATTTTACAAATGCTGAAGCTGCCTGACGGCACCGTGAAGGTGCTGGTAGAAGGCTTGCAGCGTGCGCGTATCACCACCCTTTCTGACGACGGCGAGCACTTCTCTGCGAAAGCGGAGTACCTTGAGTCTCCTGCGCTCGACGAGCGCGAGCAGGAAGTGCTGGTGCGCACCGCGATTAGCCAGTTCGAAGGCTACATCAAGCTGAACAAAAAAATCCCACCAGAAGTGCTGACGTCGCTCAACAGCATCGACGATCCTGCGCGTCTGGCGGATACCATCGCTGCACACATGCCGCTTAAGCTGGCTGACAAACAGTCTGTGCTGGAGATGTCCGACGTGAACGAACGTCTGGAATATCTGATGGCGATGATGGAATCTGAAATCGATCTGCTGCAGGTTGAGAAACGCATTCGCAACCGCGTCAAAAAGCAGATGGAAAAATCTCAGCGCGAGTACTATCTGAACGAGCAAATGAAAGCCATTCAGAAAGAGCTCGGCGAGATGGACGACGCGCCGGACGAAAACGAAGCGCTGAAGCGTAAGATCGACGCGGCGAAAATGCCGAAAGAGGCAAAAGAGAAAGCCGAAGCAGAACTGCAGAAGCTGAAAATGATGTCTCCGATGTCGGCTGAAGCGACCGTGGTTCGCGGCTATATCGAATGGATGGTTCAGGTACCCTGGAACGCCCGCAGCAAGGTGAAAAAAGACCTGCGTCAGGCGCAAGAGATCCTCGACACCGACCATTACGGCCTCGAGCGCGTCAAAGACCGCATCCTTGAGTATCTTGCGGTTCAGAGCCGTGTGAACAAGCTGAAGGGCCCGATTCTGTGCCTGGTAGGGCCTCCTGGTGTGGGTAAAACCTCTCTGGGTCAGTCCATCGCCAAAGCCACCGGACGTAAATACATCCGTATGGCGCTCGGCGGCGTGCGTGACGAAGCGGAAATTCGCGGTCACCGTCGGACTTACATCGGCTCTATGCCGGGTAAACTGATTCAGAAAATGGCGAAAGTGGGCGTTAAAAACCCGCTGTTCCTGCTCGATGAGATCGACAAAATGTCTTCGGACATGCGTGGCGATCCGGCGTCCGCGCTGCTGGAAGTGTTAGATCCAGAACAGAACGTGGCGTTCAGCGATCACTACCTGGAAGTGGACTACGATCTCAGCGATGTGATGTTCGTGGCAACCTCTAACTCCATGAACATTCCGGCTCCGCTGCTGGATCGTATGGAAGTGATCCGTCTGTCCGGTTACACGGAAGACGAAAAGCTGAACATCGCTAAACGTCATTTGCTGTCAAAACAGATTGAGCGTAACGCGCTGAAAGAGAGCGAAATTACGGTCGACGATAGTGCCATTATCAGCATTATTCGTTACTACACTCGCGAAGCGGGCGTGCGTAGCCTTGAGCGTGAAATCTCGAAACTGTGCCGTAAGGCGGTGAAACAGCTGCTGCTGGATAAATCCCTGAAACACATTGAGATTAACGGCGACAATCTGCACGAATATCTGGGCGTACAGCGCTTCGATTATGGTCGTGCCGATAACGAAAACCGCGTGGGCCAGGTGACCGGTCTGGCATGGACGGAAGTGGGCGGCGATCTGCTGACCATTGAAACCGCCTGTGTGCCAGGCAAAGGCAAGCTGACCTACACCGGTTCTCTGGGCGAAGTCATGCAGGAGTCCATCCAGGCTGCGCTGACCGTGGTCCGTGCGCGTGCGGAGAAGCTGGGTATTAATCCGGACTTCTACGAAAAACGCGACATTCACGTTCACGTTCCGGAAGGGGCAACGCCGAAAGACGGTCCAAGTGCGGGTATCGCCATGTGTACCGCGCTGGTTTCCTGTCTGACGGGTAACCCGGTTCGCGCTGATGTGGCGATGACCGGTGAGATCACCCTGCGTGGTCTGGTGCTGCCAATCGGTGGTTTGAAAGAAAAACTGCTGGCTGCGCACCGCGGTGGTATTAAAACCGTATTGATCCCGCATGAGAACAAACGTGATCTGGAAGAGATTCCTGACAATGTTATCGCCGATCTCGATATCCATCCGGTGAAACGCATTGAGGAGGTTCTGAGCCTTGCGCTGCAGAATGAGCCCTCTGGAATGCAGGTTGTAACCGCAAAATAGTGACCTCGCGCAAAGAGCGTTAAGAAAAACAAGGCTGACAGGTGATTTCTCACTTGCCAGCCTTTTTTTGTATAGCTAATTTAGATTGCTGATTGGGTTAGCCATCAACAACGGGTGTTGTAAGGTCATGGCAGGCCTGATATAACTGCTGCGCGGTCGCGTCGTGAAGGATTCAGGCGCGATATAAATTATAAAGAGAGGAAGAGAACAGTGAATAAATCTCAACTGATTGACAAAATTGCTGCGGGTGCTGATATCTCTAAAGCTGCGGCTGGACGTGCGTTAGATGCATTAATTGCCTCTGTAACTGAATCTCTGCAATCCGGGGATGACGTTGCGCTGGTAGGTTTTGGTACTTTTGCTGTTAAAGAGCGTGCTGCCCGTACTGGCCGCAACCCTCAGACCGGTAAAGAGATCACCATCGCTGCCGCTAAAGTGCCAGGTTTCCGTGCAGGTAAAGCACTGAAAGACGCAGTAAACTGATCGCTTTCTCGTTCAAGGGAAGTTGAAAAGTACAAGGGCGCATCATTTGATGTGCCTTTTTTGTTTGTCCCGGGCGACTTTATGCGACTTTATGCGAGTTGTGGGCTGACATTTACCCCGGTTTCTTGTCACAATACGACCCTTACGCGCTGCGGTCAGGATATTTCCCAGCGTGAGGTCACAAGTCACCTACAGCGGAGTGTGGTTTCACCATGATGGACAACTTACGCACGGCTGCTAACAGTCTCGTGCTCAAGATTATTTTCGGTATCATTATCGTGTCGTTCATTCTGACCGGCGTGAGTGGATACCTGATTGGCGGAAGCAGCAACTACGCCGCCAAAGTAAATGGCCAGGAAATCAGCCGCGGGCAGTTTGAAAATGCCTTTGCCGGGGAACGTAATCGCATGCAGCAACAGCTGGGCGATCAGTTCTCTGAGCTTGCAGCGAACGAAGGCTACATGAAAACCTTACGTCAGCAGACCGTAAACCGTCTTATCGACGAAGCGCTGCTGGACCAGTATGCCAGACACCTGGGCCTCGGCATCAGCGACGATCAGGTTAAGAAAGCCATCTTTGCGACTCAGGCTTTCCAGAACAACGGCAAATTCGACAACACGCGCTACACCTCTATCGTCAATCAGATGGGCATGACCCCGGACCAGTACGCTCAGGCGCTGCGCAACCAGCTGACGACACAGCAGCTGATCAACGCGGTCGTCGGTACCGATTTCATGCTGAAAGGCGAGACTGACGAGCTGGCAGCCCTGGTGGCGCAGCAGCGTGTGGTTCGCACGGCCACGATTGACGTCAACGCCCTGGCGGCAAAACAGTCGGTCAGCGACGACGAAATCAAAGCCTACTACGAGCAGAACAAAAACAACTTCACCGCTCCTGAGCAGTTCCGCGTCAGCTACATCAAGCTGGATGCCGCTGCGATGCAGGAAACCGCGTCTGACAGCGAAATCCAGTCTTACTACGACCAGCATCAGGATCAGTTCACTCAGGCTCAGCGTAACCGCTACAGCGTGATTCAGACCAAAACCGAGGCGGATGCTAAGGCGATTGTTGACGAGCTGGCCAAAGGCGCTGATTTTGCCGCACTGGCGAAAGAAAAATCCACCGACATCATCTCTGCGAAAAACGGCGGGGATATGGGCTGGCTGGAAGATGCGACTACCCCAGATGAGCTGAAAAACGCGGGCCTGAAAGAGAAAGGTCAATTGTCCGGTGTGATCAAATCTTCCGTTGGCTTCCTGGTGGCGCGTCTGGATGATGTCCAGCCTGCCAAAACCAAACCGCTGGCTGACGTTCGCGATGATATCGCAGCGAAAGTGAAGCAGGAAAAAGCGCTGGATGCTTACTACGCTCTGCAGCAGAAAGTGAGTGACGCGGCAAGCAATGACAACGAATCCCTGGCGGGCGCAGAACAGGCCGCTGGTGTGAAAGCTGTTGAAACAGGCTGGTTCGGTCACGATAACCTGCCAGAAGAGCTGAACTTCAAGCCGGTTGCTGACGCGATCTTCAACGGTGGCCTTGTGGGTGAGAACGGCACGCCGGGCAGCAACTCTGACATCATTACCGTGGACGGCGATCGTGCATTTGTGGTGCGCGTAGCAGAACACAAACCAGAAGCGATCAAGCCGCTGGACGCTGTGAAAGATCAGATTGCAACGCTGGTGAAACACACCAAAGCGGAACAGCAGGCGAAGCTGGATGCAGAAAAACTGCTGGCTGAGCTGAAAGCAGGCAAAGGTGACGCGGCGCTAAAAGCGGCGGGTCTGAGCTTCGGTGAGGCGAAAACCCTGAGCCGTACTGGTCAGGATCCGGTAAGCCAGGCGGCGTTTGGTCTGAGCCTGCCAGCGAAAGACAAACCGAGCTTCGGTACGGCGTCTGATATGCAGGGCAACATTGTTCTGCTGGCGCTGGACGAAGTGAAAGCAGGCACCATGCCGGAAGAGCAGAAAAAGGCGATGGTTCAGGGGATCACCCAGAACAACGCCCAGATCGCTTTCGAAGCACTGATGAGCAACCTGCGCAAAGACGCCAAAATCAAGCTGGGCGATATCATCACGCAGCAGCAATAATTACGGCGCTGCTCGCAGATTTTCGCAACGCTCTGCAACATTCAAAGGCCGCTTTCGCGGCCTTTTCCATTTTTGAAATCTGCTGTTTGTGCTTGTTTTGCCGGGGCGATATCGTTCCTTCGCTGTCAACAAACAAGGAGAAAACAGCATGAAACGTGGAATCAAAGCACTCTTTATCACTCTTGCGATCGCCACTACGGGGATGAGTTGTAGCGCACTGGCGGCGACACCGGCGGCGAAGGCCCCTACCGTTGCGACAACGGCGGAAGTCACCAGTCCGGACGCTACCGCTTCACAGCCGAAGGCAACGGTGAGCAACAAAGCGGCCGATGACGAAAGTACCCGGGTCAGTATCAACTCGGCGTCGGCAGAAGATCTGGCGCGCGCCATGAACGGCGTGGGGCTTAAAAAGGCGCAGGCCATTGTCGGCTATCGCGACGAATACGGCCCGTTCAAAACGCTCGACGATCTCAAGCAGGTGCCGGGGATTGGCAGCGCACTGGTTGAGCGCAACCTCGCACACCTGACACTCTAATCACACAATAACTTGCACAGTGGCAAAATTTTGCCAGGATAAAGAGGTCATACCAGTTATGACCTCTTACCCTATAACAACTTCAAGGCTTGTGCGCTATGCAGACTCAGATCAAAGTACGCGGATACCATCTCGACGTTTACCAGCACGTGAACAATGCTCGTTATCTCGAATTCCTCGAAGAGGCTCGCTGGGACGGGCTGGAAAACAGCGAAAGCTTCCAGTGGCTCACGGCGCACAACATCGCTTTTGTGGTTGCCAATATCAACATCAACTACCGCCGTCCGGCCGTGCTCGGCGATCGCCTGACGGTGACCAGCCAGTTGCAACAGTTAAACGGGAAAAGCGGCGTGTTGAGCCAGGTGGTAACGCTCGACCCGGAAGGGCAGGTTGTCGCTGATGCGCTGATTACCTTTGTCTGTATCGATTTGAAAACGCAGAAAGCGCTGCCGCTGGAAGGGGAATTACGCGAGAAGCTTGATCTGTTAATTGAATAATTTATGGCCGGGTGAAGGTTGTTCACCCGGTCAAACAGCGGCTTACTTCAACCCGGTCTTTTTCTTCATCAGCGCCATCACCCCAGGCTTATCGGCCAGGTAGTGATTCAGGCCGTTGGCGCGCAGGTTACAGGCGGCGCATTGACCACAGCCGTCACCTTTGATGCCGTTGTAGCAGGTCAGGGTTTCGTTGCGAACCAGATCCAGTTTGCCCCAGTAATCGGCCAGCGCCCAGGTCTCAGCTTTATCGAGCCACATCAGCGGCGTTTCAAAGCGGGTCTCTTTTGCCATACCCAGATCGACGGCGTGATTGAGCGCTTTCACGAACTCGTCGCGGCAGTCCGGGTAGCCGGAGAAATCCGTTTCACACACGCCGGTGATCACCGCTTCGGCTTTCACCTGGTAGGCGTAAATGGCGGTCAGCGTCAGGAACAGAATATTGCGGCCAGGCACGAAGGTATTCGGAATGCCGCTCGAATCCGGCTCATAGTCGGGAACGGGAATACTGTCGCGCGTCAGGCTGCTGACGGCCAGTTCGTTTAACAGCGTGACGTCCAGCACCTTGTGCGCGCGTGCGCCCAGTTTCAGCGCCAGTTCGCGGGCAACGTCGATTTCAGCGCGATGGCGCTGACCATAATCAAACGTCACGCAATGCACTTCATCATACTGATGCAGGGCCTGAACCAGACAGGTGGTGGAATCCTGTCCTCCGCTGAACACGACGACGGCACGTTTCATAAATAAGTCTCAACAGTATCGGTAAAAACAATATGGTAACGTCTGGCACGCGTGGCGACCAGCTTCTTCACGCGCTCGGGGCCGGAAGCCAGGCCTGCGAAAAATCAAACCAGCCGCGAGTATTGAGGCGAATGCCGTTCACCCCCGGCGGGGCGCTGATCTGATACTGATAGTTAAACAGCGGGGTCAGCACCGCGTTTTCCATCAGATGGGTGAAAATCGACTGCAGGCCCGAGTGCCTGGCCTGCTCGCTGACCTGCATCTGCACCGCATCCAGCGTCGCCTGCAGGTGCGCAAACTGCGGCGCAGTCAGCAGATGCGGCCACAGCGTGTCGCAGCGCAACCACTGCTCCAGCGTATACCCCGGCGCTTCACCGATCAGCCTGTCGCCCATCATCAGATCGGCTTGTGCAAAATAGCTACAGCCGTCCCAGGTTTTCGCGTCGTGGAAAATGACCGTCAGCGTGCAGCCCGCTTTTGCCAGGTACTGTTTGAGCTGCTCGGCCATAGTGTGTAACTCGACCGGCAGATGGTAAATCAGGGTCAGCGCTTCGGGGAGCGCGACATCTTTCAGCTCCGGCCAGTCAGGGATCGTCCAGCCCGGCAGTAACTCATGCGCAGGCGTGATCAGGTTTTCATCCAGCGGCAGCGTGTGCAGAAGCGTGGTGTGATGGATGATATTGATGAGCCGCTGCGCCTGCCGTTTACTCAGGCGTCCGCTCTGTTTCAGGGTGAGATAGCAAAACCCGAGGCTGGTACTGCTGCTGACCAGCCGCAGATTCGCCAGTTCATCAGGCTCGCCGATGGCGATCTGTACCGGATGGCGACAGCTGGTGCCTAAATCCTGCTCGAACAGTTGCGGGGTGATCCAGAATTCGATGGCCTTGAGCAACGGGTGGCTGAGATGGTACTGCTCATGACACTCCAGCCGCACCAGATCGGGATCAAACACGGCGAGACGAAACGGGCCGCTGCCGATCAACGGCTGCTCGGGATGGGCCAGACGGCTGCAGTAGCTTGCCAGGCGATGCGCCAGCCAGTAATCCGGCTGGTGCAACACGAAGGTCAGGCACTGAGGGTGGGTCACCTCAACGTGCAGCACGCTGCTAAACAGCCGTCGCAGGGCGGGAAGGGCAAAGAGTTCCAGCAGACTGGCGCGCAGTTGCGCGGTTTCGACCTTATCACCGTTATGCCAGTGCAGCGTCGAGCGAATGTAAAAGTGCCAGCGCAAGCCATCGGCAGACACCTTCCAGTGATGGGCAAGATCGCCAGCCGGTTCGCGGCTGTCGCCGTCAAACCGCGTCAGCCCGGAGAATACCTGCCCGACCAGGTGCTGCTCCGCGCGCCCCGGTAAAAAGCCCGAATGGAGCGGATCGAGGGAGCGATAGTAGGGGATGCGCAGCGTCGGCGTGTCGTTCTGCCACTGCCCGCCGAGGAAAGGGTGAAGCAATGCGCGCAGTTCCGGGGCGTCGAGCTGCGCCAGCTCTAAGGCATCGTGTTGCAGCCCGCGCGTCAGCGCCTGCTCCATCATCTCATTGCGCAGGCTGTCGGGCGTGACGTGAAAAGTTAAGGTGCCGCGTTTGCCGCGTCCGGATTGCGCTTGCCAGCTCAGCCAGCCCGCCTCCTGCGCCTGGCGCAACAGCGTACGCACGTGCCGCTCGCTGCAAAAGCAGCGTTCCGCCAGTTCCGCCACGGTAATCTGCTGAGGCTCACCGGCAGAGGGTTGCCAGAGGCGTTGAAACTGATTCAGTCTGTTGAGTTGACGCATCGTCGCTGCCCTGAGGATGAAAAGTTAATGCCAGTGGTACGCCTGACAGTGTTGACGCAGCAGATCCAGCAGCCGCCGCGCAGCAAAGGTCAGCGGCGATTTTTGCGAATACAGCACGTGATATTCCGCCTGCGGCAGGCTGTCGATATTCAGCATACACAGCTGGTCCTGCAAACCAAACGGGGCCTGCATCGCGCGCGCCACGATGGTCAGATAATCCGACGCTAATACCAGACTCAGCCCGGAGATCATCGAGTCCGTGCGAAGGGGCGTTTGCGCCAGCGGCGGCAGAAGCTCATTCACCGCCAGCTGCTGGTAATACCCCATATCGGTCTCCGGCAGCACCCAGCGTGCATTTTGCAGCGCGTCGAAGGTGGTTGCCTCCGCCAGCGGATGTCCTTTGCGAGCAATAATCCCGAACGAGGCATTGAACAGCGGCTCGCGCACCAGATCGTCCAGCGGGAACCCTGGCCCGGCGGTACCGACGGCAAAATCCAGTCGTCCTTCACGCAGGGCTGGTAACAGCATCGACAGCTGTCCCTCTTTCACCAGCAGCGTGGATTGGGGAAACTGCGCTTTGAAGGCGTCGTTGAGCGCCGGAAAAACCGTTACCGCGAGGAGGGAGGAGAATCCCATCGCCACCGCGCCCTGCGAGAACTGGTCGATCTGACGGATCTCATCGGCCGCCCGCTCCAGCTCCTCAAGAATAAACTGCATGCGCTGGGAAAAGGCCCGCCCGGTTTCCGTTAACGTCATCCCCTGATTCCCGCGCACGATCAGCCGGGTCTCTAGCGTCTGCTCCAGTTCACGCAAGGTTCTGCTGACCGCCGGTTGAGATAGCCCGAGCGCCCTGGCCGCGCCGCGAATACTGCCGCTGCGGATAACCTGCTGAAACACCTTCAGTTGCTGCAACTTTGGCAAATAACGCAACGCCAGCCCCTATCAGTAAAAAGTATCACCTGTACAAAAATTGTATCTTATGGCGGGGTGGTAAAGCTGCTAACGTCGATGAAGATAAAACATAAAACGTTGTTGTTCAGTCTGTTATGTGATGCATGTCGCATTTTACCTTCACCTGTCGATCCCCCTCCGGCGAGGTGATAACAAAAGAGATATCGGCTATGAAGAATCGTTTCCTGATGATTTTCCTGCTCTTTGTCGGCTATGTGGTGGTGTATCTCGACAAAACGGTGATGGGCTTTGCGCTCCTGCCCATCGAACGTGAATTTGACCTTCGTCCTGAACAGCTCGGGTATATCACCGGGATATTCTTCCTCGCCTATTCGCTGTTTCAAATTCCCGCTGGCTGGCTAAACGATAAGTTCGGCTACAAGAAAGTGCTGAGCATGTCCCTGTGCCTGCTCGGCGGCTTCGCGCTCTGCTTCGGCATGCTGGGCTTCGGCCTGGGGCTGCTGGTCACGTTCCGCTTTTTATCCGGCGTCGGCCATTCCGGCTATCCGTGCTCCTGTGCCAAAGCCGTTGTCTCTAATTTCCCCCTTGAAAAGCGCACCTTTGCCCAGTCGATCTTGCTCTCGTCGGCTGGTCTGGCAATGACCGCCGGGCCGCTGGTTGCGGTGTATAGCCTGAATTCGCTGGGCTGGCGCGGCTCCTTTTCGATCCTCGGTCTGCTGGCCTTTGCGATTGCTATCGCGATTATGCTGTGGGTGCCGAATCCGGCGCCGGTGAAAGCGCGTGCCGGAGCCGTGACCGGCTATCGCACGTTGCTGAAAAACCCCATTGTGGTCCTGCTCTTCATCTCGATCTTCTGCATCAACATTCCGTCCTACGGCCTGATGGCGTGGCTGCCGAAATATCTGGTGCAGCAGCGCGGAATGACGCTCGACGTTTCCGGGCTGGTGGTCGCCGCGGGAGGCCTGGGTATCTGGATCTCGTCCCTCGCCACCGGCTGGCTGGTGGGGCGCTATATGCAGGGTAAAGAGCCGAAAGTGATTTTCTGCAGCGCGCTGCTCAGTGCGCTGTGCATCTGGCTGGTCTACACCTCAACGTCGGCGCTGACCGCCGGGCTACTGCTTTTCCTCGGCTACGTTTTCCTGATGGCGGCTTTCGTGACCGTCTTCACCTTACCCATGAAACGCCTGCCGCCAGAGGTGATGGGCGCGGCGATGGGGATTATCAATACCGGCGGGACGCTGGGCGGGTTTGTCGCCCCGATTGCGATGGGCTATCTGATCACCGTCAGCCAGGGCTACCTGTCGACGTTTGTTTTTCTGGCGCTGGCAATGGTGGTTGCCGGGCTTGCCATGTTGCCGCTGGCGCTGAAAACGCGCCACGCATTAACTGAGGAGAAGTGTGATGGCATTTAATTTTGAAGCGATGCTGGCTGAAGTCAAAGACGATGTTTTACGCTGGCGCAGACACATTCATGCTCATCCTGAACTCTCATTTCAGGAGCATAACACCGCGGATTATATTGCCGGGGAACTGTCCGGTTTTGGCGGTCTGACGCTGACGCGCCTGACGCCCAACAGCGTGATTGCCGATATGAAAGGCGCACATGACGGGCCGCGCTACGCGCTGCGGGCCGATATTGACGCCCTGCCGATTCAGGAAGAGAACGACGAAGCCTTTTGCTCGACGGTGCCGGGCGTGATGCACGCCTGTGGCCATGACGCTCATGCCGCGATGTTGCTCGGCGCCGCGAAAGTGCTGAGCCAGTGTCAGTCGATGCTGCACGGTTCGGTGCGCTTTATCTTCCAGCATGCGGAAGAGGTGCCGCCAGGCGGTGCGCAGGAGCTGGTGGATCTCGGCGTGCTCGACGGTGTAGAGAAAATCTTCGGCCTGCACGTGATGCCGAATTTCCCGACCGGCGAAGTGGCGCTGAAAGAGGGCGTCTTCTGCGCCTCGACGGATAACTTCGATATCACCATTGAGGGCAAAGGCGGCCACGGCTCGATGCCGCATCTGTGTATCGATCCGGTGACCATCGGCGCGGAAGTGGTGATGGCCCTGCAAAATGTGGTTTCACGCCGCACCGATCCGCTGCAGGTGCCGGTCCTGACCATCGCCACCTTCCAGAGCGGAGAGAGCTATAACGTCATTCCGGAGCGCGTCAAACTGGCGGGAACCCTGCGCACCCATCACGCCAGCGTGCGCCAGCAGGTGCCGCAGCAGATGGAGCAGATGATCGCCGGGATCACCGCCGCCCACGGGGCGCGCTTTACCCTGAACTGGACGCGAGGTTATGCCAGCGGCAACAACCACCCGGATGCCTGTGCGATAGCCCGCAAGGTGGTGAGCGATGCGCTGGGCGAGCAGGCGCTACGCGAGATGCCTCACCCGCTGTTTGGCGGCGAAGATTTTTCGTCATACCAGCAAAAAGTGCCCGGCTGCTTCCTGTTTATTGGCAGCGGGAATGAAAGTATCTCCGCGACTTACGGGGTGCACAATCCACGATTCCGCCTGGATGAGGCGGCGCTGCAGATTGGCGTCAAACTCCATGTCGGTTTTATTCAGCACCTGTTAATTAATCAGGCCTGATTTTCACTCCTTTAAAAACGCTGCCCCGGCAGCGTTTTTGTATAAACCCGGAACAATAATCCTCATCTATTCACTATTACTTCCGTATATTGCGGGCAATACTGATCCCCAGATTAACCCCACCACCTTTTTGGAGTCATCATGGCGCGGCTTGCAGCATTTGATATGGACGGCACGCTCTTAATGCCGGATCACCGCTTGGGAGACAAAACCCTGAGTACGCTGAAGCGGCTGCATGAGCGTGATATCACCCTGACGTTTGCCACCGGCCGTCACGTGCTGGAGATGTGTCACCTGCTCGGCAAACTGTCGATGGATGCGTTTCTGATCACCGGCAACGGGACGCGCATTCACTCTGTCGAAGGCGACGTCTTACACCGTCAGGATCTCGACCCGGAAGTGGCGGACCTGGTCCTGCACAGCACCTGGGATACCCAGGCCAGCATTCATGTTTTCAATGATACCGGCTGGCTCACGGGCGAAGAGATCCCGGAACTGCTGAAAGCCCACGTCTACAGCGGCTTTCGCTACCAGCTCACGGATCTGCGCCGTCTTCCTGCGCACTCGGTGACCAAGATCTGTTTCTGCGGCGATCACGACGATCTGTGCCGTCTGCGTATTCAGCTCAATGACGTATTGGGCGACCGGGCGCATCTGACGTTTTCGGCGGTAGAGTGCCTCGAAGTGCTGCCGGTGGGATGTAACAAAGGTTCCGCGCTGGCGGTGCTGAGCGACCACTTAGGTCTGACGATGCAGGATTGTATGGCATTTGGCGATGCCATGAACGACCGCGAGATGCTGGGCAGCGTCGGCCGCGGTGTGATTATGGGAAATGCGATGCCACAGCTGAAGGCTGAGCTTTCGCATCTCCCGGTTATTGGGCATTGCCGTAACGAAGCGGTGTCCCACTTTTTGACTCATTGGCTGGATAAACCAAACCTCCCGTATTCCCCCGAATAGTGAGACCCTTCCAGCAAGCCAGGCACATAGCCTGGCTTTTTTTTATTTTGTCATCTGCGCAATCTGCGCTTTCCACGGCTCAATATCGCCGATATTCGCTCTGACCCATTCTGCATTGTAATAGGTGTCCAGATAGCGCTCGCCGCTGTCGCACAGCAGGGTGACGATAGAACCGGTCCGGCCCTCTTCGCGCATCCGCACCGCCAGCTGTAACGCGCCCCACATATTGGTGCCCGTAGATGCGCCCACTTTGCGGCCCAGCTGCGTTTCCAGCCAGTGCGCCGTGGCAACGCTGGCCGCATCCGGCACGCGCAGCATCTCATCGACCACATCGGGAATGAAGGACGGCTCCACACGGGGGCGTCCAATCCCTTCGATTTTACTGCCCACCGGGCTGCGCAGGCTGGCGTCGCGGTGTTGCCAGTAGTCGAGGAATACCGAGTTCTGCGGATCCACGACCATCAGTTTGGTGTCGTAACCCTGGCAGCGAATATAGCGGCCAATGGTGGCGGACGTCCCGCCGGTCCCCGCACTCATCACGATGTACGACGGCTCCGGGTGCGGTTCATTGTTCATCTGGCGGAAAATGCTGTCGGCGATGTTGTTATTCCCGCGCCAGTCGGTTGCGCGTTCGGCGAAGGTAAACTGGTCCATATAATGGCCGTTCAGCTCGCGAGCGAGCATCTCCGAAGCGGCGTAGATTTCGCAGGCGCTCTCAACGAAGTGGCAGCGTCCGCCGTAAAACTCGATCTGCTCGATTTTGCGTTTCGCGGTGCAGGAGGGCATGACGGCGATAAACGGCAGGCCAAGCAGACGGGCGAAATAGGCCTCGGAGACGGCGGTTGAACCCGACGAGGATTCAATGATGGTGGTGCCTTCTTTGATCCAGCCGTTGCACAACCCGTACAGGAACAGGGAGCGCGCCAGACGGTGCTTCAGGCTGCCGGTCGGATGGGTGCTTTCATCTTTGAGGTACAGCTGAATGCCGGGAAAACCCGGCAGCGCCAGGCGGATGAGGTGCGTGTCCGCCGAGCGTTGATAGTCGGCATTGATTTCGCTGATCGCGTGTTTGACCCAGGTGCTATTCATCGTGTCTATCCGTTTGTCATTTTGTGCCCAGCATAGCGAAAAGCACAGAAAAAATTGTTGCTATCTGGCCTTTAAAATAGAATGTCAGGAGAAAATTATTCTCTGAGAGGTGGGGTATGTTAGATAAAATTGACCGCAAGCTGCTCTCCTTACTGCAAAAGGACTGCACCCTCTCTTTGCAGGCACTCGCCGATGCCGTTAATCTGACCACCACGCCGTGCTGGAAACGCCTTAAAAGACTGGAAGACGACGGGGTTTTGCTCGGGCGCGTGGCGCTGCTCGATCCCGAAAAACTGGGGCTTGGATTGACCGCGTTTGTTCTGATAAAAACGCAGCACCACAGCAGCGACTGGTACTGCCGGTTTGTCACCGAAGTCTCCGAGATGCCCGAAGTGCTTGGCTTCTGGCGCATGGCCGGGGAATACGACTATCTGATGCGCGTCCAGGTGGCGGACATGAAACGCTACGACGACTTCTACAAGCGGCTGGTGAACAGCGTGCCGGGTCTGTCGGACGTCACCTCCAGTTTCGCCATGGAACAGATTAAATACACCACAGCGTTACCCATTGAATAACTCAAACAATACCTTCAGGAATTGACCGCGTGCGATTATTTGCTCAGTTAAGCTGGTACTTCCGCCGGGAGTGGCGACGCTATCTCGGCGCAGTGGCCCTGCTTATTATCATTGCCATCCTCCAGCTGATCCCGCCGAAAGTGGTGGGCTATGTGGTGGACGGCGTCACGGAACAACATTACACCACCGCACGGGTGATGATGTGGGTAGGCACGCTGGTCCTGACCGCGGTGATTGTCTATCTGCTGCGCTACGTCTGGCGCGTGCTGCTGTTCGGAGCGTCCTATCAGCTCGCCGTCGAACTGCGCGAAGATTTTTACCGCCAGCTCAGCCGCCAGCATCCTGAATTCTACTTGCGCCACCGCACGGGCGATCTGATCGCGCGCGCCACCAACGACGTGGATCGCGTGGTGTTCGCCGCCGGGGAAGGGGTGTTAACTCTGGTCGATTCGCTGGTGATGGGCTGCGCGGTGCTGATCGTGATGTCGACGCAGATCAGCTGGCAGTTAACCCTGCTGGCGCTGCTGCCTATGCCGCTGATGGCGCTGGCGATCAACCGCTTTGGCGAGCAGCTGCACGAGCGTTTCAAGCTGGCTCAGGCGGCGTTCTCCTCCCTGAACGACAGAACCCAGGAGAGCATGACCAGTATCCGCATGATCAAAGCCTTCGGTCTGGAAGATCGCCAGTCGGCGCAGTTCGCCGCCGACGCCGCCGATACGGGAGCCAAAAACCTGCGCGTGGCGCGCATCGACGCGCGCTTCGACCCGACGATTTACATCGCCATTGGCACCGCCAACCTGCTCGCCATCGGCGGCGGGAGCTGGATGGTAGTCAATGGCTCCATGACTCTTGGGCAACTGACCAGTTTCGCCATGTACCTTGGGCTGATGATCTGGCCGATGCTGGCCCTGGCCTGGATGTTTAACATCGTCGAGCGCGGCAGCGCGGCGTACAGCCGTATTCGCTCGATGCTGGCGGAAGCGCCGGTGGTGAACGACGGCACCGAATCCGTGCCGGAAGGGCGCGGGGTGCTGAAGGTGGCGGTGACTGAATTTTCCTATCCGCAAACCGAGCGCCCGACGCTGGAAAACGTCAATTTTGAACTGCTTCCGGGGCAGATGCTCGGTATCTGCGGCCCGACGGGCGCGGGCAAGAGCACGGTACTGTCACTGATTCAGCGTCACTTTGATGTCACCAAAGGCGATATCCGTTTCCACGACATTCCCCTGACCCGCTTACAGCTGGACGCCTGGCGCAGCCGCCTGGCGGTGGTCAGCCAGACGCCGTTCCTGTTCTCCGATACGGTCGCCAATAACATCGCGCTGGGCCATCCGGCGGCGACGCAGGAAGAGATCGAGCACGTGGCGCGTCTGGCCAGCGTTCATGACGATATTCTGCGTCTGCCGCAGGGTTACGCCACCGAAGTGGGCGAGCGCGGCGTGATGCTCTCGGGCGGACAGAAACAGCGTATCTCCATTGCCCGCGCGCTGCTGCTCAACGCCGAAATTCTGATCCTTGACGACGCGCTCTCCGCCGTCGACGGGCGTACCGAGCACCAGATCCTGCACAACCTGCGCCAGTGGGGCGAGGGACGCACGGTCATTATCAGCGCCCACCGTCTGTCGGCCCTGACGGAAGCGAATGAAATTCTGGTGATGCAGCACGGGCATGTTGCCCAGCGCGGGCATCACGACCAGCTGGCGGAACAGTCCGGGTGGTATCGCGACATGTATCGCTATCAACAGCTGGAGGCGGCGCTGGATGACGCGCCGGACCTGAACGAGGAGGCCACCCATGCGTAAGTTTACCCAGCTGTGGCCGACCCTGAAACGCCTGCTGGCCTACGGTTCGCCGTGGCGCAAACCGCTGTCGATTGCGGTGGTGATGCTGTGGGTGGCGGCGATCGCAGAAGTCAGCGGCCCGCTGCTGATCAGCTATTTCATCGACAACATGGTGGCGAAAAGCTATCTTCCGCTCGGCCTGGTGGCCGGGCTGGGCGCGGCCTATGTCGGGCTTCAGCTACTGGCGGCGTCTCTGCATTACGCTCAGTCGCTGCTGTTTAACCAGGCGGCGGTCGGCGTGGTGCAGCAGCTGCGCACCGACGTGATGGATGCGGCCCTGCGTCAGCCGTTGAGCGAATTTGATACCCAGCCTGTCGGCCAGGTGATCTCTCGCGTCACCAACGATACGGAAGTGATCCGCGATCTGTACGTCACCGTGGTGGCGACGGTGCTGCGCAGTGCGGCGCTGGTCGGCGCGATGCTGGTGGCGATGTTCAGCCTCGACTGGCGGATGGCGCTGGTGGCGATCACCATTTTCCCGGCGGTGATGATCGTGATGATCATTTACCAGCGCTACAGCACGCCGATTGTGCGTCGGGTTCGCGGTTATCTGGCGGATATCAACGACGGCTTTAACGAAGTCATCAACGGCATGAGCGTTATCCAGCAGTTCCGCCAGCAGGCACGGTTTGGTGAACGCATGGGCGAGGCGAGCCGCTCGCACTATATGGCGCGCATGCAAACCCTGCGTCTGGATGGTTTCCTGCTGCGTCCGCTGCTGAGCCTGTTCTCGGCGCTGGTGCTGTGCGGTCTGCTGATGCTGTTTGGTTTCGGTTCGGGCGGCACGATGGAAGTGGGCGTGCTGTATGCGTTTATCAGCTACCTCGGGCGTCTGAACGAGCCGCTGATCGAACTGACGACCCAGCAGTCGATGCTGCAACAGGCGGTGGTCGCTGGTGAGCGCGTCTTCGAGCTGATGGACAGGCCGCGCCAGACCTACGGCAACGATGAGCGCGAACTGCAGAGCGGGTCAATCGCGATCGATCATGTCTCCTTTGCCTATCGCGAAGATCGCCTGGTGCTGCAGGATATTGATCTTGATATTCCGTCGCGCAGTTTTGTCGCCCTGGTCGGGCACACGGGGAGCGGGAAAAGTACTCTCGCCAGTCTGCTGATGGGTTACTACCCGCTGACGCAGGGTGAAATCCGCCTCGACGGGCGTCCGCTCTCGACGTTGAGCCACGGCGTGCTGCGCAAAGGGGTTGCGATGGTCCAGCAGGATCCTGTCGTCATGGCCGACTCCTTCTTTGCCAACGTCACGCTGGGCCGTCCGTTCAGCGAGGCGCAGGTCTGGGACGTGCTGGAGAAAGTCCAGCTCGCGGAACTGGCGCGTGAAATGAGCGACGGGATCTACACCAAACTCGGCGAGCAGGGGAACAATCTCTCCGTCGGGCAGAAGCAGCTGCTGGCGCTGGCGCGCGTTCTGATTGAAACGCCGCAGGTGCTGATCCTTGATGAAGCCACGGCCAGCATCGACTCCGGCACGGAGCAGGCCATCCAGCAGGCACTGGCGGAGGTGCGCGAGCACACGACGCTGGTAGTGATCGCTCACCGCCTGTCGACAATCGTCGAAGCCGATACCATCCTGGTGCTGCATCGCGGGCAGGCCGTCGAGCGCGGCACGCACCGTGAGCTGCTGGAAGCGAAAGGTCGCTACTGGCAGATGTATCAGCTGCAGCTGGCCGGGGAAGAGCTGGCCGCCAGTACGCGCGAAGAAGAGTCTCTTAGCGCCTGATGCACCAAAATACCGCAAGCCGCTAACAGGGATTTCTGTTGGTGCAAAAATGAAACGCACCCTGCACTGTCATGGTGCGTTTTTTTTATCCATTTCTGCGCAATCGCCATTTTCTGCCTTTCCCGCCTGATTTCCCGCCGGTTTTAAACTCTGGCACATCCCTTGCAATACCTCTGTTGTAAACGCGGGCCATTATGAATTCTGACTGGAGAGGAACTATGAAGCTGGTTACGGTTGTCATTAAACCATTCAAACTCGAAGACGTTCGTGAAGCACTGTCTTCAATGGGGATTCAGGGACTGACGGTTACCGAAGTCAAAGGCTTTGGACGTCAGAAGGGCCATGCGGAGCTGTATCGCGGGGCCGAATACAGCGTCAACTTCCTGCCGAAAGTGAAGATTGATGTGGCTATCGCTGACGACCAGCTCGACGAGGTGATCGATGTCGTGAGCAAAGCGGCTTACACCGGAAAAATTGGCGACGGCAAAATTTTCGTTGCCGAATTGCAGCGCGTCATTCGCATCCGTACGGGCGAATCTGACGAAGCGGCACTGTAAGTAACTCCTGGCACACAGTGATAGGGATCGAGAAAATGAAGACATCAACAATCAAAACAGCTCTGGGGTCTCTGGCACTGCTGCCGGGCCTGGCGATGGCGGCTCCTGCGGTGGCCGACAAAGCAGACAACGCCTTTATGATGATCTGCACCGCGCTGGTGCTGTTCATGACCATTCCGGGCATCGCGCTGTTTTACGGCGGCCTGATCCGCGGTAAGAACGTGCTGTCCATGCTGACGCAGGTCGCGGTGACCTTCGCGCTGGTGTGCGTCCTGTGGGTGGTGTATGGCTACTCGCTGGCCTTCGGCGAGGGCAACGCCTTCTTCGGCAACTTTAACTGGGCGATGCTGAAAAATATTCAGCTGACCGCACTGATGGGCAGCTTCTATCAGTACATTCACGTCGCGTTCCAGGGCTCGTTCGCCTGTATCACCGTCGGTCTGATTGTCGGTGCGCTGGCAGAACGTATTCGCTTCTCCGCGGTGCTGATTTTTGTGGTGGTGTGGCTGACGCTCTCCTATGTGCCCATCGCGCACATGGTCTGGGGCGGTGGTCTGCTGGCGTCACACGGCGCGCTGGACTTCGCGGGCGGTACTGTGGTGCACATTAACGCGGCTGTCGCGGGCCTGGTCGGGGCATACCTGATTGGCAAACGCGTGGGCTTTGGTAAAGAGGCGTTCAAACCGCACAACCTGCCGATGGTCTTCACCGGTACGGCAATCCTTTACTTTGGCTGGTTCGGCTTCAACGCTGGTTCCGCGAGTGCCGCTAACGAAATCGCAGCGCTGGCCTTTGTGAACACCGTGGTGGCAACCGCTGGCGCAATCCTCTCCTGGGTGTTTGGTGAGTGGGTGGTGCGCGGTAAGCCTTCTCTGCTGGGTGCCTGTTCCGGCGCGATTGCCGGTCTGGTTGGCATCACCCCGGCGTGCGGTTACGTCGGTGTGGGCGGCGCGCTGCTGATTGGTCTCGTCTCCGGTCTCGCGGGTCTGTGGGGCGTCACGGCGCTGAAACGTATTCTGCGCGTGGATGACCCTTGCGATGTGTTCGGTGTCCACGGCGTGTGCGGGATCGTAGGCTGCATCATGACCGGTATCTTTGCGGCCACGTCGCTCGGCGGTGTGGGCTACGCAGAAGGCGTGACCATGGGTCATCAGCTGCTGGTTCAGCTGGAAAGCATCGGCCTCACCATCGTCTGGTCGGGTGTCGTGGCCTTCATCGGCTACAAACTGGCTGACCTGACCGTGGGCCTGCGCGTACCGGAAGAGCAGGAGCGCGAAGGTCTGGATGTGAACAGCCACGGCGAGAATGCGTATAACGCCTAAGGTAAAAGCAAAACGGCAACGAGAGTTGCCGTTTTTAGTGTTTTCTCCCTCTCCCAGTTGGAGAGGGCATCAGACCGCACAAATCACCCCCGATTGCGCATCACCCCTTCCTGCACCGTCGACGCCACCAATACGCCATCCTGAGTATAAAACTCCCCGCGCACAAACCCGCGCGCACTCGACGCCGAGGTGCTTTCCACGCTGTACAGCAGCCACTCGTTCATGTCGAACGGACGGTGGAACCACATGGAATGATCGATGGTCGCGACCTGCATCCCTTTTTCAAGGAAGCCGACGCCGTGCGGCTGCAGCGCCACCGGCAGGAAGTTGAAATCGGACGCGTAGCCCAGCAAATACTGATGGACGCGAAGATCCTGCGGCATCGTACCGTTGGCACGGATCCACACCTGACGTTTTGGCTCGGCGATGTGACCCTTCATCGGGTTATGGAACTCGACCGGGCGGATCTCCAGCGGCTTATCGCAGAGGAATTTTTCTTTCACCTGCGGCGGCAACAGATGCGCCAGCGCGCGGGCGATATCGGTTTCAGATTTCAGATCGTCCGGTGCCGGGGCTGGCGGCATCGTTTTTTGATGCTCATACCCGCTTTCCGGTGCCTGGAACGAGGCCGTCATATAAAAAATCGGCTTACCGTTCTGAATGGCCGCGACGCGACGGGCGCTAAAGCTGTTGCCGTCGCGCAGTACTTCGACGTCATAGATAATCGGTTTCGCGCTGTCGCCAGGGCGTAAGAAATAGCTGTGAAACGAATGCACCAGACGGTCTGCGGGCACGGTCTCTTTGGCGGCATACAGCGCCTGGCCGACCACCTGACCGCCGAAAACCTGGCGTAAGCCGAGGTCTTCGCTCTGTCCGCGGAAGAGTCCTTCTTCAATTTTTTCCAGATTCAGTAATGTCAGCAGATTGTTCAGTGCTTGACTCATAGTCGTCCTCAATAAAGCGCCACAGCGAAAGATAGAGTCATTATAACGTAAAAAGGAAAGTGGTCCGATGGGTGCAATAATCTGAATAATCGGTGGAATCCAGGCATATATAAGTGATTTGTGCCACACTTAGTCACGTTATGTTTTTGTTAACGACCCCCTGGCGGGATCGATCCCGCTGGTGCATTGATGATAAGGAGAACTCAATGAAACTCGTGCACATGTTAAGTGGTTTAGCGGTAGCCGTTGCTCTGTCTGCCTGCGCGGATAAAAGTGCAGATATCCAGACGCCAGCGCCAAACCCAAATGCAGCTGGGGCGACGACACAGCCAACCATGCAGCAACCTAACGTTTCCGGTACCGTTTGGATCCGCCAGAAAGTGGCCCTGCCGCCGGATGCGGTGTTAACCGTGACGCTGTCTGATGCCTCACTGGCGGATGCGCCGTCTAAAGTACTGTCGCAGAAAGCGGTCCGTACCGAAGGGAAACAGTCACCGTTCAGCTTCGTGCTGCCGTTTAACCCGGCAGATATCCAGCCTAAGGCGCGCATCTTGCTGAGTGCGGCGATTACCGTGAATGACAAACTGGTGTTTATCACCGATACGGTACAGCCGGTGATCAACGAAGGTGGGACCAAAGCCGATCTGACGCTGGTTCCGGTACAGCAGACTGCCGTGCCGATGCAGCAGGGCGGTGGTGCCGCGACGACGGTTCCGTCAACCTCACCAACGCAGGTTAACCCGTCTTCTGCCGTTCCGGCTCCAACAAAATACTAAGCCTGACCTTTGCCCTCTCCTCACCGGGGAGGGCAGTTAATAAATCCAGCGATACTTCTGCATATCAATCTTGCCCTTTCCCGATACCTGAACGCCTTCTGAGAGTAATGCCTGCCGCTGACGCTGCAAGTCCGGGCCCGTCAGAGAAATCTCGCCATGACGATTCACCACCCGATACCACGGCAGGGTACTGCCTTCCGGCAGACGTTTCAGCACGCCGCCCACCTGTCGCGCCGCGCGCGGAGAACCCGCCAGCCGGGCCACATCGCCGTAGGTGGTGACATAGCCTTCCGGAATCGAGGCGATAATCTGCCACACCCGCTGGGGGAAAGAGTCGTGTTCATCCATGGGAGAACTCCTGTTGAAGAGATCGCGATTGAACGTTAAGGAACATGCGCGGGAATGTCGGGTCTAAAAGGAGAGGTATAATACCTGATTATTTTCACGGTTTGCGCAATAAACCAGCATCCGGTCGCGGTTAACTTGCAATTGCGATCCTGTGCAGTGATAATGCGCCAGCGCGTTGGGTAACAGCCAACGCTCTCAATGGGGGCTCTGTTGGTTCTCCCGCAACACTACTCTGTTTACCAGGTCAGATCCGGAAGGAAGCAGCCAAGGCAGATGACGTGTGTGCCGGGATGTAGCTGGCAGGGCCCCCACCCATTTCTGCCTCCCTGAAAAATTCTCTCCCTCAAAAAAATATTATCCCTGAATTTAAAAGGGATATGTAATATATCCTTCATTGCACTGAAATAATATTGTCATAAACCTGTAATAATAGACTGGCAAATTAATGTCGGGGTGTTTTTATTCGGTCATAAGCAAAAAATATATCAGTGGATTGCATCCCTAACTTCGTGTATTAAATAAATAACTTATTCCGAAGGGAAGTCACAAACATGGCAACTGCAGTCTTAAACGTAAAAATTGATGAAGCGCTAAAAGAAAGACTTCGCCATTATGCTGAAGTGAATAATGAGAATTTAAGCGTCACGACAGAAAAACTGCTGCTGCTGGCGTTTGAAGCAGCAGAAGAGGCGGGAGTATCGGAAGAGGATATTGATAATCAGCATACGGAAGAAGAGAGTGTTTCTCCTTTTACTCCTAAAGAAATCAAAGCTCTACGCAAACTTCTGAAGAAGAGAAAATGAAACAACAACTGTCTACCGCCAATGACTACAAAGAGGCCTGCGACCTGCTGCGTTCAGGCTATGTGAAACACGTACGTCTTGGCTGGAATGTAGGAAGTGATGAGTTCTTTCGCATAGCGTCTGACTGGTGTGATACGGGCGCAAAAATAAAGAAAGAAGGAGAAAATTTCGTTATTTCTCTGAAAGGTTTCCCGATCCCTCCTCAGCACTGATGACAAACCTGTGAAAACTGCTGACTGCAATGTTGCAGCCAGCAGTTTTTATTTCTCACCCGGTTATATAACGCCGCGTTTTAAAAAACTGTCGCTTTTATTCAATGTGGTCCATAAGGGTTTAATTCGCAGCAGCGCATTTTCCAGCTCTGCCGAATCCATTGAGAAAGGCATCCGCAGATAGCGGTCAAAGGCCCCTGAAAGACCAAATCGCGTTCCGGTTCCCAGATGAATCCCCAGCGTCTCCGCTCGTGCGCCAAACTGTGTGGCGACCCTGCCCGGCAGCTCCACCCAATACGACAGTCCCCCTTGTGGCTCATGAAAACGCCATTCAGGAAAATGCTCGCGCATTAACGCGCCGCAGCGGTCGCGGCGTTCCGTCAGCATCTGTCTTCTTGCGGGCAGAAACGCGTCTGAGTGTTCAATCAACCACAGCGTCGCCAGCTGTTCCAGCATCGGCGAGCCCAAATCGAGGGTATCGCGCGTCTGGGCAAGCGTCGCAATGGTGCGCGATGAGGCGCGGATCCACCCCAGCCGCAGGCCACCCCAAAAGCTTTTCCCCGCCGAACCGAGGGTAATAATGTTGGCCTGCGGGTTAAACGCCGCCAGCGGCGGGGGCGGCGGGGCATCAAACCACAGATCGACCATGGTTTCGTCCACCACCAGCGTAGTACGAGTTTGCGCGGCGATATCAGCGATGATCTGGCGGGTGGCAACGTCCATGCAGCGTCCGGTCGGATTATGAAAATCTGGCATCAGATAGGCCAGACGCGGCGCGGTTTGCGCCAGCGTGGCGGCAAATCCGTCCGTGTCCCAGCCCGATTCCGGGAGCGCCACGCCGACGGGGCGGCAGGACGCGCCCTGGATCGCCGCAATCGCCAGCGGGTAAGTGGGATGATCTACCACCACCCGATCGCCCGGTCCGGTCAACATCCGCAGCACTAGCGCCAGCCCGCTGACCGCGCCGTTGACCACCATGATTTCATCGGCCCGCGTCGGCAGCCCGCGCGAGCAGTAGCGTGCGGCGATGGTTTCACGCAGCTCCGGCAAGCCCAACTGGTCATAACCCGTCTGCGAGAGATGCTGGGTCATGGCGGTGAGCGCGTGGGTGTAGGCCTGGTGAATTTCCGGCCCGGCGCTGAGGGCGGCGGTTGAGAGATCCAGCGCTACGCTTGCCGCCGCCCGCGTCGGGACGGCATGGCTGTCCGGGAGAATAATGCGCGAACCGCTGCCGTGGCGACTCTCCAGATACCCGGCGTCGCGCAGATGCGCCAGCGCGCTGCTGACGGTCGTGCGACTCACCGTAAGCGCTGCCGCCAGCTCACGTTCGCCGGGCAGACGCGTATCCAGGGCCAGCCGTCCATCAAGGATCAGCAGGCGCAGCGCGTCCGCCAGCTGACGCCAGAGCGGAGTGCGGGAAGAGGGCTGTTGCCAGTGGCCTAACAGGCGCACCAGAGACTGACTACCGAAACGACGTGATGACATATGCAGTCCACTATTTGAAAACTGGACATTAATCATAGAGCCATTTTCCGCCAGGATGAAAGCATAACCTGCTGGAGAAAAATAATGCTGCGTCGCTTACTGCAACTTTACGTCGGACTGGGATTTTACGGCCTTTCTACCGCGATGTTCGTCCGCGCCGATCTCGGTGCTGACCCGTGGAACGTGTTTCACCTGGGCGTCGCCCGCCTGCTGGCGATGGACATCGGCACGGTGATGATTTTGACCGGCGCAGCCGTGCTGCTGTTCTGGATCCCCCTGCGCCAGCGTCCGGGGCTGGGCACCATCAGTAACGTGATTGTCATTGGTCTGGCCGCCGATGCATCGCTGTCGCTGCTGCCTGAGATGAGCTCGCTGGTGGCGCGCAGTGCGCTGCTGATCTCCGCCGTGGTGGTGAACGCCCTGGCGACCGGAATGTACATTGGCGCCGGCTTTGGCTCCGGCCCGCGCGACGGCCTGATGACCGGGATCAACGCCCGCACCGGCTGGTCGGTGCGCAGCGTGCGTACCGCGATTGAAGTGTCCGTCCTGCTGATTGGCTGCGTGCTCGGCGGCACCTTCGGCGTGGGAACCGTGCTCTACGCCCTCGCCATCGGGCCACTGATCCAGATCTGCCTGCCGTGGTTTCGTCAGAAGCCACAGGTGATACTCGCGCCAGAGCCGGAGCGAATTGTTTAATTTGCGAAGCGCTCACATGCTTTAACAGCCGCGCTGTGCCAGAATACCGGCATCTTCCGTTGCGATACTGAAAGCATGAAAGCCATCACTCTCTATGACGTTGCCCGCCTGGCGGGCGTTTCCTATCAGACCGTCTCCCGCGTGATTAACGATGCGGAGCACGTCTCCGCCCGCACCCGGGAAAAGGTGCAGCAGGCGATGGCGGAACTGCACTACGTCCCCAACCGTGGCGCACAGCAGCTCGCCGGGAAACGCACCCGCACGCTGGGGCTGATCACCACCGACCTGGCGCTGCATGCGCCGTCGCAAATTGCCTCGGCGGTGAAATCCCGCGCGGGCGAGTGCGGAGCCAGCGTGCTGATTTCGATGGTGGAGCATCCCGAACGCTGTCAGGCGGCCCTGCAAGAACTGCTGGCCCAGCGCGTGGAAGGGTTGCTGGTCAACGTTCCGCTCGACGATCCGCAAGCTGAGCACATTCGTCAGCTGGCCGCGCCGGTGCCGGTTTTATTCTTTGATGTCTCCCCCGAAGCGAAAGTGCATCGTCTGGCGTTTGATGCGGAGCAGGGCGCGACGCTCGGCGCGGAGCATCTGCTTTCGCTCGGGCACCGGCGGATAGCCTTGCTCAGCGGGCCAGAAAGCTCGGTCTCGTCGCGCGCGCGTCTCGCGGGCTGGCAGGCGCGGCTGGCGCAGGACAATCTTGTGCCGTGCGCGATTGCTCATGGCGACTGGAGCGCGGCATCCGGGTATGAAAAAGGCCATCAGCTGCTGGCGGGTAGCACGCTTCCTGATGCCATTCTGGTGGCGAACGATCAGATGGCGCTCGGCGTGATGCGCGCCTGCGCGGAAAAAGGAGTGGCGGTTCCGGGGCAGATTTCGGTCGTGGGGTTTGATGATACGGCCGACAGCGCCTGGTTCTCTCCGCCGCTGACCACCGTCCGCCAGGCCTTTCGTGTTGCCGGAGAGCGCAGCGTCGAGTGGCTGCTGTCGGGATCAACGGATGCACTCTGGCAAACGCAGCTCCCGGTCACGCTGGTGGAGCGCCACTCCAGCGCCCGTCACGCCCCGCAGCAGGCCGACCGCGAAGCGCTGGCCCGGCAGCTGAAATCCCTGGCGCTGATGGCCGAGCAGCTGGCCCGGCAATAATCCTTTTGTGATCTGGCTCGCTTTGCCGCCGTCAGATCCTTTACCGGATCTTCCCTCCAGGGCATTGTGACTAAAATTGTGAGCGCTTCGCAAAAGAGGTCATTATGTCTGTCGCATCCCCACACTCTGTGAAATCTGTTTTAGCTCGTCGCGACTGGGAAAACCCCGGCGTCACCCAATGGCACCGTCTGCCTGCCCACGCGCCGTTTCATAGCTGGCGCGATGAAAATCAGGCCCGCGAGGAGGAGGGTCCTTCGCACAAGAAAGTGCTGAACGGCGACTGGCAGTTCCGCTTTTTCAGCGCGCCGGAGCAGGTTCCCGAGAGCTGGATAACCCAGGAGTGTTCGGATGCGGTCGTTACGCCTGTGCCATCCAACTGGCAGATGCAGGGCTTCGATACGCCGATCTACACCAACGTCACCTACCCGATTATGGTTAACCCGCCGTTTGTGCCAGCCGAGAACCCAACGGGTTGTTACTCGCTCACATTTGAGGTGGATGACCAGTGGCTGGAGAGCGGGCAGACGCGCATTGTTTTTGATGGCGTGAACTCGGCGTTTTATCTCTGGTGTAACGGGGAGTGGATCGGGTATTCCCAGGACAGCCGCCTGCCTGCGGAGTTTGATCTCACCGCGGTGCTGAAGCCGGGCAGTAACCGTCTGGCGGTGCTGGTACTGCGCTGGTGCGACGGCAGCTATCTCGAAGATCAGGATATGTGGCGCATGAGCGGGATTTTCCGCGACGTGTCGCTTCAGCATAAACCCGCCACGCACATCGCCGATTACCACTACGTCACCGAGCTGAATGCGGATTACGATCGTGCAAAATTGCAGGTGGAAGTGGCCCTTGGCGGCGAGGCGTTTGCCGAGTGCGAAGTGGCGCTGACACTCTGGCAGGGCGACGAATCGATCGCCACCGCGACGGCTCGTCCGGGCTCGGCGGTGGTGGACGAACGCGGCAACTGGGCTGAACGGTTAAACGTCACACTTGCGGTCGAGCGCCCGGCGCTGTGGAGTGCCGAAACACCCACGCTTTACCGTTTAACCCTCGTCCTGCGCGACGGGAAGGGAAACCTGCTGGAAGCGGAAGCCTGCGACGTTGGGTTCCGTCGCGTCGAAATCAGCAACGGCCTGCTGAAAGTGAACGGTCAGCCGCTACTGATCCGCGGGGTGAATCGTCACGAGCATCATCCGGAAAACGGGCAGGTGATGGACGAAGCCACCATGCGCCGCGATATCGAGCTGATGAAGCAGCATAACTTTAACGCCGTGCGCTGCTCGCACTACCCGAACCATCCCCTGTGGTATCGCCTGTGCGACCGTTACGGCCTGTACGTGGTGGACGAGGCGAATATCGAAACCCACGGCATGGTGCCGATGAGCCGTCTGGCGGACGATCCGCGCTGGCTGCCCGCCATGAGCGAGCGCGTGACGCGTATGGTGCAGCGCGATCGCAATCATCCGTCGATCATTATCTGGTCGCTCGGCAACGAGTCCGGCCACGGGGCGAACCACGATGCGCTTTATCGCTGGATCAAAACCACCGATCCGACGCGCCCCGTGCAGTACGAAGGCGGCGGGGCCAACACGGCGGCGACGGATATCGTCTGCCCGATGTACGCCCGCGTCGATCAGGATCAGCCGTTCCCGGCGGTGCCTAAATGGTCGATTAAAAAGTGGATCGGCATGCCGGACGAAACGCGCCCGCTGATCCTCTGCGAGTACGCCCACGCGATGGGCAACAGCTTCGGCGGGTTTGCCAAATACTGGCAGGCGTTCCGCAGCCATCCGCGTCTGCAGGGCGGGTTCGTCTGGGACTGGGTCGATCAGGCGCTGACCAAAAAAGACGACCACGGCCAGCCATTCTGGGCCTACGGCGGTGATTTTGGCGATACACCCAACGATCGCCAGTTCTGCCTGAACGGGCTAGTGTTCCCGGACCGCACGCCGCATCCGGCGCTGTTTGAAGCCCAGCGCGCGCAGCAGTTTTTCACCTTTACGCTGGTGAGCACTTCGCCGCTGGTGGTGGAGGTCCACAGCGATTACCTGTTCCGCCACAGCGACAACGAATCTCTGCGCTGGAATATCCTGCGCGACGGCGAGGCGCTGGCGAGTGGCGAGGTAGTGCTGTCGATTGCGCCGCAGGGCTCGCAGCGTATCGAGATCGCCCTGCCGGAAATCACCGCCGCTCCGGGGGAAGTCTGGCTGAATCTCGACGTCTTCCAGACGGCGGCCACCCGTTGGTCGCCAGCCTATCATCGCTGCGCCTGGGATCAGTTCCCGCTGCCTGCGCCGCTCTACGTGGCAACGCCAGTTGTCGGCCCGGCGAAACCGGCGCTGACCGTCAAAGAGGCGGTTCTGGAAGTGACCCATCAGGGGCAGAGCTGGCAGTTCGATCGAACCAGCGGGGATCTCGACCAGTGGTGGAATAACGGCACAGCAACGCTGCGCTCGCCGCTGACCGACAACTTTACCCGCGCGCCGCTCGATAACGACATCGGCGTCAGCGAGGCGACGCGCATCGATCCGAACGCGTGGGTGGAACGCTGGAAAGCGGCGGGCATGTATAGCCTGACGCCGCGGCTGCTGCACTGCGAAGGCGAGCAGCGCACACACGAAGTCGCCATCACCACGCGTCATGCCTGGGAATTCAACGGCAAAACCCTGTTCCTGAGCCACAAGGTCTGGACTATCGACAGTCACGGCGCGCTGCACGGCGATGTGCAGATTCAGGTGGCGAGCGATATTCCGGAGCCTGCGCGTATCGGCCTGAGCTGCCAGCTGGCAGACGCGCCTGATTCCGCGAGCTGGCTTGGTCTCGGGCCGGATGAGAACTACCCGGACAGAAAACTGGCCGCGCGCCAGGGCCGCTGGACGCTGCCGCTCGATGCGCTGCATACGCCGTACATCTTCCCGACGGAAAACGGCCTGCGCTGCGACACCCGCGAGCTGGCGTTTGGCACACACCTGCTGCAGGGGCAGTTTCACTTCTCCCTCAGCCGCTACGGTCAGCAGCAGCTGCGCGACACCACCCATCATCACCTGCTGGAAGCGGAGCCGGGCTGCTGGCTGAGTATCGACGCCTTCCATATGGGCGTCGGCGGCGATGATTCGTGGAGCCCGAGCGTGTCGCCGGAGTTTATCCTGCCTCATCGCGCTCTGCGTTACGCGTTTAGCTGGCGACAGGACTAAACTTAACCTCGTTATATGCGGTCACACCGGTGGCCGCATCATC
The DNA here is from genome assembly GCF_030238365.1 of Lelliottia wanjuensis. Taxonomy (GTDB): domain Bacteria; phylum Pseudomonadota; class Gammaproteobacteria; order Enterobacterales; family Enterobacteriaceae; genus Enterobacter; species Enterobacter wanjuensis. Next base: position 185,056 of record NZ_JASSOT010000064.1, on the reverse strand, counting down.
ACTTCGGAGGTTTGACTCATGAAGTATGTCGATGGTTTTGTGGTCGCTGTTCCCGCGGAAAATAAGGAGGCTTATCGCGAGATGGCAGCAAAAGCGGCCCCGTTGTTCAAAGAGTTTGGTGCGTTACGGATCGTGGAGTGCTGGGCTGACGATGTCCCGGACGGGAAGCAGACCGATTTTCGCATGGCGGTGAAAGCCGAAGAGGGCGAAGAGGTGGTCTTTAGCTGGATTGAATATCCCTCGAAAGCCGTTCGCGATGAGGCGAATAAAAAGCTGATGTCCGACCCGCGCATGAAAGAGTTCGGCGAGTCGATGCCCTTTGACGGCAAACGGATGATCTACGGCGGGTTCGCGCCGCTGCTGGACGAGTAATCGCTGCGCCCGGCGAGACTGGCCGGGCTTTTACTCGGGATCGAGATTGTTTTCCGCCCACATGATGAATTCCACTTTTGGCATCGCTTTACTGTAGAGCCACCCCTGGCCGTACTGCACGCCGTGACGGCGCAGCCACTCCAGCTGTCCTTCCGTTTCAATCCCTTCGGCGACCATCGCCATCTTCAGTGACTTCGCCATCTCGATAATGTGCGGGGTCACGTTTTTGTACTCCAGCGCATCGACGAAGGACTTGTCGATTTTGAGGGTGTCCACGTCCAGATCCTGCAAATAGCTGAGGCTCGAATAACCTGTACCAAAGTCGTCGATATAGACCGGATGGCCGGAACGGCGCAGGCTGGCCACGGCCGGGGCGCTGATTTTCGGGTCGGCAAAGCCGCGTTCGGTCAGTTCCAGCGCGATCTGCTGCGGTTTGATTTGCCACTGGTTCAGGAGACGGCTCAGCAGCGACGGCAGTTCGCCGCAGAACAGATCCGCAGGCGAGAGGTTGATGGAGATATGCTGATCCGGATAGTGGCGCAGCCATTCCCCCATGTCTTCAAACACTTTCTCGATCACCAGCCGGGTGAGGCGGGTGGTGAGCCCGGTCTGCTCGGCCAGTGGGATAAAGATGTTCGGCGACAGCATGCTGCCGTCCGGCTGCGGCCAGCGCACGAGGGCTTCGGCCCCGGTGATTTTGCCGGTATCCAGCGCCACAATCGGCTGATAGTGCACCACCAGCTCGCGGGCGTTGATGGCATCCAGCAGGCGATAGCGCGGGGATTGCAGGCGGCGCAACACGCGCATGATAAACGCGGCGGCCACAATGCTGATTAACGCGCCAAAGGGCAGCCAGAACAGCAGCTGCTGGTGCCAGCTCTCTTTTAACGGGACAAGAGAAGCCCAGGCGACCACGGCATAGCGCAGCTCCGGAACATCCTTCACCACGTACATGGAACCCTTGTGCTGAAGTTGCGTGAGATGCTGGCCATGGAGTTGACTCCAGACGTCCTGATTCAGTGGGTTACTGCTGGCGAAAACCACTCCGCTGTCCTCACCGACCAGAGCCGCTTCAATCGGCCAGGAGCCAAAGGGGATCACATCAATAAGGGAGGCCGGGTCGATCACCACCATGTAGTGACCCTTTCCCAGCACCAGCATAAACCGCTTAAAGCCCAGATCGTTTTGTTGCGTCAGCCAGGCGCTGTAGCCGTCGACGGTGACGCGTGCCGGTGGCGGGAAGCGGGCGGCGTTGCTGACCTGCTCGAGGGACGAGCAGACGGGTTTTTGGTCATCGACATACATCACTTCCTGCACGTAGCGCAGGGAGTACGCCACCCGGCGCATCTGCAGCAGATGTTCGTGGCTGCAGGGGACATCCTGAAATTCGTTGAGCTGGTTGAGGGCTGTTTTACCCTGGCCCACCACGCGCTCTGCGCGGATCAGCACGCGCTCGGAGTAGCGGTCAAGGGCGGCGACAAAGGTATCTTCCGCCTGGCGATGGGCCAGCCAGACGCTCAGGCAGATGGGGATCAGCACGGCAATGATCAGAACACCGGTCACCAGGCTGACCAGTTGGCGAGTTGTCATGCTTGGGTTTCCTTTCTGATCCGCTGATTTAGATTACCGCCGAATAATAATCTTATAGTATGCGGCAGAGTTTGATTTCATTCAGGTAAGGCCAATGAAAAAAAAAGAGTTTGTGACGCAAGACCTGCTGAGCAAAATTTACCAGGATACGACTCCCGGACCCCGAAAATTGTCTCCGGAAAGGCAGCTCGCCGAGGAGTACGGCGTGTCGCGCTTCACCATTCGTCAGGCGCTGGAAAAGCTGGTCAGCATCGGGGTGGTGCGGATTGTGCAGGGTTCGGGGATCTGGATCAACGAGCAAGCGCGTAATAATCCTCTGGTTTATAACTCGATCACCGAGAAACGCTTCGATCAGATCCGATACCGGATGATCAGCCTGCATAAAACGCGGCCCGATCGCGCGGCGCAGCAGATTTTTGGCATCGACGAGGAGAGCTTTATTTGGCATTTTTGCCGCCTGCGCTACGTGGATGACGCGCCGGTACAGCTTGAAGTGTCCAGCATGCCGGTGGCGGATTTTCCCGATCTCAATCAGCAGGCGATTGAACGCTCCATCCAGCAGTACGTTCTGAGCAAAGGTTTCACCATTTCTCACATGCTGACCACCTATCGCGCGGTAAGCGTCAGCCGTGAACAGGCGGTGATGCTGGGCTGCAAGAAGGGCAGCCCGGCGATGCACATCAACAACCGCGGCATTCTGGACGGGGGGCGCGTGTTTGAGGTGAGCGATATTATCGACATCAACTACACCTGCACCTACGTCATCCCCTGGAACCGCGACAACTTAGCCTGGCGGCAGAATCAGGGCGTGTGAATCGCGCCATCGGGCAGGCGGCTTTGCGTCCACTCGTGCGGGCGATAGACCACCGGATGGGCCAGCGCCAGCTCCTCAACGAAGCCCACGCCGATTCCCGCTGCCTCTGGCGGATAGACAAATCCCTCTTTCGCGACGGGGGCGCCCGGGAAAACCGCGTCCGTGGTGGCGGATCGGGGAATAAATTCCTGAATCGCCGCATTGTGCAGATGAATATTCAGATGGGTATTCACCGCCACGCCGATTGGGGTCATGTCGCCCGGTCCGTGCCACGCCAGACGCACACCAAAAGCCTGACACAGATGCGCCAGCTTGATGGCCGGGGTGATGCCGCCGATTTGCGAGACGTGGCAGCGGATGAAGTCGATGCGGCGATTGACGATCAGGTCGTGCCATTCCGCCGGGTTATTGAACAGCTCGCCCAACGCCAGCGGGACGCAGCTTTGCTGGCGGATCTGCTCCAGCCAGGCGGTTTGCTGTGGCGGTAAAATATCTTCGATGAAATAGGGCTGGAACGGCTCAAGCTGTTTCGCCAGCTGAACGGCCTGCTGGGGGAACAGTCGTTCGTGAACGTCGTGGAGAATATGCAGCTTCCAGCCGTATTTTTCCCGCAGCGCGCGGAACATCTCGACGGTATTCGCCATGTACTCCTGCTGATCGAACCAGGCGCCGGGCGTCGGGTTCTCCGGAGCGTGTAACGCCGACGGCGTGCCGCCGTAGAAGCCGAGCTGACAGCGAATATGGCGATAGCCCTGGGCCAGCAGTTTATCCACCGAAGCGAACAGCTCTTCCAGCGTTTCGCCGCTGGCGTGGCTGTAGGCGGGGATGGCATCACGGGATTTGCCGCCGAGCAGCTGATAGAGCGGCATGCCCGCCAGCTGGCCTTTGATATCCCACAGCGCCATATCGACCCCCGAAATCGCGTTGTTCATCAGCGGGCCGTTACGCCAGTAGGCGTTGACGTTCATCATCTGCCACAGATCTTCGATGTTGTTCGCATCGCGCCCGATGAGCAGCGGCTTCAGGTACTCATCCACCAGGGTTTTGACCGCCAGCGGGCGCTGCTGAAAGGTGGCGCAGCCGTGCCCGGTGACGCCTTTGTCGGTGGTCACGCGCACCGTCACCAGATTATGCCGGTCCGGTCGGGTAATAAAACATTCGATATTTTTAATCATCACAGGCGTCACGAAATAACTCCTTGGGGGCTCTGTGGGAATAGGTTATGGGGAATATCATCACCCTAAAAATGTTGACGGGTAAACCGTTTTTTTGACTATTTATTTTGGTCAGGTATTTAACGGTAAAGTAATTAAAAACCAGACCAATTTTAGATTTTCACAGGGTTTGTCTCTTTTTAAATAGCTAACTGTGAGCGATATCAAATTTTATTGGTTTGTTTTGTTGTGAGGGTTTAATTATCCTCGTGGCAACATTAAAACGACAACAACACCCGGCAGGAGTTTTTATGGGGACGCAAGAAGCCATCAATAATATTATTCGTCTGGTCGGCGGCCAGGGGAATATCAATAAAGTCTGGCACTGCATGACGCGCCTGCGCTTTGATCTGATTGACGATAATAAAGTGGATCAAACGGAGATTAAAAAACTGCCCGGCGTGCTGGGCGCGCAGCTGCAAAGCGATCAGTTTCAGGTGATTATCGGGCCGAAGGTGAACAGCTGGTACGAGCAAATGCTGAACGTACTGGGAAATCACGAGGAGGCGGCTCCGGCGGCGACCAAAGGGCGTAAGAGTCTGGTATCGCTGTTTATGGATACGGTCTCGGGTGTGTTTGGCCCAATCGTACCGGCGATTGCCGGGGCGGGGATGATCAAAGGGCTGCTGGCCGGGCTTATCGCCCTGAAAGTGGTTTCGGCGAAAAGCGACACGGTGATGGTGATCGATCTTATCGCCAGCGGCGTGTTCTACTTCCTGCCGTTTTTCCTCGCGGTGTCGGCGGCGAAGATCTTCAAAACTAACGAATATCTGGCGGCAGCCGTCGCGGCCTGCCTGATGTATCCGACGCTGATCGAGGCGGCGAAAGCGCTGGCGACTCATCAGGAGGGCGCAGTCAGCGCCATCTGGCTGCTGGATGTGATCCCGGTGTCGGTCTTTAACTACGCCTCCAGCGTCATTCCGGTGATCTTCTCCATTCTGGCGCTGAGTTACATTCACCGCTGGGTGGACAGCATCATGCCCGACGTGCTGAAAACGGTCTTTACCCCGACGCTGACGCTGTTCCTCGGCGCGCTGGCGGCGCTGGTGGTGATCGGGCCGATTGGCATTTGGCTGGGTAAAGGGCTGGCGCTGTTTATCGAAGGGCTGTTTGGCGTATCGGCGAGTTTTGCCGGGCTGGTGGTCGGCGCGATTCGTCCGGTGGCGATCCTCACCGGGATGCACCACGCGATGACGCCGATTGCGCTGCAAAACTTTAGCGATCGCGGGTACGACATGCTGATGCCGATGATGTTTATGGCCAACATGGCGATTGCCGGGGCGACCTTTGCGATCTGGCGTTTGAGCCGCGATCGCCAGGAGAGAACGGTCACTCTGTCAGCGGCGATCTCTGCCCTGCTCGGGATCACGGAACCGGCGCTGTTTGGGGTTCTCACACGCTACAAAAAAGCGTTCATCGCGGCGACGATCGCCAGCTCGCTGGCCTCGGCGTTCATTGCCTTCTTCGGCGTGCGTCTTTATGGCTACATCCTGTCGAGTATTTTCAGTCTGCCTGCCTATATCGGTCCGTACTTTGTCTTTGCCCTGGCGGGGGTGGTGATGGCGCTGGTGCTGTCGTTTGTCCTCACAACCATGCTGGTGGGAAAAGAACAGGCGCATGAAAAGTAAGCGAAACCCTCGCCTCGTGGCGGGGGTTGTTTTTTGTTCTGGACTCGGATACGATTCTGTTATGTTATAACAAAACATGATGAGTTGACCATGAAAGCAGATATCCATCCGTACTACCGCACCGTCGTTTTTCACGACACCAGTGCCAACGAATATTTTAAAGTAGGCTCGACGATTAAGACCGATCGCGAAATCGAACTCGACGGCGAGACGTTCCCGTACATCACCATCGAGGTCTCGTCGAAATCGCATCCCTATTACACCGGTAAGCAGAAAACCTTCTCGACCGAAGGCAGCGCGGCCCGTTTCCGTCAGCGTTTTGGCGGTTTCATTAATGCGAAGCGAGGTTAATCATGCAGGTACTTAACTCGCTGCGCAGTGCCAAACAGCGCCACCCGGACTGTCAGATTGTGAAACGCAAAGGCCGCCTGTACGTGATCTGCAAATCTAACCCGCGCTTTAAAGCGGTGCAGGGACGTAAGAAAAGACGTTAACTGAACTCCTTTCGCCAATTTTCCAGGGATCTTAACTGCTTGCCGTCGGCGCTGAAATTGTCGGCGGCAAGCCAGTTCTGGAAGGCGCGATCCAGGGCTTTCCACTCCGTATCAATAATTGAAAACCAGTCGGTGTCGCGGTTGTGGCCTTTGACCACCAGTGCCTGACGAAAACGCCCTTCATACTGGAACCCTAAACGCAGCGCCGCCCGGCGCGACGGCTCATTCAGGCTGTTACATTTCCACTCAAAGCGACGATAGCCCAGCGCATCAAACACGTAGCGCATCAGCAGATACTGCGCCTCCGTGGACATCGGCGTGCGGCTCAGCAGCGGGGAAAAATGCACATGGCCCACCTCAATCACGCCATTTTTCGGGTCGATACGCATCAGCGCCAGCGTGCCGACGGGGGCGTTGGTGCGATTGTCGATCACCGTGAAATGCATCGGATCGGCGAGCTCGCAAACGCTCTCGACCCAGGCGGTAAACGCTTCTGCGTTCGCATCCGGTTCGCGCAGCAGCCACGTCCAGCTCCGGGTATCTTCCGCCAGCTGGTAGGCGGCAAACAGCGCGGCGGCGTGCTCCGGGCGTAACGGCGTCAGCGAGCAATAGTGCCCCTTAAGTTCCACGCGCTCCGGATGCTGTCGCGGCTGCCAGTCGAGTAGTTCCTCGCCCACGGGCTGCCCAAACTGATTGAATTGGTTCATGTTGATTCTCGTTGGCTTAAGTAGAAGCTCAGAGTAAGGAAATTGTGGTCCTGCAAAAAGGTCCACCTGAGTGTGTTATGGTGGTACCACGGAGGACGAGATGAACATACCAGGCGATGACTTTTACGCATTAATCACTCAGGCGCTGCAAAGCCGTGGGTCCGGGACGCTCCAGCGCTCGCTGTATCGCACCTTGCGCGAGGCGATTTTGAGCGGCAGATTGCAGGCCGATAGTCGCCTGCCGGGCTCGCGGCTGATCGCCTCCCAGCTGGCGGTTTCCCGCAATACGGTCAACGCCGCGCTGGAACAGCTGACGCTCGAAGGCTATTTGCTTCGCAGTCGCCAGGGGACGCGGGTGGCGCATCTGGGGCATCGCGCGACCGGGCAGTCGCCGCCCGCACTGGATGTGACGCTCGCCAGCCGGATGGCCTCTCTTCCCGCACCGACACCGCGCGGGACTCCGGTTCCCGCGTTCACGCCCGGGACACCGGCGATTAACTATTTCCCGCTGCCGCTCTGGCGACGACTGTACGATCGCGTGCTGCGGGAAGAGGGCAGCGCGCTGCTGGGGTACGGATCGCCGGCGGGGGAGTTATCTTTGCGCGAGGCGATTGCGCGGCATCTTGCCCTGTCGCGCGGGATTCAGTGCGATGCCAGCCAGATTGTGATCACCGAAGGGGCGCTGGAAGGGGTGAGCCTCTGCACGCAGCTGTTGAGCGAGGCGGGGGATATCGCCTGGACCGAAGATCCGGGTTATGCCGGGGCGAAAAGCGTGTTTGCCAAATCGGGCCTGACGATGGTCGGGATGCCGGTCGATGAAGAGGGTATGCGCCTGGAGACGCAGGAGCTCTCGCCGAAACTGATCTTTACCTCACCCTCGCACCAGTTCCCCTATGGAAGCGTGCTGAGCATTAACCGTCGCCTGGCGCTGCTGGAGTTTGCCCGTCAGCATAACGCGTGGATTATCGAAGATGATTACGACAGCGAGTTTCGCTACAGCGGCGAGCTGGTTCCGGCAATGATGGGCATGCAGGATAACCCGCCGGTGGTCTATCTGGGGACCTTCAGCAAAACGCTGTTTCCGTCACTGCGCACAGGATTTATGGTGCTGCCGAAGGCGCTGGCCCACGCCGCACATCCGGCGATTGGTTCGCTGCTGCGCGGCGGGCATCGGGCTGAGCAGCGGACGCTGGCGCTGTTTATCGAAGAGGGGCATTACGCGCGACATCTGGCGGCGATGCGTCGGCTGTATCGCAAGCGTTACCGACAATTACGCGAGGCGCTGGCCGCAGAACTGCACACTCCGCACCGGGTGTTGGCCGGCGAGGGCGGGATGCATCTGACCGTTGCTATTGATGGCGTGGATGATACGGCGATTGTGCAGCAGGCAAAACAGTATCAGCTGGCTCCGGCTGCCCTGAGCGGCTATTACCTGGATACGCAGTGGGGGCAAACCGGTCTGGTGCTGGGATACGGGAATACGTCGGCGTCGCAATTTGCGCCTGGGATCAGGCGCTTGCAGAGACTGATTACGCAGTGGCAGGACGAGAAAGGGTAAACACGTCGTAGAACGACAGTTCGCCTTTGGTGGAGATCATCTTCTGCAGTTTGGCTTTTTGCGCTTCTTCCACGTTCGGCGAATGCAAAATATTGCTGATCAGTTCCGACGGCACATAGCGCGTGTTGTACCATTCGCCGTTGTAGCAGACGCGGAAGTCCAGCACGTCGATATCTTCGTAGCGATAGCGAGGATTAATGTCGAAGAAGAAAAAGGCGTTGAAGACGATGAATAACACCACCAGCAGCCAGACCGAGTCGATCAGCGTTTCAGACAGCAGCATGACGACCAGCGTCGCCAGCAGCGCGGCATACATCGCTAAAAACAGGCCAGGGTGTTTACGGATAAAGCTGATGCTAAAGCGCGGGCGATTGTCGCGCTTTTCGCGGGAGTTCAGATCGTCGATGGTTTCAGTAAGCAGGCGCTGTATCTCTGTCATTTATAACCTTCATGAATTTTGCAAAATACAGGGGATCTGCCCATTTTAGGGGAGCGGCGGAGGTGAAAGAAGTAACAGTTATGGGCATAAAAACCATAACAGTTACCGATTTCAGGCTTAAAGCGTTTTGATGATCTTAGCCGGGTTTCCGCCGACGACGACGTTCGCCGGAACGTCTTTCGTGACCACAGCACCGGACGCCACAACCACGTTATCACCGATAGTTACGCCGGGATTAATGACCGCGCGGCCACCAATCCAGACATTATGACCGATAGTCACCGGTTTACCCAATTCAACGCCGCTATTGCGTTCCGTCGCATCGAGCGGATGGGTGGCGGTATAAATATGCACGCCTGGCGCCAGCATACAATTATCACCGATATGAATCGGGCAGACGTCCAGCATCACGCAGTCGAAATTCGCGTAGAACGCTTTGCCGAGGAAAATGTTATAGCCGTAATCGCAGCGAAAACTTGGCTCGATATACGCGCCTTCGGCCTGGCCGAGGAGTTCAGTCAGCAGCGTACTGCGTTCTGCTTTGGCATCGGGGCCGGTGTGGTTGTAGCGGTGAACCAGATGGCGAGCGCGCAGGCGATCTGCCCGCAATGTTTCGTCAGAGGGGCGATATAGCTCACCGGCAATCATCTTTTGTTTTTCTTCACTCATGGGACACCTCACTGGAATACTCTTTGCGCCATAGCGTAAAGAACCTCACCGTGAAAGGGAACGTTCCCATTGGGCTGATGTGATGATAGTCACAACATTGTTGCCGACGTGCACATTTAGAACGATGGGTCTGTCTGTCACACAGGGATCGTAAATCGAAAGGTGAATTCAGCGTAAGAAGGTAACAATACAATCTTAAAAACAGAGTTCTGGAATTAACGGACAAATTTCCACACAGAAACAGGGATTTTGTCATACAGCTTATTCATGGTTAACTCGGCCAGACGGTGGTCGGCGGCTGAATAAAATACAGCCAGTTCATGATCGGGCAGCTCGTATTTATTTTTTTCAATAACACGTTCCAGGGTGTCCAGTGACTGGCAACGTCGCAAGCGCATCAAATAATCTGTCTTTGTTAATGGTTTATCAGACATAAATTCACCTTAGTATTTGTAATAATTTTAACAGGAGTGACTGACCGGGTTAGCTCTGCTCGCGTTGACGAAACAACGGAATAGGCGATTTCCCGATTTACGCCATTTTTGTAAATCCTGTGTGTTAATGCCATAACTGCTGAACAACATAAAGGTGTCGTCCAGATATTCATCAATTTGCTCAATCAATTTATTATCTTCATTGTACTTAATTTTATAATTAAGTGCGAAGGTTGCTATATGCTCAATGAGTTCATTGAGCTGCAAATTGATAGCGGAGGTCGGATCATTAACCCAGCCATGGTTACTTTCATCAAGATTGGCAAGGCAGTCATGGTACAAGGATTCGCAGAGAAATTTCAACTGCGCGATATCATGCCTTTTTGGCGAGTACTCGTCCATAGCGCATCCCCTTTTGAGTGATTCTTTACTCACCGAACATCAACGTCGGGATGGATACAACTAGCTTACCTTAACGGGTGCTTTTTCCTGATGTCTTTAACTATAAACCAGCCTGATCAAGATTTCACCGCGCTATTACGAAAAATTACAATTAAAACTTAAGCCACCAAACGTTGAGCGATTGTCCATCATTAATGGGGCCATTTTTAGCCTAATCAAGGCTGGCAATTTGGCTGCTACCTTAGGATTCATCAAGTTACCTTAAACTTTCGCATGAAATCAGGATTCGGACTTGTTGATTACACGACAAATTTAGCCAGGAATAATCCTAATATTCTTCCGCAGGAGATGAAATTAAAATTCGGCGTTTCATTGATTCACGAATTCATTAAACAACATACGCGTAATGAGGCTGACGTAAAATAAATAAACCAACAATAAGCGTAATTTATGATTTTGTTCAGACAAAGAAAAAGGCCGCAAATTGCGGCCTTTTTAGCATGTGAAACCGGTATCAGTGATGATCTACTGAGTGACTGTGTTCCACGTCTTCATTCTTACGGCTGAAGCGGCGGCGAACCACCACGAAGAACACCGGAACGAAGAAGATAGCCAGTACGGTTGCGGTAATCATCCCGCCCATGACACCGGTACCGACGGCGTTCTGCGCGCCGGAGCCTGCACCGGAGCTAATAACCAGCGGCATTACCCCGAGGATAAACGCCAGGGAGGTCATCAGAATTGGACGCAGACGCATACGTACGGCTTCAAGCGTTGCCTCAATCAGGCCCTTACCTTCTTTATCCATCAGATCTTTGGCGAATTCGACGATAAGTATCGCGTTCTTCGCCGACAAGCCAATGGTTGTCAGCAGGCCCACCTGGAAGTAAACGTCGTTGGTCAGGCCACGGAATGTCGCGGCCAGCAGCGCACCGATAACCCCCAATGGCACCACCAGCATGACCGAGAACGGAATCGACCAGCTCTCGTACAAGGCTGCCAGACACAAGAACACCACAATCAGCGAGATGGCGTACAGGGCAGGGGCCTGGTTACCGGACAGACGTTCCTGATAGGACATCCCCGTCCAGTCGTAGCCGATGCCGGAAGGCAGTTTCGCCGCCAGCTCTTCCATCAGGTTCATCGCTTCACCGGTACTTCTGCCTGGTGCTGCCTGACCGAGGATTTCCATCGACGGCAAGCCGTTGTAACGCTCCAGACGCGGTGAACCGTATTCCCAACGTGAGGTGGAGAAGGCGGAGAACGGAACCATCTGACCTTCGCTGCCGCGCACGTACCAGTTGTTGATATCGTTCGGCAACATACGGTATTGCGCTTCTGACATCACGTACACTTTCTTCACACGACCGCGGTCGATGAAGTCGTTGACGTAGCTACCGCCCCAGGCTGCGCCCAGCGTGGTATTGATGTCACTGATAGAAACGCCCAGCGCCTGTGCTTTTTCCTGGTCGATGTCAATCTTGTACTGCGGGGTATCTTCCAGGCCGTTAGGACGCACGCCGACCAGCAGGTCAGGGTGTTTCGCCACTTCACCAAACAGCTGGTTACGCGCCTGAGTCAGTTTTTCGTGACCCAAACCGCCCTGGTCAATCAGCTGGAAGTCGAAGCCGGTCGCGGTACCCAGTTCCACGATCGCTGGCAGGTTAAAGGCGAACACCATCGCATCTTTAATCTTCGAGAAGGTGCCCATCGCACGCCCGGTGATCGCTTCGACTTTGTTCTCTTCGCCTGGACGCTCGCTCCAGTCTTTCAGAGAGACGAAGGCAATACCGGTGTTCTGACCACGACCCGCAAAGCCAAAGCCGTTAACCGCAAACACGGATTCAACGTTCGCTTTCTCTTTGGTGAGGTAGTAATCGGTCACTTCATCCAGTACTTTCTGGGTACGCTCTTGCGATGCACCCGCCGGAAGCTGCGCCATGGTCAGGAACACGCCCTGGTCTTCGTCTGGCAGGAAGGAGCTTGGCAGACGAACGAACAGGAACGCCATGCCGACCACGATGATGATATAGAGCAGCAGATAACGACCGGTGCTGCGCAGGATGTTGCCCACGCTGTCGGTGTAGTGGTGCGTGCTCTTATCAAACATGCGGTTGAACCAGCCGAAGAAGCCTTTCTTGTTGTCGCCGTGATCGCCTTTCGCGACGGGCTTCAGCATGGTGGCACACAGGGCTGGCGTCAGGATCAATGCCACGAGAACCGACAGGGCCATCGCCGACACAATGGTGATGGAGAACTGACGGTAAATCGCACCGGTTGACCCGCCGAAGAAGGCCATCGGGATAAATACCGCCGACAGAACCATCGCGATACCGACCAGTGCGCCCTGAATCTGGCCCATTGACTTACGCGTCGCTTCCTTCGGCGGGAGCCCCTCTTCGGCCATCACACGCTCGACGTTTTCGACCACCACGATGGCGTCATCCACGAGCAAGCCGATGGCGAGCACCATCCCGAACATCGTCAGGGTGTTTATCGAGAAGCCGAATATCGCCAGTATGGCAAAGGTCCCCAACAGAACGACCGGTACCGCGATGGTTGGAATCAACGTCGCGCGGAAGTTTTGCAGGAACAGATACATCACCAGGAACACCAGGATGATCGCTTCGACCAGCGTTTTCACCACTTCGTGAATCGAGATCTTAACGAACGGGGTGGTGTCGTACGGGTAAACGATTTTCAGACCTGACGGGAAGAACGGCTCCATTTTGGCCAGTTCTGCACGGATCGCGGTTGCGGTATCCAGCGCGTTCGCGCCGGTCGCCAGTTTAATCCCCAGACCGGAAGCCGGCTGGCCGTTAAACTTCGCCACGATGTCGTAGTTTTCACCGCCCAGTTCGACCTTCGCCACGTCGCGCAGGCGAACCTGTGAACCATCCTGATTCACTTTCAGCAGAATTTTACTGAACTCATCGGCGGAGGTCAGACGGGTCTGCGCGATGATCGAGGCGTTCAACTGCTGCCCTTTCACCGGCGGCGTGCCGCCTAACTGACCGGCTGCCACCTGGGCGTTCTGCGCTTTGATCGCGCTGATCACGTCCACCGGGGTCAGCTGGAAGTTGTTCAGTTTGTTCGGGTCCATCCAGATACGCATCGCGTACTGCGAACCAAACAGCTGCACGTCACCCACACCAGAAGTACGGCTGATGGCGTCCTTCATGTTGGCGCCCACGTAGTCGGAAATATCCTCCTGCGTCATGGTGCCGTTGGTGTTGATAACGCCGACAACCATCAGGAAGCTACTGGAGGATTTCTCCACGCTCACGCCCTGCTGCTGGACTTCTTGCGGCAGTAACGGCATCGCCAGCTGCAGTTTGTTCTGCACCTGAACCTGCGCGATATCCGCATCGGTACCAGACTGGAAGGTCAGCGTGATCTGAACCGTACCGGTTGAGTCACTGTTGGAGGACATGTACATCAGGTTATCGATACCGTTCATGTTCTGTTCGATAACCTGTGTCACGGTGTCCTGCACCGTTTTTGCATCAGCCCCAGGATAGGTCGCGGTGATCGAAACGGCCGGTGGCGCAATCGTTGGATATTGCGCTACGGGCAGCTTCAGGATCGCCAGTCCCCCTGCAAGCATGATGATGATGGCGATCACCCATGCGAATATGGGGCGATCGATAAAGAAATTAGGCATGTCTTAACGGCTCCTGTTTAAGTTAAGACTTGGTTTGTTCTGACTGGCCACCGGCTGCGGCTTGTTGTTTATCGTCAGATTTGACTTCCTGGGCTTTCACCTGCGCGCCAGGACGTACTTTTTGCAAACCAGAGACAATCACGCGATCGCCATCTTTCAAACCGTCCGTCACCAGCCATTTGTCGCCAATCGCCTGCGTAGCAGTGATTTGACGCGTTTCGACTTTGTCATCTTTACCCACCACCAGCGCGCTGGCATCACCGCGCGGCGTACGTGTTACGCCCTGCTGTGGAACCAAAAGTGCGGTTGGGTTGGTGCCTTCTTCCAGACGGGCACGCACGAACATACCTGGCAACAGCGTGTGGTCAGGGTTCGGGAAGATGGCGCGTAAGGTGATAGAACCGGTGGTTTGGTCGACGGTCACGTCAGAGAATTCCAGCGCGCCAGCCTGTGGGAACTTGATACCATCATTGGTGACCAGCTCCACTTTGGCTTTGCCGTTTTCTTGTTTCAGCGCACCGCTTGCCAGCTCTTGTTTCAGACGCAGGAAATCGTTACTGGACTGCGTGACATCCACATAGATCGGATCAAGCTGCTGAACGGTAGCCAGCGCAGTGGCCTGTCCGTTCTGAACCAGCGCACCTTCTGTGACGGAAGATTTGCCAATGCGACCGCTGATAGGGGAGGTCACTTTGGTGTACGCCAGGTTAATGCGCGCCGTTTCAACCGCTGCTTTTGCCGCGAGTACCGCAGCGTTCGCCTGTTGAGAATCGGCCAGCGCCGTGTCGTAATCCTGTTGGCTGATGTACTGCGTGCCGAGCAGCTTTTTATAACGGTTCAGCGTCAGCTGGGAGATTTTGGCAGCTGCTTCGGCCTTTGCCAGATCGCCTTTCGCACTTTCGTACGCGGCCTGATAGGTTGCCGGATCAATCTGATACAGAGACACACCCGCTTCGATATCACCACCCTCGGTGAAGTTACGTTTCAGGATGATCCCGCTAACCTGAGGACGAACTTCCGCAACGCGGTAAGCGCTTGTACGGCCTGGTAATTCTGTGGTGATTTGAAGAGGTTCAGTTTTCAGCGTAACGACACCGACTTCTGGCATCTGCTGTGCTCCCTGTTGAGCCTGTTTCTCATCACATCCTGTAAGCGCTAAGCCGCCTGAGAGCATCAGAACGATCGCCAGAGGCGTTAACCCTCTGTTTTTGTTCATATGTAAACCTCGAGTGTCCGATTTCAAATTGATCAATGGATCAAAAGTCCGCAAACCCATTGCTGCGTTTATATTATCGTCGTGCTATGGTACATACATTCATAAATGTATGTAAATCTGACTCCTGTAAATTCATTGACGTATGGCACGAAAAACCAAACAACAAGCGCTCGAGACACGTCAACACATTCTGGATGTGGCATTACGTCTGTTTTCGCAGCAGGGGGTCTCTTCGACCTCTCTGGCGCAGATTGCTCAGGCCGCTGGCGTCACACGGGGAGCGATTTACTGGCATTTCAAAAACAAGTCAGATTTGTTCAGTGAAATTTGGGAGTTATCAGAATCCAGTATTGCCGATCTTGAGACTGAGTATCGGGCAAAATTCCCTGACGATCCACTCTCAGTATTGAGAGAAATTTTGGTTCATGTTCTTGAGGCGACAGTGATTGAGGAACGACGCCGCCTGATGATGGAGATCATCTTCCACAAATGCGAGTTTGTCGGCGAAATGGCCGTTGTACAACAGGCGCAGCGCAGTCTGTGCCTCGAAAGCTACGATCGCATCGAATATACGCTAAATCAATGTATTCAGGCTAACATGCTCCCGGCAAATTTGCTGACTCGTCGTACCGCTATTTTGATGCGCAGCTATATTTCCGGGCTGATGGAAAACTGGCTCTTTGCCCCCGAGTCGTTCGACCTGAGACAGGAGGCGCGCAACTACGTCGCCATTTTGCTGGAGATGTGCCAGTTCTGCCCGACGCTGCGCGGCGACCCTGATTCCCTTCCGGCCTGACTGGTGCCAGGAATTTTCCTGGACGCTGGCCTTCGCGCTATTCTGCCTGCACCTGCCGTGATATTCTTCGCGCCAGACTATTTCCGGTCATTTCTGACATCAAAATCATCACTATGCTGCACTACACACGCTCGCAAAACCCCGTTTTTGTCCTGATTTTCGCCGTGCTGTTTTTCTTCGCCACGGCTCCCGCCGTCCATGCCCGCGCTGACAATAACAGCGACGGCCCGACGCGGGCGGATATTCAGTCTCAGCTGGACACCCTGAACAAACAAAAAGAGCTGACGCCGCAGGAAAAGCTGGTGCAGGCCGATCTGGCCGAGACCATCGAGACGCTGGATAAAATCGAGCGCGTGAAAACAGAAACCACGCAGCTGCGCCAGAAAGTGACCGAAGCGCCGGACAAAATGCGTCAGGCGACGGCGGCGCTGAACGCCCTGAGCGACGTCGATAACGACGACGAGACCCGCAAGACTCTGGCGACGCTCTCCCTGCGCCAGCTGGAATCCCGCATGACCCAGGTGCTGGACGATCTGCAAACCGGGCAGAGCGATCTCGCCACCTACAACAGCCAGCTCGTCTCCCTGCAAACTCAGCCGGAACGCGTGCAGAACGCCATGTATTCGGCCTCGCAGCAGCTGCAGCAGATCCGTAACCGCCTGAATGGCACCACGGTGGGCGAAGGCGCGCTGCGTCCGACGCAGCAAACGCTGCTCCTGGCCCAGCAAACCTTGCTCAATTCGCAGATCGACCAGCAGCGTAAGAGCCTCGAAGGCAACACCATTTTGCAGGATACGCTGCAAAAACAGCGGGATTATGTCACCGCCAATATTAATCGCCTGGAGCATCAGCTCCAGCTGCTGCAGGAGGCGGTTAACAGCAAACGCCTGACCCTGACGGAGAAAACGGCGCAGGAAGCCGTCTCGCCGGACGAAACCACCCGCATCCAGAGTAACCCGCTGGTGAAGCAGGAGCTGGATATCAACCATCAGCTCAGCCAGCGTCTGATTCAGGCCACCGAAAGCGGTAACTCACTGGTTCAGCAAAATATCAAAGTGAAGAACTGGCTGGATCGCGCCCTGCAGGCGGAGCGCAATATCAAAGAACAGATTGCCGTCCTGAAGGGCAGCCTGCTGCTGTCGCGCATTCTGTATCAGCAGCAGCAGACGCTGCCGTCCGCCGACGAGCTGGAAGACATGACCAACCGCATCGCGGACCTGCGTCTGGAGCAGTTTGAGATCAACCAACAGCGCGACGCGCTTTTCCAGAGCGACGCCTTTGTCGCCAAAGTGGAAGAGGGTCATAACAGCGAAGTGAACGATGAAGTCCACGACGCGCTGCTGCAGGTGGTGGATATGCGCCGCGAGCTGCTGGATCAGCTCAACAAACAGTTGGGTAATCAGCTGATGATGGCGATCAACCTGCAAATCAACCAGCAGCAGCTGGTGAGCGTCTCGAAAAGCCTGAAAGAAATTCTGACCCAGCAAATCTTCTGGGTAAACAGCAACAAACCGATGGACTGGGACTGGATTAAATCCTTCCCGGAGACGCTGAAATCCCAGATCAAAAGCATGAAAATCACCGTCAACTGGGAGAAAGCCTGGCCTGCGGTGATGATTGCGTTTCTCGCCGGTCTGCCGTTGTTGCTGATTGCGGGACTGATCCGCTGGCGTCTGGGCTGGCTTAAAAAATACCAGGCTAAGCTCGCCCATGAAGTGGGACAGCTGCGCAATGACAGCCAGCTGCATACGCCGAAAGCAATATTGATCGATCTCATCCGCGCGCTGCCGGTGTGTCTGCTGATTCTGGCGGCGGGACTGATCCTGCTGACGATGCAGCTCAACATCAGCGATCTGCTGTGGGCGTTCAGCAAAAAACTGGCCCTGTTCTGGCTGGTGTTTGGCCTGTGCTGGAAAGTGCTGGAAAAAGACGGCGTGGCGGTGCGTCACTTCAATATGCCGGAGCAGCTCACCAGCCACTGGCGCCGCCAGATTGTGCGCGTGAGCCTGGCGCTGCTGCCGCTGCACTTCTGGTCGGTCGTGGCCGAACTCTCGCCGCTGCATCTGATGGATGACGTCCTCGGCCAACTCGCCATTTTCCTCAACCTGCTGCTGATTGCCGTGCTGATGTGGCCGATGTGCCGCGACAGCTGGCGGGATAAAGAGTCGCATAACATTCGGCTGATCACCGTCACCGTGCTGGCGATTATTCCGCTGGCGCTGATGGTGCTCACCGCCACGGGCTACTTCTATACCACGCTGCGCCTGTCGGGCCGCTGGATTGAAACCGTCTATCTGGTCATTCTCTGGAACCTGCTGTATCAGACGGTGCTGCGCGGTCTGAGCGTCGCGGCGCGCCGCATCGCCTACCGTCGTGCGCTGGCTCGTCGTCAGAATATGGTGAAAGAGGGCGCGGAAGGGGCGGAGCCGCAGGAAGAGCCGACCATCGCGCTGGAGCAGGTCAACCAGCAAACGCTACGTATTACCATGCTGGTGATGGTGGCGCTGTTCGGCGTGATGTTCTGGGCGATCTGGTCTGATTTGATCACCGTGTTTGCCTATCTCGACAGCATCACGCTCTGGCAGTACAACGGCACCGAAGCCGGTGCGGCGGTGATGAAAAGCGTCACCATGGGCAGCCTGCTGTTTGCGCTGGTCTCCACCGTGGTGGCCTGGGCGCTGATCCGCAACCTGCCGGGTCTGCTGGAAGTGCTGATCCTCTCACGCCTCAATATGCGTCAGGGCTCGTCTTACGCCATCACCACCATTCTGAACTATGTGATTCTGGTGGTCGGGGCGATGACCGTCTTCGGCTCGCTGGGCGTCTCGTGGGATAAACTCCAGTGGCTGGCAGCCGCCCTGTCGGTCGGTCTCGGTTTTGGCTTGCAGGAGATCTTCGGGAACTTCGTCTCTGGCCTGATCATTCTGTTCGAACGCCCGGTGCGTATCGGCGATACGGTCACCATCGGTACCTTCTCCGGGACGGTCAGCAAGATCCGTATCCGCGCAACGACAATCACCGACTTTGATCGCAAAGAGGTGATCATCCCGAACAAAGCCTTCGTCACCGAACGTCTGATCAACTGGTCGCTCTCCGACACCATCACCCGCGTGGTGATCCGCCTCGGCGTGGCGTACGGATCGGATCTGGACAAAGTGAAAGCGGTACTGTTGCAGGCCGCGACGGAGCATCCAAAAGTGATGCACGATCCGGCGCCGTCGGTGTTCTTCACCACCTTCGGGGCAAGCACCCTGGATCATGAGCTGCGTTTATACGTGCGTGAGTTGCGGGATCGCAGTTACGCGGTGGACGAACTGAACCGCACCATCGATCGTCTGTGCCGTGAGAACAATATCAATATCGCTTTCAACCAGCTGGAAGTTCACCTGCGAAATGAGAAGGGTGATGAGCATACGGAAGTGAAGCGTGAAGTGAAGGGCGATGACCCGACACCAGCTTGATCTTATTCCCTCTCCCTGTGGGAGAGGGTTAGGGTGAGGGGGAAACTACGGCGCTGAGTCAGGACGTAACTTCCCCTCAAAATCCCGCCGCACAATTTCCAGCGCTTTCAACACCGTCTCAGGCGCAAGGTCATGATTTTCCAGCAGCATAATCAGATCGACGGCCAGTTTGACTTCGTCGGGTGCGTTTTCCAGCGACATGTTTAGCTCCATTTAGCGGGTCATACGCGCAATCACGCGCTCTATCTCATCCAGCGCCTGACGGCAGCGGGTGAGTCGTCCTTCCAGGGCGGAAATTTCCCGCATCAAACGCTGCTGCTCTTCCAGGGTTTCGCTCCCTTTGAGCTGCTGTTCGCGCTCGTTTTTCATCGCGTACAGGCGACGTTCAAAATCCTGATGCTCCAGCCGTTTGCGCTGCCATTTCGCGGCACCGGGCGAGGGCGTGTCCCACGCGCGCAGCGGCCAGGCGGTCATCTCCCGGTGCAGGGCGGTGATCTGCTCTACCAGATGTTCCGCCAGCCACGCCACCTGCTCGGTTTGCTGGCTCTCGACGGCGTGACGAAGCTCATCAAGGTTATGCTGGGCTTCATCAAGATAATCTTTTATCAGCGTACTGCGGGTACGAAACAACTGCCGGTCAAAGCGTGGCTTCAGCGTCGCATGCTGCAACAGAGGTGATGCCTGCGCGCGCAGGGCGATCAACTGATTTTGCAGAGTCTCTAAAAGCAAGGCTGTTTTCAATACGCTCTCCAGTGGTAAAGTAGCCGTTCAGTTTGATAACGATTCGCATTATGAAGCGTACTATTTTAATCATCATTGGCTGGCTCGCGGTAGTGCTGGGTACGCTTGGCGTGGTTTTGCCGCTGCTGCCCACCACGCCCTTTATTCTGCTGGCGGCCTGGTGCTTTGCCCGCTCATCGCCGCGTTTTCACCAGTGGCTGCTTTATCGCTCCTGGTTTGGCGGCTATCTGCGCCACTGGCAACAATACCGGGCGATGCCGCCCGGCGCAAAGCCTCGCGCGATTGCGGTGATCCTCGTGACCTTCGCCATTTCATTATGGCTGGTGAAGATGATGTGGGTGCGTATCCTGCTGCTGGTGATCCTCTCCTGTCTGCTTTTCTTCATGTGGCGAATCCCCGTCGTTGATGAAAAGCAACAAAAGCACTGATGGGCAATGATGGCTGTTGCAATTATCCCCCGCAGCCAGTAAATTCGACCGTTTTCGAGCACAGGTGCGCCTGGTCAAAAGTTAATCAATTGTTACTTTGACCACATGTTATGCGCGCCGTGAGTAACACCGTTTTTAACCAGGCATACATTTATGACCGCGACTGCGCAGCAGCTTGAATTTCTGAAAAACAGCATCAAAAGCATCCAGGACTATCCAAAACCTGGCATTCTTTTCCGTGATGTCACCAGCTTGCTGGAAGACCCGAAAGCGTACGCACTCAGCATTGAACTGCTGGTTCAGCGCTATAAAAACGCCGGGATCACCAAAGTAGTAGGCACGGAAGCGCGTGGCTTCCTGTTCGGCGCACCGGTTGCGCTGGCGATGGGCGTGGGCTTTGTGCCGGTACGTAAACCGCGCAAACTGCCGCGTGAAACCATTGCCGAGAGCTATGAGCTGGAATACGGCACCGATCAGCTGGAAATTCACGTTGATGCCATCAAACCGGGCGACAAAGTGCTGGTGGTGGACGATCTGCTGGCGACCGGCGGTACGATTGAAGCGACCGTGAAGCTGATCCGTCGTCTGGGTGGAGAAGTGACCGACGCGGCCTTCATCATCAATCTGTTCGATCTCGGCGGCGAACAGCGCCTGGAAAAACAGGGTATCACCAGCTACAGCCTGGTCCCTTTCCCGGGTCATTAATCCCTCTTCCCGCAACCTCGCCCAATGGGTGAGGTTGTGTTAGCATTACCCCCCTGAATATCCACCTTCCAGCGTTGCAGAGCCTGCCCATGAGTTATCAGGTGTTAGCCCGAAAGTGGCGACCCCAAACCTTCGCTGACGTCGTCGGCCAGGAACATGTGCTGACCGCCCTGGCGAACGGTTTATCGCTAGGACGCATCCATCACGCGTATCTTTTCTCCGGCACGCGCGGCGTCGGTAAAACCTCTATTGCCCGTTTGCTGGCTAAAGGCCTGAACTGCGAAACCGGGATCACCGCCACGCCATGCGGCGTCTGTGATAACTGCCGGGAAATCGAGCAGGGGCGTTTTGTCGATCTGATCGAAATCGATGCCGCCTCGCGCACTAAGGTCGAAGATACCCGCGATCTGCTGGATAACGTGCAGTACGCCCCGGCGCGTGGCCGCTTCAAGGTCTATCTGATCGATGAAGTCCACATGCTGTCGCGCCACAGTTTTAACGCCCTGCTGAAAACGCTGGAAGAGCCGCCATCGCACGTCAAATTCCTGCTGGCGACCACCGATCCGCAAAAGCTGCCGGTGACGATCCTGTCGCGCTGTCTGCAGTTCCATCTGAAGGCGCTGGACGTCGATCAGATCCGCACTCAGCTCGAACACATTCTTGATGAAGAGAAGATCGCCCACGAACCGCGCGCCCTGCAGCTGCTGGCGCGTGCGGCGGACGGCAGTCTGCGTGACGCTTTAAGCCTGACGGATCAGGCCATCGCCAGCGGTGACGGCCAGCTGTCGACCGAGGCGGTGAGCACCATGCTCGGCACCCTCGACGACGATCAGGCCCTGTCGCTGATTGAAGCCATTATTGAAGCCAACGGCGAACGCGCCATGTCGCTGGTGAACGTCGCGGCCTCCCGCGGCGTGGAGTGGGAAGCGCTGCTGGTCGAAATGCTGGCCCTGCTGCACCGCGTGGCGATGCTCCAGCTCTCCCCATCTGCCATTGGCGCAGACATGGCGATGATCGAACAGCGCATGCGTGAACTTGCGCGCACCGTTCCACCGGCTGATGTGCAGCTCTATTACCAGACGCTGCTGATTGGCCGCAAAGAATTGCCGTTCGCACCGGATCGTCGGATGGGCGTCGAAATGACGCTTCTGCGCGCGCTGGCGTTCCATCCCCGGATGCCGCTGCCCGAGCCTGAAGTGCCGCGCCAGTCCTATGCCCCTGTCGCACCGACCGCGGTGATGACGCCTACGGCGATGCCGCAGCACGCTGCGCCACCGCCTGGGCCGGACGTCCCGCTGCCGGATGCCACCAGTTCGGTGCTCGCCGCGCGCAGTCAGCTACAGCGTGCGCAGGGAGCAACCAAACCAAAAAAGAGTGAACCGGCAGCGCCAGGAAGAGCGCGGCCGGTTAACAACGCCGCACTCGAACGACTGGCATCGGTAACGGAGCGCGTACAGTCGCGCCCGTCGCCGTCGGCGCTCGAACAGAAAGCCCCGGCGAAGAAAGAGGCTTACCGCTGGAAGTCGACCAACACCGCCGAAGAAGTGAAGGTGGAAGTGGCGACGCCGAAAGCGCTGAAAAAGGCGCTGGAGCACGATAAAACGCCGGAGCTTTCTGCGAAGCTCGCAGCAGAATCCCTCGAGCGTGACGCCTGGGCCGCTGAAGTCAGCCAGTTAAAGCTGCCGAAACTGGTCGAGCAGGTCGCGCTCAACGCCTGGAAAGAGCAGGACGGAAATCAGATCCGCCTGCATCTGCGCCCGGGTCAGCGTCATCTGAATTCCGCCAGCGCCCAACAGGTGCTGACGGAGGCGCTCTCCACATTACAGGGCGCGCCGGTTGAATTGACTATCATTGAAGATGATAATCCGGCGATGCGTACGCCGCTGGAGTGGCGTCAGGCAATTTATGAAGAGAAGCTCGCGCAGGCGCGCGAGTCGATTATTGCGGATAACAACATTCAGACCCTGCGCCGGTTCTTCGACGCCGATCTGGATGAAGAGAGTATCCGTCCCATTTGACCGTGAGTCTGACTCACAGTCGTTGTCCTTAACGTGACTACTTAAGAGAGAAGCCTATGTTTGGTGGTAAAGGCGGTCTGGGTAACCTGATGAAACAGGCCCAGCAGATGCAAGACAAAATGCAGAAAATGCAGGAAGAGATCGCACAGCTGGAAGTCACTGGCGAATCTGGTGCAGGTCTGGTCAAAGTGACCATCAACGGCGCGCATAACTGCCGTCGCGTGGAAATTGACCCAAGCCTGCTCGAAGACGACAAAGATATGCTGGAAGATCTGGTTGCCGCTGCGTTTAACGATGCTGCGCGCCGTATCGACGAAACCCAGAAAGAGAAAATGGCCTCTGTCTCCTCCGGGATGCAGCTGCCGCCAGGCTTTAAGATGCCGTTCTGATGCAAACCAGTCCGCTGCTCACGCAGTTAATGGAAGCGCTGCGCTGCCTGCCGGGCGTTGGCCCGAAGTCAGCCCAGCGCATGGCGTTTACGCTGTTACAGCGCGACCGCAGCGGCGGGATGCGCCTGGCGCAGGCACTGACCCGCGCCATGTCAGAAATCGGTCACTGTGAGGATTGCCGCACTTTTACCGAGCAGGACGTGTGTAACATCTGTTCGAATCCGCGTCGTCAGGAAAACGGTCAGATTTGCGTGGTGGAGAGTCCGGCGGACATCTACGCCATTGAGCAAACCGGGCAGTTTTCGGGCCGCTATTTCGTACTGATGGGCCATCTCTCTCCGCTGGATGGAATTGGCCCGGACGATATCGGTCTCGATCGCCTCGAGCAGCGTCTGGAGTCCGAGACGTTGACCGAAGTGATCCTCGCCACCAACCCGACGGTGGAAGGCGAAGCGACCGCGAACTACATCGGTGAACTGTGCGCGCAGTACGGCGTACAGGCGAGCCGCATCGCCCACGGCGTACCGGTCGGCGGCGAGCTGGAAATGGTCGACGGCACCACGCTGTCACACTCTCTGGCTGGACGCCACAAGCTTATTTTCTGACCAAACGGAGGCTGCAATCGTGGCCTCCGCTTGAAATTCTCTCCCGCTATCCCCATCTCACTCTCAACGTGTTCAAACCCCATTAAATGGCATTGTTGAGGTCGATCTAGATGAAAGGACAAGAAACCCGTGGTTTCCAGTCAGAAGTAAAACAGCTTCTGCACCTGATGATCCATTCCCTGTATTCCAATAAAGAAATCTTCCTGCGTGAGCTTATCTCCAACGCCTCGGATGCGGCGGACAAACTGCGTTTTCGCGCGCTGTCCAACCCGGATCTGTATGAAGGCGACGGTGAGCTGCGCGTGCGCGTCTCTTTTGACAAAGACAACCGCACCCTGACCATTGCCGATAACGGCATTGGTATGAACCGCGACGAGGTGATCGATCACCTCGGGACCATCGCGAAGTCCGGCACCAAATCCTTCCTCGAATCCATGGGCTCCGATCAGGCGAAAGACAGCCAGCTGATCGGCCAGTTCGGCGTAGGCTTCTACTCGGCCTTTATCGTGGCCGACAAAGTCACCGTACGCACCCGTGCGGCGGGCGACAGCGCGGAAAACGGCGTGTTCTGGGAGTCCCACGGTGAAGGTGAATACACCGTGGATGACATCACCAAAGCCGATCGCGGGACCGAGATCACCCTGCACCTGCGCGAAGGCGAAGACGATTTCCTGAATGACTGGCGCGTGCGCTCCATCATCAGCAAATACTCCGACCACATCGCCCTGCCAGTTGAAATTGAGAAAACCGAAGAAGTCGACGGTGAAACCGTGGTCTCCTGGGAGAAAATCAACAAGGCGCAGGCCCTGTGGACGCGTAACAAGTCTGAAATCAAAGACGACGAATACAACGAATTCTACAAGCACATCGCCCACGACTTTACCGATCCGTTGACCTGGAGCCACAACCGCGTGGAAGGGAAGCAGGAGTACACCAGCCTGCTGTACATCCCGGCCCAGGCGCCGTGGGACATGTGGAACCGCGATCATAAGCACGGTCTGAAGCTGTACGTGCAGCGCGTGTTCATCATGGACGATGCCGAGCAGTTCATGCCGAACTACCTGCGCTTCGTGCGTGGCCTGATAGATTCTAACGATCTGCCGCTGAATGTCTCCCGCGAAATCCTGCAGGACAGCACCGTCACGCGCAACCTGCGTAACGCCCTGACCAAGCGCTCCCTGCAGATGCTGGAGAAACTGGCGAAAGACGATGCTGAGAAATATCAGACCTTCTGGAAACAGTTTGGCCTGGTGCTGAAAGAGGGCCCGGCGGAAGATTCTTCAAACGTGGAAGCGATCGCTAAACTGCTGCGCTTCGCCTCGACGCACACCGACTCTTCCGAGCAGACCGTGTCTCTCGAAGAGTACGTGTCCCGTATGAAAGAAGGGCAGGAGAAGATCTACTACATCACCGCCGACAGCTATGCTGCCGCGAAGAGCAGCCCGCATCTGGAGCTGCTGCGTAAGAAAGGCATCGAAGTGCTGCTGCTTTCCGATCGCATCGATGAGTGGATGATGAACTACCTGACCGAATTCGACGGTAAATCTTTCCAGTCCGTGGCTAAAGCTGACGAGTCTATCGACAAGCTGGCTGACGAAGTGGACGAAACGGCAAAAGAAGCAGAAAAAGCGCTGGAGCCCTTCGTTGAGCGCGTGAAAACCCTGCTGGGCGATCGCGTGAAAGAGGTGCGCTTCACGCACCGTCTGACCGACACCCCGGCGATTGTCACCACCGACGCGGACGAAATGGGCACCCAGATGGCGAAACTGTTTGCCGCTGCCGGCCAGGCCATTCCGGAAGTGAAGTACATCTTTGAACTGAACCCGGATCACCCGCTGGTGAAACGCGCGGCGGACACTCAGGACGAAACCCAGTTTAACGAGTGGGTTGAGCTGCTGCTGGATCAGTCCCTGCTGGCCGAGCGCGGCACGCTGGAAGATCCGAACCTGTTCATCAAACGTGTGAATGCGCTGTTGATGGCGTAATCACCCGGCCTCCCCTGGTCTTCTCCCTCTCCCGTGGGAGAGGGCCGGGGTGAGGGCACCAGACCCCACTATCCCAAATAATCTCCCCCGTTAACCGTTTCAGCCGTCCCGCCTTCCTTGAGCGATACCCGTTCTGATGGTATTGTTTAGCGCTTTTTGAAATATTGAACCAACTTTTGAGGGGATTTTCGCAATGCGTATTATTCTGCTTGGCGCTCCGGGCGCGGGTAAAGGAACTCAGGCTCAGTTCATCATGGAGAAATACGGTATTCCGCAAATCTCTACGGGTGACATGCTGCGTGCCGCTGTTAAATCTGGCTCTGAGCTGGGTAAACAAGCGAAAGACATCATGGACGCAGGCAAACTGGTGACTGACGAACTGGTTATCGCGCTGGTAAAAGAACGCATCACTCAGGAAGATTGCCGCAACGGTTTCCTGCTGGACGGCTTCCCGCGTACCATTCCGCAGGCTGACGCCATGAAAGAAGCGGGTATCAACGTCGACTACGTTCTGGAATTCGACGTACCTGACGAACTGATCGTTGACCGCATCATCGGTCGTCGCGTTCACGCCGCTTCTGGCCGCGTTTACCACATCAAATTCAATCCACCGAAAGTGGAAGGCAAAGACGACGTGACTGGCGAAGAGCTGACCACGCGTAAAGACGATCAGGAAGAGACCGTGCGTAAACGCCTGGTGGAATACCATCAGATGACCGCGCCACTGATCGGCTACTACTCGAAAGAAGCGCAGTCTGGCAACACCAAATACGCAAAAGTTGACGGCACCAAAGCTGTCGCTGACGTGCGCGCAGAGCTGGAAAAAATCCTCGGCTAATCTGTGGTACGTGCCGGATGGCGCTTCGCTTATCCGGCCTACAAAAAAATCTGTAGGCCGGATAAGGCGTTTACGCCGCCATCCGGCAACCCAACCCCCACCTATTTCTGCAATCTGTTCCGTTTCCCCGCTTTTCAGTTACAATCATTAGCTATTCAAATGGTTAAGAGGCGTGAATGAGTCAGGCGAAAACCGGCATCCTGCTTGCCAATCTGGGCACTCCAGAAGCACCAACCCCTGCGGCAGTGAAACGTTACCTGCGACAGTTTTTAAGCGACTCCCGCGTCGTGGATACCCCGAGATTGCTGTGGTGGCCGCTGCTGCGCGGCGTCATTCTGCCGATTCGTTCCCCCCGCGTGGCGAAACTCTACCAGTCCGTGTGGATGGAAGAGGGCTCGCCGCTGATGGTCTACAGCCGTCGTCAGGAAAAAGCGCTGGCCGCCCGTTTACCGGATATGCCCGTCGCGCTCGGGATGAGCTACGGCAAACCGTCGCTCGAGAGCGCGGTCGATGCGCTGCTCGCGCAGGACGTGGACCACATCGTGGTGCTGGCCCTTTACCCGCAATACTCCTGTTCGACGGTCGCTGCTGTCTGGGACGAACTGGCGCGCATTCTGGCGACGCGTCGCCGTATTCCGGGCGTGACCTTTATTCGTGACTATGCCGAAGACGAACTCTACATCTCCGCACTGGTGAGCAGCGCGCGCGCCTCGTTTGCCAAACACGGCGAGCCGGATCTGCTCCTGCTCTCCTATCACGGCATCCCACAGCGTTACGCTGACGAAGGCGATGATTATCCGCAGCGCTGTCGCGACACCACTCGCGAGCTGGTTTCTGCCCTCGGCTTGCCGCCGGAGAAAGTGATGATGACCTTCCAGTCGCGCTTTGGCCGTGAACCCTGGCTGACGCCGTACACCGATGAAACCCTCAAGATGCTCGGCGAGAAGGGCGTGAAGCATGTTCAGGTGATGTCGCCGGGCTTCTCGGCGGACTGCCTTGAAACCCTGGAAGAGATCGCGGTGCAAAACCGGGAGTTCTTCCTCGAAGCGGGCGGAACAAAGTATGAGTATATTCCGGCACTTAACGACTCGCCGGAGCATATCGAGATGATGGCGGCGCTGGTGACTGCAAGCCGCTAATCGCGCAGTGGGCCGGGTTTGTGCTACCATTTCCGGCCCAATAGTCACTCGCAGCCCTCAACATGAAATTTCCCGGTAAACGCAAATCAAAGCATTATTTCCCTGTCAACGCCCGCGATCCGCTGCTGCAACAAATTCAGCCGGTCAATGAAACCAACGCTGCGTGGGTGGTCGGCATCGATCAGACGCTGGTGGATATCGAAGCAAAAGTGGATGATGCGTTTGTCGCACGTTATGGGCTCAGTTCCGGGCATTCGCTGGTTATCGAAGACGATGTCGCCGAAGCGCTGTACCAGGAGCTGGTGCGCGAAAACCTGATCACCCATCAGTTTGCGGGTGGCACTATCGGGAACACCATGCACAACTATTCGGTGCTCGCCGATGACCGCTCCGTGTTACTGGGCGTGATGTGCCGCAATATCGAAATCGGTGGCTACGCCTACCGTTACCTCTGCAACACCTCCAGCCGTACCGATCTGAACTACCTGCAAGGCGTCGACGGCGCGATTGGCCGCTGCTTTACGCTGATCAGCGACTCCGGCGAGCGCACCTTTGCCATCAGCCCTGGGCACATGAACAAGCTGCGCGCCGAAAGCATTCCGGAAGAGGTGATTGCCGGGGCATCCGCGCTGGTGCTGACTTCCTATCTGGTGCGCTGCAAGCCCGGCGAACCGATGCCCGAAGCGACCATGAAGGCGGTGGAGTACGCGAAGAAATACAACGTGCCGGTAGTGCTGACGCTGGGCACCAAGTTTGTTATCGCCGACAACCCCGAGTGGTGGCAGGCGTTCCTGAAAGAGCACGTCTCGATTCTGGCGATGAACGAAGAAGAAGCTGAAGCCCTGACGGGGGAAAGCGATCCGCTGCTGGCGTCCAACAAAGCGCTGGATTGGGTCGATCTGGTGCTCTGTACCGCCGGACCGATTGGCCTGTTCATGGCCGGATTCACCGAAGAAGAGAACAAACGCAAAACCCAGCATCCGCTGCTGCCGGGCGCGATTGCCGAGTTCAACCAGTACGAATTCAGCCGCGCGATGCGCCATAAAGATTGCGTAAATCCGCTGCGGATTTTCTCCCACATTGCCCCGTACATGGGCGGCCCGGAGAAGATCATGAACACCAACGGCGCGGGCGACGGTGCGCTGGCCGCTCTGCTGCACGACATCACTGCCAATGCCTATCACCGGACCAACGTGCCGAACTCCAGCAAACATCAGCTCAGCTGGCTGACCTATTCGTCGCTGGCGCAGGTGTGTAAATACGCGAATCGCGTGAGCTATCAGGTGCTGAATCAGCATTCCCCGCGCTTAACGCGTGGCCTGCCGGAGCGGGAAGACAGTCTGGAAGAGTCGTACTGGGATCGGTGAGGAAGGTTCCCCGGTGGCGCTACGCTAACCGGGGCTTCAAAGTAGGCCTGCTAAGCGTAGCGCCAGCAGGCTTTTTTTTTAACCCGTCACCGCCTCTTCAATCGGCGGCTTTTCAATCAGTGTAATCATGGTATTCGCAATCTCGCGCTCGCCCATCACCACCTGATTCGCCCCTCGTTCGGTAATGTATTCCACTTCGTCGTCATAATGCGCGCGGGCAATGATCTCAATGCTCGGGCACTTCTCACGCGCGGTGGTCACGATTTCACCCGCCTCGTAACCGTTCGGGATGGTCAGCAGCAGCCAGCGCGCACAGTCCAGATGCGCCAGATTCATGATCTCTTCGTTCGCTGCATTGCCCAGCACCGCGCGGATCCCGCGGGCGCGGAGCTCATCCACCCGGGTGCGAGAGGTTTCAATCACCACCAGTGGAATCCCCTGCGCCATCAGCTTCTCGCCGAGCAGGCTCCCCACGCGGCCAAAACCGACCAGCAGGGCGTGGTTACAGATATCCACCGGGATCTGCTTCTCTTCTTCGATAGCTTCTTCCAGGGTCTGCTCTTCCAGCGTTTCGGTTTTATCGAGGTATTTTTCGAGCACCGCAAACAGCACCGGGTTGAGCATGATGGAGAGGATCGCCCCCGCCAGCACCAGGTTCTGCCCGGCCTGCGGCAGCAGGTTCAGCGCCATGCCCAGGCTTGCGAGGATAAAGGCAAATTCACCAATCTGTGCAAGGCTGGCGGCGATGGTCAGCGCCGTGCGCGGCGAGTGGCCGAACAAGCGTACCAGACCAAATGCCACTACGGATTTACCGAAGATAATAATCGCCAGCGTCCCGAGCACGGCCAGCGGCTGTTCGATCAGGATTAACGGATCGAACAGCATACCGACGGAGACGAAGAACAGGACCGCGAACGCATCGCGCAGCGGCAAGGTATCGTGCGCCGCGCGGTGGCTCAGCTCAGATTCGTTCAGCACCATCCCGGCGAAGAACGCACCCAGCGCAAAGGAGACGTCAAACAGCTCAACAGCGCCGAAGGCGATACCCAGCGCCAGGGCCAGCACCGACAGGGTAAACAGCTCGCGAGAGCCGGTGGCGGCGCTGCGTGAGAGGATCCACGGCACCAGGCGGCGGCCCACCACCATCATAATGGCGATAAAGGCGATCACTTTGCCGATGGTAATGCTCATATCCAGCGCCAGCGAGGCAAAGCCGACGTTGTCTTTTTCCACCATCCCGGCGACGGCAGGCAACAGGACCAGCGTCAGGACCATCACCAGATCTTCAACAATCAGCCAGCCGATGGCGATCTGCCCGCGCTGGCTGTCTATCAGCTGTCTCTCCTCAAGCGCGCGCAGCAGCACCACGGTACTGGCGGTTGAGAGACACAGCCCGAATACAATACCGGTCATCAGCGACCAGCCAAGCAAAGCGGAAAGCGCCATCCCCAGCAACGTCGCCACGCCTATCTGGGCGATCGCGCCGGGTATGGCGATATGCTTTACCGCCATCAGATCCTTCAAGGAGAAGTGCAGACCGACGCCAAACATCAGCAGAATCACGCCTAATTCCGCCAGTTCAGGAGCCAGTTTGGTATCCGCCACAAAACCTGGCGTAAACGGACCCGCCAGCACACCCGCTAATAAATAGCCCACGAGAGGAGAAATACGTAATTTGTTGGCGATCATGCCAAGGATAAAGGCGAGCACAAGTCCACCTACAATGGTGGTGATAAGCGGTGTGGCGTGATGCATTCCGTCTCCTTTCGTCGTGAGGTGTTCCATTTTTGGCGTAAAAACCAAAAAGCCGATTAATAGTTTATGACAATTTCGGCCATTATGTTTATGAATAATTGTTGAAATTTGAATAAAACAGCAATAAGCGTTAAAAAAAGCAGATTAGGACAAATTACCGGAGGGATGAAGAGGAAAGCCTTATGGCACTAGGAGAGAGATGCGGCCAAAGTTTACTTTGACCGCAGGGAAACTACGCCTTATGGCGGTAATCAGGCAGGAATATGGTCAGTATCCCCAGAAGTGGCAGGAAAGCACAGATTTTATAGACCAGGAAAATGCTGGTGTGGTCCGCGACCAGCCCCAGCACAGCCGCTCCAAGGCCTCCCATCCCAAACGCAAAGCCGAAAAACAGCCCGGAAACCATACCAATACGGCCCGGCATCAGCTCCTGGGCATACACCAGGATGGCTGAAAACGCGGAGGCGAGGATAAAGCCAATGATCACGGTTAAAATCCCCGTCCATTCAAGGCTTGCGTAGGGTAAAACAAGCGTAAAGGGCGCAACGCCGAGGATAGAGCCCCAAATCACATATTTACGCCCGATTTTATCGCCAACAGGGCCGCCAATGACGGTTCCCGCCGCCACCGCAAACAGGAAGGCAAACAGGTGGAACTGGGCGTTTTGTACCGATAATCCGAATTTTTCCATCAGATAAAAGGTGTAATAGCTGCTGATGCTCGCCATATAGAAGTATTTCGAGAAAATCAGCACTAACAGGATGCCCACGGCCAGGATCACCTTATTGCGCGGCAGCGGATTGATAATCGCAGCTTTAGGTTTGCCCTTATTCACCCGATGCTGCGCCGCATACCAGCGGCTGATTTGAATCAGCACCACGATGGCCAGCAGCGCTGCCAGAACAAACCATGCCACGTTACCTTTCCCGTAAGGCGCAATGATGACAGCGGCCAGTAGCGGACCGAGGGAGCTGCCAAAGTTGCCGCCGACCTGGAACAACGACTGCGCCAGACCGTGACGCCCGCCGGAGGCCATACGTGCCACGCGCGACGACTCAGGGTGGAACACCGACGAACCGGTCCCGACCAGCGCGGCGGCGATAAGCACCATCTCAAAGCTTCCCGCCAGCGCCAGCAGCACCAGGCCGCTCAGGGTAAAGCACATGCCGATGGGCAGCGACCAGGGCATCGGATACTTATCCGTCCAGTAACCGACGACCGGCTGGAGCAGGGACGACGCCATCTGGAAGGTCAGGGTGATCATCCCGATCTGTACGAAGGTTAATGAGAATTCTGATTGCAAGAGCGGATAGATCGCCAGAATCAGCGACTGAATCATATCGTTAAGCAGATGCGACAGACTGATGGCACCTAAAATACCAAATGCCGTGCGCGATTTTGGCGGAGACGCCGGGGTGCCCGTAACAGGCGGAGTTGATTCACTGATTGCCATAAATACCACGTCTTTTGTTAAGAGAAGTGCAGGGTGTCATTATTATCCCGCTAACATACCTGTGTGTGAGTTTTGAAGAAAGTCGCATTTCTGAAAACATATTTGTCTATTCTTCTTACTCATTGTAATTTTTGCGTTTGTCTTTTGGTCAGGGAGCGAGAATATGAAGTTGATGAAGCGAGGCGTCGCGTTGGCGCTGATAGCCGCATGGGCGCTGGCAAGCCAGCCTGCGCAGGCGTATGAAAAAGATAAAACATATAAAATCACCATTCTGCATACCAACGATCATCACGGCCATTTCTGGCGCAGCGAATACGGTGAATACGGTCTGGCGGCGCAAAAAACGCTGGTGGACGGCATTCGTAAAGAGGTGGCAGCCGAGGGCGGGAGCGTATTGCTGCTGTCAGGCGGCGACATCAACACCGGCGTGCCGGAGTCCGATTTGCAGGATGCCGAACCGGATTTCCGCGGCATGAATTTAATCGGCTATGACGCTATGGCCGTCGGCAACCACGAGTTCGACAATCCGTTAACCGTGCTGCGTCAGCAGGAAAAGTGGTCCAAATTCCCGTTCCTCTCCGCCAATATTTATCAGAAAAGCACCGGCGAGCGCCTGTTTAAACCCTGGGCGTTATTCAAACGCGACGATCTGAAAATTGCGGTCATCGGTTTAACCACCGACGACACGGCCAAAATCGGCAACCCGGAATATTTCACAGACATCGAATTCCGCAAACCGGCTGACGAAGCGAAGCTGGTGATTCAGGAGCTGAATCAAAACGAAAAGCCGGATGTGATTATCGCTACCACCCACATGGGACACTACGATAACGGCGAGCACGGCTCGAATGCACCGGGCGACGTGGAGATGGCGCGCAGCCTGCCTGCGGGCGCGCTGGCGATGATTGTGGGTGGTCACTCACAAGATCCGGTATGTATGGCGTCCGAGAACAAAAAACAGGTCGATTACGTGCCGGGCACGCCGTGCGCGCCGGATCGACAGAATGGGATCTGGATTGTTCAGGCCCACGAGTGGGGCAAATACGTCGGACGCGCAGACTTTGAATTCCGCAATGGCGAAATGAAAATGGTGCGCTACCAGCTGATCCCGGTGAATCTGAAGAAGAAAGTCACCTATGACGACGGGAAAAGTGAGCGCGTACTTTACACCCCAGAAATCGCTGAAAACGCCCAGATGCTGTCGCTCCTGACGCCGTTCCAGAACAAAGGCAAAGCGCAGCTCGACGTGAAAATCGGTACGGTGAATGGCCGCCTTGAAGGCGATCGCAGCAAAGTGCGCTTCGTGCAGACCAATATGGGACGCCTGCTGCTGGCGGCGCAAATGGCGCGCACTAACGCCGACTTTGCGGTAATGAGCGGCGGCGGTGTGCGTGATTCCATCGAAGCGGGGGATATCACCTACAAAAATGTGCTGAAGGTTCAGCCGTTCGGCAATATTGTGGTGTACGCGGACATGAGCGGGAAAGAGGTGATCGACTATCTCACCGCCGTTGCGCAAATGAAACCGGACTCGGGAGCCTATCCGCAGTTTGCGAACGTCAGTTTTGTGGCGAAAGACGGTAAGCTCAACGATCTGAAAATCAAAGGCGAGCCGGTTGACCCATCCAAAACCTACCGCATGGCGACCCTGAGCTTTAACGCCACGGGCGGCGATGGCTATCCGCATATCGACAACAAACCGGGCTACGTGAATACCGGCTTTATCGACGCCGAAGTGCTGAAACAGTTTATTCAGCAGAATTCACCGCTGGATGTGAATGCGTACGAGCCGAAAGGCGAGGTGAGCTGGCAGTAACGGGGGGTTGTGCCGGGTGGCGGCTACGCCTTACCCGGCCTACGAGGTTAACGCAAAACGGCAACCATAGGTTGCCGTTTTTAATTTGTTCTCCCTCTCCCTGTGGGAGAGGGCTGGGGTGAGGGCATCAGCGCGCACCCGGCTTTATTTAATCCCGGCGCGCAATATCCGCGAATTTCGCATCCAGCATTTTCGCCAGATCGCCTGCCGCCAGCTCAATATCCAGCCCGCGCTTACCGCCGGAAATGTAGATGGTGTCAAAGGTCTGCGACGGCGCGTCAATCAGCGTCGGCAGGCGTTTTTTCTGCCCGAGAGGGCTAATCCCACCGACCAGATAGCCCGTCGTGCGTTGCGCAACCATCGGGTCTGCCATGTCGACCTTTTTCGCGCCCAGCGCTTTGGCGACTTTCTTTAAATCTAGCTGACCGGCCACAGGCGTCACCGCCACGGCCAGGTGCTTCATATCCCCGTTCACCGCGACCAGCAGAGTTTTATAGACCTGATCGGCGTTCAGGCCGAGTTTACGGACCACTTCGTCGCCAAAGTTGGTTTCGCCAGGGTCGTGATCGTAGGTATGGATCCGGAAGAATATTTTATTTTTTTCGAGTAATTTAACGGCGGGAGTCATAATGATCCTTCTTACCACAGACAATTTACACGCAGAGCATACGCCTGACAGCTGTCTAAAAAATAGCACCATCTTGCGCAATAGTATTGGCAGTGATGGTTACTTTGAGCGACAATCGGCTCTGACCGAAGGTCTCCTTCGGCATAATAATAACGATGAAATTCCTCTTTGACGGGCCAATAGAAATATTGGCCATTTTTTTATTTCAACAGTGACGGCAAATTCCCTTCCCCGTACAGATGCAACGCTCCCACAGCCACCACGTAACGGCCAGCAGGCAGTCTGTGTAAGGTTTCTCGCCAGGCCTGATTGCGCTCATGCATCAACACATCGTACAGCGATTCGCTAAAGGTCGAGGGCAGCTCCAGCTTGCCGTTGGCGGGCGGCGTATCAAGCCACCAGCCGATCATCATCTGCAACAGACGCGCGTTGGTGTGCCAGTGGGTGAGGGTGTCATCCAGCAGCAGCAGACCGTCCTCGGGGAGCTGGCGCAAAAGGGCAACCTGACTGTCGGCACCCTCCAGTTCGATAATGGCAAGATGGCGGGCGCGCGCAGCGTTCAGCAACTGGTAATCGATACCGAACTCCCCGCGCAAACCGAGACGCTGGGCCTGCGTGGCCTGCAATACCATCGCGATTTGCCACAGGGGCTGAGTTTCCAGCATGGAAAGGGAGAGCCCCAGCTCATCGGCCACACGCTCAAGCTCGGCAAGCTGAGATTCGTTGAGGCGCTCGCTCAGCGGAGGGGGAATATCAAGGTTCGCAAAGGGGGATTCGCTGCCGGAAATATCCGCTTCGACGACCAGCGCATCGGCTTTGCGCAACAGCTGGAGCAAGGCAGGAGGCAGCGGCGACATATCGCGGGTGCCCATATGAATGCTGCCGACCAGGTGCAGATGCTGACCGCCCGGCAGAGAAATATCCAGCCCCGGCCAGGGATAGCGGCGGGGAAACAGAGCGCGGAAGGTGGTTTTTATACGACGAAACAGACTCATACGCGCTCCATTCATGGAAAAGTTCATGCTAGCGCGTGGGGATTGAAGGTGCAACTGATGCATTTGTAGGCCTGATAAGGCGAAGCCGCCATCAGGCAAAAAATGCCGGGTGGCGGCTTCGCCTTACCCGGCCTACAAGGTCAGATTATTCTTTTGGTTTAAAGCGCAACAACCGGTTGGCGTTACTCACTACAGTAATGGACGACAGCGCCATCGCAGCCCCCGCAACCACCGGGTTAAGCAGAGTCCCGGTCAGCGGCCACAGGATCCCCGCGGCAATCGGAATACCCAGCGAGTTATAGATAAACGCCCCAAGCAGGTTTTGCTTCATGTTGCGCAGCGTCGCTTTCGAGATCGCCAGCGCATCGGCCACACCCATCAGGCTGTGACGCATCAGTGTAATCGCCGCGGTCTCAATCGCCACATCGCTCCCGCCGCCCATCGCAATCCCGACATCCGCCTGTGCCAGCGCGGGCGCATCGTTAATGCCGTCACCGACCATCGCCACCTGGCGGCCCTGGCTTTGCAGTTTAATAATCGCATCGGCTTTGCCATCGGGCAGCACGCCCGCGATCACTTCGTCGATGCCCGCTTCCTTCGCAATGGCATTGGCGGTGGTCGGGTTATCGCCGGTCAACATCACCAGACGATAGCCCGCCTGATGCAGCCGTTTCAGCGCGGCCACGCTGTCG
The DNA here is from genome assembly GCF_030238365.1 of Lelliottia wanjuensis. Lineage (GTDB taxonomy): Bacteria > Pseudomonadota > Gammaproteobacteria > Enterobacterales > Enterobacteriaceae > Enterobacter > Enterobacter wanjuensis. Next base: position 148,044 of record NZ_JASSOT010000064.1, on the reverse strand, counting down.
GCGCGCAGCGGATCGCGAATGGCGAACAGCGCCGCCGCTTTGCCATCGACGGCCAGCAGCACCGGCGTGGCCCCCTGGGAAGCCTGTGCGGTTAATTCATCATCCAGCGCGCTGGTATCAATTCCGTTCTCGGTGAGCAGCGCTTTGTTACCGAGTAGCAACCTTTGCCCGTCAACCTCACCACTGACCCCCAGACCGCGCAGGGTGCGGAAGTTATTCACCTGCGGCAAGCTGGTGCTATCCGCTTTCTCAAGAATCGCTCTGGCGAGCGGATGGCTGGAGCCTTGTTCCAGCGCCGCCGCGAGATGCAATGCATCCTCTTCAGAGTGCGCGACGGTTTTCACCGCTACCACCTGCGGCTTCCCTTCGGTCAGGGTACCGGTTTTATCAAACACCAGCGTATCCAGCGTGCTGGCTCGCTGGAGGGCATCGGCGTCGCGAACCAGCACACCAAACTCAGCCGCGCGGCCCACGCCAGAAATGATCGACATCGGCGTCGCCAGCCCTAAGGCACACGGACAGGCGATGATCAGCACCGTGGTCGCAATCACCAGCGTATAGACAATCTGCGGCGCCGGGCCGAAGAAGTACCAGATGGCAGCGCTGAACAGGGCGATACCCACCACGACCGGCACAAAAATGGCGGAAATTTTATCAGCAAGCTGGCCGATCTCCGGCTTGCTGCTTTGCGCCTGACGCACCATGCGGATGATGCGCGACAGCGTCGTGTGGCTGCCGACCGCACTGGCGCGGAACAGCACGCTCCCGTCCTGCACCACCGTCCCGGCGTGAACGGCATCACCGGCGGATTTTTGCTGTGGTACCGGTTCGCCCGTCAGCATGGCTTCATCCAGCCAGGCTTCACCTTGCGTGATTTCACCGTCGACCGGGACGCGATCGCCGGTGGTTAAGCGCAGCGTCATACCCGGCTGCACCTCGGCGAGCGGCAGGCTGATTTCGCCTTCATCTGTTACCACGCGGGCTGACGGCGGGGTGAGATCGAGCAGTCGCTCCAGCGCTTTGGATGAACGCTGGCGGGCGCGGGCTTCGAGCATATGGCCTAAGTTGATCAGACCAATAATCATCGCGCTCGCTTCGTAATAGAGATGCCGCGCTTCCATCGGGAACCACTGGGGCCAGACGTTCACGCTCATCGAATAGAGCCACGCCGCGCCGGTGCCGAGGGCGACCAGGGTATCCATGGTCGCAGTGCGATTTTTCAGGCTCTTCCAGGCGCTGGTGTAGAAATGTCCACCCGCGAAGACCATTACGCCCAGCGTGATGACACCAATCACCAGCCACAGCGTGCGGTTGTCGTCGGTGACCATCATGTTGTCGCCGAGCATGCCCCACACCATCACCGGAATACCGACCAGCAGGGCGACAATCGCCTGCCAGCGGAAGCGTTTCATGGTGGCGATGGCGGTCTCTTGCTGGCGTTCACGGCGTTTCACATCATCTTCGATGGCCTCCGCGCCGTAGCCTGCTTTTTCCACCGCCTGCACTAATTCTGCGGCGGACGCACTGCCCATAATCAGCGCCGTGCGTTCCGCCAGATTCACCCGCGCCTGTGAGACGCCCGGTACGGCCTGCAACGCATTTTGTACGCGAGAGACGCAGCTGGCGCAGCTCATGCCGTTGATCAGCAACTGTTGGCTGTCGTCAATGTCATGGGCTGCCGGAAGCTCAGGGGTCGCCGCTGTCAGTGCTTCCGACGGGATTGATGACTCTGTCAGCGGTTTAGCCTTTGGGTGGCTGAGCCCCGCCCCATAACCGGCTTGTTTAACGGTATCGATCAGCGCTTCAGCGCTGGCGCTGCCGGTGACGACGGCGCTTTCGACGGTTACATCGGCACGTTCAACGTCGGGACGTTGTTCGAGACTTTCTTTCACCCGTTTGACGCAATGACCGCAGGAGAGGCCATCCAGGGTCAGGTTGATTGTGTGAGACATAGCAAAACTCCTGTATGATTATCCGGTCAACGATTGACCAACATAATGTGTTTAGCTGACTGTTATGAAGGTTAAACCTTCCATCAAGGGGAAGGTCAAGGGGGAAATGTGAATATCAGTGATGTGGCGAAAAAAACCGGGTTAACCAGCAAAGCGATTCGTTTTTATGAGGAGAAGGGGCTGGTGACGGCGCCGCTGCGCAGTGAAAACGGCTACCGGAGTTACACCCAGCTGCACCTCGATGAACTCACGCTACTGCGTCAGGCACGCCAGGTCGGGTTTAACCTCGAAGAGTGCGGCGAGCTGGTCCATCTGTTTAACGATCCCAAACGGCACAGCGCCGACGTGAAAAAACGCACCCTGGAAAAGGTGGCGGAGATAGAGCGCCATATTGTGGAGCTTCAGGCGATGCGCGACCAGCTGCTGTCGCTTGCGAAATCCTGCCCTGGGGATGACAGCGCCGACTGTCCGATTATCGATAATCTCTCCGGCTGCTGTCATCGTAAGGCCAGCGTTTAGCTGGCTTTTACCCGCAGCGTAATCCCTTCGACCGCGATGACTTCGATGCGTGTCCCCGCGACGAGATCCTCATCGGCCACCACCGGCCAGGTGCTGTCCCCGACGCGGACGTGTCCGCGCCCGTTGATGAGCGTGGTATCCAGCGTATAGCGCTGGCCGACCAGCTGCTGCCCGCGCCTGTTGAGTGCGCCATCAGCCGGTTTTTGCCTGCGCACCTGGCGTGACAGCCATTGATACCACAGCCAGGCGGCGATCAGCGTCAGCACGGCGAAGAGGGCACCTTGCCACTCCCAGCCGAACGGCGTGACCCAGACCAACAGCCCGGTGATCACAGCCGCGACACCGCTCCAGAGCAGATACCCGTTGCCGCCCAGCATCTCAGCCGCCAGCAGCAGCCCGCCAAGGCTCAGCCAGAAAACATGAGGGTGTGCTGCAATCATCTCAATCATTTTTTGCGCTCATCTCCGCTGTCCTTGATAAGCTCCGCGATCCCGGCGATAGAGCCCATCAGGCTGCTGGCTTCCAGCGGCATCATGACGACTTTGCTGTTATTGGCCGAGCCAATTTTCTGCAGCGCATCGGTATATTTCTGCGCCACAAAGTAGTTGATCGCCTGGATATCACCGGCCGCGATAGCTTCCGACACCATCTGCGTGGCTCGCGCTTCTGCTTCGGCGGAACGTTCACGGGCTTCTGCCTGCAGGAAGGCCGACTGACGTTCGCCTTCTGCTTTCAGGATCTGGGATTGTTTTTCCCCTTCGGCTTTCAGGATCTCTGCCTGACGCACCCCTTCGGCCTCAAGGATGTACGCACGCTTGGTTCGCTCGGCTTTCATCTGGGCGTTCATCGACGAAATCAGCTCTGCCGGTGGGCGCACGTCGCGGATTTCAATACGGGTGACTTTAATCCCCCACGGATTGGTGGCTTCATCGACGATATGCAGCAGGCGGGTGTTGATGTTGTCGCGCTGAGAGAGCATTTCATCCAGCTCCATCGAGCCCAGCACGGTACGGATGTTGGTCAACATTCTTTTATTATGATTTTCAGATTTTGATTGTCCGTGTGATACTCGTACTATAGGAAACCTTGATATGTTCCAGCAGAAACCCACAATGCAAGCAATAAGTTACACCCGCTTTAGTTCTGAGATTCAAAAGAAAGGTATCTCTATACAACGTCAGAACGGACTTGTTCAGGATTGGCTTTCTAAGAATCCTGCTTTCAACCTTGTCAGCGAATACTATGATGAAGCTAAATCAGCGTTCAAAGGTGAACATGATGATGAAGGGGGGCAGCTTTTCAAGTTACGCCGTGACATCACATCAGGACGTTACCAGAAGGGCGCGGTTCTGCTTGTGGAAGCTGTAGACCGTTTATCACGTCAGGGTATTGTAAAAACTAACCAGATTATCTATGAAATCTTAGAGGCTGGTGTGAACATCGTTCTGCTGTCAGACGGTGACAAAATCTACACGTGGGAAGAGTTGAACACTAACCCGTTACTGTCGATGGTCATTACCATGAAAGCAGAACAGGCACGTGAAGAATCAGCCAAAAAATCAAAACGTGGTTTAGAGAACTGGAAGAAGAAACGCGAATCAGGGAAAATTATTACCCGCGCTTGTCCTGCATGGTTAACAGCCAATGAAGATAAAACTGCATTCTTGCCAGTTGAGCCACACTTAACCACGGTGAAGCGCATATTTAAAATGCGCCTGGAAGGTGTTTCCCTTTCCCGTATTGCTCAAGCACTGAATGATGACTCTACCCCGAACTTTAAAGGCGGGTTGCATAAATGGAACCAGACCACGATTCAGCAGCTTGTAAATAATCCTGCTGTGTATGGTTGCAAGGTCATCAGTAGACAAGCCACGGATGAAGTGAAAGCCATTGCACAGCCTCAAGAGGACTATTACACATTCATTGATAAATCTGGTGAACGTGTTGCTGCAATATCCTTAGCAGACTTTAACACTTGTAAGAAAATGGCTGGTGAGTGGGCGAAAGGTCGAGCACCATCTAGTGACAATCCGAATCTAACGAATATTTTTAAATCTGTAATGGTCTGCGCTCATTGTGGCGCTACTATGATTATGAACAGCGTTACCCCGTCCAAAATGGGTTATTACGTTTGCTCTATGAAACGTCAGGGAAGATGTGACCAGGCTAAAGCAATTCGCCGTGATATGGTGGATGACTGCATTATTAACGGTCTGCTGTACAATACTGAAAACTTATTATCAGGGACAAATATCGACAAGGAAGAATTAAATCAGTCTATCGCAGAAAAGGAACAGGCCATTGCAAAACGTAAGCGCTTGGTTGATATGAATCTAAGCGGTCGAATTGATGACGCACAATATGACGTTCTTTATGACCAGTTGACCGCCACTATTGACCAGCTTGATTTTCAGATTGAATCACAACGTGCGGTAATGAATCAGAGTTTCAAAAGTCAGACCATTTTAGATTTGAATCTGAGCGATAAAGCAGACCGCACGAAATTACAGGTTATTGTTAAAGACACTATCAAAGTAATTCGCTTGAATGGTGTAACTCGTACCTGTGACATTGAAATGACTTCTGGTTACATCCTGAACCGTTTCCCGTTGTCGTACATTACGGACGGTGAGAAATGGATTGAAGTTCTGCACCTCTTAGGGGAACGTGAATACACCTTTACGGGGCTTGAAACTCGTCGCCCTTATCACCAGATGTTCAAGCAGGTCACAGAGTGGCAACGGTTGGAACTGGCACAATTAGAACGAGGTTTACCGAAAGACCAGAGAACGGTTATTCAGCCAGGGGCTTTACAGATGCCCGATGGAGTACGGGAAGAAGAAGAACGAGGTGATGACAGATTGCCACCGGATACAGACTGGAGCAACGGCTGATGAGTGACGAGTACGAACAATATCAAAAGATGCAGGAAGAGTTACACAAGCCCCGAAAGGGGCGATATGTTCACCAGGGCGTAAGTATTGATAACCCGCCACCAGAACCAGAGGAACACGTGATTGAAGGAACCGAACACGAATCAGGTGATTACCTTTACGTTGACGGACTCGAATGGTCGCCTACTGATTACGAATAGCTTCACCAGAGAAGAGACTAGACCGCCTACGGGCGGTTTTTCTTTACCTGCAATCTGAGCAAATGGCTTTACAGGAAGCTGCACACGCTTCTGTTCACAAGCTGGTAAGGTGATTGCATAGGTTTTGATTAGAACCGCTTGAAACGCTTCCTGTGAAGCCTGAGAGGGTAGATATAAAACGAGGTAGTATAAAGAGAGAAATGTTACACAATCACAACAAAACTTGACGTAGGTCATGGCGGGTTTTAACACTATGTTGATATAATGCCCTTACAGACAACACCTCTTAAAAGTGTTCTTTTAAAAGTTCCCTTGAGAGTTCTGTTCACCGTTCAAACTTAGGTCACACGTGATTGTGACCATGATTTAATCTGAACAGTAACACTTTACAGTGTACTGTAAAATAAAAGCCCCACGGTTAAGCGGGGCTGTGTGATTATATGTTCAGTATCTTACTGAACCTTACTATTTGTTCCATCCAGGCTAAAGCGTTCAGAATATATCTGAATGTCATCTCATCGAAACTTTCAGACCATTCATCAGGGGAGCGCATGAGAAAGAAAAATGACAGACCGCATAAGCAACGGTATTCATCAGAATCTTGTTCAAGTTCTTTCTCGCTTAGTTTCTGTAGTAGTTCACCCGCCTGTGTGACGGTAGTTAATTGCTCATTGTTCAGTTTTGGCATTATTCATTAAACCTCTTAAAAAAGGCCGCCAGCACTGAAACGGTAAGCAACAGGGGCGGCAAAGTAAGAAGTGACTATTGTTTTAATTTTATGTCGATGGTGGTAATCGTTATTACTTCATTGTTACGTGAGTTGAAAGCAAAGACTGCATATCTTCAATCAAAACACGGCTAGCCTGAAATAATCCGTTTGCTGCTTCTGTGTTCTGATGAATGGCGTGAATCAGAGCCATTAACAGGCCAATCACCAGAAAGCGAAAAACTAATGTCCCTGTGTCGGAAAGGGAGGATTTCTTGTTTTCAGTCATCACTTCATCATCCCTACCAGAACAGAGTTTTTCAACAGCATGACTTTACCAGTGGCTTTATAGTAGACCATCTCAAAAATCCCCTGTTGAAAAGTGGTTACATCAGGTGTTGTTTCAATAATGGCGGCTGGTTTCCCGTCTAAATAACCTTGCGTAGGGTTATCAAGTCGAAATTGCATATCACCGCCCTTGTACGTATGCGGTAAAGTGATTTTCTTCTGCTTGTGCGCACTCTGTGCAAGTTGCATAGCATTTTCCATTGCTTGCTTCTGGTACATCTGAGAGCGGTTCTGTTCAACCTGGTAGCAAACATCCTTACTAATGCCTTTATGCTCACAGTCAGCCATACGTGAAGCCTCTGTTGAACATCCAGCCAGTAGAATGACCGCCAGTAGAGAAATCTTCTTAATCATCATCGTTACCTGTTGAATAATCTTGAACTATATTCTTCATGAGTTAGTAATTGCCAGTTTTCGCAATCACTGCTTATAAGTCTGTGGGAATATCCACACTCGACTTTATACAAAGTTATTTCATGTTCCCTTTTGTGGTGCTTCAATCTGATTGCCTTGTGACGGTGCAAACAATAGAGCGCCTTTGTTATTATTTTCTTCCCGAACCTCCGCGAATCCGCATTAACAATCTTCATTACCTCGTTCCTGTTCACCCATACCTTTTAGAGCAGCACTGAATAACACCGTTTGATAACAAACATTCCCCAATATAAGTTTATCAGTAAGTTTTGTTATCAATGCTGCTTTAAAAGGTGGCGCTTCCTTGCGCCCGTCACTATTTCTTAGCCGCCAAACGCTACACCAACAAATGCGCCGTAGTCCTGAGTTGTAGGGCTTGCTGTTGCGCCAGCTTTGAAAGCAATGTGTTCAGATACGCGATAGTTACCGCCAACAGCTACCGCCTGAGCATCACCGAACGAGCCAGCCCCCGCGCCTACGTTCCACGTTTGACCGTTGTTCAATCCTGGGATACCTACAGCAGCAAGGGCAGAGGATGAGCCAGCATCAGCACGTTTGCGATTGTCATCGACTTGTGACTTCAACTGAGCAAACTTCTGGTCAGTGTAACGTTTGCTTTCCTGCTGAATAAAACTCTCATCAGCAACACGTGCAGCAGCTTCACCACGCAGACCAGCGGCAGCTTCCTGTTTCAGGTCATCGAAACGATTATTGACATAGGTGTTTTCATTGTTAACAGCACTGTTCACATCGTCAGCAGTTGCAGCTTTTGGTGCTGGTGAGGTGTTGGCTTGCTGGTACTGTTTCACCGCTTCCACTCCAGCACGTTTAGCAGAACTATCATGTGCATAAGTGGAATCAGGAACCGCAACCCCTTTAGGATTCGTTTTAAGGGGATTGGATTGATGAATCTGTTTCGATGCGGTCTCTTTGGTGTGGTCAGTAAACTGGCCTTTCACGGTTTCAGTTTCTGGAGTCTGTGCGGTAGTCTGAACATTACGCAGAGCATCCTTCTTAGTCACCTGTTTGTAGCTATTGGTAACAGGCTTTTGAGTAGTTGCAGGTGCAGATGAAGCAGCAACACCACCAACTGAGCCACGAGAAAGGGAAGGGCTAACAACATTACTCTGAGTTCCAGCGTTAGGGGCTGGAGCCATTGAAGGAGCGCCATTTGAAGTATTACCTGAAATCAACGCCTGAGCGTCAGCAGCGGCCTGTGAAGCGTTCTGTGCAGTAGTAGCATTCACTGGTGCTACAGTGGTGATGTTGGCGGTTTTGTTATCCGTGTAAGTGTTCGCAGTGGTCAGCGTGGAAGAGTCACCATCACGGATAGTTTGAGTAACACTGTTCACCGCCTGGACTAATTCAACATGAGCATGTTTGGCGGCGGATTCAGTGGCCTTACCAGCGGCTGCACGTGCTTCTGCTGCAATCTGTTCATTACGAATCTGATTATGCTCTTGTTGCAACTGTGCAGTGTGTTCAGCGTCAGCACGTTTATCTGCTTCAATAGCAAGACGTTCAGAGAGGGTGTGAGTTTTGGCCTGTTGATTCTCTAAAGCGCCAGTGAGTGTCTTGTGTGCCTCTGCTGAACTGGTGGCGTCTGCCTTTTCCTGGTCTGTCAGGTTCGACAAGTCACGATGAATACCCGCAACCTGTGAGCCATTGTATTTATTATCCTGGTCAATGGTCTTGATTGCTTGTGTATGGGCGTTAATCGCCGTGTTCTGGTTATCATCAACCTGTTTCTGTGTGGGTTGATTTGTCGTTGTTACTGGTGATTGTGAGGCAGATACACCGCCAACAGTATTTGATTGCTGTGTAGGTGGCTGAACTGCGTCAGGGTCTTTAAGTGAGCTTGAGTCTAATTGGTGGTTGTCAAGATACTGGACAGCAGAAGACCAATCAGAGGAACCATAAAGCAAGCCCGTAAACTGACGGTTATCATTCGCAGGGTATTTCTGCTGAATGAATGTTGAGAGAACATTAATTTGTGCGCTATCCAATGCAGCATTTGAGACAGAAGGAACAGCCAGGGCAAAACTTGCCACCAATACCGCTAAAGCAGTCTTTTTCACTTCTACTACCTCTTTTTACAGCCATAAAAAAGGGCGCTCACCATGAGCACCCCTGAACAATTCAATTACCAACCAACGGAAACGCCAGCACCGTAACCTACATTCTGTTGAGTGTCATCACTCACGGTAGCTTTCACAGTAACGTTCTGAGATGCACGGAAAGACACACCAACAGCTACAGCGTTTTCACCGTCATATCCACCCACGCCAGCGCCTACAGCGAAAGTTTGACCGTTCAGAACTTGCGGGATATTGGCCTGGGCCATAGCAGCAGAAGCACCAGCAGCAGCTTCATGTTTGTTCGATTCAACCTCTGATTTCAGGTTGCTGAAATTGTTATTCAGCTTGGAAATCTGCTGAGTGTTGCTAGCAACCTGGTGCTGAGTTGCGCGGTCTGCTACCTGAACAGGCTGAACTGAATAGTGCTCGATTACTTGTGGTTGTGGCTGCGCAGTGTCAGCAATCATAGTTGCAGGAACTACCACGTTATGACGCTCATTCGTCGTGTGCTGGCTGTGCATATTGTTGCTGGTGCTTTTTGCAACTGGAGCAGTAGCGGCTTTAGTGGTTGCAGGTTTGGTAATCAATGCTGCTGGAATTACAGCATTATGTTTTTCCGCTACTGGATGAGCACTGGCAGTGTTACCCGTTTCAGATTTGGCGGTAATGACGTTATCAACGGTTACGCTTGAAAGTGTTTCAGGGAACTGCACTGTTTGAGTGGTCACGGTCTGGTCAATCACTTTACCGTTAACAATGCCTGAAATGTGTTCAACACTCTGACCTGTAACCTTGCTGATGGTGTCATTAAGCTTAACAGGGGAATCTTTGACCAATGCGGCCTGTGCTGTAGTCACCTGGGAACGGTAAGCGGTGGCGCTCACTTCTGGAGTTTTCTGTGTCACAGGTGGAACTGCTAAAGGTGTTGGTATGCGCTGCTGAATCGCTGGAACTTTTGACGGTACAGCAACAGGAACTTCTGAACGAACAGGTTCACGCTGGATATGCGCAACAGGGGTTGCCTGTGGAACCTGAGAAGGAACAGCTACAGGTTGTTTTGAAGGAACTGCAACAGGGGTTGCTTCTAAAACTTTCATCTGAGCAGGGGCAGACACTGCATCACCGGAAACCTGAGGGGTAAGAACTGATTCAGCACCCTTTACACCGTAATGATAAAGCGCGTCCTGCTGTGCAACAGTTGGGTGTGTGTTCAGTGGCAGAGTTACCGGAGCTTTCACAGTAATTGCTTTTGCTGGCTGGATTGTAGCGGCCTGTGCAGCGTTCAGAGAGTCACGGTAAGCACCAGCAGAGACAGAAGGAGCCTTGACGGTTGCCATTGGTGCAGAAGTCTGGACAGTGTTTAATTCGTACCCTACAAACTGTGACAGGGTAGAGACATCATGCGCCATTCCAGAGTTCGCCAGCACAGAATCAACATCACCAGCGTGAACACCTAAGCGGATTAAACCAGCTTTTGCATTGTTGTATGCGTCATCGAACTGATTAGCGGGGGTGCTATCCAGTGGGGCGTTATTGTAGAAGTCAGCAGCCTGTGCAAATTGTTGCAGGGCAGCGGCCTGTTCGCCAGTGGTGATAGTGGAAGCGAAAGCTGGAGCACACACAGCAGTGATGATTACAGCCAGGATAGATTTATTTACCGTTTTCATTTCAAATATTCTCATATCAAATTAAGTCAAAGTTTGGTTTCTGGTGGAGCAGTAAACCGTTTGACATGGCGTGAAATGTATTCCCGTGAAAATGTGATGTAAAGCGCTTTTTCGCGTTACTGTATAACATGAAATCACACGTTTTCGGTTAATTCGTAATCACACCGTTCGTCATGGCGCTGATTATGGTTTCTAGTGGCAACATCATGCAAGCGATATTTCACCATCTCAATTGTAAAGTTTGGTAAGGGGTTGTTTTGTCTTACAAATTATCTTTAGGTGCTATCGGCCTGATATGCGGTTGCTAGGTGTGGTAAAATCTGGTTTCTAGTTGACCTAAATCAAATAAGGAGAAACAGGTGGATGATTTTAATAAGATATTCAATGAGTTAAATATAGACAGGGCGTTGCTAGCACTGATAATGGGGGTGAACAGAAGCACTCTTATCAAGTGGATTGATGACGGTGAAGCCAGAACCACGCCAACACAGCAACCATCAGCAGCAGCATTCACTTTGATAAAGCTTCTACAGTTTCTAAAACAAAGAGACCCTGAGTTATTCGCGGAATTCATGGTAATACAGGACTGGAAAGCGCCCTCTGAAACCTATCTTGATAACCCTGAATTCTGGCAAGCCTGGAAATGGTCTAAGCACAAGTTGAACAAAAACGTTCTGCAATATCTGAACGAGAATCTACCCGATGAGATGAAGGGTTGAATGAAAGGGCGTTCTTACTGGAGCGCCTTTTTTATATCTATTGCTTACCAGCTTTTGAAGATGGTCGTGTTGCTTAGTTGTAAACAAAGCTGATGATGATGTTAAATAACCCAGGTAAAGCTGTACGATTCAACGAACGACACATAAGCAATGCAAAGGTACAGGGTAGAGCTAGAACCTCTCAGAACGCGTTTAAGAGCGTTTTAGAGGGTATTGTGTTTCTGGTAGAATTGTGCATTGTGCCTAATTTCTCGATATGTTGTGTCTATGTGAAACATTCCAGGTTTCAAAGTAAACCCCTATCAAAAACGTCACAATCAATCGTTTTATCCGTCATGGGAATGAATCACAATGGCAGATAAGAAATCATCTCATCCGGTAGCAATTCCCATATGGTAAAGATACTTGTTTGAGAGTCACTACCAGATGTGAACTGTTCTCAAATGGTAAATGCTTTCATCTGCATTAAGTTGTCATTTGAAAATCACAATCACTTTCATATGAGAATAACTAATACCTGCAAATTGTTTTCATTCGCATCTGTTAATCTATCGTCAGGAGTGGTTAACAATGCTTAGATAAACACTTTTGAGTGTATGGGTGATTTTGTTCATTTTCTAAGCAGAGATCTCTACAGTTTGCCCTTATCAATAAAACTGGTAGATACATGAAAGACTAACCAGTGGAAACCGTTTGTTGTTCTATGTGAAACGTGATGTGATATTGGCGTTGTATTTAATGATTAGTTAGTTCTTTCGGGGCTAGGGTTACGAGCCTTAGCCCCATTTTTTAAACAAACTGAGGAAAACCGACACACAGTCTAAATTGACTCCGTAGGATGCTCATCACATCGCTACCCGTGCCAGTTGTCACCTAAACAACCTGGAGTAATAAAGATGAAACCTGTTACCAAAACCGTATTGACCGAAGCTGCAAAGACTAAAGCTGAAAAACTGGCTATTAAATTTGACAGGCTACTAACCCAAACTGCAAAAGATTGGGCTTCTCATAATATCTATGAGTTGGATTTTAAATGGCTGGAGAAATACCGCGCATTTACGTTACACCTTAGCAGTGCTCTTTTTGGCCTGTCGTATGGTGAAGAAATTGAAAGTGAATGCGAGTTTGAATTCCCGCTTGAATGGTTGCTTGACTCTGATTTCTCAAAGTTGATTAACGAGGTTGCTAAACTCCATAGTAACTTCAACATCTGGCAGAAAGCTAAGGTCAAAAATAAAGCGTCCTTAGTTTTGCGTTAATACCACGGAAACGAGCACTATCTATATTATCTGTAGATGGTGCTTTTCTGCTATCTGTAAATCAGTTTGTAAAGAAATGTAAATATAAATTGATTTCGCGCAAAGTGTGAATGTTAAAGCATGTTAACATTGTCTTATCAAATGAAAAACATATGAATTCACGGGGTGTTAATGATGGTAATGAAGTATCGGAAAGGCGGGAGAGTCGAATTGTTCGTTGATTACATGGGCGTAATGTGTCGGGTTGGAATCTATGACAATGAAGAGATTGCTAAACGTGCTGGTGAGTCTTTTTTAAAACAACAATGAGGTGTGAATGTCAGAAGAAGAAAAGCGCAATGCTCTTATCACAATTGCAGAAAGTGAGTTGAACCACTTCAAGCGAAACAAAGATAAGTTGATTGCTAAATATATGACGAGAGGTCATGAATTTGAAGAGGCTGTTTTATGGTGGTCTTCTGAGGTTGGTTTCTTGCGCGGTGAATTATACAAGGTTGAAAATATGAATGGTTGAGTGGCGCTTATCGCTGTCAATCCATGCGTGATAAAGATTATAAAATTTGAGGTAAAACGAATGAGATTTCCAGGTGCATTAAAATATAAAGATTTACCAGACAGGGCTATTATCATGCAGAAGCTGCTAAACGTGCTGGTGAGTCTTTTTTAGAAACGACAAAATGACGTGTAAGGGTTTTTAAGTATGAGGTGAAATAATGTCAGAAGTAATTGAAGTAAATGCAGGTGTCACAATCAAAGAATGTACAACATCAAAAGAACGCGCCTGTGTTGAATTTGTCAGGGCTGTTTGTGGTGCAGGTAAAACATTCACATATTCCAATCACATTAACGCTACACCAGCAAGTAAATTTATCGTTGCGGCTAAAACTGAAATTCTTTGTGAACAGATTCAGCGGGGTTTACCGGATTCTGTTCTGATTTCTACAGAGAATCTTAATCTACGCAAACTGAGAGATAAAGCCAGTGTCACAAGTACCATTTGTGAGGCGGTCAAGTCTTATCGTTACCGCGTCATTGTTTGCAGTCACAAGGCGCTAGAATTACTCTCTATGCGGTTGCACTATGATGATGCTTTACGCCTTGCTATGGTCGATTACCAGATTCTTATTGATGAAGCACCAGAGAACCGCAAGCAACTACAGACTGTGATTGATTTGTCGTTATCCGGTCAATATCCGTGGTTAGCTCACACCGTCACCATGAACGGCCTGATGTATGCTACAGACGTGCATGAATTGAGAAAGTCATTAAGGGCGGGTGATACCAAATCAGCGGGGCTTATTGTGGCGCTTATCAATGGCGATAAGGTCAGGGTTCAGCAGCTACCAGGCGAAAACAAGCAGTTAATTAAATGCTCTGCCCGCTCGGATTTATATATTGCAGCCAGTATTTACAACGAAAATAAAGTAACTGTAATTGGTTCTTTGATTGATAAATCCCCGTGGGTTAAAACTGGTTTACGAAATGGGTTTTTATCAGCAGCAACACCATCAGGTAAAATTGTAATTCCTGAATCACGTAATAAGCACCATAACACCAGTCGAATTAAAATTTATATTCTGACTGACAAGAAAGCCACTAAGACGGGCTTGAATAAACATATTGATGAAGTGTGTGCAAAAGCTGGTGAGTTGGTATCAAGTATCGGTAAACCGTTTATTTGGGCTTCCAATGCAGACTTTGAATCACAGTTCAGTAGCGTGTTCAGTTCTGTTAAGGGTGTTCAGGTTCCATATAAAAGCCAGGGGCTGAACTCCTTTGATGAATATCAGGTTGCAGTTTGGTTAGGTTGTGTGAACTTACCAGACCATATTAAAAAGGATTACGGCGATGAACCAGAAGAAGCAACTGAGTTAGAGGAATGGGAAACGCTTGAATGTTGTTATCAGTTTTTAGCCCGAACAGTTATCAGAAAGCAGGGTGTACTTAATACTCATGACACAATCAAACCTTGTCACTTTGTGGTTCTGGATTCACACCAGGCTGATTACATCAAACAAAATTACTTTCCAGAAGCAGAGATTGTAAGTGGTTTTGAACCTGTCAGGATTGAGCGCAAAGAACAGAATGAGCGCGTGTTCACTAAGGGTGATAAAACCGCAAAGCTTATCACTGATGCAATTGAAGAATTAACCGCTCAGTTCGGTAAAGCACCCACACAAAAAGAAGTGTCGATTTATACAGGAAAAGGCATTGCTACAGTTAAGCGTAAATGGCCTAAGTCATAAAGTATCATTTTGCCCCTATAGACTCTTAGGGGCTTTTTGATACCTTTTATTGGTCTGAAATCGAACTCTAAAAAATTATCATTTACCCTATAGTATCTTTAGGGTATTTGATAAAAACAACCGTTCATAAAATGAACTCTGAAAAGTGGACATTTACCTCATAGCGTCTTTAGGGTATTTGTCCTGTTTTTGAACCGTTCCAGAAGGGCGAGAGAGGGCAGAAGCCCCGCCAGGGTAAGCAGGTCTCTAATTCTCTTTTCTTCATTCCTGTGCGCTGTTTAGCCCATTCCCTTTAATGATGATTTTAACGGTAATCTATTAGTAATCTGATGGTAAAATACCCACTAATTAGCACCCTCAAAAGCTTACTTTTCAGTTATCTATAAAGAGTCTGATAGAGTAGGGATTGATTGTAAGTTGATGATTGAACTGGAAAATGTTACTTTGTAGAGTGTGGTTAGTTTGGTTGAAATTTCCCTTAGTGCTAGCCACTGCACCATTTTGGTGCAACTATATTTACAGAACTTTACACAGACTTTTCATGTTGAGTTTCTGTTAAGTTGATTTAACATTTCTGTCACATGTTATGAGATTGTTACTTTCGGGAGGGTGGTTAAGATTCTGTTAACAGGTTAACTTTGCAGTCACATTGATTTGAGCTATCAGATTATGTGACCAGATGCAAGGATTAAATAACTAGTAAGACCAATTCAGGGTTGATTGTTAGAATCATGTTAAGATTTAACTCAATAGTAACTGTGTTCAGTGCGCATAATCAGACCTTTTTTTAGTTCTCTGTAAAATACCCTTATAAACCAGCCTATTATCACCAGTGCATACACCTAGTGCGCTTTATGGTCATTATGGTAAATCTGGTAACAGAATGTTTCAGGAGTGCATAGAAAGCGGGTAATCATGCACTATTCAGTGTGGTATGCAGTAAAATCAACACTTCATGATGAATAGAAACTGAATAGAGCGTGTTGATGAGATGTTAAATCACATAAAGTGCTGTAGTGATAGGGGGTTGAAAAGAATCTCTTGCAATCCTCTGTGAAATGATGTGTTAAAAATCTGTGAAGATATTTTAAGATTTTGCCGTAACAGGTACTTAACATTTTCTCCGGTGTCAAGCAGGTATAGGCAGGCTGAGCAGAATCCTCAAAAGACAGACTTTGCAGAATCCTCAAAAGAAAGGGCTACACAGATATTTTCCAGAACTCCCGAAGGGCAGGGTGAATAGTGGCGCTGTCCGTTATAAAAAATTTCTGAACAGTTAAACTAACTGGTTAATATCTGTACAGACAGATTGTAAATAGATGGTAAAATAGTTGTATGAAATAAGTAACAACCATCACGCAGGAGTGGGGCTAAACTCTGCACCCCGTTAAGTGACTGGAAAGATATTTTATCACCAGTGATGGCCTGATTACCAGCTTCTGCATACCATTCATTTTAAAAAAATCCTGTGAGGTTTAATGTCTCTTCTCGTTCGTCTTGTCTCGTTGTTCGTCATGGTTCTATGTCTCACTCATATTGCTGCGCCAGATAATATCTTATGGGTTCTCCTGCTATGTATGGCCGATGGGCTGTATATGGTCGATGTATTTAATAATAATAGTAATGATGAGGTGACAGAATGACACTACCTTTAAAACCACCTTTCAAACTATCACAGGTAAAGGCTGAATGCTTAGGTGATAGCTCTATGCGCTCCTGTGCGGTTAAATTGGGTATGGCTAAACTAGTGGGTTCAGACCTGCAACCTGATATTAAGGCAACACAATTTCTAGGTAAAAATTACGGGAACCTTATTTTTACACCAGCCAATAAGCAGAGCCTTTCATGGGGTGTTGTGACGGGAGCGGGTGGTTATGGCTCCATTCAACGAAATACTGTAGGTGGTAACTTTACAGGGTTTGTTAACCTTGCCTTTATGGGTAATCAGATTTTCCTTACACTGAATAACTTTAAACAAGGCTCATGGTCAATGTATGTGAGGAATAACGGTCATACATACACGTTTACTAAAAGCGCTAGCGCCAATATTTATACAGTGAGTGGTGCAGCAGGAACAGAGCTGGGGAATTTGATTAAGGCTAACGTAGGTAAGCAGGTTGCTTGTATTGTAACTCCGCACTAACTAAAACACTTTCGCCTTCAGCAAGGTGATTATTTAAGAATCACAAAACTTAGAGAGGAATTTTTATGTAATGTACAATAAGCCAATCAAAGAAATCATTAATGAACTTTTCAGACCATGCACTAACAACACCTCTCTTCACTGGAAGAAAAACCACTACAGAAATAAAGCGGGTGAAAGGGTGCTAGTGCATATGGTAGGTAATATTGAATTTGTCAGGTTTAGCTATGATGGTGAGCCTGTGAACATCAAATTAAGTAAGATTTTGAACTATTTTAAAACTGGTAAATTTGCCTTGCATCGGGAATTTGTCAAAGGGGCTAGCTTGCCTTTAACAGTGATGGAACGAACCATTAGGGATGTGAAACAAATGACGTTGAAAAAATATCTCTCAGAATTCTACAGCGTAGATTCATCGGGTTATGTTCACATGACTGAAAGTCATCCTGAACGACACAAATACAAGGATTCTAAGCTATCTGGAAGGGCTTTAAATCGTTTAGGTGAACCTCTTACCATGTTATACACAATTCGCTTCCAGAATCGTTTGTATGAGGTCACAAATCATCAGGTTAGAGCCTGCATTAGTGGCGATAATACAGGTGATATCCGTCTGAAATGCAATCCACGTAAAACACGAGAAGAAATGAATGCTGTAGCAATGAATGCAGCATTTTCAGTGAACTATAACGCATGGAATGGAGGAATCTAAGAATGTCAGTCATGAAATCTCAGAATAACAAAACAGGCTTTAAGGGTGTGCATCCTGCTGGTAATGGTCGAAACTACGCAAGAGTAACGCACAACGGGAAACTAATCTCCCTGGGTGGTTACAGTACGCCAGCAGAAGCAAATGCAATCTATGCAGGTGCAAAACTCATGAGTAAGGCGCTGAAGCAAATCTATTAGGAAAACCCTTAAAGAACTCCATATATTTGACCTTTTGCCAATAGATTTATCTTTACAAATCTTTACAAAAGGTTTATATTATCCTTATGAATTGGTGTTCCTACTATTAATTCATACTCAATGCCTCCTTGGGTAAAAACAGAACTTCCATTATTGCAAGTTGACCTCTTTACATGGAGTATAGAGGTCTCTTTTTTACCGTTAAGAATACAAAGAGAAATGTTCGGGTTAAACGGGTTCTCAAACATTTCCAAAGAACTACATGCACCATAGAGAGTGTCTTGTAATTCTGCTCGTTTAAAACTCCTTCTTTTTCCTCTTGTTCGGAAAGAGGGAGGGGAAAACACCATTACTTGAAACTGTAGCAAGCGGTTAATGGTGCATTTCTCTTTGTATCCTTGAACAGTTCACTTTTCAGTAATGCTTTCAATGTAACTTATTATGCAGCGTCAACCATGCAAAGGCTTGTAAGAGCACCCTGTTAGCATTACTGAAAAGTGAACCTGTATCTATTACCTCTATCAAATTACGAGATTATTAAAATGACTGTACCTAATATTTTCCATATTGCTACGCGTGGTCGTGAAACAGTAGATTTTATTGCCTATGAAGAATCAACACCGAACGGTGAAACACGTGAAGTAGTTCCTATGCCTGATGACCTGAGCAAAGTTAAGGATTTATTCATCGGTTGTCTTGTCGATGATAAATGTCTACCAGTGAAATTTAAGACAGTAGCTGATGTGAAAGCTGATGCTGTAGCAGGTATTTCTTTACAGGCCGTTGACGTGAATACGGGTTTGACTAAGCAATACAAAGACACTGAACTTTGTTACTTAACAAAACCTCATGCAATGTATCCAATTGAGATTAAAGATACCATTCTTGAAGATGCAGTTTCTGCTGCTGTAGATGGTTCTGTAACCACTCCTGCTACCGTGAAAGCTATTCAGGATGCAGTAAGAGCACTAATTGTTTCAACATGGTCAGTAGTTGTGTGTGGGGCTTAATATGAATGATTGGTTATGATGCAAATGGTGTTTTCCACTCACGAACAGGTAACGCCATTAAGAAGAAAACCCCACGTGAAGAACTAGCAGAATTACGCGCTTTTAAAGCTAAACATGAAGCTGCTAATAAACCAACTGCAAAGAATGCTGTTGCTACCACTAAACCAGTGACAAAGAAAACTGTTACTGTCAAAGAGCATGGTAATCTGAAAACTGATAAGAAAGCTTCTAGCCCCGTCAGATTCGATTACGAAAGTGAAGCATTCAAACGTGCATTGGGATTAATCCACTGATGACCGTCTTTATGTTACTTATCACTATCTGGATTCTTGAATCTGTTCTTTAGTGATAAGTAACCATTATTACTACTGAGAAACTACTATAAATGAATATCGAACTTGATTTTGATAAGATCCCTTTGTCTGTTGCAATGGGTGCGTTTATGCCTGATGAAATGGGTAACGTATTACTTGCTATGAATGAATACTTTATTGAGAAAGGATTGACAGAAGCACAAGCTGCACAGGCTGCGCAGGAATCTTTTGATAACCTCCGTGAAATTGTCTTAAAATTTGCACTGTCAATTTCCGTGCTGGAAGTTGAGAAGGAAATTAATAATATCTCTGAGAAACTCACAGAGGCGTTCAAAGGTCTGACAACTTCCCTTGATAAAGTTAACCATATTACAGAAGGGGCTGAATAATGTTTGCAATTCTAGATTCCGAAGATTCAGAAGTTTTAAAACAACTGTCTGACCTTACACCTACTGAAAAACTTATTCAAATTGAACGTGAAGCAATTCCTGGGCTGCTTGATTATCAGTTCAAGATTAAACAACTCTGTGATGAGATTGAGGGTTTGAAAGATTCTCGTGGTAAGTTCATTACTGACTATGTTAATGACCGTATTAATCGTGGTTCTCATCCTAAAGTTTTACGTGTAACTCATAATAAGACTACTCACCCTGTTTCTGTTCGTGAAAACACTGAACAGTTAATGAAGCTAGCCTCTGAGGGTTACACGCTACTTAAACAGGTTCCAGAAGTTCACCAGACCCGTTATTACTTCATTGAACCAGGTTTCAGCATTGAGCAATTAGCCGATGAAGTAAAACCTGATGCAGAACGTGAATGTGATAAGCAGCTTGCTTATGTTGAGCAGAAACTTTCAAAAGTACGTTCTGAACTTACATCATTCAAGAAAACCGTTCTGCAAGCTAAAGCGCAGATTATGAGTCTTGAAGAGTTAATGAAAGCTGTGAAGTGAAATAAACAAACATCTAAAACCCTTGTTCATTGGCCTTGCTAGGGTTCTCTGAGCGGGGGTTTTTTCTTATCCGAAAGAGATATATAATAATGACTAACGTAGGATTCCAGAAAGGACACAAACTATCACCAGGACGTGCAAAAGGTTCACGTAATAAATCTGCACTTTCGAAAGCACAATTGTTAGCTGATGCTGCTGCTGTGCCAGTAGTAAAAATGTGGGTGGCAATGGTGACAGGTGACAATGATTTTTTAGCTTCCATTGGTATTGATGGAGCCACACTAAAACCTAAAGAACGTCTTGAAGCTTCTAAGGCTTTACAAGCGCTATCCTCAACAGGTTTTAAAGAGCTTGAGAAAGCAGCACCGAAAACTGCACCTGTTGAACCTGTACAGCGTCCAGTATTCCAGACCGTTGCAAGACTCCCACAAAAGGCAGCAAGTTAATGTGTATGCTATTTGATGAAGAATATTATGAAAGCCTCTATGACGGTAAAGAGCCTGAGAATCAAAAGCTGGTAAGCAATCCAGTTAGAGCACATTTTCAGACTGTTGCAAAACTCTTACCAGTAGAAGCAACAGAAGAAGAGGAAGGTAATAATGATGATGACAAATAATTGCCCGTCATTCTGCACTGCTTCAAAACCAGATTTCCAGATTTCATTAAAAAACCTCTCCCGAAAATATATGAACTACTTCCTGAATGGTGAAAGTGATGCACACGCTGCATCTGATTTTGCTGATGATGTTTTAACAATGTCGGAGGGGAAGCCCGTATATCTAACCTTGTCTTTCCCTTCACGTGAGAATTCAAACTTAGTTACGTTGAACAGTGACGGGTTGAAAACTACTCATCAGGATTTCATGAATTTCTTCAATCTTGTAGATGGTAGAGCAGAGATTTTCAAATTTAACGGCTTCAGTGGTGGTAACTGGTTTGGGGAAAATGGCCTCCCTGGATATATCATTGAAGCTGACTTTAAGAATAAGGCGTAACTTATGAATGGCAAAATTTACGGTTGATGAGTTCGTAATTGAACTTAATGTCTCTGACAAGATTACAAAGAACTTACCAAAGATTGAAAAGGTGGCAAATAACATTGCCGCTAATATTGAAAAACGTTTCAACTCTGCATTCAACCATGACTTCACGAAAGGCACACGTGACAGTTTAGACAGACTGAATAAACACGCTGCTGATACTGCAAAATCAATTAAAACTAATCTAGGCGGGATTAATAAAGTTCGTGTAGATGGTCGGGCTATGTTCAGAAACGTAGCCAGTGAAGCAGAAAAGGCCGCTAGAGCAGCAAACAGAGCATTGGGCGGCGTAGGTAGCGGTTCTGGTTCTCGTGGTCGTGGTGGTCGTCCTGGTGCGTCTGGTGGTGGTTCTACACTGAGCCTTGAAGAACGTATGTCACGCCGTGCTAATTCTTCTGCACTTTACCAGCGTCTAGCACAGACACGTGGCGGTGATGTAAGTCTAAGAGCACAGGAAGTAAGAGCAAGGTTTGAATCTGCCTTAGCCCGTTCTGCTGGTGATTTAAATCGTATGGATGCAGCGCTTGCCCGTTTCCGTATGGGATTACAGGAACTAGACCGCGAAACACGAGCAGCAGCACGTTCAGAACGTCACTCTGCTGATAGTGCTCATGAAGGGTTGTTTGGTATGGTTGGCGGGATTGCAGCCGTTACAGCAGCGCTCACACTGTTTAAATCTTCTCTTGAAGCGGGTATGAATCGCCAGGCTGCAAACACTGCAACTAACTTTGTCTTTGGCAAATACTCCACACCTGGAAATGATGCAGCATTAGGTGCTAAACAATTTGCTGACACTATGGCGCGTCAATTGGGCTTGAGTATGTCCGATACTTTATCAGGTCTGACTAAATTTGTTGCCTCTGCTGCACCTTCATTAGGCGTTCAGGAATCTGAATCATTCTATAAAACGTCGTCAACATTTGGCCGTTTGATGGGGCTGGATAATGACAAGTTGCAACACGCTCAATTAGCCTTTGAACAAATGGCTGCTAAAGGCACAATTTCCAGTGAAGAATTAAAAGGCCAATTAGCAGAAGCGTTACCAGGTTCTGAACAGTTATTTGCTCAAGCTTATACAGGTGATGCAGGTACAAAAGGCGTTCAGAAACTTTTAGCCGATATGAAAAACGGTCTGGTTAAGTCTGCTGATATTCTACCGAAAGTTAACAAGTTGATGCAGGAACAAATTGAAAAAGAGGGCGGGTTAGCTGCTATCTCTCAATTAACCTCTGTGAAACTTGGTCAAATGAATGGTAGTATTGAAAATTCACAGGTAGCTATTTCACGTGGATTCACGGAAGGGTTCGGTGATTTCGCTGGTGCTGTATCTGGTGTCCTGGATAATACGCAAACTTTAGCAGAAGGTTTAGGTGAAGCTATTGGTGGTTTCTTTGAAACACTCTCAAACTATGTCAGTGACCTTGGAACCTTTGCAATGCACGTTGACGGGTGGGCGCTCAAGTTCGAAGCGTGGGTTGATACCTTAGACCCTAAAACTCAATCACTGTTGAAAAACCTTGCTCAATTGGCTGTAGACTTTGGAATCATTACGGCGGGTGTAGGTGCTCTATCCGGTTCATTAGGTATCGTGAAGAAACTGCTGGGTATGGGTGCGGGTGCTGCTGGAGCGGGTGAAGCTGCTGCTGGGGGTGCTGCTGCTGGCTTAGGTGCTGCTGCTGTTCCTGCTGCTGTTGGTGGTCTTATGGCGTGGGATTTTTGGGATAGATTCATTCAGCCTCAATATGAGGGGAAAGAAACCTCTGCATCTGGCTTGTTCGTGAAAGGTTCTGCACTTGACAGGGGCGCAGATTGGGCTAAAAGCCTCTTTGGTGATACCCCACTTGCGCAAGGTAACTGGACAGGTGCAACGAATCCAGCACAGTTTATTTCACCGCAATCTGCACAGGGCGTAAACGTTACAACAAAATTAGATGTGACTGACAAGCCTATTAAGTTTGAAATTGACTTAGGTGAACTAGGTACTCACTCAGTAACCGCTAATCTGAAAGATATGCTTTCTTCTCATGAGGAAATGTATAACCATCACGCAGATTATGCAAACGTGGATTACTCAGTTCATTACTGATACTAATAAGAAGGGCGCTTAACCGCGCCCCTTTTAAAAATCTATTTAGTCAGACTCAACAGCATTTCAAACTTGTTCTTTTCATTACGAACATAGAAACCAGATTGTTTACCTTCCTTGTGAACAATACTCAATTTGTCACCTTCCTTAAAATAACTGATATGCTTGCATCCAGTGTTATCATTGAATGTGAATAACGCTGCTTCAAAATTATCAGTCTTCATTGTCACACTACAGTAATAATCACTCTTGCCACTTACAACACCCTTCACACCTTCTAAACCTTCATACATGTGCAGACGCTGGTAATCACCCACGGCGCTAAAGGTCTGGAATGAGTCACCATCTTTATCAATCAGTGTAAGCAAAATCAACTTATCATCACGGTGTAAATCAATGGCAACCTCAGACAGTTTATCGCCATATAGCCCCGCCTGAGTCTCTGTGAGCTTATAAATCAATCTCCCTTGTGAATCCATACGCTCATAAATAAAGTCTCCTGCTTTCATTGTGATGTGCTTCTCATCGCCTTTATGAAACTGGATAAACTCACTTTGCAATGCAGTGGTGAAATAGAATACACAGAGCGGTGCAGCGTCAGCTTGTAGATTCTTGCAAGCATTCTTATTAACAGAGCCTGAGAGATAACGCTCAATAGAATTGTATTGTGCTGAATCTTTATCGTAAATAGTGCCTGTGGTGATATGGGGTAAGATATTACCGCCAATGAACACCAGTGCAATAAATGCGATGAATACATAAGCTAGTTTACGAAACATTTTTCTAAACCTTTGCGATAATAAGAAGGGCGCTTAACCGCGCCCCGTAAATCATTTCTTACTCTGCTGTGTTGTGGATTGTTTCTCACAAGTTTTCGTGTCTGCATGTGTATAGTGCAGGAAACCGAAGAACAAAATGATGAGTAAGCCAATCACGGAAACATCACGAAAATGAAGCATGGTTGATTACCACTCTTTGTGTTTGGCTGCAAAAGCATTGTTACGCTTTGCAATGGCCTGTAAACGCTTCCTCTCCTTCTCTGCTGCTTTCTGTGAGTCCTCAAGTTCATCATGAGGCCTTGTAGTTCCTGGCTTACGATGAGTTACCACGTGATGACCATCAGCCCTATACGAATGAATAATTACTCTACGCTCAATAATAACACCACTTGCCATTTACAATTTAACCCTTACTAAGAACATGCCAGAATGAATAGTATGTTTACGCACGGTGTTGAATCTATCCAGATATTTCACGTGCGTTAATGTGCGTTCATCGTGTGACCCAATCCATTTACCCCAGCCACCATTTATATAGACTTCTTCCCCTTCCTTAATGGCAGAATGAAAACGTTCCTCAACAATATCTACTCTATCCTTAGAAAGAAGATTCAGCAGTTTATTCAGTATCTCTTTCATTTCAACTAATCACCATAAGGAACAGGATTATGAATACAACGATTACACCCCATAACAGAGCTTTGTTCTCTCGTGTCTCACGTGGTGGTGTGCAATATCTCCCCTGGGCATCATGCCATTTACCATGTTTATCTTGATAGCAATACTGCGTAATCTGTTTTGGATGCACACCTAAACGTTCAGCTTCTTTTTCAGTTATCCAGTTATTACCGTGATGAATCATTTTGGTAACACCTTCTCTAAAGCGTCTGCATATCCAGCAAAGGTCTTATTGTCGATTACCTGTGAACACTCTTCATTGAAAGACTTGTAATAGCTTTTGGACAGTTCACGGTTAACCGGATTATCAACCTGTGTTGTCACTTCCAGACCATCCAGAGCGGTAGAGCATTCTTTCAAGTGATAAGAATCCGTGTTGTAGGTGTAGACCTGGTGAAACTCTTCCTTAATCGCTTCTGTTACGGCATGTGCAGCGCTAAAAGGGTAATCTGATGCAGTGGCAGCACCAGACAGTGACACGAGCACCAGAGCCAGCAGGGAAAGCTTACTACGATTCATCTCATTCAACCTCAATTCAAACTTGTCTAATGTTTATACGCCTGAGCAAAACGCTTTTCATTGACCAGACGCAAGGAAACTTACCAGTTAGAAACGCGAAACAGACCCTAGTTTGCATCCGATTCTGTTTCTGTGTCCTCATCATAGATTGTAGACAATCCTTGTGGGTGACTCATCGTTACAGTATCGCCCACGTTGAAAGATTCCATTTCATCACAATCTACAGAATACTCATCGCCAGTGTTCAGCAGAATCAAACATTCTTCTTTATCCACGCCTGTAATATATGGCGGTACACTCTCAAGATACGCATGAGCAGGGATAGCTGCACCTAACATTAAACCAGCAAAGAACACCATTCCAATTACATGATAGTTTTTCATTTCAAAGTTTCCTCAAAACAAACTAATACGGGTATATAACATTCCATCGGCTTTATGTTGGCTGGTGACATTCAATGTCATACCACTGGATAAATACGCCTTACCTGAATAGAGACCAGAAGCAGGTTTATCAGTAAACTTAACAGCTACACATTCACCCATTTCATTTACAGAATCCTTATCCTTGATAATGTTCGTGACCGTACTACATGCCACGGTTTCTAATGCTTTGGTGGTTCCAGCGGTTGCACTGTAAGTAATCGAACCGATAATAATCACTGCTGAGAGAATACCCATAACAGGTAATTTCTTCATCTTCACATCTTTAATGATGAGATAGATTGAAGGGTGGATGATAGCCCATTTCCAGGAACCATCTTCTTTATTGCTACGGTAAGCAATCAGAACAACTATAATTGTGAAAACGATATTCAGACCGAACCACAAAGACGAATAAGCCACTACACCAGAATTAAGGATGATTGCCAGTATTGCCATTAATACGACGATTGAGATTGAAGATTTCATGTTTAAAGATTCCTATGGATAAAGTATGTATTGCGCTATTACCATGAATAGCACGAGTAATAAGATTGAAGTAATAAACAGTTTGACCAGTGACATTTTCAAATCAGATTTGCAAAGAGTGCTTCAAATTTGGTTAGCTGCAATCTGTGCAATGGATTAGCTTTCTGTAATCCCTGAATCTGTTCAAAAGCGTCTATAGCTCGCATGGTGAAACCTTCTATTTCTCTGCGAATATAGAGGAATGAATTTTCATCACGTTTGATAGAAGTGAACAGGCGATAAGATTTGAAAGTCTTACTGTTCGGGTTATATCCGTGAAGTTCTACAGACACACCGCAGAACTCTACAACTTTGACTTCTTCGAAACTATTCAACATGGTTTCAAAGTTATCCAGCAGAGAGGACAGAGCAGCCATAAATGAACGGTGCTGAGTGCTGTTCAGAGTTACTAAGTAAACGCCTGGTGCAGCCTTAACGATGTTGCTCACAGTCTTGTGTTCAACAGTCAGTGTCCAGAATCCTGGCTTAACCTGGTTAACGTGTTTCTGTGCAGTCTTGAGCAGTTCAAACTTGTTCATGGTGTCTCTCTTTTCCGTTTGCTTACCAGCTTTTGAAGTCAGTGGTAAGCGGGTTTAGTTAGCGTCCTCTACCGGACGGAAAAGAGATTATCATTATGCTTGTACGTTGGTCATCGTCAGGTTGATGATCGCCAGCTCAAGATTGCTCACCTCATAGGCGGCTTTCGGCGCGTCGATCACCTGAATAAAGCAGACGGCATCGATGGTGACGTTAGCGTTATCGCGCGAGATGATCTCCTGGGAAGGGATATCCAGCACCTGTTCCATCATGTTGATTTTACGCCCGATGCGGTCCATGAACGGGACGATGAGGCTCAGGCCTGGCTGGAGGGTGTTGGTGTAACGACCGAAGCGTTCGACCGTCCACTGATAGCCCTGTGGCACGATCTTCACGCCTGCGCCGACGATCACCAGCACCACAAAAATAAGGATAGGGATAACGATCAACATGAAAAAACCTCCTGTTCTGCATTCCGTGTAGTCACAAAAATTGCTCGTTTGTTGAACTTAAGTATATCGACTATTGAAGGGAAGTTCGCCTCTAATCCATTAACCTGTTTACAATATTGAGACGAAGCAGAATGAAAAAATGGGAAATGATATGAAGGATAATCACGCGCTTCTGGAACTCAGGAACGTCGGTTTTCGCGTGGGCGAAACCACGATATTGCAGGGGATTAATTTTCGCGTACAGCCTGGCGAGTTCAGGCTCATTACCGGGCCGTCGGGCTGTGGAAAGAGCACCTTGTTGAAGATTATTGCCTCGTTGCTCAGCCCGACCGAAGGGGACATTTTCTTTGAAGACAAGGATATCGCGACGCTTTCACCTGAGAGCTACCGCCAGCAGGTCTCGTACTGCGTGCAAACGCCTTCCCTGTTTGGGGAGACGGTTTACGACAATCTGATCTTCCCCTGGCAGATCCGCGATAAAGCGCCGGAACCGGAAAAATTCATCACCGATCTGGCGCGTTTTAATCTGCCAGAGGAAACCCTGACTAAGTCCGTAAACGAACTTTCCGGCGGCGAAAAACAGCGCGTCTCGCTGATTCGTAATCTGCAATTTCTGCCGAAAATTTTGCTGCTGGATGAAGTGACCAGTGCGCTGGACGAGAGCAACAAGCGCAACGTGAATGAGATCATTCATCGCTATGCCAAAGAGAACAACATTGCGGTGCTGTGGGTGACGCACGACGCGGGTGAGATTGCCCATGCCGACGAGGTGATCACCCTTCAGGCACACGGCGGAAAGATGCAGGAGGCAAACCGTGAACGAGCATAATATTACTAACGAATCGCTGGCCCTTTCGATGGTGCTGGTGCTGGTGGCGATCCTGGTCAGCCACCGGGAAAAGCTCGGTCTGGAAAAGGATATCGTGTGGAGCATTTGCCGCGCGGTGATCCAGTTGATTATCGTCGGCTATGTGCTGAAGTACATTTTCAACGTCAACCACGCGGTGCTGACGCTGCTGATGGTGCTGTTTATCTGCTTCAACGCGGCGTGGAATGCGCAAAAGCGCAGTAAATACATCGACAAAGCCTTTCTCTCTTCGTTTATCGCGATTACCACGGGTACGGCGCTGACGCTGACGGTGCTGGTCCTCTCGGGCTCGATCGAATTTGCGCCAATGCAGGTGATTCCCATCTCGGGGATGATTGCGGGGAACGCGATGGTGGCGGTGGGGCTGTGCTACAACAATCTCGGCCAGCGGTTTAGCAGCGAGCAGCAGCAGATCCAGGAGAAGCTGAGCCTGGGAGCCACGCCGAAAACGGCGTCAGCGCGGCTGATCCGCGAGAGTATTCGTTCCTCGCTGATCCCAACGGTGGATTCAGCGAAAACGGTCGGGCTGGTGAGTTTGCCGGGGATGATGTCCGGGCTGATTTTCGCCGGTATCGACCCGGTGAAAGCGATTAAGTATCAGATTATGGTGACCTTTATGCTGCTTTCGACCGCCAGCCTGTCGACCATTATTGCCTGCTATTTAACCTATCGGAAATTCTACAACTCGCGGCATCAGCTGGTGGTGACGCAGTTGAAGAAAACGGGGTGAGGTGAAGGTTTTTCGCGGTTTCGTAGGCCCGGTAAGCGCAGCGCCACCGGGCATTTTTGCCGGGCGGCACTGCGTTTGCCCGGCCTACGGGTGGCATCGCGTGGGATTAATACAACAACGCGTAAAGCTGACGACGATACTTCGACGCCAGCGCATCGCCGGTGCCCAGCGCCGCGAGGATCTCCTGGAACATCTTGCGCGCCTGACCGTCCGCGGCAGCCAGATCCTTTTTCAGATGGCTGAACAGCAGCTCCAGCGCCTCTTCGTTACGCCCAACCTGATGCAGCTGTAACGCCAGCTGGCTGGCCAGACCCGCATCGTCCGGGTTCTCCGCTACCTGCTGCTGCAGCTGCTGGATTTCCGGGGTATCCGCCGCCTGTTTCAGCAGCTCAATCTGCGCCACCAGGCCCTGATAGCGGGTATCCTGGTCCTGCAATGGAATGGTTTTCAGCACCGCTTCAGCGTCTTCTGAACGGTGCAGTTCGATCTGCGTCTGCGCCAGCAGCAAACCAATCTGGCTGTCCTGATTCGACATCTGCCACGCCTCTTTCAGCAGCGGCAGCGCTTCGTCGTGCTTGCCTTCCTGAATCAGTTCAAGTGCCTGCTGCGCTTTCAACTCTTCTTCACGCGGCAGCACTTTGTCGAGCAGGGCGCGGATCGCCTCTTCCGGCTGCGGGCCCTGGAAACCATCGACCGGCTGACCGTTCTGGAACAGATACACCGTCGGAATGGCGCGCAGGCCAAACTGAGACGCCACCATCTGCTCGGCGTCGCAGTCCAGTTTTGCCAGCAGGAACTGACCGTTGTACTGCGCCGCGAGGCTCTCCAGCACCGGCGTCAGCTCCAGACAGTGCTGGCTGCGCTCGGACCAGAAATAGAACAGCACGGGTTTGGTCATCGACACTTCGAGTGTCTGATGCAGGTTCGCTTCAGTGATGTTGACAATATTCTGTACGGACATACGGCATTCTCTTTTATCAATTTGACAATTACATGGGGGATGAGGAGCCAGGCTTCAACTCATCCGCGTAAAATTTTATCCATCATCCGGCCCGGCAGCAGGCGCTTAAGCCAGCCCACGGCGTGCGTCACGAGGGTGACCGGATAACGGATTTTTGGCCGTTCGCTTTCAAAAGCATGGCGCACTTTGGCGACCACCGCCTCCGGTCCGAGGGTAAATCGTGCGGCGATGCCGGGGTTTTCAACCGGATGGTCGGACTGGGTTTGATTCACGTTTTCCGTGAAACGGGTGCGAATCGGGCCAGGCTCGATCAGGCTGACCTTAATCCCGCTGTGGCGCAGCTCCATGCGTAACGCATCGGACCAGGCTTCCAGCGCATATTTGCTGGCGGCATAGGCCCCGCGGCCCGGCGTGGAGATCAACCCCATCACCGAGGAGGTCATCACAATGCGCCCTTCGCCGTGCGGGAGCATCGCCGGGAGCAGCGCCATGGTGAGCTGGTGGATGCCAAAAAAGTTGGCGGAAAATTGCTGCTCAAGCTGCTCGCGTGAAATGGTTTGCAGCGGGCCGTACACGCCGAAACCGGCGTTATTAAACAGGCCGTACAGACGATTACCGGTCAGAGCGATCACCTCGGCGGCGGCGCGTTCTATGCTTTCTGGCGAGTCCAGATCCAGCAGCACGCCCTGAAAACCTTTGCTGTGCATGCGATCAACGTCTTCTTGTTTACGGCATGCGGCTAATACCCAAAATCCCTGGCGCTTCAGTTCGAGCGCGCTCTCAAGGCCAATTCCGCTGGAACATCCTGTTATTAAGACCGATTTTTGCATAACTTTACCTGTCAGGATCTCCGCTGTATTACGAGTCATGTTTAACTAGAGGAGCCAGTCGCGTTGCCATCCAGTCGGCAATAAACGGCTGGGCGTCGCGATTGGGGTGAATACCGTCATCCTGCATCCATTGCGGTTTCAGATAGACCTCCTCCATGAAAAATGGCAGCAGCGGAATATCGAATTCTTTGGCAAGCTTGGGATAGATGGCGCTAAAGGCCTCATTATAACGGCGTCCGTAGTTCGCAGGCAGACGAATTTGCATTAATAGCGGCTGGGCGTTAGCCGCCTGAATATCCGTAATAATTTTGCGTAAGGTTTCTTCTGTTTGCTGCGGCTGGAAGCCGCGTAAACCGTCGTTACCGCCCAGCTCGACCAGCACCCAGCGCGGTTGATGTTGTTTGAGCAAGGCAGGCAGGCGCGCAAGCCCCTGCTGGGACGTATCCCCGCTGATGCTGGCATTCAGCACCGGCGTTTGGGTCTGCCACTTATCGTTGAGCAGCGCAGGCCAGGCGGCAGTGGCCGCCATCCGGTAGCCCGCACTCAGGCTGTCACCCAGCACCAGTAACGTGTCCGCCGCAGCGGCACGAAAGGTCATCAGAATCAGAAACAGGAAGGGCAAATGCCAGCGGAAAACATTGTTGCAGTTCATCATCTTAAGAAGTCCGTCGGTCAGGGGGAGCACGAGTTGTCCATCCTCACCGGAGTTGAACTCGTTGTCAAACGCGCTGAAACCATCGCGCTGATTGGTGAATCCGGTTCCGGTAAGTCCACGCTGCTGGCGATTCTGGCCGGGCTGGACGATGGCAGCAGCGGCGAGGTGAACCTTGTCGGCCAGCCGCTGCATAACCTCGACGAAGAGGCGCGCGCGGCGCTGCGGGCCAAACATATCGGCTTTGTATTTCAGTCTTTCATGCTCATTCCGACGCTCAACGCGCTGGAAAACGTCGAACTGCCGGGCCTGCTGCGCGGGGAAAACGCCAGCCAAAGCCGCAGCGGTGCGAAAGCGCTACTGGAACAGCTGGGCCTTGGCAAGCGTCTGGATCACCTTCCGGCGCAGCTGTCCGGCGGGGAGCAGCAGCGCGTGGCGCTGGCCCGAGCCTTCAACGGTCGCCCGGAGGTGCTGTTTGCCGATGAACCGACCGGCAATCTGGACCGGCAGACGGGCGATAAAATTGCCGATTTGCTCTTCTCCCTTAACCGCGAGCACGGCACCACGCTGATTCTGGTCACGCACGACCTTGAGCTGGCGGCCCGCTGCGACCGCCGTCTGCGCCTGGTCAACGGGCAGTTGCAGGAGGAAGCATGATTGCCCGCTGGTTCTGGCGCGAATGGCGCTCGCCGTCGCTGCTGATTGTCTGGCTGGCGCTGAGTCTGGCGGTGGCCTGCGTGCTGGCGCTCGGCAGCGTCAGCGACCGCATGGAAAAGGGGCTAAGCCAGCAGAGCCGCGAGTTTATGGCGGGCGACCGCACGCTCAGCAGTTCGCGCGACGTGCCGCAGGCGTGGATCGAGGAGGCGCGTAAACAGGGGCTGAAAGTCGGTCAGCAGCTCAGCTTCCAGACCATGACCTTTGCCGCCGACACGCCGCAGCTGGCGAGCGTCAAAGCCGTCGACGACGTCTATCCGATGTACGGCGATCTGCAAACCAATCCGCCGGGCCTCAAACCGACGGCGGGCTCGGTGTTACTCGCGCCACGCCTGATGGCCCTGCTGAACCTGAAAACCGGCGACAGCATTGACGTCGGCGACGCCACGCTGAAAATCGCCGGGGAAGTGGTGCAGGAGCCGGACTCCGGCTTTAACCCGTTCCAGATGGCACCGCGTCTGCTGATGAACACGGCGGACGTGGCAAAAACCGGGGCCGTGCAGCCGGGGAGCCGTGTCACCTGGCGCTACAAATTCGGTGGCACGCCCGCGAAGCTCGAAGCCTACGAAAACTGGCTGAAACCTCAGCTCAAGCCCGAGCATCGTTGGATCGGCATGGAGCAGGACGACGGCGCGCTGGGAAAATCTCTCGAGCGTTCGCAGCAGTTTTTACTCCTCTCCGCGCTGCTGACCATGCTGCTGGCCGTCGCTGCCGTGGCGGTGGCGATGGGGCACTATTGTCGCAGCCGCTACGATCTGGTGGCGATCCTGAAAACCCTCGGCGCGGGCAGGGCGCAGCTGCGTAAGCTGATCGTCGGTCAGTGGCTGATGGTGCTGATCCTGTCCGCCTTCACCGGCGGGATTATCGGCCTGCTGTTTGAAAAAGTGCTGATGGTGTTGCTGAAACCGGTGCTGCCCGCCGAACTGCCGCCCGCCAGCCTGTGGCCGTGGCTGTGGGCCATCGGCGCGATGGTGGTGATTTCTCTGCTGGTCGGCCTGCGTCCGTACCGTCTGCTGCTGGCGACGCAGCCGCTGCGGGTGTTGCGCCGTGACGTGGTCGCCAGCGTCTGGCCGCTGAAGTTTTATCTGCCGGTAGTGGTCGTGGTGGTGGTGATGTTGCTCGCCTGGCTGATGGGCGGGAGTATGCTCCTGTGGGCCGTGCTGGCCGGTGCCGTGGTGCTGGCGCTGCTGTGCGGCGTGCTCGGCTGGATGTTGCTGAACCTGCTGAAAGGGCTGACGCTGAAATCCCTGCCCGTACGTCTGGCGGTGAATCGCCTGCTGCGCCAGCCGTGGTCCACCCTGAGCCAGCTGTCGGCGTTTTCGCTCT
The DNA here is from genome assembly GCF_030238365.1 of Lelliottia wanjuensis. Classification (GTDB taxonomy): domain Bacteria; phylum Pseudomonadota; class Gammaproteobacteria; order Enterobacterales; family Enterobacteriaceae; genus Enterobacter; species Enterobacter wanjuensis. The sequence goes on along the minus strand of NZ_JASSOT010000064.1, from coordinate 114,592 downwards.
CCTTCATGCTGTTGGCGATGCTGCTGGTGCTGCGCGGCGATCTGCTCGACCGCTGGCAGCAGCAGCTCCCGCCGGAAAGCCCGAACTATTTCCTGATCAACATCGCGCCGGAACAGGTTACGCCGCTGAAGGGCTTCCTCGCGGAACATCAGATTGTGCCCGAGTCGTTCTATCCCATCGTTCGCGCGCGCCTGACGCAAATTAACGGCAAGTCGACGGAAGGGAATCAGGATGAATCCCTGAACCGCGAGCTGAATCTGACCTGGCAGGACAAACGCCCGGACCACAACCCGATTACTGCCGGTAGCTGGCCGCCAAAAACGGGGGAAGTGTCGATGGAGGAGGGGCTGGCGGCGCGTCTGAACGTCGGCCTGGGCGACACGGTGACCTTCACCGGCGACACCCAGGACTTTAGCGCCAAGGTGACCAGCCTGCGTAAAGTGGACTGGGAAAGCCTGCGTCCGAACTTCTTCTTTATCTTCCCGTCCGGGGCGCTCGACGGTCAGCCGCAAAGCTGGCTGACCAGCTTCCGCTGGGAAAATGGCAACGGCATGCTGACGCAGCTGAACCGTGAGTTCCCGACGGTGAGCCTGCTGGATATCGGCGCGATCCTGAAACAGGTCGGCCAGGTGCTGGAGCAGGTCAGCCGTGCGCTGGAGGTGATGGTGGTGCTGGTGACCGCCTGTGGCGTGCTGTTGCTGCTGGCGCAGGTGCAGGTGGGCATGCGTCAGCGTCATCAGGAGCTGGTGGTGTATCGCACGCTCGGGGCGAGTAAAACTCTGCTGCGCACCACCCTGTGGTGTGAGTTTGCGCTGCTTGGGCTGGTCTCCGGTCTGGTGGCGGCGATAGGCGCGGAAACTGCGCTGGCCGTGCTGCAGACCAGGGTGTTCGACTTCCCGTGGGAGCCGGACTGGCGGCTGTGGCTGATCCTGCCGGTGTCGGGCGCAGTGCTGCTCTCCCTGTGCGGCGGCTGGCTGGGAACGCGGCTGTTAAAAGGTAAGGCGCTGTTCCGTCAGTTTGCCAGTTAATTCCCTCCTGTGATGATTGCGCACCGGTTTATCGACTGGTGCGTAATCCTTTAGTAGCACAAAACGATAATACCCCCACATTTAGCAGCACAAATCATTAAAAACCCGACAACACGGCCCGTTTAATTCCAGATATTATCCCTGCGCTAAATAGTTAGCAGTATGTCTATCAAGGAATAATAATGACCATAAAAAAAACAGCGCTGGCGGTAACGATCGGCGCGGCAGTGGCACTGGCGTCTTTCGCAGCACAAGCGGAAATCACTTTACTGAAGCAAGACCCGCAGGCGGGCGATCCGCTCAGCCGTCTTAACTTCACCGTCGGCGGCAGTATTCGTCCTCAGTTCAACATGATGACGGGCGACGGCGACAAAGGTTCTTACAAACGTAACGGCTTCGACGGCGGCACCCGTTTCCGTTTCGCCTCAGATTACTACCTGTTCGATGATATCAGCTGGATCAGCTACTACGAGCTGGGTGTGAACATTCCGGCGCTGTTTGACTGGGATAACCACTACGCCGAAGGTGCAAACGATACTTCTCGCCGTATGCTCTACACCGGCCTGAAAAGCGCGACCTGGGGTACGCTGACCTTCGGTCAACAGAACAGCGTGTACTACGATGTGGTCGGCGCGAAAACCGATATCTGGGACTACGACATGATCGGTCAGGCTCCGGGTAACGGCATCAATGGCGACTACGACGGTTCTTATCGTTCACGCAAGATGCTGAAATATAAGAAAACCGTGGGTGATGCTGACATCTACGCATCTTACCTGTTCGAAGACGGTGAATACCTGCCGGGTAACGGCCTGCGTTACAAGCGTAAAGGCGGCGGCTCACTGGGTATCGATTACCACCTGACCACCGATCTGACCTGGGGTACGGCGTGGAACTACACCCGTGCGGATATGCGTAACCCGGATAACGGCGACAGCAAATCTTACGACCAGAACATCCTCGGTACAGCGCTGAGCTGGACCCCGGACAACTGGACCTTCTCCGCAGGCGGCGGCTGGTACCAGAACTTCATGACCACCAAAAAAGTGTCGGTGAACGACTACTTCGCCGGTGATGCCTGGGGTATTGAGTACTTCGCGGGCTATAAAATCCCGGTCGGTCAGTACGCGCTGAAATCTGTTCAGCCGTATGTGATGGGCGATCGTATTGAGTATGTGAATGGCCGCAACTATCAGCGCACCGACAACGGCGTGGGTGTGAGCTTCCAGCTGGATTACGGTTTCCGCGTGGATTATGAGCACGTGTTTACCTCCAGCACCGACGATCTGGGTGATATGAACCTGGTGCGTCTGCGTTACGACTTCTAAGTCGGAGCCGTTTGTCCCCGGTGGCGCTGCGCTTACCGGGGCTACGGACTGTGCGGTTTGTCCCCGGTGGCGCTTCGCTTACCGGGGCTACGGACTGTGCGGTTTGTCCCCGGTGGCGCTTCGCTTACCGGGGCTACGGACTGTGCGGTTTGTCCCCGGTGGCGCTTCGCTTACCGGGGCTACAAAACCCAAATCGTGCTTGAATTTGTAGGCCGGGCAAACGCAGTGCCGCCCGGCATCATGCGCGCACGGACTACCCTTTCCCACAAATCGCATATCCCAATCTCCTGCACATTCAACGACATATTCCGCAACATCATGAAATAATTTCAAGGACAGCCGCTTGTGATCTGTGTCATGTTAAACAGATTCTGCGCCGCATCGCACGGTGCAACACAACGCCACACCGCTTTGAAATGGAGATCTCATGGGAATTCGTCACACGCTTCGCGCCGCTGCCGGTGCGCTTCTGCTGGTCTGCGGTTTGCAGGCTGCCCACGCTAACAGCGATCCGCACACCATCGTGTTTGGCGTCGCGCCTGGCCCGTACGGCGACATGGTCAAACAGGCCATCGCCCCTTCGCTTAAAGAGAAGGGCTACAAAGTCGTGGTGCGCGAATTCAGCGATTACGTACAGCCGAATATGGCGCTCTCCAACGGCAGCATCGACGCCAACCTGTTCCAGCACTCGCTCTATTTCACCAAGTTCACGGCGGATAAAGGGCTGAAACTGACCAAATTACTCACCGTGCCGACGGCGGGTATGGGCTTTTATTCTCACAAGATCAAAAGCCTGGACGAGCTGAAAAAGGGCGATATCATCACCCTTTCAAACGATCCGACCAACCTCGCGCGCGGCCTGCGTTTCCTGCAGTCCCTGAAACTCATCACCATCAAAGAGAACATCGATCCCACCAAAGCCTCCGAGCGTGATATCGCCAGCAACCCGAAAGGGCTGGTGTTCAAACCGCTGGAAGCCGCGCAGCTGCCGCGCACGCTGGATAGCGTGACCGCTTCGCTGGTTAACGGCAACTTCGCGATTGCCGCCGGTATGGATCTCTCCAGCGCACTGGCGCAGGAGCATCTCGACGAAAACCTGAAAAATATCATCGCCGTACGTACCGAAGATGCGGATAAACCTTTCGCCAAAGATATCGTGGCGGTGGTTGAGTCTCCGGCCTATCGCGCGGTGATTGACGACCCGAAAAACGTCTATACCGCGTTCCAGAAACCCGACTGGATGACAGCGGCAAAACCCTAATCGCGTACAGGTTTGACAGGGCAGCTGAGTCTGCCCTTTTCGCATTTCTGAGGTAGACATGATTGAGTTAGACAAGGTATGCGTCGACTTTCAGACCGGGCGCGGGCCTTCCACCCGCGCGGTCTCCGACGTCAGCCTGACCATTGCCGCCGGTGAGATTTTTGGCATCGTCGGCACCAGCGGCGCGGGGAAAAGCACTTTGCTGCGCACCCTGAACGCCCTTCAGCGCCCAAGCGCGGGCCGCGTCAACGTTAACGGCGTGGAGATCTCCGCTCTCGACGGCGTGGATTTACGCAAAGCCCGCCAGCGTATCGGCATGATTTTCCAGCATTTCAATTTGATGCACACCCGCACCGTGGCGCAGAACGTGGCGTTCAGCCTGAAAGCCGCCGGATGGGAACGCAATAAAATCGCCCCGCGCGTCACGGAGATCCTCGCCCTCGTTGGGCTGACGGACAAAGCGAATCGCTATCCGGTGCAGCTAAGCGGCGGGCAGAAACAGCGCGTCGGTATCGCCCGCGCCATTGCCAACCATCCTGACGTCCTGCTCTGTGATGAACCGACCTCTGCGCTGGATCTGGAAACCTCCGCCACCATTTTGGCGCTGCTCAAGCAGATCAACCAGCAGATGGGGATCACGATCGTGCTGATCACCCATGAGATGAACGTGATCAAATCTATCTGCGATCGCGTGGCGGTGATGTCCGGCGGCGAAGTGGTGGAACTGGGCGAGGTGTTTGACGTCTTTGCCCATCCGCAGCACCCGTTTACGCAGCAGCTGGTGTCACACACCCTGAACCTTACCCTGCCGGAGCGTTTGCAGCAGCACCTGCCGGGGCAACTGCTGAAAATTCTGTTTATCGGCGATTCTGCCAAGCAGCCGGTGCTTTCGGATGTGGCGATCAAATTTGGCGTGGCGGTGAATATTCTGCACGGCAAAATCGAGTACATCGGCGAGCGTGCCCTGGGGATTCTGGTGGTGCAGCTGACGGCGGATGATCCTGCCGTCGTGGAAACCGCTGTTGAACATATTCGTCATCGTACTGCGCAGGTGGAGGTGATCCGTGGATGATTTAGTGGCCGACCTCGGCCTGGCGTTTAACGAAACTTTCCAGATGCTGAGCATCTCCACGGTGCTGGCGATCATTGGCGGCCTGCCGCTGGGCTTTTTGATTTTTGTCACCGACCGGCATCTGTTCTGGCAGAACCGTTTTGTTTATCTGGTGAGTTCGGTGCTGGTGAACATCATTCGCTCGGTGCCCTTTGTGATCCTGCTGGTGCTGCTCCTGCCCCTGACGCAGCTTTTGCTCGGCAACACCATCGGCCCGATTGCGGCGTCGGTTCCGCTTTCCGTGGCGGCGATTGCGTTCTACGCCCGTCTGGTGGACAGCGCGTTGCGCGAAGTGGACAAAGGCATTATTGAAGCGGCAGAAGCATTTGGCGCGAGCCCGATGCGTATTATCTGCACCGTCCTGCTGCCGGAGGCGAGTGCTGGATTGCTGCGCGGTCTGACGATCACCCTGGTCAGCCTGATCGGTTACTCGGCGATGGCGGGGATCGTCGGCGGCGGCGGAGTAGGGGATCTGGCGATCCGCTACGGTTATTACCGCTATGAAACCCAGGTGATGGTCGTCACCGTGATCGCGCTGATCGTGCTGGTGCAGATCGTCCAGGTACTGGGCGACTGGCTGGCGAAACGCGCCGACAAGCGCGATCGCCGCTAGAGAATCAGGCCGCCAGCCAGGCGGCCACCGCGTTAAACGTGCCCCGAAAAACAATCTTGTCGGCTTTTTTCTCCAGCTGATAGCGGTACATCGGGTCGTAATAGTCATTGAGCAGTGGCGCAAGCCAGGAATAGTGCGCCTCGGTACGTCCTGTGCGCTGCTGCTCGATGAGCGCGGAATCCAGTAACGCGGTGAGTTCCGCAAAGCGCTGCAGTCCCAGACGACGGCGAATGGCAAACAGGCCGTGATGCAGATACTCCGCGTACGCCTGCCAGCCCGCTTCTTCGCCGTAGGCGGCAGAAAATTCATGCCACATGTGCGCGAAATACTCCTCGCGCAGGCGTTCCAGACGTACATCAAAAGGATCCTCCACCACCACGATGGGGGAGTCGACCATCCGTTCGCGCAGACATTCCGGCAGATGGTTCGAGCCAATCATCCGACCCTCGTCCTCCAGTACCCAGCGCGGAGCGTCCTTTTTCAGCAGCTCGACGGCCAGGTGATTTTCAAAGCTGGCCTGCGACAGCTGAGCCTGCAACGTGCGGCCAAACGAAGAGCCGCGATGATGCGCCAGCCCTTCCAGATCGATACCCTGTTGGTGTTCTCTCACCAGTATCGTTTTCCCGCTCCCGGTACAGCCGCCAATCAGCACCATCGGTTTTTGCACCTGCTCGGCGGTGGCCTGAATCGCCGTCTGACGCAGGGCTTTGTAACCGCCTGGAATCAGCGGGTAATCGATGCCCGACTCTTTTAACCACGCCTGCGTAATGTGCGAGCGCTGCCCGCCGCGCGCGCAGCAGAGATACCCGTGCGGGTTGGCAAGACAAGCCTCGCGCCAGGCGTTAATCCGCTGCTCGCGCGTCTCGCCATTGACCAGACGGTGGCCCAGCGCCAGCGCCGCTTCTGGCCCCTGGCGTTTATAGCAGGTGCCCACGGCGGCGCGCTCGTCGTCCGTCATCAGGGGGAGATTAAGTGCCGCAGGCATAGCGCCCTGGGCAAATTCGATCGGCGCGCGAACGTCGATTAAGGGTGCAGCAGTGGTGAGAATGGCGCGATAGTCCGTTCCATCGTTCATGTAAAATCCTGAAAAGTGCAAAACAGCAATGGTGTGGGATTTTACGCGCGTCAGATGAAGCCGGGGAAGGGGAAGATCAACTCCCCGGCATTTTGCACTTATTTGAGTTTGCTTTGCGCCCAGGCGATACCGCTTGCGTACTCCGGCGGCAGCAGGGGAATCATCGCTTCAAGGGTCGCGCTCAGGCGGCCCGTATCGTCATCGTTCAGATTGAGATGGCCGACTTTGCGTCCTTCGCGCACCTCTTTGTCGTACCAGTGCAGATGCACCAGCGGCAGTTTCAGCCAGTTGTAGTTCAGATCGGTCCCGATAAGGTTGATCATCACCGACGGGCTGTTCACCACCGGCTGCGGCAGCGGCAGGTCGGTGATGGCGCGCAGGTGCAGCTCGAACTGGCTGATGGAGGCGCCGTTTTGCGTCCAGTGGCCGCTGTTATGCACGCGCGGGGCCAGCTCGTTGATCAGCAGACCGGCTGGCGTGATGAAACACTCCATCGCCATCACACCGACATAACCCAGCTCGTGCATGATCGCCGAGAGCATATCCTCGGCCTGTGTCTGCTGGGCAGCGTTCGCCTGCGGGAACACCACGCTGGTGCGCAGAATACCGTCCTGATGCAGGTTATGGGTTAGCGGATAAAATACCGTGCTGCCGTCATGGGCGCGCGCGCCGACCAGCGACACTTCGCCGCTAAAATTGATGCCCTGCTCGACGATACATTCGCCGTAACACTCGTCCGGCAGCTCAGCGGTATCGTTCGCACGCAGACGCCACTGACCGCGACCGTCGTACCCGCCGGTGCGGCGCTTGACGATCGCCAGCTCGCCGAGGGTTTCAAACACCGCAGGCCACTCGCTCTTATCCGCCAGCAGTTGCCACGGCGCGGTGGCAAGACCCAGCTTGTCGAAGAGCTGCTTTTGCGTCAGTCGATCGGCAATAATCGGGAACACATCGCGATTGACGAAGGCGTTGTGGCGCGCCAGCTCGCGGGTGAGGGCAGTTTCGGGCCAGCGCTCGATTTCAGCGGTGATCACGCTCTGCTGAAACGGCACGGCTTCCGGCTCGGCGTCCAGCCCGACGGGCCAGACGCTGATGCCCAGCGGTTCACCCGCCTGGCGCAACATACGGCCTAACTGACCGTTTCCGAGGACGCAAACCTGCTTCATGCATCACCTCGCGGGTCGGGATTCTCCAGCACCTCGTCGGTCTGGGCTTTACGCCACTCGGCCAGACGCTGATGCAATTCTTTGTCGTGCGTCGCCAGAATCTGTGCGGCCAGCAGGGCGGCGTTCGCGGCACCCGCTTTGCCAATCGCCAGCGTGCCGACCGGGATCCCGCGCGGCATCTGGACGATAGAGTAGAGGCTATCAACGCCGCTCAGAGCCGCGGTTTGCACTGGCACGCCGAGCACCGGCACCAGGGTTTTGGCGGCAATCATGCCCGGCAGATGTGCTGCACCACCCGCACCGGCAATGATTACCTGATAGCCGTTCTCTTCTGCGCCTTCGGCGAAGCTGAACAGTTTATCGGGGGTACGGTGCGCGGAGACCACTTCAACGTGGTGTGGAACATTCAGGATTTCGAAGATTTCGGCGGCAAACTGCATGGTAGCCCAGTCGCTTTTGGACCCCATCACGATGGCGACTCGCGCCGGATTATTGCGGGAAGACATGCGTCTTAAAACTCCTGTGGTGCGGAACACACTGCTTTGAGGGCACAGAGAATAGCATTAAATTGTGCCAAGGAAAACGATTGCGTGGCGATGCGTTTGGTGAAAAGGAGAGGGAATTAAAACGGAAACTGAATCAGCTCAACGCCGTCTGGCGTGACTTTCACCATCGAGCCTTCCGTGTGCCAGGCACCCAGCACCACGCGGTGTGCGGGTTCGCCGTTGGCCGTCAGGGAGTGAACGTCCGGGCGATGGGTATGGCCGTGGATCAGCCACTGCACGTGGTGTTTTTCCATCACATCGACAACCGCCTGCCGGTTGACGTCCATGATGGTCATGGATTTGCTGCTGTTGGCGGCTTTACTGCCGGCGCGCATTTTGGCGGCGATGCGGTTGCGGATGAACAGCGGCAGGGCGAGAAACAGCGTCTGGATCCACGGCGTGTGGACTTTGGCGCGAAACGCCAGGTAGCCGGTATCGTCGGTGCAGAGCGTGTCGCCGTGCATGATCAAGACTTTGCGTCCGTAGAGATCCAGCACCTTTTCTTCTGGCAGTAATGTCATGCCGCTTTCGCGGGCAAAGCCTTTGCCAATCAGAAAATCGCGATTGCCGTGGATGAAGAAGCAGGGGACGCCGGAATCGACCAGCGCTTTGATAGCGGCGGCCATTTCGCGGTGCAGCGGGTTGGGATCGTTGTCGCCAATCCAGGCTTCAAACAGATCGCCCAGAATGTAGAGCGCGTCGGCAGACAGCGCTTCACCGCGTAAAAAACGCAGAAAACCGGCGGTAATCGCCGGTTCTTCTGTTTGCAGATGGAGGTCTGCAATAAAGAGTGTCGCCACCAATTACTCGCTAACGGTCACGCTAGTAATGATCACGTCTTCTTTTGGAACGTCCTGGTGCATACCGCTGCGGCCAGTCGACACGCCTTTGATTTTCTCAACCACGTCCATACCTTCAACCACTTCTGCGAACACGCAGTAGCCCCAGCCCTGCATGCTTTCGCCGGAGAAGTTCAGGAAGTCGTTGTCAGCCACGTTGATGAAGAACTGGGCAGTCGCAGAGTGTGGAGCCTGAGTACGCGCCATTGCCAGGGTACCACGGGTGTTTTTCAGACCGTTGTTGGCTTCGTTTTTGATCGCTTCTTTGGTCTCTTTCTGGTTCATGCCAGGTTCAAAACCGCCGCCCTGAATCATAAAACCATTGATCACGCGGTGGAAAATGGTGTTGTTGTAGAAACCTTCGCGGCAGTAGTCCAGGAAGTTTTTGACTGTTTCAGGCGCTTTATCATCAAAGGTTTTGATAACGATATCGCCATGATTAGTGTGGAAAGTAACCATTTTTGCATCCTGTTCCGGTATTGTAGAGCGTCGACCCAACTCTGGGTCACAGATAGAGGGCAGTTATAGCATAACCCTCAGACGGGATCATCTTGCATTGTGTGCTGATTCCGGTCTGAATTATGGGTATTATACAGACTTTATTGTCCACACACGTCTACACGGAATCTTCGATGTTAAAAATCTTTAATACTCTGACGCGCCAAAAAGAGGAATTTAAACCTATCCATGCCGGGGAAGTCGGCATGTACGTGTGTGGTATCACTGTTTACGATCTCTGTCATATCGGTCACGGGCGTACGTTTGTCTCTTTCGACGTGGTCTCTCGTTACCTGCGATTCCTGGGCTATACGCTCAAGTACGTGCGTAACATCACTGATATCGACGACAAAATTATCAAACGCGCCAATGAAAATGGCGAAAGCTTTGTGGCGCTGGTGGATCGCATGATCGCCGAAATGCACAAAGATTTTGATGCACTGAACATTCTGCGCCCGGACAGCGAGCCGCGCGCCACGCATCACATCCACGAAATTATCGATATCACCGAGAAGCTGATCGCCCGCGGTCACGCCTATGTGGCGGACAACGGCGATGTGATGTTCTCAGTGCCGACCGATCCAAACTACGGTCAGCTTTCCCGTCAGGATCTGGACCAGCTGCAGGCCGGTGCGCGCGTTGACGTGGTTGACGTGAAGCGTAACCCGATGGACTTCGTGCTGTGGAAAATGTCCAAAGAAGGCGAGCCAAGCTGGCCATCTCCGTGGGGCGAAGGGCGTCCGGGCTGGCACATTGAGTGTTCGGCGATGAACTGCAAACAGCTCGGCAAACACTTCGATATTCACGGCGGCGGTTCGGACCTGATGTTCCCGCACCACGAAAACGAAATCGCGCAGTCCACCTGTGCGCACGGCGGCGAGTACGTCAACTACTGGATGCACTCCGGGATGGTGATGGTCGATCGCGAAAAGATGTCCAAATCTCTGGGCAACTTCTTTACCGTGCGCGACGTGCTGAAATATTACGACGCGGAAACCGTGCGTTACTTCCTGATGTCGGGCCACTACCGCAGCCAGCTGAACTACAGCGAAGAGAACCTGAAACAGGCTCGCTCGGCGCTGGAGCGTCTGTACACCGCGCTGCGCGGCACCGATAAGTCTGTCGCACCGGCAGGTGGCGAGGCGTTCGAAGCGCGCTTTATCGAAGTGATGAACGACGACTTCAACACACCGGAAGCCTACTCCGTGCTGTTTGATATGGCGCGTGAAGTGAACCGTCTGAAAACAGAAGATATGGCGGCGGCAAACGCGCTGGCTTCTCATCTGCGTAAACTCTCTGCGGTGCTGGGCCTGCTGGAGCAAGAGCCAGAAGTGTTCCTGCAGAGCAGCGCGCAGGCGGACGATGGTGAAGTGGCGGAGATTGAGGCGTTGATTAAAGCGCGTCTGGAAGCGCGTCAGGCGAAAGACTGGGCGGCGGCAGATGCGGCGCGTAATCGCCTGACCGAGATGGGGATCATTCTGGAAGATGGTCCGCAGGGGACGACCTGGCGTCGGAAGTAAGTTTGTGTTGCCCGGCGGCGCGATGCTTGCCGGGCCTACAAATGAGTGCGGTCTGGTGCCCTCACCCCAATCCTCTCCCTCTCACCGTAGGCCGGGTAAGCGAAGCGCCACCCGGCTTTTTTCTGCACCACACCCCGCCATATTTCCTCAATAAATGTCACCCGTTAAGCGGTCTCATTTTGGATAACTTAACGCCCCAATAAAATGGTTTTGCGCATTTATTCACCCTATAATCGCTCGTCTATTATTCCAACTGGCATGTGACGTTAATTCCTTGACGTGAACCAAAGTGGATATTTAAAGGATAAGCTCGTGATCGTTACTGATAAATTCCGCAAATATGCTGGAAGGCCGCTCTTTTCGTTGATGATTATCTCAACGCTATTGGTAACCGCCGGTTGCCAGCAAAATAAAACAGCGAATAAGAAGACAATGTCAGGCCCGACAACGTCTTACGTGCCGGCACCTGTGCTCACTCCAGCCGCCATGCCAGAGCCGCAGCCAGCCGCGGCGAGCGCAGAAGGCTCGGCATCGACCTGTCAGCGTGAACTGGTCGCATTGTCCAAAATTAGCCCGCGTCTGTATGCGCAGAAAAAATCGATATTTAATGAGTTATTAGCCAGTGCTTCCGTTTATACCGCCGTGCGCGAAGATATTACGGTGCAAACAAAAGATACCATGGACGCGTTTTATAAATTTAAAACGCAGAAAATATGCAGCGATATAGAACAAACGGTTCGACAGGCGTTGATTAGTCGAGTGGAGAATACCAATTGAATATATTCCGATTGAAACCTCTGGTTATCTCGATTCCGGTTTTACTGAGCTGCATCCTGGCTCAGACCTCGCAGGCCGGTGATAACGCCGCGGCGGTGAAATCGCTGGATTCGATAACCTCTCAGTCCAGTGAAATTCCCTCTTTGCTGATGGAAACGCCGGTCAACCTGCCGGATGCGGAAGAGATCGTGCCGTCGAAGCCAAAAGCGGCACCGATGCACAAGAGCGCGGGCTATCGCCTGCAAACCTCGCAGGCGCAGACCGACGCGCTCAATGCCCAGGTTGCGGCGCTGAAAGCCGAGCAGGAAAAGAAAATCGCGGAGCTGGCGAAGCAGTACGCCTCGATGCAGGATTCCACGACCAAAGCGCAGCAGCAGAAACTCGCCGACAGCGAGAAGCAGTTGGCAGACCTGCAAACGAAGCTGCAAACCACCGCGCAGCAGCTGGAAAGCGCCAACAAGCAGATCGCCGATCTCACCGCGACGCGTCTGGACGAAGGCGAAGAGACCGCCCAGCTTAAGCAGTCCCTGGCGGACAGCCAGAATGAAACGGCCGCGCTGATGACAAAACTGGCGGCGCTCACCGCCGATCAGAGTGCGAAAGCCACCGAGCTTGCATCTGTGAAGAAAGCCCTGGCGGACAGCAACGGGAAATCCACCGAGCTGCAGACCAAATGGCAGGAAACGACCGCGAAGCTCGATGCGCAGACCAAACAGATGGCGAACCTCAAGACCACGCCGGAAACGCCTGCGCCTGTCAGCAAGGAAGACATTCGGGCCTATGCGCTGGGTGCCTTCTGGGGTCATGACGTGCTGAACGCAATGAAAAAGGTCGAGTCCGATGGCTTCAAGGTTTCCCAGCCTCAGGTCGTCAGCGGCGTGACGGATATGATGAGCGGCAAGTTTAAAATTCCAAAAGAGAAGATGCTGGCTGAGCTGCAGGAGATGGACGCCAGCGTGACCGCGAAATCGCAGCAGCCTGCGCCGACGGATGCCGCCAACAGTGATTTCATCACGAAGTACAGCAAAAAGCCGGGCGTCAAAAAGTCGGAGATGGGTTACTACTATCGCATCACCGAGAAAGGTCGCGGTGCGATTAAAAACAGCGATATCGTGGCGATTGCGGTGACCGAAAGCTTGTCGAATGGCAAAGTGATCAAGGACATGAACAAAACGGGTAAAGTGCTGGCGCTGCCGCTGGACAGATTCCCGCCGCTGTTCAAAACCGCGATCAGCATGATGAATAATCAGGGCAAACTGCAGATGGTTGTACCGCCGGAGCTGGCGTACGGTGAAGCGGGGAGTCCGCCGAATATTCCACCGAATGCGACGATGGTGTACGACGTGAAAGTCGTGAGCATCAGCCCCGCAAAATAATGCTGTAAAACCTAAGCGCCCGACAGATTCGGGCGCTTTTTCATTTCTAGGCCGACTCGCGGGCGATCAGTTGCCCGGACAGGGTGATGCGCTGCGTTTGCAGCTCCGGCTCTTTGAGTTTGCGAATCATCAATCCGGCCGCCTGACGGCCCGTCTCTTCGCTGGCCGACGACACATAGGTGAACGACGGCGAGGTGAGATTCACGTGCAGCATATCTTCAAACCCCACCAGCGCGACCTGCTGCGTCAGAAACACGTCTTTCCCGACCGTGCGGCCCACCTGATGAATGCCAGAAATCGAGCCGATCATCGCATCCGGCGAATGGCAGAGCAGGGCGGTAATGGTGTTATTTTTTTCCAGAAGCTGACGGGTGATAAATCCCGCCGCCTGAGTATCATCGCTACAGACCGGGGCGGACTCCTCGCGGTTCACCAGCCCGTACTGGGTCATCGCGCTGCGAAAACCTAACAGGCGCTGCTCGCGGATCAGGCAGCCTTCCCGCCCGCCGATGTAGGCGATATTGCGGTGGCCGCGTTCAATCAAATAGCGGGTGGCGAGATTCGCCGCCTGGCGATTATCGCGCATCACCAGATTGCAGGGGTCATTGAGTAAGGACTGAGAAACCACGACCAGCGGCAGCGGACATTCGCGGATCTGCGACGGGAGACTGGACGTTCGCGTATCGGACGCCAGATAAATCACCCCCGCCACGCCCTGCTGTTTAAATGAAAGCAGGCAGCGCTCAAGATGTTCGTGATCGTTAAGCGGCTGCCCGAGGAAGACCATAAAGCCCTGTTTTTCCAGCTCCTGCACGATGCTCGCCATCACTTTGATGGAGAAGCTGTCGCTGAAATCGCGCAGGATCAGGCCGATAAGATTGGAGGTGTTGGCGCGAAGATTGGCGGCAGCGACGTTATGAATGTAGCCGAGCGTATTGATGGCAGCCTGGACTTTCTCAATGGTTGCCTCTGAGATTTTCCCTTTCTGGCGCAACACCAGCGAGACGGTGGAGACCGACACGCCAGCCTGTTTTGCCACATCAATAATGCCGACTTTCTTCAAACTCGCTCCCTGAAATTTCCTGATTATCAGCCGGATAAGACACGTCACCCAGAGTACAGGAGACGTGCCGGTCCGGCATCTTATTATTTACCGATCATGGTGGACATGGTCTGGGCGATAAACTGTGCTCTGGCACCGAAAATCACCTGGATACCGTTGTCGCCGACAAAGACTACGCCGCGCGCGCCGAGTCCGTTGAGACCGTCTTTATCCACTTCATCACTCTTCGCCACTTCCAGACGCAGACGGGTGATGCACGACCCGACGGAGTCGATGTTTTTCGCGCCGCCCAGCAGGCCGATGATTTCGGTCGCGATTTCGATGTCGGTTTTGTCGTCCGTCGTTGCGGTCACTTCCGTACGGCCCGGCGTTTTGACATCGAAACGACGGATCACGAAGCGGAAGGTGAAGTAGTAAATCAGCGCCATCGGAATACCGATGATCACGGCGTTGAGGAAGTTGGTCTGGTAGCCGTTAAACGACGGCAGGATACCAAAGGAGATGTAGTCAATCAGGCCCGCAGAGAAGGATTTGGCGATGTGGGCGTGCAGCAGATACATCGTCATGTAGGCCAGGCCCGCCATGATGGCGTTAAACACGTACAGGATTGGCGCGACGAAAATAAAGGTGAACTCAACCGGCTCGGTGATGCCCGTCAGGAAGCAGGTCAGTGCCGCCGAGAACAGAATACCGAAGGCGATTTTTTTGTTCTTGGTGTGGGCTTCGTGGTACATCGCCAGGCAGGCCGCAGGGAGTGCGAACAGCATCAGCGGGAACTCGCCCTGCATGAATTTACCGGCGTTCTGGTAAGTGTCGCTGCTGAAGGATTTGGTCCCTTCTTCCAGCATTTTGAACCAGATGGTTTGGTCGCCGTGGATCACCTGGCCCGCCTGGGTGGTGTAATCGCCAAACGAGTACCAGAACGACGGATACCAGATGTGGTGCAGGCCGAGCGGGATTAACGCGCGTTCAACCAGCCCAAAGATAAAGGTCGAGGCCGCCTGATTATCTCCGTTGACGATTACCGACAGGGCGTCGATCCCCGCCTGAATGTGCTGCCAGACGTACGGCAACAGCAGGCCGAGAACGAACGACAGGAAAGCGGTGGCGATAGCGACGAAACGCTTGCCAGAGAAGAAGCCGAGGAATTCCGGCAGCTGCATGGTGTGGAAGCGGTTATAGCACCAGGCCGCGAGAATACCGCAGATCAGGCCGCCGAAAACGCCCATCTGCAGCGTCGGGATGCCGACCACCATGGCGTATTTCCCGCCCTGAGAGGCCATTTCCGGCGTGATGCTCAGGACAGTGCCGATGGTGATGTTGGTGACAAAGACCGAGACCGCTGCCGACAGGGCCGCGATCCCAGATTCTGACGCCAGACCGACGGCGGAACCGATGGCGAACAGCATCGGCAGGTTATCAAATATCACCCCACCGGCGTTCATCATCAGCGGCATGTGGAATTTATCGCCGAAGGCTAACAGCAGGCCCGCAGCAGGAAGCAGTGAGATTGGCAGCATCAACGCGCGACCAATCATCGATAACTTAGACAACGATTTAACAAACCCTGATATCAGACCCATGCTGATTTCCCCCGAGAAGCGCTTTGAGAGGCGCTGTTATTGTAAGTAGAACGTTTTAGTAGAACGTTCTACTTATCGTGAGAGAAGCCAGAATTTCGCGCAACTTAATTTTCACATTTGAGCAAACGAAATAGTGATTCTTTGAAGTTGATCGAGAATTAATCGTTATGGAGGTAAACGCAAAACGGCAACATCGTTGCCGTTTTTAATGTTTTCGCCCTCTCCCGTGGGAGAGCGTTGGGGTGAGGGCATCAGCGTGGTGCGGTGCTCATGCCGGGTGGCGGCTGCGCCTTACCCGGCCTACAAAAACAAGTAGGCCCGGTAAGCGCAGCGCCACCGGGCATGGGGCGAACTCAGGCGGTAACCGTAATACTCTGGTTCTGGAAACTTACCGTCTGGCCGGCGACAATCTTGCAGCGCTTGCGGGTTTCTACCACGCCGTCGACGGTGACCAGCCCGTCAGCGATAAAAATCTTCGCCTGCGCGCCGCTTTCGCTCCAGCCTTCCAGTTTGAGCAGATCGCACAGTTCTACGTGCGGGTGTTTACCTAATGAAAATGTTGCCATCTTTTACGCTTCCTCTACGTCGTGATACTCAACGCATGCCTGCAATGTATTCTGAATCAGGGTCGCCACGGTCATAGGACCGACGCCGCCCGGTACGGGGGTAATGTAAGACGCGCGCGCAGCGGCATCTTCATAAACCACATCTCCCACCACTTTGCCGTTTTCCAGACGGTTAATGCCCACGTCCACGACGATCGCGCCTTCTTTGATCCACTCACCCGGAATAAAGCCCGGCTTACCGACGGCCACGATCAGCAGGTCGGCATTCTCGACGTGCTGGCGCAGGTTTTTGGTAAAGCGGTGGGTGACGGTGGTGGTGCAACCGGCCAGCAGCAGCTCCATGCTCATCGGACGGCCAACGATGTTGGACGCGCCAATCACCACGGCGTTCAGGCCGTAGGTGTCGATGTTGTAGCGCTCGAGCAGGGTCACAATCCCGCGCGGCGTACACGGACGCAGACGCGGCGCGCGCTGGCACAGACGACCGACGTTGTACGGATGGAAACCGTCCACGTCTTTGTCCGGCGCGATGCGCTCCAGCACCTTCACGTTGTCGATGCCCGCAGGCAGCGGCAACTGCACCAGAATCCCGTCGATCACCTCGTCGGCGTTCAGGGTATCAATCAGCTCAAGCAGTTCTGCTTCGCTGGTGGTTTCAGGCAGATCGTAGGAACGGGAGACGAAGCCCACCTCTTCACATGCTTTGCGTTTACTGCCGACATAAATTTGCGATGCCGGGTTGCTACCAACCAGCACAACGGCTAACCCTGGAGCGCGTTTTCCGGCCGCTGTACGCGCCTTCACTTTTTCCGCGACCTCAGAGCGCACCTGCTGCGCAATCGTTTTACCGTCAATAATCTTTGCTGCCATCAGAGAGAGGATTCCGTCTGTAACGTTTGAAAGGGGGATTGCCTATATTTTGTCAGAAGCGAGGCCCGCTGTCAGTCACCCATTGAGAGATTTCCACAATCAGGCGCTAAACCCTGTGCTTTGAATGGTCTTTTCCTAAGGCAAATTAGGATGTAGCCTGGATTAATGCCAGTGTTTTGACCTGTTTTAATATTCGTTACCAGGCTACTTTGATGCTTCCAAAATAAACATTCAATTGTGCAATTGATTGTGTTTTTAATTCCCGAATTAACGCGGGAAGGGCTTATTACATTCAAAGGAACAGATATGAAATTTAGCAATATTGCTTCTTCCGTCATCGCATCGCTGGTATTAGTTGCGGGTGCCGCACATGCAGCGGATCCCGTATCCGTAAATGGCGGTACCGTTCACTTTAAAGGTGAATTAGTTAACGCAGCTTGTGCGGTAAATACTGAATCTGCGGATCAGATTGTGACCCTGGGTCAATATCGTACGGCGAAATTCACCAAAGTAGGTGATACCACCTCCAATATTCCGTTCACCATTGAACTGAATGATTGTGACCCGACTGTTGCGGCAACCGCTTCCGTTGCGTTCACCGGCCAGATCGATGCTACCGATAAAACCCTGCTGGCAGTCACCGCAGGCGATAACGACAACACCGCGAAAGGTGTTGGTATCGAAATCCTCGACAGCTCTTCCAGCACCCTGACCCCAGACGGTGCCACCTTCTCCGCAGCGAAAACGCTGATTGAAGGCACTAACACCCTGAACTTTACCGCGCGTTACAAATCCACTGCGGCGACCACTGAACCTGGTCAGGCCAACGCGGACGCTACCTTCGTGATGAAATACGAATAAACCGCGCTTCAGGGATGACCCGGCCTCAGGGAAGAGGCCTGTTTGAAGCATATCGAGGGCTAAGGATGACCAGAAAATGGCTCCTGTTTTTGCTGTCCATCTTCGCTGCGATCCCAGCGCTGGCGCATACGGTGGTGGTAGACGGCGGGCGGGTACAGATGAAAGGCGAGCTGGTTAACGGCGGCTGTGCCGTGGCGCCTGAGAGCCAAAGCCTGCGCGTGGAAATGGGGCAATATCGCACAAACTCCTTTACCAGCGTCGGCAGTTTTTCAACGGTAGCAGTGCCCTTTACCTTACGGCTGGTGGATTGCAGCGTGGACGTGTCGCGCACGGTGGGGATGATGTTTGAGGGCGTCACGCCCGCAGAAGATCCGCAGGTTTTTCTGGCGACCTCCCGGCCCGGCGATAGTCGCGTCAGCAGCGGAATTGGGCTGGCGTTATTTGATTCGCAGCAGCGCCAGATTATCCCTAATGCCACCGCAACCACGATGTTGCCGATAGACACTCCTGAGGTGACATTTCATTTCAGCGCTCGCTATCGGGCTATTTCAGAACACCTTGTGCCGGGCAATATTCAGTCGGATGTCTGGTTTACGTTGATTTATCCATAACGTCGTACACACCTGCGAACTTAATAGTAAAGGTATAGTTGTGATGAACACTCTAATAAAACCAGGACTGATTGTTTCGTTTATTTTAATGATGATTTCTCTGCCCGTTCAGGCGTCCGGTGGGATTGCCCTGGGGGCCACGCGGGTTATTTATCCGGCGGAGGCTAAACAGACTTCGCTCGCCATTACGAACAGCAATAAACAAGAGCGCTATTTAGTCAACGCGTGGATCGAAAATGACCGCGGCCAGAAAGAAAAAACCTTTGCGGTGACGCCGCCGCTGTTTGTCAGCGAGCCGGACAGCGAAAACACGCTGCGTATTATCTACGCCGGTCCGCAGCTGCCTGCCGATCGCGAATCCCTTTTCTACATGAACGTCAAAGCCATTCCCTCCGTCAACAAAGACAATCTGGAAGGGAAAAACGTGCTGCAGCTGGCGATCCTGTCGCGCATCAAACTCTTTGTGCGACCAAAAAACCTGGCGATGCCGCCCGAAGAGGCTCTGTCCCAGCTCCGTTTTGAGCGGGCGGGAAACCACCTGAAAGTCAGCAACGCCTCGCCCTATTACGTGACGCTGGTGAACCTGTATCTGGGCGGGCAGAAGCTGGAAAATATCATGATTGCGCCGAAGAACTCCG
This sequence comes from Lelliottia wanjuensis, assembly GCF_030238365.1. Lineage (GTDB taxonomy): Bacteria > Pseudomonadota > Gammaproteobacteria > Enterobacterales > Enterobacteriaceae > Enterobacter > Enterobacter wanjuensis. The sequence continues at coordinate 95,263 of NZ_JASSOT010000064.1, read as the reverse complement.
CGCAGCAGACCCTGCCGACGGGGGCCAGCGGTGCGCTGTCCTGGCAGAGCGTGAATGACTACGGCGCTATCACTCCTGCGCGTCGCGTCAGTCTTTGAGCCGAGTCAGAGTGATGAATAATCCACGATGGCGCTTCCGCCCGTGTGCGCTGGCAGTGATGACGGTGCTCTGCCCGGCGATGGTGTGGGCGCAGAGCTATTTCAACCCCGCGTTTTTGTCGGAAGACACGGCAGGCGTGGCGGATTTATCGCGCTTTGAGCAGGGGCATCAGCAGGCACCTGGCACCTATCGCGTGGATATCTGGCGTAACGATGAATTTCTCGGCGCTCAGGATGTCCGCTTTGAGACGGCTGCAGAAGAGACCCCGCCCGTCGCTGGCGGGTTGTCGCCGTGTATCACGCGCGCGATGCTCGACCGCTTTGGCGTCAATATTAGTGCGTTTCCGGACTTGACGAAGGCCACCGGAGATACCTGCATTCCGCTGACGACGGCGATCCCCGGCACCGAAATCGCGTTCAACTTTGCCTCCCTGCGCCTTAACGTCAACCTGCCGCAGGTGGCGATGCAGAACAGCGCGCGCGGCTACATTCCGCCGGACCAGTGGGACGAGGGGATCCCGGCCCTGTTGCTCAACTACAGCTTTTCCGGCAACCGGGGCAATGACGATGACAACAGCTACTATCTGAACCTGCAAAGCGGCCTGAACTATGGCCCGTGGCGTCTGCGCAATAACGGCGCGTGGCGTTACTCGCAAAGCAACGGTCAAAGCCAGAACGAGTGGCAGAATATCAGCACCTCCGCGCAGCGCACGGTGATCCCGCTGAAAAGCGAGCTGGTGCTCGGCGACAGCAATACCGGCAACGATGTGTTCGACAGCCTCGGTTTTCGCGGTCTGCGCATGTATTCGTCCGACAGTATGTATCCGGACAGCATGCAGGGCTACGCGCCGACCGTACGCGGGATCGCCCGCACGCCAGCAAAAGTGGTGATTCGCCAGAACGGCTACGTTATCTACCAGAGCTATGTCCAGGCCGGGGCGTTTGCCATCAGCGATCTGAACCCGACCTCCTCGAGCGGTGACCTTGATGTGACCGTGGAAGAGAAAGACGGCAATCCGCAGCACTACACCGTGCCGTACTCCACCGTGCCGCTGTTACAGCGTGAAGGCCGTCTGAAATACGATCTGGTTGCCGGGGATTACCGCAGCGGCAACGACGATCAGGATACGCCGTTCTTCACCCAGGGAACGATGATTGCGGGCCTGGGCAACGGCTACACGCTGTATGGCGGCACCCAGCTCGCTTCGCGCTATACCTCTATCGCGCTCGGTGCGGGGAAAAACCTCGGTGACTGGGGGGCGGTCTCCCTCGATCTCACCCAGGCTCGCAGCCAGCTGGCCGATGACAGCCGTCACGAAGGGCAATCCCTGCGCTTCCTGTACGCTAAATCACTCAACGGTTTCGGTACCAACTTCCAGCTCCTGGGCTATCGCTATTCGACGAAAGGGTTTTACACCCTCGATGACGTGGCGTGGAAAACCATGGAGGGCTACCAATATAGCGACGACAAGAACGACGACGGTACGTCGGACGTGCAGAGCTATCACAACCTGACGTGGAACAAAAAAGGGCGCTTCCAGGTGAACATCTCCCAGTCGCTGGGGGATTACGGTTCGCTCTACGTCTCCGGCAGCGAGCAGACCTACTGGGGAACCAGCGATTCCAGCACCTGGTATCAGCTGGGCTACGCCGGAGGCTGGCAGGGCGTGAGCTATTCCGTCTCGTGGTCGTGGAACCAGGCGGTGGGCATCGGTGGCACCGATAAGCTGGCCTCATTTAACGTCTCTGTGCCGTTCAGCCTGTTTACCCGCCACGGTTTCCGCCGTGACAGCGCCATCGACCGCGCCTACGCCACGGCCTCCGCCAGTCGCAACAGCGATGGCGATACCAGCTGGCAGACCGGGGTCAGCGGCACCTTGCTGGAAGACCGAAACCTGACCTACAGCGTCAGCCAGGGACACACCAGCACCAACGGGGCAAGCGGGAGCGCCAGCGCTAACTGGCAGGCGACCTACGGCACCTTCGGGGCCGGGTATAACTATTCCCGCGACCAGCATGACCTGAACTGGCAGATGTCCGGCGGCGTGGTGGGCCACGCGGACGGCGTGACGTTCAGCCAGCCGCTGGGCGATACCAACGTGCTGATTAAAGCGCCGGGCGCATCCGGGGTGAACATCGAAAACCAGACCGGGGTGAAAACCGACTGGCGCGGTTATGCCGTGATGCCTTACGCCACGGTCTATCGCTACAACCGCGTGGCGCTGGACACCAATACCATGAACAACAATACCGATATCGAAAACAACGTCAGCAGCGTGGTGCCGACTAACGGGGCGCTGGTTCGCGCGAGCTTTGACACGCGCATTGGCGTGCGTGCCCTGCTGACCCTGATGCGCGGCAATCAGCCGGTGCCATTCGGGGCCGTGGTTCGCGAAACCGAAAGCGGCGTCACCAGCATGGTGGGCGATGACGGGCAGGCCTATCTCAGCGGGTTGCCGCTGCGCGGGGAGTTACTGGTGCAGTGGGGCAATGGCGCGAACGCCCAGTGCCGCGCGTCCTATGACTTGCCAGAAAAGAGCCTGCAACAGGCGATCACGATGAAGGAGATCCGCTGTGATTAAGATGAGATACCTGATGGCGGCGCTGCTGCCCTGGTTTCCTGCCACGCAGGCGCTGGCCACGGTCTGCGCCAACCAAAACGGTGTCCCCACTGATATCTCTTACGATTTAACGAACACCTTTAACAGCTCCAACAACCAGGTCGGGCAGATCGTCACCCTGGCTGAAAAATCACAGTGGGTGGGGGTTAACGCCGTGTGTCCTTCGGGCACCTCGGGCAATACCACCAAACGTAGTTACGTCACCGATTTCCCGATCACCAGCACCATTGACGGCTACAAGTACCTGAAGCTGAATGATTATCTTGATGGGGCGATGAAGATCACCGACAGCTATGCCGGGGTGTTTTATCCGCCGCAAAACTTCATTCAGATGGGCAGCCACCCGAACGTGTCTAAACATCAGCCGTTCCCGGTGAATGACTCGAATCTGGTGTTTCGCCTCAAGGTGACGCGACGGTTTATCAATATGGTGGTGATCCCGCGTCAGGTGATGTTCCGCGTGTACGTCACCACCACCTCATCGGACCCGCTCACCACGCCGGTTTACACCATCAGCTACAGCGGAACCATCCAGGTGCCGCAGAGCTGCGCGATTAACGCCGGGAAAGTGGTGGAGTTTGATTTTGGTGATATCGGCGCGTCGCTGTTCAGCCAGGCCGGGGCCGGGAATCGCCCGCAGGGGATCAACCCGAAAACCCAGACCGTTGCCATCAAGTGCACCAACGTGGAAGCGAATGCCTATCTCACGATGCGCGTCGAGGCGGAAAAAGTGTCCGGAAACGCACTGGTTTCCGATAACCCGGATTTAGGGTTTATCGTCGCCACGACCAGCGGCACGCCGCTCACGCCAAATAACCTCGCCAGCAAGATCCCATTCCGCCTGGATAACAACGCCTCGGCGGTGGTCGGCATCAGCGCCTGGCCGGTGAGTATCACCGGGAACAAACCGAGCGAAGGGCGCTTCACTTCCCGCGGCTATCTGCGCGTGGATTACGACTAAGGAGAGGGCGATGAAGAGACGGTTTTTACTCGCCGCAATGGCGCTTGCGGGTATGACATCGGGCGGCGCGCTGGCGGATACCCCGCTCGGGGAGATCAACATTGAGCTGTACGGCAACATTGTGGATTTCACCTGCGTGGCGGAAGGGAGCGACAGCGACAAATCAGTGACGCTGGGCACCTGGCCGACAAAGCAGCTGAGTACCACCGGCAGCCGTACGCAGGCGATGCCCTTCACCTTAAAGCTGACGGGATGCCCGCCGGGGGCGGCGTCGATTACTTTTTCGGGGAAGACAGATCCGCAGGACCCGGAGCTGCTGGCGCTCAATGATGCCAGCCAGGCGAGCAATGTGGCGGTGGAGATCCGCGACCGGGATAAAACGCGTCTGCCGCTACAGCAGGCGAGTCAGGACGTGGTGGTAGACGCGCAGGGTAATGCCGTTCTGGACTTTTATGCGAATTACATTGCCACAGCCAATAATCCGCAGCCAGGTCGTGCAGATGCGGATGCGACCTTTATGATTAACTATAATTAAGACTAACTGCACTCCCTGAAACTCGCCTGAGCGGCAGGGAGTGCTTTCAGATTATAACAGCTCGTGGGCTTTGGCATAATCAATAAGCTCAACGATAGTCTGCACACCTAATTTCGAATAGATGTTTGACTTGTGTGCGCTAATTGTTTTGTTGCTAAGCAGTAATTGCTGGGCGATTTCCTTGTTGGATAATCCATTAGCCAGAAAACGTAAGACGGTGACTTCCCGGTTAGATAATGGCATGTCATTTATCGCTCCCCGGTGTGAGCCCTGATGGTTTATAAAACTCAGGGTTTCATAGGGGAAGAAAGAATACCCCGCCAGTAGCATCTCCACCGCGTTATAGATATCTCCCAAATCCTTTCGTTTGCTTACAAATCCATTTGCACCCGCACGCATGGCGCGCCCGGCGTAAAATGATTCTGATTTAGAGGACAAGAACAGGATTTTAATATCCTCGTTTAAGTTTTTGATTCTCTTCAGTAAAGAGAACCCATCCGTGCCCGGTAGTTCGATGTCGAGGATCACCAGATCGATAGGGTGATTGCGGATGTAGTCCAGCGCTTCATGGCTGTCACCGGATTTGAGTTTAATCTCAATGTTCTTATTTTTCTGGAGCAGAACTTCGATTGACATTCTGACGATCGGGTGCTCGTCAATAATGATAACGGATGCCGGTTTCATTTTTTATGCCTCAGGTTGTGAAAGCGCAATTGAGATCGGTACAAAGGCGCCTGGTATGCCGGAAGGATAATTCTGCAGATCCTTATACGGGGTATTTCCCTGGAAAAAGCGAAAGCATCCTTGTTTACGTTGTGATGAAAATTGATTCGGCCTGTCTGCCAAATTTAAATTTCTTTGATGAGTAAAGGTATTTCTTATTCTCATTGAGAACATGCTTATTATACCGTGTAAGTTTTCTCCGAAAAGCCTGTAAATTAACTGCGGAGTGTTTCTTAATATGATCTTCTGAGGACGGAAAGCGATGATTTTAAATTTGGGCTAAATAACCAGTTATTGCTCTTAACAGAGATTATCCTATTTATGTAATTGCAAAAAATAATAGAATCCGCTCAATGTTAATATAATGTTGCTATTTTAAGCGCTTTCAGCGGAAATTCCTGGGCCACAAAGTCGGAAAAAATCTTTCCTCACTGCGCGCGAGACCTTCATTTGAAAGTGCTGTGCACCTTTCAGCAAAAATTCCCTCCGACTGCAGCAGGATCTCCTGCCACCAAGGATCGCCCGTTTTAGCGAGTCCTTGAATACTCACGTCTTTACATCCTTATCATCTTCTTAACGGATTAAATTAAATCTTAACTTCTGGATGAAAATCCTGGATTACCTGCGTTAGTCAGAGATTTGCATTGAGAGAAAGGCGGGATTAGGAATAGTTGTAATCTTTAACAGAATGTTAAAATGAAACATGTTTTTAATGCTTTGCGTAAGTAATTTCCTAACGTTCTTTAGGAATTAAGGGGTTAATAAGACGGGGATACGGCGAGGCGATGCAGAAGATGCAGTAATTCCTGACGGTGATGTAATCCCAGTTTACTCAGGATCCGCCCAAGACGATAAACAATGCGGCTATAGGGGCGCTGGTGGAAGAGGGCGATATTTCGTAGCGACTCGCCCTGAGATAAAAATTGCAGGATGGTCCACTCTTCACGCGAAAAATAGACGCTGCGATGGTTAACCGGGGGAAGGGTGGTTGCCAGTGCGTGCTGCAGCGCCTGAGCAGGCAGCTGCCGCTCCAGCACCTCGAAAGGGCCGCTGGTTTTACACATGATTCGGGCGTCGTAGTCATCGGCGCGAACCAGCAGACTGACGGCGGTAAACGGCGGGTACAAGATGATGCGGCGCAGGGCATCAAGCATCTCTAATAGCGGCAGCGTCCGGCTTTCAATGTCGACGACCAGCCGTGCCGACGGCCAGTTCTCCAGCGCGCTGAAGGCTGATTCCAGGGTGTCGTATCCGCAGCAATGTTTCATAGGGGCAGGGCCGCACTGAATTCCCGTCTGCAGGAATTGATCGTGCGTGACGAGGAGCATAAAGGGTGCGTCGGGTCTGCGTGTCTGATTGATGGATTGACTCAGGTATACAAGACGGTCAAAAAAAGGGGCGCGGGAACGGACATCGGAAAAACCCAGCGAATCGCTCCCTTTTCGACGACGCCGGTAGCGGCGTACGGTCATGCGCATTGATTCTCTCTCAGGCTAATCTCTTTTTCTCCTCAGACCAGCCTACAGAGGGCCAGTAATATCCCTGACCGAATTCCGCCCCTGCCTGCAGCGCGTATTCCCGATCCTTTTTTGACTCGATGCCTTCAATCAACACATTGTTCGCCACCTGCGCGCAAAGATTCACCAGCTCAGCCAGCGCGGGCGTTGATCTTTTACGCCAGAACGCCATCTTATCGATCTTGACGCCGCATAACGGCAATTGACGTGACAAAAATGGGCTGAGGGAGGCGGTGTTCACGTCGTCCAGCCAAATCCGGCAGCCTCGATCGGCTAACATCCCCCAGTGTCGGGTCACCCGTTCGCGTAACTCCGCAGGCAGCTGGAAGAACAGACCCGGTTCGACGATTTCAATGTTCTGTCCGGCGTTAAGCAGCGGCAGGATCCGGGCAAAATAATCCGGCTCCATAAATACGGTTATCGGCAGGTTGATGAAAAGATGATTAGCGTAACCTGTGTTTTTGAGGGCCGCGAGCTGCACTTCCAGTAACCTAATGCACTGTTTCACCGACTGATGCTGGAAAAATGTTTCGCTTTGTTCGGGCGAAGCGAGCTGGCTGAGGAGCTCCATACCGACGACGCGGGAAGAGGAGAGGGCCACAATGGGTTCGAGTTTGATGCCGACAATCTCTGGCGAGACGCCTTTTAGCGGAGGAAAGCGGCTTTCTGACGGATCAGAAGGAAAACGGGGGGCTGAGGCGGTCACAACACTGTCCTGTTATCTTCCGGCTCCTGGTGCCGGGATACCGCTGACGAGTGTGACGGTGATTGTCTTCTGAAAATAGCAGGCGTTACTTAAAGAGGGTTAAGGCTTTTCGCAGCGCGGGCAAGTGGCAGAAATATGAGAGGAATGGAGAAAAAACAGGCGTATTAATGGGGGATTGAGGCGGCTTAGGTGAGAAGCCAGGCGATCGCGCTAAAAGGCATTGACTCACTTGCCATTGACCGTATAATTCCAGGCGTTTCACACCGCAAGTGCACTTCTCTCAGTGCGCCCTTAGCTCAGTTGGATAGAGCAACGGCCTTCTAAGCCGTAGGTCGTAGGTTCGAATCCTACAGGGCGTACCATGAAGAAACAGTGAGTTACGCCAGTTTCAATCCCGCCTGATTTTCCCCTTGTGTCATATCTGTGTCATGGTTGCCAAAAATGGCATCAATTTTCCGCGCGTGTTCCGTTAAATGGTTAGGCGCAAGGTGAGCATATCGACGCACCATTTCAATCGACTCCCAGCCGCCCATTTCCTGCAGAACAGAAAGCGGAACGCCATACTGAATTAACCAGCTTGCCCATGTGTGTCTCAGGTCGTGAAACCTGAAATCCTGAATCCCGGCCTTCGCCAGTCCAATCTTCCACGCGCTGTTGTCATCGACACGCATTTTCCTCACGGCTGGAGTTAACGTTCCATCTGGACGCGTGGCGGCTTTAGTGTGAGCAAATACCCATCGTGAACTCTTCCCTATCTGATCCCTTAACACCCTGCATGCGGTATCATTCAGAGCCACGCCGATAGCCTTGCCCGCTTTTGCGTTCTCTGGATTTACCCATGCAACCTTTCTCTGCATATCGACCTGCTGCCACTCCAGATCAATGATGTTGGAGCGGCGCAGGCCGGTAGCCAGTGCAAATATCACCACTGGCTTAATGCTCTCTGGCATGCATTCGATTAGCCGTTCGGCCTCATCCCTGGTTAGCCACCGGATCCGTTTGCTTACCGGCTTTCTAGTTTTGATAGCCGGTGCCGACTTTATCCAGCCCCAGTCATCGGCAGCCGCCTTTAACAACGACCGCATGAATGACAGATGCTGGCTCTTTGTTGCCTGACTTACCGGTTTGTCTGCATATGCCGGCGGCTCCTTTCCGCGGCGAATAGCCGCATCCCTGCGCGACTCCCATATCTGGATATGCTTACGATTCACCATTTTCGAAACAGCGTCATGCACCTGCTCAGCTGTGATGGTTGAAACATCACGACCGGTAAAGTGCCGCAGGAAATACTCAATCTTTGTTCTGTCGTCATCCAGCGATCGCTTATGGTCCTTTTCGCGAATCCACCGGATGCAACACTCCTCAAACGTCCTTGTCGGCAACTCTCCAATCTTATCTACCCGCCACGCTTCCGACTTCAGCCGGTCGTGCAACTCCTGTGCTTGTTTCTTGTCCCCCGTGCCAAGAGACCTTCTAATTCTTTGCCCTGACGGCGTAACGAAATGACAGTGCCATACTCCGCCTCTGAGGGTGATTGACATAAATTCTCTCCTTTATGCTCACCCGCGCTCGCGACAACAGGATCGCGCGGGTCATTTAAATACGCAATACAGGCTGCATCGGTAGTCCGATATTTGTTGCCCACCTTTTTGCCGGCCAGTTCACCAGAATCGATAAGCCGGTATATAGTTCGGGGCGAGACGATCAGGAGTTCCGCCGCCTGTTGCGCGGTGATTGGCTTTGCTGAAACCATTGGTTATCTCCAGGCAATAAAAAACCGCCATGTGGCGGGTCGGTCATAAATGGGCATTAATCATTCAGAGAGTGCCTTGAGGTACTGGCGGCCCTTATCTGTGATCTGGAAATTCCCCATCCCGAATTTAGTGGGCTTAATAAATCCCGAATCCCAGAGGTCGCTTGCAGTTTGAGGAAGAACACGCCAAAAGCGAGTCCTAGCCAGAAATGTCGAAAGCATGTTTATCTCTCTTTTTGTTAAATCTTGCTTCATACCTTCTCCTAATCCATTCTCTTATACAGTTGCGGACCGTCTACAGTGGCAGCCCGTAGTTCGTTTTCGTTGTGCACCTGGTAGCTCCCTGAATCCCATCGGCACCAGTATTTCGGATGCTCGCTATCTGGTTCGATCTGGCTCTCAACGTATCCATGTATTCCGCCAGTCTTAAGCTGGACTAACGCGCCCACAGCATACTTAGCCATTGCACACCTGCCGGTTCGTGTAGAAATGAGATGAAGGCCCCCAGAGCATTGAGAGCAATGACGAGCCAGATGATGGGATTCGATTGCATGATTTACTCCCAAAAAGAATGCCCTCACATGGAGGGCAAAATGGGGATGGAGGCGGCGCTTTCGCACCCAATAGCCAGCTCACTGGAGCCGGCTATAAGTTGCGTCAATCTTCAAGCGGGATATAACCTTCTTCTGGGTAGTCGGCATAACAAGCTCTTAGGCCGTTGTAATCTTCGTCGTCACCATCACCCTGAATGACTCCGCTATCGATGCTCAACTCTGTTTCTGCATCAACTTGCGCCTCCTCTGGAGTGGAGCAAGATAGCCCTGCAAAACATGCCAATTCGTAAATCTGCTTTATCGTTAAGTTCATGCTCTCTCCTCATGCCACGCGCTGCATTGCACGTAGCGATTTAATGTGTGCCGTCGTTTCGATGTCGTCCCATATCTGCTTTAACTCCGCACCATCGACATACTCAAAATCATGCTGAAATCGCATCATGCTGGCTATGCAGTTATGACCGTTTCGCTGATAGTGGACTGTGTCGGATTTGGTGCGGAGGATTTTGCAGAGGGAGCCGTTGGTATCTACGTAGAATGAGTTAGGCTGGATTATCCTGAACATTGGGCACCACCTTAAATTCGATTACCCATACCCAAGGGTTATGCTTGAAGCTTTGATCAGGATAAATGCTGTCCCATAACTGGCGGAACCAGAGCCATTTATCCATGCCTCCGCCGTAAGGCGCTGGATTTTCGGGATAACCTTCTTTTCCCGCATCGTCATCGCTTACGCTGGCTAAGAGCTCTACCCGCACGCCGGTAATCTCCAGTGTGAGGCGACTGGCCCAGCGGGGCATGTGAATTGATGGAGTCCAGCGTATTTCATCAACCGGAGGTACATTCTCGTAATGAGTTGGAACGTGCGAAGGGTAATTCGCTCGATAAAGTTTCAGGTCCGGCGCGCCAGCACCAGCTTCAGCCCACGTTTCGCGCACCCATATGCGATCGCCCGGATTGCCAAATGGACAATGTTCACGGTAATAGCTCTGGCTGTTTTCATGGTCTATTCCACATTCCAAAGGGTAGCATTCGCCTATCTGAGAACCTAAATCGATAAGGTTAAGATGCCGCTCACTGACAATTCGACGCGTTTGTGTCTTTCTGCCGTCAAGGATTGCGCGCACCATCTCACCGTTAAAAATCATTCCGCGCTCTTTCACTGAATCCCCCTCTGCTTATTCCGTAACTCCACAATCTCAAGGCATGCCACACACATCGTGCATCCCGGATACGCTTTCCTGCGCTCATCGCTGAGAGCTTCATCGCACTCAATACAGTGCGTTGCTGATACTGCGCTATGGTCTAGCCTGTGCATACTCAGTGCGGCGTCACGGTGTAAATCTTCCAGTGCCGACGCGTTATCAATGATGTCAGTCATTTCAGTGCTCCCGAAACTGGCCGTTAATCCTGCCAATGGTGTAGACGAACAATAAAAAAGGGACACCAAGTCCCTTTATCTTCTCGAAGTGCTTCGCCAGTAACGGTCTACTCACGGCGTCAAACTTCGGCTTGGGCCTCTGCGCCATTGCTGCCTTCAGCTCTTCGTTGCATCGCCGGGCAGTGGCGCGTAATGCGTTGTTTTGCTCTTCGGTCATGCAGCCTCCCGTCGCGCTAATAATTTGTTGCCGAATGACATCAACTCGTCACGGTCGATAGTCGTGAATTCACAGTGAGTACGCGGGAAAGGTCGCCAGATGATTAGCATCGACCCTTTGTTGTTGCCGCTTACCGGCTTACCTGTGACCGGGTTGATAAATGCCAGTCGACCGGCGGTGATGAAACGCACCTCACTAGCCGTTTGCATCGCTTCTTTGAACCAGCCAACCGATGTGTCTGCCGGAACTAGCATCACAGTGCCGATCTGGTTTCCGTTCTCGGCGGCTGCCTTCTTCACGAACGGCGTGATATCTGAATATGGCGGATTCAGCCAGGCATAACCCTGTGCGGCTATGTGATCGGACCACGGAGTTGTGAGCGTGTCCTGCTCAGCAGTAATGAACTTTCGGCATAGCGCATTGTGTGGCGCGGCGGCCGCATCCAGTTGGAAACAAAACTCCGCATCTAGCACGGTGAATAGTGCCGGTGGAGTCCGCCATAAATCACGCTGATCAGCTGGCGTGTTACTCCCGGTGTAATCGGTCATGGCTACCCCTTAGCGTTCATCTCTTCTGCAATGCGCTGGGCCTTGAGAGGGTTTCTGATAACAGAGAGACCGGGATATACCCAGCCTCTTTGGATGACGGAATAGACAAGAGTTATCCGTCCGACACGGATTTTGTCGTGTACGTGTTTCATGTTTTCCGCCTACTTGATGATAAGTGAAGGCTTGCCGAGTTTTATTTGCGCGCCAGGGATAGCAATGCCAGCCTTCAATTGATGCTTGATTGCCAACTTGTCCGCTTTGATAATTGTTTCGTACTCGACAAATTGCGGAGGCAGTGAAGATTCATCGGTAATCTCTACTGATTCGGAAGGGGCGCGAAGAGTGACCTGATGCAACCCGGCACGAATCTTTTTCATTCCCATCACTTCTAGAGACGATGCGATGTAGGCGTAGAGACTATCAACTTTGTTGTTGATTGCAGTTGCTCGCTCGTTGAGTGATTTTGCTTCTTCCTTGAGGCGTTCGGCATATCCTGTTTCGTTCTTGCAGATAGCCAGCAACTGCTCGATTTTGTCGGTCAGTTCACCCTCCATTCCTTCCAGTGTGTCGGCTATCGATTCCGGGTCAAAGTCTGAATCCATCAGCTTTGCGTAGCTGTTGGCGATTTCGTAAAGCTTACTCACTTGTCACCTCCAGTTTTGATTTGCATTCGGCATAAATAGCCTGGACGTTCTGCTGCAGTTTCATGCCTGCAGTTCGTTTATACGCGTCAGCAAAAATGCGCTTCAGATCATCCATGGTTTCAGTTTTCGCCATGTCGTCACAAAGCTCTTGCACTTGGTCGATTACCTCCTGTTGTCGGCGGCGCTCATCCTCGCGAATTTCATCTTCTGACTTGTGAGGCATAACCGGTTCCTGATGAATTCCTTCATCTTCATTGATAACGTGAATCGCGTTATCCAGGCGGTCGGCGCGGGGCCAGTATTTGCTGGCTCGTTTTACGATGGTCTTGCGTGCCATCTCTTCCCAGAAGTTCTTCCACGGTCCGTTCTTGGCCTTGCTGGTTGCTTCCGTTGCCTTGATTTCTGCCAGGCTCATCTCTTCCGTGAGATAGTCTCCATCAGGAGTTTTTACTGTGCAGTAACCACCGACCACAACACCCCGATCGCCGAATGCGTTGTACTTGTGAGTTGGCGCGGTATCGAGTCCGTTCGATTCGTACGTGTCATTCGAGTAGACCAGTTTGCATTGGCCCCACTTAATAGACCCTGTCGCTTGTGCCAGGTGAAGAAGGCCCATGTAGCTGATATCGAGACACACCATCCCGTCGCGAGGAACCAGATAGGCGAGCTTGCTTGCAGGGTTAAGCGTGATTCCGATGGCGGCTACGTTGATGATTGCGTTCTGCGCGCTGGTAGGGTTGCCCAGCGCTGTTTTGGCGAGATAGTCATTCTTCTGGAACAACTGGATAGCGAACTGGCTTTCCTTGGACCACGTCACCGACTGGTCAGTCAGAGCGCCGCAGAATAGCGGCTCCTGCTGTTTTACAAACTCAACAATTCCGAGAGACATTATTCGCTCTCCTCAAAATCAATTTGGTGCTTTGCGATGACCTCCGCCATATATCTGGCGTGAGCAGCCATTCGCTCCTGAAATTCGACGTCATCATCAAATGCTTTGCTGATCGCTTTCTTGTCCGCTCCGCAGCGCTGAAGCTCATCAACACAAATTCCCTCGAAGTGCCTCAGTTTCAGCCCCTTCTCAAGGTCATTGGCCAGGTCAGCCACTTTCTCTTCTCGGGCGATTTGCTGGTAGTGTCGAGTCCAGTTCTGGGCCTCGATTCTGTCCTGCACGTGGTATGCGTTCATTGCTGAACTCCTGAAATTTGGTTGTGCGCTTCCCGTCTGCGATAGCCGGACAGGGAGTGATGAAAGTGGGGGAGGGTTATTCAGACTTTAGGTCAGGCAGTGGCATCCAGTGAGAGATATGCATATCAATCTCTATCGCAGCACCTCCGTCATAATTTGAAGCGCTGACTCCATCCATTGGAGAGAAACTTCCGTGTATAAACCATGCAGCAGCAGCGCAATAAATATTACCCTCACTACCTATGTCAGCGATTACCGTGTATGTATCTTCATCTGGCATCCGGTCGCTACACTTAATCCATTCCATTTGATCCTCCACGCTTATATCTCGGAGTACCCATTGCCACGCGCATCTTTTGCATTGCCCGGGCCCAGAGATTGCCGTCACCGATAACTTCGGCAATCGCCAGCTCACCTTGAGCAACCTGCAGTAAGTAATGGTTAATCATTCTTTACCCTCCACCTGCTCAAGCAATCCGGCAACGTGCATCTGCCAGCGGTTCATGGTTAACTTCTCGCGAGGCTTATCGACCGACACCAGCTGCCACGTATAGCCATCTGCCATTTTGGTTACGGTGTACTGTCTGCCGTTGTGAGTGACTGTCATGAGGCCTCCCGAGCTTTGAGCATTGCGTCGGCCATTTGATACGCCTCTGCTGCCAGATGGTCATCGCTGTATAGCTTGTCTGGGTTTGCACATACACCTTGCATGAACTTCGCAGCGAAGTAGTCACGCAGCGTCATACCAGGTGAAGACCAAACCTTTTCGTAATTGCTCTCTTCAGTCGGGAATGCTGTTTCTTGTTGCATAACTAATCCTTTGTCCTGATAAATCTGATGGTTTTTATAGCTGACAGAATTCTTGATCTGGCAATTTTGTTACCGCGAAAATTCCAGTAAATTGCTATGGCCTTTTCCATGGTATTGATTGCTGCATCGTGATTATGAAAGTGATGGGATAAGACCAAATCAATATCGTATTCGGTAAGCAACTTCATAATCATCTCCGCGCTTAAGCCGCGCCGCTGAACTAAAGACCTCTGCATATGCAGACATTTAAGCGGTGGATAGCCGCCCTGATAACGGAGCACCCTCGTGAAGATGCTTTGGTATCAGCAAGAAAAAACCCGCCGGAGCGGGTCTGTAGAGCAGTTATTAGCAGTAAGTTTTTATTCCGTTCTCCGCGAGAAACGACTTAATCTCGTCGTAATCTTCAATTTCCCACTCTTCAAGAAATTCACGGAAGCTGTTGCGCGCAGCATGTTTTGTCAGCGCATACATAAGCTTGTTAAAGCCAGCCGGGAACACTACCTTCTCATCCATCGCCTTACCCTCTTGTCTCGTGAGCTAATAAAAAGGCCGCCGTAGCGACCTAACCTAGTGAAACCTCATAACCCTGCTCAGACAGCCAGGTAGCTACATCTGCATCACCAATGGCCTCCAGAAGATCATCGACGTTGTATTCACCGACGATTTCATCTGCTTTGAAAGAGTCAGAGATTTCCATGTCATCAAAATCCACTTCAAGGCTACGATTCCATCCATCACCTTCTGGCGTGATTCCGTTTATGGATTTAATTTTTACTTTCCCGCTAATTGCCATTGCCTCACCTCATAAGTTAATTAACGTGCCGTAACAGAATCTTTGCGGTTGCGATATCAAATCAGCGGGGTCGATTTGCCGCGTGATTTCTGCACCGCGTGAATCTTGTTGCCAAACGGGTTGCTGTCTTTGTACCAGGTGCGGCGATTCTTGCGCTCAACAGCTTCTGCGCGTCTTTCCATCTCCTGCCGATACTCAGCCAGCCCTGATAAATCAATCGGGTTCACAGCGCTTTCTACGCGTGATTTCGGCTTGCGAGTCAGCGAGAGAATCTTGCGGGTGTCCGGCTTGGCGCTTACCCCAACTAACAGGGGATTAGCAGCTTTCCATTCAGCCTGTTTCTCTGCGCGGCGTTCGCGGCGGCGTGCTTGTGCATCCATCTTGAATCTCCTGTCAGTTAGCTTTGGTGGTGTGGCAGTTCGCGCCTTGCAGGCCTATGCGAATATCCATCCTGCCGCTTCCAGGCTGTGCCGAAGCACCTGCCACACCCCAAAGCTTTCTGCTTTGAATGCTGCCCTTCTTCAGGGCCAGATTTTTAAGAGCTTCACCGTCCTGGTGAGTAGTGCGTCCTGCTGATGGGATAAATTTAAGACATCTTAATTTAATGGTCAAGGGGTATTTGAAGAAAACTTAATTTATTTTTTAAGTGTGGTGTGAAAATGAAGTTTGAGGGTTTTGTTGGGTGGGGAGGTGTGGGGGAGCGGAAATAGAAAAGGGCCGTTTGGCCCTTATGGTAGGTTTACCAACTTGGCGTCGACGACTACACCAATGATCTTGCAGTTACCATCAACCTCAATCATCTGATATTGAGGATTGAGCGGTTTCAGATACCGGCGACCGGCATCAACAACATATTTTTTAAACGTGGCTTCGTTCACGCCTTCCAGCTTAGCGACAACCAGCTTCCCGCTGCGTGGTTCAACTTCAGGATCGACAAGTATCACCATTCCCTCTGGAATGCTGAGGCCGACTGGGGATGTCATTGAGTCACCCTGAACGTCCAGCCAGAAAGACTCCTCTGAGCAGTCCACAGTGGTGTCATACCAGTTGTCGATAGCTCGACGATGATAAGGTTCTACAGCTTCCATCCATTGCCCCGCGCTAACCCAACTGATTAGAGGATAGCTTCCCTTTGGTTTATTTGTACCGTGATAGGCAACGTTTGATTGGCTGCTATCACCATTATGTAGGTAGTTTGGGGAGCAGTTCAGAGCCTTAGCCAGAGCTAAAAGGTTATCTCCCTTGGGTTCTGTCTCGCTCCTCTCCCACTGCGATATAGCAGCATTAGAGACGCCAACCATCTTCCCCAGGGCGTCCTGTCGGATCTTCATCTCTTTGCGTCGCGCACGAATGCGTTCGCCCATCGTTTTCATATTCATAGTTAAGTCATCTTAATTCTTCTTGACTTAAGATTCCTTTAGTAGATAATTTAAGTGTTCTTTATTTCGGAGCGAGTCCATGTACAAAAAACAAGTTATCGACCACTTCGGAACCCAGCGCGCAGTCGCGAAGGCTTTAGGCATTAGCGATGCCGCCGTTTCACAGTGGAAAGAAGTGATCCCTGAGAAAGACGCCTATCGACTGGAAGTCGTTACAGCTGGCGTTCTCAAATACAACGAGGCTGCTTACCGGGCAGCCGCGTAAAAGTACCAAGCATCACCTGCTCTTATCACATCTCAGCCCTGAAAAAGGGCGATTCAAAACAACAAGTCTTTATGGCTCTGCGTGTATGCGCATGGCCTTTTCACTATTTCAACACAAAGGAATTATCACAAATGGAAAGCACAACCTCACGAAACAAAGCTCAGGCTCGAAAAATCGAGTCCTGGATCCTGAATCAGATTGCTATGCGCGGCTCTACTAACGTCGCCAAGGCTCTGGGAATGGATAAATCAGGAATCACACGCTGGAAAGAGAACATGCTGCCGAAGCTGTCGATGCTCTTAGCGGTACTGGAATGGGGAGTCGTTGATGACGACATGGCCCGGCTTGCTAAGCAGGTTGCCGAAATCCTCACAAATGAAAAAGCGCCCAGCTGCGACATAGAAAAACTGGAGGCCTAATGCTGAAAATTATCCCTCAAGCTACGAGAAGTGATTGCCTTATTTGGACCGGGGCATTGAACACGAAAGGGTATGGGAGATTGAAAGTAAAAGGGGAAATCATCCTTGCGCACAGGTTCGCATTCTGCGTGGCCCACGGACTTACTTTAAAGGAGATTAAGGACTTAGTGATTCGACATAAATGCGACAACCCATCATGCATAAACCCTACGCATTTAGAGACCGGAACGCCGATGGACAATATCAGAGATCGCGTAAAGAGAGGTCGCTCGGCAGTCGGGGAAACAAACGGGTCGGCAAAACTAACAGTCGAGCAAGTTGAAGAAATTCTCGCAGTTTACATTCCTCGGCATAAGGAATTTGGTGGCGTTGCTCTTGGAAAGAAATACGGAGTAAGCCAGACAACCATCAGCAAGATCATTTTGAAGAAGCTGTGGAAGGTTAAGAAAAGAAAAAGCCTCTGAAGCGGTAACTTCAAAGGCCCTTAAACACTGTGTTACGCCAAGTAACGAGGTAATTATGGCAAATATCGCCAGAGTATACAACTTTCCCGGACCTGCGCCGGGATATCAGGAGTCTCGCGTGGCAGATCTCGACGATGGATATACTCGCATCGCTAACGAGCTGCTGGAAGCTATTGCAAGCGCCGATTTAACCGCTCGCCAGCTTAAGTTGATGCTGGCGTATATCCGGAAAACCTACGGGTTCAACAAGAAGTCAGATCGCATCGCTGATGAGCAAATTGCTCAGTTAACCGGGCTGTCCAGGCAGAACGTGAACAAGGCGAAAAAAGAGCTGCTCTCAATGAATTGCCTGTTTCTGGAAGGTAACAAAATTGGCGTGAACAAGGAGGTTTCTGCATGGCATTTCAGCAAGTGTCTCCAAGTTAGCAATTTTGTCTCTAAACCAGAGACACGTAATGTCTCCAAGTTAGAGACAAGTGAAGTCTCGAAGTTAGAGACACACAAAAGACATTCTTTAAAGACAACTAAAGACAATATTAATAAACCCCCTATATCCCCCAAAAAAGTTTCTCCAAAGTTCGACCCATTATCAGTTGAGTTGCCTGATTGGCTTTCTGCAGAAACATGGACTGCGTGGGTTAACTATCGCAAGGAGATCGCAAAGTCGATTAAGTCCATGCAGAGCGTGACGATGGCAATCAACCTACTCGGCAGGAGCAGGGAAAAGGGATATACACCTGAAGAAGTTATCAACCAGAGCATAGCGAGTGGCTGGCAAGGAATCTTTGAACCTAAGCAGCCAAAAGGGCAGTCGCAGTTCAGAGCACAACAGCGAGCCATTCCTGAAAACTTCGCCACCAAAGACTACGGCCAATCTGACATGCCTTCCTGGGCGCAGGAGTGAACATGACACTGGATGAAAAAATATCCCAGCTTGAGAAACAACTCGTTGAGCTAGGCCAGCCGCCTCTTGATATCCCAAACAGCGAAGTGCTTTTTGAAAGTGCTAACTGCGATAAGCATGGAGAGTTCAAGCAGCGCCGCCGGGTTTCAACATCGCACATCAAGATTCCAACCATTCCGTCTCGCTGCCCGGGCTGTATTCGTGAAGAACTTATTGAGCGTCAGGCCGAGAAGATTCAAATCGACGAGTCAGCGCGAAAGCGACACGTGGAAGACCTTCTGCGCAGGCTTGATATCCCAGATCGATTCAGTGGATGCACGCTGCAGAACTACGAAGCAGTCTCTGAGGACGCAGGGCGCGCGCTAAGAGTATGCCAGGCCTACGCAAGCAAATGGCCCGAGCGACTCCAGAAGGGCGGCGGTCTGGTGATGTGTGGTAAGCCAGGCACCGGAAAGAACCATCTGGCGCTGGCAATTGCCAGACACGCGATCACCGAGCATCAAAGTTCCGCAGTATTCACGACAGCGCTGAAAATTGCCAGAGAGTACAAATCCACCTGGTCGAAAACGTCAACCCGCACAGAGGACGACGTGATTAAGCATTTCACGCATCCAGACCTGCTAATCATCGATGAGGTAGGTGTGCAGTTCGGCAGCGACGCTGAGAAGCTGATCATGTTCGAAATCATCAACACCCGATACGAGCGCATGAAGCCAACCATCCTGATCAGCAACCAGAGCAAAGACGAGTTGTCGGCGTTCATTGGTGAGCGCGTGATTGACCGAATGAACGATGGCGGCGGATGCACACTGGCGTTTACCTGGGATAGTTACAGGAGCAAATCATGAGGTCTAACGGCCAGATACCAGCAATCATCCAGTATGTCACCAAACACCCAGGCTGCTACCTCTCTGACGTCATCCGAGACACCAAAATACCAAAGCGCTCCGCCTCAGCAGCACTATCAAACCTCACTAAAGCACAAACACTCCGCCGAGAAGGGATGGAGCGCCGGTTCCGGTATTACGCCATTCCACCCGAAGACAGGCCGGTAAACGAGCCAAAGAAACGACACGCCTGTTATTGCCGAGACGAAGTAAACCCCCTCACCAACCTATTTAATCAGCGCCTGAAAGAAATCAGGAGCGGGAGATAAGCATGAGCATTAAACGTTACTCAGCAGGTTATAGAGATTCAGACGGATACCGTTATTTATCCATGCTTGAAAAAGATGATGGCGGATACGTTCGCCATGAAGACTACGCCGAATCCGAGCGCTACGGTCGCGCAGCAGATATCACAATCGAGAATCTGCTGCGCAAGGTGGAGCAGCTGGCTGCGGAGAATGCGGGGCTGAAGGGGGCTGGGATATGAATTGGCATTCATTACTGAATTACCTCCCTCTTGAAGGGATAGCAATATGGAAAGAAAGGCCTGCATCCTCATTCGCTTCGAAAAGAGCATTTGCTATCTGGAACAAAAGGTTCCTAGGGAAAGTTGCAGGATCACTGCATGTCGATAATACAGGGCATAGAACCATTCACATCGGGTTTAAAGGGAAGAAATACAAAGCTCACAGGGTGTACTGGGAAATGGTGAATGGTGCAATTCCAGTAGGGATGACCATTGATCATATTGACCAAGATTCCACAAATAACCGCATTGAAAATCTCAGGTTAGCTTCTCAAGCAGATCAGCACAGAAATAGACCAGTTCAGCGCAACAACTCCTGTGGATGCCCCGGAATTTCGTGGGTAGAAAATAAAGGCATGTGGAGATCCAGAATAACCGTTGGCAAAAAAACAATTGAGCTTGGCATGCGAAGCTCTCTTCTTGAGGCGGTGGCTCTCAGAAAAGGCGCAGAGATTAAGCACGGATTCCACCCAAACCATGGCAGATATAGAGGAATTTGACTGATGAAATTATCAAAATTAGAAAGAGAAAGGCTCATCAATAACGAATCTGATTTCGACGCAATCCTGTCTGAAGTGCGGGCCAGCGGTGTGGATTCAGCTATCGCAGAGTTAAACCAGCTTGCGGAACGCAGCGAGAAAGAAGCGCCAGTCGCAGCAGAGCATCATCGCTCAGCATCGCTGTATCTCCAGTTATTCGCTACCCAGCTTCGCCAGGAGGCCAAATGAGCACAAACAAGCAGGCGCTGCGTGAAGCGGCGAATGGTGCCGAGCCAGAGGTATGGATAGGTATCGAGGATGATTTAAATGCTGATGGCTATTCCAGGGCAATCACTCGATTCATACAGCATTGTTCACCTGACACCGTGCTGGCGCTGCTGGATGAACTGGAAGCCAAAGAAGAACAGCGCGCTAACTGGTTTCAGATGGCGGAGAAGTTGGGTGCGGATTTGGACGCCGCAGAGAAGCGGATTGCTGAGCTGGAGTCGCGTCCAGCCAATCCAATCAATTTTAAAGAGAATGCTGACGCTGATTATTGTCGTGGCTGGGCATGGAATGAAGTCAAAAAAGAACTGGCATCAGAGGCGTGGACCGTTGGAGATAATTGCACATACTACGGATTTTTCTGCTGGGGATGGGATTCACGCCGCCAGTTTAACGAACAGCGCGCAGCTGGCATCACAGTGAAAGGGGAATGACATGGCGCTAACCAAAAAACAGCGCGCAGAACTGCGCATGAAATTCGGCGGCCGTTGCGCTTACTGCGGATGCGAACTGCCGGAAAAGGGCTGGCATGCTGACCACGTCGAAGCGGCGTTGCGTAAGTGGGAGTTTGGCGATCGGCAATCGGACGGTACACGCCGTGCAGTTGCTACAGGAGAGTTTTGGCGGCCTGAAAACGACGCTATCGAAAACCTTTTCCCGGCATGCGCTCCATGCAACCTCTTTAAAGCGACATTTCCCGTTGATGGCTTTCGTGAGCAGGTGGCGGCACAGGCAGAGCGCGCCCGCGCATACAGCGTAAATTTTCGCACAGCAGAGCGTTTCGGCCTGATTGAAGTTATCGAAAAGCCAGTGATTTTCTGGTTTGAACAATACAACGGAGAGGCCCCGCAAGGGGCTTAAACAAAATGATTATTTCACCAATTTCATTGCGAATAGCTCAGGAGTTTGTGCGGCTTCACCATCGACACAATAAGCCTCCGCGTGGACATAAGTTCAGCATTGGCTTGAAAAATAGCTCAGGCGAGATCGTAGGCGTAGCGACTGCCGGTCGCCCGATAGCTCGTCACTTTGATGACGGCCTCACTCTGGAGATTAACCGCACTTGCACCACAGGTGAGCGCAATGCAAATAGCGCGCTCTACGGTGCTGTATGGCGTGCTGCAAAAGCGATGGGATACCGCCGTTGCATCACTTACACGCAGGCTGATGAATCCGGAGCATCGCTACGCGCAGTTGGTTTTGTGCGGGTTAAGGACATTCCGCCTCGTGCTGGGTGGGCGGCATCTAGTGTGGCATTAAAAGATAAGCGTGACCCTCTCGGAAATGGCGGTGTTGCTCGTGTTTTATGGGAAATAAGGAGTCATCAAAATGACAAATAACAAACTAACAGACGGTGAGCGCATATCAAATGCGACGCTCATTCGCTTGATTCTGTGGGCTGATGAACACAAAAGCCATTACGTCGCCGCAGCGCTGCGCGAGCTTCAGGAATACCGGAACGCGCAGCAGGTAGTGCCCAGCAAGCCGACAGAAAGTGATATTCCATCGTGGTTGAACGGAGAGAAAAGGCTTCACTGGCTCAGCGGGGCTGAGTGGATGCATAACACTTTCTGTGCCGCCATGCAGTCTGGCGCAGTGAAAGATGGGTGGGTAATGGTGCCAGAAGAGCCTACCCACGAAATGCTTGAGGCTGGTGACGAGCAGTTCGGAACTTACGATGTTTATCGGCGGATGCTCGCAGCAGCACCGCAGCAGGAGGCTGAGTGATGGACTACTCATCCATGACTAAGCACGAGCTAGCTGATATGCGCAATGCAATCGAGAGGGAGCAAAAGCGCAGAGAAGCAGAGCCAAAGGTAATTACTTATCGCGTTACGTCTTGCATGACAGAGCACCGATATTTTAAGGACCTCAAGTGCGCCCTTTTATGCCTGAAAGAGACTGCCGGATTGGTTATCGAAAGCTCTCTGGAGGATGGAGGTGAGTACGTTAACAAATGCACAGGAATCGTCGGTGTTGTATTTCGCGTGGAAGAAGTTGCTCAGTCTGACTTTGATGCATGGGAAAAGGAAAAGCGCTACGACGACATTTGCTTTCAGGATAGGGTCGGAGAGTTGGTTGATGCCTAACCCATTCGACGCAACGTCAAGCAACGATTGATTAATTTATACATCCTGGCAAAATAGTCTTGCCGTCGGAGTTGAACGCCCGGCGGTAAGACCTCTGCATGCGATTGGGAAATCGCATGCTACACACAAAGAACACATCAAATCACCCGTCACAGATGCTTATCGGCACCTGCGACTTTCTGCATTCATCGTTTCCTCAAGGAGGTGGCGCATGAAGCAACAATTCCATCTCGTTAACGATTCGGTCAAACAAAACGCCATCAACTTCATCCGGGAATTGCCGGTGGATGCCAAGCGCCCACTAATTCTCGATATCAAGGAGATGACTCGTACCGCAATCCAAAACAAAAAGATGTGGCCGTTGCTGAAAGACCTGTCCGACCAGGTTCTCTGGTTCGGAAATAAATACGATTCCGACGACTGGAAAGACCTGATCACCGCAATGGTCGCCAAGTCCAAAAAGCAAGAGCAGCGCATGGCTCCCGGCATTGACGGCGGCATTGTTATGTTCGGTCAGCGTACCAGCAAGATGACAGTGCGCCAGATGGTGGAAGTCATCGAGGCTATCTACTGGTTCGGCACCCAGCAGAACGTCAAGTTCAGCGAGAAGTCCCGCATAGAGATTGAGTGGGCCAAGCAGTGGGGTGAGCACAATGACACCTCTCGCTAAAGTCATGGAGCGCGGCATCTTCAACGTTCCAGCTCGCCGTAAGCGCAAGCCGATCGTCAACCCATCCGATATCAAAACCTTTCACTATACGGCTCACTTGGCAGATGTCATGTGGCTGCGCCGTGCTGCACGGAGAACTAAATAATGCCTCACGGACCTCGCAAATATCGCCATAAACATAAATACCCCAAGGCAATCACTGTGCATGAAGCGTTTTTTATCCCTAAGCACTGGTCTGAATGGGCAAAGAACATCTTCCTTTTCAGCATGGCGTTCGTCTGGGTGTTGTTTATCGTAGCTCTGATAGCAGGGGGTGGTGACCATGCGTAAACCAGTGCGCCGCACCTGCAAAATCTGCAAGACCAAATTCACCGCCACTTTCGATAACGTCTGGTGGTGTTGTCCTGAGCATGGCTTCGAATACAGCCAGCAACTCCTTGCCAAGAAGAAGATTGAAGCCGAGCGCAAAAGAAAGCAGGAAGCGCAGCAGGAGCGCCGTGAGCTGAAGATTCGCAAGAAAGCCTTGCAACCACTCAGCCAATATCACAAACGCGCCCAGATAGCGTTCAACGCGTTCATTCGCCAGCGCGATGCTGGTCAGCCTTGCATCAGTTGCGGTCGCAATTCCGGTGCAAAGATGAATGCCGGTCACTTCCGTACTGTTGGCGCATCGCCAGAAACCCGCTACGACGAAACCAACTGCCATCTCCAGTGCGAGGCCTGTAATTCGTACCTGTCCGGGAATATCGGGGAATACCGACCGCGCCTGATCGCCAAGATTGGACAAGCCGCATTCGACCGACTTATGGGACCGCACGAATCGAAGAAATGGACGCGTGAAGAACTCGACGCACTGGCGGCGCATTACCGCGCAAAGCTCAAATCACTTAAGCAACAGGAGGCCGCATGATTTACGACCTCAAGCTCCCTCACTGGGCATCACTTCTCCCGTGTCCTTTCTGCGGCGGTGATGCGGAACTGGATGCAGATGGTGAAGGTGTTTACGCCGGATGCGCTGCTAAGCAGTGCCTGATTAAGCCGATAACCGACACCTATCGAACAAAGCGAGACGCAATCCGCGCCTGGAATCGGAGGCCATCATGACCTTCTCCGACTTCCTCCGCTACCAGTATGAAAGCATCAGGCGCGCCAGCCTGCCGCCGATAGCAAAGCACAGCCAGACAAAAACCAAACAGCCATTAGGAGCCGCAGCATGAACATTCAATATCTTCAGTTTGTACGTGAGCAGCTCATCGTGGCGACCGCCGACCTGAGCGGGGCCACTAAAGGCCAGCTGGTAGCCTTTGCTGAGAATGCGATGTTTGAGGCAACTCCACGCAGCCGTGGTCGCAAGAAGGTAGCCGACCCGGTAACAGGACGCATGGTCAACCCGTCCAGCCCTCCGATACCTGGCCATCAGTCTCGCGCCAAAGGTTCACACATTCCCCTGGTGAATCACGTTGAGTTCTGTACCGCATCATGGCGTCGCGCCGTCCTGTCTCTGGATGAGCATCAGAAAGCATGGCTACTCTGGAACTACAGCGAGAACAACCGATTCGAATATCAGGTGGCGATCACTCAGTGGGCGTGGGCCGAGTTCAAAGCGCAGCTCGGAGCGAAGAAGATAGCTGGCAAGACGATGGACCGGATCAAGGCGCTTATTTGGTTGGCGGCTCAGGATGTCAAAGCAGAGCTGGCAGGAAAGGAAACGTATGAATACCAGAATCTGGCTGAGCTGGTAGGCGTCACGCCAAAGAACTGGTCTGAGACCTTTACCGATCGCTGGGTGGAGATGAAGCGAATATTTCTGCGACTAGACAGTGAAGCGTTATTGCAGGTAACGAGATCACGTTCACAACAAAAGGCGACAAATTCGCAGCCAAGTATTGCAAAACTGGATTGAAAGGGCTATATTTCGTGTAAATCTGATATTGTGCCAATGTTGTATGCACTGGCGGTATCAAAGAATTAAGAGCCTCGCCTTCGTGCGGGGCTTTTTGCATTCAGGGTCAGAAGCACAGAGGTTGTGCGATCGGCTGTTAACCGATTGGTCGAAGGTTCGAATCCTTCCTGTCCCGCCAAATCCCTACCAGGACCATAAGAGCGAAAGCTCAACGCCATACCCTCATCTTGCTCACCTCGCCGTGGGCTTTTTTATTCTGGCTGCCGGATTAATCCTGTGGCTTATGTGGTTAGCTATGGCTAGACCGGCCAGTCGAAAAGCAGTATCGTCACTGCCTGCCATAGCGAACATTGACGAACAACTAGACGAGGTTGTTATGAGTGACCTACAAAAAGAAACCATTGACTCGATTGCTTCTAATGCTGATGCGGCCATAGAAAGAGATGGCCCTTGCGCAACGGTAAATTTGGAAGCGTCGGTATTAAAATCAATGTGTGAAATAATTGAACGCTGTGGATATGGGAATGCTGTGGCTTGGTGGAAGCCAGGGCAGTTCAGGCCAATTTTTACGGAAAGAAAGCAGGATTCATTGATCGACAAAAGATACAAGCCGTTATTTGGGCGGCATCTTTTTGACGAATAAAAACGTCTAATCCACAAACAGGCTGCCTTCGAGTGGCCTTTTTTATTGCACGGCCTTTCTGAAAGCACTCTATATCCAACAACCAGACCTCAAACACCTCACCGTATCGATCTGTGGCTACGGGTTTAGAGTGCTGCCAAAAAAGAAAAACCCAGCTCTATGGCTGGGCTTCGTGAAGATGGGTGGCAAGAGACTGCGCTAACAGCCTCCTGCCTGACTTGCCCATGCCTTTAGCCACGAACAAGCCACGTTACCGATCAAAGTATCCTGGATTTGTTCAACGCACCATCATCCCTATTCCTAATTTGAACAGATCCCCATGCAAGTAGGTTGGGGGTAGAGCATGTACCGTATGGACAAAATAAGAGAATGGTTCAGTTACTGGTTTGGAGGACTTACTGCAATGGGCGGAGTTCTCTCCCTTAATGACTGGGCTCTCATCATAGGTATTCTTTGTACCGTCGGCACATTCGGCATCAACTGGTACTACAAGCGCAAAGAGCGCGAGGACAGATTGAATGGCAATGTCACCGGCGCTCAGAAATAGCGTCATCGCATCATTAGGCGGTGGGGCGGTCGCAATAGCGACAACGATGCTTTCTGGGAAAGATGGCCTTGAGGGTCGCAAGTATGAAGCTTATCGGGATGTCGTCGGCGTACTGACGGTATGCGATGGACACACCGGCTCAGATATCATCGTCAACAAGCGTTACACCGATAAAGAGTGCGACGCACTAACAAGAAAAGACCTTCAGCGTATAGCTTCAAAGGTTGACCCGTACATCAAAGTGCCAACCACTGAAACTCAACGCGCAGCAATTTACTCTTTCGCTTACAACGTAGGCGCAACAGCCACCATCAACTCCACTCTCCTGAAGAAACTTAACGCTCGTGACTATGCAGGCGCATGCTCAGAGCTTAAACGCTGGGTATATGCCGGTGGTCAGAGGTGGAAAGGGTTGGTTAACAGACGTGACGTTGAATATCAGGTATGCACCTGGGGTCAGAAATGAGCAGGCTAACCGCAATCATAATAGCGATCGTTATCTGCATCATTGTCTCGCTGGGATGGGCCGTTAACCACTACCGTGACAACGCCATCGACTACAAAGATCAAAGAGACAAGGCCAAGAAAGACCTTGCCCTGGCAAACGAAACCATCTCTGACATGCAGATTCGGCAGCGCGACGTTGCCACTCTCGACGCCAAATACACACGGGAACTCGCAGATGCAAAAGCTCAAAATGATGCTCTGCAGCGCAAGCTTGATAATGGTGGCAGGGTGCTCGTCAAAGGCCGCTGTCCAGTGCCATCCTCAACCCAAACCACCGTCACCACCGGCTTGGGCAATGATGCCTCCGTCGAACTCTCTGACGTTGCTGGACGAAACGTTCTCGGTATCCGCTCCGGAATCATCAGTGACCAAACATCCCTGAGAGCCCTGCAGGAATACATAAAAACCCAGTGCCTGAAGTAACCCACCAAAGCGCCACATCTTCGCTGCTTACCTGCATTAGCCATGGCTGCAGTCCCTCCTTTCTGCAATAGCGTGCAGGTTATTCGAAAAAGATGATACCGCGTCACAGCATTGCGGGATGTCCGTGGCGTTCATAGCTGCCTTCTCAAGCAGTGGTAGAAGAATTGAGGATATATAAAGTTCTGCAAATGGCTTCTCACAGAGCCATTGACAGAGTTTTATGCAGATTTGAAGCGTCACTGGTGTCAAGAATTCCCAGTGAGATATCCAAGCATCCAGCAGGAAATTCCAAAATGACTAAACGCGCTATCTCTACTGGTGGTTATCCAATCGAAGTAACTACCCCAACTGACCCTGTAACCATCCCTGCAGCGACAACCTCAGCAGTCGGCGGGGTTAAGAAAATGGCTGCACAGACTGATTCAACTGCAACTGATGTTGCTGGTCTGCTGGCTGACTTCAACGCTCTGCTGGCTAAAGCACGAACTGCCGGACTGATGTGATGATTACCATGAAGGTGGTCGCACAAAAGCGGTGGTGGGTAAGCCCATTGCTAACCGCGTTAAAAGCTTTGGTCTACGCGAGAGTCGTCAAAGAGAAACACTTTAAGCCGCTGACCAGTTTCATCGCGAGATTCGGCTTCAAGTTCAAAACCGAGAGATAACATGGCCAGCAACATCATCAAGCAGATTAACGTTAAGGCTACATTCCCATCCGGCCGAGTTGTTTCTGGGAGCACTAATGTTTTAAGTGGAGGGGTGGGTGAGCCATTTCAGGTGTGGATTAAAAAAGGCGATACCAACTCAATCATCATTAATCCGAAGTTTGCAGAAACTGTCGAAATAGAAATCGAATACGAGAAATAACATGGCAAAGCTCACCGACAAACAAGAGCTGTTTGCCCGTGAGTTCATAGTTGACCTCAATGCCACTCAGGCAGCCATAAGGGCGGGCTACAGCGAGAAGTCATCCCGCAACCAGGGCGCGAGGATGATGGCAAATGATGACATTTTGCATCGCATCGCAGAATTGAATCAGGAACGGCTGGAGCGCGTTCAAGTTGATGCTGATTACGTTCTGCGGCAGGCAGTAAAACTTCATGAGCGCTGCATGCAGGAGGTTGAGCCTCTTACTGACAGGCGTGGTGAGGAAATCAAAGATGAGCAGGGAAGAACGATTTACGGATTTGACGCAAAGGGTGCTGCTGCTGCACTGAAGCTTGTTGGTGAGCACATAACTGTGCAGGCATTCAAGACTAACGTTAAGGCTGAACATGTCGGGAAGGATGGCAAGCCGATTGAAGTTGTTAACTACACCCCCGCTGATTACAAAGCAGCACAGGCTCAGCTTGAGGGGAAATTAAAAGGCCTGGACTGATATGAGCGAAATTATCGAATGGGATGATTTGTCATTCCCTGAGCGTGTAGTGCTTCGTTCAAAGTCCACCAAATCGTTTCTCAACTTCACTCGTCTGTGGTTCGAACTGATTCAAGGTGATCGGCTTTTGGTTAACTGGCATCACCGGTTAATGGCGTCAAAGATTGATGACCTGATAGCCGGCCGATTAGAGCCGCGCAACCTGATTATCAATATTCCCCCAGGTGGGACTAAAACAGAGTTCTTCTCAATTCACTTTCCTGCATACGTCAATGCACTGGTGCAGGAAGGCAAGCTCAAGCGCTTTCGTAACCTGAATATCTCGTTTGCTGACACCCTGGTTAAGCGTAATTCACGGCGCACCAGAGACATTATAGCCAGCAAGGAGTATCAGGAGTTCTGGCCTTGCTCATTCGGCGTTAATCAGGCTGAAGAGTGGGAAATAAAAGACGATCGCGGCCGCTCAATCGGTCAGACGGTTTCCCGTTCAAGCAACGGGCAAATCACCGGTGGTCGTGGTGGTTACTACGGTCCACAGTTCTCCGGCATGGTTATGCTGGATGACTACAACAAGCCCGTAGACATGCTAAGTGAGTCGCGCAGGAACAGCGCCAACACGCTCCTGGTAAACACCATTCGCTCTCGTCGTGGTGATAAGTCAAAAGAGCACCCAACACCGTTTGTGAGTATTCAGCAGCGCCTTCACACTGATGACGCAACAGGCTTCATGTTATCTGGCGGGATGGGCGTTAAATTCCATCACGTAGCCATCCCGGCGATGATTGATGAGAAATACATCCAGTCTCTCGCTGAGCCGTGGCGCTCGTTGTGCTGGGAGACGGTTAAAGACACCGATTATGTAGAAGTGTCCGGCACTCGTTATTGGTCGTACTGGCCTCAGATGGAAGACGTGAACGACCTCCTGCAGCTTTGGGAGAAAGACCGTTACACCTTCCTGTCTCAGTACCAGCAAAACCCAATGGCACTCACCGGCGGCATTATCGACACTGGCTGGTTCCAGACCTACACCACACTTCCTAAGCTTACTCATCGCGCCGTATACGTTGATACCAACAGCGGCAAGGTAGAGGACTGGCTGGACTACACCGTGTTCACGCTGGTTGGCATGGGCGTAGATGGCAATCTCTACGTCATCGATGTGGTGCGTGGCCGCTGGGACCCGGAAGACCTTCTGAAGAAAGCAGAAGAGGTCTGGGAGAAATGGCGTATGCAGGGTTCAATGCGAATCATGCCGATGCGCCATATGGCTATCGAAGAGAAACAGGCCGGACAAGGGTTGATTACCACCCTGAAGAAACGCAGTGCTACACCCGGTCAGATTGCTATCCCGGTGAAAGAGATTCCACGCGGCGCAGGCCAGAACAAACTGGTTCGCTGCCTCAACGTCATTCCTCAGATTAAGTCCGGCAAGGTCTACGTCCCCGCAACGCACACGCAAGATGGTGCGGTGATTATGCACACCTATTACGAGGACGGAACAATCGCCGGGACGACATCTTGGGTGTTGACTGCAATGACAGAGTGCGCAGCGTTCTCTGCTGATGACAGCCACGACAATGACGACATTCTCGATACCTGGATGGACGCCATCGATGACAACCTTATTTCCGGTCGCCAGCCAATGGTGATCGACCCAAGTCAACTCAGGAGAATTTAAGTGCGGTGGAAATGGTGGAAGAAAGAAATCGCCGCGCCTGAGCCGGTGAAAGAACCTGAAAAGGTTAAGATGAAAATTAATCCGATGGCTGTCGCTGAGATTCAGGCTAAGCCGCCGAGAGAGTTTAAGCGATACGAGCCGCCAAAAGGGGTTATCCCTGAAAATCTCCATAACGCCTATCTCGCGATGGACTCATGCGATTACGGCGCGCTGAACGACGCATACAGCGCAGGATATGCTTACGGCAATCTCGACAGCTTCCCCGGATATCCTTATCTGTCGATGATGGCCCAAAAGCCTGAATACCGGAAAATGGTCGGCACCATCGCTGAAGAGATGACTCGCAAGTGGATCAAGCTGAAAACGGTCGGTGATGAGGATAAGTCAGATCGCGTTAAGCAGCTGTATGACGCGCTGGACAGGTTCCACGTTCGTGACAAGTTCCGTGAAGCGGCAGAGCATGACGGTTATTTCGGCGGTGGACAGATTTATATCGATGTCACGTCACCTAAAAACGTCTCTGCCTGGACTGATGATACAGAGCTTCAATCAAAGCTGTTCCTGAGCGACAAGAAGATATCGAAAGGCAGCCTCAAAGGATTTCAGGTTATCGAGCCAGTCTGGACCTATCCCGGTATCTACAACGCGCAAAACCCGTTAAGCCCTGACTTCTACAAGCCGACACAATGGTTTGTTATGGGTAAGACAGTGCATGCCAGCCGAATGATTGATTTCGTGTCCCGCCAGGTCCCTGACCTGCTTAAGGCCAGCTACAACTTTCGCGGCCTGTCGCTGATTCAGATCGCCGAGCCATACGTTAACAACTGGCTTCGCACGCGTGACAGCGTCAGTGACATGATTCACTCGTTCAGTATTCCGGTCATCGGTACGAACATGAGCACTATCCTGCAGGGTGGTGGTGCGGAATCATTAATCACTCGCCTCCAACTGTTCAACCAGTGCCGTGACAACCGTGGAGCCTTTGCGAAAGACAACAGCACCGAGATGCCAGAAACGGTTGAGTTTGTTAATGCTCCGCTTGGCACTCTCGATGTTCTTCAGGCTCAGTCTCAGGAGCAAATGGCGGCGGTTTCCAGCATCCCGCTGGTTAAGTTGCTGGGCATTGCACCAACCGGCCTGAATGCTTCATCAGATGGCGAGATTCGCGTTTTCTACGACTACATCCACTCGTTGCAGCAGTCAATCTTCTCTACTGCTCTGAAGCGCGTTCTGGACATCATTCAACTATCCGAGTTTGGCGACATCGACCCGGAAATCTATTTCGAATTCGAACCTCTCTACGAGATGAGCGCGAAGGAGAAAGCGGAGATTCGGAAAATCGATGCTGACACTGACGCCGTTTACCAGGCTATCGGTGCGCTTTCGAACAACGAGATACGCGAGAAGATCGCCGAAGACCCTGAATCACCATATCACTCACTGGACTTAAGCGATGACATCGACCTCGAAGAAGAAGACGGCGAAGACATCGACCCAGAAGACGATACCGCCAGTCAGACCTAACGCAGGTGTTGAGGCATGGTATCGACGCCAGCTCGATAAGCAGATACGGGAGATGCAGAAGTCCGTTGTGTACTGGCTAACCGCAAACTACAAAGCGAGCGGCGCAGCGGTGGCAATGGACGCATCTCCGGCTGTGTTTATGCGTGACGCGATGAAGAAACTGGCTAAGCGCTGGACTAAATCATTCGACAACATTGCGCAGAAGCTTTCTGACAGGTTCGCTACCGATGCCATGAAGAACTCTGACGTGTCACTGCATAACACGCTGGAGACTGCTGGCTTCACGGTTGAGTTCAAAATGACCGCGCCGATGAATAATGCACTACAGGCGACCATTGCCGAAAACGTCGGACTGATACGCTCCATACCGGAGAAGTATTTCACCGAAGTAGAAGGTCTGGTGATGCGCTCTGTGGCTCGCGGTCGTGACCTGTCATACCTCACCGATGAATTGCAAAAGCGTTACGGCATCACCCGAAGACGCGCAGCTTTCATCGCGATGGACCAAAACAATAAAGCCACCTCTGTGATGCAGGCAGCACGCCAGCAATCATTAGGAATTGTCGAGGGGGAGTGGGAGCACTCTGGCGCTGGGAAACATCCCCGCCCATCGCACGTTAAGGCAGGTAAAGAGAAGCGCCGATTCCGCCTTGATAAAGGTTGCCTTATTGATGGGAAGTACATCCTCCCCGGAGAAGAACCTGGCTGCAAATGCGGGTGGCGTGCAGTAATCCCCGGCCTTAGTTAAACGGAATCATTATGAACCAAACTGAACGGTTGGCATTCGACCGCGCATCCGTGCGCACGTTTGATGGCAACGGCAGGCTTCAGGTAAAGGTCAGCAATATCAGCAAGGCCAACGTCTGCCCCTACTTCGGGCGAGAGATTCCAGGCGCTGATAAGTTAGGGCTGGACCCCGAGAAGATTTACCGACTCTGGCGACATCCTGACGAACTGAAGAAAGCCGTAGCGACATTCAATAACATCCCACTCCTTTCAATCCATACCCCTGACTTCCCCGGTGACCCACCTCGCGAATATCGCGTAGGGGTTACTCACTCGAACGCTGACTTTGACGGAACGTATCTCACTAACGGCCTGTCCGTGTGGGACAACTCAGCCATCGCCGGTATCGAGACGGAAGAGCAGGAAGAATTGTCTTCGTCGTACCAATACGTCGCTGACATGACCCCCGGTACGACACCAAATGGTGAAGTCTATGACGGCATCATGCGGGAAATTATCGGGAACCACGTAGCGTTGGTCGAAACAGGCCGCGCAGGAAGCGACGTATTGGTCGCAGATTCTTTACCACCGGAGTTAAAGCACATGAGCAAACGCAAAGCTGCGGCTATTCGTGCAACCGTTAAGCCACTACTGGCAGCGGATGCGGACATTGATGAGGTAGTGCGCAAGGCGCTTCTGGCTCTCGATGAAGCCGAAAAGGAAGATGAAGAAGAGCAGAAAAAGAAAACTGCTGACGACGAGGATGAGGACGAAGACGAAAAGGAGAAGAAAAAGAAACCGGCGTCCGACTCTGAAGAAGATGACGAAGAAGGCAAAAAGAAAAAGACCGCCGATGACGAAGACGATGAAGATGATGACAAGAAAGACGACAAAGTCTCCAAAACGGCTATGGACTCTGCGATCCGCTTAGCAGCTGACAGCGCAACCAAAAAGGCCGCTCAGAACTTCCGTGAAATCCGCGAAGCTGAACTGGCTGTTCGCCCTCTGATTGGCGACGTGGTGGCGATGGACTCAGCGGCTGATGTCTACCGTACCGCTCTTGAGCAGTCTGGCGTCGACATCAAAGGCGTCCACCCGTCCGCGTTCCCGTCACTGGTGAAGATGGCGATCAGCCAGAAAGAAAGCTCACGTCCTGCCGCTTTGGCTCAGGATTCCGCATCAATCAGCGAATTTGAGAAAGCATTCCCTACCGCTGGCAAACTGAAACGAGGTTTCTAACATGGCAGGTTTTCAGAGTGTAATTAACCAATATCCGGCCCCCGGTGTCGAAGGTGGCTTTGCCAGCACCAACCCGCACGCAACATTCCTAGCTGGCGAGGCTGCTCTCGTTGCTGGCACTGGCGGTGTGACCATCGGTCGCTTTGCATGGGCAGTCGATGGGGTGGCAACCAATACCGGCACCGGCGCACCTTCTGGCTTCGTCCATCGCGATGGTCAGGCGGTCATCACAGACTGGCTCGGCGCTGCTTCTAACGTAATTCAGAAAGGCCGTGAAACCACACTGATGGTTGCGGGTGACTTCTGGGCGCGTACTGCAACAGCAGCAACTCGTGGGCAGAAAATCTTCGCCGTGCTGGCAGACGGCACCGTGAAGACCGGTGCGGCAGGAGCAACCATTTCCGGCGCTGTTGAGACGCCTTTCTATGCTGGTAGCGCTTGCGACGCTAACGAGCTCGTTAAAATCAGCACCTGGAGCAAGTAATGAACGAATTTCAGAAACACTACGCCGCTGCGAGCGGCAAATACGGCATTGTTCTGCGAGACGCAGATCGTGCCCAGTACCTGAAGCCAGAGTTTGCAGAGAACTTCGCGCTGGCGATGGATGCTCAACCAACGATGGTCACCACTGGCAGTTCAGGTGTGCCAGCATTTTTTACTAACTATGTAGACCCTGAGCTGATCCGCGTACTGGTTACGCCGATGAAAGCAGCACAGATTTACGGTGAAGTAAAAAAAGGCGACTGGACCACGCTAACCGCGCAATTCCCAATCGTTGAATCTACCGGTGAGGTTAGCTCCTATGGTGACTACAACAACAACGGCATTGTAAGCGCCAACGTGAACTGGGTTCCTCGCCAGTCCTACCACTACCAGACTCATACTCGCTGGGGTGAGCGCGAACTGGATATGTACGGTGCCGCACGTATCGGTTATGCAGCGGAGCTGAATGTGGCTTCTGCTCTGGTGCTGAACAAGTTCCAGAATAAGAGCTACTTCTATGGCATCGCTGGCCTGCAGAACTACGGCGCATTGAACGATCCAAGTCTTCAGCCATCCGTTACGCCAGCACCAACCGGCACAAGCGGCAGCGTGGAGTGGGAAGATAAAGACGGCCAAGCCGTTTATGACGACATCTCTGGTCGCCTGTGGAAACAGTTAGTTGCGCAGACCAAAGGCTTGGTAGAGCGTACCGACCGCATCAAGTTGGGAATGTCGCCAACGTTGGAAGTGAATCTCACCAAAACAAACATGTACAACGTGAACGTTTCTGACCTCCTGAAGAAAAACTTCCCGAACATGACCATTGAAACGGCGGTTGAGTACTCAACGGATGCCGGTGAGATTGTTCAGATGATCGCCGAGCGCCTGGGTGAGCAGGACACCACTTACTCCGCATTCACTGAAAAGATGCGAGCGCATGCAGTGGTTACTGAAGAGTCATCCTGGAAGCAGAAAAAATCTGGTGGTACGTGGGGCACCATCATCCGTCAACCTCTGGCAATTGCCACCATGCTGGGAGCATAAAAAATGGCTGAAGTAGTTACTGTAGGTTGCAAGTTGCCTAATGGTCTGCTGATCGATGTGGATGGGAAAGTGGTACACCTTCTGGGAGCCAACTCATCAAACGTCATTGGCGGGTACGGTCTGACAGAAAACGTGGATAAAGACTATTTCGAGAAGTGGCTGAAGCAACATGCGAATCAGCGCTACGTAAAAGGCGAAATGGTATTTGCACAAGCCAAAACAAACAGCGCCCAATCCAAAGCCTCCGAAAACGCCAGTGTAAAAACTGGCCTTGAAGGTTTGCCGCAGGATAAGCCTGTTGAAGGCGTGGTGAAAGACGAAGAAGCCATGAAGGCTAAGGGTTAATCATGGCGATCGTTGTCTTTGATATTGCCGCATTCCGCGAACGTTACCCGGAGTTCGACACCGTAAGTGACACGTTGCTGAATGCGTATTTCGTAGAGGCAACGGTTTACCTTGATAACACAGACTGTAGCGCGGTGGCGGACCCTGCAATCAGGGCCGTCTATCTCAACATGCTTGTTGCTCACCTTGCAGCGCTGAATTCAGGCGTTAACGGGCAAGCACCATCTGGGTTGGTTGGGCGCGTAGCGAGCGCATCGGAAGGTTCAGTATCTGTATCACTTGGCGATGTTCCATCAAGCAGCGCGTCGTGGTGGTATCTGCAAACGCCTTACGGCGCAGCATACTGGCAAGCCACCGCAGCATACAGAACGGTTCGCTACGTGCCTGGCGCTTCACCATCAAACTATCCAGGCCATTATTACCGACGCGCTAACTGGCGGAGATAACCATGACTACTTTCAGTGGTGGTGCCGCGCTTGAGGCGAAACTGGCAGAGCTTGCTGAAAAGATTGGTGATGGAAAAACACTGAGGGTTGGATTTCTCGAAGGGGCAACCTACCCCGACGGGACTTCCGTACCTATGGTGGCCGCCGCCAACGAATTTGGCGACCCTGCAATGAATCGCCCGCCGCGTCCATTTTTCAGGAACATGATTGGCGATAAGTCTCCATCCTGGCCCGAAGACATGGCGAAAATCGCAGTAGCTACAGGATACGAGGCTGACACGATGCTTGGCATGATGGGCGAGCACATTAAGGGCCAATTGCAGGGTTCTATTCGTGACTTGATGGAGCCAGCCCTTTCTCCTGTGACCATCGCCAAAAAAGGCTTCGACAAGCCACTTATCGAGACATCCCACATGCTTAACAGCGTCGATTACGACATTAAGGATGGCGTATGAACCTGAGAGGCATCGCAAACAGCGCGACCAGCACAATCAACCCGAACGTGGCGGGAGTGTTCCAGGTTAACACCGGATTTACCACGCTACCCGGCGGAAAGAGAGTGCCTTCGTACAACAGCGTCGATGTGACCGTGCAGCTTCAGGAGTTGTCATCTACAGACCTGCGGCAAGTGGACTCGGTAAACATTCAGGGAATTCTGCGCAGCGCCTATCTCAATGGCAACTTCAATGGTGTGAACCGGCCTGAACAGAAGGGCGGGGACATTCTGATGATTGGCGCTGAGAAGTGGCTGGTCGTTAAGGTGCCAGAGCTATGGCCGGACTGGTGCCGGGTCATCATCAACCTTCAGAGGTCATAATAATGGCAACTCTCGATATCAAAGAGATTGACCTGCTTGTGCCGCTGCAGGCGTTCCTGATGGAAATCACCGGGCTGACTATTGACGACGTGCTGGACGGGCAGCAGAACCTTACTCCAATGCCGCTTGGCGACTTCATCGTGATGACTCCAATCAAACAGATTGGACTGTCTACAAACCGCGTGAAGTACGTTGATAACGGCGTGTATGGGGACGGGTTGCAGCAGAACCAGCGCAGTACGCAATGGCCTTGCCAGATTGACTGTTACGGAGAGAGCGCGGCGGACAACGCAGCAGTGATTGGGACACTCATCCGGTCAGATTTCGCTTGCGAATGGTTCCGGCAGAATGGCAGCACGCTATCCCCTCTTTACTGCTCAGACCCTCATCAAACCACGATGATTAACGGCGAGCAACAATACGAAAGCCGCTGGACGCTGGACTTCATCGGGCAATACAACCCGACGGTATCCACGCGACAGGACTTTATGGACAGCATCACCGTCGGCGTAATTGCCGCAGATTTAAAATACCCACCGGAGAGTGCATAAATGGCAATCCCATTACGCAAAGATATCCAGATTAACCCTGGCGTTTTGCCTGCGGGCGGTTCAGCGCTTGATCTGAATGGCCTCATCCTTACCGACAGCGGTTATGCTCCGGTAGGCACAGTTATTTCGTTCACTGCCAAAGAAGATGTAGCGGCCTACTTCGGCAGCGCGTCACCAGAATTCAGCATGGCTGAGGTGTATTTCCAGGGCTATGACAATTCCACCAAGACGCCGGGCGCTCTTTTATTTGCCCGATTCAACCCTGTATCAGCCGCAGCATGGCTTCGCTCTGGATCTATGGCGGCAGTGACGCTTGATCAGCTTAAGCTGCTGAGCGGCGTTCTCACTTTGAGTGTAGATGGTACTTCGCATACCTCGGCCAGCATCGACCTGAGCACCGCAACCAGCTTTGCACAGGCCGCAGACCTGATTGAAACAGGAATCGGCTCCAGCGTAACCGTTGAGTTCGATACCACCCAAAAACGCTTCATCATCACCTCAGCAACCGCAGGCGATGCAAGCACTATCACGTATGCAACCGGGACATTATCAGCAGGCCTGAAACTGACTGCCGCAACCGGCGCCACCCTTTCGCAGGGTGCCGATGCTGCAGTAGTTACCGAGTCAATGCAGTCCGTGCTGGATGCGTCGCAGAACTGGGCCATCTTCACCACCTCATTCACTCCTGATGAAGATCAGGCGCTGGCATTCTCCTCTTGGGTGAATGGTCAGAATTACCGGTTTGGCTACGTGCCATTTACGCTTGAAGAGTCGGCGCTTGTATCAGGTTCAACAGATACGATCGCATACCAGATTATTGAGGTGTTCGACTACTCCAACGTCATTCCGGTATACGGCGACCAGAGTCACGCTGCCAGCGTTCTTGGCTACGCAGCATCACTCGACTTTGACCGACAGGAAGGTCGCGTACCATTTAAATTCCGCTCTCTCGGTGGCCTGCTGCCTGAGGTGACCACATCAGCGAATTACGATGCGCTGATTGCCAACGGGTACAACTTCTACGGCGCGTACACGGCTAACAACTATGACACGCGGTACTGGGCTGACGGCACTGTAACCGGTGACTTCAAATGGTTCGACTCCTTCTGCTTCCAGATTTGGTTGAACGCCAATCTGATGCAGGATGCGATCGAGCTGTTCCAGTCCAACCGCAGCATTCCTTACAACGCGCGCGGCAAGGCAATCATCGAGGCTTCATTCGCTGACACCCTGAATCAGGGCATTACGTTTGGCGGCATCCGTACAGGCGTTAACCTTTCAAGCTCTCAGATTTCTGAGAT
Organism: Lelliottia wanjuensis; assembly: GCF_030238365.1. Lineage (GTDB taxonomy): Bacteria > Pseudomonadota > Gammaproteobacteria > Enterobacterales > Enterobacteriaceae > Enterobacter > Enterobacter wanjuensis. The sequence continues at coordinate 56,295 of NZ_JASSOT010000064.1, read as the reverse complement.
TCAGAACGCAGTCGGCGCGGATATCTCCCCATCGCTGATCGCCAAAGGCTACTACCTGTATATCGCCGACGCTACGCCTACCCAGCGTCAGGAGCGCACAAGCCCAAGTATGACCCTCTGGTACTGCGACGGCGGTTGTGTGCAGAAAATCACTCTCGCCAGCATTGAGGTGCAATAAATGTCGAACACTATTACAAGCGCTGATGCAATCTTTGCCCTCACCGTTACCAACCTGTTCCCCAGTGCGCAGACTCTTGAGGGCTACGCGGCTGACGCGATGTTTGCGCTGGGCGATACAGAGATGGCCGTAGGGGTTCGTGGTGCCGACGGCAAGCTTTCCGGCGGGTTCGTGTTTGGTGAGTACCTCCAGACGATCACCATCATGCCCGACAGCCCATCGCGGGATATGTTCGAGACCTGGCAGCTAACCTCGCTGACGTCGAAAGCGATCTTCCGATGCAACGCGACAATCATCCTCCCGGCAATCAGCCGTAAATTCACGCTCACCAACGGCATCCTGCAGCGCGTTAAGGCCATTCCTGATGCGCAGCGCGTACTTCAGGCGATGACCTTTCAGATTAATTGGGAGTCGGTAATTGGAGAAAATTACGCCGCTTAATCTATAGCTCCGTAATTATCCCTGAAGTATTTAGCAAGCTCATAAGCGGAAGAGGCTGAATCGGCATTATCGTAACTACCAAGAAACCTTTTCCGCCCATTGCAGCTAATGTGAGCCGTGAATTTGCCGCTGTCTTTTCTCTTGTGAACACCGGAGTATCCGGATGTGTTGGTTCTGGCTAAGGGTAAATTCCTCATGTTTTCCCTGTGAGAAACATCCCTTAAGTTAGATATTGCATTGTTAGTCTTACATCGGTCTATGTGGTCAATACTCCCAACAGGGAAGTTTCCGTAAACATATAGCCATGCCAGTCGATGCAGAAGGCACAATTTACCATCGACAGAAACCTGCAAATAACCATATGAGTCACGGTTACCAACAATGTCGCCCACTTTGGTGCGCATTGCTGTTCGTACTTTCCGCGTAAAAATGCCGGTTTCAGGATTGTAATCAAAGAGTTCCCTTACTCGGCTGGCAGTAATAATCATATTTGTAATTCTCCGGCTACAGTACACAGTTAATTATATCATAAATGGGCTAAATAAATGGCACGTAAAGAAATTTACTACACCGTCGAGGAAAAAGGCCGTGACCAGGGCAAGGTGTTCTTCATTCGCGAAATGGCTGCTTCACAAGCTGAATGGTGGGCTATCCGCGCAGGACTGGCGATGGCTAAGAACGGCGTTAATCTTCCGGATAACTTTTCAGATATGGGCATGGCAGGCATGGCAAAAGTCGGCCTCGCTATGGTGGCTCAAATCCCGCCAGAAGATGCACGGCCTTTACTGGACGAGTTGATGGCGTGTATTCAGGCAGTTCCGGATCCATCGAATCAAAGTGTAAAGCGCAAGCTTATTGATGATGATACTGAGGAGGTCGTTACGCGATTGAAATTGCGCAGCGAAGTCTTCAAGTTGCACGTTGATTTTTTGACCGCCACCGCCAGTTAGACATCCCTCCTGTAATGGGTCAGCAGATCCACGGTCTCGCTGATTACGTCAATGTCCCTAAGACAATTGCTATGGTTCTGTCATCGGGCAAGTGCTCGCTGACAGAGCTCAGCACTACGCTTGGCGTTCAGGATTTATGGTGGTGGCTTGAGATAATTACCATCGACAATTACAACCAAATGGTCGTCGAAAGGGCGAGCGAGGGCTGGTGATGGCAACAGTAATAGACGCCCTGGTTGTCACGCTGGGCCTTGATGCTTCTGGATTCAAGAAAGGAAAGAACGAGGTCTCAGAAGGTTTAGACCAGACGAGAGAGAAGGCAGAATCAACCGCCAAGGACATGGAGGTTTACGGCAAAAAAGCCTCCTCGTTCTTTACCAGTATAGGCAAAAGCATGCTGGCATTGGCCGGTATCGCGTTGAGTGCAAATGGTGTTAAGAATTTCATTAATGACACCACAAAATCACTTGTCGATTTGGGTGTGCAGGCGTCAGCAATAGACACGTCGGCAAAGGCTCTTGATGGTTGGGTTAAGTCGGCCGACGCGGTTGGATCCTCTGCGGCATCAATGAGCTCGAATTTGCAGAAATTCCAGAGTTCGATGTCTCAATTTAACTCAGGATTCGGTGCTGATGACACGCTCAATACCCTGTTCGCGTTTAGTGCTCAAACCGGAACAAAATTCGACACCAATCAGAACGCCAGTCAGATCATGCAGTATCTGGCGGAGAACTGGAATAAGCTCAATACGAACCAGCAGCGCATGTACGGGCAGAAACTTGGTTTCGATAATGCAACGGTTCAGGGGCTGTCAAACGGACGGATGCTAGACCTTCAGAAGTCTTTCGAAGGGACTTCAAGGCAAACGGATAACCTGACTGAGAAGGGTAGGAGGCTGCTTGAGCAGTTCGTAAGGCTGCGGCAGTCGTGGGAATCCACATCTCTCACCCTGTATGAAAAACTACTCCCAGCCGTATGGAAGATTCTAGACGCTCTGAACGATTTAAGTGAGTGGGTAGATCGACATGGGCCGGAAATAAATGCCTCGTTCGATGAGCTTGGGAAAACATTCTCCATCCTCTGGAAGGATGTTACTGATGTCTCAAAAGCTATCGGTGATTTGCTGAGCATCGATACAAAGAACTGGTCGCTCTCCGCAGACATCAAAAACCTGAACGAGAATCTAGATGAGGGTCGACAAACTGTCCAACTCATCATTGATGCGTTCAAAAGCCTCTTTAATCTGGATTTCTCAACCTTTGGTGAAAAGGTTCAGTCTCTATTTAAAATGGGCGGCGGTAAGGATGATGCACTACCCGGTGTGAGCGACAGTGCAAACGCGACTGCTGACTGGATAAAAGACAAGACCGGTTTCGATACCAGGAGTGTTGGAAAATGGCTTGGGGAAAAGGCTGAAGGCCTGAAAAATCTTTTCTCTGGTGAAACATCGAGACTCGAAAAGCAGTATGGCCTGCCAGAGGGTTTGCTGGATGCTCAGGTGACTCAGGAGTCGGGATGGAATCCTAATGCGGTTTCTGGTGCTGGCGCGAAAGGACTAATGCAGTTTATGCCTGGCACGGCGAAAGACTTCGGCATTCATGGTGATGAATTTGATCCAATGAAATCGCTTGAGGCTGGCGCTAAGTACATGGGTTCCCTTCTTCAGAGGTACGGTGGTGACCTGCAGAAAGCTCTCACTGCTTACAACTGGGGGATGGGTAATCTTGAGAAAAAAGGGATGGGCAATGCCCCGGAAGAGGCAAGGAATTACGCGCCTCAAATAATCTCAAGAATGCAGGCGTCACAGAGATACAGCGGGTCATCTTCTGGCGGCGGGCAGGGTGGTACTAGCATCACATTCCAGAACACCACCATCAAGACCGATGCGAGAAGCCTTGAGAGCCTTGCGAAAGATGCGGCATCCAAAGGTATGGCCCAAAGCAGCCTGACGCAATCATTTCTCACGGGGCAAAACAGCTGATGTTTAATCTCAATGAAACAACGCTTCTCAGCGCGATAAATAGCGGCAACATCTTCTCGATAATCAACAGTACTCTTTCGCCTGGTTATGGGGTTTACCTCAAATCAGGCCTAAGGGCGCTATCTCCATCATCCTTCCTTGGGGTGGAGTATGGGGCTGATGCAACAGTGGTATCAGCTCCAATCGAGAGAGGGTCGTACACCTCGTTCAACAAGGTGAAGCGACCTCCCATTATCAGGGTGATATTCACTCTTGAAGGATGGACTGGATTTAGCGGAAGCATCCCAAACCTGACTAATTTCACGCTAACCAGCCGCTCAGACATGCTGGCGGCGCTGGATGCGATGGTTGACGATACAGTGCTGTATGACATTGAAACGCCAGACACCACCTATGAAGATTACGATCTCGTGCGTTACAACTACCGCACATCCTCGCAGGAAGTAACGCTATTAACGGTAGAAGCAATATTTCAGGACATCATGCAGGAGGCCGAGGTTGGATTATCTAACACCACGGCTAACAATCAGCCATCACAGAACGATAAATCCAAAGGCGGAGCGGTCGACGCCAAGCAGATTAACGCAAATGCAACTGATAGCACCCTTGATGATGTGACGGGAGCTCTTACCGGGCTGAAAACATCACTTAGTAGCGCAGCAGTTAAGGTGGCTACATCTGTTACCAAATCAGTAGGGGATGCGACGTCAGGATTGACAAGCGCAGTTAATGGGGCCGCCAGCTCAGCAATAGAAAATCTATCAAAGACGGTCGATGAACTGGTCAAGGGGTTGTCCTGATGCAGACAATATCGCTTCAACCAGTTAAGGGGCAGACTTTACAGATTTCTCTGGGTGGACAACGCGTGACGCTCAGGATTAACCAGAGAACCACAGGGATGTTTATCGATGTTGCTTTAAGCGGCATATGGATAGCTCAGGGAGTCTTGTGCCTTAACTGCAACAAAATTGTCAGGTATCCGTACCTCAAGTTTAAGGGGGAGTTGTTTTTTGCTGATACGAAAGGCGATCTTGACCCTGTTTATGACGAGCTAGGCTCACGGTTCAAGCTTTTCTACGCGACAGAAGAAGAGATGAGCAATGTCCTATAAAAAGCGCAACATTAAAATCCAGTTCACTCTGACAGACCAGGTGTTTGACGGCTCTCAGGGGCCTTCTCAGGACAACGTTCTCACCATTGAAAATGCTAAGGCTGTCGTTGAGTACAACGGATATGGAGGTTCTGCGCTAACCACGCTGTCATGCAGGGTGTACGGACTGAACCTAAGCAACATGGCAAAGCTGAGTTATGCAGGGAATCTTAGGGGGCCAACGAAGAATAATTACATGAAGGTCTGGGCCCAGGATGAGCTCATATTTGCCGGGACGATAACATTTGCCACAACTGACTTTAATGAAGCGCCAGATGCCCCTCTGGTAATCGAGGCTCATGCGCTAGGCGCTGAAAGGTCTCTTCCTTCACAGCCACTCTCGGTTGAGGGGAGCGTCGATGTCATTGATGCGATAAGGTCAATTGCCGATCCCCTTGGGATTATGGTTTCCGTGCTTGAGGATATTAAATTCCCCATCAGCAATCCTCATGTGGTTGGCGACCCTGTTAGTCAGATCATCCAGTTAGCGAAGGCTGCAAACCTGAATATTGACTGCAGCACGGGAGTAATTCGCATCTGGTCGATCAAAGGTTCATGGGATGACATCGTTCCTTTTGTCTCTAAAGAGCATGGACTGATTGGCTATCCGACATGGACCAGAGACGGCCTTTACCTCACGACAATGTTCTCATCAAACCTCATCGCCCCCCGGAAGATGAAGCTTGAAACAGACCTTCCAGGCGCATCTGGGATGTACACAATAAACACCGTCAGGCACATCATTTCATCATGGGTGGAGGGCGGCCCGTGGTTTTCATTTATTGTGGCAAACCAAGAATCGGAGCAATAAATGACCCAGAAAGGTGAATTTTCATTCAAGCCGCAGGATGTTAACTGCGAGGCAAACATAAATGAATTCATTTTCAACACTCTTATGTCTCGCCATTCGTTTGTCCAACTGGTCATTGTCAAGAAGGTGAAAGCCGGTCCGCTACTCGATGTCATGCCATTGGTCAGCGGATTTTCTGCTGATGGATCGCGAGTTGATAACTCGACAGTTTTCAACGTCCCGGTATGGCGTCTCCAGAGAGGGGCCAGCGCCGTAATCATGGACCCGATAGAGGGTGACATTGGTTTGATGCTCTGCTGCGACAGGGATATCACAAAAGTTCGCGATGAAAAGAAGGAATCACTTCCAGCATCTAAGCGAGTGCATAGTAAGTCGGACGGTATTTATTTAGGCGGAGTGCTGAATGCAGAGCCAAGCCAGTATGTGAAGTTTTCCAACGACGGCATCGATATCGTCTCGCCCCTTCTGGTCAACGTAAACGGCAATGTGGTGTCAATCAACGCAGAAAGCCGAGCCGAGATAAATGCGCCGCAGATATTGCTCAACGGTCAGGTTGGGCAGGGCGAAGGTAGTTATGCCGGTACCGCGCACTTCAAGAACAAAGTTACGTCAGATGTAGATTTCCAGGCTGGTGACATATCGCTTGTTGGGCACAGAACCTCTGGTGTCCAGACCGGTGGAGGAACATCAGGCACCCCAGTCCCATAACCCGCTCCGGCGGGTTTTTTATTGCCCGGAGTTTACATGCTCACTAAATCATTCCAGCTGGTTACTGAAAAGTGGGACATCTCACTGGACGACACCGGCAGCATCACTATCACCTCAAACCCCTACGCAGTGGCTCAGGACGTAGCCTGCGCGTGCTCAACCTTTCTCGGTGAGGCGTGGTATGACACCACCTTGGGGATACCGTATTACGAGCGCATTCTCGGTCACTGGCCCGGCACTCAACTAATCAATACGAAGATGGCTACCGAAGCCAAAAAGCTCCCGTACGTCCAGTCAGCGTTCTGCACAACCACTGTGGGGAAAGTTGACCGCTTAGCATCAGGCGTAATGACCATCACCGACACGAACAACATCCAGACCACAATCCAATTCTGAGGTAACAAATGGCTGAAGTAACAGTTAGCACAGCCGTCCCCTCTGTCACGTTTTCCGATACCGGCATCGCCGTTCCTGATGAGATAGACATTCTCAATGGGCGTTTAACTGACCTTGATACCGCTATGGGCGGCGGGATGAGTAAGAACCTTACCACTCCTCAGGGCCAGATCGCCATGAGCGACACGGCTATCATCGGCGACAAGAACGACAATCTGGCATGGCTGGTTAATCAGATTAACCCTGACTTCGCTGAAGGCCGTATGCAGGATGCGATCGGACAGATTTACTTCATTGACCGGATTGCGGCGATCGGGACAACGGTAACGGCGACGGCTACCGGCCTGGTGGGAACTGTAATCCCGGCTAACAGCATTGCGCAGGACGCCAGTGGTTATCTCTATTACTCACTGGCTGATGCAGTTATCCCGGCATCTGGTGCTGTTGATATCGTTTTCCAGAATCAGGCAACAGGGCCGATCGCCTGCCCAATTGGGGCGCTTAACACTATCTACCGAGCTATCTCTGGCTGGTCTGGAATAAACAATGCTACCGCCGGTGTACTCGGTAACGAGGTAGAAAGCCGGGCCAACTTTGAATACCGACGCAAGCAGTCAGTAGCTGGTAACTCCAATAATCAGCTCGGCGCAGTATATGCGAACGTCCTGGCTGTACCAGGAGTGACTGATGCGTACGTGACTCAGAACAACACCGGCCTGACCGTGGAGAAGGGATTCACAGACTTTGAGCTTGAGCCTCATTCACTTTATGTGAGTGTGTACGGTGGGGCATCGGCAGACATTGCAAAGGCGATCTGGCAGAAGCTCCCCCCGGGACCGTCAATGGTTGGAAACACGAGCTATACCGTCGTCGATGACGTGAACTATGTCCAGCCCTATCCAGAGTACGAAATTAAATGGCAGACCCCTTCTGCGGTCAGCGTCTATTTCAAGGTTGAGCTCGCCAATAACAACGCGCTGCCAGGCGATATTGTAAACAGAGTTCGCACCGCCGTTCTGATCGCATTCAATGGCGAGGATGGCGGCACTCGGGCAAGGATTGTCTCGACTATCTACGCTGGCCGCTACTATGCCGGTGTTCAGGCTATCGACAGCGATAATGTGGACATCTTCAGCATCACGATCAGCAGAGACGGGACCACTTACCAGACTTCTGCGTCCTTTGGCATCGATGAGGTGCCTACGCTCGATGCAACTAACATCTCGGTGACACTGGCATGATAAACGTCGCGGATACCATTCTGACGCAATATGCCGACAGCCAGAAGCTTAAATCCCTAATCTACTCGTTCAATGAAGCCGTAGGCATTGAAGGTTTTCTGGATGATTTCTACGACATCATCTGGAACATCCAGACAGCCGATACCTATGGACTGGATGTGTGGGGGAAGATCGTGGTTGTCGGCAGGCAGCTGACGGTAACAGAGAACCAGATTTACTTCGGCTTCAACGAGGCATCGTCCGACCCGGTTCTCGTTGATGACCCTCAGCCATTTAATCAAGCACCTTTCTATTCAGGCGAGCTTTTAACATCAACCGTAACTCTCACAAATGACGTTTACCGCAAGCTGATCATGATGAAGGCTGCGGCCAATATTTCAGACTGCACAATCCCAAACCTCAATAAATTGCTGATGTTCATGTTTGGCAGCAGCGGGAAGTGCTACGTCAGAAATGATGGTGAGATGGTCATGAGTTACGTGTTTGAGTTCCCTCTGTCAACGGCTGAGTTAGCCATTGTTCAAAGCTCAGGTGCGCTTCCCGCCCCGATTGGGGTAACAGTTAATATCGTTCAGCAGGTATGACATGAACTCTTCTGATACCCCATCACGAATTGTTAAAGCATTTGGCGTTAACGGCCTTAAAAACACCATTCCCGCAGACTCCAGCACGACAACAGATAACAACGGCGTAGCGACCTTTGATAAAGGCTTTCCGCCGATCACCATGCAGCCACTTAGCGCGGGTGGTATTCCACCATCTGGCAAGGATATGAACGGAACTCTTTATTCCGTCACACTTCAGCAGCAGTGGCAGAATGCCGGGATGACATACCCCTTCAGCCAAGAATTTTCGGATGCGGTTAGTGGATACCCGAAAGGAGCTATTGTCCCAAGCTCTGTGTATACAGGGCAGTGGCTAAACCTGAACGAAGCAAATGTGACATCTCCTGAATCAGTTACTGGGGCGAGTACGGGATGGGTACCAATTAATAACTATGGCGTAACTCAGATTACGATGACATCCGGCAGCATAGTTATGTCATCTCTGCAGGCAGCAAAAGACCGAATCATTATTTCTGGAACCTTATCCGCAAACGTGAATCTTATTTTCCCAGCGTGGATTAAATCCTGGGTTGTGCACAACAACTGCACGGGTAATTTCACAATCACCTGTCGAACAGCATCAGGCTCTGGTGTGGTGGTTATTCCTGGCCTTGTTTCCCGACTTTTTTGCGACGGAGTAAACATCAGTGATGAAACCTACAACCCAAATAACGACATGGTGGGAGCAGTAATAGGGTTTGCTATGAATGCCGCCCCTACCGGATGGCTTGCATCCGATGGGGCAGAAGTAAGCAGAGTGACATACGCGAGACTTTTTTCACGTATAGGAACAATTTATGGCCCTGGAAACGGAACTACAACATTTAATCTTCCTGATTATCGAGGCGAATTCCTAAGAGGTTTAGATAATGGGCGAGGTATAGATCCATCCAGAGCTATAGGATCACGGCAGTCACAACAAGCATTAGATCACTATCACTTTCTGCCAACAGTTGGTTTAAATGGAAATGACGGTGAAATGACTGCTGTATTCTCAGACAATACAGCAGCTATGCAATATTTCCCATCAGGGACTAATGATTATAACCAAAACCCAATAGCAGGAACTGTAATAAGGACATATCGAGCATCAGCGACAATTGGTGGCACTCAATTTGGCGCCGAAAACCGCCCACGAAATGTGTCGACTCTCTATTGCATAAAATATTAAGGGCTTGAAATGTCTATTTCAGATACCTCAAACGCAAAAAGATATGCATCTATTGCAGAAGTGGCAGCGGCCTCGGCCAAGTTAAGCGCAGAAAAACTTGAACAAGCTCCTGATTACGCTGCGCAGGCCGCAGCTTCAGCCTCCGCAGCTGCATCATCTGCACAGGTAGCCATTTCTGCTGAATCAGTTGTTAGATCGCTGGAAATTTCTGCAAGTGAGTCAGCAACAGAGGCTGCGGCATCAGCAGCAGAGGCGGGAAATGCAGCAAGCGCAGCAGTTGGGCAGTGCATAAGAGTTCCAGATGGTGAGTTGATTGGTGAGCTACCTCCGGTCGGTTCAAGGCAGAGTATGGTAGTTTCTTTTGCGGGTGATGGAAGCTTGCTTGCAAAACCACTGTCAGACTTTGCAATTCTTGACGAAAATGGGAAAATACCAGTATCACAAATTCCATCAATAGCGCTTAACGAGCCCTTCGTTGTAAGTAGTCAGGCTGAAATGTTAGCGCTGGATGCTCAGGTTGGCGATATTGCTAAACGCACAGATCTTGGATATTCATTTTGTCTTGCTGCACCACCGGCATCAACTCTGTCTAATTGGGTCCAATTAACTGACGATGTACTTTCTCAGTTAGGACAGTCATCTGGCGCAGGAATGATTGGGGCTTTAGATGCGGAAGGGGGGGGATCTACAGTCCAGTCGGTTCTAAATTCTAAGGTTAGTCATTTAGAGCTAACATCTATTAACGGCGCAGCAATAATAGGTAGTCGAAGCTCTTCCGGCGAAAACATCAGTGTTCAGCACGCTCTTGACGATAAAGTTGATTCATCAGAATTGATTTCATCCTCAGGTGCTGAATTGATATCGAATGGAGAGAGTCTATTAACTGGGTTCTTGTATCACATACCAGAGGAATTTGATACTGTTGGTATGGATGATGCAATTTCAGAATGTTTTGCAGCGTCAGCAGCAGATGGTAGAACAATATGGATACATGGAGATAAATCATTATCGTCAGCTAAGAACCTGCCTGATGGTAGAAAAATACTTAATGATGGAATTATAACATCATCGGAGAATGGCAATCTGCCAGTTCTCTGGATTGGTAATAATACTACAATAAAAGGTGGTAAACTTATCAGTACTGGCCGCTCTCAGGCCGCCAGATCAGAAGGGAAGAAAGGTTTTACCATAGATGGTGTATCGGCGGAAAGTACATATATCACATCGTCTACTCTGCCAGCTTATGCTTTCGATTTTTATAATTCTACAGATTTTTCTATTAATAATGTTACAGCATCTGGATATACTGGAGGAGTTGGGCTATCTAATACAAATCGAGTCAAACTTTCTGGTATGAATTTCCAGAACATGAAGTATCATCCTGATCTTGTAGCGGGTGGGTATGGAGTTCTAATTCAAGCATCCACAAGCACAATAGTAAGTGATTTATTTTTTAAGGTTGGTAGTGATGGGTATGGTAGGCATGGGGTTTATCAAAGTGCATCAGGAGGTGTAGGTGGGACTACTGGCGGTTCTGGGTCTGTTAATACCATAGTTAAAGGAGTAATCCTTGATTACTCTAGCCAGCCAGCAACAGTTACCCCTCCAGGCGGCATAAACATTCGTAAGAACGACCGCGGCATTTACACAAATGTCATTATTGATGGATCTAGAATTACCGCCAATGCTGAGAACGGAAACATCGCAGCCCAGTTGATTACTTCAAATATTGTGGCGTCTTACAAACATACTTCCAATCCTGCATATGGTGTCATTCTAGAGGACTCAGGCTCGTACAGACCTAGAGGCAATATGACCAGCAACAACCTCATTTCGGTAGGAGTTAAAGCTGGTTCCGGTCAAGACACAAGCTTGTGCTATGCGATTGTGGTTGCTGGACAAGATAACTCATATGTTGGGAACATAACTAACGTACCTGATGCTTCGTATCCTTATCTGGTAAGAGGTAATGCAACTAATTGCCTGATAAGCGGCGGAATGGATTATGGTCCCGCACCAGGGAATGGCGTTTCTTTTATCATTTTTGAAGGTACGGTTTCAAATATTGCAATTAAAGGCTGCAAAACAAACAGGCCATGGTTTAAGAGTGGAAACCTGGCAGGAGTTACGGATCTAACTGTTGATTGGTCCAGGATGTGCGCCGTCGCTGTTAACGGCGGCGCGGCAACATATGACGATGCAAATGAATTGATAGCATCAACCGCAATCAATGCAAGCAACATAGTGGTTACATTCAACAGCCATGTGACTGTATCGGCATTAGCAACTGCCGTTGTGTCAACAAGGAAAACCACAGCCATGACAATTCCTGTCATCACAGTGAGGTCCGGTAAGACACTGACAATTGAGTTATACAGTCTCGCGACTGGTTCGCAGATAAACCCAACCACAACTGCATGTGCAGTAACTATAACGCTGACAGCATGATAAAAGCGGCTCATTTGAGCCGCTATATTCATCGATAGAATTTTAGTCGGTGGTTGTAGACGAAAAGAGTTATGAATTCATAATTGAGCACTTCATCAGGGGTTCCGTATGACTCTTTTGCCTTCCTCATACATTCTTCCTTATCAGGGCACACGTACCCGGTAGAGAATGCTATGAATTGGCGTTTCGGTGACTTTTCCTGGAATGATTTTGCATACCAGTGGCGTAATGTCTGCGGCCTTGCGTATACAGCATTAATGCCATGATCTGCGTTCCCAGCAGCAGGGATGATTATGATTCTTCCACCTGATACCCAGTTTATCTCCATTGAGTTATGCCAGAACTCGCCATATCCGTAGGATAGGTCATGACTGTCTAAGAAGGATATGTATCTTTGCAAGCTGTCAAATTTCGTATGATCATTAATTTTTCCAGAGGAATAAGAATTAATCGACGTGACAATAAACATCAAAGCAATAATGCAGGATATCTTCCTTACAAGGCCAGTTGCGAAAATTATGCATAAGGCTAACGCACAAGGTGCGATGTTAACAAAGTACCTTGCTGAACCTATTTTGAATAAATTGTTTATTAAAATATAAGAGGATAGTATACCTGCGATGGACAGCAGTAGTGCAATCACAATGTAGCTTTTTTGATTTCTTGATTTAATGGCATTCACTGAAACAACACAAATAACTATCACCCAAATCAAAATAGATGCATACCAGGCCCACTGTTCTTGTACAAGGAAAATGTTTAGTGTTTGACCAAGGACTTTCACCAGCATTTCTATATTATCAAGCATCCCATCTAATGAAACCGGGAGCATACTCTGTTTTTCAATCCCCAGTGCAACTGGAAGAATGTGAAGGTATCCGACTACGAACGCAATGGCGTAGATCGTCACATGAGAGAACCCTTTTCTGTTTTTTAACAGAATGAGCATCTCAGTTAGAATTATCGGTATCAGATAGCTTGGTGCCACCCACATATCAGATGATATAGCGATAAACATGATGGCAGCAGAAATAATTGATAGCCACACACTGCGTTTATTTATGTTTATTGAAAAAATTAGTAACGCCAAAACTCCATATGCATTTGTTGAGTAATGTGCGAATGGGTGAGCAATAAAGCCGTGCGTGTACATAATCTCAGGCATGAACGCAATGCTAAAGGTCAGCAAAATTGCAGGAACGACTCCAGAATTTATCTCAGCGATTTTAAAAAATCCATATGCAACTAAAAAACTAAAAACCGCCGTAGCAAAAGTCAGTACACCTGGACCATCGCTTTGAGTTATCCAAAACAGAAGGAAGTGAACAGGATAAACGCTAAAATACCAACTATCAGGAGTTGGCCTCCAGTCCTTCAGTGTGTTTGCAAAACCGTTGTCGTGAATGCTTCTCCACACAAGAGAGCTATTAGCGAAGTCAGCATTGACAGTGCTTCTGAAATACCTTTCTGTAAGGAAGTAGATGCAAACGAATGTTAAGAAAAGAGCAATGCTCTTGATGACGTCATATCTTCTGCCAGTGAGATAGGCATTCATTTTTTAGCTCCATTTTTTAAAACATATCGAGGCCTGTTTTTTACCTCAACATAAATCCTGCCAATATACTCACCCAAAACACCAATCCCGATTAACTGGATGCCGCCAAGGAAAAGAATAGATACCAGAAGTGACGGATAACCCCGCACCGCATTGCCAAAGGCCAGAGTATCTATAATCATCCACGCTCCGTACATGAATGCCACGCCAGCTACGAATAGTCCAATGTAAGTCCACATACGCAATGGGAACGTTGAGAAGCTTGTGATACCCTCAAGAGCCAGGTTCCACAGTTTCCAGCCGTTAAACTTTGAGTCACCGGCAACGCGCTCTGCTCGTGCGTATTCCACGACGTCAGTACGACCTCCAACCCAGCTCAGAACACCTTTCATAAACAGGTTGCGCTCAGGCATAATCTTGATGTTTTCTACAACATCACGTGACATAAGACGGAAGTCGCCAACGTTTTCCTCAATCTTCGGGTTGCTGATTTTGTTGTGCAACTTATAGAACCACTCGGCCGACTTTCGCTTAAGCCTTCCATCAGTTGACCTGTCTGTACGCTTGGCAAGAACCATCTCCGCACCCGACTGCCACTTTTCGATAAGGTGAGGGATAACCTCAATCGGATCCTGCAGGTCAACGTCGATAGGAATCACTGCATCGCCGGTTGCATGGTCAAGCCCGGCAAAAAGTGCTGGCTCCTTGCCAAAATTGCGGGTGAACGACAGCGGAATCACAAGGCTGTCAGAAACGGCCAAGGCATTAATAATGGACTCAGTGGCATCTTTGCTGCCGTCATTGATAAAGACTATTTCAACTTCATGCTCTTTCAGTTCATCAAATTCGCGAACTGTTTTATAAAAAATGGGTATCGCGTCTTCCTCATTGAAGACAGGAACGACCAGAGAGATTTTCATTTTGCATCCCTGAAGACGATGTATTTTGAGTAAATGAATCCGCATACCAGGCTAATCGCGGAGAAGAGTATAAGAGTTACGATTGGAGCCATCCCAGACTTATCGGCTGCCCAGCCAACTGCCGCACTCAATGAACCCATGAAGCCAACATACAGCATGTAGCGCATGGTCGTGGTTTGTGCTTTGAAGGTGAATCTTGCATTGGCGAAGAAACTGAAACTGACTGCAAAAACGAACCCGGCGAAGTTAGCCAGCGCCTGGCTGCTGTGGAAAGCATAAATACAGATAGCAAACACAACCCAGTGAATGAGCGTGTTGATAATGCCTATCGATGTGTACTTGGCAAATAACTTTAACATTATAGAAATCAGTGAATTCGGAAAGGTCTGAAGTGTAGCACCAGACAACCACTTGATCGACCCTCAACATTAACGATACTGTATATGCATACAGTTATTAATCGGATGGGAGCATGCCTCGCAAACCAGACATCAACGCAGCGTTCGTCTCTGCCGTGCAACTTAGCCAGAAGGGCTATCGCTACCTGCATACAGACGACTTCGTCCGTGAGCTGAGAAATGCCAACTGGCACTTCAGCCAAGCGGAAGCGAACCAGTGGATTGAGCGAAACCAGACCGACTTCTGCGATAAGACGCCGGACTTCAGCGAGAACCGATACTGGATACTCCGCAACATGGGGAGGGTCTACTAATGGGATTTCCTTCACCTGCCACCGATTACGAAGAGGATCGGCTGACACTCAACAAAATCTGTGAAGTCGACATGAACTGCAGATTAATCGAAACAGATTCCGGATGGGCGGTGATCAACACATCGCTGAAACCAGAACCGGATGGTGTTGTCCTGGCGACGTATGACGGGCGCAATCACTTCGTGAAGCTGATGGGCGGCGCTTTGATAACAGAAGACGGTGAGGCTATAGAAGGAGAGGCTCTGGATGATGTCGTCGTCCACGGCGTGCTGACCCACACTATCAACCGGATTAAGGAAGATGACGTAGCGGTTTGATTATACCTCTGCAATCATCTCCGGACCTTGGTTCTTCACATTGCCCACGGCGCGCGTCACAGCGTGCCATATAAACTTGTCAGCGGGCGCGACACCATCAGCGACTATCTCCTCAGCTTCTTTCCCGCCAATATCCTGCCTCATCCATTCTCTGGCGGCTTCAGGTGACAGCACCAGTGGCCGCCGGTCGTGAATATCGACCAGCCCTTTATCGGCTGCAGCCGTAACAATCAGGAAACCTTCTGCGTCATCCCCGCGTTCGAATGGCGTGCTGCCAATCGCTGCCATGAATATCGGCTGACCGTCGGCGCGGTGGATGAAGTAGGGCTGTTTCTTGTCGCCTTCATTCTTCCATTCGAACCAGCCGTCAGCGAAGCAAATTGCCCGGCCATGCTGCCATAGAGGTTTGAACATCCTGCTGCTGGCTGCAGTCTCTACGCGCGCGTTAATCAGTGGCGGTTTATCCCACCATCCCGGCGCATAACCCCAGAAAACCGGATCTAGATGCAGCTGCTCGTCGCGTTCGCTCAGCAGTAAAACCTTTGTGCCTGGTGCTACGTTGAAACGCCCGATTGGTTCAGGGTCATATGGAATGTCGCGATCGGCTTCATCAGCCAACAGAGCCAGATAGTCATCGCGGGTCATTGATTGTGAAAAGCGTCCACACATAGAAACCTCCAGCCAGTAAGACTGAAAGTATAGGGCAGGGAGAAAAATTGGTGCGCACCGTAAAATATTTGATTATGGCAGGGGCATGATGTCGGATGCGATGGGCGTGGTAAATCGGAACGTGGCGAAACTGGAAGGAGCTACGCAAAGTTCTTTGTTTGAGATTGCACGGGCAGGTGAGTTCGACGACTGCCCGGTGATGTGATGGGGGAGAATGCAAAGCGTTGCACTGATGCATGGCTTTGCGCTCTCTGTGTCATGATTGTGGCATGCATTGCTGCGCCGTGAAGGATGGTGATGTATTGCAACGACACGTAATGACACAAATCCGGCGCGAGCGCGAATAAACATATGCTATTACAGTCAGTTAAATAACACTCTACGTTCTTCTAAGCCGTAGGTCACAGGTTCGAATCCTGTAGGGCGTACCATTTAAAATCAATGAGTTACGCAAATCCCTTCAGCAGTAATCACACAGAACAAAAATTCATGTAACGGCTGGTGTAAGTAAAATTGCTCAACGCCGATCAACATTAGCGTGGCTTAGCCAGCATTCCCGGATAGTGTTTAGCGATAATGTCGTTCATCTGTTCCATCAGGTCGAGTCGCTTAAACGTCACATGCGCCGAGCCCTTCTGAAAGTAGCGAATAGAAACGTAGGTATCGTCAAAGGTCTGGCTGTGTGGCTCCTGTTGAATGTGGCCCGAAAGTCGATAAGCAATGTCTGTCCGACTATCGGGCACAGGCTTGCCATCCAGCAGATGCAGCATCCTGTCAAGGTCCACTAACTGATCTCGTCTCCATCCCCACGCTAGCCCATAGCCCCATTTATCGTGCTTAACCATATTGTTGATAATGATTTTTCGCCCGAACGAGCAAGGTGAATTGCTTTTATAATCCCAGCTCAGGTGCCTGAACACATTAATCACGCCGCGCTCGAATACTTCACCTTTGCTCTGATGTAGTTGCTCAAAGGTGCTGAGAATATTTGCTTCGCTGATTTCAGGAATATTGTCCCCCTCAAGGTTTCTGTCCCACTGGTCACGTGCCTGGGCGTCCATTAGCGAAAGCATTCCCGATTTTTTCATCAAGTCACGCCAGATGCTACGATCAAGATTGCAGGTAATGGATTTCATCGCAGTTTCTGCCTTCTCCATAAGCCAGCAGCCACAGCGAAAATCCTGCTTCATGGCCCAGTCTAAGGCGGTTTTACCACTGATACTTTGCGTCAGGCGTGAGATCTCAACGATCTGGTTTATTACACCTTCAATCTGCTGGAGTGCGGCATTACGACCGGTAACGATGCGCTCAATGCTGGTGGAGCAGATAACATCGTGTTGTGTGGAGCTGAGAATTTCAGGTTCGTGTTGCATGGTCTGTTCTCCATAAAAGCATAAGCGCCCACCATCAGTGGCAGGCGCAATATGCACAATGAATAAGGTGGCTTAAAGATCGGAAGGTAAATCCAGAAGACGCTTCGCAAATCTGCTTATTGATAGACCCGCTTGCTGTGGCGTAGTAACCCGGTGGCCTGTCGCGCTCGCAAAATATCAACAGCCCGCAGATAGGGTGAACGTTCCATGTAAGCGCAGTCAGAACGGTCAGTGCGCACCAGTTCATATTTCTCGACGATAAAGTTGACGGCATCACACAGCAGAATGCCTGCGTTGATATGATGCTGGATAACATCATCATCATGGAAAGGTGTATCTTGCAGTGTTAAGCCGTAATGCTGTTTTAACAAATAAGTGAGCAGTGTCTGCCAGACCTGAACAGGTGACAGACGTGGGGAGATCGCCGCTGTGTGCGGTATGGATTGCAGTTGCATCGGAATTTCCTGTTTGAAGTGAATAAATGCGATAAAAATCAGAGATGAATCAATAACGTGTTTGGCTTACTTCGTGGGATAGATCGTTACATAAACATAGCCACAACTGGCTCGAGTATCAGCGTCACAGGTAAAGCCACCGAAACTGACGCTCACCTGATGCTGTCGCGCTGGTTTCAGTTCACCTATACGTAACAACGATTCAAGGTATTCGATAAACAGTGGAAATTGACGTTCAAGCGAAACTGCCTGCTCTGTCGTGAACGCTCCCTGAATATTCGATCTGTCAGCCAGATAATGAAGCCGACAACCTTCCTGTACCAGCCGTGCCCCCAATGATGGGGTAATATCGTGTCTTAAGCCCCATACCTGAGCTGGGGATATATTGTTTTCTTGCATTGATAAACTCCAGAGAGAAAACAGAATTGATTTAATTGAGTGTCACACAGCGTAACGATGCATAAGGACCAGAACGATCCTGACGGCGTTCAACAAAGACAGCGAGCACACCGGCAATATCCTGAACTTCACGACCGTAGTAATGGCAGACGCTGCCATGCCATTGATAATGGCCTTTACAGAAAGCAAATAGCCTTGCATCAGGATGTTGGCGATAAATGTGCATTGCCTGACGTTTACTGATGATCTTCATTCAGCTCCTCACAACCAGCCACGTTCTGCAAAAGAGACAATATCGGTATGGCCCACCACCAGATGATCCAGGGTACGAATTCCTACCAGTAAAAGAGCCTGCTCCAGTTGTTTCGTGATGAGTTTATCGGCTTTGCTGGGTTCAGCATGGCCTGAAGGGTGATTGTGGACCAGTATCACAGCAGCAGCGTTTTGGCGAAGTGCAGATTTAACAATCTCACGAGGTTGTATTTCGATATGGTTGATAGAGCCGAGAAAAACAGTTTCGTAATCTATCAGCCGGTGCTGATTATCAAGATGAAGAACCATAAAGATTTCACGCTCCTGCCCGGCTAATTTCAGCCGCAACCAGTCACGCATTGCTGTGGCGCTGGTGAGTGTCACTCCGGGTTCTTGCAGGTATTTCTCCAGATGATTTAATGCACGTTTAATAATGCGTTGCGCTGTAAGCGTTAATCCGGGAGGCGGTAATAAAAGCGTGTCAGACATAATCATCAGCCTCTCAGTCGATAAGACGCATAATGGCGCGGCATTCGGGATGTGCCAGTGCGTAATCACGCAGACGATAATAATGCTCGCTCATGGCTTCACAGTGCGTTCTACATGCATGGTGACTCCAGGCCATTAAGCAAACGGCAATCCCGGTTGCTTCGGTAGTCAGTGTCGCTTCATTACCATTCCCTTCATTAAACAAAACATAGTTGTCGCTTTCGGGTGGCGTAAGAAACGCCCCACCATTAGAAAGAGAATGAAACTCCCATACACCGCCCTGATAGTCCGTGCTCCATAAATCCAGCCATGAAAATACCTGTGGTTCGATAAACACCCACTGGCGGACATTGCCAAAATGACGGGGCCAGAAACTGACCCGCTGTTCATCGGGAATTTGGGTCGCGATAATGGTTAAATCGCCGGATGATGGAATAGCGGTTACGGGTGAAGCATCGGTATGGCATGCAGCCGCCATACTCATGGTATTGGTCATGATTAAATTCCTTACGCAATAGATATACCCATAAGCCCCGCCACCGCAGGGACAGGACTTATGATGTTTTATGAGAAAAAATGTCTGAACTGAGAGATAACAGGAAAAGTAATAACATCAGGAAGCAAGTTGCAGCATACTTTCAGCCATAACCCATAAAGCACGGTTGAGTTTTACATCGCCATCAATACCTTTAACGGCTCGGGTACGATTGCGTTTACCCTGCACTGAACGACCGGATAAGCCGCCTTTAATTAAATTCTCCTGAATCCTTTGGTATGTCGTCCATAAATCATTATCTTCATCCTGCCAGCGACGGGGAGATAATAACTGTGATTCAGTGACAGGCTTATGCTCCTCACCAAAACGATAAGTGAGTGCTGCCGAAGCTAATGCCTGTTGTGCTGGTGGAGGGAGCAATAACGATTGCATGGCATCGCGTTTTTCTTCGACTTTATCGAAAATCCCCAATACCTCATAAGCCCCTTCAATCACCTTTTCAATGACGTTACCCTTATGCGGTACACGTACCTCACCAAATGACTCTCCGCAGATCAAACCATTCTGGCAAACCGCACGAAATAACCCCGGCAACATTTGATACGAACTTGAACCATCATGGGAGTTGAGCAGGATAATCTCAGGAACCTGTTTACCCGTTATCTGGCCTTCACGTCTTAAACGAAGCATATGTTTGGTATGCTCACGTTTACTTAAATCACGCACTTTGGTCTGACAGGCAAAGAAAGGCTGGAATCCTTCTCGTTGAAGGTTATCCAGTAAGGTAATGGTGGGGATATAAGTGTATCTGTCTGAGCGGGATTCATGTTTTTCTTCACTGAAGATACTCGGTACATGTGTAAATAACTCTTCATGAGTTAAAGGGCGTTCACGGCGAATAAGATTCACTCTGCCAAAGCGGGATGCTAAACGGGTCATAGGGATTCCTTAATGAAAAAGCCTTGTGGCATTTGCGACAAGGCTAAGTAGTTTGATTATTCATTAGGATGATATAGGTTTGAGATTTTTTATAATTTAATATTCAATTTATCTATTTCTCTCAGCGGTTGTTATTCCTTTCATTCTATCTGAAATCAATATTTTAATAACACCAATATTGTCTAGCTGATAATATCTTGCTAAATATTCAAGCATCTTCATATGTTCATCATCCAATTTTTGAGCAAGACGCTTCTGAGATATGCTCTTTCTATATTTTTTTTGACCCCATGTTTTACTCACACTATCAAGAATATTTTTAATATCAATCTTATTCAGCTCACATAAATCAAGAGTGACATAGAAAGAATTATATGCTTCTTCTGACGTTAATGGCTTTGGTATTTCTAAAACTTCACTTCTGCATTTACTCTTAATTTTTATTATTAAATTATCATAAGCCCACCAACATACTTCAGTATCATCAGGTTTTAACCACTTTGCATTCAAACGCTCATTCCTATTTTTTCTCCACAGGTTTTGTACTACATTTAAAAAGGTCAGGTATTGGATGGTATTATCGGCGTTAAAGCAAGCATCATCAAAACTCCTGATTAGTAGATCATAGCGCTCCTGATGATTTTTAGGTAAATGAGAATCTGAAATGTATTTATAACGATTAGCCAATGCGCTATATGTCAGATGAACACTTTCAGGAAAATTATCACCATAGCAAGAGTGAGCTATTTGCCACCATAACCAATATGTGGCTCTGGGAGCGTCCTTTAACCAAAAAAAATGTGACTCTGGGATTATGCTTGTAAGACACTCATTTTCCATCTCATGAATTTTAGAGCGTATAACATTAACATCTCGTGATAGGCATTGCATAAGAACATCAACAACAAATTGCCCCATCATTCTCGTTCCGTTAGAAAAAACATCAATGTTATCGGGGACGTTATTGCTTATATTTTTATTTATATACCGAAGGAAGAATCGGTAAACACGAGGATCCTCCGAGCTTAAAGCTACTGAATTTGTGCCCATTTTTAAGTAAACCTCGCTATGTAACGCATAGAAAATCGATGCATTATAGTCGATTTAATAAGTCAAATATGAGGTAAAAATGCTGATGTCATGAGGTAAATGTGTAGATAAATGAGATATTTCGCTTACAGTGTGAGGTAAAACCGATGGTTTGAATCATTTACCTGTTTTTTTTATATTTTTTAGAGGTCGTGACATAATCTGTTTCTAATTAAGATAAACATTATCGATACGTGAGAAAATGCCACGTAAATTATGGCGAATTAACACAAAATTAATATCACTTCATGTTGAAGCGTAACTTCAGAGTAATTAAAGCACAGAAAGATGCTCGATTGCATGATTGCCTCGATGAATTTCACTACAGCACAAAATAATCAATACATGATGCTATCCTGTACAATAATATTAATTTCCGTCATTCGATAGAAATTAATGTAGCTAAATCGGAATGCTTCTATTGATGAAATTTTTTTCACATCACTATAGTCAGTGTGCTTTTACGTGTTGGTATAATAATATAATAAAGAAGTACCATTAAATACATAATCATAAACACACCTAAACACTACATTTGAACATCATCATCATACATAGATAACTAGATAGACTTATTGCATTGAACAATGCATACATCAGTTCTGAATAATCCACTTATAGAAATAAGCTAATCACTAGTACTTGGCTACTAAGCCAATACTTGATCCAATAAACTTTAACTAACGTTCCATTGGTATGTCATTAACAACCCAAAGGAACAACTAAGTGAATACTGAACCAGAATACGATTACAACGATAACTACACTATCAACGAACGCTACATGGATAAAATAAAAATTACCTTATGTAGATCCATGGAAGCTTATCCAAGACTCATGGTTGTATTTGCAATAGGTAGGCTCCCTGATGATTATGCCGATGTTGATACGTTAAACCTTCCCTCGGATTTCATGGCATCACTGGTTGCTCAAGTTCAAGCTGATTTAAAACGTAAAGCTAAAAAAGGGATCAGAACATACCCTTGTAAAGTTAGAAACGTATGGGTCAGAGAGTTTGATAAAGAACCTGGTCTGGAAGATAAAAAGCATTACCACCTCATGCTTACCTTCAACAAAGATGCGTACGCCTTTTTGGGAGACTATAAAGCTCTTGATGGGAATCTATCTTCAATGATCAGGAAAGCATGGTGTAGATCATTGCATGTTGATTATCCTGAAAACCGTTCATTACTGGTTTTTCCTGATAAAAACCCAACATACTTCCTTCTAAGTAAAGAGGGGAAAGAAACAGAGAAGTACCGAAAATTTATTTATCATGCCAGCTATCTAGCTAAAGAGGAAACCAAACGTAAAGGTGATGGCAAACGCAACTTCGGTTGTAGTCAGCGATAAACCATCCAGGTAATTCATTACTGTGGGAACAGCTTATGACAGAGAACCGACATCTACCAGATTAACTGCGTAAATATTGGTTCCTGTCTCCCTTATCCCTTAAAGAGAGACAACTATCATGAGCAACATCAATACCCTTAATGACATTGAACTGATTAACGATAAGTTGATTGATATGAAACTATAGTTGCATTTACTGGTATGTCTAATAAATGGTTTTACAAACTGATGGAAAACGGATAATTCCCTAAACCTATAAAGCAAGGCCGTAGCTCCCGTTGGTTAGAAAGCGAAGTAAAAGCCTGGTTGCTGGCGAGAATAAAAGAATCCCGTGGTGAATAAATAGGTTTCAGTACCACATCTCAACTTATCCCCTTTCTGAATAGCTCTCCCTTCCATAGCGATACCTGACTCAATGACCGTTAAACAATGTGGTCAGGGTTTTCTGTTGCCTGTGGATGGAGAGCCGGAGCACTATTAATGCGTATTTTAAGCACCACCTTAGCCATTGATGCTAAAGGCCATATCGTTACGGCTACTGACGCAGCTAAAGCTAAATCCAGTAGCTATCGCTGTCATCAATGCGATTGTCCTGTCATTCTCAACGATGGTGGAGGGTTTCTTAATCCGTGGTTTGAACATAATCAGCAAGCCTATCCAACGGAAAAGCTTCAACAATGCCCTTACTACGATCCGGAAGAAAAAGAATCAGCCAGAACCCAGAAACTACGACAACTCGTAAGAGGGTTAGCTCCAGTAGTCAGTGTTCTTAACTGGCACTGTAACCAATGCAATAGTGATTACGTTGGAGAAAAACACTGTATAGCCTGCAACACGGGAATCTACAGTATTGAAGCTAAATTACCTGTTTATAGCTAACCAATTGTATTGGATACAATAAATGGCAATATCAGACGAATTATAAGCCTCTGTGGAGGCTTTAGGGGTTACTGTAAATACCATTCAGCTATTTACATTAAAAACCGCTCAGAATGCGATACAGGAAGGATTTAAGGGTATTACTCCCTCCATGAAAGGAGCGATTGATTAGCAAAACCGTCATTGCCCCTGCATTAGTAAGTACCTAGAACAGCTTTTGGTTCCATACTGCGAAAATTAGTGTGTCCCGCAACAATTTTTGTACAGCACCACATTGTTGTAACTGTTTAAACAATTCTTTTTGCGATGAAAATGGTCCTATAAGCACCTATTTTTTAACAAAAAAATCACATTTTGGAAATGCACTCCCACAGCACTTTTTGTCAAGCAAGCAAGTTATGGGGCATACCCTAATATAGGGAGGCAGTATGGCATTCACGTCAGTATCATTTGCATAAGAAACAACGTTGCCTGCTACAACGAATGCAGGCAACGCTGCCTGATTGCTCGATGCCCTGTCACGTATTGACTTAGTTGCAATAAGGTTAAACCACAGTGCGTTACTTGCGTCTCACTCTGTCGATGTGGTTCTAGCCGTATGCTTTACAAAGTTGTAAAATACGAGATCTTTCAGTGGGATGAAGTTTTCAAACTAACGATATAGTTTAAGCATCAGTAAAACCCGAGGAGTGGCATTTTGCTCATACTTCATTTGTCTGATATTCACTTTCGAAAATCTGATATTCACACTACCCAAGACCCAAATTTTCATCTCAGAAATGAGTTGGTTCGTGACGCAAGACTGCAGTGTTCGAGGTTAGGTGTTCCTGATGCAATAGTTGTTTCTGGAGATATTGCGTTCTCAGGCGATCCAGAAGAGTTCAAATTTGCTACAGATTGGCTTACTACGCTTTGTGAGGCTTGTGGATGTTCGATGGCATCAGTTTTTGTCGTACCAGGCAATCATGATGTTGTCCGTAATCTGGCGGACCGCAATTTGGTTCAGATGATCCATAACACAATCAAGTCAGCAGGAAACTCTAACACTGAAATTTCTAAGCAACTGAGTGATCCTGACGCTGGGCGCTTACTTTATGAGAGTTTGGGAAACTACAACCAATTCGCGCAGCAGTTCTTTTGCGATTTGCTTCCTCCAGATCGAACGCGTGTCGTTCGAGATCTTAAGCTAAATGATGGTTCAATTCTAAGACTGTGGGGGCTGAACAGTGCCTTTGTCTCTAGTGGCCATGATCGTCAAGGTGATCTGTTCGTTGATCCAGCAAGCCTTCAGATCACACGTGAAGATGGTGTCGTGAATGCTGTACTTACTCACCATCATCTTTCGTGGTTACGAAATTCTCGTGAGCTGGAGGACCACCTTAATGATGTAGCCCCACTACAAATTTTTGGTCACGTCCATACTAACAGAGTCGATATGGTTCGTGACTATGTTCGGCTTTCTGCTAGCGCTGCAAACCCTGATCGCCAGGAGAATGGCTGGGAGCCTGGATATAACCTAATTGAATTATGTGTAAATGGTGGGCCAACTGAGCGAACTCTTAGAATCAAGGCTCACATTAGAATCTGGCAGACGGCTCCAGGAGGATTTCAGGCGAAGATGGATAGAAGCTCATCTACATTTGAGCACTCCATAAGGCTGAATGACTGGGTTTGTTCATCTGAATTACCAGAAATTTCAAATAATTATGCAGGGCTTTCGCCTGAAATAATGCCTGTCAAGGAGGGGAATACTATTAATCTCCTCCGAGATCTTGGCCTTCGCTTTTACCGGCTTTCGTTCAGCCAAAAATTCGAGATTGCAGGGAGGCTGGAGCTTTTGGAAGAAGAAGACATGAGCTTACCCGACTATGAGCGTTTTCGTCGGGTATTAATCAGAGCATATGAACGAGAACTGCTTAATGTACTTGAAGACGCAGTGACTACAATAGAACAGCGATTAAGGGATTAGTAATGACTACATTAACATTTGCAGATCGATATGCAGAAGCCGGTCTATCACCAAGCCCCGAAGTAATAACTTCTCGACAAGGTTCGGTTAAGCGCATCGTAGAGAATATAACCGACAACCATATACTTGACTTAGTCTGTTTTTATTACGGTAGCACTAATATCAATTTAGATTGGTTTAGGGATGAATTTGTTAAAGATGATGCTAGTTTCAGTCTTGTAAACAAAGAAAGAGAGGCCCGTGTTCTTTCGGCATCAGTACTTGGGGAATTAATTGATGATGAAAATGCGGTTGCAATTTTGGCAGTGTGTGTCGGAAGCGCTAAAGGTCTTCGTCTTCCCCTACAGTCAACTTGGCTTTTAGTCCATGCTGAAGAGTGTCTTATGCGCCTTGCTGTTGAGGAGCGGGCGTTTGAAGAAATTCCTCTCAAGATTGCTCCGACGATAACCGCAAAACTTGATGAAGAAATTACAGCATTAGGTTCAACAAATGACTGGGCAACGCTGATTACGCTACTTGGTAAGATCCGAACAGAAGCCCAAACTTCGGCTAGAACTACAGCAACTCAGAGTATATCTATACTGAAAAAATTTGAACGCCAAAAAGCGCTTATGCGGGAAGAGAGCCAGATGCTCTGGTGGTTGACTGGTGGCTACAGCAGAACATTTAATCGCAATTTTACTACTTTCTCCCCTCAGCAAGCAGCAATAGTTGGTGCCGTGGATTTGGGGGATTTGACGAGTTCATCGCGATTGGGCCCTGTTGCAATACCAGCTATGTTAGAACGGGTGATTCTATCTGCTAAGAAGGGACGAGGAGCACAACCAAAAGAACTAGCTGCCGCGATCGATGGTTTTACCGTAGAAGAACTCGAATCACTAAATGTATCGTCTCGATTGCCTGCCAGGTTGGCTCCAATCTCAACTGCGATTGAATTAGCCCGGACAATTGGTGTAGGTGCATGGCATCAGCAATTTCAAGCAAGAACAGGGTTTGAATCTTCAATTCAGTTAGAGCTAAATCCCTTAGCTGAGCAACTATATCGTGAACATTTGCTAGGACAACTTCTGTGACAGATCAACATGCTGGAATAGATACTGACGTTGATGTTTTCGAGCAACCGGAATCGGTGACTGTCCAGCCTTCTGATGCTAATCTGACCTGGGTATCACTGCCTGCCGCTGCGATGCTATCTGTGGCGGAGGTCGATCAGCTCTTGTGTTGGCGGGATGCATCTATAATTGCCATCGTTGGCGAACGAAATGGTGGGAAAACAACATTAGTAACCGAAATCTATGGTCGCTTCCTGCATGGTGCTTTTGCGAATGCTTACTTTTGTCATAGTCTAAGTTTATTGGGCTTTGAAAGAAAAAGTTTTCAATCACGAGCAGTATCGGGAAGGGTATATCCAGATACTGATAGAACATCAGCCCAAGAGGGTCTACGTTTCTTTCATCTGGCATTGTCAAAAGACTCGGATTTTTCTCGTCATGACCTTCTTATTTCTGAGCGTGCAGGTGAAGTTTATAGAGAGATTCGAGATCAACCTGACCGTGCGGCTGACCTGATCGAAATACGTAAGGCATCAACTATTGTTTTCATAATTGATGGTGAACGTGTTGCTGCACCTCGTAGGCGAGCAGAGGTTTTTGCTTCGGTAAGAGATATTATTCGCGTAATAACTCGCACTGGGAATGTTGCACCTCAGGCGCAGATACAGTTAGTGGTCACAAAATTCGATTTACTTGATGGTGATGATAAAGTTGAAGCTCGGAATTCGTTAACTGAATTTGAACAAAAGATTGAGGCAATGCTAACTGAGAGGTTCAATGTTGCAATATTCCATACGGCAGCTCGTGCACCACTTGTAGATGCAGAATCGGGCCAAGGCTTAGCCCCTCTATTGAAAACATGGTTGAGGAGAAAACCTCTTGTGCAATTAAATAGTCCGAGTATTCCAGAGCTGTCAGATGAGTTTGATAGGCTTTTGCTAAGGAGGACCGTATAGTGAACTCAAACTTCATTATTATGGGTTTACCAGCATCAGGTAAAACTACATTTTTAGCAGCACTTTGGCATTTAGTTGCAGCCGATGAAACTTCATGTCGCCTTGTATTAGAGGATTTCAAAGGTGATTGTTCCTATCTTAATCGGATTGCTGAGGCATGGCGTAATTTCCAACCTGTACCGAGAACTTCTCAGATTGGAGATATGAATGTCGCTATTCATCTGCGTAATCG
Source organism: Lelliottia wanjuensis (assembly GCF_030238365.1). Classification (GTDB taxonomy): domain Bacteria; phylum Pseudomonadota; class Gammaproteobacteria; order Enterobacterales; family Enterobacteriaceae; genus Enterobacter; species Enterobacter wanjuensis. Next base: position 28,109 of record NZ_JASSOT010000064.1, on the reverse strand, counting down.
TGAAACTGACGAAAAAGGGATCGCCTTTTTCCCTGATTTAGCAGGAGAAACGTTCGATCGTCAGGTTGAAGATAGATTATTTCGAAGAGATTTTCTTGAAGGGTTTGCTGAGGATGATGGGATATTATTTTTCATCAGTTCGGATATCAAGGAAGATACGCTTTCAATTACAGAATTTAATTCAAGATTACCAAGCAATAGTGAACTTGCAGATACTAACCCTAATGTTGGGAATAGCGACACAGTAGCACAAGAATGGGAACCTAAACTTCTACCTGCACAAGTTAAAGTTGTGCAACTACTAAGTGACATTATACGTCCACCTTTTGAATCACGTTTTCGCCGTATAGTGATTTTAATATCTGCTTGGGATTTGGTCCGTAATTCAGGTATTACACCTTGCGATTGGTTGGCAATAAATATGCCACTTGTCGAACAATTCTTAAAGACTAATGGAGACTTTTTTAATCATCAAATTTATGGAGTTTCTGCACAAGGAGTTCGTCTTGATGATGATTCTGCTGTTGATGAGGTGGCAACATTGGTAGCAAGTCGAAGAATTCAAATCGTTGGACCAGAAGGCGAGGGGAATGATTTGACTGAACCGCTTGTATGGCTTATGTCGGCGGACGAATGAAAATAGATCATTGTTTATTCGGCTATGATGATGGGCATAGATTACTTGCTTCATCTCTTCCTCTAGGAGAAGAAACTGCATTTCTTACTGAGTTGAGTGATCTTGCTCCGGGCGTTGTCTTCGGTGGTTCGAAGGGTTATTGGACTGGATTACCTGTGCCCTCAATAGGTCGTTATGTTCTTATGTATACTTGGCCTGCGCCAGAAATGCCAAGACCTGGGTGTGTTTGGACCCATGCGCTACTTCTTCAACCAACTCTTCTTGAGTCTGTAGCTGATTTGTCCGTATTACAAAATCTCATTATTCGACCAAGCGGTTTTTTAGATCGGGAGCTCTATAGAAAACCCTTTGAAGCTAATTTATTAGATAAAAGTGAAATAAGCACGACGATAGACGATGCAATAGTAAGAAAGTTAATAGACGCACTTTATGGAAAAATAACGACAAGCGTTGAAGTTAGTTCACCAGATGAACTTGATAGACCACTATTTGCGGTTTGGTCACAACAATGGCCTCGGCTCAGACGCAATTTTCGTTTCCAGACAGCAGCCTCTCGGGCTCCACGTCCTACAAGTTCAGCTCGTTTTGATGTTACCGCTGTTATCAAACAAGACGAATATAACTCTTCCAGCATAGAAAATGATTCATCTTATTGGCTTAGTTCTGCTGTAAAAGATGTCTATATTGGGCCCGAAGGTCCCCTACGTAAATTTCTTTGGAAGTATGGGCGAGACGTTCGTAAGCAACGAGGTTCATTTAAACCCCTGGCTGAAGTTTATACTCTTGATGATGATGTTCAAGAGTATTCAGTGCAAAGCATAATTAACATTGTTTTTGATGCATTTTCAGCGCCAAACGATGCATGCTATTTGAAGCAAGATCTAGTGGATGGTGTGCTAGCTAATTATGTACAAGTGAAATTGGTCAAATTTTTAATCTTAAGTGAAGAAGAAAGAAATGAAGTTTTTCCTAATTTAACGACACTTGGCATTACTAATCTGAAAAACTTGTGGCCGCAGCATGCAGAAGCGCTTCTTAAGCTTGTGACTGTAGCTTCAGACTCAGAAAGTTCTATGAGTAGAATGGTTTTCCAAGCCATAATTGAAACTATCCAAACACCAGAATTCTGGCCTAATTCATATTCTTATCATGATATACGAAAGTTGATAGTTAAATTACATCCAGAGTTTTTGTATACAAGTCAATCTATATTAGAGGATGCCACATTAATCGATCTACTTCCTTTCGTACCAATGGATTCAGTAGGGCTTGTTAGCTTTATTCGTAACCTGATGCGTCGTAATAACGAAAATCTTGTTGATGCAGTTTTTGATAATTTCCCTAATGTATCTGCTGTACAAATTGTGAAAGATTTAAATAGCCACCAAGAACTACCTAATATTTGGAAGAAAGGACTTTTATCTCGTCATAATTTGCTACTTCAAACCAATGTATTAGGTCATGTGTCTCACACCAAACTGCTTTATGAATTTGCCGATTCGCTTGGTTGGTTGTCAAATAACGTCATCGCTGCTGGTATCGAACCATGGTATAGCTCGATTATTGATGTTTCAAATGATATTTATGGGGCGCAAGAAGATATGCTCAATTGTTTCTTTGTAGCTCTTTCTCTTAACTCAAATGGAGATGAGGGACTTTATGTCATTGAGCATTATTACATTGAGTTACATCAAAAAATTTTGAAATCTAAGCTATCACCAAGAGCACGAGAAATGCTTTTCTCACAATTACCGGAGCTTGGTTGGTTACGGGATTGGGATTTAGGGTATCGTTTTCGACTGGCTGTGGCGAAAGCATATGTTCGCAATAAATGGCCTATAGAGAGTTATGCAAATTTGACTTCTGATAAAAAAATACGTGATTTACTTGCGGATGCAGTGTCAGATGTTGAAGGCGGTCGTGAATTCTCTAATGCGATATGGCGATGACTTTTTGTAACATTAAATCAGTTAGATAGATTTGAATTTAAGCGTTAAGATTACATTTCACTCAGAAAAACAAGGGATTGGGTAGTGGATACAGTAGAGGAACTGAACGGGACATACTTCTATGCAGGAAAATCGAATCTTACCGCCTCTGAACTCTTTTTCATGGCGTTTATTTTCAACACGGCTGATCAGTTCGGTGTTAAAGACATTGCCGCAATCTATGCACTGTATGCAGGTATGAATGACCAAGAAACTCGAACTAAACCAGAAACGGCACTGAAAGGAACTTCCAGACTTTCAAAAGGTGTGAGAAATGTATTCGGAAATAGAATGTTCCCGTTCGGGTTGAAAATGCCTACATGGATCGGCGGTTATACTCCGTGGACTGTAAAACGTAGGATGGTGAGAAAGGTCGGTACATGGGTAGGCCGTACTATTCCGTTAGTTGGCGAGGTCGTTCTTTTGGTTGATGTTTCACAGATAACCTACAATTCGATCCGCGAATACAACGCCATAGCGAGAGGTAACGATAAGTTATGGTAATCGGTGAAGACGATATTGAACAACGAGTACTACACATGTTTTCTGTTCGTGCTGGTGCTTACATGTTCAAGAAAAAGAAATACGACACGTACACTGCAGAAGCAAGCATACATTTTGATGTGCAGCTTGACCAGGATGATGTTGAAGAATTAGTTGAAGATTTTTCAAAAGAATTTGGCGTTGACATGTCTAATTTCCATCTTGAAACCTACTACCCCGAAGTAAAGCATTCATGGAATCCATTCAAGAAACCAGATCCCGTCGATGTTCCTGATTTCACTATTGACATGTTTATTAAATCGGCTAAAGCCGGGAAATGGTTATACAACTAATCGCAAGGAGCTAAAGAAATGGCTGTACCTGTACACTTATTTTTGACCGATGACGGCGGCGCGGTGATCCGTGGTGCTTCCGATGTTCAGGATCGCGAAGGTAGCATTGAGCTACGCAGCTTACACCATAACTTGACCATTCCAACAGACCCAATGACAGGGAAAGTTACTGGCACACGGCAGCATTCGCCTTTCCAGTTTACCAAAGAGCTTGATAGTTCCTCACCATATCTATTCAAAGCGGCAGCAACGGGCCAGACTCTTAAATCTGCTGAATTTCGGTTTTATCATATCAACGATGCAGGACAAGAGGTAGAATATTACTGCATCACGCTAGAGAATGTGAAAGTAATATCAGTCAGTCCTGTCATGCATGATACTCGAGGATGCCCCGGCACTGGTCACATGGAAGAGGTGGCTTTGAATTACGAAAAGATTACCCATTTATATAAAGATGGTAATTTATTAGCTCATGACGCGTGGAACGAACGTCCTACAGCGTAATTAAAAACCGTACTCGCTCGGATTCGAACCTGAATGATTGCAGCACATAGCTATGTCAAATATGGTTGGTAACTTAATGCCAATAGTAGATGCTGGTAATATTTCGTTCAGCTAATGAATGGGATGATAAATTGTATAAGTATTAATTTTATAAAATCATAAATTGGAGGTAATGAATGATTATCGAAATACTTCAAGACTCAGCGGCAGTCATCAACAAGAATGGTTGTGTGGTAGGGATTTATACGGAAGAATTCGAAACGTGCTCCATAATTATAATTGAAAGTTTAAATAAGTTACTGATTGTTCATGATAGCACTCAGTTGGATATAAATCATATTTCTAAAGAAATAAAAAAACTCGGAACGGTAATTAAAGTTAATCAGCTCGTTAATTCAAACTATATGTTTAAATCAGAAGATAACTTATATTATGCTACTCATGGAAAAGAAAGAGGTGAGAGTTTTCGTGCTCAACAATCTAAAAGGCATAAAGATCGACTTTTAAAAATAATAAAAAAATCAAATATAAAAGTTGAACCAGTTTATAACTCCACACGAAACGCAAGATTAATTATTTCCAGTAAAAATATTTTAAATGATAATGATACTGTCATTGACAAATTATTGTTGGCACTAACTCCGTTACCTGATAAAGAAAAAAGAAAAGCTATAATTCAGCTAAATAATATATTCCTAGAAGCGAACTCACAAAAATTACCTCTGGACCTAGAGTTTGACATTGAAGGGTATACAAAATTGCCTTCCTTACTTAAAAATCATGAGGAAATGGAAAAGATCGCATTGAAAATGAAAATTGATGGGGATGATGACTATTTCAACGTGCTAAACAGATATTCACACTATTCATTTTGATGGGAATACTACCTAAAACTGAGAGATTCAAAATCTGGGTCTTTCAGTAAATTAAATTGTATTATAATAGTCATGCAATTATTTAAAGATGATTTACTTAAAAGTATATATTTATTAAGTATGCTCATACCTGATAAAAACCGCCACATCAAGTTTGTACAGATACGGTCGAGTCCCTTTCCTCAAGCATGAGGAAAGGGATTGAATTAACGGTTGAGGTTTAAAGCATTATTGATTATGTCAACGTAGGCGTTAGGTATTCCGTTATCACTGAAATCATGATATGCAAATGATAAAAATCTATCAAAGAGTTCATTCATTGGAACTTGAATATCTTCTCCATTATGCGTTACCATGAAGCCTCCGTCGAGCTCTTGAATAGAGCCGTTGTCTAAAACATACCATGAAAAGTTTTCACTAACTTTATCTATTTGGGCATTATCTTTCACTTTAGTTAGAGCATCTTTATCTCTGTCTATATTTTTATCTTTTCCATTAATATAGTTGGTTACATCATTAATGTTTTTGGTAATATCGTTACTTTTATTTTGGATATAATTATTAATATCTAAAAGCCCATTACCATGACTTCGCGTATTATTAAGTATGTTAGAAAGGTCGGTCTCCGCGAATGATGATGCTTTTTTATCAATGGATGAGCTATTACTTAGCTCAATGAAGGAACTCAATAGGGAATATTTTATATCATATACAGAATACCACTCTGTACACTGTTCTTTCACATCAGGTAAAGAATTTTTGTAATCGCTACAAAAATCATCTTGAGATAATTTTCTCTCGCTCCATCCACTTTCGAATGTCAAATACAAATTACCCAAGTGTTGAAGAGTGCTAAATTTAGATAGTTGTTCTAATTCACCTGAGTGGTTGTTGAGGAATGGTTTAAATAACTCATCAAGTATCCTTTTCTCTTGCTCCCATTGGCTTAACATTTTGTGAGCTTCTTTTATTTCATTGTTATTCACAAGTATATTGGCATTTAATGATTTAAGATCATTTTGCTCTCTAATGGACATATATACATCAAGATAATGTTGTGGTAATTCACATTCATAAGTTACAATGATCCTATCCCTATTATCCTTCGATGAATTCCATTTCCCATTAATACAATCAGTTCTACTTTCTAATGCTTTGCCTATTGTAAGAGTATCGTTGATGGAATAATTGATACTTTCTTTCACTGTACTGACGGAATTGTCATTGCAGCCAGATATGAATAAAATACTAAATATAGACATGGAATATGTACAAGTTCTAATGTTTATCTTTGTGTTGAATAAGTTTGTCATTTCAAAATCCTTTACACGCTAATGAATAATATCTATTTAAGATAGTAATCAGGAACTACCAATATTTATTTAAGCATTACTGAATGCTAATAAGGATATCACCAGCAGTATCTTCGGTTTCAGGCACTACGTTATAATCAACTAAATTATTAAAATCCATATCAGTTTCGAATTTCATTTCACCATCACACTTCTTATTCATAATTCTTTTATTATCTTTAAATACAGCGATACCTTGATTAGTGTTATCAACACCATCTAATACTGAATATACTACATAATTATAACCCCCATTGGTAAAGCGAAGATATTTGGTGATCGAATGAATACCTTCATTTTGATATCCATATACAGTAGTGTCATGACTACTCAAATGCAGCCCTGACTCATCAACTTGAGCATCGTCCTTACCATATAAATAATCAATAAAGTCACCATTAATAACAGTACCTACTACGTTGCTTGTACCAGTTAATCGACAAGCCATTAATGGCTTTACTTTAGCTTGTGCAATGTTGATACTCAGAACAATCACTACAATTGCCATTGCTGCATTTACTTTATCCATAATGCCCATTACTTATACCTTTTTTCAGTTGAAATTATCGTGAACATATAAAGTAGCAGTTGGTTTATTTGCTTCTGTTCTATGTACATATGATCTCTATATTTACTATTCTAAATTTTTCCATCTGAGTTATGATGGTTTTCGAACATTCGTGGAATTGCATTATCTAACTCTGTTCTTGCAGATATTGATAAGCGGTATACGCCATTACCCGCAGATTCAACAATAGGGCTTAAACGGTTCAAATCTCGATATATTGTCCGTTCAGTAACGTGAAATTTATCGGCTAATAACTTCCGTTCAACTGTTCCTGACTGATGCAATTCAATAATGATCGCAGTCAATCTTGAACTCAACGTTTCACCTTTAGACATAAACATTCCAACATTTAATTTAAGATTACTTATTATCAATAGGGATACTGACAGCGGGTGTCATGTGACATGAAGTTGACATTCTGATTTTTAAACAAAAAATGCGGTCATATACAATGAGACTCATTGATGACATTTGATATGAATCTATCTTTAATAAAAACGCTTTTCTATTAAATACTTAAACAAGTGATATGATTCTTGTTTTTCTTTTAGTGACATGTCAATGACAGTTGTCGCATGTTGTTTAAAAGCGATTTGACATCTATATGAAATGTAAGGAAATTTGAATGCCACATTGTGTAAGCAGAGATCCTCTTTAAGGATCTCTACTGTTTACCTATCAATGAGCACCATCGAACTGGCTACCGCAGCTATCGCAGTGATATGTATTGAATAAATGATCATCAATCGCTTCACCTGCTAACCCGCCAATAACAGCACCACTCCCCATACCAATCAGTAACCCCAAAACTCCACCGGCTATCGTACCGACACCAGGCATGATTGCAGAACCGATAGCAGCGCCAGCCGTTACACCTTCACCACTACCAATAACACCTGTAATCCCTCCTGCAACAGCTCCAACGCCACTGCCAATTTTCTTCCCAATATCACTACGCTGAACTCTTGTAGATCCACATTCAGGACATTGCATTGATTTCTCCTTAGTTTAGATAATAAAAAACCCCTCAATTTAGAATTGAAGGGTTGGAAGTGTTATTTGTTTTAATTTTCCTCTAGCTAAAGATAATTTGGATAATAAATAAAAACCATCCAGCTATTTAATCTAGCATAGATTTAATGGTTTCTTCGGAATACACTATCCATTACCTTCAATTAGATGATAAATAATCAATAATCTCTTTCAAAGGCCACCGATTAAGTCTTCCTACTTTTTTAGGTCGAGATATACCCTCAGGGAGCCTATCGTCAGATATCTGCTTGCGGATAGTTTGTGGTTTTAAACCTAATAATTCCGCTAACTCTTTTGTGCTGATAAATCTGTTTTCAGAAGGAAGTAGGTTCTTCATTTCGCCACCTCGCAAAACAGGTGAGCGGAAAGAATCATACCTAATAAAAATAGGAAGAATAAGGGGATAACAAGAGTAGTTTTCGAGAAGGGGGCTGCTTTTTTATGTGTGGGTTCAGGGTCAGGGTCGCCGCCATCGTTTGATGAGGTACTCGACTTGGCTGACTTTGATGCACAAGTACGAGATCTTGAACCATGGCTGGAACACTTAGATACAAAGAGCACTGTGTCATGCTTCAATCTCTCAGATACCGCAACTTTAATCTCTTGCATGATCATATTTTCAGCAGTTATTTTTAGAGCAACTGGAACGGCTGTCATTGGCCTGCTTGTTTGAGGAATGGTTGATACGGAACGGCTTGTTTGCATATTTAATTCTCTACTTGGAGTTAAGTTACTAATTATTACGCGAAGATTATCTTAACTTTAATATCAAGGAACCTCTTTGATTAAATGTGCGCATCAAATTTATAGCGATACTTCTGCTTGTTCCAATATCCAATCTTCAATCTTTACGTGCCACAGCCTCAAGAGATCCAGGGGGCGGCGACGGTAATGTTTCTCTGCAAGGGCACTAGGCTTATGCCCCATTATCTGAGCTACAATCCCGGTTGGTACTTCAACCCATTCAGCCAGTGTTCCGAAGCTACGGCGCAAGCCATGTAGACTGATATGAGGCAGATTAGCCTGACCTAATGCGCGATTATGTGCCTTTCGTGGCTCAACAATTCTGCCACTCTTACTGTCACTACAGAAAACCCAACAGTCAGTACTAGTGTCAACATTCGAAAACTTAGCAAGCTCAGACAAAATAGCCGAGACATATGGAGTCAGTGGGATCGTTCGTTCACCTTCGACTTTATCTTTAATGCGCATACTAGACCATTTGAAATCAATATCGGACCAGCTCAGGGATGCAACTTCTTCACGCCTTGCCCCTGTTAACAAAAGAACTTGAAGATAGGTTGAGATCACCGGGTTACTGAGTCGCTGTACTTCTGCAAACCAACCTTTTAGCTGTTCCTTTTGAAGACAGTCATCAGCCTTGCTGGCTGAAACGGGAACCATTTTTCTGACATTACGGTCTTGTGTGATGTCGGAGGGAATGATGCCTTGATACAGCTTATGGTCATTTACCCACTTCAAGAATGTACGAAGTACACGGTAAGCATTAGCCGTAACTGTTGGGCGGTTTTTTCTTTCCCTTGTCAGCCACTCAGTAATGAGCGCTGAAGAGATTTCAGATAGTGGCAAATCTAGGAAGAATGCCAATGGAGCAGCAATAGTTAAACCTCCCCCCACTTTCCTGGCATTTCCCCCACGGTCAGAAAGCCTGATATGGTCTGCAAGGTAACGTGGTGAATAAGGGCGTTTAGTTTTTGCGCTAATACCAGTTCTCAGTTCCTTAAGGTATTCCTCCCAAGCAGCAGAGAACATAACTCTTCCTCTGCGTGATTCAGCCTGTTGTAATTCTACGGCAGCAATTTTCTCTGCCTTTGCAATTCGGGGATCTATCCCTGTATCTATAAGTGTCTGAAGCCGCCGTGCTTCTGTTCGTGCATCATCGATTCTCCAGTCATTGATGTTGCCAATCGTCATTCGCAGAGTTTTCCCCAGAAATACACTCTGAAAAACAAACGCTTTTGTCCCTTTAGTTGCGCGACAAGCTAGCATTGTTACGTCTGTGTCCCAAAGAAACCGTTGCGACTTTCCTTCAGTTAGCTCGAATTTACGCAACCGTTCAAAGGTGAATTTTTGTCTGGCAAGCGCCATTTTTGTCTCCTTAAAGAATCCTTACACTGAATTCTAATGTAACGGCTGGTGTAAGTAAATTAGAGGTATAAGCATCAACATAGATCAATTTACATCAACACGGCGCTTCTGTTATTGTTATGTTTATAAAGGGGTTTATTTATTTTTAGGTGATTATTTAGAGACTTGAAAGTTCGAGGCCTTCGCACTTCTAAGCCGTAGGTCGTAGGTTCGAATCCTACAGGGCGTACCATTGCTTTCTCCCCCTTGTTTTAACATCCCAAACCATGCCGTCGTACCCATTGCTTTTCGCGCCGATCCTGAAATGAAAAACGCGAACAACGGGACGTTTCCATCCCGTTGTTCGCGCTGGTGTTTTACTGCTGTTGACGTCTTACCAGGAGTACTTGCCGCCCACCTGGCCCTGAACGCTGGAGTAGTTGTCTTTCCCGGCTTCGACACCGGTGTTGACCCACAGCGTCCAGTTTTCGCTGACCTTCGTCTGGGCACCGACTTTCGCTTCGTAACGGCTCACCGGCACTGACTGGTTCACGGTCACATTGTCCATTTGCACGCTGTTATCGCTCCCGCCGTGCCACCAGTTCAGCTCCACGTACGGCTGAGTGACGGCCTCAGTACCGAGTTCGCCATACAGACGCGCGCCGAGACGGGTGGTGACGCCGCCGGAGTCCTTGCTCTTAATACGTGTGCCGTTAGATTCCGTGTAGTCCCCCTGGCTGTAATCGGTGTACAGGGTCTGGAACTGTGGCTGAATAGTCAGCGCGCCGAGCGGCAGGTCGTAGCCCGCTTCGACAGACGCCATCCAGTTGTGCGAATGGTATTTCTCTTCCGCCAGGTCGTCGCCCTTCACGGTGTTATGGAAGGTGCCGTACTGCACCCAGGTGTCGACATACGGACCGCTTTTCTGATCCGCCGCGCCGCCATACCAGGTGCCGTACAGGCCCACGCTGTAGCCATCCAGTTTACCCGTCGCACGGTTGCCGGCATTTTTCGCATCGCTGTCGGTGTCGACGTGGGCATAGCCCGTCATCACACCGGCATTGATACGCTGGTTGCCGAAGTCATGGCGGAAGATATCGCTGCCAATGCGCAGGATACTGGTGTTGGAGCCCATCGACAGGGCACCGTCAGCCCCTTTGCTGTTGGTGCGACCGGCGTCGAAGTGCGCCCAGGTGGCCGGCGCATCTTCGCCGCTCTGACGGTTTTCATCGCTGCGATCGTGCAGGGTGTTCATGAACACGCTGTTGGCCATGCTCTGGTTCGCCAGCCATGCACCGGCTTCCGGACGCAGGGCGGCGGTGGACTGCAGATACCAGTCCCCGTCGCTGGCCTTGTTGAGGGCGTAATCATAGGCCCCGGCCACCGCGCGGCCCTGAAGCACAAAGTTCCCGCCGGACTGGCCCTGGACGTCGACCAGCTTGATCCCGTTTTCGGTCCGGTCACCCAGGCCGTGCATGTTGTTGACCGTGACACTGGTGTTGCCGCTGGTGCTGCCTTTCACCGTCAGTTGGTCGTGTGCGGAGTTATCGCCGCCGAGCGCGCTGTTGACCCACAGCTGGCCGTCGTGGCTGCTGTAGTCGCCGTTCACCACCAGGTTGTTGCCCGGGGTGGCGCTGGTCAGGTCAATCACGCCGCTGTTGTCAACAGAGCCCGCCACGCTGCCGTTGCCTTTTAAGGCGGCGGCTTTTGCCACATAGACGGTGCCGGTGCTGCCAAAGTCGCCGTTCACGTTCAGGGCACCCTGAGTGATGTGGGTATCGCCGCTGTAGGTCTGATTTTTACCCACGGTGAGCATACCCGCCCCGGTTTTCTCCATGCCGCCTTTGCCGCTGATGGCATTGTTGAGCGTCGCGTCCGTCGCTGAATCGAGCACCAGATTGCCGTTATCCACGACGTTCGCGGTGCCCAGCGTGCCGGCGCCCTGTGCCGTCAGCTGGGTGCCGCTGGCAACGTCGATGCGACCGGCAAAGGTGGATGCCGTATTGTTCAGCGTTACCTGCGAGCTGTTTTTGAGTGACAGGGTGCCGTTGCCGGCGAGCGCATTGTTCATGACGCCGTTCGCGCCGGACAGGTTCAGGTTACCGGCCAGATCGACCGCGCCCGTGCCCAGGCCCTGCGTATTGTCGAGAGTGACCGTGGCCGGTTTTGCAATGTCTGTCTCAGCGCTTAACCCCTGGTTCGCGCCATGAACGGTCAGTTCACCGGCATCCACATCCAGCTGACCGCCGCCGCTGAGCGTGCCCAGGCTTTCGCCGCCCTGGGCGATGGAGAGTTTACCGCCATTGAGGTTCAGGCTGCTGCCTGCGGCATTGTGCAGGGACGTGACGGCCTGCGCTTTCCCGTTCATGTCCAGCCCGGTACTTTTCGCGAGACTCAGGTCTGCGGTGTGGCCTAAGGCATTGTCGCTGCCCATCTGCACGCTGCCGCTGCTGATCGTGGTGTTGCCGGTGTAGTCGTTGTCTGTGTTGCTGAGGATCACGTTACCGCTGGCCTGAACATCGACGTTACCCGCCCCGGTGAGCTGTGCGCCCAGGGCGTTGTCCTTGCCAGGCTCATTTTGCAGCACCAGCGTTTGTCCGGCATTGACGTCGAAGCGGGTCAGATCATAGCCCGCCCAGATGCCATCGGCAGCCACGACGGCCGCATCGCCGTAGGTCGCGGTGCCGATCTGCTGGCCGTTCTCACTGAAGTCCACGTCAACAGGGTTGTGCAGCGAGTTACCGTTCTGATCCAGCAGGGTCAGGTGAGTGCCGACACCGGTGACGTCGCCGGTGGCTTTCACAACCTGCACGCCATGCACGTTATCCTGAGCGAACCAGGACGGGTTGGTGGAGATCACCGGTGGCGTGAGATCGGTCGGGATATTGGCCTGAATGGTACCGCCCGCGCTGCCATCGAGGTTTTTGACGGTGAGCACATCCGGGTCGGTGCGGGTGTTGTCGACGACGAGGGTCCCGCCGCCGGTCGTGAAGCCGCCAAGGGTACGATCGTCTTTCATCGTCGCGATGCCGGTTTTGGTCAGGGCCAGGGTCGCGTTCGCCAGCGCTTTCTCGGCGGTGTCATCGAGCGTCAGATTACCTTTCTGCATCTCAAGGGTGCCGGTAAATGCGGTGCCCATGCTGCCGGAGATATGGAACTCATCGGTGATGTTGCTCTGATTAACCGCCAGAGTCCCGTTACCGGTGAGGACATTGGTGAAGGTGTTGCTGAGGTTATTGAGGGTCAGTTTGCTCTGAGCGCCGTCGAGCTGAACGCCTGAATTTCCAAGCTGAGACTGCTGAGTCATGCTCGCGCTGCCGGTGATATCCCAGCCGCCGGTGAGGGTGGTGGCGTCTTCGTTCAGCACAATATTTTGACCGCTGACTTTAACTTTACCCGCACCCGTGACTTCGTTGGTGAAGGAAGCATCACTGAACGCCAGATCGACATTCGCCCCTTGCTGGAGGTTAATCTGTCCGTTGCCTGCCGCCTGGCTGTTCTCCAGAGAGACTACACCACTCTGTACGTTCGTGCCGCCAGAAAAGGTACTGTTGCCACCCAGAGTCAGGGTACCCGCACCGCTTTTGACTAGTGAACCGGTGCCTGAAATCACGCCGTCAAATTTGTCCGCGCTGGCGTTATTCACGCCCAGGTTTGCACTGCCCAGGCTGATATCCCCGGCCCCGGTTAATTCTTTTAACGTTTGAGCGTTGTTATTGAGATTAAGCGTGGCGCCGCTGGCGACATCTACGCTACTACTGCTGTCCAGTGTGTGGGCCACTCCAGTCGTCAGCGTGCCAGCCTGGACAGAGGTCGCGCCGGTATAGGAGTTGACCGCCGACAGCGACTGGTTACCTGTGCCTGCCTGTGTGAGTGAACCCGTGCCTGAAATGACGTTGTTGCTGACGGCATCTTTGCTGCTGTTAAAGACCAGGCTGCCGTTATCAATGATATTGCTGTCAATAATGCCATTCGTTCCCAACGTAAGCACGCCGCCTTCGGCGATGGTTGTTCCACCGTTAGGATCAAATTGTTTGATATGCCCGGTGATGGTTAAATCACCTTCAACATAAAGGGTATCAGCCGTGCTCCCGCCCAGCTCAACATTTCCTCCAAGCTGCCAGTGACTGTTGGCCGCCGATGTGAGCTTTACAAATTTCCTCCAGGTCTCAGCCATACCAATCATATCGCCATTTTCAATGGTCGTTTCATCATCATCACTGGTGAGTGTGATGGTATTTCCCTCGCTTGCACTGAAAATAGCACAACATCCACCACTTAAAACAGAACCTGTGCCGAGGATAACTGAGTGGTTACCTACTGTGTTGTAGCCATGACTATTCTGACCAGATTCGCCGTGGTCCAGTTCTATGGCCGCACCCTTAGGACTGCTGATCGTGCCGTGGTTTATAATCGTACCGTTTAGAAAACCTATGGCATTCAAACCTGTATCAGTCGGATCCTGTTTAGCACGAATTGTTCCATTATTAGTGAAAGTCAAACCGTCGTTACCATTTAATTGCAAAGCATCTGATATTGTACCCTTTTCTACCACATAGTCGGTATCCCCGTCGTAAGCGCGAAAACTTGTGCTGTTACCAATAACCGTTGTGGCCTCTGAGGTTCCTGATACTGCTGCTAGTATGGCAACGGAGAGCATACGCATCTTTAGCGTATTTTTGTTTTTATGATGAAGGCGGGTGTGAGGGTGTTTTGGCATGCTGCTGTTCTCCTTGAATTAACCCTCACGCTATTTCAGGCGAGCAGGGCCATTTCCATTTGTGACGATTAAGTAATAACCCTGGGTGAACATATCCTGATCTCGTGGCTGTCTTGTCCATTAACGTCGCGATGAATAAGTGGCGTTAATAAGGGTTCCATTCCAGAAATAAATCAATAAACACAACGTTGACTGGCATAACACTTTGAATTACAAATGAGTTTTATTATTGTCAAGTATGTAAAGAGATTAAACCTGAGATAATATACAAATGACAAATCTAAGGTGATAGTGTTTTATTAAATAAGTATTTATAAACAATTGGGTGTGATTACGTAACGCTATGATTTTTATACTCATAAACTCATGCGTCGTGATTTGTCTTTACATATATATCTATTGGTCTCTTTTTTAAATCATTTTTATATTAGGTTCAATTATATTATTCAATCGTTTATTGTGAGCGTTTTCAATAAATATAATGGCGTGTTAAAAGGTTGACGCTCTTTACAGCGGGAAAACTGCTGAGGTTATTAAAGGGGCGCGGTTATCCAAAGACAGGGCGGGAGTAGTGGGATTTAAGATAAACTCATTAAGAAAAGAGATCTGAAAATGTGACAGCGAAATGCCTGTCACCCTTTTCAGCGCGGACAAATGCCGTCACCCGTTATTGTTTGTTATCTTCTGCAGCCATTTTCGCCATGAAATGATCTTCAATTTTCGTAATAATATTGGCGAAGTTATCGTTGCCCATCGCGCTTTTATTGTAGTTAAGATATAAATCTGCCGGTTCAATACTGAATTCTGGCTGCAATATTTTTAACCCCATCGCATCGGCAAAGTTTTCGGCAAACCATTTTGGCACAAAGCTTAAGGCGTCGGTTTTTGCAGAGATCGCTGCGTTGACTAAAACCGAACTGCTGTTAAAGGTAAAATTGCGCGCATCAAGGTTATTATCAATATCGCGCTGCACGCGTTTTAGCCCTTCGGTATTGACGTTCAGGAAGGTGGAAGTGACCTCTTTCATCCCTTCACGCGTGAGGTTTTGGTCCATACGGGGATGATCTTTGCGGCACACTGGCACGACATGCTCTTTCAGGCAGCGTTTGGAGATAACGGATGCGCTGTAATAAGGATGCGTGTCGATGACAATATCCGCTTTGCGATAGGTAAGGATATCTTCCCCATTGTTCAGCAGTGAATCAGCCGATAAGTGCACGATTTCACAAGGGATTTCGCTTTGATTAATTTCGGCACAGAGGTCGGGCAACATGCGCAGCGCCAGATAGGGTGACGCGTAAATGACAATACGATGCGGTGTGGTTTGCGTCGAGAAATTGATAATCGATTCAATGATACTGCCAAAGTTTTTCCCGATTTGTTCGTGGAGTTTTATAGCAACCGTCGTCGGCTCAATTCTTTGCCCGGTGCGAACAAATAAGGGATCGGCAAAGTGCAGTCGCAATTTACTCAAGGATTGACTGATCGCCGAACCGCTGGAGTTTAACGTTTCGGCTGCTTTTTTGACGCTACCATGGGTAAAGACAGCTTCAAAAATTAATAATAAATTAAAGTCAAAGGTATGAATGCGTTCAAAATTTGATGTATTTTTGTCATTTGACATGATTCACATACTTCCCGAAGATATAATTGAACAAATTATCGACTACTGCTTAATTGTTTATTCATCATTAGACGATGCATTTAGACGAAGTCAGAATAATGCCCGCTAAAGAAATTAACAATTAATCAGTGATATAGCCATAATCAACAAGTATAGCGTAACGGGTACGATTGAGAATATAAATAACCATCAATTCTGTGCGGGTTACGTCGCTTTTTCAGCCCTCTGATTACGGACTTGTGTAGGACAGCCTTGTCACGCGTGCATTTATACCGATCTGTTCAGCGCCCCAGACGGGGGAATACGCCCGGCCATCACGACGTTGATCAACTCGGCGACCGGCATCGGTTTGCAAAAGTAGAACCCCTGCAGGAAGTCGATCTTTTTATCGCGCAAATATTCGGCCTGCGCCATCGTTTCAACCCCTTCGGCGATGATTTTCAGATGCATGTTTTTGGCCAGGGCAATCAGACTGTCAACGAGGCGCGTATCGGCGCTGACACCAATCTGGCTGACGAACATCTTATCGATCTTAATAAATTCCGGATTCAGGGCAGAAATGTAGGACAGATTGGAATAACCAGTGCCAAAGTCATCCAGCGCCACGGAGATATTGGAGCGTCTCAGGGCGGCAAACCAGTTGCTCAGCTGCGGGGTGAAATGCAGTGGGTGTCTTTCCGTGATTTCCAGCACTACATGGCTTTCATTCACCAGAAATTTTTGTAAAAGCTCGCAGGTGTCTTTCTCAAAATGAGGATCGAGACAGTTCTGGGCGCTGATATTAATGCTGATGTATACCCCTGGCGGGAAGCGGTGGATCTGATGCTCAAGATCGGCAATCACCTGCTGAATCAGCAGATGGGTCAGCGGCACGATCAGATCGTGTTTTTCCGCCATAGGGATGAATACGTCAGGTGAAACATAGCCGTAGATCGGATGACGCCAGCGGGCGAGGACCTCAACACCGGCAATTTGCCCCGTCTCTGCGTTGACAAAAGGCTGGTAAAAAGGGGTGATATGACGCTGAGCGATAGCCGCTTTCAGGGTTCTCACCGTCGGGTCGATCTTCGGGGTTTTGAGCCATGAAAGTGCGCGGGTCCACGGGGAACCCATATCGGTCAGGATCGCGTGTTCTTTTTTAAGGATGTTTTCCATCTTTCACTTTCATCGCAATGTCGTCAGGCGATCCGTAAGAGAGCGCCTGACGAGCGTGGGAATTAAATCAGTGGACCGGGATTAAAACTGTACCCAGTCGTTCTGATCCTGAGCGGCTTCTTTTTTGGCGGCGTTCAGGGCAACCACGTGGCCCTTCGTTGCCGGGCGAACCTCAACGCGCGGTTGCGGCGTTTTGCTCACACGGAAAATCGACACCACTTTTTCGAGCTGTACGGCCTGATCTTCCAGCGAGCTGGCTGCGGCAGACGATTCTTCGACCAGTGCCGCATTCTGCTGCGTGGTGGTATCCATCTCGGCCATCGCCTGAGCAATCTGGGAAATCCCGCGGCTCTGTTCGTCCGTCGCGCTGGCGATTTCGCTCATGATGTCGCGAACCTGCGCCACCGATTTCTCGATTTTGAACATCGCTTCGCCCGCGCCTTCCACCAGGTTAAACCCGGTATCGACGTGGACCGCTGATTCGCGGATCAGGTTTTCAATCTCTTTCGCGGATTGCGCACTGCGCTGGGCGAGGGTGCGAACTTCTGCGGCGACGACTGCAAAACCTTTGCCCTGGTCGCCCGCACGAGCGGCTTCCACGGCGGCGTTCAGCGCCAGAATGTTGGTCTGGAAAGCAATGCTGTTAATCACGGTGGTGATCTCAGAGATGCGATGCGAGCTGAGTCGCACGTTTCTCATGGTATCGATCACTTTCTGCGAAATCTGGCTGCCTTCGCTGGCATTAAGGGACGCCTCTTCAGCCAGCACACGGGCCTGGTTGGCGTTTTCCGCATTCAGCGCGACGGTAGAGGTCAGCTCTTCCATGCTGGCAGCCGTTTCTACCACGGCGGCAGATTGCTGCTCGGTACGTGCGGATAAATCCATGTTGCCTGCGGCAATTTCCGTGGAGGAGCGGGCGACGCTCTCCACGCCTTCGCGCACATCATTGATGATGTTTTTCAGGTTTTCGTTCATGGTCGAGACGGCCTGCATCAGCAGCCCTGGCTCGTCGCGACGATCGCTGGTCAGCGTGCTGGTCAGATCGCCTTTGGCGATCTGCTCGGCGACGCGCAGCGTTTCATTCAGCGGACGGGTAATTGATTTGGTGATGGCTAACGCCAGCATGATACCGAGGGCAATACCGATTGCCGCCACGATGGTCATCTGCAGCTGCACGCTATCCACGGTCTCGACCACTTTTTGCTGCTGACGGGCGAACATCGACTGGATAGTGTCGATCAATGTCACCGCTTTAGCCGTCATGGTATCTGACAACGTCGACTGTTCGGTCCAGAGCAGCTCGTAGTTATCCAGTTCGCCTGCAATCGTCTGCATATCTTTGATGCTGGAATTCAGCCAGGCTTTTTGATCTTCCGGAACCACCTGCAGCAGCCCTTCACATGCGGTTTCCGCGGTGTTCAGACGCGCCAACAGGCCGTGTTTGAGCTCGTCCGTTGGGTGTTGCTTGTACAGAGTGGCCTGACTGTCGATATCGCTCATGATGAAAGCCACCTGTGAAGCCACCAGGGCCTGCTGGGTCGTGAGCGTATTGCTGTGGCTTAACTGGGAGGCGATTTCTGAGTTGTTGCTGATATTTTGCGTGCTCAGTTTGCTTTCGCTTTCCTTTTTCTCGCCCACGGCTTTCACAAACGGCGTCAGGGAGGCCATGTAGTTCTTCACCGCGTTATCGGTGTTATCAACGGAGGTTTTACCCTCTGGCGTCCAGTTGTAGGTTTCCAGGTTGGCGATCATCTCCTGCATACGCTGGGCTGCCACATTGGTCTGATCCAAAAACTTCGGATCCTGGGTGTAGCCATAGTTTAAACGGGCCAGACGCACGGCAGAAAGGGCGTTGAACAGCCCGGTAGTGTGTTCGTTTTTCTCGACGCGGTCCTGAATACTGTTAATTCCCAGCATCCCGGCAGTCAAAATGGCAAGGGTCACCAGGAGCACGGTGGCGAAACCGAAGAATAACTTCCTGCTGACTTTTAAATTTCCAAAGCTGTTCATTACACTCATTTATTTATCCAGTACCGGCCTGTGCCGATTAACAATATTTTACTGCTATGCGTTTCATCATTAAGGGGAAGAAAAAATTGATAACCAGGGAGATAAAAAAAAGCCCTTTGCACTCGGTGCTAAGGGCAAAACCGCTGAATTGACATCACTCATTCAGGGGATCAGACTTCTCCTTTTTTTTGTCAGAATGAGCAGGGAGTTCACTCATTCTATAATAAACAGGGACGACATCTTGATAGTTAATGATGTAACCGTGCCCTCTAATATTTCGAATAAAATCATCTGGCAGCCCAAGAAGATTGAGTTTGTTATTCAGGTTATGCAGTACCTGCCATAACCGCTGGGTCGAAGGACTTAAATTATTGTCCTCCCAGATTTTTTCAAACAACTCTTCTTTGGCGATAACTTTCTTACGACCATGTTCCAGCAGATAGAGAAAAAGCCGCAACATGGTTTCATTAAAATATATTGACGCAAACGCCACGCTTTTATCGGTATGGCTGCCGGTGAGCCGGTAAAGCCTGCGATTAGAAATATCAAAATGAATTTCTTCACCGATCATAAAGCCATATAGACGATAGCCCATCTCTTATATACCTACTTTAGAGTAAACCTGACATACGCCACTGGGAATAACGCTTTTTAGAGACCATACATTTTATAAGGTGGATTATATGGCTGCTATCAGGGCTTTCCAATACACAACCCCATGCGCTATAAGAAACCCTGTGTTTAAGCTTCGTTAATAGAGTTTCCATTCACATATGGCTAATTGGTAGTGTTAATGACTGCCTTTCATGTTGTTCGTGGTTTTATGTGCCAAAAATTCGTTATCGATCAACCCATCAACATAAAGTTGTGAATTTCTAATGCCATTTAGCATTAATCGCTGATTGCGGGAACTCATGATAAAGATTTCTCCTGCTCGTGCTTTCGATACCGACAACTTTAAGAATTACCTGACAAAAAGAGGAGTGAAGTTATATGATTTATACTGAGTAAGGGAGGAGAGCGTGGCGCTGAAAGTGTCGATAAGAAGCGGAAGTGGTTTTTTCAACCTGCTGATATATAATAATTAAATTCTGAATCAGGTTTTTTATGACAACTTGCGAAAGTACTATGAAGAAAGTGTACCTCATCAACGATACCTTGCTCTTTGAACCTGATCTTCGCCGACTGGGGCCCCTGGAAGGGTACCCATACCGGGCCACCACCCTGCATGGGCCGGTCAGTGAATGCCTGCTTTTGTTGTTAGAAAACAACGATCAGGTCGTGAAGCAGCGCACTTTCTTCGCCTCGGTGTGGGAGAAACAGGGCACTATTGTCAGCACCAATGCCCTTTACCAGACGATTTCTCAAATCCGTAAGGTGCTGAAATCTGCTGGCATGGAAGAAAACATCATTAAGACTCTCCCTAAGGAGGGTTTTAAGTCGATTGCGCAGGTACGTGTGGGGGAGCTGGGTGAGTTTGTCTCTCCGAAGAAAACAGCCCCGGTTTTCGTTTCATCCGAGGAATCTGTTGAACCGGAGCCTGTCAGCGTTATCACGCCTGAGGTTCGTCCTAAGCGCTCATTTTTTCACTCGCCGCTGGCATTTGGGCTGGCCGGTTTACTGTTTATTATTTCATGCAGTGTACTTTATTCCGTCATGAAAGTGGGAAAGCCCTGGCTGGTGGATTATCAGTCCGTCGGGCAGGTTAACGGCTGTGCGCTTTATTCCTCATGGCATGAAAATGAGAAAAGCCGTGAAATGTTTGACGCGCTTTCGAAGCGCTTTGCTATTCAGTGCAAACCCGGTGGCACGGCCTGGATGACGGTCAATTTCGCGCAGCAGGGGAATACGGTGATTGTTTGCGACCGCCAGCCTCAGGATATTGCTGCGCAGTGCGATTCTATTATTTACAGGCAGCATAATCATGAAGATGAATAAAACCGCTCTGAGCTGGACGCTGATCGCGCTGGCGATCGTCACGCCGCTGCTTTATGCCTGGTACATTCACTATCAGCGCAATCATTTTAGTTGCGAGTCGCATCTCACCATTGTGGATGATAATTATATTCTTGATGTTGTCGCCGATTATTCTTTTAGCGGCGGCACAGGGAATTATGAAACCTCCGGGGATTATATTCAGCTGGGACAGTCGCCGGTTGCTATTAGCAATAAAATTGAGTTTAACTACTGGCGGGAAGGGGATAGCGTCATTATGGTGTCCAGTGACACCAATGAGCGGCCGAAGAGAAGCCAGGCTTTCAGGCATAATATCCCCGATTTCTTTCAGGTTCGCGACCGGGGACTCAAGATGGAAATAATACCGGCGAACGCTTCCAGCTATTTATTTATCTATGGCAATGCGCCTGTGTTTTATTGCACTAAGGGATAAACTCCCGCCGGGCTGAGCCCCGCTCTACGCACGCCATTCTCATCCTGTTGCCCATTTTTACGCTTGATCATATAAAGATAATGAGTATAGTTCTCATTCTCTTTAGTGTTTGTGGGCAGCGACGGACGATTCCCGCATCAACAGTGAGCGCAGATCTCACACGGAACACTGAGTGTTAACGGTGGAATCTGCACTGGCCTCACAGCCTGTCAAAACAACCCTAATCGCACAGCAGCATGCGACGCAGTTTCCCGCCTGATTCTCTTTTTGAACGGTAAAGGATGTTCCTGATGACAAAAAAATTGTCCGCGCTGGCGCTGCTGGTGGCTGCCTCTCTTTCCGGCTGTGCCGCGCAGCACGCCGCCAAACCTGCTCCTGAAGCCCAAACCACGGTCACCGCCCCGGCAGAAACCGGCGTGATAAAGCGTGAACTCGCCGACGGCCTGTACGAAATGGTGCTGAGCCCGAAAGGGGACGCGCTATATGTGGCGAGCTCGGAAGGCTTCAAGGATGTGCAGGGCGGGGTGATCTACAAACTCGACCCAGCCACGCTGAAAACCATTGGCCGCAGCCATACGGATCTGAAAAACTTCGCGCTGGCGATCTCCCCGGACGGCAGCACCGTCTATGCCACCAACTCGCTCGACGGCGGCATCAGCGCCATCAGCACCGCCGACGGCAAAGTGAAAAACCGTCTGCTGTTTACCGAGCGTAACAAAGAGGGCTTCCCGTACGGCGCGCGTCAGGTTCTGCTCCATGACGGCACGCTCTATATCGGTGGCGTCGCCGATCCGGCGGTGGTCTGGGTGGTGGATGCCGAAACCCTGAAACTGAAAAAAACCATCAAAAACGCCGGACAGTGGGTGACCGGGCTGCTGTGGTCTGAACAAACGCAGCGCATCTATGTTGCCAACGGCGGCGGCGAAATCCTGATCGTCAACCCGCGCACCAACCGCATCGAAAAACGCTGGAAGCCGCTCGGCGACAAACCGGCGCTGCTGCTGAACATGGCGGAAGACAAAGCCACGGGCCGCCTGTTCGTGACTGATAACTCCAAAGCGAAAACCACGCTGGTGCTGGATATCCACACGGGTGACGTGCTTAAGCAGCTCGATGTGGGCGATTCGCTGGCGGTGAAATTCAACGCCAAACGCAATGAGCTCTACATCACCCAGCGCGAAAGCGGGAAACTGCTGAGCCTGGATGCCACCACCTACGCCGTCAAACAGAGCTGGGATCTGCCGCCGAATCCAAACAGCCTGCTGCTGTCGGACGATGGCCAGACGCTGTTCGTGACCGTCAAACAGCCTTTCAACAAAGACCACTCGACTAACGGGCCGGACAGCGTGGTCAGAATTGCACTGAAATAAACCTCTTATAAAAATCAGGCCCGGCAACGGGCCATTTTGCGCGAAAATTGAACGAGTTAGTCATGACCCATACCAGAATGAACAAAACGCTGCTGGCGCTCGCCATCGGCGCGGTAACGCACTCCGCCTTTGCGGCGGACACCCCAAAAGAAGAGACGCTTGTCGTCCAGTCTGCCCCGGCCAGCAATTTCAAACCGGGCGGCGACCAGCTGGTTCCCGCGTTCCTCGACGG
This sequence comes from Lelliottia wanjuensis, assembly GCF_030238365.1. Taxonomy (GTDB): domain Bacteria; phylum Pseudomonadota; class Gammaproteobacteria; order Enterobacterales; family Enterobacteriaceae; genus Enterobacter; species Enterobacter wanjuensis. The sequence goes on along the minus strand of NZ_JASSOT010000064.1, from coordinate 4,729 downwards.
CCAGGTCGCTAACGGCGGCCGCATGGGCATGCTCGGCCAGCAGAACGCGATGGACGTGCCGTTCAACATCATCAGCTACACCTCGAAACTGGTGGAAGATCAGCAGGCTAAAACCATCGCCGACGTGGTCGCCAACGATGCGGGCGTGCAGTCGGTGCAGGGCTACGGCAACAGTGCAGAAAGCTATCGCATTCGCGGCCTGAAATTCGACGGGGATGACATGACCTTCGGCGGATTGTCCGGCGTGCTGCCGCGTCAGGTGGTGGATACGCAGATGGTCGATCGCATTGAGATCTTCAAAGGGGCCAACTCACTGATGAACGGCGCGGCCAGCTCCGGCGTCGGCGGGATGATCAACCTCGAGCCGAAACACGCGGGCGACACGCCGCAGGCCAAAATCGGCGTGGATTACACCTCAGACTCGCAGATCGGCACCACTCTGGATGCGGGCCGTCGCTTTGGCGAGGGCGATCAGTTTGGCGCACGCGTCAACCTGGTCCACCGCGAAGGCGAGGCGCCGGTTGCCAACGACCGCCGCCGTACCACGCTGCTCTCCACGGGCCTCGATTACAAAGGCGACAACTTCCGCACCTCCGTGGACATGGGCTATCAGAAGAAAACCTTCCACGGCAGCGAAACGGGCGTGAATATTTCCGCCGTGGATTTCGTCCCGACGCCGCCGAAAAACGATCGTAACTACTCGCAGAAATGGGCCTACAGCAACATCGAAAACGAATTCGGCATGTGGCGCAGCGAGTACGACATTACCGATAACTGGACCGCTTACACCGGGCTTGGCGCGCAGCACGCTCACGAGGAAGGTTTGTACAGCGGCGCGAAGCTGGTCGATAAGAGCGGCAAAGCGACGGCAACCCGTCTGGATACCAACCGCATCAGCGACTCTATGAGCGGGATGGCAGGCATTCGCGGCAACTTCGATACCGGTTTCGTCTCGCACAAAGTCAACGTCGGCTACTCGGCGATGACCAAAAACGAAAAAATTGCGTGGAAGATGTCGGCGGCAGCGGATAACCCGGTCACTAACATCTATCACAACACCGGCGTCGATAAGCCTGACAGCAGCAACTTCAATGGCTCCGGCGGTAACTACAGCGATCCGCTCACCAGCGGCCGCACCCGCACGCAGGGCTGGCTGCTGAGCGACACCCTCGGCGTGCTGGACGATAAACTGCTGTTCACCGCCGGCGCCCGTCATCAAAAAGTGGTGATTCGCGGATACAACAAAAAAACCGGCGCGGAAAACCCCGCCGATGGCTTTGACGGCAGCCGCTGGATGCCGACCTACGGCGTGGTTTACAAACCGTGGGAAGAAATTTCGCTCTACGCCAACCACACGGAAGCGCTGCAGCCGGGGAAAACGGCGCCGAATACGGCAACCAACTACGGCCAGAGCACCGGCATTGTTCACTCGAAGCAGAACGAAGTGGGGGTGAAAACGGACTTTGGACGCGTGGGCGGCTCGCTGGCCCTGTTCGAAATTAAGATGCCGTCGGCGATCCTCGACAGCGTGACCGGACACTACGGTCTGGACGCCGAGCAGCGTAACCGCGGCGTTGAGCTGAACGTGTTTGGCGAGCCGATGCTGGGGATGCGTCTGAACGCCAGCGCCACCTGGCTGCAGGCGGAGATGACCAAAACCAACAATGGCCTCAACCAGGGCAATAAAGTCATCGGCGTGCCGAACTTTTATGCGGTGCTGGGGGCGGAATATGACATCAAACCGATCGACGGCCTGACGGCGACGGCGCGCGTGAATCACTCTGGCTCGCAGTACGCGGATCTGGCGAACAGCAAAAAGCTCGACAGCTACACCACGCTGGATCTGGGGATGCGCTATCGCTTCGCGGTCAACCATAACCAGAATCAGATGACCGTGCGGGCGGGTATCGACAACGTAACGGACGAAAACTACTGGGCCAGCGTGGACGATTCCGGAACCTATCTGTTCCAGGGCGAGCCGCGGACCTTTAAAGTCTCCGTCGGCTACGAGTTCTGAGTTTTACCCTCGTTATCAGGGGCACGGATGCCCCATCCATTCTTATGCGTGGGCTAACGCAAATTCTATCGCCGTATGAACGGTCACCACCTGTGCTCGCGTACAGGCTTCAGGCGTGGTGTCCGGGCTGTCCGGATAGACTTCCGTGGTGGTGGTAAACGGCGCGCCGGTCAGGGTGGCGCACAGGTGGTAAGCATTGTTGTCGTACTCCACCACACCGTGGCTGACGACCGGGTAGTCCAGCATGTTGCCGTTCTTATCCGCAGGGGCGATATGGGTCACTTTCTCCACGGCAGCAATAATGGCCGCCTGGAAATCGAGCCGTGAATTCTGCGTATCGCTCACCAGATAGTAGCCGTCGGGAATGGTTCCCGGCTCAAACGCTTCGCCGTCTCGCGCGGCTTTCGCCGGGCGGAACTCGCTCTCGTCGCTGTCGGTGGTTTCGTGCAGATCGACGTGCAGGAGGAATTTGCCTTTCAGCGGGGCGGTGTACGCCATCAGCGCGCGGGCCTCTTCACCTTCGCCTTGCGGGTAAAACTGGCGGTTGGTATCGACGGCATCATAAGTCCAGCGGGTAATGTGCTCGTAGGCCCACGGGCTGACGCACGGCACCACCAGTAAATTGATTTTCCCCGCGTACTCGTTCTGATACTCAGAGAGGAAACTCAGCGCGCCCATCACGCCGCTGGTCTCATATCCGTGAACGCCACCGGTGATCAGCGCAACGGGCAGGCTGTCGTCCCAGTTTTGGGTTTTCACGGCCATCAGCGGGAATGTCCGGTCGCCGTAGTGCAGTTCCCCGTACTGGCTCACGTCGTAGCGAGGTTTGAGCGCATCAATGGCTTCCAGTACGTCAGTCTCATAGCTTCTGAAACGCGTCTGGCTCTCGCGCCACTGCTGCTTTTCAGCCGCGGTCCATGGCTTGCCTGGGGTTCCGATAGGGTAGAACGGTTTCACAGTCATAGGTCACTCTGTCAGGTTGGGGTTTTCAACATCATACCCAGCCGCGATTTCGAATTCATCCCGGTCTTTGCGATCCGGCCTGCAACTTGCTCCTGCTGACCTGAAGTGTTAAAAGGTGCCCCTTCTATAAAAATACACAGGGGTCAGACGTGAAAGACGCGTCATCCGCTTCAGACAATGCGGTTTCTGAAGCCTCGTCGGAACAGACACCGACGCTGCAACGTGGTTTGCAAAATCGACATATTCAATTAATTGCCCTCGGCGGCGCGATTGGCACCGGGCTGTTTCTCGGCATCGGGCCTGCGATTCAGATGGCTGGTCCTGCTGTTCTGCTGGGATACGGTATTGCGGGCGTGATCGCCTTTCTGATCATGCGCCAGCTCGGCGAAATGGTCGTCGAAGAGCCGGTATCCGGCTCCTTTGCGCACTTCGCTTATAAATACTGGGGTCCGTTTGCGGGCTTTCTTTCCGGCTGGAACTACTGGGTGATGTTCGTGCTGGTCGGCATGGCGGAACTCACCGCCGCAGGCATCTACATGCAGTACTGGCTGCCCGACGTTCCGACGTGGATCTGGGCCGCGGCCTTCTTCATCATCATCAACGCCGTGAACCTGGTGAACGTGCGCCTGTACGGCGAAACGGAATTCTGGTTTGCGCTGATCAAAGTGCTGGCGATTATCGGCATGATTGGCTTCGGCCTGTGGCTGCTTTTCTCCGGCCACGGCGGCGAGCGCGCGAACATCGACAACCTGTGGAAACACGGCGGCTTCCTGGCGACCGGCTGGAACGGGCTGATTATGTCCCTGGCGGTGATCATGTTCTCCTTCGGTGGGCTGGAGCTGATCGGCATCACGGCGGCAGAAGCGCGCGATCCGCACAAAAGTATCCCGAAAGCGGTCAACCAGGTCGTTTACCGTATCCTGCTGTTTTATATCGGTTCGCTGGTGGTTCTGCTGGCGCTCTATCCGTGGGTGGAAGTGAAATCCGACAGCAGTCCGTTCGTGATGATTTTCCACGACATGAACAGCAATCTGGTGGCCTCGGCGCTGAACTTCGTCATTCTGGTGGCCTCGCTGTCGGTCTATAACAGCGGCGTGTACTCCAACAGCCGTATGCTGTTTGGCCTCTCCGTCCAGGGCAACGCGCCGAAGTTCCTGACCCGCGTCAGCCGTCGCGGCGTGCCGGTCAACTCGCTGCTGCTCTCCGGAGGCATCACCTCGCTGGTGGTGCTGATCAACTATCTGCTGCCGAAAGAGGCCTTTGGCCTGCTGATGGCGCTGGTGGTGGCAACCCTGCTGCTGAACTGGATCATGATCTGCCTGGCGCACCTGCGATTCCGCGCGGCGATGCGTCGCAAAGGGCGCGAGACGCAGTTCAAAGCGCTGCTCTACCCGGCGGGTAATTACCTCTGTATCGCTTTCCTCGGGATGATCCTGGTGCTGATGTGCACCATCGACGACATGCGCTTGTCGGCGCTGTTGCTGCCGGTATGGGTGGTGTTCTTGTTTGCGGCGTTTAAGTTGTCGCGCGGCAAAGCGGCCTGATTAGCCTCAGCGGTACATTGTTTTCTCGGGCCTACAACACCCTGAATATTCTGGGTTTTGTAGGCCGGGTAAGCGCAGTGTATGACCGGATACATAGGTGACAGATCAGACCGGGAACATAGGTAACACTTTCTAGTCTATCCGGACCACACTCTCGGTTTTTCGGTCGTAGTACGCAAGCGTTATTCCATTAAAGATGATGGCC
>NZ_JASSOT010000005.1 GCF_030238365.1 Lelliottia wanjuensis | reverse complement strand
CGGTGCGCACGGTCCGCCGGTACTGGTGAACCGACATTTTAAGGGGTGAACCAACCTCATTTTACTGTTTGTAGGTTCACACAAAGCGAGCACTGGCGCGGCTTGCAGGGCCGTGAACCAACTGAACTGACGTTTTTTCAGTGTCTATATATACGTTATTATTCCTTTTTCACTCCGGCCACCAGCAACACGCCATGCGCACGGCGCTTTAAATGGCGTGCTACCACACAAAGAGGAGCCCACAAAAGCCATGAACATTACGACAAGGCAAAAGGCTGACATTGTGGCCGCGCTTATCGAGAGGGGTAACGCAGAGCTCACGCCTTATCTGTGCCGCGAACTGGAGAGGGTGATCGCTGGGGATGCAGCCCGGCGCGAACGGTTTATCCAGAAAGTTAGATCCCCGGAGTACCACTGGAAAAAACCAGAGCCGAGGCGAAGATAGAGCGCAAAAATTTGGACTGTTCTTGACGGAAAAAAAACACAACACGCTCGCAATCGTTGCCGCTGCTGGCTTTGGTTCAGATTGAATGATTGGGCCGTCAAAAATGCAGTGAGTCAGACCGGTACGCACACCCGGGGGAAGTACGCAGCAAGGTACGCACCCAAAGCGCGCTTTTTTTCTGCGTACTTTGCGCGGTAAAAAATTGGTGATGAAAAAAGGCTGTTTGAGTTTGTGGCAGGAAGTGCGGCGCAATGTATGCCCGGTCACTTAATAACCATTAATCACTATGGTTACTTTTCTGGAATATCCCCGGAAAAATCAGGCTGGTGGGTGACTCCCCGCCAGCCCTTGCGGTGTCTGGTGGCCCCTGCTGGACTTGAACCAGCGACCAAGCGATTATGAGTTTTAGGTGATACAGATCACTATTTTTACCTATCGTTGTAAAACAAGCATTTAAACCCCAAGCAAACTCCCCATAGTGACCTAAAATTACCCACAATTACCCATTGTACATATCCTATAAATATCCTGGAGGATTTGGGGCTAGTTTATGGACACCTTCAACTTCACAAAAAAAACCATAGCGGAGCTGCCGCCAGCCCCCGCAGGAAAACAGATCGAATACGCTGATTCAGGCGTTGTTGGTCTGCGCGTTCGCGTGGGGGCTACGGGCATCAAAGCATTCTGTATAGCGCGGTACCGTGACAAAAAGTTTATCCGGGCAACGCTGGGCCGCTTTCCTGATATGTCTGTGGATATGGCCAGGGCTAAAGCGCTTGAGATGTTGAGCGCAGTTGCCAAAGACGGCAAAAACCCCAACGAGTCAAAACGCGAGGATCAAAACAGGCTGGTCACGCTTTCTGACGCGCTGGCGGAATACCTTAAATCACGCGCGCAGCGTATCAAACAGACGACGATCAGCCAGTATGAGGGGATACTCACTAACTTTTCCGGTGACTGGCTTAAAACGCCGCTGGCGGCCATTGACCGCGAACGGGTGGAGGCCAGGCACAAAGCCATAACAGAGGGCGGTGTGTGGTTCGGTGATAAGCCGCAGCGTGCAGGCGTGGCGACCGGCAGCAAAGCGCAGGCGGATTTATGGGCCCGTGTACTGCGCGCCGTTTACCGGTATTCGCACGATCATTACCGCGACACAGACGGCAACCGCCTTTTACCAGATCCCCCAACAATGGTACTCAGCACAAAGCGGAAATGGCACGGCACCACGCGCAAAACGTCCCGCATACGTAATAACGAGCTCTCACGTTGGCTGAGTGCCGTTGATGCCGTTCGCCAGCACTCCACCAGCATAAGGGATGATTTTGCCGTTTCGGTGTGTGATGCGCTCGACGTGGCGTTATTCACTGGCCTGCGCCGCGCGGAGGTGTTCGGGCTGGAGTGGGAGCGGGTGAAAATTTCCGGCCGCTATTTCTGGATAGACAAGACCAAAAACGGCGACCCGCTGGAGCTGCCGATCACCGACACGCTTCACGGCATCTTTGAGCGCCGCAAAGCAATGCGCAACGACAATAACCCGTATGTGTTCCCGGCAGCGCAGGGCGGCATTATCACCGACCCGCGCAGGGTGATAGACCAAATTAGCCAGGCGACCGCGCAGAACGTCGCAGAATCACCGATCGCTTTCACTTGCCATGATGCCCGGCGCACGTTCGGCAGCGTGGCGGAGCTGGTGGGCGTCGGATCGTACATTCTCAAACGCCTGATGAATCACAAAACCATGCGCAGCGCAGACGTTACCCAGGGCTATTTGCACTTCTCCGCCGACGAGCTGCAGGAACCGGCCAAAAAGATTGAACGCGCCATACTGGAGCACGCCGGGTTAGTGGAAAAGGCGACAGGACTTGATCACCAGCTGTTAGCGGTCATGGGGACTATGACCGAAGAAGATAAACGCAGGATGCTTTTTGATATCCTTAACCTGCAAAGTAATGAGAAAAAAGCATGAATAAATTTGTCGTAACTCAAGAAATGACAAACAACGTAGTAAAACTAACAAGTGATTTATCAAAATCCTATAGGGAGCATGGGGATTTTTTAATTGGTGTCGCAAGGGATGCAATCTCAAAGATTAATAATCCGGATGGAGTTAATGATATAAAATTTCTTGATAACTTAATTAATGTTGATTGCGATGGCATTGATAGAGATTTTCTCACTGAATTAGTAATACTCTCTATTTTAGAGGTTTTAGGCTGCCACAATGCCTCTAGAGCTTTTGCAGCAAAAACGGAAAGGCGCATAGCTTTAGAAAATGATGCGCCCAGAATACTGGAGGAGATTGTTGCTCTATCTACATCCGAATATATGAGGAAAATAGCGTCATCCCCAAGAAATGAAAATTACGAAACAATAATTAAAATCATTAAGTTAACATGGGAGAAGTATCCTAGAATGAGCAAAAAGGAACTTATAAGACAGCTTCTGGAATACTATAATAAAAAAGTTGATGAAAGCACTTTGAAACGCTGGATTAAAAAAGAAAATCTTACCCCGCCTCGACCTGAAAAGTACGGGAGTGGATCACTGGTGTTTCCCGAGGGGGTATAGCGAATATGACAGAGGCATAGCCCGCTATGCGGGGTGCGGTATTGCTATGCCCCTCTATTCGGTAAACAAATTAGCGCCAATAATCCTCACCGTTGTTAACCCATTTATAACGGTGAGGCTCATGAATACCAATCAATCCCAAGATACAAAACTTACCCGCCCCGAGGCTGCCGCATATCTGGGCGTAGCCACAAGCACAATGGCGAACTGGCACAGCACGGGCCGGGTAAAAATTCCTTTCTATAAAGTTGGCCGCAAAAAAACTATCTACCTGAAATCGGATCTTGATGCGTACCTTGCATCTGTGCGTCAGTCTGCTTGATGGGGGGTGTATGACACAAAGAAAAAGCGCCCCGCTACCGGAGCGCCGCTTTGAACGAGGTGGCCGCGCCAACGAAACCACCAGCGCCAATCCTATCCCTGCTGGTGGCGCTGCGCAACCGGGTGCAGACGTGCAAACTTTTGAGTTTCGCTCAGGTACTGGCGCCATGCTGGCGAACGTGCGCGCCGTGCTGCTGGATGGTGCGCCGTGGTTTTATGCCGTGGACGTCTGCGACGCGCTCGAACTGAAAGACACGAATAAATCATTGCTGGGTGTGGACGATGAGGACAGGCGCGAACACGAATACTATTCGGGTTCAGGTCGTAAGCCGCTGCTGGTGAATGAGTCTGGCCTTTACAGCCTGATATTCAAAAGCCGCAAATCTGCCGCCCGGCAGTTTAAGCGCTGGGTAACGTCCGAGGTTTTACCCTCTATCCGGAGCACTGGCGGTTATGCTGGCGTTGCGCCGGTTCCCGCAATCGACTTTGCAGACCCCGCCGCCGCGGCGCGCGCCTGGGCTGATGAGTACGAGGCCAAAAAGCAGATCACCGGCTACGCGCAGCGCCAGGCGAAATATATCGATCACCTTGAAAATCTTTTCACTGATGGGCTTACGCCGGTGCAGTTCTGCCGCCGCCTGAACGGCGTGAACACCAGCAGGGTAAATAGCTGGCTGATGGAAAAGAACTGGCTATACGACGACACGCCGAACGCACACCGGGCAACGTGGCGCGTTTTCTCCTATGCGCGCGATCAGTACCTCACAGAAACCTCCAGGACCATTAAGCCAAACAAGCACACCAGTTTTGAGGCATTCAGCGCGGTACTGCTGAAAAAGGGCGCTGTGTGGCTGTACCGGCATTACCTCAAAGGTGATCTGCCCATGAAAACCGACTGGAGCGGCGAATACACCCACGATAAAGAATTGGCGGAGCTGGTGGGCGGCAGGGCGGTAAATTCATGAATGTTTTTAATTAACGTTCAGCTTTGATTATTCGGTTTCATGAATGGTGAGTGGTATCTTTCATTAGCAATATCAATAGTTTGAAATGAATCGAATTAGCCGATATTGACATGTAAGCACGATTCAAAGTGCGGCAAATTGATCGTTAAAACAGATCGATAATGGGTCATTGATCTATGTTGCCTATTAGACATGTGAAGGGTATGGGCTTTACTGGAATGGGCGTGAGTTTCAGGGGCTGTTATAGCAGTTTCTGAGTTCGGTAAATTTAAAAGCGAATCTGATATGAAAACGAAAATTAACGACCTTCCCGGCCGGGGCTTCGCACACCCTGGAGATCTGAAAAGGCTTATTTGTGCGGTGGAGTTCTCCGGTGCCGGGGTGGTGATTATCGCCGGTCAGCGACTCGCTGGTGGATCACCCGCCAGACAGAATATTTCACTGAAAAATGAGGTAGACCATGACGGGCTGAAAGCAGGAAATATCACCGATTCTGATTCTGTGGTTGATTGCTGGTGTTTAGCGGTGGACAGCGGTAAATGTCGATCTCGGGCAAAAGAAAAGGGCGCGGATTGCGGCCACGCCCTTTGGTGGGCTTTTCCTCAATTTGAGGGGAAGTTATCACGCCGCGCCAGCTGCGCAGTTACCGAACCCAGCCAACGGCTGAGTTACCCCTCAGGCGTTCACTTATCGCCTTTGAGCTGCCTGGCTTCATGCTGCGCTATGCCCACCAGTTCGCGGAGGTGGTCGCCTGCCTGCACGCCGATCTCCCCGATGCGCTCGAGCGCCTCCAGTGCTCCATTGAGATTGGTTAAGAGCTTTTCTTCACCGTTCTCTTTGAGCTGGCGGCGGGTTATTTCGCCCTGCATGGCGGTAACTATGAATTGCCCGGTACTTTCATCCTCTCGTTTTACTGACTCCATTCCTTCAATTACTTCATGGGGAATTCGGGCTGCAACTGCCTGTGATTTAGCATTTTTTACGCCTGTTGCCATTGTCTTACTCCACCGTGTTTGGTGTAGCACAGTATACATGATTGGTGTAAACATAAAAGTGTTGACGTGTTCTACACGTATGAATTATCGTGTTTACACTTTAATGGTTTGGTGTAGAACACATGGCAACGATAAACAGCATTACCAACACGTTAACCGGTCGCCGGTTCACGCTTTCCACCACCAGCACTGGCGGTATCCGCATGGCGTGGCTGGGCGGCAACAGCATTCAATCAGTGATTGTGACAAAGGAGCATTTCAGGGCGCTATGTGCGCACCCTGCCATGAAGATTGGCGGGTAGTAAAAAACAGCGAAGCCCGGCAGTGCGCAAACACTAACCGGGCCTCTAACCACAACCCAAACCACCGGGATAAAAATCATGGCTAAAGCCGATATTACCACAAACACCCGACCAGCTTTCACCTGGTTATTTCTGGCAACCTACGAAGACCCCGAAGCGCTGCCGGTAGTTCTGCGCACCCAGGCCAATACCGAAAGCGCCGCCCGTGAACTGCTGGCGGGTGATCACTCACTGACGTTCGCCGCCAAAATCCGCACCGATTGCCCGATCACCTGCAGTTGGGTCGCTGGCCATGACAGGTGCTTTACCTGGATGATTATTGGCAATGAGCACGATCCGGAAGAAATGGCTCGTCATTTCGCCAACCGTGACCGGAACGGAGGGGGCAATCATGCGCATTGAATTTTACGATCGCGGCGCTACCGCAAAAATTAAGGTTCACCATTCCTTTTTCTCTACGTGGCGAATCAATGGCGCACTCAGTGAGATCCGCAAAAATCTGAGCGTTAATTCATTCGGTACGGTGTTCCGCACCACCGTTATTTCTGGCGACGTCCTCCCGGTGTGCGAAGCTCACCAGTTACTTATGAGAGAGAGCCACCATGACTAAATCACTGTTACCGCCGGGCCTGAAAATCCGTGTGCTGACCACCATCGAGAATGGAGAGGTAACGCAAGAGGTCGTGTCAGATGATCGGATGGTGCTGAGCGTAGCGGATTTTATCACTGTGGCTCACCGGGCCGGGCTTCTCGTTTCTCGTAAGGTGGTGAATAGTTCGCTGTCGAGTGTTTTTGCTAGAATCGAAATGGTGCAAAAAATTATCAGTGAAGGCCTGGAGAATTTAAACGGGCTGGAAGGGATCGATATCACCGCCACGCTGTGCGAGCTGCACGAAGAAATTATGGACATTGAGAGCCAACTAAAAGAGCTTTCACCAGGAGAATAAAACCATGTTTAAAAAATTATTCCGGCGTCTCGCTGGTGGCCGCGCTCAACCAAAATTCGTGTTTACCTGCCGGGGCATTAAATCGGAACTGGTGGCGAGCGTGAATATTCACCTGGAAAACAGGTTCACCCTGTTAACGCTGCTCAACCTGCCGAACGTCAATATTGATTTTATCGGCTGGCGCACCTGGCGGATCACCAGCATAGCGAACACGCAGGAGCTTTCCCGCGTCCATAACAAATTAATCAGCCGGGGGATGCTATGAGCAACGGTATGCAAAAAATCGAAGTTAACAGCCGCTGGGTAGACGGCTGGGGCAAAAAAATCACCGTCATTGAGTCTGACGGGTTCCGCATCCTGTTTTTGCGTGATGGTTATGCGCACCCCTGCCGCATGACGGATTACCGTTTTACGCGGGAATTTAAACACCTGCCAGAGGAAAGCGCGGCGCGGCAGGCAGAAGCGAAAGAAAATGGCGTGGAAAAAATCCAGCAACTGAAAAATTTATTGCAGGTGGAGGGAGTATGAGAAGCGCCCCGAACGTTAAAAAACTGCCGAAAGACAAATTTACTGAGGCGATTATTTTTGCCGGTGCTGATGCCTGGATCCACGCAAAAGACTGGCAGGAAAACAACCGGGCGGGGGATAGCGTCCCCCCGATCACTCTCGCACCTGAGCAGCTGGCAGACCTGCATAACGTCGCCATTATCGACGAGGGCCGCCGTTATGCGCGCGTTTACCGCGCTGGCGAACTGAGCGCCACGCATACCACCAGCATAGCCACTCTGTTAGCGCTGGCAGACGTGCAGGAGGCCCGTTTTTATTCTGAATCATACGAACTGCTGGAAGACTGGACAGCACAACTCCCACGCCTGAAAGAGCAGGCCGAACGCGGGGAAAGTGTGGTGATTAATCTGCCTCTGAAAAGCCAGCCGAAAAAAAATGACGATATGACCCCCTACGTGGACGAGCGCCCGGAAGGGTTATTCTGGGTAACACCAAAGCTGGATAAGGAAACCGGCGAAATCCTCCGCCCCGGCCAGATTCTGTGTAATTTGCTGGAGGTGGCAGGCGTGGGGATCGGCGTCGATGACGAGGCGCGTTATCTCATTCTGCGCTGGACGCCAGCAGGAAGCAAAACAAAGCGCACAGAGGCTATCCCCATGCGGGACATTGGCGACCGTGAGGGCTGGGCGCGTCTGCGCGCTGGTGGGCTGTTTATCACCGCTAATCCACGTCTGCGCAACGTGCTGGCCGATCATCTGCTGCGCGACACGGCCAGCTGCGAATTGTGGCACATTGCCAGCGTGACCGGCTGGCAGTGCGGGGCGTATATCATGCCTGACGGGGAAATTATCGGCACACCTGAAACGCCGGTGATGTTTAACGGGCGCAGTTCTGCCGCTGGTGGGTATTCAGTGCGGGGAACCGTTGCGAGCTGGCGCGCCACGGTGGGCCGCCTGGCTGGTGGCAATTACTCCATGATGACAGCGATCGCCGCGTCACTTTGTGGGCCGCTGATCGGCCTCACGGATTCGGACGGGTTCGGGATTCACTTTTACAATTCATCGAGCGCCGGAAAGACCACTACGCAGAGTGTAGCCAGCAGCCTATACGGCAAGCCGGAGGCGCTCAAATTGACCTGGTACGGCACCGCGCTGGGGCTGGCGAACGAAGCCGCCGCACACAATGATGCGCTGATGCCGCTGGATGAAATAGGCCAGGGTACCGACCCAATGAGCGTCTATCAGGCGGCCTATGCGCTGTTTAATGGCACCGGAAAGCTACAGGGTGCCAAAGAGGGCGGAAACCGTGAGTTAAAGCGCTGGCGCGTTGTGGCGATCAGTACCGGAGAAGTGGACATGGAAACCTTTGTTGCGACGGTGGGGAAAAAAGCGAAAGCCGGTCAAATGGTGCGCCTGATTAACGTCCCGCTGACCAAAGCCACGAATTTTCATGAGCTCAAAACGGGTGAGGCCCATGCGCGTGCGCTGGCCGCCGCCTGGCTGGATAACCACGGAGCCGCCGGGCGGGAGTGGATTAAATTTCTGTCATGCCACCAGCAGGAGGCACGGGAGGCATTACGCGCTGCAGAGCTGCGCTGGCGTGATCTGATTCCTGCTGATTACGGCGAACAGGCGCACCGCGTGGCCGGGCGCTTTGCTGTGATGGAGGCGGCGTTAATACTGAGCACTGAAATCACCGGCTGGGATGTGCAGGCCAGCCGCGATGCTATCCAGCACACGTGGAATTCGTGGATCCATGAGTTCGGCACCGCCAACAAGGAACACCAGCAGATTATTGAGCAGTGCGAGGCGTTTCTTAATGCACATGGCTACAGCCGCTTTGCGCCGCTACCTTACGATCCCACCAGCCTGCCAGTAAACAACCTGGCCGGGTACCGAAAGCGGCAGAGCAGCCATGACGATGCCCCAATGGTGTTCTACACGTTCCCGGCAGCATTCGAGAAAGAGATCGCTAATGGGTTCAACCCGCGCCAGTTCGCCAGAGTATTGGCAGAAAGCGGCATGTTAACAGCACCAGCAGCCGGGCGCGGCTATCAGCGTAAATCCCCGCGTGTCGATGGTCGCCAGGTGTGGGTGTACGTTATCCAGCACCAACCCGACGACACAGAGCCAGAAGAATAGACCCTATATAGAAACAGATAGATGTTGGTTCAGTTGGTTCAGTTGGTTCAATTCTTTTATGTAGTTGAATTTAAAGGTTTACACAAAATTAACTGAACCAACAAACAATCAAAATGAACCAACAAACCGCCGATTTGAACCAACAGCGCAGAGCTGAAAAACGGAATTATGACCATGACCGAAAGCGTATCAATCAACGAAGCCAAAAACCTCACTGACACACTGGCCGAGGATCTGGAAAGAAAAGGACTCTGGCGCAGGGCTGCAACTCGCTGGCTGGAAGTGATGTATCAGCCACACCAGACCGACAGGACACGCGCAGCGGCTGCGGTTCGGCGCAATAACTGCCAGCGCATCCTTAACGGAATGAAACCTGCACGTTTTACGGAGATTTAAGCCATGCAGACAATTAACGAAAAACCCAATCTTTCCCCGGCTGATACGCAGTCCTTACGGGCTGTTATCGAAAAAGCAAAGAGCCAGGGATTCCAGAAAATCGTAATGCGCGTGACGCTTGCGGAGTGGTTGTTGGATGAACTGGAAGCCAAAGAAGAACAGCGCGCTAACTGGTTTCAGATGGCGGAGAAGTTGGGTGCGGATTTGGACGCAGCAGAGAAATTGAACGCCGATTACCGCGCCAGACTCGACAGGCTTGAGCGCAAATGCGATCACCAGAACAGCGTTTACTGGGACGCGTCAAATGTAAAACGATGCGCCCGATGCGGAATTAGTGTCGCCGCTGGCATCACAGTGAAAGGGGAATGAAGTGACTGAATTTCTGGCTTACGCCTGCGTAATTATCGGCCCTTTCGCCGTTACCTGGCTTTTCAATGTTCCACTTGATGACGAATAACCACGGAGAAGCCCCTCAAGGGGCTTAAACAGAATGCTGGTACTGAAATGGTTTTTGTGGCGGCGCTGGAAGTTCATCCTAGCCGTTAAGCACTGGAAGGACATTGAAACCCATATCTGCCTCCAGAATTTAGAGAAAGTGGATTTTGCCGGGTGCGTTACCCATCCAATTATCTGGTGCGACATGTGCCGAATCATTGTGAGACAGGAAGTGTTAAATGACCAATAACAATCTAACAGACGAAACGCTGGACGCCTGGAAAACCGAAGCGAAGATTTCACTGGGTGAAACAGCGAAAGATACGCCGGAATATTCCCATCATGCCGCGATTTTCGAACTGGTTACAGAGCTTCAGCAGCGCCGCGCAGCCGATAATAATTGCCAGCTTTACGGCATAGTTGATTGTAATGGTAATGCGTACATTGACGAACTGTGCGTTGCACCAATCGCCAGTCATCTTGATTGCGTTATCGACGAGTTAAACGCGGACTATGGGATCGGAGAGTATGCCAACGAGGGCGCGCCATACCGCATTGTTGCGCTTTATACGGCGCTCCCCCTTACTGACTCCGAGCGAGCAGAGCTTGAGAATTACCGGAACGCTGAGTTCATGCCAAAAAATCTGGATAGAGCGCTAACCATCATGGGCGTAGCACTTCCGGAGTCGAAAGAGGAATTTAATTTTCAGGCCGAACGCTGGATGCAGCGCCTAATTGATCGCGTTATTCGCTGTGAATCTGAGTGGAACGCGCAGCAGGTAGTGCCGGGTGATGTCACCGGACCGCTTGAGCATGCCTACAAAGAATTGACTCCTCAATTCATGCGGAATCACATTTCCGTTTTCGAGCGCTACGGAACCCTAGTCGATGGTTTGACAGGAATACAGGCGATGCGCATCGCTCTCGATGTAATGGAGCGCCGCGCCGCCATGCAGTCTGGCGCAGTGAAAGATGGGTGGGTGGCTGTGCCGGTTGATCCGACAGAGAAGATGATTATCGCCGGGTTCGAATCTGAGCCAGACGAGTTCTTTAGCAAAGAGGAAGAGTGGGAGCAGTACGAAGCAATGAGTGGGTGCCAGCAGGCTGCGCACCGGGCGAAACTTTGTTGGGCGGCGATGATTTCCGCTGCTCCATCCAGTGATGGAGGTGAAGAGTGACAGCGCAAATGGCAGCACATGGCCGGATAGTTGCCGACGTGCAGACAAAGCCCACCAGCAGTGGCAGCAATATGGCGTTTACCCGGATTGCGGTTGCGCTTCCATGCCGTGCAGCGGAAAACGCTGAATCGACAATGTGGCTCGGGGTAACGGCGTTCGGCAAGCAGGCGGAGGCGCTGGCCCGTCACCAGAAAGGCGATCTGATTTGCGTATCTGGCTTGCTGCAGGTGAATCAGTGGACAGGGCCGGACGGCGGCATACAGAGCGGTTATGCGCTGGTGGCCGACAGTGTGATCAGCGCAAAAACCGTAAAACCGGGAGGTGGAGCAGGTAAGCACGCAGGGAATGGACAATCCAGACGGCAGCAGGCCCACCAGCAGCACCCGCCGGAGGACTACGATCAGTCACAGGGAGGGGGCATACCGTTTTGAGAGGGGGAAGACCCGCCGTAATGGCGGGTTAATTTTTATTACACGGAAAATTTTTTATTAATATTATTTTTGCGTTTTGATATGCGTCATTATTATCTGGGTTTATATTTTTTATATCGTGGTAAGAATTATGTGTTATGTAATAACCAATAGGCTCTTTGTCTGGTAAGCATATTTCATTCATAGAGGCAAGAGCGGCGGCAACCCCCATCATGTAACCCTCAAATTCATTTGCGTAAACTAGTGGGTCTATCTCTGTTGAGCTGGATATATCAGCTTTATATCCTCTTATTAAATCACTGTTGGAATATAGAGGGGTCGCGTTACATGCTATTGATGTAAAAATAAAGCAAAGTGCAATGTGTTTTATTGTTTTCAATTTAATTTCCTTTCCCCATCATAGTGTTTATTATTTTTGATTCAATCTCATACTCTGCACGGCCCTTTCTTATGCGCTTTCTCTCTTCGAGGCTTGGCAGGAGAAATTCATCAACTGATCTAGATACATCCTTAATTTCACCTATTTCAGCAGAGATAGAGCATGACGCGTCTTTAATTTGTGATAAAAGATAAAATTCTTCATCGTGAGATTTATTTCTTTCATGGAGCTGATCGCTAATGCCACGAAGGACAAGTGAGCAATCCCATACGCCGTTGCAAATACCAATCAATAGAAATATTGAAAATGAACAGGCAAACATCATATAAATCTCTACCCAACTTGCATTGATTGAACCCTCAACCTTTAAAATGGTAAGGAATAAAGGGGTCACAATTGCCAGCAATATTCTAAATATTATTGTCATATTATATACCTGTCACTTTTAGTTTATACTTTCTAAGTAATTTAAAAACAAACCATATAAAGGCATTGTTAATTAGTAATGTTATTATTGATATAATTATAAGATAGTAAAAATCCCAATTTTCGATATCAATGAACCCGTATTTTTTAGTTAAAAAAGAAAACACTTCTAATTCAGGAAAAAAACCTATCAGTAGCACAAAAACCACCAGGTAGGTGAATGCAAAGACGTGCCATAAGGTAAGAAATTTTTTTATGCTCATCAATAAACCTGTACCGTTCCGTAGGCTTCCAGTTGTCCGGATATCTTAAAGGTTGGCGTTCTCAGCAATGCCCCCCTGAAAATATTGAAACCATCCTTACTGACAAAGGTTATACAACCATTGCTTACGCCTTTGTAGCCTGCCGGGTGAAGTCTAAAGTTACCCCTTTCTACGCTGCCAATAAACGTGTGGTCATCTATGTTTGAATCCTCTCTGTACAGCGCGAACCATGTGAAGTGATTTGAACCAGAAAAAATAGAATAGGCTGCATCTTTGACGAGGTGCTTAAAGCCATTGCCCGGCCTTGTGACGATGTAATACTTCCCCGGTGGAAGCGGGCCGACATTCGGAGTGGCTACATCATCGGGGTTATTTCTCATAGTCCCTTTATTGCCAGAGTAGGCGGGAAAGAAACCAACGCCGGGGCAACTAAGGTTAGATAGCTGTCCATTATTAAGATGGAATGTACACCGGATCATCTTTCATTCCACGCGTCAGAGAACTGAACATTACCATCGCAATATTTCCATGTAATACGCTCATAACGAAGCGATACGCTTTCAAGATGATTATGCTTCTCTGTCGCAGGGTTTTTAACGTCGTACATGACGGGGCAAACGGAGATTACCTTCACGTTCTCCAGCATCATATTGAAGTATTCAACTTCCTGCCCGGCATCATTGATGCGATACCACTTAAATTCTGCGCTTTTCAGCGTCTGGCCTTTCGCTACAGCCTTATAAAGATAGGGGCTTGAAGAATCAAATTCCTTCTCAAAAGTAAGAGCACTATGAACTCTGGTTCCGGTTATTTTTCCGGTATTGTTATCGGTCGGTAGTTGTAACCCATGACCAAAGGCCAAAACCTCTATGCTTCCTTCGCGATCCTTTACATCGGAAGAACCTTTAATAGCCGCGCCGCCGTCGTCGGCCAAAAACAAATATGCAGGAATAGCCATTTCGATTAACTCCATTAACTGAAAAATTAATCACACATTACATCCACTTAACTTAACAAAGTGTAATTTTTTATCACCATTGTTACCCATATTTACCCATTCAATAAATCAACTCAAAACATCAATCTCACGCATGAATAAGACCTCTTTTTGACCCGTATCATAAACCCGATTAAAACCGTTACGTTGTTGCGATAAATGCAATGGTATGTGTATACATTGCAAAAGATGGGATTACAATAATGCTGTATGTTTAATCAGTAGGTAGGTAAACCATGACCAGAAAAACCAACACAAAGGTTGTACTCGTCACCCTCGAACAGTACGCCGCCCTCGAACTCATTCAGCAGCGCGACCGCCAGACCAGCATTACCGGCGCAGCGCCAACCATTAACGCCATTGCGCGCACACTGCTGGACAAAGCCCTAGCATCCACCACCACCCAGGAGAAAACAGCATGACAACCACCACAGCAGAAATGAGCACCACCAGCACCGATACAGAAATCACCGCAAATCAGCTGGAGATTAAGCGCGAAGATTTTCGCCAGGATTGCGCCAATCTGATCCGCTCCATTGAGAACGCCTCACGGGTAGATGAATGCGTACACCGCACCCGCCGTGCAGAGATTGAATTAAAAATGCTTGCCAGCTATCTGGAGGGGCAGATTTTTGAAGATGCCGCTTTATTTGGTGTGGAATGCGCTGTTGCCAATCTGCGTGAAGCTATCGCGGATCACGGGCGCAAAGTTATTGAGCTGGGAATTACTAATTACGCCACCGGCGGAGACATTACCCCAGAAATTCGCGCCGAAGCGATCCGCGCCATGATTCCGCATGAGCCCGATCACTCCCTCTATCACGCTGTGTTGGTGGACATGCTTAATGAAGCCACCGCCGATACGCCTAATTACATGGAGGCCTGATTATGGGCTTACTTGGTGGAATGGGGGCCGGGAAAGCGGCAGAGGCGCAGGCAAAAGCCGCCAAAGAAATTGCCAAAGGGTTTGGGCAGTTGGGTCAAAAGCAGTACGACTGGATTTCTCCCTGGATGGACGCTGGCAAAGGTGCACTCACTGCGCAAATGCAGATGCTGGCGAATCCACTCAACAGTCAAGCGGCGCTAACTGATTATTACGCTGGTCCGCAGTATGCCCAACAGGAAGCGGAAGCACAATACGCTACCGAATCGGCGGCGGAGGCGACCGGGACTATGGGCAGCACGGCTACAGGCAACGTGCTGGCTAGTCAGTCAACACAGCTCGGCCAGCAATATCTACAGGGGCTCAACAAGCAGCGTAGCCAGCAATTCCAGGAGCTGGGCGGAATCTCGCAGGAGGGCTTAAGTGCCACCAAAACCATGGGAAACTGGGGTTATCAGGATGTCAGTTCGGCGGCGAAATATCTTGGGGAGGCCGCAGGCTTAAGCGGTGCAGGCACTATGGCTAAATATAGTGGCCTTGCTGGTGGAATTAGTTCTGCCATTAAAACAGCGTCTGGCTTGTTTGGCGCAAATAAAGCGGGTGGCGCAAATAAATCACCCAGCGGCGACACTAATTGGTGGAAAGTGGCGGGTGATGCCGCAATGACTGCTTTATCTTTTCTTTAAGGGGGTTGCATGGGGATGCTAGGCAGCAATATTCCAGATTTTTACGGACAAATCGAAAAAGCACAGGAGTCAGGGGCGAGGCTCGGACAGAGCTACCTTGATTCATTGCATCAGGGTTTTATGCAGCAGGACCAGGAGAATCAAATTTTACGCCGCAATGCCGCCCGCGATGCGTTTGGCACGGCGTGGCAAAGCGGAGATCCGAAAGCGATTGAACGCGTGATGGCGCAGTTTCCGGAGTTTGCGAAACAGGCTCAGGAGTTTATAGGCATTCGCGACGATCAGCACCGTAAGGATTTGGGTTCATTGATGATGCGCGTTAAATCGCTGGCGGAGGCGGGTGATCTGAAAGGGGCAAATGATCTGATCGCCAATAGTGGAAGCACGCTGGATAAGCCCACAAAAGCTACGTTTATGGGGGTTATTCAGGCTGCGAATAATAGCGATCAGAAAATTTCAGCGCCAGCACTCCAGCACCTGAAAGACCTTGCAGACGGAATGACCGTTAGCGCGTTATCTCCCCAGGAAATTGCTAACGAAAAAGATAAAGAGCGCCGTTATCTGCTCGATGTTCAAAAAGAAGCTGAGATGGAGCAGCGCGACTTATGGGGGCATCAGGATCGGATTGCGGGAAACCAGTATCGCTGGGCAGGGCTTAATGAGCGAAGCCAGTACCACAATGCATTATTGAATTTTCGCGCTCAAATGACCGATAAGCAGCAGCAAATAGCCGATCGCATGAATTGGAACGCATGGGGAACCAATAACAAACCGGCTATAAAGCAACTCAGCCAAACTTTACAGGCTGAGGGGCGCTTACAAGCAGCCCTGAACACTGGCACGCCGATCGGTGATGTGAGTGCCATGCTGCAGTTTATGGTTCAGGAAGCCCCGAACCTTTCTCCGCGTATCGCTCAGGCGATGGGGGTAAGTGGCGAGGCGGCGGCAGGTATCCTTCAGAAAGCACAGCAGGCGATCGGCGATCTTCAAAATGGTCGCAAGCTCCAACCGCAACAGATTAACGACTTAAAAGCGGTCAGCGCCGCCATGAAACAATCTGTGCAAAATAATTATTACTCTCTGGTTTCTCCAGCGCTGGTGGGTGTCGATTTATCCGATCCTAAACAGGCGCAGACGGCGATGAAGCGCACGAATTTACCCTTACCTGCGCTCAATTACATCCAGCAGCATGCTGAAGATTACGATCAGTATGGTTTCGGCTCTGGCGTTCCGGGAGCGGGCGGACCCGATAACACCACTGCAGCGCCCGTTTCCGCACCTGCAACAACGCCACTTACACCCTTACAGCAGCCCGGCGGTGGTGGTCAGACAAACCCTTATACAGGGCAGACCATACAAGGGCGCGCACCATCAGGGATGGAAAAAACCGATATTAAAACCCCTGGAAACCTCCCGAACGGAACGGTTAATCAAAATAACCCTGATTACGTTGCCTATAACGGCTACTGGTACAAAAAAGGTAATAAAAAATGAGCCTGGAAGATGATCTGAATAAAGGGTATGGAAATTCATCCAGTGCCAGTCTTGAAGCTAGTTTAAATGCGGGATACCACCAGCCAACAGAGGAAGAACCGGATCACCCCGGCGGGCTGGTGGGGGATTTGTACCGCTGGGCAACCGGAGAGGGCCGTAAAACCGAAGCAACGGAACAATATCACCTTGTGGACGCTGCGCCAGAGTTCAGCGGTTTTACCATGGGATTAACAAAGGGGGTTGAAGGGCTTTTTCATAACCCGGCTGCAAATATTGCTATGGCGCTGGCGACGACTCCGGAACAGAAGAAAAAAATTATTGAAGAGGCATTCCCCGGCTCGCAGTTCTGGAAAGACGAGAAAGGCAATATCGGCGTAGATCTCCCGTCTGGTCGCTATATGTTAGATAAGCCAGGGTTAACCCCTGTGGATGCGGCTAATGCCCTCATTACCGGCCTTGAGCTGGAGATTACAGGGGCGCTTCCTGCTGGAGCTGTCACTAGCATGGGCGGCGGCCTGCTGGCGCGCACCGGTGCTAAAGCCGTTGCCGGTACTGCTGCCGATTTGCTTAATCAGGGGATTGTTTCCGCTGGTGGCGGTGGGCCGATTTCCATTAAGCAGGTAATCGCCTCAGGCGCGCTAAATGCTCTTATTCCTGGTGGCGGAGGTGTGGCTAAATCAGGTAGTAAAGCAGCTTTAGAAGGCGCAGAGGGATCGGTATTAACATCCGCCGGGCAGTTACGGAAAACTGCCAACCTTGCAGCACGCAAAGGCGGACCGGAAGCAATATCCGAACTTGCCGCCCTGGTTGATGCCGATCCGGAAATTCTGGCCGCCGCTGGACGTCTTGGAATTTCACCTGAGGAATTGTTACCCAGTCACTATAGCAATAACGAGGATATGCGCAGGTTGATTGGCCTGCTGGCATCACGTCAGGGGAGCGGGTTGGCGGAACAGGAATCAGCCCTGTTAAAAAAATTGGCTGAACGCGTGAAACAATTCATCACAGAAAATGGCGGTTCGCTTGATGGTGGTGAAGTATCGGCGGCATTCAAAAAAGACCTGGATGATCTGCGCGAAACATTAAGCCAGCAGGAAGGGGAACTGTATAAGCAGCTCGATACAGCTATATCGCCGGTGGAGCGTATACAGGCAACGAACACGATTGATTATCTGGATAAAGAGGCAACAAAGCGCGGCGGCGGTCTGGGGCAACTGGAAGGGGAAGAGAGAAAAGTTTCCGACTATTTCGAAGGAAAAGACGGCACCCCCACTTATCATGGACTGGACAGATGGCGCAAAAAAATTGGCAGAGCATACGGTAAGGCAGAAGCAGCGCGATCGCCTGAGGAGCATCAGTTAGCCGAGCTTTACCACGTTGTGCGCGATGATGTTAAAGACGTGGCAGAGCGTCACGGCCTGGGGGATGTTTTCGACCAGGCGAAGGAGAAAGGGGCGGCCCGGTTCGCGCTTAACGACGTGGCAAGGGGGCTACTCGGCAAAGACGAAACGGAAGCGTTAATGCCAAAAATCACGGCAGCTGTAAAAAAACTCAGTACCGGTCAGATCGGTGATTTTGTGAAGGTAATGAATTTATTGCCAGCAGAATACCGCCAAAAGGCTTTGGTTACTGCGCTGGGCGATATGTTCAGCCAGGGTTCTAAATCTGCCGATATCCTCCACCTGCCCGGAGCCGTGAACTGGCTGCGCGACGTAAAGGGCAACAGTCAGGTATGGGGAGAGCTGACAAAACACCTCCCGGAGGACACCGTTAATCAGCTTAATGATATTTTCACGCTGTTCGGTGGCGTTCGCCGCGCCCGTCAGTCTCTGGAGGCAAACACAGGCACGAAAATAGGCGATTTTGAGAAGCTTATTAATCAGGCTGGTGGTGTTCAGTCATTTATTGCTGAACATCCAGCACTCACTAAAGGGATTGAGCAGACGGCGCGTTACGCGGCTACTGCCGGGGGATATCTCACGCATGGCCCATTTGGTCCAGTCATCAGCATGGCGGCAAATAGTGCATTAACCAGCCTACTAAACAAGCTTAAGGGTAATGTTGTCCCTGAACTGGATCGCCTCCTGTCAACACCAGAATTTTCCGGCTTTGCTTCCGCTATTGATTCCGCGGCGGGTCTGGAAGGTAAAGCGCAGATCGAGGCATTGCGGAGAGCGCGCGGTATGGATGGAAGTGTTGCCAGCACTGATGCATTCCGGGAATTCTACAAGAAAGCCCCGAAAGCATTTAAGGATCTGATTAATCGTAAGGGTCTGGCAAAAGCGATTTTTGATGAAGTCATGGCCGAGAAAAGCCGACAGAATCTGGCAAACCCAAAGAAGGCCACCAGCAACTAACCAACGCCCCGCGCAGGGGCTTTTTTACGCAGCATCGAAACTGCGAATTCGCAACGATCTCCCCCTAAGATTTCCTAAGGTTTTAAACTGCGAATTCGCAAATTTAAATCTTAGCAAAAAGTACCGTGAAACCCTTGTTGTGTCTGGCTTTACGCGCGTATATAAACTGCGAATTCGCAATTTCCCATGTATAGAAATGTTAAGGTTTATTAAGGTTCAAAACTGCGAATTCGCAGTTTGTGAGGCTTAGAAATGCCAGGGTGAAAACGATGAATCAAACCGCGAAAATTAATGAATCAATAGAGGCATATCGTCAGCGCCTTGCTGATAATGCTGTTAACGGTGAGCTATCCTCTGTTGAGCGCATAGAGGCGCGCGCAGAGCTCCTGAGCAGCTTTATTTCTGATGAATGGATGCCACCAGCAGATCAGCCAAAATTCCGTGGCCGCGTCTCTCAGCTGGTGGAGGGTGTGGTTATTGGCAAGAATCATACGGCCATGCCTGCCCACAGGCAGCTAATTGATCTGGAGGGACAGATTTACACCCCTCTGCGTATGGCCGCTGCAGAAGAGTTTGAGCGCCTCAGGAATGCCAG
>NZ_JASSOT010000004.1 GCF_030238365.1 Lelliottia wanjuensis | reverse complement strand
TGTCTGATAAATTGTTAAAGAGCAGTGCAACGCGGCTTTCGCTCACCGTTGCGAGGTGGCGTATATTACGCTTTCCTCTTTCAGAGTCAACCCTGAATTTCAGGATTTTTTCTCTTCAACCGACCCGCCTGTTAGTGTGAAGTGATTCACATCTGCCGTGTCGATGGAGGCGCATTATAGGGATCCCAGTTTTTAGCACAAGCGTTTTTTAGATCTTTTTTCCTGACTGCTGCTTTTCCACTCTTATCGACGAGATCCTGCCCGATCTGCTTAAAAATTGACGCATTTAACCCCTGCTGGTGCGGCATAATAGGATCATGGTCTTCTGTATAAGCTCACCAGTCGAGGTTGATATGTCCGCAGTACTCCGTCCTTATAAAGATCTGTTCCCAAAAATCGGGGCTCGCGTCATGATCGATGCCAGCAGTGTGGTCATTGGTGATGTCAGAATGGATGATGATGTCAGTATCTGGCCGCTGGTCGCGATCCGAGGTGATGTGAATTACGTGGCAATCGGTGCGCGCACTAATATTCAGGATGGAAGCGTTCTACATGTGACCCATAAATCGAGTTACAACCCAGAAGGCAATCCCCTCATTATTGGAGAGGATGTCACCGTCGGCCATAAAGTGATGTTACACGGCTGCACGATTGGCAACCGCGTCCTTGTGGGGATGGGTTCTATTCTGCTGGACGGGGTAATAGTAGAAGACGACGTGATGATCGGCGCAGGTAGCCTGGTCCCGCAAAACAAACGTCTGGAAAGTGGCTTTCTCTATTTAGGCAGTCCGGTAAAACAGATCCGCCCTTTGAAAGAGGCGGAGATCGAAGGACTGAAGTACTCCGCAAATAATTACGTCAAATGGAAAGACGACTATCTGGCTCAGGAAAAGCACACCCAGCCTTGATCGTCTTCCTGTTCATTACGGATCATATCGCTGGCTTCTTCTTCCAGATCCCAGCGATGATCCCTGAACACGTCCAGAGGGTTCGTCCCGCCAAACCGTTTAAGTAATAACTCGCCCGTAATAGCACAGGTCAATTGCGCGCCGTTAACTAATACCGGAAAACAGACCGCCTGTTTGCCCTCATCCCACACTTCCCTGTCGGGAAACTGAATCGCCTGATTCATGCCAGCAATTCCTGTTTCAGCTTTTCAATCACCAGTTCGACTTCAGGTAATACGCCATGCCAGAGCAAGACCGCATGTGCTGCCTGCCCCACCAGCATTCCTAGACCGTCAGCCAGATGTTTTGCGCCACGATCTTCACACCAGTTCAGAAAAGGGGTTTTCCCCTTTTGATAGAACATGTCGTAGGCATAAATGTGCGGACTCACTATAGAAGAAGGGATCGCGGGCACTTCACCACCGATACCGCTGGAGGTGGCATTAATAATAAGATCGAACTCATGTCCGTCCAGATCATCCATTGCTACAGCACTCACACTGCCCGTATGGGCAAATAGCCTGGACAGATCTTGTGCGCGGGAAAACGTGCGATTCGTGATCGTGACGGCACAATCCAGAGAGAGGAGCGGCAACAACACACCGCGAGAGGCCCCACCCGCGCCAATCAACAAAATACGAAATCCCTTCTTAATAAAAGAGAGCCTTTCGAGATCGCTTAACAAACCAATACCATCGGTGTTGTCACCCAGCAGGCGCCCGTCTTCCAGACGTTTGAGCGTGTTCACCGCCCCCGCCAGAGATGCTCGCTCAGTGAGTTCATCCGCTCGGGCAAAGGCTTCTTCTTTAAAGGGGACGGTGACATTTGCCCCTCTCCCGCCACCGTTAAAAAAAGCATCCAGCGTCGGAAGAAAGTCATCGACTGGCGCCAGAACGCGGCCATAAGGGTGATCAATTTGCAGCTGCTGCGCAAATTGCTGATGTATGAACGGCGACTTGCTGTGAGCAATTGGATTACCAAATACGGCGAACTTATCCATCATATTACCCCTGGCGAAAGCGCTCGCCGGTCAATGCATCACGGATTTCAGACGGATTCAGACGGCCACCGGTTTCACCGATCACCACCGGGAAATCATCACCAAACTGGGCCAGCACCTCTTGCGATGTACGGCAAGGTGGCAGTCCAGTCAGATTAGCACTGGTCGAAACCAGCGGTTTACCGAAAGTCTGGCAGAGTTCAACCACCAGCGGATGATCGGTAACACGCACAGCAAGAGAATCAAAGCGCCCCGTCAGCCAACTCGGTGTCGTAGGCTGCGCCGGGAAAACAAAGGTGACCGGACCTGGCCATGCCGCGGAAATGGTCTCGCGCTGCGCCTGATTCAGCATCGAATCATCAATATAGGGCTTGAGCTGCTCGAAGCTGGCAGCAATTAAAATCAGTCCTTTCTCGACCGGTCTTTGCTTTAATTCTAATAAACGAGTAACGGCCGTTTCGCTGTCAGGATCGCATCCAACCCCAAACACAGCTTCCGTTGGATAGGCGATGACTTCTTCGTTTCTCAGGACTTCCAGCGCACGGGCCATGGAGTCCGATGTTAATTTATTCTTCACAGGTTTAATCCGCCGAGACCGGCTTTCCACATTGTTTACTGGCACAGAAGAGTTTAACGCCCTGTGCCGTTTTCTTCTCGATGAGCAGGGGATAATCGCAGTGAGGGCAAATCCCCGCCACCGGCTTGAGATTGATAACGAACTGGCATTCAGGATAGCGATCGCAGGAATGGAAGGTTTTACCGAAGCGGGAACGACGCTGCACCAGCTGTCCTTCTTGACACTGAGGGCAAGCAATCGCGGTTTCGTCGGGTTTATCAATCTGCTCTGTATGGCTGCATTCAGGGTAGTGGCTACAGCCGATGAACATGCCAAAGCGCCCCTGTCGTAGAGCCAAAGCAGCGCCACAGACCGGGCACATTTGTCCCTCCAGAATTTTAACGATATGTCCGTCCGCCTGACTCTTCAGGGGACGGACATAATCACATTCTGGATAGTGTGAACAACCGAGAAACGGACCGTGTTTCCCGGACCGGATGACAAGATTAGCCCCACACTGTGGGCAGGGCTCGCTATTAGACACCGTAAACAGTGCTGATTTGGCCATAACAACTCTTGGAGCTACATTGATGGATTAATGCAGCATACCTTCATTCACTTCAAAGAGTAATTCTTCCATTTGCTGATAGGCATTTTCGCAGCCTGGAATATTAAACAGAACCATCAGGATCACCCACTTGAGGTCTTCCAGTTCAAATTCTGCTGTATCCAGCGCCATGACGCGCTCTATCACCATTTCTCGGGTATCGAGGTTTAGCACCTGAATCTGCTCCAGGAATAAGATAAATCCCCGGCAACTGGCATCCAGCCTTTCACACTCTTCAGCCGTAAAAATACGCACAGACAGAGGATCGGAAGCGAGCTGCATGGGTTCGACAAGGCCTTCCTGATAATCAGCCAGCTTTTCTAACCACATTAACGCGTTATAGATATCTTCCCGTTCAAATCCTGCATCGGTAAGATCTCGCGTCAGTCGGTCCTGATCCACGCGCATTTCAGCTTCGTTATGGATGTAAGTCTCAAACAAATACATCAGTACGTCGAACATGGCTTGCCCTCCTCAATCGGACATAGCCGCCGGGTACAGCTGCGATCCATCCTGCTAACTCCAGTTCGAGTAGCTGTGCTACCGTCACAGGCACAGATTGGCCGGCACGTTCAGCGACAACGTCAACAGGTGTTACCTCATCTCCTACGTTAGCCAGGAGCTCAGGAAATGGCAATGCCACCTCCTCCTGATCTGATGAATAAAGTGATTTTTCAGGCTCATCTGCTAACCAATGCAGCCCATATCGCAAATTTTCCAGGATCTCCTCCGGGCTGGTCACTGGCGTCGCTCCTTGCTTAATGAGCCAGTGCGGCCCTTCACAACCCGGGTTGCCAATGGGGCCGGGCAAAGCGAAGACTTCTCGACCTTGTTCCATCGCGCATCGGGCCGTAACGAGCGATCCGCTACGTAATGCCGCTTCGACAACCAGTACGCCCAGGCTCAGTCCGCTAATAATGCGATTGCGTCGCGGGAAATTAGCGGGAAAGGGTGAAGTAGCGAGTGAAAACTCAGAAACGACAGCTCCCCCGGCGTCAATAATGCTGGCAGCCAGAGCGGCATGGCGGCGGGGATAAATGCTAAACAGGCCATTGCCAAGAACGGCAATGCTTTTCCCCACAGCCGAGAGCGCTGCGCGATGAGCCACGCCATCAATTCCGCACGCCAGTCCGCTGGTGATGGTGAATCCCGATTTGGCGAGATGCTCACAAAAAATCCTGCCCCACCGCTCTCCGTACCATGAGGGAGCCCGGCTTCCGACCACCGCCAGTTGAACGCTGTCGAGAACCTCGATATTGCCCTTAACGAATAGCGCGCCAGGATAATCAGGCAGAGTTCGTAATTGTGGAGGGTAGCGTGGATTATCCGCAGATATGAGGTAGTGCCCTGGCAGCTCAAGCCATTCCAGAGAACGTTCGAGTTCCGCCGCCTTAAAGTTCATGAATTTGGCAGCCCGTTTGGGTGTCAGGCCAGCCTCTGCCAGAGCAGCAGCATCAATTTCTGCGCTTTGCAATAAACGCTGTGCAGCCATCACCATGGCATCGCCACACAAATCCCCGATGTTAATCAGCCGTAACCATATCTCTGTGGAAGTCATCCTTTTCCCCTGCCATAAGCAGCCTCAGCAATCTTTGCGATTGGTCAGCGATGCTGTCAATCAGAGGGGGATTTGTCTAGAATAGAGGTAATGATCTTTTCAACTCCTGAACACGGCTCTGGAAATTTATGGCAGTTTTGCAAGTGTTACATATCCCGGACGAGCGCCTTCGCATTGTTGCTGAACCGGTAAAAGAAGTGAATGCAGAAATTCAACGTATCGTTGATGATATGTTCGATACGATGTACGCCGAAGAAGGCATTGGCCTTGCGGCGACGCAGGTGAATATCCATAAACGCATTATCGTGATCGATGTTTCTGAGAATCGCGAAGAGCGCCTGGTACTGATTAACCCGGAACTGCTCGAGAAGAGCGGCGAGACCGGCATCGAAGAAGGCTGTCTGTCCATTCCTGAACAGCGCGCCTTAGTGCCGCGTGCAGAAAAAGTGAAAATCCGCGCGCTCGATCGCGAGGGTAAACCGTTTGAACTGGAAGCAGACGATCTGCTGGCGATCTGCATTCAGCACGAGATGGATCATCTGGTCGGTAAATTGTTTATCGATTATCTCTCTCCGCTGAAACAGCAGCGTATTCGTCAGAAAGTAGAGAAACTGGATCGTATGCGCACCCGCGCATAACATCCCCGGATACAAGGAATAACGTGTCTAAAAATCTACGTATTATCTTCGCGGGAACTCCTGACTTCGCAGCGCGTCATCTTGACGCGCTGTTATCATCTGGCCACCAGGTTGTTGGGGTGTTCACTCAGCCCGACCGCCCAGCTGGCCGCGGCAAGAAACTCATGCCGAGCCCGGTCAAAGTCCTGGCGGAAGAGCACGGTTTGCCCGTTTTCCAGCCCGTTTCTTTACGCCCGCAGGAAAATCAGCAGCTGGTCGCAGACCTGAATGCCGATGTGATGGTGGTCGTGGCATATGGTTTGATTCTGCCAAAAGCGGTTCTTGATATGCCTCGCCTCGGCTGCATCAACGTGCATGGTTCTCTTCTTCCACGCTGGCGCGGCGCGGCGCCTATTCAGCGTTCGCTCTGGGCGGGTGACAGCGAAACCGGCGTCACCATCATGCAGATGGACGTCGGGCTGGATACGGGAGATATGCTGTATAAGCTGGCATGCCCGATCGCTGCGGAAGATACCAGCGCCACGCTCTACGACAAACTGGCAGACCTGGGTCCGCAGG
The DNA here is from genome assembly GCF_030238365.1 of Lelliottia wanjuensis. Lineage (GTDB taxonomy): Bacteria > Pseudomonadota > Gammaproteobacteria > Enterobacterales > Enterobacteriaceae > Enterobacter > Enterobacter wanjuensis. The sequence goes on along the minus strand of NZ_JASSOT010000004.1, from coordinate 20,475 downwards.
GGCTCATTGAGACTTTGCAGCAGCTTGCCGATGGCAAAACTCAGCCTGAAGTTCAGGATGAAAGCCTCGTGACTTATGCTGAAAAGCTCAGTAAAGAAGAGGCGCAAATCGACTGGTCACTTTCCGCTGCCCAGCTAGAGCGCTGCATTCGCGCCTTTAATCCCTGGCCGATGAGCTGGATGACTATTGACGATCAGCCGGTGAAAATCTGGAAAGCGTCGGTGATTGATGGCAAATCTCATGCAGAGCCAGGCACCATCATTGACGCGAATAAACAGGGAATTCAGGTGGCTACGACTGATGGCATCCTGAATCTGGAGTCGCTGCAGCCTGCCGGTAAGAAGGCAATGAGCGCGCAGGACCTGCTGAATTCCCGTCGCGAATGGTTTACGCCGGGCAAGCATCTCGGCTGAGTGCATTTAATCCTAAGGCCCGGAGTTTCCGGGCATTTTTATTTTAGCGGTTATGAAAAAACAAAATCTTCGCAGCATGGCTGCACAGGCCATTGAGAAAGTGGTCGAACAGGGTCAATCCCTGAGCAATATCCTTCCGCCGCTTCAGCAGAAAGTTTCTGATAAAGACAAAGCCCTGCTTCAGGAGTTGTGCTTTGGCGTGCTGCGTACGCTCTCGCAGCAAGAGTGGCTGATCAACAAGCTGATGTCCCGCCCAATGACGGGCAAGCAGCGCACCATCCATTATTTGATCATGGTCGGCTTCTATCAGCTGCTCCATACGCGCATTCCGCCTCATGCCGCGCTGGCTGAAACCGTTGAAGGTGCGGTCGCAATCAAACGTCCGCAGTTGAAAGGCTTGATCAATGGCGTATTGCGCCAGTTCCAGCGTCAGCAGGAAGAACTGGTTGCCGAGTTCAGCCAGTCCGAGCAGCGTTTTCTCCATCCTGAATGGCTGCTTAAGCGCCTGAAAAAAGCCTATCCGCAGCAGTGGGAATCCATTGTTGAAGCCAATAATCAGCGTCCACCAATGTGGCTGCGTGTTAACCGTATCCACCATACTCGCGATGAATGGCTGGCACTGCTGGAACAGGCAGACATGAGTGGTTTTACGCATGATGCCTATCCCGACGCGGTACGTCTGGCTTCCCCTGCCCCGGTGCAGGCGTTACCTGGCTTTGACCAGGGCTGGGTGACCGTTCAGGACGCTTCAGCGCAGGGATGTATCACTTATCTGGCGCCACAAAATGGCGAGCGCATCCTGGATCTTTGTGCCGCTCCTGGCGGTAAAACCACGCATATCCTTGAAGCTGCGCCGCAGGCCAGCGTTCTGGCTGTCGATGTGGACGAGCAACGACTCTCCCGCGTTTATGACAACCTGAAACGCTTAGGTCTTAAAGCTCAGGTTAAACAGGGTGATGGGCGTACGCCTTCAGAGTGGTGCGGCGACGAGAAATTTGATCGCATCCTGTTGGATGCCCCTTGCTCCGCAACGGGTGTGATTCGTCGTCATCCGGATATCAAATGGCTACGTCGGGATCGTGATATCAGCGAGCTGGCCCAACTGCAGAGTGAGATTCTTGATGCCGTCTGGCCGCATCTGAAATCTGGCGGAACCCTGGTCTACGCAACGTGCTCTGTTCTTCCGGAAGAGAATTCCCAGCAGATTGCGGCATTCCTGAAACGAACTTCTGACGCCGCGTTACACACGACAGGCACAGCCGATAATCCTGGCATCCAAAACCTGCCGGGAGCGGAAGAAGGTGATGGCTTCTTTTACGCTAAGCTAATCAAAGCGTGATGTTGAAAACGGGTCGCAAGCTATGAAGATAATCATTCTGGGTGCAGGACAGGTCGGCGGAACGCTGGCCGAAAACCTGGTGGGCGAAAACAACGACATCACGATCGTTGATACCAATGGCGATCGTCTGCGCGGTTTGCAGGATAAGTTCGATCTGCGTGTGGTTCAGGGTCACGGCTCGCATCCGCGCGTCCTTCGCGAGGCGGGAGCCGACGATGCTGATATGCTGGTTGCCGTAACCAGTTCTGATGAAACAAATATGGTGGCCTGCCAGGTCGCCTATTCGTTATTCAACACCCCAAACCGCATTGCGCGTATTCGCTCGCCGGATTACGTGCGTGATGCAGAAAAGCTCTTCAATTCCGAAGCGGTGCCCATTGATCATCTCATCGCCCCGGAACAGCTGGTGATCGACAGTATTTACCGTCTGATTGAGTACCCAGGCGCACTGCAGGTGGTGAATTTTGCCGAAGGTAAAGTCAGCCTCGCCGTGGTGAAAGCCTATTATGGCGGCCCGTTGATTGGTAATGCGTTATCCACTATGCGCGAGCACATGCCACATATCGATACCCGCGTGGCAGCGATATTCCGCCATGACCGTCCTATTCGTCCGCAGGGCTCGACCATTGTTGAGGCAGGCGATGAGGTGTTCTTTATTGCCGCGTCACAGCATATTCGCGCGGTCATGAGCGAACTTCAGCGCCTGGAAAAACCCTATAAGCGCATTATGCTGGTTGGCGGCGGGAATATCGGCGCTGGCCTGGCGCATCGTCTGGAAAAAGATTACAGCGTGAAGTTGATCGAACGCGATCAGCAGCGCGCCGCAGAGCTGGCTGAAAAATTACAGAATACGATCGTATTCTACGGCGATGCCTCGGATCAGGAATTGCTGGCTGAAGAACATATCGATCAAGTTGATCTGTTTATTGCCGTCACCAACGACGATGAAGCGAATATCATGTCGGCCATGCTGGCAAAACGCATGGGCGCTAAAAAAGTCATGGTACTTATTCAGCGCAAGGCCTACGTCGATCTTGTGCAAGGTAGCGTGATTGATATTGCGATTTCGCCGCAGCAGGCCACTATTTCAGCGCTGCTTAGCCATGTCCGTAAAGCCGACATTGTGGGTGTATCCTCTCTGCGCCGTGGTGTTGCTGAGGCAATTGAAGCCGTAGCGCATGGGGATGAAACGACCTCACGCGTGGTGGGCCGCTCCATTGATGAAATAAAACTTCCACCGGGTACGATTATCGGCGCCGTGGTACGCGGGAATGATGTCATGATCGCCAATGATAATTTGCGCATCGAACAGGGTGACCACGTCATTATGTTCCTGACAGATAAAAAGTTTATTACCGACGTCGAACGTTTGTTCCAGCCAAGCCCTTTCTTCCTGTAATGGCTAAAGGTGCTCAATTGGGCACCTTTTTCTATTAACCCTCTATTTTATAATGCTTAGGTTTTCATAACGATTATTTATCCTCAATGGAAATTAGCTAATGATTTGTTAAACTTAGGATCGTTAGCTGGCTCAAGGAGAATAAAATGAGTGTTATTAAAGAATTTCGCGAATTTGCAATGCGCGGGAATGTAGTGGATTTGGCAGTGGGTGTCATTATCGGTGCGGCATTCGGTAAGATTGTTTCGTCTTTGGTTGCCGATATCATTATGCCACCGCTAGGACTGTTAATTGGGGGAGTCGATTTCAAACAATTTGCCGTCACTCTCAGGGATGCTCAGGGCGATATCCCTGCTGTTGTGATGCACTATGGCGTATTTATTCAGAACATTTTTGACTTTTTGATCGTGGCCTTCGCTATCTTTATGGCGATTAAACTCATCAACAAACTCAACCGTAAAAAAGAAGAGCCTGCGGCTGCGCCACCGGCACCGACCAAAGAAGAAGTACTGCTGACTGAAATTCGCGACCTGTTAAAAGAGCAGAACAGTCGCCCTTAATCAGGCCCATAAAGCCAGAAGGCCAGTGGTAAAAAAGTGAATCACTTTCTTGCCACTGGCCTCCCAGTTACCCCGCTTGCCGTGTTTCCCTTTGCGAAGATAACTTCCTTTCCCTTTTTTATTCTTTTCGACGCGCTGCCGAAACAGTGGATCGTGTAACAACGCCTCAATCGCATTGTCATTAATTTGCCCCTTCGTATGCTGATAGCGGCTCATAAGTCCTCCAGATTGTAAGTAAATTCGGCGCGAGTGTAGATCCACGCGTACTAAAAATCAACAGCCGCGCTGTATTCCGCTGGCCCCCTGCTCGAGAGTCTCTAGAATTGAACAGTAGATACTACTGTGGGCGGTACCGCAACAGGCGTCATTCAGGCGTTGCAGCGAGCGCTGCATGGTTTGCAACTCTTCTATACGCGCTTCCACCTCAGTCAGCCTGGCCTGAACAATGCTTTTCGACTCCTGGCAGGTGTGATGCTCTGGATCAATACGGATCGAAAGCAATTCCCGGATCGACTCGAGCGTAAAACCAAGTTGACGTGCATAGCGAATAAACTTAAGCCGCTGAAGGTCCTTTTCCGTATAGAGACGAAAACCACCCTCTGTGCGCACTTCATGCTCCATCATCTGCTGCTTTTCATAATAGCGGATGGTGTCTGGCGTAACGTCTGCAAGCTTTGCGAGTTCCCCGATGCGATACATGAGCTAATCCTCTTTGGGTGTCTTGAATAAACGATCCGAGTAATCACCATGCAGAAAGTCTGTATTGACCCCGGCTTGCTGCAATTTTAGCTCGACCAGCGTCAGCCGACGACGTATTTCCTGTGCTTCGGGATCATCAGGCTTAATGCTTTTAAGCAAATCGGCCAGAGCGAGTGCATCCTTACGACTTTCCAGCTCCGGTGGAAGGCAACCTGCATTTTTTAACAACCGGTAGCCCGCCCGTAATTCAGCAGGGACAAAAGTATCGTCATCAAGCGTCAGCGGTTGGCCGGTACCTGGAAGGTTGCTAAATTCGCCATTGCGCTGGGCATCCAGGATATGACGTTCTGCCCATTGATCAAGCAGCCACATCGTAAAACTCCGAAGATATGAAGAATGGATTCAGACAGTGTAGAGAAGGGATGATTCAGACGATATAAAAAAACCCGCCGAAGCGGGTTCTTTTACGTTACTACAGATTACTCTGCAGCAGCTTCTGCTTTCGATTCAGAACGATCAACCAGCTCGATGTAAGCCATCGGAGCGTTATCGCCTGCACGGAAGCCACACTTCAGAATACGAGTGTAACCACCTGCACGGCTCGCGAAACGCGGGCCCAGTTCGTTAAACAGTTTTGCCACGATCTCGTTATCACGAGTACGGGCGAATGCCAGACGACGATTAGCAACGCTGTCAGTCTTGGCAAGAGTAATCAGCGGCTCAACTACGCGACGCAGCTCTTTCGCTTTAGGCAGGGTCGTCTTGATGATCTCATGACGAACCAGTGAACCTGCCATGTTGCGGAACATAGCCTGGCGATGGCTGCTGTTACGGTTCAGTTGACGACCACTCTTACGATGGCGCATGACCTTATCCTTCTCAGTAAAACCTTAACCTGTGATCCGGTTACTCGTCAGCAATGCTTGCCGGTGGCCAGTTTTCCAGGCGCATGCCCAGAGACAGACCACGTGAAGCCAGCACGTCTTTAATCTCAGTAAGAGATTTTTTACCCAGGTTAGGCGTTTTCAGCAACTCAACCTCGGTACGCTGTACCAGATCACCGATATAGTGGATAGCTTCTGCCTTGAGGCAGTTAGCAGAGCGGACAGTCAATTCCAGATCGTCAACAGGGCGCAGCAGGATCGGATCGAATTCTGGTTTCTCTTCTTTAACTTCCGGCTGACGAACATCACGTAAGTCAACGAAAGCTTCAAGTTGTTCTGCCAGGATGGTCGCCGCACGACGAATCGCCTCTTCAGGATCGATTGTGCCGTTGGTTTCCATTTCGATGACCAGCTTGTCCAGGTCGGTACGCTGTTCTACACGCGCTGCTTCAACATTGTAGGCAATACGCTCTACAGGGCTGTAGCATGCGTCGACCAGCAGACGGCCGATTGGGCGCTCATCTTCTTCCGAATGAATTCGGGCAGAAGCCGGCACATAACCACGACCGCGCTGAACTTTGATACGCATGCTGATAGCTGCGTTCTCATCGGTCAGGTGGCAGATCACGTGCTGCGGCTTGACGATTTCGACATCACCATCATGGGTAATGTCGGCTGCAGTCACAGGGCCAATGCCAGATTTATTCAGAGTAAGAATAACTTCATCTTTACCCTGAACTCTCACCGCCAGCCCTTTCAGGTTGAGCAGGATTTCAAGGATATCTTCCTGAACGCCTTCTTTGGTGCTGTACTCATGAAGTACACCATCAATCTCAACTTCGGTCACCGCGCAACCCGGCATCGATGAGAGCAGAATACGGCGCAGTGCGTTACCCAGAGTATGGCCAAAGCCACGCTCTAAAGGCTCAAGGGTCACCTTGGCGTGCGTCGAACTCACTTGCTCGATATCTACCAGGCGCGGTTTTAGAAACTCTGTCACAGAACCCTGCATTGTGTCCTCTCTTTGGTACTAAGCTTTACTTGGAGTAAAGCTCGACGATCAGGTGTTCGTTAATGTCCGCAGACAGATCAGAACGTTCTGGCTGACGCTTGAACGTGCCTTCCATCTTGCCAGCATCAACTTCCAGCCAGGTTGGCTTTTCACGCTGCTCAGCCAGCTCCAGAGCGGCTTTCACGCGAGATTGCGTTTTCGCTTTCTCACGAATGCTAACAACGTCGTTCGCTTTAACCTGATAAGAAGCGATGTTAACAACACGACCGTTTACCATGATTGCTTTATGGCTAACCAGTTGGCGTGATTCAGCACGAGTAGCGCCGAAGCCCATACGGTAAACAACGTTGTCCAGACGGCCTTCCAGCAGAGCTAACAGGTTTTCACCGGTGTTGCCTTTCAGACGTGCTGCTTCTTTATAGTAGTTACGGAACTGACGCTCCAGCACACCGTAGGTACGGCGAACTTTTTGCTTTTCACGCAACTGCACACCATAGTCAGACAGACGCGGTTTACGCGCACCGTGCTGGCCAGGAGCTTGTTCAATTTTACACTTGGTATCGATCGCGCGAACGCCAGACTTAAGGAATAAGTCGGTGCCCTCACGACGGCTCAGCTTGAGCTTAGGACCCAAATATCTTGCCATTTTCTATCTCCAACAATCCTAGAAAACGTAAGCGTTATACGCGACGTTTTTTCGGCGGACGACAACCGTTATGAGGGATCGGAGTCACATCAGTAATATTAGTGATGCGGAAACCAGCGGCGTTCAGAGCACGAACAGTTGATTCGCGACCCGGACCCGGACCTTTAACCATAACTTCCAGATTCTTGATGCCGTATTCTTTTACGGCTTCTGCACAACGCTCTGCTGCAACCTGGGCTGCGAACGGAGTCGATTTGCGAGAACCACGGAAACCGGAACCACCGGCTGTTGCCCAACCCAATGCGTTACCCTGACGATCAGTAATAGTAACGATGGTGTTGTTAAAAGAAGCATGGATATGAGCCACGCCGTCAGAGACTTGTTTTCTTACACGTTTACGTGCACGAATTGGTGCCTTTGCCATTATTCAATCACCCCGATTATTTCTTGATCGGTTTGCGCGGACCCTTACGGGTACGTGCGTTGGTCTTGGTACGCTGACCGCGAACCGGGAGACCACGACGATGACGCAAACCGCGATAGCAACCAAGGTCCATAAGGCGCTTGATGCTCATGCTAACTTCACGGCGCAGATCACCTTCAACGACAAATTTGGCAACTTCGTCACGCAGCGTGTCGATTTGTTCTTCAGACAGCTCACTGATCTTAACATCTTCAGCGATACCCGCTGCAGCCAGAATGGCTTTGGAACGGGTCTTGCCGACGCCATAGATCGAAGTTAATGCGATCACAGCATGTTTCTGATCAGGAATGTTAATGCCTGCTATACGGGCCACTATGCACTCCTACTATTTAATATGTACGCACCATGCTGAAAAGCCCGTTTTCAGGATACTCAAATGGAAACGTACAGACATACAAAAGATTGGCTGGCTAATCTAGCCAGCTCAACCCAACTTTGCAAGAAAAAAATGCGAAATAATCAGCCTTGACGCTGTTTATGTTTCGGCTCGGCACTGCAAATCACGCGGATGACGCCATCACGCTTAACGATTTTGCAGTTACGGCATAATTTCTTGACGGAAGCACGAACTTTCATTTTTACTCTCCGTAACTTCTCGGGCGACCAATTAACGGCCGTAGCCTTTCAGGTTCGCCTTCTTCAAGGCAGACTCATACTGACTGGACATCATCAGAGTTTGCACTTGAGCCATAAAGTCCATAATCACGACGACAACGATAAGCAGTGAGGTCCCACCGAAGTAGAACGGTACTTTCATTGCATCACGCATGAACTCCGGGATCAGGCAGATAAAAGTAATGTACAACGCACCAATCAAAGTCAGACGAGTCATTACTTTATCGATATACTTCGCCGTTTGCTCTCCCGGACGAATTCCTGGTACAAATGCACCGGACTTCTTCAGGTTATCTGCTGTTTCACGCGGGTTGAAAACCAACGCCGTGTAGAAGAAACAGAAGAATATGATTGCAGACGCATAGAGTAACACATAAAGCGGTTGCCCAGGCTGCAAATACAGCGAAATTGTTGTCAGCCAGTTCCAACCGGTTCCGCCCCCGAACCATGACGCGATGGTTGCTGGGAACAGAATGATACTGGAAGCGAAGATTGCTGGGATAACCCCGGCCATATTCACTTTCAGCGGTAAATGTGTGCTCTGTGCAGCATAGACACGACGACCTTGCTGACGTTTCGCGTAGTTCACCACAATGCGGCGTTGACCACGTTCAACAAAGACAACAAAGAAGGTCACGGCAAATACTAATACTGCAACCAATAGCAACAGGAGGAAGTGCAGGTCGCCTTGACGCGCTTGCTCGATCGTATGGGCAATGGCTGGCGGGAGTCCCGCAACGATACCGGCGAAGATAATGATTGAGATACCGTTGCCGATACCTCGCTCAGTAATCTGTTCGCCGAGCCACATCAGGAACATAGTCCCTGTGACCAGACTTACAACAGCGGTGAAATAGAATGCAAAGCCCGGGTTAATAACCAGGCCCTGCATACCAGGCATATTCGGTAAACCGGTAGCAATACCGATTGACTGGAATATTGCCAGCACCAGAGTGCCGTAACGGGTGTACTGGCTGATCTTACGACGACCAGACTCCCCTTCTTTCTTCAACTCTGCCAGGGCCGGATGAACGACCGTCAGCAGCTGGATAATAATCGATGCCGAAATGTACGGCATGATACCCAGTGCAAAGATAGAAGCACGGCTGAGAGCACCACCAGAGAACATGTTAAACATCTCAATGATGGTGCCTCGCTGTTGCTCAAGCAGTTTGGCAAGTACAGCGGCATCGATACCAGGGATCGGAATAAAAGAGCCAATACGGAAAACGATCAGCGCACCAACAACAAACAAAAGTCTGCGTTTCAGTTCGCCAAATCCACCCTTGGCACTTTGAAAATCTAATCCCGGTTGCTTAGCCATCTGCTACTTATTCCTCAATTTTACCGCCAGCAGCTTCGATAGCAGCACGAGCGCCTTTAGAAACACGCAGGCCACGAACAGTTACCGGAGTAGAAACTTCACCAGCCAGGATCACTTTCGCGAACTCGATCTGGATACCGATAATGTTTGCTGCTTTCAGCGTGTTCAGGTCTACAACGCCGCCTTCAACTTTCGCCAGGTCAGACAGACGGATTTCCGCTGTAATCGCTGATTTGCGAGAGGTGAAACCGAATTTCGGCAGACGACGGTACAGTGGCATCTGGCCACCCTCGAAACCGCGGCGTACGCCACCGCCAGAACGAGAGTTCTGACCTTTGTGACCACGACCACCGGTTTTACCGAGGCCAGAACCGATACCACGACCAAGGCGTTTACCCGCCTTTTTAGAGCCTTCGGCTGGAGACAGAGTATTTAAACGCATCTCTTACTCCTCAACTTTAACCATGAAGTAAACCGCGTTGACCATACCACGTACAGCGGGAGTATCCTCACGCTCAACGGTATGACCAATACGACGCAGACCCAGGCCAAGCAGCGTTGCCTTGTGTTTCGGCAGACGACCGATTGCACTGCGGGTTTGAGTGATTTTAATAGTCTTTGCCATGGTCAATTACCCCAGAATTTCTTCAACGGATTTACCACGCTTGGCAGCGACCATTTCTGGAGAATTCATATTTTCCAGGCCATCAATAGTTGCACGAACCACGTTAATCGGGTTGGTGGAACCATATGCTTTAGCCAGAACGTTATGAACTCCAGCAACTTCGAGAACGGCGCGCATTGCACCACCGGCAATGATACCGGTACCTTCTGAAGCTGGCTGCATGAAGACACGAGAACCCGTGTGAACACCTTTAACAGGGTGTTGCAGGGTGCCGTGGTTCAGCGCGACGTTAATCATATTGCGACGGGCTTTTTCCATCGCTTTCTGGATCGCTGCTGGAACTTCACGCGCTTTACCGTAACCAAAACCAACGCGACCGTTACCATCGCCAACAACAGTCAGAGCTGTGAAGGAGAAAATACGACCACCTTTAACGGTTTTAGATACGCGGTTAACCGCGATCAGCTTTTCCTGCAGTTCGCCAGCTTGTTTTTCGATGTGAGCCATCTTACACCTCTACCTTAGAACTGAAGGCCAGCTTCACGGGCAGCATCTGCCAGTGCCTGGACACGACCATGATATTGGAACCCGGAACGGTCAAAGGACACAACTTTGATGCCTTTTTCCAGAGCGCGTTCAGCAACAGCTTTACCTACAGCTGCAGCAGCGTCTTTGTTACCGGTGTACTTCAATTGTTCTGTAATAGCTTTTTCTACAGTAGAAGCAGCTACCAGAACTTCAGAACCGTTTGGTGCAATGACCTGTGCGTAAATATGACGCGGGGTACGATGTACCACCAGGCGAGTTGCACCCAGCTCTTTGAGCTTGCGGCGTGCGCGGGTCGCACGACGGATACGAGCAGATTTCTTATCCATAGTGTTACCTTACTTCTTCTTAGCCTCTTTGGTACGCACGACTTCGTCGGCGTAACGGACACCCTTGCCTTTGTAAGGCTCAGGACGACGGTAGGCGCGCAGGTCTGCTGCAACCTGACCGATCAGCTGTTTATCCGCGCCTTTCAGCACGATTTCAGTCTGAGACGGACATTCTGCAGTGATACCGGCAGGCAGCTGATGCTCCACGGGGTGAGAGAAGCCCAGAGACAGGCCTACTGCATTCCCTTTGATAGCTGCACGATAACCTACACCAACCAGCTGAAGCTTTTTAGTGAAGCCTTCGGTAACACCAACAACCATTGAGTTCAGCAGGGCACGCGCGGTACCAGCCTGAGCCCATCCATCCACGAAACCATCACGCGGACCGAAGGTCAGAGCATTATCTGCATGTTTAACTTCAACAGCATTGTTGAGGGTACGAGTCAGCTCGCCGTTTTTACCTTTGATCGTAATAACCTGACCGTCGATTTTTACATCAACGCCGGCAGGAATGACGACCGGTGCTTTAGCAACACGAGACATTCTTTCCTCCGATTAGGCTACGTAGCAGATAATTTCGCCACCAAGACCAGCTTGGCGCGCTGCACGATCAGTCATAACACCTTTAGAGGTAGAAACAACTGCGATACCCAGACCAGCCATAACTTTAGGCAGCTCATCTTTTTTCTTATAGATGCGCAGGCCTGGGCGGCTGACACGCTGAATGCTTTCTACAACAGCTTTACCCTGGAAATACTTAAGAGTAAGTTCCAGTTCCGGCTTGGTGTCGCCTTCAACTTTAAAATCTTCGATAAAACCTTCTTCCTTCAGCACATTGGCAATTGCCACTTTCAGCTTGGCGGAAGGCATGGTGACCGCAACTTTGTTCGCGGCCTGACCGTTACGGATACGGGTCAGCATATCCGCGATCGGATCTTGCATGCTCATCTGTCTTTACTCCCGTGATTCAATTGGTGACAATTACCAGCTAGCCTTTTTCAGACCCGGGATTTCACCGCGCATAGCGGCTTCACGGACCTTAATACGGCTCAACCCGAACTTCCGCAGGAAAGCGTGCGGACGACCAGTTTGACGACAGCGGTTACGCTGACGAGACGGGCTGGAATCACGCGGCAGAGACTGCAGCTTCAGAACTGCGTTCCAACGATCTTCGTCGGAAGCGTTCACATCAGAAATGATCGCTTTCAGTTCAGCGCGTTTAGCGAAGAATTTATCAGCTAAAGCTACGCGCTTTACTTCGCGTGCTTTCATTGATTGCTTAGCCATTCAGTAACCCTACCTTACTTGCGGAACGGGAAGTCAAAGGCAGCCAGCAGAGCACGGCCTTCTTCGTCAGAGTTCGCAGTAGTGGTAATGGTAATATCCAAACCACGCACGCGGTCGACTTTATCGTAGTCGATCTCTGGGAAGATGATCTGCTCACGGACACCCATGCTGTAGTTACCACGACCATCGAATGACTTAGCGGACAAGCCACGGAAGTCACGGATACGTGGAACAGCAATAGAGATCAGGCGCTCAAGGAACTCCCACATGCGTTCGCCACGCAGAGTTACTTTACAGCCGATCGGATAGCCCTGACGGATTTTGAAGCCTGCAACAGATTTGCGTGCTTTGGTGATCAACGGCTTTTGACCGGAGATTGCTGTCAGATCAGCTGCTGCGTTATCCAGCAGTTTCTTGTCAGCGATCGCTTCACCAACACCCATGTTCAGGGTGATCTTCTCGACCCGAGGGACTTGCATGACAGAATTGTAGTTAAACTCAGTCATGAGTTTGCTAACTACTTCGTCTTTGTAGTAATCATGCAGTTTCGCCATCGTACTACTCCAAATTACTTGATAGTTTCGCTGTTAGACTTGAAGAAACGGACTTTTTTGCCGTCTTCGAATCTAAAGCCTACACGGTCAGCCTTACCGGTTGCCGCGTTGAAGAGTGCAACGTTAGAAACCTGAATTGCAGCTTCTTTTTCAACGATGCCACCTGGTTGGTTCAGGGCCGGAACCGGCTTCTGATGTTTCTTAACCAGGTTGATACCTTCAACAATGATCTTGCCGGAAGACAGAACATTTTTTACTTTACCGCGTTTACCTTTATCTTTACCGGTTAACACGATAACTTCGTCATCACGACGGATTTTCGCTGCCATGATTCGCTCCTTAGAGTACTTCTGGTGCCAGAGAGATAATTTTCATGAACTTTTCAGTACGAAGTTCACGAGTTACCGGCCCAAAGATACGCGTGCCGATAGGCTGCTCGCTGTTATTGTTTAAAATAACGCATGCATTACCATCGAAGCGAATGACAGAACCGTCAGGGCGACGAACACCCTTCCTGGTGCGCACCACTACCGCTTTCAGCACATCACCTTTCTTGACCTTACCACGTGGAATTGCTTCCTTGATGGTGATCTTGATGATGTCGCCTACGCCTGCGTAGCGACGGTGCGAGCCACCCAGAACCTTGATACACATTACGCGACGTGCACCGGAGTTGTCGGCGACGGTCAGCATAGTCTGTTCTTGGATCATTTTAGTGCTCCGCTAATGTCAACTACTACCTGAGACCCTAAAATCAGAGTCGTCGAAAAGCCCCATATCGAGGGCGCGGCATTATAACACCGGTTCTACAATATGGGTAGAAAAAATACACGGCCCATTACTGAGCCGTGTATTCGTATTGAGAGGCCTTACTGTATTACAGAACGGCTTTCTCTACAACGCGAACCAGCGTCCAGGACTTAGTCTTGGACAGCGGACGGCATTCGCGGATTTCAACCACGTCACCGATACCGCATTCGTTGTTCTCGTCATGTACGTGCAGTTTGGTCGTACGCTTGATGAATTTACCGTAGATCGGGTGTTTCACAATACGTTCGATAGCAACAACAATGGATTTCTCCATTTTGTCGCTAACAACACGACCTTGCAGAGTACGGATTTTATCGGTCATTACGCACCCGCCTTCTGAGTCAGTAAAGTCTTAACGCGTGCAACATCACGACGCACTTGCTTCAGCAGGTGAGTCTGTTGCAGCTGGCCACTTGCCGCCTGCATGCGCAGGTTAAACTGCTCACGCAGCAGGTTCAGCAGCTCAGCGTTCAGCTCTTCAACGCTTTTTTCACGCAGCTCATTTGCTTTCATTACATCACCGTCTTAGTTACAAAGGTGGTTTTAATCGGCAGTTTCGCTGCTGCCAGGCCGAATGCTTCACGGGCTAGCTCTTCCGGTACGCCGTCCATTTCATAAAGGACTTTACCCGGCTGAATCAAGGCAACCCAATACTCCACGTTACCTTTACCTTTACCCATACGAACTTCCAGCGGCTTCTCGGTAATTGGTTTGTCCGGGAATACACGGATCCAGATTTTACCTTGACGCTTAACTGCACGGGTCATTGCACGACGTGCTGCTTCGATCTGACGTGCAGTCAGACGACCACGGCCAACAGCTTTCAGACCGAAAGTGCCGAAGCTAACATCCGTACCCTGCGCCAGACCACGGTTGCGGCCTTTGTGCACTTTACGGAATTTTGTACGCTTTGGTTGTAACATCAGCGACGCTCCTTATTTACGGCCTTTACGCTGCTGCTTTTTAGGTTGCGCAGCCGGTTTTTCCGGTTGTTCAACAGCAGCCATACCACCCAGGATCTCACCTTTGAAGATCCATACCTTAACGCCGATTACACCGTAAGTGGTGTGCGCTTCAGAGGTGTTGTAGTCGATGTCAGCACGCAGTGTGTGCAACGGTACGCGACCTTCGCGGTACCATTCGGTACGTGCGATTTCCGCGCCGCCGAGACGGCCGCTAACTTCAACTTTGATACCTTTAGCGCCCAGACGCATTGCGTTCTGTACAGCACGCTTCATAGCACGACGGAACATAACGCGACGTTCCAGCTGTGAAGTGATGCTGTCAGCAACCAATTTAGCGTCAAGTTCAGGCTTACGAACTTCAGCGATATTGATCTGTGCAGGAACGCCAGCGATATCCGCTACGACCTTGCGCAGTTTTTCTACGTCTTCGCCTTTCTTACCGATAACGATACCCGGGCGAGCGGTGTGAATAGTCACACGAATGCTCTTAGCCGGACGCTCGATAACGATACGAGATACAGACGCTTTAGCCAGTTCCTTAGTCAGGTACTGACGTACTTTAAAATCGCTGTCCAGGTTGTCAGCGAATTCTTTGGTGTTCGCAAACCAGGTTGAATTCCATGGTTTTACAATACCCAGGCGAATACCATTAGGATGTACTTTCTGACCCATTGCTAGTCTCCAGAGTCTCAGCGATCGGACACAACCACAGTAATGTGGCTGGTGCGCTTCAGGATGCGATCTGCACGACCTTTCGCACGCGGCATAATGCGCTTCATGCTTGGGCCTTCGTCTACGAAGATTTTCGCAACTTTCAGATCGTCAATGTCAGCGCCATCGTTGTGTTCAGCGTTAGCAATGGCAGATTCCAGTACTTTCTTGACCAATACCGCAGCTTTCTTGTTGGTATAGGTCAGGATGTCCAGGGCCTGCGACACTTTCTTACCGCGAATCAGGTCAGCAACAAGGCGAACCTTCTGAGCAGAAGAACGAGCATGGCGATGTTGAGCTAAAGTTTCCATCTCTTCCTCCTACCTTATTTCTTCTTCGCTTTTTTATCAGCAGCGTGGCCGCGATAAGTACGAGTCGGTGCGAATTCACCCAGTTTATGACCGACCATTTCGTCGGAAACAAAGACTGGAACGTGCTGACGACCATTATGGACAGCGATGGTCAAACCGATCATGTTAGGAAAGATCGTTGAACGACGGGACCAAGTGCGCAGGGGCTTCTTGTCTCCGCTTTCCACCGCTTTCTCTACCTTCTTCAGCAAGTGCAGGTCAATAAAAGGACCTTTCTTGAGAGAACGTGGCATGGCTTATCCTCTAAAATTATTTGCTACGGCGACGTACGATAAATTTATCAGTACGCTTGTTGCTGCGGGTCTTCTTACCTTTGGTCTGAACGCCCCATGGTGTTACAGGGTGCTTACCAAAGTTACGACCTTCACCACCACCATGTGGGTGGTCGACTGGGTTCATCGCAGTACCGCGAACGGTAGGACGAACACCACGCCAGCGTGCAGCACCTGCTTTACCCAGAACGCGCAGCATATGCTCAGCATTGCCAACTTCGCCCAGAGTTGCACGGCAGTCTGCTTCGACTTTACGCATTTCACCAGAACGCAGACGCAGGGTGACATAAGCACCATC
Organism: Lelliottia wanjuensis; assembly: GCF_030238365.1. Taxonomy (GTDB): domain Bacteria; phylum Pseudomonadota; class Gammaproteobacteria; order Enterobacterales; family Enterobacteriaceae; genus Enterobacter; species Enterobacter wanjuensis. The sequence continues at coordinate 4,332 of NZ_JASSOT010000004.1, read as the reverse complement.
GCGAGCAACGATCTGAACGTAAGTACCAGCGGAACGTGCCAGCTGACCGCCTTTACCTGGTTTCATTTCTACGTTATGAACGGTAGAACCAACCGGGATATTGCGCATCGGCAGGGTGTTACCTGCTTTGATTGCAGCATCAACGCCAGACTGAATCTGGTCGCCAGCTTTCAGGCCTTTAGGGGCCAGGATGTAACGGCGTTCGCCATCTTTGTACAGAACCAGCGCGATGTTCGCGGAACGGTTCGGATCGTACTCAAGACGCTCAACAACTGCCGGGATACCGTCTTTGTTGCGTTTGAAGTCAACAATACGGTAAGCCTGCTTGTGACCACCACCGATGTGACGAGTGGTGATACGGCCATTGTTGTTACGACCACCGGATTTGCTGTTTTTTTCAACCAGCGGAGCAAAAGGTTTGCCCTTGTGCAGCTCTGGGTTGACCACTTTAACGACGTGGCGACGACCCGGAGATGTCGGTTTACATTTAACAACTGCCATTGTATTACTCCTCCGACTTACTCAGCGCCGCCGACGAAGTCCAGATTCTGGCCTTCCTTCAGGGTGACGTAAGCTTTTTTCCAGTCGCTACGACGACCGATACGCTGTCCGTGACGTTTAACTTTCCCTTTAACTACCAGGGTGTTAACGACTTCGACTTCGACTTCAAACAGTTTCTGCACAGCAGCTTTGATTTCTGCTTTGGTCGCGTCTTTAGCAACTTTGAGAACGATGGTATTTGTTTTTTCCATCGCAGCAGACGCTTTTTCAGAAACGTGCGGTGCGCGAAGCACCTTCAGCAGACGTTCTTCACGAATCATGCCAGCATCTCCTCAACTTGCTTAACAGCATCAGCAGTCATTACGACTTTGTCGAAGGCGATCAGGCTAACCGGGTCGATACCAGTTGCATCGCGTACGTCAACCTTGTGCAGGTTGCGCGCAGCCAGGAACAGGTTCTCGTCCAGCTCACCGGTGATGATCAGCACATCTTCCAGAGCCATGTCTTTCAGTTTCTGTGCCAGCAGCTTAGTTTTAGGCGCTTCAACAGAGAATGATTCGACAACGATCAGACGATCCTGACGTACCAGTTCGGACAGGATGCTTTTCAGCGCGCCGCGGTACATCTTTTTGTTTACTTTTTGACTGTGGTCCTGCGGGCGAGCAGCGAAGGTCACGCCACCGGAACGCCAGATCGGGCTCTTGATAGAACCTGAACGCGCACGGCCGGTACCTTTCTGGCGCCACGGCTTTTTGCCGGAACCAGTTACTTCAGCACGAGTCTTCTGAGCACGAGTACCCTGACGAGCACCAGCTGCATAAGCAACAACAACCTGGTGAACCAGCGCTTCGTTGAAATCACGACCGAAGGTAGTTTCGGAAACAGTCAGCGCGCTCTGCGCGTCTTTCAATACTAATTCCATTGCTATCCCCTTACGCCTTCACAGCTGGTTTAACGATCAGGTCGCTACCGGTTGCACCGGGAACAGCACCTTTAACCAGCAGCAGGTTGCGCTCAGCGTCAACACGTACTACGTCCAGGCTCTGAACAGTTACACGTTCGTTACCCAGCTGACCTGCCATTTTCTTGCCTTTGAACACTTTGCCCGGAGTCTGGTTCTGACCGATAGAACCCGGTACGCGGTGAGACAAGGAGTTACCGTGGGTAGCGTCCTGGGTACGGAAGTTCCAGCGCTTAACGGTACCAGCAAAACCTTTACCTTTAGAGGTACCGGTTACGTCAACTTTTTTAACTTCAGCAAACAGCTCAACGCTAATGTCCTGACCTACGGTGAACTCTTCGCCTTCAGCAAGACGGAATTCCCACAGACCACGGCCAGCTTCAACGCCAGCTTTAGCGAAGTGACCAGCTTCCGGCTTGGTTACACGGTTAGCTTTTTTAGCACCGGTAGTAACCTGAACAGCACGGTAGCCATCGTTAGCCAGGTCTTTAACCTGAGTAACGCGGTTTGCTTCAACTTCGATTACGGTTACTGGGATAGAAACGCCATCTTCAGTGAAGATGCGGGTCATACCCACTTTTTTACCGACTAAACCAATCATTGTTTCAACCTCTCAATCGCTCGATGACCTGATCAACCCAGGCTGATCTGCACGTCTACACCGGCAGCCAGATCCAGACGCATCAGAGCATCAACGGTTTTCTCAGTTGGCTCAACGATGTCAACCAGACGCTTGTGAGTGCGGATCTCGTACTGATCACGCGCGTCTTTGTTAACGTGCGGAGAGATCAGAACGGTAAAGCGCTCTTTGCGGGTCGGCAGCGGGATCGGACCACGGACTTGCGCACCAGTGCGCTTAGCAGTCTCGACGATTTCCGCGGTTGATTGATCGATAAGACGATGATCAAACGCTTTCAGGCGGATACGGATTCTTTGGTTCTGCATGAGACCAGAGCTCCAATTATTTTATAAACGAAAATGATTACTACTCAAACCCATTACGATTGATGGGAGAGTGTAACCGTTCTTACGTAGCCCCCCAATTGGGAGCATTGTTGAGTAACGAAAAACAGTGTTACTCAGGTTCAGATTGAACCAGCTGTCAATTACGACAAGCCCGCGCATTATACGTAAATCTGAACACAACGCAAGTGCCGTTTATAAAACAGACTCCAGGGGCGGTTTTTGCGTAGGGCCTCGACAGTTTGCTGCAAACAATCACCAGTAAAGCCGATTCACTGGAATGCGCTACGCAGAGGTCAAATTTACGGGTTGTCCGGATGAAACTCAGAGAAGAGGATGTCGCAGCGATAACTTTAGAGGCTTACACCATGCTAGCGGCTCTCCCCTTTCTGATGATTTACACCCTGTTGACCTGTCTTCTGATTCGCGCGGATATTCGTTCCGGGCTGTTGCCGGACAAATACCTCTGTCCGTTGCTTTGGACGGGACTGTTGTTTCATCTCGTCAACCATCCTGATTTCCTCGCCAGTGCTGTTGTGGGTGCAATGGCGGGATACCTTGGCTTTGCCTGCGTTTACTGGGGATTTCGGACGGTGTTCAAAAAGGAAGGGCTTGGATACGGGGATGTGAAATACCTTGCTGCCCTGGGCGCCTGGCACGGCTGGTGCGTACTTCCTGCTATGGTACTCGCAGCGGCACTGTTAGCCACGAGCTATGTGCTCATACAGGTGCTGCGCAATCCGGGTAAACAGATACATAAAAACCCGCTACCGTTTGGCCCTTTTATGGCGGCAGCAGGTTTATTGGCGGGCTGGCAGAGTTTAATCAGTCTGCCACTTTGATCTGAGACTGCAGGTAGTTTTGCAATCCAATTTTACCGATGAGGTCCAGCTCGGTTTCCAGCCAGTCGATATGGCCCTCTTCATCTGCCAGAATCGTGATCATCATATCGCGGCTGACATAGTCATGAACACTGTCGGCGTAAGCGATGGCTTCTCGAAGATCTTTCGCACCTTCAAGCTCAAGCCTGAGGTCGGACTGCAGCATCTCTTCGACATCTTCACCAATGCCGAGCTTGCCGAGATCCTGCAAATTCGGAATGCCTTCAAGAAATAAAATACGCTCGATGTATTTATCGGCATGTTTCATCTCATCGATGGATTCATGGTATTCAACATCGTTGAGGCGTGTCAGGCCCCAATTTTTGAACATTCTCGCATGGAGAAAATACTGATTGATTGCGACAAGCTCATTTCCCAATAATTTATTGAGATAACTTATGATTTTAACATCACCTTTCATTATATAGTCCCTCCGCTTCCACTTATTGAAGCGTAGATGGGGCTACAGGGATGTCAAAAAAAAGATAGCCTGTCAGGCGATCTCTTTGTATTCCGGGATCTGCATCAATTCGTCCTGCATTATCTCTCGCGCTGCGCGCACGCACTTACCGCATTGATTTCCTACCGGAACAAACTTACGAAGCTGTTGGAAAGACTGAGGGTGAAACTGGCGAACGGCCTGACGTATTTTTTTGTCACTCACACCATTACACAAACAAACGTACATAAAAACTCCCGCTCAATTTATGATCAAAGTGTAAGTGAGAATAATTATGATTACAATAGCACATGCGTGGAGAGACGGGCCGGGAGCGAACAAAAAATGCGAATAATTGTGAAAGGCAATAAATTCAAAAAGCAAAAAGGGCGCCGAAGCGCCCTTTTTTATTCAAAACTAATTAACGAGTAATTAGCTCAGAACTTTAGCAACAACGCCCGCACCAACAGTACGGCCGCCTTCACGGATTGCGAAACGCAGACCGTCATCCATCGCGATTGGGTGGATCAGGGTAACAACCATTTTGATGTTGTCGCCTGGCATTACCATCTCAACGCCTTCTGGCA
>NZ_JASSOT010000003.1 GCF_030238365.1 Lelliottia wanjuensis | reverse complement strand
GACATGGTATCTCTCTCATCCCAGGGCATAAGCGACTCCATAAACGGGTTCGTATGCCTTAGTTGTAAGTGTCTACCATGTCCCCGAACAAGTGTTCATGATGTCCCCGGACCGTACAGGGAGAGGGCTGGGGTGAGGGGGAAAATGTGACATCAGTTAACTATTCATAACTATGACAAATATGAACGGCTTCTGACATTTTGCATTTACGAACCTGTGATGGACTGCTGATATCGACCTTCACAGGAGATCCGCCATGAGCAGGACCCCGGTATTAGAGATGCGCAACATTGCCAAAACCTTTGGCAACTTTCACGCGCTCAAGGGTGTGGATCTGACGGTCTGGCCCGGCGAGATCCACGCGTTAATGGGCGAAAACGGCGCAGGCAAAAGCACCCTGATGAAGATCCTCGCGGGGGCGTACACCGCCACCAGCGGCGAGATCCTGATCGACGGCCAGCCGTATCACATCAAAGGCCCAAAAGACGCCCTGGCCGCAGGCATTACCCTGATTTATCAGGAGATGCAGCTCGCGCCCAACCTCACGGTGGCGGAAAACATTTTCCTCGGCAGCGAACTGTCGCGCGGCGGGCTGGTGCAGCGCAAAGAGATGGCCGCGCAGGCCCAGACGGTGATTGACCGCCTCGGCGCCCATTTCAAAGCCACGGATCTGGTGATGAAACTGACCATCGCCGAGCAGCAGCAGGTGGAAATCGCCCGCGCGCTGCATCGTAACAGCCGCGTGCTGGTGATGGACGAACCCACCGCCGCCCTCTCCTCGCGCGAAACTCACCGCCTGTTTGAACTGATTCTGCGCCTGCGCGATGAGGGGATGGCGATTATCTACATCAGCCACCGCATGGCAGAGGTTTACGAGCTCTCCGACCGCGTCAGCGTCCTGCGCGACGGGCAGTACGTCGGCAGCCTGACCCGCGACAAACTCAACGCCTCCGAGCTGGTGAGGATGATGGTTGGCCGCCCGCTAAGCGATCTGTTTAACAAAGAGCGCGATATTCCGCTCGGCAGCGCGCGGCTCAACGTCCATCACCTGACGGACGGCAAAAAAGTACAGCCGTGCAGCCTGCAGGTGCGCTCCGGGGAGATCGTCGGTCTCGCCGGGCTGGTCGGGGCCGGACGTTCGGAACTCGCTCAGCTGATCTTCGGCGTGCGCAAAGCGACGGGCGGCATGATTGAAGTCGACGGCGAGCCGGTGGTGATCCACTCCCCGCGCGCTGCCATCGACCACGGCATCGGGTTTTTAACCGAGAACCGCAAAGAACAGGGGCTGTTTCTGGAGCTGGCGGCGCAGGAGAACATCACCATGGCGACGCTGGAGCGCGATTCCACCTGGGGCATGCTGGACCGCAAAAAAGCCCAGTCGATCTCCGATGACGCCATCGCCCTGCTCAACATCCGCGTCCCGCACTCCCAGGTACGTGCGGGTGGCTTATCGGGCGGCAATCAGCAAAAGCTGCTGATCTCCCGCTGGGTGGCGATTGGCCCGCGCATTCTGATCCTCGATGAGCCGACGCGTGGCGTCGATGTCGGAGCGAAAAGCGAGATCTACCGGATCATGAACCAGATGGCGCGCAAGGGCGTGGCGATCCTGATGATCTCCAGCGAACTGCCGGAGGTGGTCGGCATGAGCGACCGGGTCTACGTGATGCGCGAGGGGAGTATTGCCGGGGAGCTGCTCGGCGAAAGCATCACTCAGGAAAATATTATGACGCTGGCAACCGGCGTCAACGACACTCATCAGGCGGTGAACTCATGACACATTCAACCAATCCGCAGCAGGTGGCGAAATCCGCCTCCGCCAAAAAAATGCTGATGAGCGATCTGATGCAAACGGTCGGGATTTTGCCGATTCTGATCCTGATCGTGGCGGTGTTTGGCTTTATCGCGCCGAACTTCTTCACCGAAAGCAATCTGCTCAACATCACCCGGCAGGCGTCGATCAACATCGTGCTGGCCGCCGGGATGACCTTCATCATTTTAACCGGCGGGATCGACCTGTCGGTGGGGTCGATTCTCGGCACCACGGCGGTGGCGGCGATGGTGGTCTCCCTTATTCCCGAACTGGCGATGCTGTCGATCCCGGCGGCGCTGATGCTCGGCATGGTGCTGGGATTGTTCAACGGCGCGCTGGTGGCCTTCGCCGGACTGCCGCCGTTCATTGTCACCCTCGGCACCTATACGGCCCTGCGCGGTGCGACCTATCTGCTGGCCGACGGCACCACGGTCATCAACTCGAATATCAATTTTGAATGGATCGGCAATAACTATCTCGGTCCGATCCCGTGGCTGGTGGTGATCGCCCTGGCGGTGATTGTGGTGTGTTGGTTCATTCTGCGCCGCACCACCCTCGGCGTTCATATCTACGCGGTGGGCGGCAACATGCAGGCCGCGCGTCTCACCGGAATCAAAGTCTGGCTGGTGCTGCTGTTTGTCTACGGCATGAGCGGCCTGCTGTCGGGCCTCGGCGGGGTGATGAGCGCATCCAGGCTGTACAGCGCTAACGGCAACTTAGGCACCGGCTATGAGCTGGACGCCATCGCGGCGGTGATCCTCGGCGGGACCAGTTTCGTCGGCGGGATCGGCACGATCACCGGCACGCTGGTGGGCGCGCTGATCATCGCCACCCTGAACAACGGCATGACGTTAATGGGCGTGTCCTACTTCTGGCAACTGGTGATCAAAGGGGCGGTGATCATCATTGCGGTGCTGATCGACAAATACCGTACCCGACACCATCAAAGTGCATAACAACAACACCCTACGATAATGAGGAAAACAGCATGAGATTGAAGCCACTGGTTACCGCGCTCTGTGCTGGCGCACTGCTTGCCGCAGCCCCGTTTGCGCAGGCGAAAGATCTGAAATCCATCGGCGTGACGGTGGGCGATCTCGCCAACCCGTTCTTCGTGCAGATCACCAAAGGGGCGGAGCTGGAAGCCCGCAAACTGGCGGGGGATAACGTCAAGGTGACGCTGGTCTCCAGCGGCTACGATCTGGGCCAGCAGGTTTCTCAGATTGATAATTTTATCGCCGCGAAGGTCGATATGATAATTCTCAACGCCGCCGACTCGAAAGGGATTGGCCCGGCGGTGAAGCGCGCGAAAGAGGCAGGCATTGTCGTGGTGGCGGTTGACGTGGCGGCCGAAGGGGCCGATGCGACCATCACCTCCGATAACACCCAGGCGGGCGAAATGGCCTGTAAATACATCACCGACCGCCTGAAAGGCAAAGGCAACGTAGTGATCATCAACGGACCGCCGGTCTCCGCGGTGCAAAACCGTGTCGAAGGCTGCCAGACCGAGTTCAAGCGCCACCCGGATATCAAAGTGCTGTCGGATAACCAGAACGCCAAAGGCAGTCGCGAAGGCGGGCTGGAAGTCATGACCGCCCTGCTGGCGGCCAATCCGAAGATCGACGGCGTGTTCGCGATTAACGATCCAACGGCGATCGGTGCCGATCTGGCAGCGAAACAGGCCCAGCGCAGCGAGTTCTTCATCGTCGGCGTGGACGGCAGCCCGGACGGCGAAGAGGCGCTGAAGCGCGAGAACTCCCTGTTTGTGGCAACGCCAGCGCAGGATCCGCAGGTGATGGCGGCCAAAGCGGTGGAGATCGGGTATGACATTCTGCAGGGCAAACCTGCGCCGAAAGAGCCTGTGCTGATCCCGGTGACGATGATCGATAAGAAGAGTGTCGGGACGTATAAGGGGTGGACGGTTAAGTAATATTTGTGCGGTTTGATGACCCCTCACCCTAACCCTCTCCCACAGGGAGAGGGGACTTTTTTCTCCCTCTCCCCTGGGGAGAGGGCCGGGGTGAGGGGCCCAGCGCGCACCTAAAAAGGAGTTCCCATGAAACGCTCCGACATCAACGAAATCCTCGGCCATACGCGGCAGTTCTTTTCGATGCATGACGTCCACCTGCCGCCGTTCGCCAGCTTTCCGCCGACCCAGTGGCGACAGCTCGACGCCTGCGCCTGGCGCGAAGTCTTCGACCTTAAACTCGGCTGGGACGTGACCGCCTTCGGCGGCAACAACTTTCTCGCACAGGGACTCACCCTGTTCACCCTGCGCAACGGCTCGCCGAACGGCACGCCCTACGAAAAAACCTACGCGGAAAAAATCATGCACGTCCGCGACGGGCAGGTCACGCCGATGCATTTCCACTGGCGTAAACGCGAAGACATCATCAATCGCGGCGGCGGAAACCTGATTATCGAGCTGTGGAACGCGGGCGGGCATGAAGAGACGGAAAACACCGACGTCACGGTGGTGGTCGACGGCTGCATGCAGACCCACGCGCCCGGCAGCCAGCTGCGCCTCCAGCCTGGCGAGAGCATCTGTCTCACGCCCGGCCTGTACCACAGTTTCTGGGGGGAGCGCGGGTTTGGCGATGTGCTGGTGGGGGAAGTGTCGTCGGTGAATGACGACGAACATGACAACCATTTTTTGCAGCCGCTCTCGCGCTACAACAACATCGAAGAAGACGAACCGGCGGTGCTGGTGCTCTGCAACGAGTACAGCCTGTTTCGAACTTAAGGAGTGAATGATGCCGCTAATTTCTCTCGCCGCCGGGCTGGAACACGCCCGGGAACATCGCTACGCGCTGGGCGCGTTTAACGTTCTCGACTCCCACTTTTTGCGCGCCCTGTTCGCCGCGGCAAAGCAGGAGCGCTCGCCGTTTATCATCAACATCGCCGAAGTGCATTTTAAATATTTGTCTCTCGATTCATTAGTCGAAGCGGTCCGGTTCGAGGCCGCACGACACGATATTCCGGTGGTCCTCAATCTCGATCACGGCCTGCATTTTGAGGCGGTGGTGCGGGCGCTGCGCTTAGGCTTCAGCTCCGTAATGTTTGATGGCTCCACCCTCAGCTACGAAGAGAATATTCGCCAGACCCGGGAAGTGGTGAAGATGTGTCACGCCGTCGGCGTGTCGGTGGAAGCGGAGCTGGGCGCGGTCGGCGGTGACGAGGGCGGTGCGCTGTACGGTCATGCCGACGAAGCCTTTTTCACTGACCCGGCTCTGGCGCGCGAGTTCGTCGATCAGACTGGCATTGACGCCCTGGCCGTCGCCATCGGCAATGCCCACGGGAAGTACAAAGGCGAGCCGAAGCTCGATTTTGCGCGCCTTGACGCCATCCGCCAGCAAACCGGCCTGCCGCTGGTGCTGCACGGCGGGTCCGGGATCAGCGACGCCGATTTCCGCCGCGCCATTGAGCTCGGCATTCACAAAATCAATTTCTACACCGGGATGTCGCAGGCGGCGCTGGCCTCCGTCGAGCAGCGCATTACTCATCGTCAGCCGATCTACGACGAATTCGCCGAGCTGCTGTTAGGCATCGAAGAGGCGATTACCGACACGGTGTCTGAACAGATGCGTATTTTCGGCAGCGCGGGGAAAGCCTGATGGAACGCCGGGGCGTTATCGCCGCAGGAAACATGCTTGTCGATCATGTGCATCAGATTGTGCAGTGGCCGGAGCGCGGCTGGCTGGCGGAGATCATTCACAGCGAACGGGCCACCGGCGGCGCGCCGCTGAATGTGTTACTCACGCTTGCGAAAATGCACGTCGGCCTGCCGCTACAGGCGGTCGGGCTGATTGGCGACGACAGCGACGGGGACTACATTCTGGCGATGCTCGACCAGTACCACGTCAACCGCCAGCGGGTGCAGCGCACCACCTTTGCGCCGACGTCCATGTCGCAGGTGATGACCGACCCCAGCGGACAGCGCACCTTTTTCCACTCTCCGGCGGCCAACCGCCTGCTGGATCTCCCGGCCTTTGATCGCCTCGATCCGTCGATGAAGATTTTCCATCTCGGGTATCTTCTGCTGCTCGACAGCCTGGATCTGCCGGACGACGAGTTTGGCACCCGCAGCGCACGCCTGCTCTCCCAGATGCGCGATCTGGGGTATGAGACCTCGCTGGATTTGGTGTCGCGCAAAGGCGACCCGCGCTATCAGCCGCTGGTGCTCCCTGCCCTGCGCTTCGTAGATTATCTGGTGATTAACGAGCTGGAGGCCGGAGAATTTAGCGGGCTGGAGATGCGCGACAGCAGCGATGCGCCGAACATTTTGCATATTGCCGAAGCCGCGTCGCAGCTGCTGGCGGCGGGCGTGCGTCAGCGCGTGGTGATCCACTGCCCGGAAGGCGCGTGGGGCCAGATGCCGGGCGAGCAGGGCCAGTGGGTGCCGTCCCGTCAGCTGGAACAGGATGAGATTATCGGCAGTGTCGGCGCGGGCGATGCGTTTTGCGCCGGATTTTTATACGGCTGCCACGAGGCGTGGTCCCTGCCGGAGAGCATTGCCCTGGCGCACGCCTGCGCGCGGGCCAGCCTGCTGGCGGCCAACGCCATTGACGGGGCGAAAACGATGGTCGAGCTGGAGGCGAACCTTTAAGCCGCTTTATCGTTATGAGAAACGTCTGCGGCAAAGACATACCCGAGGCCACGAATGGTTTTGATCAGCAAAGGCTGATGAGGGTTAATTTCGATTTTTCGCCGCAGGCGCATGATCAGCACGTCGATTGTACGATCAAACACCTCGGCGCTTTCGCTGTGGGTCAGCTCCAGCAGCTGTTCCCGGCTCAATACCCGCCGGGCGTTCTGGGCCAGCGCCAGCAGTAAACCGTACTCGCCCTGGGTGAGCGGAACGGTGGCCTGCTGCGGGGTGCTCAGCTCACAGCGGGTGGTGTCGAGCATCCAGCCGTTAAAGCCTAAGCCCGACGCGCGCGGCGCAGTCGGTTCCGCCGCCAGCACGCCGGTTCGACGCAAGACCGCTTTGACGCGGGCAACGACGACGCGCGGATTAAAGGGTTTGCCGATGTAATCATCCGCGCCCATCTCCAGACCGACCACCACATCCGATTCACTCCCCAGCCCGGTAAGCATAATCACCGGCAGCTCGGGGCGCTGTTTTTGCAGCTGCTGTAAAACCTGTAAACCGTTGATATCCGGCAGCATCATATCGAGTAAGACCAGCGCAATGCCCGGCTCACGCTGGGCCAGCGCCAGCGCATCCCGCCCAGTGTGGCAGACGTGCACCGTAAAGACGTGCTCGTTGAGCACATCCTGCAGCAGTTCGCAGACCGCCGTATCGTCATCAACCACCAGAATCGCCGGTTTCATCGCAGGGTTCCGTCAGGGGATTATGTTAAGTCTGACCTATTCTGCAATCGGCTCCAGCCAAATTCCTTTCGGCGTGACGGAATTTCAACCCATGTCACATCCGCTGCCCTTTCGACACGTCAATTTTGACGATTGCCTGCGTCTCGTCAGGGTTTTGACCAAACATCGGCCGTAAAGTCAGGGGATACCCACAATAAAAACATGGCATAGAAGCTGCATAATGGCGTGGGAAAGCAATGTTTAACTGGAGCGAGACCGATGAAAAAAGTCATCACGGTTTGCCCCTATTGTGCCTCGGGTTGCAAGATCAACCTGGTGGTCGATAACGGCAAAATCGTCCGGGCGGAGGCTGCACAGGGTAAGACCAACCAGGGCACGCTGTGCCTGAAAGGCTACTATGGCTGGGATTTTATTAACGATACCCAGATCCTCACCCCCCGTCTGAAAACCCCCATGATTCGCCGTCAACGCGGCGGCAAGCTGGAATCCGTCTCCTGGAACGAGGCGCTGGACTATGTCGCCAGCCGCCTGAGCGATATCAAAGCCAAATACGGCCCGGACGCGATCCAGACCACCGGCTCATCGCGCGGAACGGGTAATGAAACTAACTATGTGATGCAAAAATTCGCACGCGCCGTTATTGGTACCAATAACGTCGACTGCTGCGCTCGCGTCTGACACGGCCCATCGGTTGCAGGTCTGCACCAGTCGGTCGGTAACGGCGCAATGAGTAACGCTATCAACGAAATCGATAACACCGATCTGGTGTTTGTTTTCGGCTACAACCCGGCGGATTCCCACCCTATCGTGGCGAATCACGTGATTAACGCGAAGCGCAACGGGGCGAAAATCATCGTCTGCGATCCGCGTAAAATCGAAACTGCGCGCATTGCGGATATGCACATCGCGCTGCGCAACGGCTCGAATATCGCGCTGTTGAATGCCCTTGGCCACGTCATCATTGAAGAAAAACTGTACGACCAGGCGTTTGTCGCCGCGCGTACGGAAGGGTTCGACGAGTATCGCAAAATTGTCGAGGGCTATACGCCTGAGTCGGTGGAAGCGATTACCGGCGTCACGGCGCAGGAAATTCGTCAGGCGGCGCGGATGTATGCGGCGGCGAAAAACGCCTGCATCCTGTGGGGCATGGGCGTGACCCAGTTCTACCAGGGCGTGGAAACCGTGCGCTCCCTGACCAGCCTTGCAATGCTGACGGGCAACCTCGGCAAACCGCACGTTGGCGTCAACCCGGTGCGTGGGCAGAACAACGTTCAGGGTGCCTGCGATATGGGCGCACTGCCGGATACCTATCCGGGCTATCAGTACGTCAAGTTCCCGGAAAACCGTGCGAAATTCGCCAGGGCCTGGGGCGTTGAAAGTCTGCCGGAACACACCGGGTATCGCATCAGCGAGCTGCCGCACCGCGCGGCGCACGGTGAAGTGCGTGCGGCCTACATCATGGGCGAAGATCCGCTGCAAACCGACGCCGAGCTGTCGGCGGTGCGCAAAGGCTTTGAGGATCTCGAACTGGTGATTGTGCAGGATATCTTCATGACCAAAACCGCGGCGGCGGCGGATGTGATTTTACCGTCAACGTCATGGGGCGAGCACGAAGGCGTCTACACCGCGGCGGACCGAGGCTTCCAGCGCTTCTTTAAAGCGGTCGAGCCGAAGTGGGATCTGAAAACGGACTGGCAAATCATCAGCGAAATCGCCACCCGCATGGGTTATCCGATGCACTACAACAACACCCAGGAGATCTGGGACGAGTTGCGCAATCTGTGTCCGGATTTCACCGGGGCAACCTATGAAAAAATGGGTGAGCTGGGCTATATCCAGTGGCCGTGCCGCGATGAGTCAGAGGCCGATCAGGGCACGTCGTATCTCTTCGCCGAGAAGTTCGACACCCCGAACGGGCTGGCACAGTTCTTCACCTGCGACTGGGTCGCGCCTATCGACAAACTCACCGACGAGTATCCGATGGTGCTCTCAACGGTGCGTGAAGTGGGCCACTACTCCTGTCGCTCGATGACCGGGAACTGTGCGGCGCTGGCCGCACTGGCCGATGAGCCGGGCTACGCGCAGCTCAACACCGCCGACGCCGAACGACTGGGCATTGAGGATGAAGCCCTGGTGTGGGTGAACTCCCGCAAAGGCCGCATCATCACCCGCGCGCAGGTCAGCGATCGCCCAAACAAAGGGGCGGTGTACATGACCTACCAGTGGTGGATTGGCGCCTGTAACGAGCTGGTGACGGAGAACTTGAGTCCGATAACCAAAACGCCGGAGTATAAGTATTGCGCCGTGCGCGTCGAGGCGATTGTCGACCAGCAAAAGGCCGAGCAGTACGTGATTGATGAATATACGAAGCTGAAAGCCAGGCTGCGCGAAAGCGCGATGGGTTAATTCATTACGTATTCAATGAATAAATGGGGTGAGATATTCACCCCATTTTTATTTATATAAATCACATTAATATCATCAATATTATTCTGGAATAGATCTCGCATAAAGTTATGCAACTTTAAAAGAAGTGAATTACATCTTTGCATTTTAATTCAGAAGGATAAGATGGCGGCGGGTGCTTAAGACTTTCTGTTTTAAGCATGATGTTGAGCATTAGTGAGGAGCAGAAAGTGGAAAGCCCCAGGAAAATTTTCATTCACCTGAGGCTACTCTCTTTTAAATCCACATCAACTTCAGCCAGGTTGAGAGTAGCCTCTTATTCTTTTATACGCAAGGAGTAATAGGCATGACGCCATTAAAAACTGTGTTAGGCATTGTATTCATTGTTTGTCTAACTATCGTGATATTTACCTTTATTAATCGCGGCAAGCTTTGCGAGCTGACAATAAAGAGTGAACATCAGGAAGTGGCGGCGAAATTAGCCTGTATTGCTGGTTAATTTTGTGGGCGGGGTAACCCGCCCTGCTTGTCTGGACGTTGAGGTCTTAACGCACCCTTTTTATTCTTCTATAATCGCGACTTTACCCTAAATAATTCGAGTTGCAGGAAGGCGGCAAGCCTGAGAATCCCCAGGAGCTTACTTAAGTAAGTGACTGGGGTGAGCAGGTGCAGCCAACGCGCATGCAACTCGAAGTATGACGGGTATATACTGCGCGCTATGTACCCGGATGATAAGAACTCATGAAAACCCTTTTTACGCTGCTTTTTCTTTTTACCGCGTTAGCTCACGCAGACGAACCCGGCAGCCAGTATAAGCAACAGGCCGAGGCGGGCGATGCGCGGGCCCAGTACTATCTGGCCGACACTTACTTCAGCGCGGGTGATGATACTCAGGCGGAACAGTGGGCCGAGAAAGCGGCCAAAGGCGGGGACATCGATGCGATGGCGCTGCTCTCGCAAATCCACTTTAAACATGCCGACTACGCCGAGTCGAAAACTCTGGCGCAGCAGGCGACCATTGCGGGCAGCAAACGCGGGGCGATCATGCTGGCGCGTCTGCTGGTGAATACCCAGGCCGGGAAAACCGATTATCCGCAGGCGATCAAGCTGCTGCAAACCGCCACGGAGGATATCGACAGTGATTCCGCCGTCGATGCCCAGATGCTGCTGGGGCTGATTTACGCCAACGGCGTGGAGATAGCTCAGGATGATGCCCAGGCGCAGATGTGGCTCAAACGCAGCTCTGCCCTGTCGCGCACCGGTTATGCGGAATATTGGGCGGGTATGGTTTTCCAGCAGGGCGAAAAAGGGTTTATTGCCCCGAACAAACAGAAGGCGCTGTACTGGTTTAACCTGAGCTGTACCGAAGGGTTTGATACCGGATGTGAAGAGTTTGATGCGTTGAGCGGGGAGTAAAAAGCCTGATGGCGCTAGCGCTTATCAGGCCTACAAAAGACAATAATTCATCTGTAGGCCGGGTAAGGCGAAGCCGCCACCCGGCTTTTTTTGACCTTACTGATCCGCGGTCTTATCAAAACGACCCAGCACGTCGCGTTCGTACGCCAGCGCTTTTTTGCGGTCGAACTGATGTTCCCACTTGGCGATCACCAGCACCGCCAGCGCATTCCCCACCACGTTCAGCGCGGTACGCGCCATGTCGAGAATACGGTCCACACCGGCGATAAACGCCAGCCCTTCCAGCGGAATACCGACGCTGCCGAGCGTTGCCAGCAGCACCACAAAGGAGACGCCCGGAACGCCCGCGATCCCTTTCGAGGTCACCATCAGGGTCAGCACCAGCACGATTTCCTGCCACAGCGACAGGTCGATCCCGTACAGCTGCGCGATGAAAATCGCCGCGATACTCTGGTACAGCGTTGAACCATCAAGGTTAAAGGAATACCCCGTCGGCACCACGAAGCTGGTGATCGACGCCGGTGCGCCGTAGGCTTCCATCTTCTCGATAATACGCGGCAGCACGCTCTCGGAGCTGGCCGTGGAGTAGGCCAGAATCAGCTCGTCTTTCAGGATACGAATCAGGATCCAGATGCTCAGCCCGCAGATGCGCGCCACCAGGCCCAGCACCACCAGCGCAAAGAACAGAATCGCGAAGTGAACCAGGATCACCAGCTTCGCCAGCGGCCACAGGGAAGCAAAGCCGAAGTTCGCCACCGTCACGGCGATCAGCGCAAACACACCGACCGGCGCGTAGCGCATCACCATGTGCGTCACTTTGAACATGGTTTCGGAGATAGAACGGAACACCGTCACCAGGGGTTCACGGTGCGTCGCCGGCAGGGAGGAAAGACCCAGACCAAACAGCACCGAGAAGAAGATGATCGGCAGCATTTCGCCCTTCGCCATCGACGCCACGATATTGGTTGGCACCAGCGACAGGATAGTTCCCATCAGGCCATGCGCGTGGCTTTGCACGTCTGCGGTTGTGCTTTGGTATTTCGAAATATCCACCGTTGCCAGCTGCGACATATCAATCCCGGCACCCGGCTGGAACACGTTCGCCAGCGTAATACCCAGAATGATAGCAACCGTAGTGATCACTTCGAAATAGATGATGGTTTTCGCGCCGATACGCCCTAACTGCTTGGCATCGCCCACGCCCGCAATACCCACAATCAGCGTGGAGATCACAATCGGGACAACAATCATTTTGATCAGGTGGATAAAGATATCGCCCGCCGGGGACAACATGTTCGCCACCAGCCATTCGCGGTCGTCACTGTGATAATGCAGATAACTGCCCAGCAAGATGCCCAGCACCATCGCCAGCAAGATTTGCCAGGCGAGGCTGATTTTCAAATTTTTCATAAAAAAAGACTTCCTCAATGAAGCGCCCTTCCCCTCATGACTGGCAGGAATGGCACATACTGAAAGGGTATGAATTGTGTTGCGTTGGTTTATAGGGTTTTTAACGCGCCGTATCAGTATCATTTGCATGGCCTGCTGCGCAACCCTTAAAGAACGAGGCTTTCCACTGCCAAAAGGTCTTATGACGCTAATTTGTAATAATTCTTATAAATAACCTTTTGTTATAAAAACGCTTTTTTCCAGCCAATTGTGAATAATCCAGATTGTAAATTATTTCCCTTCAAAGTTTCATTTGCTGCTTTTTTCACCTGTTCATTTATTGCGTGATCTGTCGCCCAAATAACAAACAAAGCGACCAAAACCCCTACAATTAACGTTTTTGCGACATATTATTAACATCCTAAAAGGAGAACAAAAGCCATGAGCCAAATACACAAACATGACATTCCCGCAAACATTGCGGACCGTTGCCTGATAAATCCGGAGCAGTACCAGCAAAAGTATCAACAATCCATCTCTGAGCCTGACGCCTTCTGGGGTGAGCAGGGTAAAATTCTTGACTGGATCACGCCGTATCAGAAGGTGAAAAACACCTCTTTTGCGCCAGGCAATATCTCCATTAAATGGTATGAAGACGGCACCCTGAACCTGGCCGCAAACTGTCTGGACCGCCATCTTGCCGAGCGCGGCGATCAGACTGCCATTATCTGGGAAGGCGACGACGCCTCGCAGAGCAAACACATTACCTATAAAGAGCTGCATCGCGACGTTTGCCGCTTTGCCAACGTCCTGTTGGAGCAAGGCATCAAAAAAGGCGATGTGGTGGCGATTTATATGCCAATGGTGCCGGAAGCCGCCGTGGCGATGCTCGCCTGCGCGCGCATTGGCGCCGTCCATTCGGTGATTTTCGGCGGTTTCTCGCCGGAAGCGGTCGCCGGGCGCATTATCGACTCCAGTTCAAAACTGGTGATCACCGCTGACGAAGGCGTGCGTGCCGGTCGCGGCATCCCGCTGAAGAAAAACGTCGATGAAGCGCTGAAAAACCCGAACGTCAAAACCATCACCAACGTCATCGTGCTGAAGCGCACCGGCGGCAACGTCGAGTGGAAAGAGGGCCGCGACCTGTGGTGGAGCGACCTGATTGAGAAAGCCAGCGACCAGCATCAGCCTGAAGCGATGAACGCCGAAGATCCGCTGTTTATCCTTTATACCTCCGGCTCCACCGGCAAGCCGAAGGGCGTGCTGCACACCACCGGCGGGTATCTGGTTTACGCGGCCTCGACCTTTAAATACGTTTTTGACTATCACCAGGGCGATATTTACTGGTGTACCGCCGACGTCGGCTGGGTCACCGGCCACAGCTATCTGCTATACGGCCCGCTGGCCTGCGGCGCGACCACGCTGATGTTCGAAGGCGTACCAAACTGGCCGACGCCTGCCCGTATGTGCCAGGTGGTCGATAAGCATAAGGTCAATATTCTCTATACCGCACCAACCGCGATCCGCGCCCTGATGGCCGAAGGCGACAAAGCCATCGAAGGGACCGACCGCTCCTCCTTGCGCATTCTCGGCTCGGTTGGCGAACCGATTAATCCGGAAGCCTGGGAGTGGTACTGGAAGAAGATCGGCAACGAAAACTGCCCGGTGATGGACACCTGGTGGCAGACCGAAACCGGCGGCTTCATGATTACCCCGCTGCCGGGTGCGACGCAGCTGAAAGCCGGTTCCGCCACGCGTCCGTTCTTCGGCGTGCAGCCTGCGCTGGTGGATAACGAAGGCAACCCGCTCGACGGCGCGACAGAAGGCAACCTGGTGATCACCGACTCCTGGCCGGGCCAGGCGCGAACCCTGTTTGGCGATCACGATAGATTCGAGCAGACCTACTTCTCGACCTTCAAAAACATGTACTTCAGCGGCGACGGCGCGCGTCGTGACGAAGACGGATACTACTGGATCACCGGTCGCGTGGACGATGTGCTGAACGTGTCCGGCCACCGCCTGGGGACGGCTGAGATTGAATCGGCGCTGGTGTCCCATCCGAAAATCGCCGAAGCGGCGGTGGTGGGCATTCCGCATAACATCAAAGGCCAGGCGATTTACGCCTACGTCACCCTGAACCACGGCGAAGAGCCGACGCCAGAGCTGTACACCGAAGTGCGTAACTGGGTGCGAAAAGAGATCGGCCCGCTCGCCACGCCGGACGTGCTGCACTGGACCGACTCGCTGCCAAAAACCCGCTCCGGCAAGATCATGCGCCGTATTCTGCGCAAAATCGCTGCGGGCGATACCAGTAACCTCGGCGATACCTCAACGCTCGCCGATCCTGGCGTGGTGGACAAACTGCTCGAAGAGAAGCAGGCCATCGCAATGCCTTCTTAACTCACTTTTTTCTCCCTCTCCCTGTGGGAGAGGGCCGGGGTGAGGGCATCAGACCGCACCTTTCCCCCCTCACCCTAACCCTCTCCCTCAAGGGAGAGGGAATAATAAAAGCCCCTCCTCTACACCAATACTCTGGAGAGTTCTGTGATGAATACTGATATTTATCAACGGATAGAACATAGTGCGCATTTCAGGGAGCTCGTCGAAAAACGGCAACGGTTTGCCTTCATCCTTTCCATCATCATGCTGATTATCTACGTCGGCTTTATTCTGCTGATCGCCTTTGCGCCGCACTGGCTGGGCACCCCGCTGCACGCCGGAACCAGCGTCACGCGCGGCATCCCTATCGGCATCGGGGTAATTGTCATCTCCTTCGTGCTGACCGGCGTCTACGTCTGGCGCGCCAACGGTGAATTTGATCGTCTTAATAAAGCGGTACTGCGTGAGGTAAAAGCATCATGAAGCGAGTTCTGACGGCGCTAGCCGCCACACTGCCTTTGGCGGCCAATGCGGCCGATGCCCTTACCGGCGAGGTACAACGCCAGCCAACAAACTGGCAGGCGATCATCATGTTCCTGATTTTCGTGCTGCTGACCCTGTACATCACCTACTGGGCGTCGAAACGCGTGCGCTCGCGTAATGATTACTACACCGCGGGCGGCAACATTACCGGCTTCCAGAACGGCCTGGCGATTGCGGGCGATTTTATGTCTGCCGCGTCGTTCCTCGGGATCTCCGCGCTGGTTTACACCTCCGGCTACGACGGCCTGATTTACTCCCTCGGCTTCCTGGTCGGCTGGCCGATCATTCTGTTCCTGATCGCCGAACGCCTGCGTAACCTCGGGCGCTATACCTTTGCTGACGTGGCGTCGTATCGCCTCAAGCAAGGCCCGATCCGCACCCTCTCCGCCTGCGGTTCGCTGGTGGTGGTGGCCCTGTATCTGATTGCCCAGATGGTGGGCGCAGGGAAACTCATCGAGCTGCTGTTCGGCCTGAACTACCACGTCGCCGTGGTGCTGGTGGGCGTGCTGATGGTGATGTACGTCCTGTTCGGCGGGATGCTCGCCACGACCTGGGTGCAGATCATCAAAGCCGTGCTCCTGCTGTTCGGCGCCAGTTTCATGGCCTTTATGGTGATGAAACACGTCGGCTTTAGCTTCAACAACCTGTTCACCGAAGCCATGGCGGTTCACCCGAAAGGCGAAGCGATCATGAGCCCAGGCGGGCTGGTGAAAGACCCGATATCCGCCCTGTCGCTCGGTCTCGGTCTGATGTTTGGTACCGCCGGTTTGCCGCACATCCTGATGCGCTTCTTCACCGTATCAGACGCCCGCGAAGCGCGTAAAAGCGTCTTCTACGCCACCGGTTTTATGGGCTACTTCTACATCCTGACCTTTATCATCGGCTTCGGCGCGATCATGCTGGTCGGCGCGAACCCGGCGTTTAAAGACGCAGCGGGGCAGCTGATTGGCGGAAATAACATGGCGGCGGTGCATCTGGCTGATGCCGTGGGCGGCAACCTGTTCCTCGGCTTTATCTCTGCCGTGGCGTTCGCCACGATTCTGGCGGTGGTAGCGGGTCTGACCCTGGCGGGTGCGTCGGCGGTTTCGCATGACCTGTATGCCAATGTGTGGCGCAAAGGGGCGACCGAGCGTCAGGAGCTGAAAGTCTCCAAAATCACGGTGTTGATTCTGGGCGTGGTGGCGATCCTGCTGGGGATTCTGTTCGAGAAACAAAACATCGCCTTCATGGTCGGCCTGGCGTTCTCGATTGCGGCCAGCTGTAACTTCCCGATCATTCTCCTCTCCATGTACTGGTCAAAACTGACCACCCGTGGCGCGATGATTGGCGGCTGGCTGGGCCTGCTGACGGCAGTAGTGCTGATGATCCTCGGCCCGACGATTTGGGTGCAGATCCTCGGCCACGAAAAAGCCATCTTCCCGTACGAATACCCGGCGCTGTTCTCGATTGCCGTGGCGTTCATCGGTATCTGGTTCTTCTCAGCGACCGATAACTCGGCGGAAGGTAACCTGGAACGCGACAAATTCCGCGCCCAGTTTATCCGTTCACAAACCGGTCTTGGGATCGATCAGGGCCGCGCGCATTAATGGTTAATTCTCCCCGGTCGCTCTGGCCGGGGATTCTTTTTCAGAACATCACCCACGCCACCAGCGGTGCAACCAGCACCATCGTCACGCCGGAGAGCATCATCACCAGGCTCGCGACCACACCTTCCTGCTGACCGATTTCATACGACCGTGCGGTCCCCGCGCCGTGCGACGCCGCGCCAAATCCGGCCCCTTTCGCCATCCCTTCGCGAATCGACAGCCGCAAAAACAGCATATCGCCCACCGCCATGCCGAACACGCCGGTCACGACGACAAACAGCGCCACCAGATCCGGCTGTCCGCCGAGAGGTTTCGCCGCCGCCAGCGCAAAGGGCGTGGTGACGGAACGCACCGCCAGACTGCGCTGGATCTCATCGGACAAAGTGAACAGACGCGCCAGCCAGACGGAGCTGGTCACCGCCACCACCGTGGCCGTCACCACGCCCGCCGTGAGCGACATCCAGTGGCGACGGATCACCGCGAGGTTGTCGTAAACCGGCACGGCAAACGCGATGGTCGCCGGCCCGAGCAGCCACAGCAGCCAGTGGGATTCGCCGATGTAGTTTTGCCAGGAGATGTGGCCGAAGACCAGCATCAGCACCAGTAAAATCGGGGTGAAGACCAGCGGCATCAGCGGCAGGGCGTGAAAGCGGCGGTAGAGGCGTTTGTTGGCGAAGTAGATCACCAGCGTGACCACCAGACACAGAACGCTGACCTGAAAGTTAGTCATGCTTCTGCCTGCTGATTTCAAAGCGATAGACTTTATCGACGACCCACGCCGTCGCACCCAGCACCATCAGCGTGCTCAGGGCGATCACCGCGAAAATCCGCCAGCCGTCGACCATCAGCAGCTGCGCGTAGTTCACCACCGCCACCACCGCCGGAACGAAGAACAGCAGCATCTCCGCCAGCAGCCAGCGGGAACCGGCGCGGATCCAGTTCAACGGGATGACGCGGCACAGAATAAGCGCCAGCATCAGCACCATGCCGACCAGATTGGCGGGCAGCGGCAGGTGCAGCCATGTCACGAGATATTCAGCGAAAACAAACAGTGCGGCATAGAGCAGTACCTGAACCGGTACCTGAAGCCGTTGCACAACAGCAGGCGTAACACGACTTAACGCCACGGCCATGGGGGAATTCCTCAGAAATGAGATAAAGCGCCAGTATAGTGACCACACGAAGTGGACTGAAATGAATTAAAATCATCAAAGGTATAGTTTCGAGGAATAATCATGGACATAAGAACGCTGCGCTATTTTGTCGAAGTGGTTCGCCAGCAGAGTTTTACCCGCGCAGCGGAGAAGTTATTCGTCACCCAGCCCACCATCAGCAAGATGCTGAAAAATCTCGAAGATGAACTGAACTGTACCCTGTTGATTCGCGACGGGCGCAAGTTGTTGCTGACCGACACAGGGCGCGTAGTGTTTGAGCGCGGCCTGGCGATTCTGGCCGAATTCCGCCAGCTGGAGGCGGAGCTTGGCGACATTAACCATCTGAATAAAGGCCTGCTGCGCTTAGGCATTCCGCCGATGGTCGGGATGATGATGGCCGGGCCGATCAGTCTGTATCGCCAGCGCTATCCTGGCGTGGAGCTAAAGATTTCCGAGTTCGGCGGGCTGACCGTGCAGCAGGCGGTGATGAACGGCGAGCTGGATCTGGCGATGACCGCCCTGCCCGTTGAAGAGGACAGCGGTCTGGCGACACTCCCGCTATTCAGCCATCCGCTGTGCGTGCTGGTCCCGCGCTCCGGCGACTGGATGCACATCGACACCGTAAAACCGGAGTTGCTGGCGGAACATCCGCTGCTGATTTACAACGAAGATTTCGCCCTCAGCCGCCAGCTGATGCAGCTGTTCCACCAGCACGACGTCAAACCGCGCATCGCCGTGCGCAGCGGCCAGTGGGATTTTCTCGCCGCCATGGTGCAGGCGGGCGTCGGGATTGCGATATTGCCGCAGCCGATTTGCGAGCGTCTGGATAAAAACACCCTGCGCTGGATCCCGCTCGAGAGCGATCTGCACTGGCAGTTAGGGATGATTTGGCGCGACGGGGTCTATTTGTCGCACAGCGCCCAGGCGTGGTTGACGTGTTGTGAGGGGTTTTGGGTGAAGGGGGAGTAGTCGTTTGTTTCCCCTCACCCTAGCCCTCTCCCAAAGGGAGAGGGGACAGTTCGGAGCGGTTTTTCGCCCTCTCCCTATGAGAGGGATAGTTCGGTTTTCTCCCTCTCCCTGTGGGAGAGGGTCGGGGTGAGGGCATCAGGCCGCACCACCCCTACTGCTCAATCAACAACGCTTCCAGCAAATCCAAATCATGCAGCAGCTTCTGCAGCGTCTCATTGCTGATCTGGCGCGTCGCGCGCAGGTGGTACAGCTCGGCGCGCTCTGAACGCAGCGCCGCCAGACGGAAGCGGCGCTCCAGATCCTCTTCCTGCATCGAGCTTTCGACGTCGTTACGCCCATCGGCGCGGCGGCGCAGGTTACCAATGACCCGCGAACTCACCTCTTTCAGCAGTTGATTATCGATGTTCTCTTCAGCATCCGACGCCAGGCGCTCTTCCATCTTCTCGATGGCGACAATCGCCACTTCAGCCGTTGCGGCGCGCGCGATACGCTCCTCTTTATGCTGCTGCGAATGGTCGGCCACTTCCAGATGTTGCAGCAGGATCGGCAGCATCACCACGCCGATAAACAGCGAGAACAGGATCACGCCCGCGGCGAGGAACACCAGCTCGTAGCGCGCCGGGAAGACGTTGCCGTCCGGGAGCAGCAGCGGAATCGAGAGCACACCGGCAAGGGTAATCGCCCCGCGCACGCCCGCAAACGAGGCGATCAACAGCTCGCGCGTGGACCATGAGCCAAACTCCATCGGCTTCTTGTGCAGAAAACGCAGGCTGAATTTTTTCATCGTCCACAGCCAGCCGAAACGCACCAGCATCAGCGCCAGATAAATCAGCACGATATCGGTAAACAGCATCCAGGTTTCGACGTTCGGGTCAGCCTCGGCCGCCACCAGGGAAGACTCCAGAATGCCCGGCAGCTGCAGGCCTAACAGCAGGAACACCATGCCGTTAAAGACAAACTCCAGCATCGCCCAGGTGCTGTTGGCGCGCAGACGCATCGCCAGCGGCGCGCGGCGCATCACGCCCGCACGGGTGATGGTCATCCCCGCCGCAACGGCTGCCAGGATGCCCGACACACCGATATGTTCGGCAATCAGGTAAGAGGCAAACGGCAGCAGGAACAGCAGGACGATCTGCGTGGCGGGTTCATCCCCGCCCCAGCGGCTGAGGAACCCGAGGGAGCGGCCGTACAGCCAGCTCACCACAAACCCGGCCAGGATACCGCCGATGGCCACTTTGAAGAATTCAACGGTCGCGCCGCCGATGGTAAAAATCATCGTTCCCATCGCCACGGCGACGGCAAATTTCAGGGCTACCAGGCCGGAGGCGTCGTTCATCAGCGCCTCGCCCTGCAGGATGCCCATAATTTTCTTCGGTATGCGGCCTTCGCCGACGATACCGGAAAGGGCCACCGCATCCGTTGGCGACAGCACGGCGGCCAGCGCAAAGGCGGGTATCAGCGGAATGCCCGGCACCACCCAGTAGATCAGGAACCCTATCCCGACCACCGTGACGACGACCAGCGCCAGCGCCAGGCCAAATATCTCTCGCCCGTGTTCAAGAAACTCACGCGTCGGCGTTTTCCAGCCGTCAGCAAACAGCAGCGGCGGAATGAACAGCACGAGGAACAGCTCGGGATCGAACTCGACGTGCAGGCCAAACGTTGGCCACGCCAGCAGCGCGCCTATGGCAATTTGCATCAGCGGGAGGGGTAACTGGAAGGGCAGTACGCGGGTGACTACCCCGGAAAGTGAGACCACAAGGGTCATGATGAGTATTGTGAAGAAGATTTCCATGCGTTCCCTGTTTGCGTGTTTCTTATTGTCTAAAACATGAAGCGTCGTGCCTCTATTTTACATTTCCCAGAGTAACGCAAAAGACAACGAAGTGGGGTCCGAAAATAAAAACGGGCGGCCTGAGCCACCCGTTTTCGCAGGAAAAGACAACTTAGATTGCCCAGCCGCCCGCATAGAACGCCACCAGCGCCACCGCAATCACTACGGTGCCGATGTTCAGCTTGCGCCACTCACCGGAGACCAGACGGCCAATCACCAGCGAGGCGAAGCCGATCATAATGCCGGTCACGATGTTACAGGTCAGGACGATAAACACGGCGGTAATCAGGCCGGACATCGCATCGACGAAATCCGCAAAATCGATTTTCGCCACGTTGCTCAGCATCAACAGGCCGACGTACATCAGCGCAGGTGCAGTTGCGTAAGCCGGAACCAGGTAAGAAAGCGGAGAGAGGAACAGGATCAGCAGGAACAGCACGCCGACGGTGATCGCCGTCAGACCGGTTTTACCGCCTGCCGCCGTACCCGCTGCGGACTCGATGTACACCGCAGCCGGAGCCGCACCCACCAGACCGGAGAAGACGCTGCTCAGGGAGTCGGTGGTCAGCGCTTTGCCGCCGTCGATAATCTGCCCGTCTTTGTCCAGCAGGTTCGCCTGGCCCGCGACCGCGCGGATGGTGCCGGTGGCATCAAACACCGCGGTCATCACCAGCGCCAGAACGCTTGGCAGAACAATCGGGTTCAGCGCGCCAACGATGTCCAGGCTACCAATCAGGGAGTTGCCCTGGTCGTCGCTCAGGGACGGCATGGCGAA
The DNA here is from genome assembly GCF_030238365.1 of Lelliottia wanjuensis. Classification (GTDB taxonomy): domain Bacteria; phylum Pseudomonadota; class Gammaproteobacteria; order Enterobacterales; family Enterobacteriaceae; genus Enterobacter; species Enterobacter wanjuensis. The sequence goes on along the minus strand of NZ_JASSOT010000003.1, from coordinate 7,104 downwards.
GATGCCGGAGAAGTGAACGGTCGGATCGAAAATCAACCCCACCACCGAAACGCCGATGATGGTCAGCAGAATGCCGCCCGGCACTTTCAGTTTTTCCAGGCCGATAATCACCGCCAGACCAATCAGGGACATGATCACCGGGAAGCTGGCGAAGTGGCCCAGCGCGACCGGCAGACCGTCCAGTGGGTTCTTGATCACCAGACCCACGCCGTTCGCCGCAATCAGCAGCAGGAACAGGCCGATACCGATGCCGGTGCCGTGCGCCACGCCCTGCGGCAAGTTGCGCAAGATCCAGCTACGAATGCCGGTAGCAGAGATGATGGTGAACAGCACACCCATCAGGAACACCGCACCCAGCGCAACCGGCACGCTGATGTGCTGGCCCAGCACCAGGCTGAACGCGGTAAACGCAGTCAGTGAAATCGCACAGCCAATCGCCAGCGGCAGGTTCGCCCACAGGCCCATGACGATGGAGCCGACGCCCGCGACCAGACAGGTGGCAACGAAGACTGCCGCAGGCGGGAAGCCCGCTTTGCCCAACATGCCCGGCACCACGATGACGGAGTAAACCATCGCCAGAAACGTTGTCAGACCTGCAACCACTTCCTGGCGCACGGTGCTGCCGCGAGCAGAAATTTTAAATAAGGCGTCGAGTGAACCGCCGGTACGCGCTGAAGGCGTAGACATAGCAAACATCCCCTGAGAAATTTTTATCATTCGTCTGTAAGCGTGGTGGACAACTCCACTGCCAGCGAAACGTCAAATCCTTGTGCTGCGTTTGCGACGAAAAGGGGCCGTCACAAAAAAAGCAAACGTTTAGCTCCGCGCTTACAAAACGGGTGTTGAATTGAAGGCAAACGATTATCTAGCGTAATACACGCCCTTTTCAACTGAACTTTATCGTTTATCGCTAAAATTCCCTTATGACGCTGAAGAAATAACCAGAGGATGCGCAAACGTTATCGTGAATGCGCAATTTGATAACAATCTGTCACTCGCCGGGGATATCGAACGGACCACCCTGTTGAATCGCGCGCTGCCAGGCCGGGCGCATTTCGACCCGTTTTTTCCACGCCTGAGTGTGGGGAAGGTTGTCGATCCCGCCGCGCGCCAGCAGGGCGAAGATCGGGTAGGTCATCTGCATATCGGCCATGCTGAGCTGTTCACCGGCGAACCAGGTGTTTTCGCTGAGATGGGATTCGATATAGCGCGCGTGGGTTTCCAGCTGCGGGTTGAGCCAGGCTTTTTGCACGCCGCCGCCCAGCACTTTGCCGAGCGAGCGCATGCCAAAGGGAATCGGCGGTTTGCCGAGACTGGCGAACACCAGCTTCATCAGCAGGAGCGGCATCAGGGATCCTTCGGCGTAGTGCAACCAGAAGCGGTACTGGATTTTGTTGGCCGCGCTCTCAGGTTTGAGCTGCGACGGGGTGTCGTAGGTTTCCTGCAGGTATTCCAGGATCGCGCCGGACTCGGCGAGGATCAGCCCGTTGTCCTCGACAACCGGCGACTTGCCCAGCGGATGCACTTTTTTCAGCGACGGCGGGGCCAACATCGTTTTTTCGCGCTGGTAGCGAACAATTTGATACGGTACGGACAACTCTTCAAGGGCCCAAAGGACGCGCTGGGAGCGGGACTGGTTCAGGTGGTGGAGCGTCAGCATGGTGTTCTCCTGTGATTCATACAAACTAACTATAGAAAATTGCACAACATGGCGAAAAACTTTTGCCGAGATTCTGCCCACGGCGACTGGCGAACAGCGGGGTTTTGCATACAATTAAAGTGTCAACACAAACCGGAACCTCCCCAACGTGCTCGACATGAGGGGTGTTGATGTCGGGGGAAACCCTCCCGTGAACCAGCGGGATAGAGAGAAAGACAAAGACCGGGAATAAACTAAAGCGCCTTCGTTTGGCGCTTTAGTTTTTTTGGGGTTGGTGCGGTGGTTTTGCCGGGTGGCGGCTGCGCCTTACCCGGCCTACGGGTCCCGTGCCGTTTGCAGGTTTTTTAGGCCGGATAAGCGAAGCGCATCCGGCAACCAGACCGCACAGCCCCTAATCCTCCTCCAACAACCGCGCCCCCGTCCCCTGCGCCCCGAGCGTATCCCCCGGATTTCGCAGCGGACAATCGCTGCGCGACAAACACCCGCACCCGATGCACCCGTCCAGCTCATCGCGCAACGCCACCAGCGTATGAATGCGCCGATCCAGCTCCACGCGCCACTGCGACGAAAGCTCCTTCCACTCCTTCGCGCTCAGCGTATGCCCCTCCGGCAACACGCCAAACGCATCGCCGATGGTCGCCAGCGGAATCCCAATCCGTTGCGCAATTTTGATAATCGCCACGTAACGCAGCACATCACGGGTGTAGCGACGCTGATTCCCGCCGTTGCGGATACTTTTAATTAAGCCTTTGCTTTCATAGAAATGCAGCGCCGAGACCGCCACCCCGCTACGCTTCGCGACTTCCCCCGGCGTCAGCAGCGCCTTAATTCTGGGTAATCTCTTTTCCATAAAACCTCTTTACCTCAAGTTAACTTGAGGAATTATACTCCCCCGCAGAGAAAACGACGAATCAACAGAGAAAGTTGTATCTAAAGAGGGGCAACCTTATGTCGCATCAGCAAATTATTCAGACATTGATTGAATGGATTGATGAGCATATCGACCAACCGTTAAATATTGACGCTGTCGCTAAAAAGTCGGGCTATTCGAAGTGGTATCTGCAGCGGATGTTCCGCACCGTGATGCATCAGACGCTCGGGGATTACATCCGTCAGCGTAGGTTATTGCTGGCCGCGCAGGCGCTGCGCACCACCAAGCGTCCGATTTTTGATATCGCCATGGATTTGGGGTATGTCTCGCAGCAGACCTTTTCCCGGGTATTTCGTCGTGAGTTCGACCGCACCCCGAGCGATTACCGCCACCAGCTGAACTAACTCGTGCGCGGGATCAGCACGCCGACAGGCTGTTGCTGCCAGGTCATAAATTCCTGCGGCGGCATCGCCTTCGCAAAGTGCCAGCCCTGACAATATTGCACGCCGCGCTTCAGCAGCCAGGTCACCTGCTCCGCCGTCTCCACCCCTTCCGCAATGGTTTTCAACCGCAGGCTCTGGGCCATCTCAATGATGTGCTCGGCAATCAGGTGGCTGGTGCTGTTGGTGGTCAGGGTATCGATAAACGACTTATCGATTTTCAGGATATCGACGTTGAGCGAATAGAGGTTATGCAGGTTCGAATAACCGGTGCCGAAATCATCGATCGCCACCTCATAACCCGCCTGGCGGAACGCCTGGATCACCGGCGTAGTTTTCGGCACATCGATGAACCCGCGCTCCGTCACTTCAATTTTAATCTGCTGCGCCCGCACCGCGTACTGCTGCGCTTTATCCGAGATAAGGGCAATCAGACGCGACGAGTGGAAATCCGACGCCGACAGGTTAATCGAAATATACAGGTGCGGATTGTTGCCCAAAAACTCCCCGAGATCGTTAAACACTTCCTCGACGACATAATCGGTAATGCGCTCAATCATTCCCTCTTTTTCCGCCAGCGGAATAAACTCCGCCGGGCTCATCACCGGGCCGTTAAACCCCGGCCAGCGCAGCAGCGCTTCGGCACCCACGCAGCGATTATTTTTAATATCAATGATCGGCTGATAGTGAACGCAGAGCTGGCGCTTATTGAGCGCGCGGTGCAATAAGCGCCCTGGCGAATTAAATTCGCGGTGCGTACGCGACCAGACCAGCAAAATAATAATGCTGCAAATCATTCCCAGCGGCAGGGTCAATGTGGCCTGGTGATAAAGAATTTCATAAAAGCGGGTGTTCGAGGTGGAAACAATGGCGGCAATAGGTCGTTTCGTCGAATTGACGATGGTGTAAAAACGGTCATTTTTCTGGAATGGCTCGTTCACATTTCCGACAAGCGTATGTAATAACGAAATATCGGCCTGTGGACTGGCGGAAAAGAAGGCATTGGTGACCGTATCAAATACGCCCCAGGCCAGAGAATGATCCGTCGACATCACTTCGCTGTAGGAGAGCGGATTGACCACCACGACATAATTCCCGCGCTGCATATATGTCATTTTAAAACCGGCATAAAATGGCGTATCGCGGAAATAATAGATAGAGACGTCGGGTTTACGTTTGTAATTTGCAGTAGGTATCAGATAAGGCTTATCAGGCATCATCACCGTGGAGCAAAGAAACTGCTGACCTTCGGCATAAATTAAATCGGACACATACAGACGGCCACGCACCACGTTCAACATATATTGCCGATGGGCAGGTGAACAAACTTCGCCCTGATATTTTTCGGCAGCGTCGCGGGCTAAATCAACTTGTCCAATAACCAGTTCAGTTTTATCTAAAGCGAGTTGTGCAAAAGAACGTAGCTGACTACTTGTTTCGGTGACGGCTCTGAGCTGTGCAAACCATAGCGCAAGCATCACCGGTAGTGAAACTACCATGATGATCCCGACGACCCTCAGCACCTTGCGCCGTGCGCTACGATTCATTTCCGCCCTATATCCCTGCATGATGTGTGCCTGTAGTAATGAAGGCCGGATGCTTTGATAAACAGGTGATTACGTTGCATGAATCATGCGAAGTTAGCAACTGACTTTTATCATCAGAAACCCAATATTTGGTTATGACGATAATATTTGCCCGTAAGCCAAACTTAAAGAATGGGTTCGATTTTTATTAAGGATAATAAATATCAAAACGTAATGATGAGTTTTAAGATAACACAGCAAGGGCGCATTGATTTATAAATAATCAATTGCGATCACCGTTTTCCCTCTTCCACTTCGTTTGGCGTCATATAACGCTTTGTCGGCGCGCGTCAGGAGTGAAGAGGTATCGCGATGCCCGCAGCCCACTTCCACCACCCCGGCACTAAAGGAGAGTATCAGCGATTTGTCCCCAACCAGCATCGGCCTTTCCAGCAGGATGGCGCGTAAATTTGATGAGAGCGCCATCGCCGCATCACAATCTGTCTCTGATAATAGAAGTAAAAACTCCTCGCCGCCAACCCGGCCCAGCGCCGCATGCGTCGGACTCAGTTCACGCAGACGATCGCAAAAATGCACCAGAGCGGCATCTCCCACCTGATGGCCCCACTCATCGTTAATCTGCTTGAAATAATCCAGGTCAAACATTAACACGCAAAAATAGCTTTGATTGCGTTCCATCACGGCCTGAAGTTGCTGCAAAATAGCCGACCGATTAAAGCATCCGGTCAGATCGTCGGTGGTGGCTTTCAGCGCCAGTTGCTCCTCTGCCTTTTTACGCTCGGTAATATCCAGCCCTATATTCAAAATAGAGCCATCAGGCAGCAGAATATTTGACCACAGGATCGTAAGCTGCGTGCCATCTTTTCTGATGGGCCGCCACTCGTACATGTCCTTGAGGGGCGAGACATTCACGGAATCACGCACCCGCCGTCGGACTTCCGGATCGGGATAAAACAGCGCCAGCGGATCGGGGTGTAAATTAATTTCCGCCATACTCCAGCCAAATACTTTTTCGCACTCAACGTTCCACAGCACACAGCGATTACGCCTGTCGAAGGAGTTCATTAATACCGGGGCACGTTCAAATAACGTTTTATATTGCGTCACCACCAGCTGCATCTCTTTCGCCGTTCTTTCGCGGGAGATCATTTCGGCGAAATAATCTTTTAATTTTTCAACCAGCACCACCACCACATTTTTCAGCGTCGGTAAGGCACATAATCGTTGCGAAAATCCCAGGAAGAAATAGCCGTTGCAGCTTCCGTCACGGGAAGAGAGTTTGCACAGCACGCCGCTTTGTAATTGCGAATAACCCGGATGCTGAGCGGTAAATATCGAGCGGCCAATATTCTCTTTCCAGTAAATCGCGCGCCACGAACGGTGATGGCGTTGCATCAGGGTGCTGGCGAGAAAATCGGTGACTTCAAACGAGTGGCAGGTGACATCCCCCGCGCAGACCACGCGCGGCAGGCCCCGGTCGTCATCCACGCTGACCCACGCCAGCGCCGACCCCAGCGAGCGATTGATCGTCTCCAGCATCTCCGTCAGGGAGCATTGGGACGTTAACAGCGGCATCAGTTTTGCTAAAGCATGCAAAGCCTGCATGCTGTCGTTAACAATTTCGCGGCATGTCTCTTTCATCAGATTTATTCGCAGGTCATTGATTCATAGAAACCAGGCGCAACGAATAACTCAGGATTCGAATAATCTCATTGAGACAATTTATTCCAGGTATCGCATAACTATGTACAGAATTGCATGTGTGTGTGAATAATAAGTGACACCAGAGAATAAAAAGCAATGAATTCAGTAGCCTGAATTATTAATTGTGTATATTTAATTATCCGTTCAAGCATAAGCTATAGGTTTAATACTGTAAATATTGTACAGACCCTTCCAGCCTGTAGAGACTTTTCTATCTTAATGAATTCCTTATAAACACCCTCTGTAAATCACTATTAGCCTGCAAAGATATATTCTGCATACCCATTATTTTCCTTCGATTGGTTAGAAAGCGCACATTTTTGCGGCAACAAGGCTGGCGAATAAAAGAACAAATGTGATATAGTTCACACATATTTTGTAACGCGAAACACTGTTTCATTGTTGTCCGTCAGCTATTCGAGGATCGGTTTTATGGCGACCATTACCACCAGCATGGTTTTACTGCGCTGGCCGTTGTTGAGTGCGGTTTTGATGTTTTTAGCCAGCACGTTGAACATTCAATTACGTAAAGCTGATTTCGCGGGGCTGGCAGTGATCAGCACCCTGCTCGGTCTCGGCGCGGCATGCTGGTTTGCGATGGGGTTGCTCGGCATTACGATGGTGGATGTGGCGACGATCTGGAGCAACATGAAAGTGGTGATGATTGAGGCGATGAGCCATACACCGCCTGACTGGCCGATGGTGATTACCTGATTTAATTGTGCGGTCTGGCCCCCTCACCCCTGCCCTCTCCCTGTACGGTCCGGAGACATGGTAGACAGGTGTTCGGGGACATGGTGAACACTATTTAACATCCTTTACCCATGGTGATCGACCTTTTCTTCAGGTCGATCACCCCCACTTTCGTGCTGTACCACCACA
>NZ_JASSOT010000002.1 GCF_030238365.1 Lelliottia wanjuensis | reverse complement strand
GGTACAGCACGAAAGTGGGGGTGATCGACCTGAAGAAAAGGTCGATCACCATGGGTAAAGGATGTTAAATAGTGTTCACCATGTCCCCGAACACCTGTCTACCATGTCTCCGGACCGTACACTCCCAAAGGGAGAGGGGGATACGAGTCCCCTCTCCCCGTGGGAGAGGGTTAGGGTGAGGGCATCAGACCGCACCGCACCACACCACACCGGAGCCCACATGCCATCACGTCGCCCCCCCTTTTTCGCCAGCGCCCGTGGCCGCCTGCTGATCTTTAATCTGCTGGTGGTGGCGGTGACGCTGATGGTCAGCGGCGTGGCGGTACTCGGTTTTCGTCATGCCAGCCAGATTCAGGAGCAGGTCCAGCAACAGACCCTGAATGACATGACCGGCAGCATGAATCTGGCGCGTGATACCGCCAACGTGGCCACGGCGGCGGTGCGTCTTTCGCAGGTGGTGGGGGCGCTGGAGTACAAAAGCGAGGCCGACAGGCTGAAGCAGACCCAGACGGCGCTGCGCCACTCGCTGGAACAGCTCGCCGACGCGCCGCTGGCGCAGGAAGAACCGGCGCTGGTGGCACGAATCATTCGCCGGAGTAATGAATTACAGCAGAGCGTCACCGGGATGCTGGAGCGCGGCCAGCGGCGCCATCTCGAGCGCAACGCGCTGCTCAGTTCGCTCTATCAAAGCCAAAGTTTTTTGCGCCACTTGCAGGACATCAACCGCCGCTTCGGCGATAACGTGCCGGACGCGCGACAGCTGGCGGAAATGGACCGGCTGATTATGGCGGCGATCGAAACCCCGTCTCCGCGCGCCACCATCCAGCAGCTGAATACGGTCACGACCACACTGCCGCAGACCGCCCGCCAGCCGGTGATCGACTTTGTCCTGCCGGATTTCAATGCCGAGCTGAGCAAGCTCGCTCCCCTCTCCAGGCAGCTTGAAGAGAGCGATCTCGCCATCAGCTGGTACATGTTCCACATCAAAGCGCTGGTGGCGATTTTAAACAGCGATATTAATCAGTATGTGGCGCAGGTGGCGCAGGCGTCCGAGCTGCGTACCGCGCAAAGCCACAAAGAGCTGCGATCCATCAGCGTCTTTATCAGCGTTTTCGCCGTGCTGGCGCTGATCATTACCGGCTGCGCGTGCTGGTACATCTACCGCAACTTAGGCTCCAACCTGACGGCGATTTCCCGGGCGATGTCGCGTCTGGCCCACGGCGAACCGGATGTGTCGGTGCCCGCGCTCCAGCGTCGGGACGAGCTGGGCGAGCTGGCGCGCGCGTTCAACGTTTTTGCCCGCAACACCGCGTCGCTGGAGCACACCACCCGCCTGCTAAAAGAGAAAACCACCCAGATGGAGATCGACCGGCTGGAGCGCGTGGGGCTGGAGGAGGCGCTGCTGCATAGCCAAAAAATGAAGGCCGTCGGGCAGCTGACGGGCGGGCTGGCGCATGATTTTAACAACCTTCTGGCGGTAATTATTGGCAGCCTGGAGCTGGTCGATCCTGACTCACCCGATGCGACGCGCATCACCCGCGCGCTGAAAGCCGCCGAGCGCGGCGCGCTCCTGACCCAGCGTCTGCTTGCTTTCTCGCGCAAACAGTCCCTGCACCCGCACGCGGTGGAGATGAAACCCCTGCTGGAAAACCTCGGTGAGCTGATGCACCACTCGCTGCCTGCCACTCTGACGCTGGATATCGAAGCGCAACACCCGGCGTGGCCCGCGTGGATTGACGTCAGCCAGCTGGAAAACGCGATTATTAACCTGGTGATGAACGCCCGCGACGCGATGGAGGGGCAGAGCGGTGTGATCCGCATTCGGACCTGGAACCAGCGCGTGACCCGCAGCGACGGGCGCAGGCAGGACATGGTCGCGCTGGAGGTGATCGACCATGGCTGCGGGATGTCGCAGGAGGTGAAATCTCAGGTGTTCGAACCCTTCTTCACCACCAAACAGACGGGCAGCGGCAGCGGGCTGGGCTTGTCGATGGTGTATGGGTTTGTGCGCCAGTCCGGTGGGCGGGTTGAAATCGAAAGCGCGCCGGGGCAGGGCACCACCGTACGCCTCCAGCTCCCGCGCTCCGCGCAGGCGGTGGTCTCAGGCGATGAAATGCCCGCAACAGCAGAAACCGAACAGAGCGATCGGCTGGTGCTGGTCCTCGAAGATGAAACCGACGTGCGCCAGACCCTATGCGAACAGCTGCATCAGCTCGGCTACCTGACGCTGGAGGCCGAAACCGGCGAACAGGCGCTGGCGATGCTGGAGGCGTCATCTGATATCGAACTCTTTATCAGCGACCTGATGCTGCCCGGCACAATGAGCGGCGCGGAGGTAATCCACCACGTCCGCACCCATTTCCCGCATCTCCCGGTGCTGCTGGTCAGCGGCCAGGATTTACGTCCGACCCACAACCCGCAGCTGCCCGACGTGGAGCTACTGCGAAAACCCTTCACCCGAGCGCAGCTGGCACAGGCGCTGCGGAAGGTGTCGGGGTAACGTTTTTAGGATTTCATCAATCGTATCGGCAAACAAAGCGGTGCTAATCTGAGCAAAATTTAGCGGAGTGGGATATAAAGGGAATTATGCCGGTACTGACAAGAGGGGACTCACAGATGATTGTGATGCCTACAACTTATAGCCCGATGACCGTGGCCCGTTCATTTCAACTGGTTGAAGAGTTTGAGCTTTCCGGGCGCGTGCTGCATGTGATTTATGACAGCCAGACACCCCGCGCGGCAATCATTGAAGCCGATATTGAAACCTTTGATGGCGTACCTCGACATCGGGTGGTTGCAGCACTCGATCTGCAGCGCAAAGCGCAGTTAGGTAAGGATATTGTCGCCGTCGAGCGCTGCTGGGAAGATGCAAACCTGGTCCAGGTTGAGGGTATCTGCGTGGCCCCCGGCGAGCGAGATAAAGGGCTGGCGACACGCTTGTACGAGGCCTTGATTCTGCAATGCGGCATCACGCTGGTCAGTGATTTTGAACAATACGACGGCGGGAAAATGCTCTGGCAAAAGATTGCCCGCGAGTCTGACCACATCGTTGTCTTCGTGCTGGACACTGAACAAAGCGCATTCTGGCCTTATGACGGCAGCAAGGTGGTATACGATGGCGGCTGCATTCCTGAAGAGCGCATCTGGAGCCTCTCTCCCGATCAAAAATGCCATGGGATCGTTTTGGTTGCTGAAAGTAAAACGAAAGCCAGCCAGATGATGGAAGATCCCGCACGCTTTCGCATTTGAGGATCCTCCGTATCTGCTGCGAAAACCCTTCACCCGAGCGCAACTGGCGCAGGCGCTGCGGAAGGTGTCGGGGTAAAGCGGCTGCGGGCCAGTGTGGCTGCGCCCTGTGCGCCGTTAAAGGCAGAGGAGGAGGCCGCGATAAAGCGGACCGCCTGATACGGCAACGGTCGGCGCAGGTGCTGCTTAATTTTTTCGATCAGCGACTCCTGCGGGAATCCAGGCATATCCATCACTCCACCGCCAAGAATGACCGCATCGGGATCGAACAGATTCACGCTGGTGGCGATGGCGCGCGCGGCATGGTCGAGAAGCGCCTGGACAAAAGGTTCGTCTGCGGCTTCGGTAAAAATATCGCCCAGCGCGTATTCCCGCGGCTGCTGCTGATACCAGTTCGCCAGGGCAATCCCGGAGCAGACGGTCTCCAGACATCCCGAATTCCCGCATCCGCAGCGCAGTGACCTGTCGCCCTGCGGAATATGACCCAGTTCGCCCGCCACACCGTGCGCGCCAGTCCAGGGCGCACCGTTCAGCCAGATGGCAAAGCCCATGCCCGTTCCCAGATAGGCAGCCAGAACCTGCTGATTCACAAGATCGTTTTGCGCCACGTCGAAGGAGAGCTGTAAATTGACGTCGCGGGAAAATTCCACCGGACAGCCGAGTGCATCTTCCAGTTTACCTGCCAGATCGTGCAGCTCTGTCGTCTGCAGCGGCAGATTGGGGGTCGAGATGATGGTGCGTTTGTCTTTGCCGACCAGCGCCGGAAAGCCCATCACCAGCCCGCAGCAGCGGGCCTGAAAGTGGTCGACCTGCGCCTGGATCATCGCGGCCACGCCGCACACCACGCCATGACGAATGACCTCCGCGGTGCGCTGTTTTTCGCAGTGCAGCACCTCGCCATCCTCCGACTGCAGGCAAAAACGGATATGCGTTGCCCCCATATCCACGCCTGCCACCACGTTACGCCGATTTTGCATGAGGCATTACCTCGTTTCGGGCCGCCAGAATTTGCTCGCTCATCAGCTGCCAGGCGTCGCCAATATTATCCGCATGATTGAACAGTCCAGAGGTGCCGACAATAAACACATCCGCGCCCGCCGCCATCAGCTCTCGATAGGTTCCCTGGTTGCAGGACCCGTCGATTTCAATCTCAAAACTGAGGCCTTCACGCTCGCGCCAGCTTTTCAGCTCGGCGATTTTATCGAGCATCTCCGGGATAAAGGGCTGTCCGGCAAAGCCCGGGTCGACGGTCATCACCGTGATTTTGTCCGCCTTATGAATATAGTATTTCATGGCGTCCACCGGCGTTTCCGGGTTGAGGATCAGCCCGACCTTCATGCCGTGGCGGCGTATCTCTTCGATCAGACGGAACGCCTGGCCGTTGATCGTCTCGGGGTGCAGGGTGATGTAATCCGCCCCGGCACGCGCCAAATCACCGATGTAATCCTGCGGACGCGTCACCATCAGGTGGCAGTCCAGCGGTTTGCTCGCGAGCTTTTTCACCTGACCGACAAAAAACGGCGACAGCGTCAGGTTCGGGACAAAATGGCCGTCCATGATGTCGATATGGAAATAGTCGGCGTGCTGGTCAATAAAGGCGATTTGTTCCTGGAACCTGGCGAGGTCCATGCACATCAGAGAAGGGGAAATTTTCATGTCAGATTCCTTACTTGCTAATTAACCGGTCAAGCGCGACGGCAGCGATGATCAACCCGCCCATCACCACCAGCTGGTAATAGGTTTGTACTTGCAGAATATTCAGCCCGTTGTTGATGGTGCCGATGATCAGGCCGCCAATTACCACCGAGAAAATGCGCCCTTTACCACCAAAGAAACTGGTGCCGCCAATGATGGCGCTGGCGATGGCGTAGGTTTCAAACCCCATCCCGGCGAGGGGCTCCGCAGCGCCCAGACGGGCGGTGGAGACCACGCCCGCCAGCCCCGCGCAGACGCCGGAGATAATGAACACCACCAGAATGTGAAACTTGACGTCGATGCCGGAATAGAAGGCGGAATTCTTGTTCCCGCCCAGCGCATAGATGTTGCGCCCGAGCCGCATTCGGGTGGTCAGGAACCAGAGGATCAGCGCCACAATGAGCGAGAAAATCACCGGGACCGGAATGCCCACCACGTTCGCGGCAAAGAAGTTCACGAACTCAAAGGAGAAGCCGTAGACCGAGTTGGCGTCGGAAATCACCAGCGTGATACCGCGGAAAATGGCGTTGGTGCCGAGGGTGATAATGAACGGGTGTAGCCCGGTCCAGTTGACCAGACAGCCGTTAATCGCCCCCAGCGCGCCACCGACCAGCACCCCGCCAATCAGGGCTGCCGTAAAGGGATCCACGCCTGCCAGCATCAGTTTGGCTGTCACCATGCCCGACAGCGCCAGGATTGCGCCGACCGACAGGTCGATGCCCGCCACCAGAATGGCGAAGAATTCACCCATCCCGATCAGTACCGTCACCGAGCTTTGCACGAAAATCTGCGTGATGTTGTTGGTGTTTAAGAAATACTCCGGAGACATCGTGCCGAAGATGGCGACAATAATCGCCAGGATAAAGAAGGTGCCGTATTTGTCCCAGAACAGGGCGAAATTGAACGGTTTTTTCTCTCCCGGCTCGCCTTTCACTCTTGTGGTAATGCCCATGCCATAATCTCCTCTTCGCTCATGTTGTCGCGATTGGTCAGGATTTGCGTCAGTCGTCCTTCGCAGAACACGGCGATGCGGTCGCAGACGGCGATAATTTCGGGAAGCTCGGATGACACCATCAGGATGACCTTGCCGTCGTCAGCCAACTGGCGCATCACTTTGTAGATTTCGGCCTTTGCGCCCACGTCGATGCCGCGGGTGGGCTCGTCAAAAATGATCACTTCCGGGTGGCAGCACAGCCATTTGGATATCAGGACTTTCTGCTGATTGCCGCCGGAGAGCTCGGTGATGTTTTGCTCGACGGAGTGGCATTTCAGTGCCAGCAGCTGACGCTGGGTCTCGGCAATCTTGCGCTCTTCGCTTTCGCGAAAAAGCCCCATCGCGCCTTTGTAACCGCCGCGCTTCAGGCTGTGGCTAATCGCCATGTTTTGCGCGATGGAGAAGTTGGGGAAAAAGCCATTTTCGCGGCGGCTTTCGGTGATGTAGGCCATCCCTTTTTTCAGCGCGTCGAGCGGGGAGCGCGGCGAGATCTCTTTCCCGTTGAGGTGGATTTCACCGCCCGAGCGCTTGTCGATCCCGAACAGGCAGTCCATCAGCTCCGTGCGCCCGGAGCCTACCAGCCCGGCAAAGCCGAGGATTTCGCCGCGGCTCACGCTGAAGGAGATATCGCGCACTTTTTTCTTGTCGCGGCTGGTGATGTTTTTCACCTCAAACACGGTGTCGCGCTCGACGTTGCCGGTGCTCTCTTTCATGGCGTTAAAGCGGTTTTGCAGCTCGCGGCCCACCATCAGCCGCACGATATCGTCGTTGGTCACTTCACTGACCAGGCCGCTGCAGACGCTACTGCCGTCTTTCATCACCGTGTAGCGATCGCAAATCCGGCGAATTTCGGCGAGTTTGTGAGAGATGTAGACAATCGCGGTACCTTCTTTGCGCAGCTGGTTCATGATCAGAAACAGATAATCGACCTCTTTATTGGTGAGCGAGGAGGTCGGTTCATCCATGATGATCACTTTGGCGTCGAGCATCAGGGTTTTAGCAATTTCCAGCATCTGCTTATGGCTGATCGATAAATTCGCCACTTTCTCATCTAAATCGACTTTTAAACCGATGCGCAATAACATCATCGCACCGCGAAGTCGCATCTCTTTCCAGTCGATTACCGTCATACCACAGACTTTTTTCGTCAGATGACGACCAATATATAAATTCTCCAGCACCGTTAATTCATCAATAACGCTGAGTTCCTGATAAATAATGCCGATGCCTAATTGTGCCGCCTGTTTGTGATCGAGTTTGTCATACTGTGAGCCTTTAATCGTGATCGTGCCTTTGGTCGGCGCATGTATTCCCGACAGCACTTTCATTAACGTGGATTTACCGGCACCGTTTTCCCCTAATAACGCATGAATTTCGTAAGGGAATATCGTTAAATCAACGGACTTTAATGCGTGAACCGGACCAAAAGATTTGCCGATCCCCGCCATTGAAATAGTGGGCGTGTGCATTACGGGCCTCAATCATTTGTAGGTGGTGGCATCGGTGTGCGTATTTCCCCTCACCCTAACCCTCTCCCCAAAGGGGAGAGGGGACCGCACGGAGCCGTCTTTTCCCCCTCGCCCCTTTGGGGAGAGGGCCGGGGTGAGTCCTGTAGGCCTGATAAGCGCAGCGCCATCAGGCATTTTTACGGATTACTTCGTCACCAGAATCGAATCCACCAGCTTAAATTCCGGGGCTTTTTCCAGCGGGATCACCTTGCCGGTTTTCGCGGCGTCGACCATCAGTTTCAGCCCCGTCGCGCCGATATCCGCCGGGTTCTGCGCCACGGTGGCGGTCATCAGGCCACCATCCACCATCTTGCGGGCTTCCGGAATACCATCCGTGCCCACGACCAGGATTTTGCCGGTCTTGCCCGCGTTAGCCACGGCCTGAGCCACGCCCATCGCCATGGTATCGTTGGCGCAGTAGAAGGCTTTCAGATTCGGGTTGCGCTGCAGGACGTTGGTGGCAACATCCAGGGCTTTGATACGGTCCCAGTCGGCAGGCTGGCTGGCAACCAGTTTGATCTGGCTGGCTTTTTTGAATGCTTCTGTTGCGCCGTTGCGGCGTGCTTCACCGGAGGCGTTACCCGCTTTACCTTCAATAATCGCCACGTCACCGCCTTCGGCGCCGAGTTTTTCGATAATGAAATCAGCCCCTTTTGCCCCTACCGCCACGTTATCGGTGGTGACGAAAGCTTCCACGTTTCCGCCCGCTTTTTTCAGGTTATCCATGTCGATTTTTTCATCGAGGTTTACCAGGTAGATGCCTTTCTGCCAGGCGCGAGAGACCGGCATCACGAGGTTAACGGAAGAGAGCGGAGCAAAAGCGATACCTTTGTATTTCTTATTACTCAGGTCTTCGAAGAGCTGCAGCTGAGACTGAAAATCGCCCTCGGAAGGGGAGGCAAAAATATCGACGGTGACGCCCAGCGTTTTCGCTTCGTCTTCAATCCCTTTTTTCATGTCCACCCAAAACGGATTAGACAACGTTTTTAATACCACGGCATATTCTGCCGCGGCAAACGCGCTGGTGGACAACATTAAGCCCATAGCGGCGCCGCTGAAATATTTCAGATATTTATTCATAGCAGTGTTCTCAATGTAGGGTACGTTATGTTAATCCCACCGCAGTGGGATTAACTTGTTTTATGATTATTTCAGCGCGCCTGGGGAAAAGAAATCCACAATAGCGCCGGTTTTTTGCATATTCAGTGTGGCTTGTTCAATATTTTGTTGAGCAACGGAAACAAATAAAGCATCTAATAATGTTAATTGTAATATACGCGCGGAGGCGTTTCGCCCTAATAAAGGGGTCTCTGGTGCTGGCGAGCAAATAATATAATCAGCCAGTTTAGCAATCGGTGAATGATAGCTATGGGTAATACAGATAATTTTCGCGCCGTTCTTTTTAGCCAGTTCCACGGCGGCTTTCACATCGCTGGTGCGTCCGGAATGCGACACCACCAGCACCACGTCGCCCTCTTTTAACAGCGAGGCGGACATCATCATGATGTGCGCGTCCTGATACGACTGACAGCGCACCCCGATGCGCAGAAACTTATGCTGGATATCCGCGCAGATGGCGTTCGAGCCGCCGACGCCGTACAGATCGCGCTGGTTGGCCTGAGCGAAAAATCTCGCCGCGCGGTGGATTTCATCCACGTTCACAATCGACTGGCCTTCCATGATGGTGCGCAGCGTGATGTTGAAGACTTTGTTCACCACATCCTGTGGCGCTTCATCAAAGGAGAGTTCAGCGGGCAGCACCTGCTCGGACTGGGAAAAATAGTCCACCAGCGCGCTGCGAAGATTACGAAAACCACTGAATCCCAACAGCTTAGCCACTTTCACTATCATTGCTTCGGAAACGGCGAGCGCTTCTGCCACATCTTTAATGGCCGGGGCATCGCTCAAATTACCCGGCTTCAACAGCCAGTCAACAATGCGACTTTCGTTGTCGGTCATCCCTTCCTGCTTCATGCGCAAAAACGGTGCCAGGCCGATGCCGTTGGGAAGCTCTTTTTCAAATTCTGGCTGACTCATCGCTCTCTTTGTCCTTAAAAATGAAGACGACACTATATCACCACATTCCTTTGCGGAAATATGCTGCTAACTTCACAATATTTATAAATTCATAAAGTTTTGTGTGATGTGAAGTGTTGGTTGTGAGTGTGTATTTAACATCATGATATTTATGTAATTAAAATTCAGTCGTGATTTTTTACTGAGCCTGCTGGTGCTATATGTGAGGGATGGTGCGCTTGTAATGGCTAAAGTGGCGGTGTAGAACTGAGCGGGAATCCGATGGTTTTGTGGTTTTATTGCACAACTAACCGGTCTTAAATCACAAACTTCATCGGGTTCGTAAAGTTAACCCACTACGAGGCATCTCATGAACAGGATTGCGTTTGGCTGTGATCACGTTGGTTTCATTCTGAAAGAGGACATTCTGGCCCATCTTCGCGCCCGCGGAGTGGAGGTGATCGACAAAGGCACCGGCTCAACGGAGCGAACAGATTATCCCCGCTATGCCAGCGCTGTGGCGCAGGCGATTGTCGACGGAGAAGTGGAGGGCGGCATCCTGATTTGTGGAACCGGGGTGGGGATTTCGATTACGGCGAACAAGTTTCCGGGCATTCGCGCGGTGGTGTGCAGCGAGCCTTATTCGGCGCAGCTTTCGCGCCAGCACAATGATACTAACGTGCTGGCCTTTGGCTCACGGGTTGTCGGACTGGAGCTGGCAAAAATGATTGTCGATGCGTGGCTCGACGCGAGCTTCGAAGGCGGACGTCATCAGACGCGCATAGAAGCCATTGCGGCGCTGGAGCAGCGTTCGTTTTGAGATTCCTCCGCTACTCGCCCACACCGCCGTTGATTAACGTAAAGCCAGCCCACCTGCTGCGAGACTGGCTTTATGAAACACACGACCACCGCTCTGATATTTGGCCTGCTGTCATTCACCAGCCATCTGGCCCACGCTGATCTTATTGACGACGCTATCGGGAATATCCAGCAGGCGATCGGGGAAGCGTACAATCCGTCGAGCAGTCGTCAGAATGATGACGACCGGTATGAGGAGAGCCGCCGAACTGACAGTCGCCAGTACGATGACCGCCGCCGACAGCTTGAGGATCGTCGCCGTCAGTTAGATGACCGGCAGCGCCAGTTGGATCAGGACCGACGTCAGCTGGAGGACGATGAGCGCAGGCTGGAGGAGGATTACGATCGGTGATATTTGTGCGGTCTGGTGCCCTCACCCCGACCCTCTCCCACGGGGAGAGGGGGAAAAGAGCAATACCTCAATCAAACACCAATCGCATCCCGTCATACCCCGCCTCAAACCCCTCGGGCAGCGGGTTATCCATCATCCATACGTCAAACTGATGGCTGATGTGCGTCAAAATGACCTGCGGGCAGCCAATCACCTCGTTGAGCGCTATCACCGTGTTCAAATCGCAATGGTTGCGCGGCGTTTCGTCGCGCGGCTCGTGGCTGCAATCGATCACCATCGCCTGCGGGTGATTGTTGAGTAGAAATTTCACCGTTTTGTCCGGCAGCCCAGCGGTATCAGATAGCCACGCCACGCGGCTGTGGGCGCTCTCCAGCAGATAGCCAAAGGTCAGCTTTGAGTGATTGAGCGGCAGCGGGGTGACGCGCAAACCCTGTAACTCAAACATCACGAACGGCTCTACCGTATGGCTGAAATCGAGCAGGCCGGGGTGTTTGAACAGATCGTCGCAGCCCGTTTCGTCCGGCGGACCGTAGACCGGAATCGTTGCTCCGACACCCCAGCGCAGGGGGAACAGACCCTGGACATGATCCATATGATAGTGGGTGAGCAAAAACTGCTGAAAACTCCCCGCGTGCCAGTCGTCCATCAGATGCGGAATGCCCGCGTCGAGCAGGGTGACCGCGTCGTTGAATTTCACAACCGCGCTGCACGGGCGGCGGCGATAGCCCTCCTGCAGGCGCGCCCGGCGACAGGCCGCGCAGTCGCAGCCGAAGACCGGCACCAGCTGAGCACCGCCGGTGCCGGTGAGTTGGATGGTCAGGGCCATGGTTCCCCCCATTGAATAAATTGCCGGTTCAGCAGGGTTTTGTAGGCCGGGTAAGGCGAAGCCGCCACCCGGCGTTGTTTTACAGCAACTTCGTAAACCGAAAATGGCTCTGAGCATACCCTTCACGCAGATAGAACCGGTGCGCGTCCACGCGCTTCACGCTGGTCGATAACTCCGTCATCTCGGCACCGACACTTCGCGCCTTTGCTTCGGCCCAGGCCAGCAGCTGGCTGCCGACTTTCAGGCCACGAGCCTGCGGGAGCACCACCAGCTCCTGGATCTCGCCGATCCAGTTGGCGTGATGCAGGTGAAACTGCAAATGCAGGCCGATCATCCCGACGATCTGCCCGTCCAGCTCCGCAAGATGGTAGTGCATGTTGCGATCCTGCAGATTCAACAGGTACCCGGCGTGAAAGGCTTTCTGATCGAACTCCGCCTGTTTGAGTTCGCAGATCAGACCGTAAACGGCCTGTGCATCGTCCGGGGTGGCGGTACGCAGCTGGCAGTCAGGCATGTTGTTTCTCCTTCTGACGGATAAGCGATAACAAATTATCGACTGACTGTAGCAAACTTCCGTCGTTATTGAGCAGATGACAGTCCGACGGCGTATAGCGCGCGGCGCGCTCCAGGCGCTGGTCGATCTCCCGCGCGCTTTCCCGCCCGCGCTGCTGCAGGCGTTCACGCAGCACCTCCTGCGACACCTGCAAACAGACCGGCATCAGCGCCTGTTCATAGCGCGCACGGGCCTGTTGCAGGTGGGCCCGCGAGCCGTTGACCAGCACGTCGAAACCGGCGTGCAGCCAGAGGTCGATCTCAATGCCCACGCCGTAGTAAAAGCCGTTCGCGTGCCAGCTCAGCGCCAGTAAGTTCTGCCCTGCGCGAGTAAAAAACTCCGGCTCGCTCAGAGCGATATGGTTCTCGCTGCCCGCGTTCGCCGCCCGCGTGATGTAGCGATGCGCCACGAGTAATTGTGCGTGTTCCTGCTGGCGCAGCGCCGACAGCAGGCTGTCTTTTCCGGAGCCGGACGGCCCCATCAGCCAGATCAGTTTTCCCATCAGAACACCCGCTTTCCCTGACGCCAGACGTGATCGATATGGATGTGCTCGCCCTTGCGGTGTGCCAGAACGAGATCCGCCCGTTTGCCTTCGCCAATCACCCCGCGATCGCCGAGATTGAGCGCGTCAGCCGGGTTTTTGGTCACCAGGCGAATGGCCTGCGGCAGGGTAAAACTGTTGCCCGCATCGTCCGCCACGCGGAAGGCCGCATCCAGCAGGCTCGCCGGATAGTAATCGGAGGAGAGAATATCCAGCAGACCCAGCGCCGCCAGCTGGCTGGCCGCCACGTTGCCGGAGTGCGAGCCGCCGCGCACGATGTTCGGGGCGCCCATCAGGACGTTCATCCCGTGCTGGCGGGAGGCTTCTGCCGCCGCGAACGTGGTGGGAAATTCGGCGATCACGCTGCCAAGCTGGTGGGATTCATGCACGTGATCGTGAGTGGCGTCGTCATGGCTGGCGAGGGCAATATGGCGATCCCGGCACATCGCCGCAATCGCCAGGCGATTCGGCTGCGACCATTGGGCTGCCAGCGCCAGCTGTTCCTCTTCGTAGCGCGCCATTTCGTCGTCATTCAGGGAGTATTTGCCCTGATAATATTCGCGATACTTCTCGATGTTGGCGAACTGGCGCTGGCCCGGCGAGTGGTCCATGAGGGAAACCAGGGAGACCGGCTCGCGGCCCACCAGTTTTTCAAACAGCGGCAGGGTGGTGTGGTGCGGCAGTTCGCAGCGCAGATGCAGGCGATGCTCGGCGCGGTTCAGGCCGCGCTTTTGCGTCTCTTCCACCGCGTTAATCATCTTCTCGAGATTCTCCAGACGGTCGCCGCCGTCGCGCACGTCGCCAATTGCCACCGCGTCCAGCACCGTGGTGATGCCGCTGGCGACCATCAGCGCGTCGTGACTGCTCATCGCAGAGTGGGCCGGCCAGTCGACTTTCGGGCGCGGGGTGAAGAATTTATCCAGATTATCCGTGTGCAGCTCGATCAGCCCCGGCAGCAGCCAGCCGCCTTCGCCGTCCATCGCTTGTGGCGAGCGGCTCTGGGTTTCGGCGAAGGCGCGAATCACGCCGTCCTGAATTTCGATCGATCCGTCGATGACTTCATTTTCCAGCACCAGTTTGACGTTATTGATGATCATGACGGAACTCCCATCGCATGAAGACGATCGGCTACGCGATCGCGGACCGTGGCGTCGTGGAAGATCCCCACGATCGCGGCACCGCGCGCTTTGGCCTGTTCGATCAGCTCGACGACGGCGGCGCTGTTTTTGGCATCCAGCGAGGCGGTCGGTTCGTCGAGCAGTAAAATTGGGTAATCGACGATAAACCCGCGGGCGATGTTCACGCGCTGCTGTTCGCCGCCGGAAAAGGTCGAGGGGGCCAGATGCCACAGGTGTTCCGGGACGTTAAGGCGCGTCAGCAGGCGGGCGGCTTTGGCCGCGCACGCTTCGCGGGAGACGCCGAGATCCAGCAGGGGCTGCATGACGACGTCGAGGGCGGAGATCCGCGGGATCACCCGCAGGAACTGGCTGACCCAGCCGATCGTCGCGCGGCGCACTTCCAGCACTTTGCGCGCCGGGGCTTGGACCAGATCGACCCATTCGTCGCCGTGACAGATGTGAATGTGGCCCTGGTCGGGCAGATAGTTGGCGTACAGGGAGCGCAGCAGCGTCGATTTTCCGCTACCTGAGTGGCCGTGCAGCACCACGCATTCGCCCTTGTTGACCTCGAGAGAGGCGTTTTGCAGCACCGACAGGCGCACGCCGTTTTGCTGGTGGAGCACAAAAGTTTTACTCACGTTTTCTACGCGGATCATGTTGGCTTCCTGGTTCTTTTTGCCGGATGGCGGCTTCGCCTTATCCGGCCTACGGGTTTGGTGCGGTCTTTTTTGCCGGGTGGCGCTTCGCTTACCCGGCCTACGGGTTTGGTGCGATCATTTTTGCCGGGTGCGGTTTTCGTAGGTCGGGTAAGGCGAAGCCGCCACCCGACGCAAACCCACTCAATTCTGCAAAACGGACGACACCAGCAACTGGGTGTACGGATGGTGCGGATCGTCGAGCACACGGTCGGTTAATCCACTTTCCACCACCTGACCCTCTTTCATCACCATCAGGCGGTCCGCCAGCAGACGGGCGACGCCCAGATCGTGGGTGACAATCACCACCGCCAGATCCAGCTCCACCACCAGGCCGCGCAGCAGGTCGAGCAGTCGCGCCTGGACAGACACGTCCAGCCCGCCCGTCGGCTCATCCATAAACACCAGCTTCGGATGGGTGACGAGGTTGCGGGCGATCTGCAGACGCTGCTGCATCCCGCCGGAGAAGGTGGTGGGCAGGTCGTCGATGCGTGACGCCGGGATCTCCACGTCCTCCAGCCACTGCTGGGCGGTCGCGCGGATATTCCCGTAGTGCCGCGCCCCGGTTGCCATCAGCCGTTCGCCGATGTTCCCGCCCGCCGACACCTGGCGGCGCAGGCCGTCCATCGGATGCTGATGCACCACGCCCCACTCGGTGCGCAGCAGGCGGCGGCGCTCGGCTTCGCTCATGCCGTAGAGGGATTGATCCTGATACAGAATCTCTCCGTTCTGCGGCGTCAGGCGCGCGGAGATCGATTTGAGCAGAGTGGTTTTGCCGGAGCCGGACTCGCCGACGATCCCCAGCACTTCGCCAGGCCACAGCTCGAACGATACGTCGCTAAAGCCTTTGCCGGGGGCATACAAATGGGTCAGGTTGTTCACCGAAAGCAGCGGTTTCATTGGCCGTTCGCCTCGCTCTGTTGGCGGCAGAAATCGGTGTCGGAGCAGACAAACATGCGTTTGCCCGTATCGTCGAGCACCACTTCATCGAGATAGCTGTGTTGGGACCCGCAGATGGCGCACGGCTCGTCCCACTCCTGCACCCTGAACGGGTGATCGTCGAAATCGAGGCTTTCGACGCGGGTGTAGGGCGGCACGGCGTAGATGCGTTTTTCGCGTCCGGCCCCGAACAGCTGCAGGGCGGGCATCATGTCCATCTTCGGGTTATCGAATTTAGGGATCGGCGACGGGTCCATCACGTAGCGTCCGTTCACTTTCACCGGATAGGCGTAGGTGGTGGCGATATGGCCGAAGCGGGCGATATCTTCGTAAAGCTTCACCTGCATCACGCCGTACTCTTCCAGGGCGTGCATGGTGCGGGTTTCCGTTTCGCGCGGCTCGATAAAGCGCAGCGGCTCGGGGATCGGCACCTGGAAAATCAGGATCTGATCTTCGATTAGCGGCGTCTCCGGGATGCGGTGACGGGTCTGAATCAGGGTAGCGTCTTCCGTACGTTCGGTGGTGTTCACCCCGGTGACGCGTTTGAAGAAGTTGCGAATCGACACGGCATTGGTGGTGTCGTCCGCCCCCTGGTCGATGACTTTCAGCACGTCCGCTTCACCAATCACGCTGGCGGTGAGCTGAATGCCGCCGGTGCCCCAGCCGTAAGGCATCGGCATTTCGCGGCCACCAAAGGGTACCTGATAGCCTGGGATCGCCACCGCTTTCAGGATGGCGCGGCGGATCATGCGTTTGGTTTGTTCGTCCAGATAGGCAAAGTTATACCCGCTGAGGTTAGCCATTTTTGCGCTCCCGTTGCAGACGTTTCAGCAGTTCCAGTTCTGCCTGGAAATCGACGTAATGCGGTAGTTTGAGGTGCGAGACAAAGCCCGCGGCTTCGACGTTATCCGCGTGGGCCAGCACGAACTCTTCGTCCTGCGCCGGGCCGGAAACCGTCTCGTCGTAGTCCGGGGCCTGTAGCGCGCGGTCGACCAGCGCCATCGCCATCGCCTTGCGCTCGCCCATGCCAAACACCAGGCCGTAGCCGCGGGTGAAGTGCGGGTCGTCGTTTTCGGGGGCCACGAAGCCGTTCACCATTTCGCATTCAGTCATCAGCAGTTCGCCGACGTTGACTGCAAATCCCAGCTCTTCCGGCACGATATCGATCTCAACAAAACCGCTGCGGATTTCCGCGGCGAACGGGTGGTTGCGCCCGTAGCCACGCTGGGTGGAGTAGGCCAGCGCCAGGAGATAGCCTTCGTCGCCGCGCATCAGCTGTTGCAGGCGCGAGGAGCGGGAGCAGGGGTAGACCGGCGGGGTGCGGGTGACGTCGTCGGGCACGCTTCCCGTGTCCTCTTCGGCTTTCGCCAGCCCCTGATTCGCCAGCAGGCTAAAGACGTGGGGCGCGTTTTCCTGCGGCGCGTCACTGGTGTTAAGGGACGGGGATTCGCCGTTCGCCAGCAGGGTGAAATCCAGCAGGCGATGGGTGTAGTCATAGGTCGGGCCGAGCAGCTGCCCGCCGGGAATGTCTTTGTAGACCGCCGAAATTCGGCGCTCGAGGCGCATCTTCGCGCTCTCCAGCGGTTCGCTGACCGCCAGTTTGGCCAGCGTCGTGCGGTAGGCGCGCAGGAGGAAGATCGCTTCGACGTTGTCACCGCTGGCCTGTTTCAGCGCCAGGGCGGCCAGTTCGCGGTCGGCGATCCCGCCTTCGGTCATCACGCGATCGACGGCCAGATTCAGCTGCTGTTCAATTTGCTCGACGCTCAGCTCGGGAAGCTGTTCATCGCCGCGTCTTCTGTGCTCTTGCAGCGCATGGGCGGCGGCTATCGCCTTTTCGCCCCCTTTGACGGCAACGTACATCAGCACACCTCGACATGTGTGGTTCGTGGGATAGCCAGCAGACGTTCGCCGCAGGTGAGGATCAGGTCGATACCCAGCGGGAACGGATGCGGACGTTCGGTCAGCTCGTGAATGATGCACTCCGGCAGCTGCGGGGCGACCATGCGCTCGTCGGCGATCCCGGCTCCGGTCAGGCGCAGCATGCGGCCACCGCTCAGGCTTGGGACCTGCAGAATCAGCGTGGCGCTGGTTTCCGGGGCGACGGCGCTGCCAGATGAGAGCGCGTTGAGCTGCTCGTGACTAATCTGCTCATCGGCGACGGCAAAGATGGCCTGCTGCGGCTGATCGACCAGCGGTGCGCTGGTGTGAAAACGCAGATTTTGGCTGGCAATGTCGTTCGCCATGGTTCCCGACAGCCAAACCGGCGTATCGGCGTCGGCCAGGGTCAGCAGCACGCTGGTGGTGGCGAGGTTCAGCGGCTGCCAGCCGTGGGTGAGCTGATGCAGCGAGACAATCACGCCCGGCTCGCTCATGGCTTTCAGCAGACGACGAAAACTGTGCTGGGCGTCCTGTACGGCAAGGGTGAAAGCTGGTTGAAGCGTCATGCGTTATCTCCGCGAACGAGCGTAAAGAAGTCGACCCGGCTGGTGTTCACTTCGGCCTGACGGGCGGCGATGCGCGCGGCACGGTCGGCTTCCAGCGGGGCAATTAAGGTTTCCATTAACGACTGAAAATGAGTCGGTTCCTGCAGCAGCGCGTCGACGACGGCGCACTGTTCGGCGTGCGGTTTGTCGCGCCCCAGCTGGTAGCTGTAGCCGAGCGTGCCGCTTTTAAGGCGGATCACTGCGCGGGTGAGGGTGGCGTCTCCGGCAAAAAAGCGCTCACCGGTGCCGCCCATCCGCGCCTGGATCTGGACCAGGCCAACCTCTGGCGCACGGATGGTTTCGTATTCCGGATGGATGTTCAGCACGCGCAGGCGCTCACGCAGCGCGGCGGGCTGGCTGTGGGCGAGGACGCTCATCCAGCGCTGGCGGGTGGGAGTATCGAAATGCATTCAGTGCTCCATGGTGAATTCAATCATGTCGGCGCGGGTCAGGCTGACGGAGTACTCCGTCGCGTTGACGTCGCCGTCACGGTGGTTGAGGGTACGCACGCAGAGCAGCGGCGCCATGTTCGGGATCTCCAGCACTTTGCTCTCTTTAGCCTGCGCGCGGCGGGCGCTGATCCGGGTCTGGGTGCGTCTGAGGGCGATGCCGGTGGCGTCAAACAGGAAGTCATGCAGCGAGCCGCTGGAGAAATGTTGCAGCGTTGGCCAGAGGGCGAGGTCGGCAAAGTAGTGGTCGATCTGACAGACCGCCACGCCGTTGACGCGGCGTAACGTGCGCAGATGCACCACGTTGTCGCCCTCCTCAATCCCCAGCGCATCGGCGATGTGGCTCGACGCGGGGCGCAGCACCGAGAGCAGTTTTTCGCTGGTCGGGTGGCTGCCCTGATCGAGCAGGTTCTGGCTAAAACGCGCCTGCGAGTTGAGCGGGTAGTCGAACGGGCGCATCAGAACCAGCACGCCGATGCCCTGGCGGCGCTGGACCCAGCCGCGCTCCACCAGCTGGTCGATGGCGCGACGCAGGGTGTGACGGTTGACTTCGTAGCGGTCGGCGAGCTGCTGTTCCGCGGGGAGATAGTCGCCGCAGCGGTAGTGGGTGCGCAGCTCGACTTCGAGTTTCGCGGCGATCTCTTGCCAGCGGGTCGGGTAACTGGTCGGATGTCTGGATAAGTGCATAGAAATCAAAGCCTCGCTTCTCAGATGAAGTGCTTACGCAAACGTTGAGAGAGGAAGTCCAGCAGGCTGACGGTGATGATGATAAGGACCATCAGGGCGCAGGTTTGCTGGAACTGGAAGCCGCGAATCGCTTCCCACAGGGTGACGCCGATGCCGCCTGCGCCGACCATGCCGACCACCGTCGCCGAGCGAACGTTGGATTCGAAACGGTAGAGGGAGTAGGAGATTAAAAGTGGCATCACCTGCGGCAGGACCCCGTAGAGAATCTCTTCGATTTTATTGGCACCCGTGGCGCGGATACCTTCCACCGGGCCGGGTTCGATGGCTTCGACCGCTTCGGACAGCAGCTTGGAGAGCACGCCGGTGGTGTGGATGAACAGGGCCATCACGCCTGCGAAGGGACCGAGGCCAACCGCGACCACAAACAGCATTGCGAAGACCATCTCGTTAATGGCGCGGCAGGCGTCCATCAGGCGGCGCATCGGCTGGTAGATCCACCAGGGGACGATGTTTTCGGCGCTCATCAGGCCAAATGGAATGGAGAGGATGACTGCCAGCGCGGTGCCCCAGACGGCGATTTGCATGGTGACCGCCATTTCGCTGAGGTAGTCACGCCACTGGCTGAAGTCCGGCGGGAAGAAGTCGGCGGCGAAGGTCGCCATGTTGCCGGAATCTTTGACCAGCATCAGCGGGTCCATTTCCGCACCTTTCCAGGAGACGACGAGCACCGCCAGCAGGATGGCCCAGCTGATAAGCGAGAACCAGCTGCGTTTCGGGGGTGGGACGGTGATGGTTTGCATGAATTCTCCGTTGGTTGTTGATCCCCTCTCCCTTGAGGGAGAGGGTTAGGGTGAGGGGGAAATGTGCGCGCTGATGCCCTCACCCCGGCCCTCTCCCAAAGGGAGAGGGAGAACAAATTACTGCACCGCTTTATTCACCGACGTCATCGCAGTCAGCGCGGCGGTCAATCGGTCCAAATCTTCCAGCTGCGCCTGAATCACTGACACTTTGCTGGTCTTCTCTTCGGCGTTCAGACCTTTGTTGTCCTTCACGCCCTGCATCTCTTTAAACAGCGCCAGTTGGCGGATCGGCACCAGCTGCAGGTCGCTTGAGGCGCGGAACGGCGCCCAGCCGAGACGTTCGAGAACGGTTTTCTCTTCGGCGGTTTTGCCGTAGTTCATAAAGAAGTCGTAGATCTTGTCTTTGGTGCTTTCGGAGAGGTTTTTACGCCACACAATCGGGTCGCCCGGGATCAGTGGGGATTTCCAGATCACCTTCAGCGCTTTCAGCTTGTCCGGGGCGGAGGTTTTCAGCTTGTCGAGGTTTTCGGTGTTGTTGGTGGCAACGTCGACCTGTTTATTGGCGACGGCCAGGGCGTTGGTTTCGTGGCCGGCGTTGACCGTGCGTTTGAACTCGCTGGTGGAGACGTTATTTTTCGCGAAGACGTAGTAGCCAGGGACGAGGTAACCGGAGGTGGAGTTCGGGTCGCCGTTGCCGAAGGTCAAATCTTTGCGTTTGGCGAGCATGTCGTTGAGGTTATTGATTGGGCTGTCTTTGTTGACGATCAGCACGCTCCAGTAACCCGGAGAACCGTCGGCAGCAACGGTCTGGGCGAAGACCTGGCCGTTAGCGCGATCGACCGCTTCCATTGCGGAGAGGTTGCCGTACCAGGCGATGTCGACTTTGTTAAAGCGCATCCCCTGGATGATGCCCGCGTAATCCGGGGCGAAGAAGGCGTTCACTTTGATGCCCAGTTTGGTTTCCATATCTTTCAGGAAGGGTTCCCACTGGGGTTTCAGGTTTTGCTGTGACTCTGTCGAAATAATGCCGAAATTCAGGGCTTTTTCCTGTTCCTGCTCCTGCGCATAGGCCGGGCTTAACAGGGTGCTGATGCTGAACATGCTGGTAAAGGCCAGCGCGGCAACGGCTTTGTAGCTCATGTCTATTCCTCAAGCGGGGTCGATTAAGCAGCCTGCGCGTTCTCTTCGACGCGGTTAATGCTGCGGTACAGGTGGTCAAATCTTTCGTTATCAAAGTGTTGGCTTGCGCCGTCGTAGAACACATGGCCCTGACGCAGGGCGACGATGCGCTCGCAGTAGCGCAGGGCGTAATCCACCTGATGCAGCGTGACTACGACGGTGATGCCGTCGTTCTGGTTAATGTCGCGCAGGGTTTCCATCACGATGCGGGCCGATTCCGGGTCCAGCGAGGCGATGGGTTCATCAGCGAGGATCACTTTGGCTTTTTGCATTAATGCCCGGGCGATGGCCACGCGCTGCTGCTGGCCGCCCGAGAGGGTGGAGACGCGCTGGTGGGCGAAATGGGCCATCCCGACGCGGGTCAGCGCCTGGAGCGCCTGCTGTTTTTGCGACGTCGAGAACCAGCGCAGGCAGGTGCGCCAGAACGGGGTGCTGCCGAGCGCGCCGATCAGGACGTTCTCCAGCACCGTCAGGCGGTTCACCAGGTTGAACTGCTGGAAGATGCAGCCCGTTTGCGCGCGGCTTTTGCGGATATCGCCCGCCAGACGGCCCGCGCGCTGCACGGTGTTACCCAGCAGCTCGACGTGACTTTCTGGCGTTTTATCGCCGGTGATTAAGCCGCTGAGATGGCGCAGCAGAGTGGATTTTCCGGAACCGGAAGGCCCGAGCAGTGCCACCATTTCGCCCTGCTGGACGGTCAGATCAACGGCATGCAGAGCCTTGTTGTGGTGAAAGGTCTTGCTCAGTTTCTCGACGCGGATGACAGTTTGCATGTTCAGGCCTCACGATAAATGTGGCCTCATGCTGGCGGATCAATGTGACATTTTGGTTAAGTATTGGTTGCGGGAGTTTGAAGAGTTGAGGTGAATGGGATGACAGGCGGAGGGGACACCTCCGCCAGAGGATTACTGCTGTTTGACAACGTTGATCATCCAGGGCACGCCATATTTATCGGTCACTTTGCCGAAACCGTGCGCCCAGAAGGTCTCCTGCCAGGCCATTTCGACATTGCCCCCTTCGGCGAGCTTATCGAACCAGCCTTTGCCTTCGGCCACGTCCTGGGTGTCGAGCACCAGCGTGAAGCCTGCGTACTGGGCTTTACCGCCGGGCACGCCGTCGCTCATCATGATTTCGCTCCCGGCGATATGAACGTTGGAGTGGGCAATCGCGGTGTCGGGGAATTGCATACCGGAAGGGCAGCCTTCTTCGCTGTTTCCGTCTTTGGGCATTTCGCCGTAGGTGATTTTGTAGGTGACTTCTGCGCCGAGGGCGTGCTGGTAAAAGGCGGTGGCCTCAGCACAGTTTCCGGCGAAGGAGATGTAGGGACTTAACGGCATAATCATTACCTCAGGTAAGAGAAGCCCGTTAAGTGTAGTACGAAATTTGTACAATAATACGTAGGCCCGGTAAGCGTAGCGCCACCGGGCGCTTTGCCGGATGCGCTGCGCTTATCCGGCCTACAAAAGAACAAAGTCTTATTTATCAGTTCTTTTTAACGAACTCGGATTTGAGTTTCATTGGGCCAAAGCCGTCAATTTTGCAGTCAATATTATGATCGCCTTCGACCAGACGGATATTCTTCACCTTGGTGCCGATTTTCAGCATCGAAGAGGCGCCTTTGACCTTCAGGTCTTTTACCACGGTGACGCTATCGCCGTCGGCCAGCAGATTACCATTGGCATCTTTCACAATCAGCGCATCGCTATCTTGTGATGGTTCGGCATCATTCCATTCATGGGCGCATTCAGGGCAGATGAACATCCCATTATCTTCGTAGGTGTATTCGGAATTACATTTTGGGCAGTGTGGCAGTGACATATTGGAGTCCTCAAAAAGTGCTAACGGGGCTGGAAAGCGCCAGCCAAAACACGGCAGTTTGCCGAAAAAGGCGTCAAGTATAGCGTAAGTCCCCACATTTGTCGGTGACATTCTTTTTTTGTAAATAGTGAAATTGCGTTTTCTGGAGTGACACTTTCTGTCAGTCACTTAAGCGATGCTAACTGCGTACTTAAGATTTAAACAACGCGACGAAATATATCGAATATTTTATTGCGCAAATTGCCAGGTACTGTCATTTCGGATAAGGTGAGGTGAGCAGTTGTTATTTATCAACGGCACCCGATTTTGCTAATCCTCCTTTGGCAAGCGGGAATTACCTCTCTTTTTGGGTGGGTAAATTACTTTGATATATCCTATAGCTACATAAAAAATGGTCTACGCTCATTATCTTTCGGCTACTTTTGCCGAGAGGAGTGTACGAGCGCTTTACGCTGCAACCGGAATATATTTTGGTTTCTCATCAGGCGCTTATATTCATTGAACATATTTTCCACGCGTGATCAAAAAAGCCGAAATTTCATTATTAAAACTATCCGGCTAAATAAAAGTAATAAATTTGCGTTAAGGAAAGGCTTTTATCATGCACACACAAACAATTTTTGAATTAAGCCAGGAAGCAGAGCGGCTTCTGCAACTTGCTTTGCAGAATCTGGATGCGTTGAAATCAATGCCGATTGCGGTGCTGGATAGCACCACCGCTGCCATGACCGGGGAGACAAATAATGTCCTGCCTCTGCATTTCAGCACCCGCGGCGTGGAAACGCAGCTTTCCATGCTCAATAACGAATTACGCAAAATTACCCGTCTGGAGATGGTGCTGGCGATCGTCGGGACCATGAAGGCCGGGAAATCGACCACCATCAATGCCATCGTCGGGACAGAGGTGCTGCCAAACCGTAACCGCCCGATGACCGCGCTGCCGACGCTGATCCGCCATACGCCGGGACAGACCGAGCCGGTGCTGCATTTCGCCCACGTGTCGCCGATCGATACGCTGATCAAGCAGTTGCAGGAGAAATTGTGCAACCACGATCGCGGAAAGCTCACTCAGCGCCTTGAGATCGACAAAGACATGAACGCCCTGCTCGGGCGCATCGAGCAGGGTGAAGCATTTGAAAAACACTACCTGGGCGCGCAGCCTATTTTCCAGTGCCTGAAAAATCTTAACGATCTGGTGCGTTTGTCCAAGGCGCTGGGCGTGGATTTCCCGTTCTCGGAATACGCCGCGATTGAGCATATCCCGGTGATTGAGGTGGAGTTTGTCCATCTGGCAGGGCTGGATTCCCATCTGGGCCAGCTGACGCTGCTCGACACCCCAGGACCGAACGAGGCCGGGCAGCCGCATCTGCAGAAAATGCTCAGTGAGCAGCTGGCGCGCTCGTCGGCGGTGCTGGCGGTCATGGACTACACCCAGCTGAAATCGATCTCCGATGAAGAGGTGCGGCAGGCGATTTCGGCGATCGGGAAATCCGTGCCGCTGTACGCCCTGGTGAATAAGTTCGATCAGAAAGATCGCAACAGCGATGACGAAGAGCAGGTGCGGGCGATGATCTCCGGCACGCTGATGAAAGGCAATATTTCGCCGGGGCAGATCTATCCGGTGTCATCCATGTGGGCCTATCTGGCGAACCGCGCGCGCTACGAAATCACGACCCATGGCCGTTTGCCAAACCCACAGGAGCAGCGCTGGGTGCAGGATTTTGCCGAGGCGGCGTTAGGGCGTCGCTGGCGCACGGCGGATCTGGACGATGTGGAGCATATTCGCCACGCCGCCGATCTGCTGTGGGAAGATTCGCTGTTCGAACAGCCGATCCGCAAACTGATCTACGCCGCTTACGCTAATGCGTCGCTCTACGCTCTGCGATCCGCCTCGCATAAGCTGCTGAACTACGCGCAAAACGCTCGCGAGTACCTCGATTTCCGCTATCAGGGGCTGACGGTGGCCTTCGAAGAGTTGGAGGTGAACATTGCCCGGCTCGAAGAGGATATGGCGCTGCTGCAGACGCGTCAGGATGTGGTCAGCGACGAAGTGGGGCATGAGGTCGAGCAGGCGCTGGATGCGGCTAACGCCTTTATTTCCCAGCAGAAAAACCAGATTCAGCAGGCGATTAGCCACATCTTCAATCGCGAAAATATTCTCGATTTAGCAGGCATTGAGCACATGAGCCTGCGAAACAACTCCCCGGACGAGATGGGGCAGCTGGTGCTGGACGACGAAGGGCAGGCGCAGATTGTGCTGAGCAAAATCCGCTCCTCCTGCGAGCTGATCATGCTGGATGCGCAGGGTAAAATCAGCCGCGAGTTGGCGCTGCGCTTCGATCAGCTTGAATCCACGCTGGCACGTTCTCTGAATGAAGCGATGCGTCCGATTGAAAAACGCATTAAAGAGGAGTTGAGCCACGCCGGTTTCCGCGCGCGAATCAGCTTCCCGGCGTTCCAGGCGAGTCAGCTGAACTTCAATACGCGCGGACTGTTTTCGGATGCCATTGCGTCGGAGAACCGTCCGGCGGGTGAAGTGTCGGGTTCCGGCAGCGTGCGGGAGACGGTGTCGCGCTGGCTGAATAATCCGGGCTGGGGTTTTGAAGATTACGTCGTGACGCGCACCCGGTATGTCATTGACGTCGCGCAGCTTCATGAGCGGTTTAAACAACATATTGATCAATTTTGTGAACAAATCGGTAAAGCTTTGGTGGCGCAGGTCGATGTCTCTGTTACGGCGGGCATGGCGACGTTTTTCGCAGAATTCTCTTTATGTCTGACCGGGTTACAGGAAAGCTTGCGTGATAGCCTCGCAGTGCGCCAGCAAAACGAGCACTCCACCAGGGCGCTCAGCCAGCTGTTGCAGCAAAGTATTACTACTGCGACGTGGATTCAGGAAGATACCCGACTGTTACGCGATGATATTCAAACCTTATTCGCGGCTGAGCAACTATGACAACACAACTACTGGACGGTCCCGGGCGGACGCTGGAGTGTATTCATCCGAAGTTTATGGTCGATCTGGTACAAGGGGTGGACGCGGTGCGTCTTCCCCCGCTCGTACCTCAGCAGCAGCAATTTCGTGAGCGTTTAACTCAGGAGATCATGACCCAGACGAAGCTTCGTCCCTGGGCGATGACGGGAATGTTCAGCGAAAATGCTGCCCTGCGGCTGGGGCTGGCGGAAAAACTGGCGGGGATGTTTGATCCCGGCCATCTGGCGTTAACGCGGATGACGGACAAATTAACCTCACTGCGACAGCAAACCTCCCGCCTGGGGCAACAGTCTCCGGGCCTGATGCAGCAGTACGACGATCTCTCCTCCCACTTTTCCCAGCGTGCGGCTTATAAAGAAAAAGCGTTATCCCAGCGCGGGCTAACGGTGCAGGCGGGCGAACACAGCGAGCAAATTTTTACCCACTGGCGGGCCGGGCAGTACGATGGCTGGTCGCTGGCGGGGCGCTGTTATATCGCGCTGGAAGAGCTGCGCTGGGGGGCATTTGGCGATGCCTGCCGCCTGGCGAACGACGATGTTGCCGCGATGCTGAAGGATAATTTGCGCAGCCTGGCGGCAAATTATCTGGCGCAGGGGATTAACGCCTCTCCGGCGACCCGCCACTTCTATCAGCAATGGCTCGCCACGCCGATGTCATCGGGGTTGATGGATCATAAAGATATGCTGGGCTGGCTGGGCGACTGGTGTCATCCGGAGCGTCATCCGGTGAGCTGGTCCGTGACGCAGAGCTGGCAGACCGTGGCGCTGGGGATGCCGAGACTCTGTTCGGCGAAACGGCTTGCGGATGCGATGGTGGGCGAGGTGTTTGGCGAGGCGTAAACCAAAACCCTCTCCGCGGAGAGGGCATGTCACAATCTTAATGATGTAAGGATTCAACCGGCTGTGGCTCAGTTTCCGTCTGCGAAAGCGTGCCGTAGCGTTTGGAATACAGCGCCGTAATGATCGGCACCACAATCGCGGTCACAATCACCGCTGCGGCGACCAGCGCGGTGGCCGAGGCAGCGACCGGTTCGAAGGCCGGGTTAATCTGCGCGATAATCACCGGGTTCGCCACGGCTGCTCCTGCTGCGGATGATGCGGCGACACCTGCGGTCCCATTCCCTCCCCCAATCACGCGGTCCGCGATAATCAGTGGAATACCGGTGATGACGATAACCGCGATGCCGAGGGCGATGCCCAGCAGGCCGGTGTCCATAATCACGCCCAGGTTAATGGTATTGCCCAGCGCGAAGCCAAAGAACGGAATCAGCACCGGTGTGGCTTTGCTGAAGAAATCGCGCAGGTCGGTGTCGAGGTTACCCAGGGCGAAACCGATCAGGAACGGCAGGATCGCGCCCACAAAGTGGTGCGGTTCGAAGGTGGCCAGACCGGCAGAGCCGAGGATCAGCATGGTCATCAGCGGGCCGGATTCCAGCGACATCAGTACGAATGCGCCTGACTCTTCTTTGGTGCCGTACTGGTTCATCAGGCTGGCGTACAGACCGCCGTTGGTCATATCCATCGCGGAAACAATCGCCAGAACGGATAATCCGGCGAAGAATCCGGTCTGAATTCCGTTCTCAGGAATAAACATGGCGCAGACCATCGCGGCTACCCAGGCAACGGCAATTTTGGTGATCACCAGCGTGCCGGATTTGCGCAGAACGGTGCCCGTTGCCCGTAAATTAATTGACGCGCCAATACAGAAAAACCACACCGCGAGAATCGGCACGGTGCCGGTAATCATTCCTTTTGTGAACCCACCGAAATAAGCACCGGTATTCGGTGCCAGCGTATTTAGAATTGCGCCAAGTACCAGAGGGACCAGCATCATCCCGCCAGGGATGCGTTCAATCGTGGCTTTGATCTTCATGATAAATCCTCACATCTTATCTCGCGTTTCTGGCAGACAAGTCAGGTAAAAACAATGTTTACATTCAGTAAGTTAAATGCCTGGTGTTTCGTCTGGTTATGCACAGGCCGCAATCCGTTTACGCGTTTAAACGGTGGGTGAGTAGCCTCTTCGGCGGCGTGTTCGGGCTTATCATGCGATCATTGGAATTGCGATTCAATCAAAATGAAACATGGTTTTAGTTATCTCGATCACATATTTAAGTAAACAGCGAAATGGAGCGCTTGTAATTAAAAAAGCTGTGAATTGGATGTGAATGAATGTGAGTGATTTTCTGCCGTTGCAGGAAAAATAATAACCTGCGTAATAATTATCTTAAGTCTGATAAATCATCATTATGAAGAGAGGGGGTTTTACGTTTTCTGACAACTTCTGACGTCATACGTAAATTTTTGTGAAGTTGATCACTAATTTAAACGCTGGTAGGGTAAAGAGGTCATTAACTGCCCAGACAGGCGTCAACAGGTTCGGTTGTATCGACGAGAAACGTCAATGTAAGTAAACCTGCTACGCTTGAAGAAGAAGATTCGCATGAGGCGGATCTCAGGTTCACAGACCGCAAGAATATCTGTGGTATGGACAGGGCTGAGTCTACGAGGATAGCAATGCTTAAAAGGAAAAAAGTAAAACCCATTACATTGGGTGACGTCACCATCATTGATGACGGTAAACTGCGCAAGGCCATTACCGCTGCTTCGCTGGGTAACGCGATGGAGTGGTTTGACTTTGGTGTTTATGGCTTCGTTGCCTACGCATTAGGTAAAGTGTTCTTCCCCGGTGCCGATCCCAGCCTGCAGATGATTGCAGCGCTAGGTACCTTCTCCGTACCCTTCCTGATCCGCCCGCTCGGTGGGCTGTTCTTCGGGATGCTGGGCGATAAATACGGTCGCCAGAAAATTCTCGCCATTACCATCGTGATTATGTCGATAAGTACCTTCTGTATCGGCCTGATCCCGTCCTACGCCACCATTGGCATTTGGGCTCCTATCCTGCTGCTGCTGTGTAAAATGGCGCAGGGCTTCTCGGTCGGCGGTGAGTACACGGGCGCATCGATTTTCGTCGCGGAATACTCCCCGGACCGTAAACGTGGCTTTATGGGAAGCTGGCTGGACTTTGGCTCGATTGCCGGGTTTGTGCTGGGTGCGGGCGTGGTGGTGTTGATCTCCACCGTCGTCGGTGAAGCGAACTTCCTCGAGTGGGGCTGGCGTATTCCGTTCTTCCTGGCGCTGCCGCTGGGTATTATCGGCCTGTATCTGCGTCACGCATTAGAAGAGACCCCGGCGTTCCAGCAGCACGTTGAGAAGCTGGAGCAGGGCGACCGCGAAGGCTTGCAGGAAGGACCGAAGGTGTCGTTCCGTGAGATTGCCACCAAGCACTGGCGTAGCCTGCTGACCTGTATCGGTCTGGTGATTTCAACCAACGTGACTTACTACATGTTGCTCACCTATATGCCGAGCTACCTGTCGCATAACCTGCACTATTCAGAAGATCACGGCGTGCTGATTATCATCGCCATCATGGTCGGCATGCTGTTTGTGCAGCCGATTATGGGTCTGATGAGTGACCGCTTCGGTCGTCGTCCGTTCATTATCCTGGGTAGCGTCGCGCTGTTCGCTCTGGCGATCCCGGCCTTTATCCTGATTAACAGTAATGTACTGGGCCTGATTTTTGCCGGTCTGCTGATGCTGGCAGTGATCCTCAACTGCTTTATCGGGGTGATGGCGTCCACGCTTCCGGCGATGTTCCCGACGCACATTCGGTATAGTGCCCTGGCGGCGGCATTTAATATCTCGGTCCTGATTGCCGGTCTGACGCCGACGCTGGCGGCCTCGCTGGTCGAAAGCACTCAGAACCTGATGATGCCTGCTTACTATCTGATGGTTATCGCGGTGATCGGTCTGGTGACCGGCCTGACGATGAAAGAGACCGCCAACCGTCCTCTGAAAGGGGCGACGCCAGCGGCATCGGATATTCAGGAAGCGAAAGAGATCCTGCGCGAGCACTACGATAATGTTGAACAGAAGATTGAAGACATTGATGTAGAGATAGAAGAGCTGCAGAAGAAACGTTCTCGCCTGGTGGATCAGCATCCACGGATTAACGAGTAACACACGAAAAACCCGCCGCTGGCGGGTTTTTTTATTAACAGCCTGCGGCAATGAAATCGCCGTTGGCGCTGATCGGAATGACCGTTAAGAACAGTACGGTCGCGAACAGGATCAACACAATCCCTCCGGCGATTTTTGCCACTGGCACTAGCCAGCTCAGATTTGACCCGCCGCCGAAGAATGCGACTGTGCGTTCACGGGCATAACGTACTGCCAGTGATAGTCCCATGATCGACAGCGCTGTCCCGAGCGACATGGTCATCACCGCTGCAATCCCCCAGGTCACAATCCCCAGCGCATTTGAAAACATCAGGATCATGATCGCTCCGCTGCACGGGCGCGCGCCGATGGCCAGGATCACGCCCAGTCGTGTTTTCCAGTCGCCAGCGGTTAAATCTGCGCCGACACCGTGATGACCGCAGCCGCAGTCTTCATTATGTTGATGAAGAGGCTTCAGAGCGTGAACCGTCATTCTGCGTGGACGCAGGCTTTTCAGCGCCTGATAAATCACGAACGCGCCGAATGCGCCGATCAGGACGGCGCTGACCTTCTCCACGTACCAGCGGCTGGCGCTGAGATCGCCCGACGCGAGATTAAATCCCACGGCCAATATAAAGACGAAGAGAATGGCGCTCACCCCCTGCATCAGGCTGCCGAGAAAGGGCACCACGCGCGCGGCGAGCTGGCTTTCTTTATTAGTAGAGAGATAAGTGGTGACGATGAATTTACCGTGACCCGGCCCAATCGCGTGAAGCACACCATAGAAGAACGCGCCCGTCAGTAGCCACAGCCCTCCGGTGTACTGATGGTTGTTGAGCTGCAGAAGGTACATCACCAGATAACGGTGCAGGGTGATTTGCGTGGCGAGGCACCACTGAATAAAAGTGTTCCAGTGGGCGTGCAGCGTAAAGGCTGCCAGCAGAATCGCCAGCGCCATCAGCCCGGCAGTGGGGAGACGCCAGTCACGTGCGAGACGTTGTGTGGTCATGGTATGGCCTGCGGGATGGAATTTTTGGCAAGTATAGCGTTTCTGACGGCGACAGGAATTGAAGATGAAGGTGTTGTGCGGTGGGAACTCTGCCGCGATTGTGGATAAGTCTGTGTGCAAAAGGGTATAAGGCGGGGTTTTGCTGTGGAATGCAGCAGTCAGTCATTTTTCTGTCATTTAGCGGTTGCGGCCTGACGAGAACTCCCTATAATGCGCCTCCATCGA
>NZ_JASSOT010000077.1 GCF_030238365.1 Lelliottia wanjuensis | reverse complement strand
GTGTTCCATCTTTTCCGGCAAGGTAGTGATTGACGACAGCTAATCTGGTTTCGAGGGAATATTTTGGCTTTGCCATAAAAAACTGCACCTTAATCAGTTGTGTGTCCAACTTTTGGGGTGCAGTCCAATTCCCGGGCTTTGTCATCAAAAATCAATTCAGTCGTAGGCAAGAAGTGCGCGCTGGCACAGGACCGAACGCACGCAGTCATCTTTGTTGAAACGCACCACCCCAACCATGTCATCTTCCACAAAACGTGCCAGCGCATCGCTCAGACCGGATTTGACACCCGACGGCAGGTCGCACTGGGTGATATCGCCGTTGACGATCACCGTCACGTTTTCCCCGAGGCGCGTTAAAAACATCTTCATTTGCGCAGCGGTCACGTTCTGAGCCTCGTCGAGAATGACGACCGCATTTTCAAATGTACGTCCGCGCATATAGGCGAACGGCGCGATTTCCACCTTACCAATCTCTGGTCGCAGGCAGTACTGCATAAAGGAAGCGCCGAGACGTTTAACCAGCACGTCATAGACAGGCCGGAAATACGGGGCAAACTTCTCTGACATATCGCCGGGCAAGAAGCCGAGATCTTCATCGGCCTGCAATACCGGACGGGTGACGATAATTCTGTCCACATCCTTATGGATCAGAGCCTCCGCCGCCTTGGCAGCACTTATCCACGTCTTCCCGCATCCGGCTTCACCGGTTGCGAAGATCAGCTGTTTACTCTCGATAGCATTCAGGTAGTGCGCCTGAGCCTCATTGCGGGCGGCAATTGGGGAGTTATCACGGCTGTCTCGCGCCATGCCAATTGCTTCTACGCCGCCACTCATCTGCACAAGCGAGGTGACCGATTCTTCTTCACGCTGTTTATGGCTACGTGAATCCCGTCTCAGCACACGTTTTGCTTCG
The DNA here is from genome assembly GCF_030238365.1 of Lelliottia wanjuensis. Taxonomy (GTDB): domain Bacteria; phylum Pseudomonadota; class Gammaproteobacteria; order Enterobacterales; family Enterobacteriaceae; genus Enterobacter; species Enterobacter wanjuensis. The sequence goes on along the minus strand of NZ_JASSOT010000077.1, from coordinate 34,568 downwards.
CGACGAGCTTTGATCACTGCTTTTTGTCTTCCCATGGATAGCACCTTGAGTTGTTGGTATTCATCACACGCGCCGTTGTCAGCGCGATTATCTGAACTAACATCTGAAGTTTGGCTTCCTTGTAAGCCATTGCTTGCCTTTTGGAATGACGATGCCGAACGGCTATGCGCACCGCTCTGCACGTCGGGTGAGTTTTGTTGGGTGTTTGGGGAGGAGAATTTTGTGGTGAAGAAATCGCTGCCGGAGTCAGAGCCTCCGCGCCGGGTGCTGCGGTTGTTGTGTTTACCTTGTCCAGAACAGGACCCAACCATTCGCGATCTCCATAGTGAATCGTTATCACTGCCGGGAACTACCGCTGTCTTATATTAAGTACATCAGGATTTATCACAATTGCAACAACTTTTTTACCTGAACGCAACTTTTTCAGACTCGCCCTGCAGCTGAGTTCAGTCTCATACAGAAATATGACAGAAATATAACAGGGGCGGTCATAGGAAAAAATAATCTCCCCGCGCCGGTGGCGGGGAGGATTATCAGGCTTCGATCAGCCCTTGTGCGAGATACGCGTTACTGTCGCGCACGCCCGGCAGGGCAAAGAAATAGCCGCCGCCGATAGGTTTTATATACTCTTCGAGCGCTTCGCCGTTCAACCGTTTCTGCACGGTTAAAAAGCCCTTCTCCAGGTCGTGCTGATAGCAAACGAACAGCAGACCCATATCGAGCTGCCCGGAGTTGGTCACACCCAGCGAATAACTGTATCCGCGGCGCATCATCAGGCTGGACTCGGTTTCCGGCGTACGCGGGTTCGCCAGACGAATGTGGCTGTCGAGGGCGATGGTGTCGCCATCAGGGTCACGCGCGTAATCCGGCACATCGTGTTCGTTCTTCATGCCCAGCGGCGCGCCGCTCTGCTTGTCACGCCCGAAGATGGTTTGCTGCTCTTTCAGGGGCGTGCGATCCCAGAATTCCACGTGGAACTGGATGATGCGTACCGCCTGATAGGTCCCGCCCACGGTCCACGCCGGTTCGCCCTGATCCGCCGTAGTCCAGACCACGTTTTTCATCAGCGCCGTATCGCGACTGTCCGGATTCGCCGTCCCGTCTTTGAAACCGAGCAGGTTAACCGGCGTCTCTTTCCCCTGGCTGCGCGCCGCGTGGTCGGAGATAAACCCTTCCCGCTTCCAGCGCACGCTCAGCAGATCCGGCGTGTGCTTGATGATATCGCGCAGAGCGTGGATCACCGTGTCCTGAGTATTCGCGCAGATCTGAATCAGCAGATCGCCATGACACAGCGCCGCATCGAGGGAATCATTCGGAAAACGCGTCATCTTTTGCAGCGTTTTCGGTTTGTGTTTCGCAAGATTGTAGCGCGCGTCAAACAGCGACTCGCCGACGGAGACCGTGACGGTCAGGTTATCCGGGGCGATAAACGGCCCCAGAATGCCCGAATCCATCGGTGGCATCCGCGGGTTTGGCGTTTCCGGCGCCGGGCCGCCTGCCGTCAGAAACGCAATGCGCTTCGTCAGCAAGCGGAACAGACGTTCCAGATCCGCTTTATCGCTCGCCAGAGAATCAAACGCCACCACCATCATCGCCGCCTGCTGCGGCGTCAGAATCCCGGCCTGATGCTCGCCGTAGAACGGCTGCGTCTCCATGCGGGCATTCGGGGAGAGCGTCCCCGGCGCGCTTTGTGGTTTGGCCGCATGCGCCACCGGGCAACCGCCCGCCAGAGCGAGCGCGCCGCCCAGCGCCCCCACCCCTTTTAACAGTCGACGGCGGGAAGGTTCCGCCACGTCGACTTCCTGATGTTTACTCATGATGCTTAGTCCAGACCCAGTACGCCGCGCAGCTGTGCCAGATCTTCCGCCAGGGTAGTGATAGGGCCTTTCAGCGCATTACGGTCGGCGTCGGTCAGCTTGTCATATGTCTCGTACCCGTCTTTGGTACGGTACTTCGCCAGAATGGTGTTCACTTTCTTGAAGTTGGCATCCACTTTCGCCAGCAGTTCGCTGTTGTCTTTCTGCAGCTGCGGACGCAGCAGGTCTACGATCTTCTGCGCGCCTTCAACGTTGGCCTGGAAGTCCCACAGGTCGGTGTGGCTGTAGCGATCTTCTTCCCCGCTGATTTTGCTCGCGGCCACTTCTTCAATCAGGCCAGCCGCGCCACCCACCACTTTTGACGGCGGGAAGGCCAGCTCGCTGATGCGTTTTTGCAGCTCCAGCACGTCGGTGTTCAGCTGTTCCGCGTATTTCTCCATCCCTTTGGTGGAGTTGTCGCCAAACAACGCTTTTTCCAGACGGTGGAAGCCGGTGAATTTCGGATCGGCGGCTTTCTGCTCGTAATCGTCTTCACGGGCGTCGATGCTGCCGTCGAGGTCAGAGAACAGTTCGGCGATAGGTTCGATACGCTCGTAGTGCTGGCGCGTCGGCGCGTACAGGGATTTCGCTTTCTCGATATCGCCCGCTTTCACCGCGTCGGTGAAGGCTTTGGTCCCGGTCACGAGATCGGCCGTTTCTTTGGTGACGTAAGCTTTATAGGCGGTGATCGCCTCGCCCAGGCTCAGCAGCGCTTCGCCTTTTGCCGCATCCGCCGTGGCTTCGCCTTTGACGATAAGCTTGCCTTTCGGATTGGTCAGCAGGCCGCAGGTCATATCGTACTCGCCCGGCTGCAGGTTGGCGGTCATCTTCTGGCTAAACCCAGGGGCGATGTTTTCACGCTCTTCCACCACCATCACGCCTTTGAGGATCTCCCACTCCAGCGCCTTCTGGCTATGGTTCTGAATGATAAACTGGGTTTTGCCGCTGTTGACCGTGATGGTCATCGGCTCACACTGTTTGTCGTTCACGGTGACTTTTACCTGAGGAACATCCGCCGCGCCCGCAGAAAATGCATAAGCAAACAGCGCTGCCACACCGGCCTGTAACGCAGTACGTCGAAATTGAATTGCCATGACCCTTCCCTTTCTAAAAGTATGTATAAACAACACGAAGCACTTCAGGGCGCAGTACGCGACGGCTGAGTACTGGGGCGCGATGGCATAAAGAACAGCACCAGCGCCGGAATGAGATAGATGAAATACATCGCCACTTCACTGACGCTCGGCGTTTCCTGATAGCCGAAGATACCTTCGAGCAGGGTGCCGGTCAGAGAATGGGTGGAAAGCGTGTTACTGAAATCGAAAGCCACGTCCTGGAAGTGGTTCCACAGGCCCGCCTCGTGGAAGGCGCGAATCGCCCCCGCGGCCAGCCCGGCGGCCACCAGCAGAATAAACAGGCTGGTCCATTTGAAGAACGCGCCGAGGTTCAGGCGAATACCGCCCCAGTAGATCATAAAGCCCAGCACCACTGCGGTCGCCAGGCCGAGCATCGCGCCGAGCGGCGGCCAGATCCCCACGTCCTGCTGGAATGCCGCCAGCAGGAAGAAGACCGACTCCAGTCCTTCACGCGCGACGGCGAAAAAGACCATTCCAATCAGCGCCCAACCGTGGTGATTGCCCTTTTGCAGCGCGTTATCCACCGCCTGCTCCAGCTGAACTTTGACGTTGCGCGACACTTTGCGCATCCAGAACACCATCCAGGTGAGGATCACTACCGCGATGACCGCGACGATCCCTTCGAACAGCTCCTGCTCTTTTTGCGGGAACTCACCGGTGGTTTCGTTGATTAAAATACCGAGCCCCAGGCAGAGTGCGGCGGCGAGGAAAACGCCCACCCACATCATCCCAATCCAGCGGCCCCGCTGGGTGCGCTTCAGATAGCTGGCGATCAAGCTGACAATTAAGGCCGCTTCAAGACCTTCACGTAACATAATGAGAAATGGAACAAACATGCCGACACCTTAAATGTTTATCGCGGTCAACTGATGCAAAGAAAGGTAAATAACTGTGATAGTGATTATCATTACGGCAGAGAGAAAAACAAGCGAAATGTGTTGGGTTTTGATGACGAGTTGTAAATCCATCGCCGGTTAATAGTTACGATCGTTACCGTTATGTATATAACTTATAACGTAAATGCTCATTTACGCTTCCCCCTCCCTATGGCTAAATAAGCGCTTCGTTTACCTGCTGAAAATCTAAAATGTATAACTTTGTTCATTTCCTGCTGGCGCTGGTGATTATTCTTGCGCTCGCCTGGCTGGTGAGTTTCGACCGCCGAAAAATTCGTATTCGTTATGTTTTACAGCTTATTGTGATTGAAATTGCGCTGGCGTTCTTTTTCCTGCACGCCGAAAGCGGTTTATTCGTGATTAAATATGTCTCCGGTTTCTTTGAATCCCTGCTGAAATTTGCCGCAGAGGGCACCAATTTTGTCTTTGGCGGGATGGGTGAAAAAGGGCTGGCGTTCATTTTCCTCGGCGTACTCTGTCCGATTATCTTTATTTCTGCCCTGATCGGTATTCTCCAGCACTGGCGAATTCTGCCGATTTTTATTCGCGTCATCGGCACGCTGCTGTCCAAGCTGAACGGTATGGGCAAGCTGGAATCCTTTAACGCCGTCAGCTCGCTGATCCTCGGGCAGTCGGAAAACTTCATTGCTTACAAAGGGGTGCTCGGCGATCTCTCTTCTCGTCGCCTGTTCACCATGGCGGCGACGGCGATGTCGACCGTCTCCCTGTCGATTGTCGGCGCCTACATGACCATGCTCGATGCGAAATTTGTGGTCGCGGCGCTGATCCTGAATATGTTCAGCACCTTTATTATTCTGTCGGTCATCAACCCGGCGCGCCCGGAAGCTGAGCCGGAAATCAAACTGGAAAAACTGCACGAATCCCAGAGCTTCTTTGAGATGCTGGGCGAGTATATTCTGGCCGGTTTTAAAGTGGCGATGATTATTCTGGCGATGCTGATTGGCTTTATTGCGCTTATTAGCGCGGTCAACGCCCTGTTCTCCAGCGTATTTGGCATGAGCTTCCAGCAGATCCTGGGCTATGTGTTTTATCCGCTGGCGTGGCTGGTCGGCATTCCCCTCAGCGATGCCCTGAACGCGGGCAGTATTATGGCAACCAAACTGGTGGCGAATGAATTTGTGGCAATGATTGAGCTGCAAAAAATTGCCGGTCAGATGACGCCGCGCGGGCTGGGCATTCTCTCCATCTTCCTGGTGTCGTTCGCTAACTTTGCCTCTATCGGCATTGTGGCCGGAGCGATCAAAGGGCTGAATGAGAAGCAAGGCAACGTGGTGTCACGCTTTGGCCTGCGCCTGGTGTACGGTGCAACGCTGGTGAGCCTGCTGTCGGCAAGCTTTGCGGGACTGGTGCTGTAATTTTTTTTTGCCCGGCGGCGCTGCGCTTGCACGGGCCTACAAAACCGTAGGCCGGGTAAGCGTTAGCGCCACCCGGCTTTTTTTCGAACAACGAGGATAACAAACAATGACCATCAAAACGGGTTTTATGGTTGCCGCGCTTTTCCTGCTGGCAGGCTGCAACGCCCCCTCTCACACCGCCGCTGACGCCACCTGCAAAGCGGATAACCAGATGCAGCAAACTACCCTCTATTTCGGCCTGAACCGTCCGGCAGGGGCAGCGATCACCGGCCAGGAGTGGCAGCAGTTTGTCGATCAGGACGTGACGCCGCGTTTTCGCGATGGCTTAACGGTGTTTGATGCGCGCGGGCAATGGCTGGGTAACGACGGGAAAGTGGCGCGTGAGCCGAGCAAAGCGCTGATGCTGATCCACGGGAAAGACGCCCAGAGCGAGAGCAATATCGAAGCGTTGCGCGGGATCTATAAATCACGCTTTGCGCAGGAGTCGGTGATGCGAGTTGATCAGCCGGTGTGCGTGCAGTTCTGATACAAAAAAAAGCCGGGTGGCGGCTACGCCTTACCCGGCCTACATAATTACGGGTTTGCAAGTTTTGTAGGCCCGGTAAGCGCTAGCGCCACCGGGCTTTAGACCGCACAACTTATTCCGGCTGCAATTTCGACGGCGGTGCCGTGTGGTAATGCGCATCCGCTTCAGCAAAACGTTCCTGCATCGACGCCGACGGTGCTTTGCCCAGCAGGCTGAACACCACAATCCCGATGCTGCCGAAGATAAATCCAGGGATGATTTCGTACAGACCCAGCCATGCGAATTGTTTCCAGACGATCACCGTCACCGCCCCGATAATCATCCCCGCCAGCGCGCCGTTACGGGTCATGCGTGACCAGAGTACGGAGAGCAGCACGACCGGACCAAAGGCTGCACCGAAGCCCGCCCACGCGTAGCTCACCAGGCCCAGCACGCGGTTTTCCGGATTCGCCGCCAGGGCGATGGAGACCAGCGCCACCACCAGCACCATGAAGCGCCCGACCCACACCAGCTCTTTCTGGCTCGCGCCTTTACGCAGGAAGGCCTTGTACAGGTCTTCGGTAATCGCACTGGAGCAGACCAGCAGCTGACAGCTCAGAGTCGACATCACCGCCGCCAAAATCGCCGACAGTAAAATCCCGGCAATCCACGGGTTGAACAGAATTTGCGCTAGCTCGATGAACACACGCTCAGCGTTCTGGTTCACCGCGCCCGCCTGCGCCGGGTTATTGTTGAAGTACGCAATCCCGAAGAAGCCCACTGCCACCGCGCCCGCCAGACAGAGGATCATCCACGTCATGCTGATACGACGCGCGTGAACAATAGTGTGGTGGGAATCCGCCGCCATGAAGCGCGCCAGAATGTGCGGCTGTCCGAAGTAGCCCAGGCCCCAGCCCATCAGCGAGACAATCGCCACGAAGTTCAGGCCTTTCAGCATATCGACGTTTTCGATGCTCTTTTGCTTGATCACTTCCAGCGAATCGCCAAAACCGCCGACGGTGAAAATCACAATCACCGGCGTCAGGATCAGGGCGAAGATCATCAGGCTCGCCTGCACAGTATCGGTCCAGCTGACAGCCAGGAAACCGCCAACGAAGGTGTAGATGATGGTGGCGGCCGCACCGGCCCACAGCGCCGTTTCGTAGCTCATGCCGAAGGTGCTTTCGAACAGACGCGCACCGGCCACGATGCCCGACGCGCAGTAGATGGTGAAGAACACCAGGATCACCAGCGCAGAGATGATACGCAGCACGCGGCTCTTATCCTCAAAGCGACCGGTGAAGTAGTCCGGCAGCGTCAGGGCGTTGTTGTTCACTTCGGTATGAACGCGCAAACGCCCCGCCACCAGCTTCCAGTTCACCCACGCGCCGACCGTCAGGCCAATCGCGATCCAGCTTTCTGAAATACCGGAGATGAAAATCGCGCCCGGCAGGCCCATCAGCAGCCAGCCGCTCATGTCGGAAGCCCCCGCAGAGAGCGCGGTGACCATCGGCCCTAAACTGCGCCCGCCCAGAATATAGTCGTCAAAACTGTTGGTTGATCGCCATGCCAAAAACCCTATCAGGATCATGCCAAAAATATAAACGAGAAATGTCACCAGCATCGGTGTGCTAATTGCCATTTAAAATCTCCAAAAATGTCGAGCGACAACCTTCCCGGTTGCCTTAATTATTCCATCACCGGAACGGGGTGATGATGAGTGTATTTCGGTTGGGCGCGCGTATCCTGCCGTAAGCGCTCCTCATGCACAAATGATTTAACACTGCATTTACATCAAATTCATCCCTGGTTTCATACGTCTTTTATATAGGTTGCACTCGCTCACGTTTTAACGGGTTGCACCTTTTAAAAGTGTTAACTGCCGCATAAAAACTGGCCTCACACGCAGAATTCCGTCTTATTTTCCAGCTAACTTATGCTTAACAATCCATTCATTTTTCAGCTTGCAGACCAGGTCACATTTAACACGGTTGCACAAAGTTGCAACATGGTGGATATTTCACGCTAACGACCGAACATCACTACAGATCAACAGGAGTTTTGGCATGGGCATGACCACCATGGGGGTTAAGCTGGATGACGCGACCCGCGAACGGATTAAGAGCGCTGCAACCCGCATTGACCGCACGCCGCACTGGCTAATTAAGCAGGCTATTTTTAATTATCTGGAACGTCTGGAAAACGAAGACGATTTACCGGAGCTGCCTGCCCTGCTGGCCGGTGCCGCCAACGAAAGCGATGAAGCCGTGGCCGCCGCCGAAGAGAATCACCAGCCGTTCCTCGATTTTGCCGAGCAGATCCTGCCGCAATCCGTCAGCCGCGCGGCGATCACCGCTGCGTACCGTCGTGCCGAAACCGACGCCGTGCCGATGCTGCTGGAGCAGGCCCGTCTGCCGGAGCCGATTGCTTCTCAGGCGCACAGCCTGGCGTATCAGCTCGCCGACAAACTGCGTAATCAGAAATCCGCCAGCGGCCGCGCCGGAATGGTGCAGGGCCTGTTGCAGGAGTTCTCCCTCTCCTCGCTGGAAGGTGTGGCCCTGATGTGTCTCGCGGAAGCGCTGCTGCGTATTCCGGACAAAGCCACGCGCGATGCCTTAATCCGCGACAAAATCAGCAACGGCAACTGGCACTCGCACATTGGCCGCAGCCCGTCGCTGTTCGTCAACGCCGCCACCTGGGGCCTGCTGTTTACCGGCAAACTGGTTTCCACCCACAACGAAGCCAACCTCTCCCGCTCCCTGAACCGTATTATCGGTAAGAGCGGCGAGCCGCTGATTCGCAAAGGCGTGGACATGGCGATGCGCCTGATGGGCGAACAGTTCGTCACCGGCGAAACCATCTCCGAAGCGCTGGCCAACGCCCGTAAGCTCGAAGACAAAGGTTTCCGCTACTCCTACGACATGCTCGGCGAAGCGGCCCTGACCGCCACCGACGCGCAGGCGTACATGGTCTCTTACCAGCAGGCGATCCACGCGATTGGGAAAGCCTCCAACGGTCGCGGCATTTACGAAGGTCCGGGGATTTCCATCAAGCTCTCCGCCCTGCACCCGCGCTACAGCCGCGCCCAGTACGATCGCGTGATGGACGAACTCTACCCGCGCCTGAAATCCCTCACCCTGCTGGCGCGCCAGTACGACATCGGGATTAACATCGACGCCGAAGAGGCCGATCGCCTGGAGATCTCCCTCGATCTGCTGGAAAAACTGTGCTTCGAACCGGAGCTAGCGGGCTGGAACGGCATCGGCTTCGTTATTCAGGCCTACCAGAAGCGCTGCCCGTTCGTGATTGACTACCTGATTGACCTCGCCTCGCGCAGCCGTCGCCGCCTGATGATCCGTCTGGTGAAGGGCGCGTACTGGGACAGCGAAATCAAACGTGCGCAGATGGATGGCCTGGAAGGCTATCCGGTTTACACCCGCAAGGTTTACACCGACGTCTCTTACCTCGCCTGTGCGAAAAAACTGCTCGGCGTGCCGAACCTGATCTACCCGCAGTTCGCCACCCACAACGCCCACACCCTGGCGGCGATCTACAGCCTGGCCGGACAGAACTACTATCCGGGCCAGTACGAATTCCAGTGCCTGCACGGCATGGGTGAACCGCTGTACGAGCAGGTCACCGGGAAAGTGGCCGATGGCAAACTGAATCGACCGTGCCGTATCTATGCCCCGGTCGGTACCCATGAAACGCTGCTCGCCTATCTGGTGCGTCGTCTGCTGGAAAACGGCGCCAACACCTCCTTCGTCAACCGTATTGCTGACACCACCCTGCCGCTCGACGAGCTGGTTGCCGATCCGGTGCAGGCCGTGGAAAAAATGGCCGCGCAGGAAGGCCAGCTCGGTCTGCCGCATCCGAAAATCGCCTTGCCGCGCGAGCTGTATGGCAGCGATCGCACCAACTCTGCAGGTCTGGATCTGGCGAACGAACACCGTCTGGCGTCCCTCTCTTCTGCCCTGCTGAACAGCGCCCTGCAAAAATGGCAGGCGAAACCGATCCTTGAGCAGCCCGTTGACGCAGGGGATATGCAGCCGGTGATCAACCCGGCGGAGCCAAAAGATATCGTCGGCTTTGCCCGCGAAGCCACCGCCAAAGAGGTGGAACTGGCGCTGGAAAATGCGGTGAACAACGCGCCGATCTGGTTCGCGACGCCGCCGCAGGAACGTGCCGCAATCCTTGAGCGCGCCGCCATCTTGATGGAAGGCCAGATGCAGCAGCTGATTGGCATTCTGGTGCGTGAAGCCGGGAAAACCTTCAGCAACGCCATCGCCGAAGTGCGCGAGGCGGTCGACTTCCTGCACTACTATGCCGGTCAGGTGCGTAACGATTTTGATAACGAAACTCACCGCCCGCTCGGCCCGGTGGTGTGCATCAGCCCGTGGAACTTCCCGCTGGCGATCTTCACCGGTCAAATCGCGGCGGCGCTTGCCGCAGGTAACAGCGTGCTGGCGAAACCGGCTGAACAGACGCCGCTGATTGCCGCCCAGGGCATTAACATTCTGCTCGAAGCCGGTGTCCCGGCAGGCGTGGTGCAGCTTCTGCCAGGACGTGGGGAAACCGTCGGCGCTCAGCTGACCACCGACACCCGCGTGCGCGGCGTGATGTTTACCGGCTCTACCGAAGTGGCGACGCTGCTGCAACGCAACATTGCGACGCGTCTTGATCCGCAGGGTCGTCCGACGCCGCTGATCGCCGAAACCGGCGGGATGAACGCGATGATCGTCGACTCGTCCGCGCTGACCGAACAGGTGGTAGTGGATGTGCTGGCCTCGGCCTTCGACAGCGCCGGACAGCGCTGCTCCGCCCTGCGCGTGCTGTGTCTGCAGGATGATATCGCCGACCACACGCTGAAAATGCTGCGCGGTGCGATGGCCGAATGCCGGATGGGCAACCCAGGTCGCCTGACCACGGATATCGGCCCGGTGATCGACGCCGAAGCCAAAGCCAACATCGAACAACACATTCAGGCGATGCGCGCCAAAGGTCGCCCGGTCTTCCAGGCGGTTCGCGAGAACAGCGAAGATGCCCGCGAATGGAACACCGGCACCTTTATCGCGCCAACGCTGATTGAGCTCTCCAGCTTCGACGAGCTGAAAAAAGAGGTCTTCGGCCCGGTGCTGCACGTGGTGCGCTACAGCCGTAACAACCTGGAGGCGCTGGTCGATCAGATTAACGCCTCCGGCTACGGCCTGACGCTGGGCGTGCATACCCGCATCGATGAAACCATCGCCCAGGTCACGGGCAGCGCGAAAGTCGGCAACCTGTACGTCAACCGCAATATGGTCGGCGCGGTAGTCGGCGTGCAGCCGTTCGGCGGCGAAGGCTTGTCCGGCACCGGTCCGAAAGCCGGTGGCCCGCTCTATCTGTACCGTCTGCTGGCGAACCGTCCGGAGAATGCGCTCGGCGTGACCCTGGCGCGTCAGGACGCGGAGCGCCCGGTAGATGCCCAGCTGAAAACGCTGCTCACCCAACCGCTGGAAGCCCTCGTGAAATGGGCGGAAAAACGCCCGGAACTGCGCGCCATTTGTCAGCAGTATGGCGAACAGGCGCAGGCCGGGACTCAGCGTCTGCTGCCAGGCCCGACCGGAGAGCGCAACACCTGGACGCTGATGCCGCGCGAGCGCGTGCTGTGCATCGCCGATAACGAACAGGATGTGCTGGTTCAGCTTGCCGCCGCCATGGCAACAGGCTGCGAAGTGCTGTGGCCGGAAGATGGTCTGCATCGCGATCTCGCCAAACAGCTGCCGAAAGAGGTCTCCGCGCGGATCACCTTCGCCAAACCAGACGTGATCACCACCCAGGATTTCGACGCGGTGATCTACCACGGGGATTCCGATCAGCTGCGCGAACTGTGCGAACTGGTCGCAGCGCGCGACGGCGCGATTGTCTCGGTGCAGGGCTTTGCCCGCGGCGAAACCAACCTGCTGCTGGAGCGTCTGTACGTTGAGCACTCGCTCAGCGTCAACACCGCTGCCGCAGGCGGTAACGCCAGCCTGATGACAATCGGTTAACTGTACAGCTAAAATGAAAACCGTAGGCCGGATAAGCGTAGCGTATCCGGCTTTTTTATACGGAGGGGAAAATGAAACGAGTATTGATTGCCGGAGCCGCGTTGCTGCTCAGCGCCAGCGCCCTGGCCGACGAATGTGCCAGTGCCACAACCCAGACCGATCTGAATACCTGCACCGCGCATCAGTATCAGGCGGCAGATAAAAAACTGAATCAGACTTACCAGGCCGCGATGAAACGCGCCGCCGCGCCCCAGCGCGAACTGCTGAAAAAAGCCCAGCAGGCGTGGATTGGGCTGCGCGATGCCGACTGCGCCTTTGCCGCGTCCGGCAGCGAAGGAGGAAGCGTACAGCCGATGATTATCAACCAGTGCATGACCGAGAAAACCGCCGAGCGCGAGGCGTTTCTGGCCTCCCTGATGCAGTGCGAGGAAGGCGATTTAAGCTGCCCGCTGCCGCCCGGCAATTAACGCAGGCGGATCCCTTCAATAATCAGGCGCTGCACGTTATCGACCGCACACTGGAAAAACGCCTCGTCCTGGAGCGTTTTTCCGGTTACGGCTTCGACCTGACTCGCAAAGTCCGCATAGTGTTGGGTCGAGGCCCAAATCATAAAGATCAGGTGCTGCGGATCGATCGGCGCCAGTTTTCCGCTCGCCACCCAGCCTGCAATAATCGCCGACTTATCGTCGATTAACTGCTTTAAATCCCCCGTCAGTTCCGCCTGCAACAGCGGCGCGCCCTGTAGCATCTCCATGCAGAACAGTTTCGACGCCTGAGGATAGTCGCGGGAGACTTCCAGCTTGAGGCGAATGTACTCTTTGATCGCCACCAGCGGCGCGAGCTCTTCACGAAACGCCTTCAGCGGCGCCAGCCAGATATCGAGAATTTGTTGCAGCACGGCGACGTAAAGCGCCTCTTTCGACGGGTAGTAATAGAGCAGATTGGTTTTCGACACCCCGGACAACTCCGCGACCTGCTCAAGGCGCGTGCCGTGAATACCGAACTGTGAAAAGGTCTCCAGCGCGGCTTTCAGAATCGCCTGCTTCTTGGCGCTCACCGCCCGCGAACGTTTACCTGGTGTCTGCACTGCGCCTTGTGTCATGCCTGCTCTCCTTGAAAATGTGCGTTTAGCATAGCAAAACCCCTCGCGTCTCACGACATTCTGCACCTCAATCGCGCATAAGTGCCTGTTTTGTGTGCACTGCTTTTGACCAGTTAGTCCACTTTCCGCGGTATCTTTTTAACAACCATCAGTTAACGCATTAATAACACAACACTTTTCAAAACTGGCATTCCCTTTGCAAAACCTTCATCACGAGGCTGAACAGGAAATGCAGGATGCAGCGCCACGTCTGACTTTCACCCCACACTGAGATGAAGAGAGGTTCGTGATGAAAATTGGCGTATTCGTCCCTATCGGCAACAACGGCTGGTTAATCTCCTCCCATGCGCCGCAGTACATGCCGACCTTTGAGCTGAACAAAGCCATTGTGCAAAAGGCGGAGCATTACCATTTCGACTTTGCGCTCTCGATGATCAAACTGCGCGGCTTCGGCGGCAAAACCGAATTCTGGGATCACAATCTGGAGTCCTTCACTCTGATGGCGGGTCTGGCGGCGGTGACGTCGCGCATTCAGATCTACGCCACCGCCGCCACCCTCACCCTTCCCCCGGCGATTGTCGCGCGGATGGCGTCGACCATTGACTCCATCTCCGGCGGGCGCTTCGGCGTGAATCTGGTGACCGGCTGGCAAAAACCAGAGTACGAGCAGATGGGCCTGTGGCCGGGCGATGAGTATTTCTCGCGCCGGTATGACTATCTGACCGAATACGTGCAGGTCCTGCGCGATCTGTGGGGCACCGGTAAAAGCGATTTCAAAGGCGACTACTTCACCATGAACGACTGCCGCGTCAGCCCGCAGCCCTCCACGCCGATGAAAGTGATCTGCGCCGGACAGAGCGATGCGGGCATGGCGTTTTCGGCGCAGCACGCGGATTTCAACTTCTGCTTCGGGAAAGGCGTCAACACGCCTGCGGCCTTCGCCCCGACCGCCGCACGCATGAAAGAGGCGGCGGAAGTAACCGGACGCGATGTCGGCTCCTACGTGCTGTTTATGGTGATCGCCGATGAAACCGACGAGGCCGCCCGCGCCAAATGGGAACACTACAAAGCGGGAGCCGACGAGGAGGCCCTGAGCTGGCTCACCGAGCAGAGCCAGAAAGATACCCGCTCCGGGTCAAACACCAACGTGCGCCAGATGGCTGACCCGACCTCGGCGGTCAATATCAACATGGGCACCCTGGTGGGCTCTTACGCAAATGTGGCGCGGATGCTCGACGAAGTCGCCAGCGTGCCGGGAGCCGAAGGCGTGTTGCTGACCTTTGATGATTTCCTGATGGGCGTTGAGACCTTTGGCGAGCGCATCCAGCCGCTGATGCAGTGCCGCGCACACGTCCCCGCCCTGACTCAGGAGGTGGCGTAATGATTTCATTAGATGCACGCCCGGAAGCCATTACCTTCGCGCCACAGCAGAGCGCGCTGATTGTGGTGGATATGCAGAACGCCTACGCAAGCCCTGGCGGCTATCTGGATCTGGCCGGATTTGACGTCTCCGCCACCCGGCCGGTTATCGACAATATCAACACCGCCGTTGCCGCCGCGCGCGCCGCGGGGATGCTGATTATCTGGTTCCAGAACGGCTGGGACGATGAGTACGTCGAAGCGGGTGGCCCCGGCTCGCCTAACTTCCATAAATCCAATGCCCTGAAAACCATGCGCAAACAGCCGGAGCTACAGGGAAAACTGCTGGCAAAAGGCGGCTGGGATTATCAGCTGGTCGATGAACTGGTGCCTCAGCCCGGCGATATCGTGCTACCGAAACCGCGCTACAGCGGCTTTTTCAACACTCCGCTCGACAGCCTGCTGCGCAGTCGCGGCATTCGCCACCTGGTCTTTACCGGCATTGCGACCAACGTCTGCGTGGAATCCACCCTGCGCGACGGCTTTTTCCTCGAGTATTTCGGCGTGGTACTGGCAGACGCCACGCATCAGGCCGGGCCGGAGTTTGCGCAGAAAGCCGCCCTGTTCAATATCGAAACCTTTTTTGGCTGGGTCAGCACCGTCGCTGAGTTTTGCGATGCCGTCTCCCCGCCTTCGTTAGCCCGTATCGCCTGAGGAGCCACACTATGCCGAAATCCGTGATCATTCCTGCGGGCACCAGCACGCCGATTGCCCCCTTCGTACCCGGCACGCTCGCCGATGGCGTGGTGTATGTCTCCGGCACGCTGCCGTTCGATAAAGAGAATAACGTGGTCTGGCCCGACGACCCAAAGGCGCAAACCCGCCACGTTCTCGAGACCATCAGGAGCGTTATCGAAACGGCGGGTGGCACGATGGAGGACGTGACCTTCAACAGCATTTTTATCACCGACTGGAAAAACTACGCCGCGATTAACGAAATCTACGCAGAGTTTTTCCCCGGCGATAAACCGGCGCGATTCTGCATTCAGTGCGGGCTGGTCAAGCCCGAGGCGCTGGTCGAGATCGCCTCTGTTGCCCACATCGGAAAATGAGGTTGCCATGAAAATATCCGTTTCGCCGCCGCCGTTTGCCGACGCGCCGGTGGTGGTGCTGATCGCCGGGCTGGGCGGCGGTGGCAACTACTGGCTGCCGCAGCTGGCGGTCCTTGAGCAAGAGTATCAGGTGGTGTGCTACGACCAGCGCGGGACCGGGAATAACCCTGAGGTCTTGCCAGAGGGATATTCTCTGGCGCAGATGGCGGACGAACTGTATCGGGCGCTGGCACAGGCCGGCATTGAGCGCTTTTGCGTGGTCGGCCATGCACTCGGTGCGCTGGTCGGGCTGCAGCTGGCGCTCGATCGTCCCGAGGCGGTCACCGCGCTGGTGTCGGTGAACGGCTGGCTGAAGCTCAACGCCCACACCCGCCGCTGTTTTCAGATCCGCGAACGCCTGCTGCACGCGGGCGGTGCGCAGGCCTGGGTGGAAGCGCAGCCGCTGTTTCTCTACCCCGCCGACTGGATGGCGGCTCGCGCCCCGCGAATGGAGGCCGAAGAGGCGCTGGCCCTCGCCCATTTTCAGGGCAAACCCAATCTGCTTAAACGCCTTCACGCGTTGAAACAGGCAGATTTCAGCCGGGACGCGGCGCGCATTCGCTGCCCGGTGCAGGTGATCTGCTCCGCCGACGATCTGCTGGTGCCTGCCGTCTGTTCGTCTGAGCTGCACGCCGCGCTGCCCCACAGTGAAAAGGTGGTGATGCGCCAGGGCGGACACGCCTGCAACGTCACCGATCCCGATACCTTCAATACGCTGCTGCTGAACGGGCTCGCCAGCCTGCTGCACGCACAGGAAAGGGTTGTATAGATGAACGAAGCCATCAATCCGGGCGCGTTAAAAACGCTGTTTACCGACGCCCGAACGCATAACGGCTGGCAGGATATTCCGGTCAGCGACGAGACCCTGCGCGAGATCTACGACCTGATGAAATGGGGCCCGACCTCCGCCAACTGTTCCCCCGCACGGATCGTCTTTGTCCGCTCGCCCGAGGGCAAAGAGAAACTGGCCCCGGCGCTCTCCAGCGGCAATCTGGCGAAAACCCTCGCTGCGCCCGTTACGGCGATAGTCGCCTGGGACAGCGAATTTTATGAGCGCTTGCCGGAACTCTTTCCCCACGGCGATGCCCGCAGCTGGTTTACCACCAGCCCGGAACTCGCCCAGGAGACGGCGTTTCGCAACAGCTCGCTGCAGGCGGCATATCTGATTTTTGCCTGCCGCGCGCTGGGGCTGGATACCGGGCCGATGTCGGGGTTTGATCCGCAGAAAGTGGATGCGGCCTTTTTCACCGGCACCACGCTTAAAAGCAATCTGCTGATCAACATCGGCTACGGCGATGTCAGCAAAGTTTATGGCCGTCTGCCGCGTCTGACCTTTGAAGATGCCTGCGGGCTGGCGTAAGGAGCCACTATGAACGTACCGAATCAACAAACTTTTCGTGATGCAATGGCCTGCGTCGGCGCGGCGGTGAATATCATCACCACCGACGGTCCTGCCGGGCAGGCGGGATTTACCGCCAGCGCCGTGTGCAGCGTGACCGACTCACCGCCCACGCTGCTGGTGTGCCTGAATCGCGGGGCGTCGGTGTGGCCGACATTCAGCGAGAACCGCACCCTGTGCGTGAATACGCTGTGCGCCGGACAAGAGCCGCTGTCGAACCTGTTTGGCGGCAAAACGCCAATGGCAGAACGCTTCGCGGCGGCCAGCTGGCAGACCGGCGAAACCGGCTGCCCGCGGCTTGAAGAGGCACTGGCATCGTTCGACTGCCGCATCAGCCAGGTGGTCAGCGTCGGCACCCACGATATTATGTTTTGCGACATTGTTTCCATTACCCGCCACCCCGCGCCGCAGGGACTGGTGTGGTTCGACCGCGGCTATCACGCACTCCTGCGACCCGCCTGTTAACCCTCCTTAAGGAGACAGCTCATGGCCTTGTTCGGTTTTCCACACTGGCAGTTAACATCGACCTCCACAGAGCGCGGCGTGGTCGCGCCGGATGAGAGGCTTCCTCTGGTGCCCACGGTGGTGATGGGCGTTCAGCACGCGGTCGCGATGTTTGGCGCGACGGTGCTGATGCCCATTCTGATGGGGCTGGATCCCAATCTGTCGATTTTGATGTCGGGGATCGGCACGCTGCTGTTCTTTGTCATCACCGGCGGACGGGTGCCGAGCTATCTGGGATCGAGCGCCGCCTTTGTCGGCGTGGTGATCGCCGCCACGGGCTTTAACGGCCAGGGGATCAACCCGAATCTGAGCGTCGCGCTCGGCGGCATTATCGCCTGCGGGCTGGTTTACACTCTGATTGGCGTTGTGGTGATGAAGGTCGGCACTCGCTGGATCGAACGCCTGATGCCGCCGGTGGTGACGGGTGCGGTGGTGATGGCGATCGGTCTGAACCTCGCACCGATTGCGGTCAAAAGCGTCTCCGGCTCGTCCTTTGACAGCTGGATGGCGGCGGTGACGGTGCTCTGTATCGGTCTGGTGGCGGTTTTCACCCGCGGAATGATTCAGCGGCTGTTGATTCTGGTCGGGCTGATTGCCGCCTGCCTGGTGTATGCTCTGATGACCAGCGTGCTGGGCCTGGGTAAACCGGTGGATTTTTCGCTGGTGCAACACGCCGCGTGGTTTGGTCTGCCGCACTTTACCTCCCCGACCTTTAGCGGTCAGGCGATGATGCTGATCGCACCGGTGGCAGTGATTCTGGTGGCGGAAAACCTGGGCCATCTGAAAGCGGTCGCCGGAATGACCGGGCGCAATATGGACCCGTACATGGGCCGCGCGTTTGTCGGTGATGGGCTGGCGACCATGCTCTCGGGCTCGGTTGGCGGCAGCGGCGTGACCACCTACGCGGAGAATATCGGCGTGATGGCCGTGACGAAGGTGTACTCCACGCTGGTGTTTGTCGCCGCGGCGGTGATTGCCCTGCTGCTGGGCTTCTCGCCGAAATTCGGGGCGCTGATCCACACTATTCCGGCCCCGGTGATTGGCGGTGCATCGATTGTGGTGTTTGGCCTTATTGCCGTGGCGGGCGCGCGCATCTGGGTGCAGAACCACGTGGATCTCAACCAGAACGGCAACCTGATTATGGTCGCGGTGACGCTGGTGCTGGGCGCGGGGGATTTTGCGCTGACGCTCGGCGGCTTTACGCTGGGTGGAATCGGGACGGCCACCTTTGGCGCGATTTTGCTGAATGCGTTGTTGAGTCGCCGGACGGCGGAGGTCTCTCAGGCTGAGGTGGTGCGCCAGGATTCCTGACGGAGCCGGTTGTTTGCGCCGGGTGGCGGCTTCGCCTTACCCGGCCTACGTTTCTTTTGTAGGCCCGATAAGCGCAGCGCCACCGGGCGTATTTCAGACCACACCATCGTTGATGTCGGGTGATTAATCTTCTTCGAATAACCGTTCGATAGATTTGGTCGGGTAGAAAAGCGAGTTGGCGTTTTCACGCACCAGGGGGATAAAACCCAGCTTGAGGTAGAACGCTTTCGCACTCTCGTTTAACGCATCGACAAACATGCCGTGCACACCCACCGCCTGTGACGCCAGATACACCACCCTCATGGCATGCGTGACCAGGGTTGTCCCCCACTCCTGCCCTTGCAGCGTTTTATGAATGGCCAGCCGACCCAATGTCACGCTGGGTACATTGGCATAAGGAATGTGGCGTTGCTGCGTTTTTGAGGGAAGCGCTTCACGTTCGAAACAACTGCCCGCGAGCGTGTAATATCCCCACACTTTAGGCTTCGCCTCCTGGCTTTTAAGGACGTAAGCCCGCAGGATGCGTCCGCAGTGCTGGCGAGCCAGATGCTCAGTAAGAAAGACATTCAGAGAGGTTTCGCCGCAGTCAAAATCCGTAAAATCATAAACTGCTTCTTCTGAAAACATCTCTATGATCAGTTTGGCCACGACTTACTCCATGTCTTCGAGCCGTTTGGCGGCGCGTTTTAGCCTGTTGTCTGGAGATGGCGGATTGCTGATGGCATCCATCACCTGATTCCACGACGCTTCGTTAAGGATCAGGCGACGGTGCTGCTCGATCACTTCCGCTGCGCGCGCTGACGCGCTATTGACCATAAACTGCGTGATGGTCTGATTGGTCATCGCCGCGGCTTCTTCGATCAGGCTCTTATCTTCATCCGATAAACGGAGATCGATTCGCTGTTTTTTAAGTGCTGACATTTTTACTCCATTTTGTACGGTGAGTATCCGTACACAAATGCATTGTAGAATTGCCGCGCTTTGATTGCAATACGACGCTATTCGAGTGTCAGATCGGCCGCTTCACGACGTTTCTTTTTTAACTTCAACTCACTCACCAGCACACCGACCACAATAAATGCCGCACCCAACAGGGCCAGCAGCGGCAACCGTTCACCCGCAAGGCGACCAAAAATCCCGGCCCAGACGGGTTCGCCGGTGTAGATGACCGTTGCGCGCGTCGGGGAGACGCTGCGCTGCGCCCAGTTCATCGTCACCTGAATGATGGCGCTGAAAATCCCCAGGCCGAGCGCGACGACCACCAGCCCCGTGGACATTGGCGGGACAGATTCTCCGGCGGGAACCATGGCGATAAACGCCACAATCGAGGCTGTCGCCAGCTGGACGACGGTGACGCGTTTGACGTCGACTTTCCCGGCCCAGGCGCTAATCAGGATAATTTCTGCCGCAATCGCCACCGCACCAATCAGCGTAATAATCTCACCCGGTCCCATCGCCAGCAGGTTGTCGCCGGGTCCTGCGAGAAAAATCAGCCCGATAAAGGCCAGCACGATGCCCACGCAGGACATCAGCCCCGGCATTCTGCCGAGACACAGCCACTGCAGCAGGGGGACCAGCGGAACGTACATCGCGGTGATAAACGCCGATTTACTGCTGGGAATGGTCTGTAATCCCCAGGTTTGCAGGCTATAGCCCATCGCGATAGAGACGCCAATCGCCACGCCCGCCTGTAGCTCCTTCAGGGTCAATCCGCGCAGAGTTTTCAGTGAGATCAGCGCCACCGCCACAGCCGCCGTAGCAAACCGCAGCCCGACGAAGAAAAACGGATCGCTGAGCGTCACGGCATACTGCACCGCGAGGAAGGTACCGCCCCAGAACATGGTGATCAGAATCAGGATCGCTTCCTGGGGTTTAATGGAAAAGGCGTAGCGAGAGGAGGACATGGGATACCAGCGACAAGAAGTAATCCGCTAGTGTGCGATGCCTTTGGTTACAGTTCAATGTTGCATAAATAAAAAAACCGCCGGGAGACCCGGCGGCAGGGGGATATTTCAGGTTGGGTGACACTGAAATGGGGAGACGCTAACTCTTATTACTGCTCCCATGACTGTTTTTGCCCCCTTTTTTGCCAGCTTCAGATGCGCGCTGCGGGTCATTCTTGAAGTTACCCCCGCTCTGCTGGCCACCTTTACGACCTGCTTCTGATGCTCTGTCACGGTCTTCAGCGAAATTACCTGACCCACCACGATGGTTTGCCATCTCTAACCTCCAGAGTGTGAAACATTAGACATCATACTGCATTCAGTAAAAGAGGATTCTTTCACCTGACGGCACAAGGCCAGAGCCTTTGTCTGCGCCGCGTGAAACTAAGCTTAGTGGAATGAGCCGATCCAGCCAGTAAACGGTAATATTCTGCAACATGAAATCAGCCGTTCGTGTGAGATCCCGCCGTCGTCACCAATAAGCTCCTCTTATCATTCAGAAAAGCCGACCCGCTAAAAATGTTTCATATTGCTACAAAGAAAGGTCCTAAATATCTTGTTATAAATCAAAGAAATGGCTTTCAGGTTTGCAGTCTGGCCGTGGCGTCTTATCTTTAAATGAACGCAGCGATTCGCTGCCAGAAACCACAATCGAGGAGTGATGCAAGATGGCAAAAGTTCTGGTGCTCTATTATTCCATGTATGGACACATTGAAACCATGGCTCATGCGGTGGCGGAAGGCGCAAGTAAAGTTGACGGAGTTGAGGTCGTGGTGAAACGCGTACCGGAAACCATGAACGCCGAAGCGTTCCTGAAAGCGGGCGGGAAAACACAAAATGCCCCGCAGGCGACCCCGCAAGAGCTGGCCGACTATGACGCCATCATCTTTGGTACCCCAACGCGCTTTGGCAACATGTCCGGGCAAATGCGGACCTTCCTGGATCAGACCGGCGGGCTGTGGGCCTCTGGCGCCCTGTACGGGAAACTCGCCAGCGTCTTTAGCTCAACGGGGACCGGCGGCGGCCAGGAGCAGACCATCACCTCCACCTGGACGACCCTTGCACACCATGGAATGGTGATTGTGCCGATCGGCTACGGCGCGCAGGAATTGTTTGATGTTTCACAGGTGCGCGGCGGGACTCCGTACGGCGCGACCACCATTGCTGGCGGCGACGGTTCGCGTCAGCCAAGCCAGGAAGAGCTGGCCATCGCCCGTTATCAGGGTGAGCACGTCGCGGGCCTCGCTAAAAAACTGAACGGTTAACCTCAACAGGAGGACAAGCATGCCAACTCAACAATCCAAAGCTCATCACGTCGGTGAGTGGGCAAGTTTACGTAATACCTCTCCAGAAATTGCCGAGGCCATCTTTGAAGTCGCGAAATACGATGAGAAGCTGGCGGAGAAAATCTGGGAGGACGGGAGCGATGAAGTGCTGGTCCGTGCCTTCGACAAAACAGACAAAGACTCGCTCTTCTGGGGCGAGCAAACCATCGAACGTAAAAACGTCTGACCGTTTCCCCCCGCCAGCGCGGGGGGGTTTCCACTTATTTTGCCGCGTCGTTCATCAGGGTATTAAATTTATCAATCGGGCAGAAACCGTTGGTATCGACCGGGCACCCTTTCAGCTCAAGCGTCACGCGCTGCGCCGGAGATTTCAGCGACAGCACATCGGCGTTGCGCAGCTGCTCTGAGCTTTGGTAGACATACTCAATTTTCATCAGCTCACGATTCGCGTTTTTATCATGCCAGCGCTGGAAGACAATCTTCCCACCAATCGGCGTGCGCTCGTGCTGGTCATGCAGCTGGTACGGCTTGAAATCCAGCGCCGTCAGCAGCGAAGCGATGTTGGAGTCATGCCCCACCAGGACGGTGATTTTTGGCGCTTTCGCCTGATCGGTGACCAGCGCGTTATCGATGTATTTCACCAGCGGTTTGGCGACGTTGCGCGCCACTTCGGTGGAGGTGAACAGGGAATCCTGATAGCCATTTTTCAGCTGTGACAGCACGCGCCACTGCTGGTCGGTTTTGATTTCCCCCCACGCCACCTGATCCAGCGGGAAGCCTTCGTAGTATTGCAGCGTGAACGCATCCACCAGCGAGTTACCCACTTTCAGCGGGCCGGAGACGCTCGGCTCTTTTTCATAGTCGGCGGTGAAGGTGTCTTTGGCCTGCGTCAGAGAGCACACTTTTTTCTCTTTGCAGGACGGGGAATCGGTGTATTGGGTGATCTGCTCCAGCAGCTTGTAGCTCTCATCGAGCTTCATGCCCTGACGCTCGGTCTCCATCGCTTTGACCGCTTTTTCGCGAAACTCCGGCGAATTGTCGGTGATCACCGGGTTAAAGGTCGGGTCCATGGTGCCCATTTTTTCCTGATGATGGACGGGCACGTCGCAGCCTGGGAATGCGCCGGTGATAAAGAACTGAGCCGTTGCAACGGTGCGTTGCAGGCTGTTGGCATAGGTATAGACCGCGTCAGCCGGTGGGCATTCTCCGCTGGTGACCATCCCCTGCTCCGCCAGCCATTCACGCATGTAATGGCCCATGTAGACTTCGAGCACGCCACCTTTGGTGGTGAGCTGCCCGCCTGGCACGTCCCATTCCGGCCATTGGCCCGGCGTGGATTGCTCAAGTACGCTGCCATTATTCGCCAGCGGTGCGCGCAGATTGTGGCGGCTCATAATCAACACCTGCTGTAACTGATAGCCTTCCGGGGCCGTTTGCGCCTGAGCGCCAGAGGTCATTGTTAAAGTGCCAGCCACTGCGATTGCGAGTAGTGCTTTTCTCATCCCTTTTTCCTCAGAGTTTATTTTCGTCAATCTGATTGTGACAGATTGATGACAAATTTCCGGGAACCATTTCTCAAACTGATAGATAACGCTTTTTTATGTTCGCGCCCTACCGCTCCAGCTGGTCGCCGTACTCTTGCATCCAGGCGGCCAGCGGGGAGAGCGCACTCTGTAGCGTCAGTCCTAAATCCGTTATCTGATATTCCACGCGCGGCGGGATCTCCGGATAGATCGTGCGCGAGACCAGTCCGCGCTGTTCAAATAAGCGCAGCTGTTTGGTCAGTTCTTTCTGGGTAATGGGTGCCGCGGCGCGGAGCAGATCGCCAAAGCGTACCGGGGCGTTGAGGACGATCAGCCGGTACAGGATCGGGATCGCCCATTTGCCCGAGATCAGATTGACAAACTGCGTCATCGGGCAGGATTCGGTCGCAGAATTTTTTTCACAGGTTGATTCGAGTCTTTCCGCCATTGCACACCCTTCGCCTCATTAGTATCCAAATGGTACCTGGTTTCTTTTGGATACTAACGTTTCTATAGTGCTTTCTCCAGTGACTTTTCAGGAGCTAACCATGGGTCGTTTAACAGGTAAATATACGCTTATTACGGGTGGCACCAGCGGCATCGGTCTGGCGACGGCGCAGGAGTTTATCGCCGAAGGGGCGCACGTGGCGGTGACCGGACGTAACCCGGAAACCCTGGCCGAGGCGCAACGGGTGCTGGGCGATAACGCCTGGGTGATTGCCACCGACGCGGGGGATATTTCCGCGCAGCAGCAGCTGGCAGACACCCTCTCCTCACGCTGGCCGCGGCTGGATGCGGTGTTTATCAACGCCGGAGATGTGACGCACGGGCTTATCGAGGAGTGGCGCGAGGAAGCGTGGGATCGGCTGATGGGCATCAATCTCAAAGGCCCCTTCTTTTTGGTTCAGGCGCTGCTGCCGCTGCTGAACAACCCCTCGTCGGTGATTTTATGCGGCTCGGTGAGCGCGCGGATCGGCCTGCCCACCAGCAGCGTCTATGCCGCCAGCAAGGCGGGTCTGCTCTCCCTGGCGCGCACGCTTTCTGCGGAACTGCTGCCGCGTGGGATCCGCGTCAACGGCTTAAGCCCCGGCCCGGTAGAAACACCGGCTCTGAATAAACTGGGGCTGAGCGCAGAGGCGCAAAAGGCGCTGCAGGGCGATATCGCAAGCCTGGTCCCGCTCGGGCGCATGGGAACCCCGACGGAGCTGGCGAAGGCGGCGATCTATCTGGCGTCGGATGAGTCCAGCTATACGGTTGGGATCGATTTGCTGGTGGACGGTGGCACCGGGAGTTTGTAATTCGAAAGGCGCTATATACTGAAGCTAAACCGGTATATAGCGCCCGGACTGATAGTGGCATTACAAATATAACTTCACTCAATAATAGTCCATTTCAGTGCTATACTTTGCGAAATATCTTAGGTGGTCTTACAAGGGAGTTAACCATCTTGTCACAACGTAAATATATCACTGCAACGATATTTATTATTGTTTGCACAACGTCAATATTCGCCACCTTGATTTCACATGAAGTGAGAAATCTTCAAAATTATATGGGCTATATTGCCGAGAATGGCAAGTCAGCGCTTTTCCACGAAGAGTTCATCAATCAGGATATTGCCTTTCGCTTATCCCGCGCCTTCTCTAAACAGGCAGCCTCTGGTGTGAATGGCGAGGAAAAAGCCAAATTACTCTGCGAGCATATTGAAAAGGTCGGAGCCATTTCCGGGTTTAATCTGGTGGCGAGAACCATCGTTAACCTGGAGGGTACGCTTCAGACGCGAAATCCCGACTGCGGAGCCTGGAGCCGGGATGTGCCTGCGCTGCCCGTGGTGAATCAAACCGAGACACCGGCGTCATCGAAGTACACCTTCTCCAACTATACGGGCTATACCTTCAACAACACCCGCTATTACATCGATCTCGCGCACAACTATATTTACATCAACCATCTGGTGAATACCTTTGATTATGCGTTCAGCAACTGGCTGGTGGCCGATAAAGATGGCGTCAATATTGTGCGCAGCGCGCACACTATTACCATTGATGACAGAGCGCTGGAGGACCTGATCCACGGTGAAAATATCGTCTCGCACATTTATACAGACGGCTATACCCGACAAAATATTATCAGCATGATTACGCCGGTATTTCTTGGTGGAAAAATCAAAGGGCTGTTGATTACCGATATCAATATTCACGATCTGGCGACATCATTTGTCACCCCTGATCGCCCGTTATTGTGGAAATTCCTTTCCCTCTATGTCACCGATAATACGACGGGGGGGAATATTATCTTCCACGAGCCTGTAGTGAAATCGCGGGATGCAATTAACTATCAGGATGATATGACGCAGTATTACACCCTGCATGGAAAGCTCGATGCCATCTACGTGGTGATTGCGAATGTCTGGCTGATTTTGCTTTACGTATTAACCACCTGGCTGCTGGTTCGCTACGCCCGCCAGCAGTTTATCCGTCAGAAATCGCTTTCGCGCGACAACGTGACCGATGCGATGACCGGGCTGTATAACCGCAAAGTGATTACCGACGAACTGAACCAGAAAATTCAGTCTTTAGTGGAAAGAAATATTCCGGTCACGGTGATTGCCATCGACAGCGACGGGCTGAAAAGAATCAACGACACCTTAGGCCATCATATGGGCGATAAGGCGATCCAGTCCCTGGGACTCGCGCTGGCCCAGTCGATCCGTAAGAGCGATTACGGGATCCGCCTCGGCGGCGACGAGTTCTGTTTGATTCTTATCGATAATAATCTGGCCCGCTCGCGGGATGTGATTACGCGTATGCAAGGTTATCTCCAGACCATCGATACGGAAAAAATGGTGGCGTTCTCCTGGGGAAGTTACCAGATGCACGCGGGCGATACGCTGGAAGTGGCGATGCTGAAGGCGGATGAGCTGCTGTATCAGCATAAGCGCAGCAAATACGAAGACCGGAAGTGACAGCTAAGTTTACAAGGCGCTGATGCCGGTCACCGCGCCGACATACAGCGCCGCCCAGACGGCCGCAGAGAGCAGGCTCACCGCGTAAACCTTACCTGCATTCACGCTCAGCATCCCCGCCGCCAGCGGGACGATGTAGCGCAGCACCGCCAGAAAACGGGCAGTGAACAGCACCGCCACGCTGTTTTTCTCTAACTGATGCTGGACGCGTAAAAAGCGATCGGCGTGTTTTGCACTCAGGCGCATCATCATCCGCGTATTGCCCATGAGCTGCCCCAAATGGTAATTCAACACGGAGCCGCCCATCGCGCCCGTCGTTACGGCAAGCCAGGCCAGCACAGGCGAAAGCGTTGCCTGACTCAGGGTAATCCCACCCAGCAACATCAGCGAGGCAGGCGGCAAAATGGAGGAGACGAAAACCGTTGATTTGCAGAACGCCATGACCGCCAGCAAGGCGAACAGCTGCGTCGGATAGTGTGCAAAATGATTAAGCAGATTATTGAGCCATTCCATCGCGACGCCTCTTTTGAAAGGTGAATCTGCTATTTAAAATGAAATAAATTAAATAAAACCTCAACGCCGATTAAATATATTCAACCTAAACCGTTCATCAACATTATTGATATTTTAAAGCAGTATTTAAAAACTCGCGTATTATCTCATCCGTTTTACTACGATCTCGTTATGGCGAGGCTCCTGTACAAATACACGTTATCGCTCTGGTGGTTTCGAGAGAAACTACACAGGGTAAAACAGGCACTGTCGAATCAAGGCTTTGTCAGTATAACTTCCCTTCGGGGATACGGTGTACAGTGCTGAACCCAGGACGTGGGGATCTCCTCTTCGACATGCCCTGTCTTGCTCGCCCCTGAGAGATAATTATATTCAAAGGGAATTCACTATGTCTTACACCATCCATAATTCAAATCCTGCATTTAATGACAGCGCCATCGCGCAATATATGAATACGGATTTTATTGTCCTTGACGCGTCATTATGTGTCGCGCTGGCGCGTGAACATTTCTTCGCACAATTAAAAGATGACGATATTCCAACGCATATTTTTATTGAAGATAATGGTCGATTGGCCGGGATGATTTCGGTCAGAACGTTATTACAGGAAGCGAATACCGTTCAGGCCGTTAGCGCGCTGATGGTTTCTCAGTTTTTGCAGGTTCAGCCCGACGATGAGCGTGCAAAAGTGGCCGCCCTACTCAGCCATGCCGGTGTGGACGTGGTACCGGTTGTCACCCACGGGAAACTGGTGGGTTGTCTCACCGAACGTGAAATTGCTCATTTGCTGGAAGATGACGTGACGGAAGATGCGCAGCGCCAGGGGGCTACGCTGCCTCTGGAGCGGCCTTACCTCGAGACCAGCGCTGTGCAGCTTTGGAAAAAACGTGCCGTCTGGCTGCTGCTGCTGTTCGTCGCAGAGGCCTACACCAGCACCGTGCTTCAGCATTTTGAAGATGCGCTTGAATCCGCTATCGCACTGGCGTTCTTTATTCCATTGCTCATTGGCACCGGCGGCAACAGCGGCACGCAGATTACCTCAACGCTGGTCCGCGCGATGGCGCTGGGTGAAGTTGGCCTGAAAGATCTGGGGCGCGTGCTGCGTAAAGAGATGACCACCTCGGTGATGATTGCCATTACGCTCGGGCTGGCAGGCTGTGTGAGGGCCTGGATGATGGGTATTGGAATGGACATTACGCTTATCGTCAGCCTGACGCTGGTGTGCATTACCCTGTGGAGCGCCATTGTCTCGTCAGTGATCCCGATGGTGCTTAAACGCTGTGGCATCGACCCTGCCGTGGTATCCGCGCCGTTTATCGCCACCTTTATCGACGGAACAGGCCTGATTATCTATTTCAAGATTGCACAGTACACGCTGGGTCTGGAGTGACAGGTTTGTAGCCTGAACAAAGAAAATAAAGCCAAAAAAAGGGGTTACCTTTCGGTAACCCCTTTTTTCGCAGGCATCCCGCACTGCTTCACATTGCCGAGCCCAAACACTTCTCACCGGGATAGCCAGGCAACGTTTTAGCATCCGGCTCACAAGCAAGCGTCTTTGCCTGGGTTAGCCGCTCCTTCAGATTGCCAGCATTGACGGACTGCCAGCCCATCTTTTCCCCGAGCCAACTAGCCCAGGCAAACTCAACAAAATAGACCTGCTTTTTCTTGTCAAAATAGCCTTCGTCCTGCAACAGGCCCGCAAGCGAACGATAAGGATAATCAGGCAGATCGGCGATACGCTTCGGCAGTTGCTCCGGCGTGATGGATTGCCCCTTTTCGTTTTTCAGCCACACCCAGTGGTTTTTCTCCATCTGCGGCCAGAAGGTGGCTTTATCCTGCAGATGCGCGATGACTTTGACCGTGGTCTTTTTCACGCCCAGTTGCCATAGGGTGCGAGTGAGATGGTGCCTGTCGACCAGCCAGTACTCGCCCTGCGGAGATATCACCACCGGGATCTCTTTTTTAACAGCGTACTTTTCGAGCTTTTTGGCGCTCTTATCCGCAAGTTTTTTCTGCTCTTCATCCACTTGCAGCTGACCAATGCCCGCCTGAGTGGGCCGTAGCTGGTCGATAGCCACCTCACATAAATCCCCGGGAGCGGTGTCTGGTGTACAAGGTGCAGCCGCGAAAGCTTGTGGGCTGAGTATCGCCGCGAGCAAAAGCCATTTTTTCATTGATGATTTTCCTGACATAAGGTGTGAGTGGCTGGAGAGATAACAGCATTGAACACCCGGAATAATCAACAGGATTGTCCCTTCCGGCGTGAAAGTTGTGGCCTGCACATACAGTTCACCCGGCGAAGACACTTTCATTTGGTTCGTCCATGAAGGAAATACAGCTCCCGGCTGACGCGCGATTGAGCGTTGAGACCGCCCAAGCAAAAAACCCCAGTTCATTGCTGAACTGGGGTTTCGTATTTGGCGGAAGCGTAGAGATTCGAACTCTAGAACCCTTTCGGGTCGCCGGTTTTCAAGACCGGTGCCTTCAACCGCTCGGCCACGCTTCCGGTATGGGGCGCACTATAAACACCTCCGAACTTCGTGTAAAGCATCAATGTGATCGTTTGCTTCAAAAATAGCCAAATTGATGTTAATCGGTTGAAATAACAACGCATTGACTATTTTGTCAGCATAAAATCGCCTGTTTCAGGCTTAATGCTTTTTGATGTACATGTCCTTCGTGAAGTAGTACCCCAGTTTATCCGGTGTAAATCCACCCACCCAAGGCTTGATCAAATGCGTGCGAACGTAGTGATACACCGGAATGGCGGGCACATCCTGGCCTAACAGGTCTTCTGCCTGCTGGTAATACTTGCCGCGCTCCTCGGTGGTTTTGGCTTTTGCCGCATCCACCAGCGCTTTGTCATAGGCCGGGTTGCTGTACTGGCTGGTGTTTTCGCTGTCGCCGGTGCGGAAGTTATTCAGGAAGGTCGCGGCATCGTCGTAATCGGCAATCCAGGCGTAGCGCACGGCATCGAAGTTATGCGTATGCATGGTATCGAGCATGGTTTTCCACTCCTGGTTTTGCAGCTTCGCTTCCACGCCGAGGTTTTTCTTCCACATCGAACTCGCTGCAATGGCGATGCGCTGGTGCGATTCCGAGGTGTTATAGAGCAGATTGAAACTGAGCGGATGCGAGTCGTTGAATCCGGCTTCGTTCAGCAGCTTTTTGGCTTCCGCGATGCGTTTATCCATCGGCCAGCTGGCGTATTCCGGCGCATGAAGTTTCACCCCACCGATATCCGGCTGACTGATTAACCACGCCGGGCGTTGCCCCTGCCCTAACACTTTCTCGGCGATGATGTCCTTATCCAGCGCCATGTTCAGCGCCTTACGCACGCGCACATCGTTGAACGGCGGTCGGGTGGTGTTGAATTCGTAATAATAGGTGGCGAGCTGCGGGGAGACATCCAGCTCTGAGCCGAGGGTTTTCTTCAGCTGCGCAAACTGGTTGATCGGCACCGTATAGACGATATCGATCTCACCCGCTTTGTAGCGGTTCACGTCCGAGGCCTCAGAGGTGATCGGCAGATAAGTCACCTTGTTAATCACCGTGTGAGCGTTATCCCAGTAGCGCGGGTTGCGCTCCGCCACGATGCGCTCGTTCACGACCCACTGCGAGAGTTTATAGGCCCCGCTGCTGACAAAATGTTCCGGCTTGGTCCATTTATCGCCGAAGCGGCCAATCAGCACTTTATCGACCGGCACCAGCGACGGGTGCGCCAGCATGGCGAGAAATGCCGCATTCGGCTGCGTCAGCGTCACTTCGAGGGTGGTGTCGTTAATCGCCTTCACGCCGAGCGTGTCCGGCTTCTGTTTGCCTTGAGCGATATCGGCTGCATTGACAATGTGCATGTTGCCTGGATAGCTGGCGTACGGCGACGCGGTGTTGGGATCAACCAGACGCTGCCAGCTCCAGACAATATCCTGAGCGGTTATCGCAGAGCCGTCACTCCAGGTGATGCCAGGGCGCAGGTGGAAAGTCCAGACGGTATTGTCCTTGTTCTCCCATTTCTCCGCGAGGCGCGGCTCTATCTCGCCCGCTGGCGATACGCGAACCAGCCCTTCGAACAAATCACTGATAATATTGAATTCGACATCGCTTTCGACTTTGTGCGGATCGAGCGATGCCGGCTCACTGCCGTTATTCCTGACCAGTTCCTGCTTCTCTGCCAGTTGTGTTCCTGCCGGCACACTGGCGGCCCAGGCCGTTGTGCTGGCGCACAAGATCCCTGCCGTCAGTAAAGAGAGTGTAAAGTGAGTGCGTGATGCTGATTTCATTGTTTCGCCTTATTGTGGGTTTTTGACGATGCGTATTCACTCTTAGCGCTCAAAGATTAATAAGGCAATATTTTTCAGTAACCTATAAGATGTTGATCTGATTAAATTCATCAAACCGATATTCATTCTGTTGAAATGGATTTCTTTGAAACAAAGCACCAGCGCGGGCCCTAACCGGCTGAGTAAAGATGGGTAAAACCACTTTGTAACTGGCAAGACCTTTCCTATTCTTGCCGTTAATTACATCTGTCATAAGAGAGTGACTCATGGATCGTATTATTATTTCTTCACGCGACCGCACATCGCTACTCAGCACCCACAAAGTGCTGCGCAACACCTATTTCATGCTCAGCCTGACGCTGGCGTTTTCGGCGATCACCGCGACGGCCAGCACCGTGCTGATGCTGCCGTCTCCGGGTCTGATTCTGACGCTGGTCGGTATGTATGGTCTGATGTTCCTGACCTACAAAACCGCTGACAAACCGATTGGTATTTTGTCTGCGTTCGCCTTCACCGGCTTCCTGGGCTACATCCTGGGGCCAATGCTGAACGCTTACCTGTCTGCTGGCATGGGCGATCTCATCGGCCTGGCGCTGGGTGGTACGGCATTAGTGTTCTTCTGCTGCTCCGCTTACGTCCTGACGACGCGCAAAGATATGTCTTTCCTCGGCGGGATGCTGATGGCGGGTATCGTGGTAGTACTGCTCGGAATGGTGGCAAACATCTTCCTGCAGCTGCCTGCCCTGCACCTGGCGATTAGCGCGGTGTTCATCCTGATCTCCACCGGCGCGATCCTGTATGAGACCAGCAACATCATTCACGGCGGTGAAACGAACTACATCCGCGCTACCGTGAGCCTGTATGTGTCGCTGTACAACATCTTCGTCAGCCTGTTGAGCATCCTGGGCTTCGCCAGCCGCGATTAACAGACAGTGCTTCGAATCAAGCCCCGCTTATGCGGGGCTTTGTTTTTTGGTACACTGCGCGGGTTTTCGATTGACGTGTGAATGACTATGTTGAGCTTTGAAGGTAAAGAGATAGAGACCGATAACGACGGCTATCTGAAAGAGAGCAGCCAGTGGAGCGAAGGGCTTGCCGAGGTGATTGCCGAGAAAGAGGCGATTACCCTGACGCCAGAACACTGGGAAGTGGTGCGTTTTGTCCGCGACTTCTATCTGGAATTCAACACTTCCCCAGCCATCCGTAT
Source organism: Lelliottia wanjuensis (assembly GCF_030238365.1). Lineage (GTDB taxonomy): Bacteria > Pseudomonadota > Gammaproteobacteria > Enterobacterales > Enterobacteriaceae > Enterobacter > Enterobacter wanjuensis. The sequence goes on along the minus strand of NZ_JASSOT010000077.1, from coordinate 2,227 downwards.
GCTGGTGAAAGCGATGGCCAATAAGTTTGGCGAAGAGAAAGGCAACAGCCGCTATCTGTATCGCCTGTTCCCGAAAGGCCCGGCCAAGCAGGCGACTAAAATCGCGGGACTGCCGAAGCCCGTGAAGTGCATTTAATAGCGAATACCGAAATTCACATATTCGCGGCCGGGTTGATGCGGTTCGGTTAAGACCTTTTCAACCCGCGCGCTACGTGGCCCACCCGCTTTCAGCCAGGCGACCAGTTTTTCGACCTGTTCAGCGTCGCCGCAGGCCACCACCTCGACGCTGCCGTCATCCCTGTTACGCGCGTAGCCCGTCAGCCCGAGCTGTAACGCTTCGCGCTGCGTACTGTAGCGAAACCCGACGCCCTGAACGGTGCCGTGAACCCAGGCGATTGTGCAGACTTTTGACATCATCGTTCCCCTTAATCCTGTCTGGCGCGTTGCATTTCCCCACTGAACTCGGGAAAATGGCCGCCAATTCATTGAATCAACAGAATAGCAAATTATGAGTGTACGTTTAGTGTTAGCCAAAGGGCGCGAAAAATCATTACTGCGCCGCCATCCCTGGGTCTTTTCCGGCGCAGTTGCCCGCATGGAAGGGAAAGCCAGCCTCGGTGAAACCATCGATATCGTTGACCATCAGGGGAAATGGTTAGCTCGCGGCGCATACTCGCCTGCCTCCCAGATCCGCGCGCGCGTCTGGAGCTTCGATAAAGACGAAACCATCGACATCGCCTTCTTCACCCGCCGTTTACAGCGGGCGCAGGAGTGGCGTGACTGGCTGGCGAAACGCGACGGGCTGGACAGCTATCGTTTGATCGCCGGTGAGTCCGACGGTCTGCCGGGCGTGACCATCGACCGCTTCGGCAACTTCATGGTGCTTCAGTTGCTGAGCGCGGGCGCAGAATATCAGCGCGCGGCGTTAATCAGCGCGCTGCAAACCCTGTATCCGGAATGCGCCATTTACGATCGCAGCGACGTCGCGGTACGTAAAAAAGAGGGCATGGAGTTGACGCAAGGCCTGGTCACCGGCGAACTGCCGCCTGCCCTGCTGCCGATTGAAGAGCACGGCATGAAGCTGTACGTCGATATTCAGGGTGGCCACAAAACCGGCTATTACCTCGATCAGCGCGACAGCCGCCTGGCGACGCGTCAATACGTGAAGAACAAACGCGTGCTGAACTGCTTCTCCTACACCGGCGGTTTTGCCGTTTCCGCGCTGATGGGCGGTTGCAGCCAGGTCGTCAGCGTCGATACCTCTCAGGAAGCGCTGGACGTGGCGAAACAGAACGTCGAGCTGAACAAGCTGGATCTGAGCAAAGCCGATTTTGTCCGCGATGACGTGTTCAAACTGCTGCGTAAATATCGCGACCAGGGCGAAAAATTCGACGTGATCGTGATGGACCCGCCGAAGTTTGTCGAAAATAAAAGCCAGCTGATGGGCGCCTGCCGTGGCTATAAAGATATCAACATGCTCGCCATCCAGCTGCTCAATCCCGGCGGGATTTTGCTGACCTTCTCCTGCTCTGGCCTGATGACCACCGATTTATTTCAGAAACTGATCGCAGATGCCGCTGTAGATGCGGGGCGTGATGTACAATTTATAGAGCAGTTCCGTCAGGCGGCCGATCACCCGGTGATCGCTACCTACCCGGAAGGGCTGTATCTGAAAGGGTTTGCCTGTCGCGTCATGTAGCTTGAAAAGTGGAATGTTGCCCATACATCTGATGTAAGTAACATTTCCCGGGAGGTGACTATGATTGCCAGCAAATACGGTATCGGCCAGCAGGTGCGCCACTCCCTGTTAGGGTATCTGGGGGTGGTGGTGGATATTGACCCGGAATACTCCCTTGATGAACCGTCAGCGGACGAGCTGGCGGTTAACGCCGAGCTTCGCGCTGCGCCCTGGTACCATGTGGTCATGGAAGATGACGATGGTCAGCCGGTTCACACTTATCTTGCGGAGGCGCAGTTAAGCAGTGAACTGCAGAAGGAACATCCTGAGCAACCTTCCATGGACGAACTGGCCCAGACCATCCGCAAACAGCTCCAGGCTCCGCGCCTGCGGAACTAACCAAAAAACAAAGCCCGATTCAATGGACTGACCCCATAAAGTTGGACAGTTCATGTTAAGCGGCTATCGGGGTCTGGGTTCGGTATTCTACCGGACTCAGGCCTTTTAATTTCAGGCTGATCCGCTCGTTGTTATAGTAATGGATATAGT
>NZ_JASSOT010000076.1 GCF_030238365.1 Lelliottia wanjuensis | reverse complement strand
CGTTTCCTGGAGGCCGGGTCGAGGCGCAGGGAAGCGCCGAGAGGGTGCGACCTGCATGGATGCAGGATCGCGCCCGACCCGATAGCCGCAAGGAATAAGCTGAGGGCACCGCGAAGCGGCGATTTTCCTGGCCGGGAGCCGGGATTGTTAAGGGGGCGGCGGTAGCCCCCTTAACACGTTCACCGCAGAGAAATTAGCAGGAAGCAGAGAACCGGAGGTGAACGGAACAATTCCACTGATGCCATAAAGGGCCTGGAGCAAGCAACACAATGAAATTAAATTCATTATGTTGCTTAACTGATCAGCATTACCTCAATTGAGGGCCTCTTGTCGCTTGTACGATTAACGGTGCGCCAGTTCGGCGTTCTCTTCGCTATCGAGGATCGCTTTGTCGGTCTGCTTCAGCCACTGGCTAGTCAGCGTCCCGGCGGTCATGGAACCGTTGACGTTCAGGGCGGTACGACCCATGTCGATCAGCGGCTCAACGGAGATCAGCAGGGCGACCAGCGTCACCGGCAGGCCCATCGCAGGCAGCACGATCAGCGCGGCGAAGGTTGCGCCACCACCGACACCGGCCACACCGGCGGAGCTGACGGTCACGATACCGACCAGCGTTGCAATCCACATTGGATCCAGCGGGTTGATACCGACTGTTGGAGCCACCATCACCGCCAGCATCGCCGGGTAGAGACCCGCGCAGCCGTTCTGACCAATGGTCGCGCCGAAAGAGGCGGAGAAGCTGGCGATCGATTCTGGCACACCCAGACGACGGGTCTGCGCTTCCACGTTCAGCGGAATTGACGCGGCGCTGGAGCGGCTGGTGAAGGCGAAGGTCAGTACCGGCCAGACTTTACGGAAGAACTTCAGCGGGCTCACGCCGTTCACGCCGAGCAGGATGCCGTGGACGGCAAACATGATGATCAGACCCAGGTAAGAGGCGACCACGAAGCTGCCCAGCTTGATGATGTCCTGCAGGTTAGAACCGGCAACGACTTTGGTCATCAGCGCCAGCACACCGTATGGGGTCAGCTGCATCACCAGACGAACCAGCTTCATCACCCAGCTCTGCAGGGTGTCGATGGCGGTCAGAACGCGCTGGCCTTTCGGCGCATCGTCTTTCAGCAGTTTCAGCGCAGCCACACCCAGGAAAGCGGCAAAAATCACCACGCTAATAATGGAGGTTGGGTTCGCGCCCGTAAGATCGGCAAACGGGTTTTTCGGTACGAAGGAGAGCAGCAGCTGAGGCACGCTCAGATCGGCCACTTTACCGGCGTAGTTAGTCTGAATGGCGGCCAGGCGCGCGGTTTCCGCGGTGCCCTGCACCAGACCTTCAGCTGTCAGGCCAAACAGATTGGTGACCAGCACACCGACCAGCGCGGAAATCAGCGTGGTGAACAGCAGGGTGCCGATGGTCAGGAAGCTGATTTTACCCAGCTGTGATGCGTTATGCAGACGGGCTACCGCGCTCAGAATAGAGGCGAAGACCAGCGGCATGACAATCATTTGCAGCAGTTGCACGTAGCCGTTACCGACAACGTTGAACCACTGAATCGAATCCTTCAGCACCGGGTTATCAGAGCCGTAAATCGCCTGCAATGCCAGACCAAATACCACACCCATACCCAGACCGACGAGTACCTTTTTCGCCAGGCTCCACTGCTTATGACGCGTCTGCGCCAGCAGCAACAGCAAGACAACGAACACCACGATGTTCGCAATAAGTGGAAAATTCATCCCCGTTCTCCTGATTTATTACCGACCGGTATTTTCCGATCCTGTTGCCGCAAGGTTAGCAGAAGTGTGATGTGGCGCTTATATCCAAATGGAATGGATTATGACAAATGGGATTATTTCGTCTGTTTAATGTTCAATCTGGTGATGAATAAAGCGATTGAACTGAAATTGCAGGGAATTGATCATCTGCGACGACCAGCGAACTGCACCATTTTCGGGCAGGGTCTGGGGCATCCAGACCGAATAGGCGAACAGCGCCATGCACAACACGCGCTCCAGCTGGTTGCCTTTTTGCGGGGCCAGAATCGGGAAACGGAAGCGCCAGCGGCACGGCCACAGCAGCGGAACACCCGCGGGAGTGAGCATATCCGCGAGAATGTGGCTTAAATAGCCCAGCACCATCCCCTGAATCGCATCGGCAGGGACAATCCAGCTTTCGGGGATCTTTAAATAGAAGAGGGTCAGCAGAATAAACACCGCCAGCAGGCTATGGGTAAAACCGCGATGGCCGAAGGCCCGGGCGATAGGCTTGGAGACCCATTTCAGCCGCTGGCCGAGAAATGACTTCGGATGATCGATATCCGGCAGCAGGCAGGTCAGGACCGCAGAAGGAACAATATGCCACCAGTCGCCCTGCGCCAGAACAGGGGTCAGCTCAGCGTTTTTGGCAAACACTGCGCAGGCAATAGAAAAAAGGAGGTGGCCTTCCGCCGTCATGATAAAACCCATGAAACTGTCAATTCATACAGTATAGGGTTTTTATACAGTAGGCGGAAGAGGTTACGGTGTAACTCTTTGTCACAAACTGGCGTTAACGCGCCAGCCAGCCGCCGTCCACGGCAAGGGTGTAGCCATTGACATAGTCAGAGGCTTTTGACGCAAGGAAAACCACCGGGCCTTGCAGGTCTTCCGGGACGCCCCATCGCGCGGCGGGAATGCGATCCAGAATCTCTTTGCTGCGCTGATCATCGTCCCGCAGCTCCTGAGTATTGTTGGTCGCCATATACCCGGGCGCAATCGCGTTGACATTGATGTGATGCCCGGCCCATTCGTTGGCCAGCAGGCGCGTGATGCCCAGCACGCCGCTTTTGGATGCCGTATAAGAAGGCACGCGGATCCCGCCCTGGAAGGAGAGCATCGAGGCGATGTTAATGATTTTGCCGCCGTCACCCTGGGCGATAAACTGGCGCGCCACGGCCTGGGAGAGGAAAAAGACCGACTTCAGGTTCAGGTTCATGACGTCATCCCAGTTCTTTTCACTGAAAGACAGGGCATCCTCCCGACGAATGGTTCCGGCGTTGTTCACCAGAATATCGACGCGGCCCATCTCCGCGACCGTTTGGGCCACAATGGATTCGAGAGCGTCCTGTTGGCTGAGATCGGCCTGAATCGCCTTAAAGCGTCGGCCCAGGGCTTTCACTTTTGCGGCGGTCTCTTCGGGGATCCTGCGGTTCACGCCCACAATGTCGCATCCCGCCTGCGCCAGCCCCAGCGTCATTCCCTGGCCTAAACCGGTATCGCAGCCGGTGACGATGGCCACTTTTCCCGCCAGATTAAAGGCATCCAGTATCATATTTACCTCAGAGTGTAGGGTTATTATCGTTCTGAAGGTAAGAATAGGAGCCGCTTCGCGGAAATACAAATAAAAATGAAATGATGTTTTAAAAATTGACGAAGTGTCATGTTTTCGGGCAACAGAACGTTGCCCGAAGGGGAGTGCTTAGCCGCGCAGATGGGCTACGGTGAGATCGGTAAGCGTCGCCAGTTTAGCATCCGCCAGGGCAAAGCGCGGATCGTGCTGGCCCTCTTCGGCAGGCACCACGATGGAGCGCATCCGCGCCGCTTTCGAGGCGATCATGCCGTTCACCGAATCTTCCAGCGCCACGCAGGCCAGGGTATCGACGCCCAGTTTGGCGGCACAGTCCATATACACCTGCGGATGCGGCTTGCTGTACGGCAGTTTTTCCGCCGAGGCCAGCGCGTCAAAGCTGTCGCGCAGGTCGAACATCTCCAGCACTTTTTCCAGCATGTGCAGCGGGGAGGCGGACGCCAGACCGACTTTCAGTCCCTGCGCTTTGCACAGGGCGATAGCTTCGCGCGCACCCGGCAGCAGCGGGCGGTTCTCTTCTACCAGCGAAATCGCGCGGCTGATAATACGGTCGGTCACTTCCTGGCGGCTCGGGCCATTCCACGGCTGGTGGGCATACCACAGCTCAACAACCATATCGATGCGCAGTCCCAGCGTGTCCGGGAGTTCGCTACGGCGGCTGATATCCACTCCAATGCTGGCCATGACATCCAGTTCGGCACGATCCCACAGCGGTTCGGAATCGATTAACAATCCATCCATATCGAAAATGGCAGCAACAATCTGGCGCGGGGTCGACATAACGATATCTCCTTTCACAGGTTTACAGCACAGGGAGAGTCCTGAGTTACTCCGCAATTTACCATATTGCCCCTAAAGAACGGGCGAAATTCGTAAGCAGAAGGTAAACTTAGGCTCAAAGAGAGCGTCTTAATGAAGGGGAACTAATGACGTATCAACAAGCTGGACGCATAGCGGTGCTAAAACGCATTGCCGGATGGGTGATTTTTATTCCGGCCGTGATTTCCACGCTGATCTCTGTGCTGAAATTCATGTACGAGCACAGCGAAAAACAGGCAGGGATCAATGCGGTTATGCTTGATTTTGCGCACGTGATGATCGAGATGATGCGCTTTAATACGCCGTTTCTTAACATCTTCTGGTACAACTCGCCCACGCCCGATTTTCATCAACAACTGAACATTGTGTTCTGGGTTATCTTTGCGCTGATTTTCATCGCCCTGGCCCTGCAGGCCTCCGGCGCGCGCATGAGCCGCCAGACCCGTTTTCTGCGTGAAGGGGTGGAAGATCAGCTGATTCTGGAGCAGGCGAAAGGGCCCGAAGGGTTAACCCGCGAGCAGATTGAGTCGCGCATCGTGGTGCCACATCACACCATTTTCTTGCAGATTTTCCCGCTGTATGTCCTGCCGGTGATTATCATCGTCTGCGGCTATTTTTTCTTCTCACTGCTCGGTTTTCTGTAACGCATAACGGGTGGTCAGGCACCACCCGTTTTCGCCTTTACGCCGCTAAAATCCTGTCCAGCGCGCGCTGCGCATTCACCAGATGTTCACCTCCGAACAGAATCGCCCGGTTAAAGAGGGTATAGAGCTGGTAAATAGGCTGTCGTTCGAGGAACCCTGACGGCAGCGGCGATACCGACTGATACCCATCGTAGATTTGCGGCGGCTGCTCCGGATGCAGCGGCAGCATGGCCAGGTCGCATTCGCGGTCGCCCCAGTAGCAGGCAGGATCAAAGATGTAAGGCCCGTTCGGCCCTAACGCACAGTTTTCAGACCACAGATCGCCGTGCAGCAGCGAAGGCTGTGGCTGGTGGGACGCCAGGCGCTGCTGAACGTGCTCAACAATGGCGTCGATATTGCCGAACTCCAGGCCTTTTTCGGCGGCCAGCTCCAGCTGCCAGCCGATGCGCTGCTCGGCAAAGAAGGTCGACCAGCGGCGCTGCCAGGAGTTGGGCTGTGGGGTGGTGGAGAGATCGTTATCAAAATCGAGACCAAACTGAGGCTGGTCGCTCCACTGGTGCAGGCGGGCGATTTGCTGGCCTAACAGAAAGGCGTTGTGCGCGTCCAGCGGACGGGCAGGGAGATAGTCCATCACCAGAAAGCTGTAGTCGCGATCGCTTCCCACCGCCCAGACCTGCGGCACAGAGACGGTTTTGCTGCGCGACAGCAGTTCCAGCTGATCGGCTTCGGCGGTGAAGATGGGGAGCAATTCCCGCTCATCACATTTGACGAAGAAATCACGCCCTGCGAAGCGCACATGCCATGCGGCGTGGATTTCACCACCCGGCAGCTCGTTACGCAGCTCGATCTCCCCGTCGCCCAGTTGCTCGTTTAACAGATGACTGATAGCCTGCCACATGATGATTCTCCCATGTTGTCCGCCAGATCATTAAGTTAGCGCAAAAACGCCGTTCAATAATACGAGCTAACGCACACCTGAGCCGTCAGGATCACTGCAGGGCATTTATTGTTCTCTTTTTTGCCACTCTTCCCAGGTTTTTACGTCAATATTTGCCTCTTTGCCGGTCGCGCTCTCAACCAGGCCGCTGGCCAGCGTTTTCACTTCGTCACGATCGAGGGGGCTTATCAGGCCAAACGTATTGGTGCCCAGATCGTGAACATTGCCTTCGTCATCCGTCAGGGTCAGCAGGAAACCGCCGCGCGTCAGGTGATTGGTGATCTCGTTGAGTTCGGTCAGCGAGTCTTCATGAATTTTGATGGTTACAACGTAGCGGGTGATGTCACCACTGCTCATATTTCACCTCTTTGTTATCGCGAAAGTTTTCTTAGCATAGTCGATTGCGCCAGTTTGGCGACTTAACGGGAAATTCCCCTCATCGCTGAGGGGAGGCTGTTTTTAACTCTGGGACAGGTAATCGACGATTTTTTGCGTGTCTTCGAGAGAGCACAGGCGCGTGCCGTGGTTAATCGTGGCGGCGCTACCGGCCGCGACGCCGTAGCGCGTCATCTCCAGCAGCGACGCGCCTTGCGCCAGTTTTAAGGTCATCGCACCGACCATACTGTCACCGGCACCGACGGTGCTCTGGCTTTTCATTGGCGGCGGAACGACCTGTACCGATCCGGTTTCATCGACGCCGAGGGCACCCTGTGGCCCCAGAGACACCACCACGCGACGCGCTTTGCCGCTGCGCACCAGCTCCTGCGCGGCAGAGCGCACGTCATCCGGCTGGGTTAACGGGCGGTTGACCAGCGCGCTCAGCTCTTTCTGGTTCGGTTTGATCAGTTCCAGATCGCCGGACTCCAGCGCGGCGGTCAGCGCTTCGCCGGAGCTGTCGACGATACAGCGCAGACCTTTCTTCTTGGCCGCCTGAATCAGTTGGGTGAGTTTTTCACATTTCACGCCGGGCGGCAGGCTGCCGCTGATGACCAGCAGGGCGCCGCTTTCGATAGCGAGCACTTTCTCTTCCAGCTGGCGAAACTCATTGTCATCCAGCATGGCGCCGGGCATCACAAAGCGGTATTGTTCGCCGCTCGATTCGACGTGGACGTGCAGGTTCTGGCGCGTCCAGTCTTTGGCTTCCACCGTATCGACGGCCACCTGTTCATCCGCCAGCAGCGCCACCAGATGTTCACCGGTCGCACCGCCCGCCGGGAAGATCGCCGTGGCTTTTCCGCCAAGATAGGTGATGGCGCGCGCGACGTTGATGCCGCCACCGCCGGGTTCGAACACCGGCGCAGTGCAACGCAGTTTACCTTCGGGATAGATCTGCGGTGTCAGCGTGGCGCTGTCGAGGGAAGGGGAGAGCGTCAGCGTATAAATTCGGACCATTATGACCTCCTTTTAGCATGGGCTTCGGTAAGCATGGCACAAAAGACGAGAAGGGAAAGTAAATAACAGTATGATTTTAAATATAAATGTTTAGGCGCTTTGTGCGTTTTTATTATGAAGGAAATAACGTTTTGAGATCGTTCTTATTCAAAAAATGAAATAAGAAATCATTGCTATGTTATATGAGCCTTTTTATAATTTGTTACCTTTCTAAGGATGCCTTGTCATTGATCCTCAAGAAAGTTTCCGAGACCGTGATGGTCTCTTTTTTTGTTGTACGGACTCCTTTATAAATGAAGCTCTTGAAGACAGTACCTGCCGCAATGATGCTGGCGGGTGGCGTGTTTGCCTCGATGTACGCAGCCGCTGACGATACCGTTTTTACTGTCATGGATGACCCATCCACTGCGCAGAAACCGTTTGAAGGTAACCTTAACGCTGGGTATCTGGCGCAATCAGGTAACACCAAAAGCTCTTCCCTGACCGCAGACACCACCATGACCTGGTACGGCAATACCACTGCCTGGTCCCTGTGGGGTAACGCCAGCAACACCTCATCTAACGACGAGCGCTCCTCTGAGAAGTATGCAGTGGGTGGCCGTAGCCGTTACAACATGACGGATTATGACTATCTTTTCGGCCAGGCAAGCTGGTTAACTGACCGCTACAACGGCTATCGCCAGCGTGACGTGTTTACGGCCGGTTATGGTCGTCAGTTCCTGAATGGTCCGGTCCACAGCTTCCGTTTCGAATTCGGTCCTGGTGTGCGTTATGACGAGTACACCGATGGCGATACCAAAACGCAGCCGCTGGGCTACGCGTCCGGTACGTACGCCTGGCAGTTCACCGATAACGCCAAATTCACCCAGGGTGTTTCCGTATTTGGTGCTGATGACACGACCCTGAACTCTGAGACCGCGCTGAACGTGGCGATCAACGAACACTTTGGTCTGAAAGTCGCTTACAACGTGACCTGGAACTCGGAGCCACCGGCTTCTGCGCCAGAACACACCGACCGCAGAACAACGGTTTCTTTAGGCTATAAAATGTAATTCCGGCGGGCCGATATATTCTCGGCCCGTTTTTATATTTTCACAAACTGTGCTATTTAAAATTAAACGGCGTTTTATTTTATTTGTTTTTCTGTTTCTCCATCATTTCTTCATAATTCCCTCTGTACATTAATATTCAGTTTATTTGACACGATTTGATAAATAAATTGACTAGGCAGAAGTGTGATCCAGATCTACACTAACAATACAGGCAATTCATTGCCTCAAGTTGTTCTGCATTAATTCAGATAGAGAATAATCATTATGAATAAAATCAAAAACGCTGCCGCAGCAATGGTGCTTTCTGCACTGTCATTTGGTGTATTTGCTGCTGATTCAGTGACTCAACCTGCCAGTGATACCACCAACCAAATCGGCATTACCCGTGCTTCTGATGTTGAAGCGGGCTCAAACATCGCGCCGGGCTCCCAGTCTACCGGTCAGTCAATGAATGACGCGTTCGATGTGCATAAACTGGTCGCAGGTGAGTGGTCTTAATTGAGCATTACGCTTAATGGTAATGACTCGTGAAAAAACCGGATAATGATGTACCGGTTTTTCGTTTGATATGTGCTGCGGAATTATTCTGAACAGACGTGAATGAATTACTCACTCAATCTACACGCCCCAGATCATCGCTGCCCAGCGTAATAAAAGCATCGCCCCACAGATAGCGATTAATACGACCACCATTTTCCAGTGTTTTTGCGCAAAGCGTTTTGATGGCATAAACCGTTCCTTCGTCAGTTGATAAACATGAGTTTATCAAAAACGGCCATATCGCGCACCCTCGGGGTCAGAACCAATGGAATTTCTCCGCCAGAATCATGACCAGCGCCGCTGCGGAAACAATATTCAGGATCACCACTGTTCGACTGGAAACATTCATGTAACGCCCCTTTCGTTGTCAGGACCTGTTCAAGATTAGCTCAGCAAAATGGGATTGCGAGCGTCACCCCTAAAAACTCATGCAAAAGTATGAGAGGCATCAATCTGGTCGCGGAGGGTGCATTCACCCTTTTTTTAGTGTTACCATCGCAGGGCAGAACGTAAATCAGCCTTTGTCTGATTCGTCGCTGTTCCAGACTGCGAGCCAATTTGACGATTGTTGGTCAGATGGTGTCGCAATCTATTGATAAAACACGATTATTTTCTTTGTATATGCTCTTATGTGTGGGGCATCACTGCAAATAAGGATATAAAATGCCTGTAATTACTCTTCCTGATGGCAGCCAACGCCATTACGACCACGCCGTTAGCCCGATGGATGTTGCTCTGGACATTGGTCCTGGACTCGCAAAAGCCACCATCGCCGGCCGTGTCAATGGTGAACTGGTTGACGCCTCCGATCTGATTGAAAACGATGCGCAGCTGTCCATCATTACCGCCAAGAACGATGAAGGTCTTGAGATCATTCGTCACTCTTGTGCGCACCTGTTAGGCCATGCCATCAAACAGCTGTGGCCAAACACCAAAATGGCGATCGGCCCGGTGATCGACAACGGTTTCTACTATGACGTTGACCTTGACCATACCCTGACCCAGGAAGATATCGACGCGCTCGAAAAACGTATGCACGAGCTCGCCGAGACCAACTACGATGTCATCAAGAAAAAAGTCAGCTGGCACGAAGCGCGTGAAACCTTCGTGAAGCGTGGCGAGAACTATAAAGTTTCGATCCTTGATGAGAACATCGCGCATGATGACAAGCCAGGCTTGTATCATCACGAAGAATACGTCGACATGTGCCGTGGACCGCACGTGCCGAACATGCGTTTCTGTCATCACTTCAAACTGATGAAAACCGCAGGCGCCTACTGGCGTGGCGACAGCAATAACAAGATGTTGCAGCGTATTTATGGTACCGCCTGGGCAGATAAAAAAGCCCTGAGCGCCTACTTGCAGCGTCTGGAAGAGGCCGCGAAACGCGACCACCGTAAAATCGGTAAGCAGCTCGACCTGTATCATATGCAGGAAGAGGCACCAGGTATGGTGTTCTGGCATAACGACGGCTGGACTATCTTCCGTGAACTGGAAACTTTCGTGCGCTCCAAGCTGAAAGAGTACCAGTATCAGGAAGTGAAAGGCCCGTTCATGATGGACCGTGTGCTGTGGGAAAAAACCGGCCACTGGGACAACTACAAAGATGCGATGTTCACCACCTCTTCTGAGAACCGTGAATACTGCATCAAGCCAATGAACTGTCCGGGCCACGTTCAGATCTTTAACCAGGGTCTGAAATCTTACCGTGACCTGCCGCTGCGTATGGCGGAGTTTGGTAGCTGCCATCGTAATGAGCCATCAGGCGCACTGCATGGTCTGATGCGTGTTCGTGGCTTTACCCAGGATGATGCGCATATTTTCTGTACTGAAGACCAGGTGCGTGATGAAGTCAACGCCTGTATTCGTATGGTCTACGATATGTATAGCACCTTTGGCTTCGAGAAAATCGTCGTCAAACTCTCAACTCGTCCGGAAAAGCGTATCGGTAGCGACGAGACCTGGGATCGTGCTGAGGCGGATCTGGCAGTTGCGCTGGAAGAGAACAACATCCCGTTTGAATATCAGGTGGGTGAAGGCGCATTCTACGGTCCGAAAATTGAATTTACACTGTATGACTGCCTCGATCGTGCATGGCAGTGCGGAACAGTCCAGCTGGACTTCTCCCTGCCGCAGCGTTTAAGCGCCTCTTATGTTGGCGAAGACAACGAGCGTCAGGTGCCGGTAATGATTCACCGTGCAATTCTTGGGTCTATCGAACGCTTTATCGGCATTCTGACCGAAGAGTTCGCTGGCTTCTTCCCAACCTGGCTTGCGCCAGTGCAGGTCGTGGTCATGAACATCACCGATTCTCAGGCCGATTACGTTAAAGAATTGACGCAGAAACTACAAAATGCGGGCATTCGCGTAAAAGCGGACTTGAGAAATGAGAAGATTGGCTTTAAAATCCGCGAGCACACTTTACGTCGGGTCCCGTACATGTTGGTCTGTGGTGATAAAGAGGTGGAAGCAGGCAAAGTTGCCGTTCGCACCCGCCGTGGTAAAGACCTGGGAAGCCTGGACGTGAGTGAAGTGATTGAGAAGCTGCGACAAGAGATTCGCAGCCGCAGTCTTCAACAACTGGAGGAATAAGGTATTAAAGGCGGAAAACGAGTTCAAACGGCGCGCCCGAATCGTATCAACAGCGAAATTCGCGCGCAAGAAGTTCGCTTAACAGGTCTGGAAGGCGAGCAGCTTGGTATTGTGAGTCTGAGAGAAGCTCTGGAAAAAGCTGAAGAATCCGGAGTAGACTTGGTCGAAATCAGCCCTAACGCCGAGCCGCCAGTTTGTCGTATCATGGATTACGGCAAATTCCTCTATGAAAAGAGCAAGTCTTCTAAGGAACAGAAGAAAAAGCAAAAAGTTATTCAGGTTAAGGAAATTAAATTCCGACCTGGCACCGACGATGGCGATTACCAGGTAAAACTCCGCAGCCTGGTACGCTTTCTGGAAGAGGGTGATAAAGCTAAGATCACGCTGCGTTTCCGCGGTCGTGAGATGGCTCACCAGCAGATCGGTATGGAAGTGCTTAATCGCGTCCGTGACGATCTGAGTGAACTGGCAGTGGTCGAATCCTTCCCATCGAAGATCGAAGGCCGCCAGATGATCATGGTGCTCGCTCCTAAGAAGAAACAGTAAGGCCTTCAAGTAGCAATTCCTGTGGAGCCTACGGGCTTCGCAGGTTTTGTTCGCCTATGTTTCGTTTATTAACAATGCGAAGTGGAAGTTATTAAAATGCCAAAAATTAAGACCGTACGCGGTGCTGCTAAGCGCTTCAAAAAAACCGGTAAAGGTGGTTTTAAGCACAAGCACGCAAACCTGCGTCACATTCTGACTAAAAAAGCTACCAAGCGTAAACGTCACCTGCGTCCGAAAGCCATGGTTTCCAAAGGCGATCTGGGCCTGGTCATCGCGTGCCTGCCGTACGCATAAGTCGTAAACGTTTATTAACCTTTTTTAACTTAGAATAGATACAGGAGAGCACATATGGCTCGCGTAAAACGTGGTGTAGTTGCCCGTGCACGTCACAAGAAAATTTTGAAACAAGCTAAAGGCTACTACGGTGCGCGTTCTCGCGTATACCGCGTTGCCTTCCAGGCTGTTATCAAAGCTGGTCAGTATGCTTACCGTGACCGTCGTCAACGTAAGCGTCAGTTCCGTCAACTGTGGATTGCGCGTATCAACGCAGCAGCACGTCAGAACGGTATTTCTTACAGCAAATTCATCAACGGCCTGAAAAAAGCCTCTGTTGAAATCGACCGTAAGATCCTGGCTGACATCGCAGTATTCGACAAATTAGCGTTCACCGCTCTGGTCGAAAAAGCGAAAGCAGCACTGGCATAAGCCAGTTGAGAGAGGGGGCTTTGCTCCCTCTTTCATTTCCACCCCATCCGGGACGATTGAAAACACAAGGTAACGCAAGCATGAATGCTGCTATTTTCCGCTTCTTCTTTTACTTTAGCACCTGAATTCAGGGGGCTTGCGCGTGAAAGATGAAACGAAAAACAGCGCCAGAAAGCCTCCTGATGGAGGCTTTTTTTGTTTCTACCGCTTATGAATATCGCCACATAACGAGGAAAACCATGTCACATCTCGCAGAGCTGGTTGCCAGTGCAACGGCAGCCATTAACCAGGCCTCAGATGTTGCCGCATTAGACAATGTCCGCGTCGAATATCTGGGCAAGAAAGGGCATCTGACCCTGCAAATGACCACCCTGCGTGAATTGCCGCCAGAAGAGCGCCCGGCAGCGGGTGCGGTGATTAACGAAGCCAAAGAGCAGGTTCAACAGGCACTGAATGCGCGTAAATATGATTTAGAAAGCGCCGCGCTGAATGCCCGTCTGGCCGAAGAGACCATCGACGTCTCTCTGCCAGGTCGTCGTATCGAAAACGGCGGTCTGCACCCGGTCACCCGCACCATTGACCGCATTGAAAGTTTCTTCGGTGAGCTCGGCTTTACCGTGGCGACTGGCCCGGAAATCGAAGATGATTATCACAACTTCGATGCCCTGAACATTCCTGGCCATCATCCGGCACGCGCTGACCACGACACTTTCTGGTTTGATGCGACCCGTCTGCTGCGTACCCAGACCTCTGGCGTGCAGATCCGCACCATGAAAGAACAAGAGCCGCCGATCCGCATTATCGCGCCGGGCCGCGTGTATCGTAACGATTACGACCAGACGCACACCCCGATGTTCCATCAGATGGAAGGCCTGATCGTCGATAAGAACATCAGCTTCACCAACCTGAAAGGCACGCTGCACGACTTCCTGAACAACTTCTTTGAAGAAGATCTGCAGGTTCGTTTCCGTCCGTCCTACTTCCCGTTCACCGAACCTTCTGCAGAAGTGGACGTGATGGGCAAAAACGGCAAATGGCTCGAAGTGCTCGGCTGCGGCATGGTCCATCCAAACGTTCTGCGTAACGTCGGTATCGATCCGGAAGTCTATTCCGGCTTTGCCTTCGGTATGGGCATGGAGCGTTTGACCATGCTGCGCTATGGCGTGACCGATCTGCGCGCATTCTTCGAAAACGATCTGCGTTTCCTCAAACAGTTTAAATAAGGGCAGGACAGAACAATGAAATTCAGTGAACTGTGGTTACGCGAATGGGTGAACACCGCGCTCGACAGCGAAGCGCTCTCTAACCAAATTACCATGGCAGGCCTGGAAGTGGACGGCGTTGAGCCGGTCGCAGGCGCATTCAACGGTGTGGTTGTCGGTGAAGTGGTTGAATGCGGCCAGCACCCGAACGCGGACAAACTGCGCGTCACCAAAGTGAACGTCGGTGGCGATCGCCTGCTGGATATCGTCTGCGGCGCGCCAAACTGCCGCCAGGGCCTGAAAGTGGCTGTGGCAACGGTCGGTGCGGTTCTGCCGGGCGATTTCAAAATTAAAGCGGCGAAACTGCGCGGCGAGCCGTCTGAAGGCATGCTGTGCTCCTTCTCCGAGCTGGGTATTTCCGACGATCACAACGGCATTATCGAACTGCCTGTTGATGCGCCGGTTGGTACCGACATCCGCGAATACCTGAAGCTCGATGACAACACCATCGAAATCAGCGTGACGCCAAACCGTGCCGATTGCCTGGGCATCATCGGCGTGGCGCGCGACGTTGCGGTGCTGAACCAGACCGAACTGAACGCACCGGAAATTGCACCGGTTGCGGCCACCATCAATGACACGCTGCCAATTTCTGTGGAAGCCGCTGACGCTTGCCCACGCTACCTCGGTCGTGTGGTGAAAGACATCAACGTTAAAGCGCCAACTCCGCTGTGGATGAAAGAAAAACTGCGTCGCTGTGGGATTCGTTCTATCGATGCGGTGGTCGACGTGACCAACTACGTTCTGCTGGAGCTGGGTCAGCCGATGCACGCCTTCGATAAAGATCGTATCGAAGGCGGGATCGTGGTGCGTATGGCGAAAGAGGGTGAAACCCTGGTTCTGCTCGACGGTAGCGAAGCCAAACTGAACGCTGATACGCTGGTCATTGCCGACCATACCAAAGCGCTGGCGATGGGCGGCATCTTCGGTGGCGAGCACTCTGGCGTGAACGACGAGACGCAAAATGTCCTGCTGGAGTGCGCATTCTTCAGCCCGCTGTCTATTACCGGCCGCGCACGTCGCCATGGCCTGCACACGGATGCCTCTCACCGCTACGAGCGCGGCGTGGATCCAGCTCTGCAGTACAAGGCCATGGAACGCGCCACTCGCCTGCTGATCGACATCTGCGGCGGAGAAGTGGGTCCGGTGATTGATGTGACCAATGAAGCGACGCTGCCTAAGCGTGCGACCATTACCCTGACTCGCGGCAAGCTGGATCGTCTGATCGGCCATCACATTGCTGATGCACAGGTGAGCGATATCCTGCGTCGTCTGGGCTGTGAAGTGACCGTAGGTCAGGACCAGTGGCAGGCCGTTGCGCCAAGCTGGCGTTTCGACATGGAAATCGAAGAAGACCTGGTGGAAGAAGTGGCCCGTGTTTACGGCTACGACAACATTCCTAATGAGCCTGTGCAGGCCGGTCTGGTGATGGGTTCCCACCGCGAAGCTAACCTGTCCCTGAAGCGTGTGAAAACCATGCTCAACGACAAAGGCTATCAGGAAGTGATCACCTACAGCTTCGTGGATCCGAAACTGCAGCAGCTGATCCACCCAGGTCAGGAAGCGCTGATTCTGCCAAGCCCGATCTCCAGCGAAATGTCCGCGATGCGTCTTTCTCTGTGGACCGGCCTGCTCGGTACCATCGTTTACAACCAGAACCGTCAGCAGAGCCGCGTGCGTATCTTCGAAACCGGTCTGCGCTTTGTGCCTGATACCCAGGCAAATCTCGGTATCCGTCAGGATCTGATGCTGGCTGGCGCTATCTGCGGCAACCGCTATGAAGAGCACTGGGATCTGACCAAAAACAGCGTCGATTTCTACGATGTGAAAGGCGATCTGGAGTCTGTTCTCGATCTGACCGGTAAATTGTCTGAAATTGAATTCCGCGCAGAAGCCATCCCAGCCCTGCATCCGGGCCAGAGCGCTGCCATTTATTTACACGGCGAACGCGTTGGTTTCGTTGGCGTTGTTCACCCTGAACTGGAACGCAAACTGGACCTGAACGGCCGCACCATGGTGTTTGAGCTGGAGTGGAACAAGGTCGCAGACCGCGTGGTTCCTCAGGCTCAGGACGTTTCGCGCTTCCCGGCGAACCGTCGCGATATCGCCGTTGTGGTCGCTGAAAATGTGCCTGCAGCAGATATTTTGGCCGAGTGTAAGAAAGTTGGCGTAAATCAGGTAGTTGGCGTAAACTTATTTGACGTGTACCGCGGCAAGGGCGTAGCAGAAGGTTCTAAGAGCCTCGCTATTAGCCTTATCCTTCAGGATACCAGCCGTACACTCGAAGAAGAGGAGATTGCCGCTACCGTTGCCAGATGTGTAGAGGCATTAAAAGAGCGATTCCAGGCATCATTGAGGGATTGAACCTATGGCGCTTACAAAAGCTGAAATGTCAGAATATCTGTTTGATAAGCTTGGGCTTAGCAAACGGGATGCCAAAGAGCTGGTAGAGCTGTTTTTCGAAGAGATCCGTCGTGCTCTGGAAAATGGTGAGCAGGTAAAACTCTCCGGTTTTGGCAATTTTGATTTGCGAGACAAAAACCAACGTCCGGGCCGTAACCCGAAGACGGGGGAAGATATTCCCATTACAGCCCGCCGCGTGGTGACCTTCAGACCCGGCCAGAAGTTAAAAAGCCGTGTCGAAAACGCAACGCCCAAAGCAGAGTAATATGAACTAACCCAAAAAGGCCGCAATCGCGGCCTTTTTTCTTTGCGCGAAGGCATACCCACCGTAAAATCAATATCATCGCCCACTTGAAAACAGAACCCATGCTTGATTTTGCCCGTCGACAACACCGCTCCGATCTGCGCTGGTTACTGGTGCTGTTGGCATTACTGACTGCCGTTTTTGCGCTGAGTTTGTGTGCCGGAGAGCAGTGGATCGGGCCAGAGCACTGGGCGAGCGAGCAGGGCAAACTGTTTGTCTGGCAAATCCGCCTGCCGCGTACGGTGGCCGTGGTTTTAGTCGGTGCGGCGCTGGCCCTGTGCGGCACTATCATGCAGGCATTGTTCGAAAATCCGCTGGCGGAGCCGGGGCTGCTTGGCGTCTCCAATGGCGCGGGCGTCGGCCTTATTGCCGCGTTAATGCTGGGCGGCGGAAGTCTTTCTGGCTGGAGCATCAGCCTCAGCGCCATCGCTGGCGCCCTCCTTATCACCGTCATTTTACTGCGTTTCGCCAGGCGGCATTTGTCAACCAGCCGTCTGCTGCTGGCCGGCGTCGCGCTGGGGATTATCTGCAGCGCGCTGATGACCTGGGCGGTGTACTTCTCCACGTCGTTCGATCTGCGCCAGCTGATGTACTGGATGATGGGCGGTTTTGGCGGCGTGGACTGGCGACAGGGCTGGCTGATGGCGCTTCTGATCCCGGCGATCCTGTGGGCCGCTTTTCAGGCGAAGCCGCTGAACATGCTGGCGCTGGGGGAGATCTCGGCCCGCCAGCTGGGCCTATCTATCGGCCTGTGGCGTAATGTGCTGGTGGTGGCTATCGGCTGGATGGTAGGCGTCAGCGTCGCCCTGGCCGGTGCTATCGGGTTTATTGGCCTGGTAATCCCCCATATGCTGCGTCTGGCGGGCATCACCAACCATCGCACCTTATTACCCGCCGCCGCTATCGCCGGTGCGGCGACGCTGCTGATTGCCGATATTATTGCCCGTCTGGCCATGAGCGCCGCCGAGCTGCCGATCGGGGTCGTGACCGCAACGCTGGGCGCGCCCGTATTTATCTGGCTACTATTAAAGGCCGGACGTTAGATCCGCCCAACCGCAAGACAATCTAAGGGGACGCTATGCAGTACGATATTCTGAATACCGACGTAACAACCATTGATGGCAAGCAAACCACGCTGGAAGACTACCGCGGCAAAGTGCTGCTGGTGGTTAACGTGGCCTCGAAATGTGGCCTGACGCCGCAGTACGAACAGCTGGAAAACATCCAGAAAGCCTGGGAGAAAGACGGATTGGTGGTCCTCGGATTCCCGTGCAACCAGTTCCTCGGCCAGGAGCCGGGCAGCGAAGACGAGATCAAAACGTTCTGCAGTACCACCTACGGCGTGACTTTCCCGATGTTCAGCAAAATCGACGTCAACGGTGACAACCGCCACCCGCTGTATGAAAAACTGGTGGCCGCAGCGCCAACCGCCGTCGCGCCGGAAGGCAGCGGCTTCTACGAGCGTATGGCGAGCAAAGGGCGCGCGCCGCTCTATCCTGACGATATTCTGTGGAACTTCGAAAAATTCCTGATTGGTCGCGATGGTCAGGTGGTGCAGCGTTTCTCTCCGGACATGACCCCGGAAGATCCGATCGTCATGGAGTCCATTAAGCTGGCGCTGGCGAAGTAATGAGTATGCTGTTGCAGCTGACAGGCGTGGCGGAAAAGGGCAGGCTGGAGCCGGTTAACGCCGAAGTCCGCGCGGGTGAAATTGTGCACCTCGTGGGCCCAAACGGTGCCGGGAAAAGCACGCTGCTGGCGCGGATGGCCGGAATAACGTCGGGCGAAGGCGAGATTATCCTGCACGGACACTCTCTGCATGAATGGTCGCCCGTCTCGCTGGCCCACCGCCGCAGCTATCTGGTGCAACAGCAAACGCCGCCTTTCGCCATGCCCGTCTGGCACTATCTGGCGCTGCATCAGCATGATAAAAGCCAAACCGCGCTTCTCGACGAGGTCACGGCTGTGCTGGGGCTGACTGATAAGCTCTCGCGCAATGTGAATCAGCTCTCCGGCGGAGAATGGCAGCGCGTACGGCTCGCCGCGGTGATACTGCAAATCCATCCGACTGGGAACCCGCACGGCTGCCTGCTGCTGCTGGATGAGCCGATGAGCAGCCTGGACGTCGCCCAACAGGCGGCTCTCGACAGACTGTTGAGTCAGCTTTCTGGTAAAGGGATTGCCATCGTGATGAGCAGCCATGACCTGAACCATACGCTGCGTCACGCGCATCGCGTATGGCTGCTGGCGCGCGGAAAGCTCCTTGCCAGCGGTCCGCGTGACAGCGTCCTGACGCCACCGCATCTTGCGAAAGCTTACGGTATGCCTTTCCGCCGTCTGGACATAGAAGGGCACAGAATGCTGATTTCTACCGCCCAGGAATAAGCGTTTCTTGCAAGGTAGCGTAATCACAGGCTAAATTACGGAAAGGACAAAAAAAGCAGAGGATTCGTCTGGAAATGCGCTTCTGGTTTCTGATCGTGGGCATGTTATTACTTGCAGGATGCAGCAGCCATCGTGCGCCACCCCCAAATCCGCGGTTATCGGATTCGATTACCGTGATTGCCAACCTGAACGAGCAGTTGCAAAACTGGCGCGGGACGCCTTATCGCTATGGCGGTATGAGCCGTGGCGGGGTGGATTGCTCGGGATTCGTGTTAATGACGATGCGCGATAAATTCGATCTGCAACTCCCGCGGGACACGCGCACGCAGGCGAAAATTGGCACGGAGATCGATAAAGACGATTTGCTGCCCGGCGACCTGGTATTCTTTAAAACCGGCTCAGGCGAAAGCGGCCTGCATGTTGGCATTTATGATACCGATAACCAGTTTATTCACGCCTCGACCAGTCGCGGTGTCATGAGATCTTCCCTGGATAATGTTTACTGGCGGAAGAACTTCTGGCAGGCCCGACGTATTTAGCCCCCATTTCTGCGATTCCGCGCGGTTTCTTAAGCCGTGCGGATAACTTACTGCTGTGTCCGATACATTAAGTAACATTAATTAATTTCTTTAAATCTCTGTTTTCGCTAAAACTGGATATTATCGGATAACCAGGATAAGATTATTTTTAGATTGAGGGATAAATCTTAAAAATAAAAGGAACGAATGAAATTAACTCTATTAAAATCAATAAAGTTGAATTGTTTTAGCTATTGCTCCAGGATGCACGTTATCTTCGTTACCGCGGGGCAGGCGCTATGATAGTCACCCTCAATAAACCCTGGCAATCTGAACTTTTATTACTCCCGGCGCGCAATAACGCAGGGGAGTTACGTGGTTTGGAAATTTTAACTAACTTTGTTGGTGTGGGTGCTGACGTCCGTATTCCCACCGAGCTGGTGGCTCCCCATCTCACCGAAGAAGAAGAGTTAACGCTGTTTAAAGAGAAACTCGATCTGCTGGATTCCTGTAAACTTTTTTTCGTTCAGCATCAGCTTATAGCATGGATAAATATTACCCCTGCGATAGGCGAGTTTCTTTTAAGTAACGGGAATGCCGCTGCAATATTAGATCGTTATCCGTTTCTTGAGTTTACTGTTAATGAGAACTATCCCGGTTTAATTAACGGTAAGGATGATCTCACGCTGGCAAGAATGGCGATCCACTTCCCGATGGTGCTGGCCGATTACGGTGCAGGCGCGGCGTCGAATAAAGCCGTTTTTGACGGCCTGTTTACCCGTGTGGCGCTGGACAAGGGCTTTATCCAGCAGCGCGTCGTGGAGTTCTCCTTCGAGCCCTTTATGCGGGCGATCCTCGCGCAAATCTCGCCTTATTGCCAGTCGGTGATGGTGGCGGGCGTGGACGACGAAGAGGTTCTGCGCCGCATGATGCCGTTTAGTTTCAGCGCCATGCAGGGCAATCTGTGGTCGGCGGTCACCGCCGAGCAGGTCACCACGCTGGTTCAGTGATAACCCTGATATTCGCCCGTGTTTAACCGCGGGTAAACCCTCTACACTACAGGCAGGAGGACTTATGACCCTGTCTTTTACTGCTCACTGGCACGATGAACTGCCAGGATTCTACACCGCACTCAATCCCACGCCGCTGACCAATGCCCGTCTGATTTGGCATAACGCCAGCCTGGCGAACGACTTAGGTGTTCCGCCTGAGCTATTCCAGCCTGAATCCGGCGCAGGCGTCTGGGGCGGCGAAACGCTGCTTCCCGGCATGCAGCCCCTGGCGCAGGTCTATAGCGGCCACCAGTTTGGCGTCTGGGCCGGACAGCTGGGCGACGGGCGCGGCATTCTGTTAGGCGAACAACAGCTCGCCAACGGTCAAACCCTCGACTGGCACCTGAAAGGAGCCGGTTTAACGCCGTATTCCCGCATGGGCGACGGACGCGCGGTGCTGCGCTCGACCATCCGTGAAAGTCTGGCCTCGGAAGCGATGCATGCGCTGGGTATCCCGACGACGCGCGCCTTATCCATCGTCACCAGCGATACCCAAATTGCCCGCGAGACCTACGAGCCGGGCGCGATGCTGATGCGTATCGCCCAAAGCCACGTGCGCTTCGGTCATTTCGAGCACTTTTACTATCGCCGCGAGCCGGAAAAAGTCCGCCAGCTGGCCGACTTTGTTATTCGCCATTACTGGCCGCAGTGGGCGGATGACGCGGACAAATACATCCTGTGGTTCCGGGATGTTGTCACCCGCACTGCGTCCCTTATGGCCTGCTGGCAAACCGTCGGTTTCGCCCACGGCGTAATGAATACCGATAACATGTCGATTCTGGGGCTGACCATCGATTACGGTCCTTACGGTTTTCTGGATGACTACCAGCCGGATGTGATCTGCAATCACTCGGATCACCAGGGGCGCTACAGCTTTGAAAATCAGCCGGCGGTCGGGCTGTGGAATTTGCAGCGCCTCGCGCAGTCTCTGTCGCCATTTATTGATGTTGACGCCCTGAACGATGCGCTGGATCGCTACCAGGAGGTCCTGATGCAAGAATACGGCAAGCTGATGCGCCGCAAGCTGGGGCTCACGACGCAAGAGAAGGGCGATAACGATATTCTGAATGCGCTGTTTGCGCTGATGGCAAGGGAAGGCAGCGACTACACCCGCACGTTCCGTATGCTTAGCCAGACCGAGCAGCTCAGTTCCGCTTCACCGCTGCGCGATGAGTTCATCGACAGGGCGGCATTTGACAACTGGTTCGTCACTTACCGCGAGCGTTTGCAGCGCGAAGAAATCACTGATGACGCCCGTCAGGCGCAGATGAAAGCCGTTAACCCGGTGATGGTTCTGCGCAACTGGCTGGCGCAGCGGGCGATTGAACAGGCCGAGCAGGGGGATTACGCAGAACTGCACCGTCTGCACGAGGCGTTGCGCACCCCATTTGCCGATCGCAGCGATGAGTATGTCAGCCGCCCACCGGACTGGGGCAAGCGGCTGGAAGTGAGCTGTTCAAGCTAAGGGGCAAGAAACACCTGCGGGGCGGCATTCGTCGGATGCTGACCCACCTGCACCTCGGCACCGTACCAGCGGGCCAAATCCTCGGCCCGCAGCACGCTTTCCGGCGATCCCTGCGACACAATTTTTCCTTCGTGCAACAACACAATCCGGTCTGCCCACAGGGCGGCCAGATTGAGATCGTGCAGCACCACGCAGACGTGCAGATTTCTCTGGGCGGTTAAGGATTTCATCAGTCGCAGCAGATGCTGCTGATGGTAGAGATCCAATGCCGACGTCGGTTCATCGAGAAACAGCCAGCCGCGCGGTGCGCCGTCACACCAGAGCTGCGCCAGCGCGCGGGCAAGCTGCACGCGCTGCTGTTCACCGCCCGACAGAGCTGCATATTTCCTTCCGGCCAGCGGCAGACAGCCGGTGAGTTGCATCACCTGCTGGATCACCGACGCTTCCGGCTGCTGAGTCCAGGGCGCGCGACCCATTCCGATCACCGCTTCAATCGGCCAGTCGAATCCCAGCTGGGTTTGCTGGCGCATCACCGCACGATGACGGGACAGCGTCTGCGTGCTCCAGGCGTCCAGCGGTTTTCCACCCAGCATGATGTGCCCGGCGCCGGGTTTCAGAAAGCCGGTCAGCAAGCGTAATAGCGTTGATTTCCCCGCGCCGTTAGGCCCGATCAGCGCCACCAGTTCGCCCTGATCCAGCGAAAGCGAGACATCGCGGATCACCGTTTTGTCTGCCGTGCCGTAGGTCAGGGCCTGGGCGCAAAATTGTTCAGCCATGCTCTCCTCCGCGACGGAAAATAAGCCACAGGAACCACGGCGCGCCCAGCAGACTGGTCAGCAGCCCGACCGGCATCTCCGCAGGGGCGACGACGGTTCGGGCAATGGTGTCGGCGATCAGCAGTAAAAACGCCCCCGCCAGCACTGAGCCTGGGATCACCGCGCGATGATCCGACCCCAGCCACATACGCATCAGGTGCGGAACCACCAGACCGATAAAGCCGATCACACCGCTGACGGCGACCGCCGAGGCGACCAGCAGCGCGCTACAGAGCAGCAAAATCCGCTGTACATTGCTGACATCGACGCCCAGGTAGTGCGCCTCTTCGTCGCCGAGCTGCAGCAGATTCAGCGCGCCCGCCAGACGCCAGATAATCAGCACCGTCGGGATCATCAGCGAAGTGACGGCCAGCAGCGTTGACCACTGGGCCGACCCCAGACTGCCCATACCCCAGAGCGACAGCTGACGCAACTGGGCATCATTGCTGACCCACGACAGCACGCCCACCGCCGCACCGCACAGGGCGTTGATGGCAATTCCCACCAGCAGCAGGCGCGACAAGGAGCTGTCACGCTGCTGGCTGAGCAGGAAAATCACCAGCGTCGCCGCCAGCGCGCCGAGAAACGCCGCCAGCATCGGGGCGTACAGCATCAGCAGGGCAGGTAGCGTAATGGGCAATACCACCCACAGCGCCACGGCGCAGGCCGCTCCGCTGCTGATCCCAAGCAGACCAGGGTCGGCGAGCGGATTACGAAACAGCCCCTGCATCACACAGCCCGCCAGCGCCAGCGACCCGCCAATCACCAGCGCCAGCAGCACACGCGGCAGGCGAATGGTGAACCAGATCTGACGCAGCGCTTCGTCGGTGCCGTTCCACAGCAGATTCACCGGCAGACGCAACGCGCCAAAACCGGTCGCCAGCAGCGTCATCAGCGCCAGGATTAACGCCAGCATCCACAGAGAGAGCGTGATCCGGCGAGGCATCAGGGCAGTTGCTCCGCTTTGTCGCGCAGCTGCTGAATGGCCTGCGGCGTGCGCACGCTAAAACCGAGCAGCGCCATATCGTCAATCTGCAACACCTGCTTATTCCTGCCCGCAGGAGTTTGCGCCAGACCTGGCAGCTTCCACAGATTTTCTTCCCCACCCATCGCGCTCACGCCGTCCTGCGAAATCACCACCAGATCGGGCTGGCTGGCAATCACACCTTCCTGCGAAAGCGGCTGGTAGCGGGCAAAGCCCTGCATCGCGTTGAGCAGCCCGGCGGCGCGGATCCCCGCATCCGCGCCGGTCTGCTGTCCGGCCGCCATGGCGGTCATTCCGCCGTGGTTGAGGATGAACAGCACCCGTTTATTGAGCGGCGTCGACGGCAGTGCCGCCAGCGCTTCACGCACGGATTTACGCAGGGCGTCGCCTTGCTCTGTGCGATGAGTCTCCCCGGCGATAACGCGGATCTTTTCGTCGATGACGCTGAGATCGTTGCTGCCCGGCACAGTCACCACCTTAACCTTGCTCTGCTCGACCTGTTTTAGCGCCAGCGACGGCTGGGCCTGCGCGCTTGCCAGCACCAGCGTCGGGCGCATCGCCAGAATCCCTTCGGCGTTCAGCTGACGCAGATAGCCGACATCCGGCAGGGCGGTGGCGGGCTTCGGCCACTGGCTGGTGCTGTCGCGCGCGACGAGAGACGACTCCGCGCCCAGAGCATAGACAATCTCCGTCACGTCTCCGCCCAGCGAGACAATTTTCTCCTGGGTCGCGGCATAGGCCGTCAGCGGCAGCGCGACAATCAGGGCAAGCAGTTTTCTCATGCGGCCAGCCCTTTTGGCGTCAGGGCGTCGATCTGTGCGCGCCACTGAGTCTGCTCCGGCTGGCCTTCGGTGCGCTGGCCGTAAAGCTGCGCAATCTGCGTACCGTCGGCGGCAAACAGCTCAAGGCTGGTGACATGGCCGTCGGCGGTCGGTTTACGCGTCACCCAGGTTTCGGCGATGGTCTCTTCCAGGAGATGCAGGGTAAAGGTCGGATTGAAGATGTTCAGCCAGCCTTTCATCGGCACCAGCTTTTTCACCGCGCCGGTGAAGATCTGCACGCAGCCGCGGTTGCCGACGAAGACCATGATCTCGTTCCCGTCCTGACGCGCGGTTTCCAGCAGTTGCGCCAGGGCGCTGTTGTCTACTTTGCAGGCCAGGTCGTCACCCACCAGGCGGAACGCCTGTTGACGACTCAGATTGTGGCGTTTCAGCAGGCTGAAGAACTGATGCACGTCGGTCATCGCGCGCCATTCGTTATCCACGGTTTTACCGTCAACGTCAGCGGCGTGAACTACCGCGTCGGCGGCTTTCAGATCCAGCGGCGGATTGTCGGCAAAGATAAAGCGGGTCAGCACATCGCCCCAGGCGGACAGATCCGTGTTGTCGGTGGTGTAGACCTTCAGCAGCGCATCGCCCTGATGGTCGAAGAACTGAATGCTCTGGCGCTCGCCGCGAGCGGTGGCTTCGCTGATGTGGAATACGCTGGCCCACTGGTTCAGGAACAGGCGTAGATCCAGCGCACCCGGGTTCAGCACCAGCCCGGCGTGGCCGTTCAGGTGTTGATTGGTAAAGGCACCGACCTGCTCATGCACCGCGTATTCGTTGCGGCAGATGCACTTGGTTTCGCCGACCGCTTCCAGCGCGCTCAGGATCTCACGGATCTCCCCGTGCAGACGCCAGGCGTCATGGCCCACGCGCGCGGAGGTCAGTTCGGCTTCGCTGATCGCCATCATCGCGGCGATGTCACGTGCGTATTTGCCAGGGTTTTGTTCTTTTAGCTCATTCCAGCGTGTGTAGTGATTCATTGTCTCTTCCTTCCAGATAAGCGCCCCGGCGAGCCGGGGCAAGGTGATTACCACTGATAACTGACGAAAATCTTGCCGTTGCGACCATCCTGCGGGATGCCCTGTGGGGACCAGTACTCTTTGTCGAAGGCGTTGCCGAGCACCAGAGTGGTGGTGACGCCCTTAAGCTGCTCCTGACCCTGATAGCTGACGTAGAAGTCATTGACCGCGTAGCCAGGCTGCTTGCTGTAGCTGCTGCTGATGTGGGTCGAACGATCGACGAAGGTGCCGATCCAGCCCACGGAGAAGCCGCTTTGCGCCACCGGGACGTTCAGTTTGCTGGTGACGGTGTCCGGGTTGATGCTGGAGATGTACTCCCCGGTGTCCGTGTCTTTTCCGCGGGTGCGGTTGTAGGCCATATCCAGGCTGAACAGGTCAGCGGAGTATTTCGCCATCACGTCCCAGCCCCAAATTTTGGCGTTGGGTACGTTATAGGACATGGTGGTCGCCGCCGCAAAGTCGACGGTGGTGGAGATGTAATCTTTCGCTTTGGTGTCGAAGTAGCTGGCTTTGAACTCCAGTTCATCGTTGGCAAGCATCAGATCGTCAAAGCGCAGACCGAAGCCATACTCCTGCGTTTCGTTGGTTTCCGGGCGCAGATTCGGGTTTGGCACCCAGTAGTTGGTGTAGAAATTGCCGATAGAGAAGTGTTTGGAATCGTTATACATCTCGCCCATCGTCGGGGCGCGGAACGCCTGCGCGTAGGAGCCGAACAGCATCAGCCAGTCGGCTGGCGTCACGGTCAGTCCCGCGCGGGAGGACCATTTGTCCGCATCCACATCTTCGTACCCGTCGCTGCTGCCGCGGTAGTTGTCATAGCGCGTCCCGCCCAGCAGGGTGACCGGCAGATCGCGCAGGGTGATTTCGTCCTGCAGCCAGCCGGAGCTGAAATCGATTTTCGCGTCCGGGAAACCAGTGGTTGAGCCGCCTGGATTCTGCTCCTGACGATAATATTCTCCGCCGTAGGTCAGCAGGTGAGAGGCGAAGGAGTCGGTGAACAGGCGCGTGCGGTTCTCCACTTTCCCGCCTTTGGTGGTCTGCTTGCGGAACTCGGCGGTGCGGTCGATGTTCTGGGCGTTAATCCGCGCTTCGGACCAGTACAGCTTAGTGCTGGCATTCAGCCAGTCGTTGCCTTCCGGCGCAATGTTGTAAGTGAGTTGGGCATCGCGCTGGATGGTGGAGCGATCCGTCATCGGGTTGCTGCTGTCACTCGCATCAATGGTCTGCGGGTTTTTCGGCTCCTGCGCGGCATTGTTGTAATAGCGCAGGGAACCGCCCAGGGTCTGGGCGCTGTCAATTTTCCAGCTGCCTTTCGCCAGCATGTTGTTGATAGATTCGTCGTTCGGCGCGGTGGTACCGTCGCTCTGACGTAAATCCCCGCGATCGCGGCTGGACCAGGCGACCAGGCCATCAAGCGTATCCGTACGACCAAAGGCGCTGGCCCCCATGCCAATGCTGTGATCGCCCGTCGCGCCGGTACCGAAGACGCGGAAGCCGCTGTTTTTCCCGGCATCAAGCAGATCTTTCGCATCCACCGTGTCATAAGAGATCACCCCGCCCAGCGCGCCGCTTCCGTACAGCAGGGCCGACGGGCCGCGCACCACTTCGATACGTTTGATCAGCGCCGGGTCAAGGAAGGTACTGTTCAGGTGGCCGGTGTCGGTGCCCTGGCGAACGCCGTCCACCAGCACCAGCACGCCGCGGCGATCGTAACCGCGCAGATTCACGTCCTGACCGTTGGTGCGTCCGGTGCCGTCCAGGGTAATGCCCGGCACGTTGCGCAGCAGATCGGCGGCAGAGCTGGCGGTCTGTTTGTCAGGGGAGGTCGCGTCGATCACGCTGACCATCATCGGGGCTTCAAAGGCGCTGCGGGCGTTACCCGTGGCGGTGACGGTCATCTCTTCTGAGGCGGCAAACGCAGCGCCCGGAAGGGCACTGACCACGGCCAGCGCCAGCAGCGATGGACGCAAAGACGCGGAATGCAGGTATGGCATAGCAACTCTCCATTTGGAAATCGAAAGCGCTGGCTGCCTGGGGATCACCTGGGTGGCTGGCGAAATTTATGGGTTTTGTTTATTTAGTGAGAATCAGTTTTCCGGCATGGGTCTGGCGCAGCAGATACAGCTGGCCGTCATGCTCAATGATGACCCGCCCCTCATCGCCCAGCAGCGTTTTGCTGTCAATGCGACGTTCAATGGGAGCAGGTTTTGGCTGTGTGCGGTCTTGTTCGAGCGTTGCCGTGCTGTTATTGATGCGTGACATAGTGTTTAAAAATAACAATCAATGTAACAATGATAATCATTATCAACAAAGTGAAATTTTACGGCAAGCGTTTTTGTGAAAAATTTGTGACGGGATCAATTTCCGTGATTTTTCAGAAGGTTTTGTAGGTCGGGTAAGCGAAGCGCCACCCGACGCAGGCGGCAAGATTTTGTAGGTCGGGTAAGCGAAGCGCCACCCGACGCAGTGGGCAGGATTTTGTAGGTCGGGTAAGCGCAGCGCCACCCGACATAAGGGGGCAGGATATTAGAACCGGGTTCCCACCGCCGCCGCCAGTTTCTCCAGCAGCAACTCGCTATCTTCCCAGCTCAGACACGGATCGGTAATCGACTGACCATAGGCAATCGGCTGACCGGCCACCACTTTCTGCGTCCCCTCTTTCAGGAAGCTCTCCGCCATAATCCCGGCCACCGCCGTCGACCCGCTGCGGATCTGCTGGCAAATCTCATCGCACACGTCCAACTGACGGCGATGCTGCTTCTGGCAGTTGCCGTGGCTAAAGTCCACCACCAGATGCTCCGGCAGATCAAACTCGTGGAGCGTATCGCACGCCGCCGCGATATCTTCCGCATGGTAGTTCGGTTTTTTCCCGCCGCGCATAATGATATGCCCGTAAGGGTTGCCGCTGGTCTGGTAGATGGTCATCTGGCCGTTTTTATCCGGCGAGAGGAACATATGGCTGGCGCGCGAGGCGCGAATCGCGTCCACCGCGATATGGGTATTCCCGTCGGTGCCATTCTTAAAGCCCACCGGGCAGGAGAGTGCTGAAGCCATCTCGCGGTGGATCTGGCTCTCCGTGGTCCGCGCCCCGATAGCGCCCCAGCTAATCAGATCGGCGATAAACTGTCCGGTCACCATATCGAGAAACTCGGTGGCAGTCGGCACACCCAGCTCATTCACCTGCAGGAGCAGTTTGCGTGCCAGCTCGATACCGTGGTTCACGCGGTAGCTGCCGTTCAGGTCCGGATCGGAGATCAGTCCTTTCCAGCCCACCACGGTGCGTGGTTTTTCAAAGTAGGTGCGCATCACGATTTCAAGGCGATCCTGGTGCTTATCGCGCAGCACTTTCAGGCGCTGGGCATAATCCATCGCCGCGTCCAGATCGTGAATCGAGCAGGGGCCAATAATCACCAGTAAACGGCGATCTTCACCGTTGAGGATTTTTTCAATACGTCGACGTGACGCTGTCACGTGTTCCGCAACGCTTGCGGAGACAGGGTGGCGCTGCGCCAGTTCGGCGGGGGTCACCAGACTTTCGATACGCGCTGTGCGAAGTTCGTCAGTTTTGTTCATGGGAGTTCTCAGAAATTTTTGCTTCATCGGCAGACTACCGGAAGTGATGGGCATCACCTTAAACCAATCCCTGCTGAATTCAAGTTCGGGGCCTATTGACCCCGAGAGTGAACGCGATGATAACCGAAAATAAACCATCGTACTAGCATATTAGTACATGCGGCGATTCAGTCCCATGATGTCGAGGATTTTGGTGGCGATCTCTTCCACCGAATAGTTGGTGCTGTTCAGCCACGGGATCTGGTTTTTACGGTACAGGGCTTCCACTTCGGAGACTTCCATGCGGCACTGACGCATCGAGGCGTAGCGGCTGTTTTCGCGACGCTCCTCGCGGATCGCAGCCAGTCGCTCCGGGTTAATCGTCAGGCCGAACAGCTTATGTTGCAGGGGCTTCAGCGCCGCGGGCAGCACGAGGTTATCCATATCATCGGCAATAAACGGGTAGTTTGCGGCGCGGATACCAAACTGCAAGGCCAGATAGAGGCTGGTCGGCGTTTTGCCGCAGCGCGACACGCCGAGCAAAATCACCTGCGCCTGATCGAGATTGCGCATCGAGATGCCGTCGTCGTGGGCGAGGGTGTAATCGATGGCGGCGATACGGGCGTCATATTTCACCAGGTTGCCAGGGTTCAGACCGTGGGTGCGGTGGGCGACAGGCGTCGGATCGAGCTTCAGTTCGCTTTGCAGCGGGGCCACCAGCGCCTGGACGATATCCTGACAGAAACCTTCGCTTTGCAGAATAATGGTGCGAATTTCGGGGATCACGATGGAATAAAAGACTAACGGGCGAATCCCGGTTTGCTGAAAAATCGCATCAATCTGCTCTTTCACCGCTTTTGCCCGGCTCTCGTTTTCGACAAACGGCAGGGTGATGCTGTTTATCGCAACCGGGAATTGCGACATCACCGCATGCCCCAGCACCTCGGCGGTGATTGCCGTCCCATCAGAAATATAAAAAACGTGGCGATCCACAGCATTATCCATTTTATCCACCCTGAATATCGTACCTAATTGTCTGAAAGCATAAATTAAAAAAGTAAAATACACAGCAAAGAACTTGTCTGATTTATAAATGAAACGGTGTTTTTGATTTTACTGAAAAGTGGATTTCATTTTTAAATTAGTCACTTTGTTTTAAGGGTTTTTGTACGAATCCATAGGAATCATCGGGTTAGCGCTTGATGGGAAAGTGTCCGAAAAACAGAAAAATAAAAGTGCTTACACGATTCACCGTTTTTTTGCCGGGAATAAATATGCCAGTATAAATACGAAGTCAGGCGTTACTTACTCCGTTTAAATATCACAAAAGGATTGTTTCGATGTCCAACAATGGCTCGTCACCGCTGGTGCTTTGGTATAACCAACTCGGCATGAATGATGTAGACAGAGTTGGAGGCAAAAATGCCTCCCTGGGTGAAATGATTACAAATCTGTCGGGTATGGGTGTTTCCGTACCGAACGGGTTTGCCACAACTGCCGACGCGTTTAACTATTTTTTAGACCAGAGCGGTGTTAACCAGCGCATTTACGACCTGCTGGACCAAACGGATATTGATGATGTGACCGCGCTTGCAAAAGCCGGGGCGCAAATCCGCCAGTGGATCATCGACACACCTTTCCAGCCGGAGCTGGAAAAAGCCATTCACGATGCATACAACCAACTCTCTGCGGACGACGCGCAGGCCTCGTTCGCCGTGCGTTCCTCTGCCACCGCAGAAGACATGCCGGACGCTTCCTTTGCCGGTCAGCAGGAAACTTTCCTGAACGTTCAGGGTTACGACGCGGTGCTGGTGGCGGTGAAGCATGTGTTTGCTTCCTTGTTCAACGACCGTGCGATCTCCTACCGCGTGCATCAGGGTTATGACCACCGCGGCGTGGCGCTCTCGGCGGGCGTGCAGCGTATGGTCCGCTCCGACATCGGCTCCTCCGGCGTGATGTTCTCCATCGATACCGAATCCGGTTTCGACCAGGTGGTGTTTATCACTTCCGCCTGGGGTCTGGGCGAAATGGTGGTGCAGGGCGCGGTCAACCCTGACGAATTCTACGTCCACAAACCGACGCTGGCGGCCAACCGTCCGTCGATTGTGCGTCGCACCATGGGCTCTAAAAAAATCCGCATGATTTACGCCCCGAGCCAGGAGCATGGCAAGCAGGTGAAAATCGAGGACGTGCCGCAGGAGCAGCGCGACCGCTTCTCCCTGACCGACGCCGAAGTGCAGGAGCTGGCGAAACAGGCCGTGCAGATTGAAAAACACTACGCGCGTCCGATGGATATCGAATGGGCGAAAGACGGCCACACGGGCAAACTGTTTATCGTGCAGGCTCGCCCGGAAACCGTGCGTTCCCGCGGCCAGGTGATGGAGCGTTACACGCTGCACGCTCAGGGCAAAATTGTCGCAGAAGGTCGTGCCATCGGTCACCGCATTGGTGCCGGTCCGGTCAAAGTCATTCACGACATCAGCGAGATGAACCGCATTCAGCCCGGCGACGTGCTGGTCACCGACATGACCGACCCGGACTGGGAACCGATCATGAAGAAAGCGGCGGCGATCGTCACCAACCGCGGCGGGCGTACCTGTCACGCGGCGATTATCGCCCGCGAGCTGGGTATTCCGGCAGTGGTCGGCTGCGGTGACTCGACCGAGCGCATGAAAGACGATGAGAAAGTCACCGTCTCCTGTGCCGAAGGCGACACCGGCTACGTCTACGCCGATATCCTTGATTTCAGCGTGAAAAGCTCCAGCGTCGATACCATGCCGGACCTGCCGCTGAAGATCATGATGAACGTCGGGAACCCGGATCGCGCCTTTGATTTCGCCTGTCTGCCGAACGAAGGCGTGGGCCTGGCGCGTCTGGAATTCATCATCAACCGTATGATCGGCGTGCACCCGCGCGCGCTGCTGGAGTTTGACGACCAGACTCCACAATTGCAGAACGAAATCCGCGAGATGATGAAAGGCTACGACTCGCCGAAAGAGTTTTACGTCGGACGTCTGACGGAAGGGATTGCGACTCTGGGCGCGGCGTTCTACCCGAAACGCGTGATCGTGCGTCTGTCGGACTTCAAGTCCAACGAATACGCCAACCTGGTGGGCGGCGAGCGCTACGAGCCGGAAGAAGAGAACCCAATGCTCGGCTTCCGTGGGGCCGGCCGCTATGTGGCGGACAGCTTCCGCGACTGCTTCGCTCTCGAATGTGACGCGGTGAAACGCGTGCGCAACGAGATGGGTCTGACCAACGTCGAAATCATGATCCCGTTCGTGCGTACCGTGGATCAGGCGAAAGCGGTGGTGGAAGAGCTGGCCCGTCAGGGTCTGAAGCGCGGCGAGAATGGGCTGAAGATCATCATGATGTGCGAAATCCCGTCCAACGCCTTGCTGGCCGAACAGTTCCTGGAACACTTCGACGGCTTCTCTATCGGTTCCAACGATATGACGCAGCTCACGCTGGGTCTGGACCGCGACTCCGGCGTTGTCTCCGAGCTGTTCGATGAACGTAACGAAGCGGTGAAAGCACTGCTGTCGATGTCCATCCGCGCGGCGAAGAAACAGGGTAAATACGTCGGGATTTGTGGTCAGGGTCCGTCCGATCACGAAGACTTTGCCGCCTGGCTGATGGAAGAGGGGATCGACAGTCTGTCCCTGAACCCGGACACCGTGGTGCAAACCTGGCTGAGCCTGGCAGAACTGAATAAGTAAGATTGTCCTCGCCGTCCCTTTTATTCCCCAAAAGGGACGGCAATAAACTATTCCCCCCCCAGTATGCTCCCCGTCACACTTAGCGCAATTAACCAAATATCGTAATCAGTCTGTTAATTTCTACAATTGTTAGCGAGCAAAGCGCTGCTAATAATTGAGCCTTACTGCGCATTACCCTACATCTTGCGCACTGGTTGAAATACGTTTTAACCTGATAAAAGGCAATTAAAAAATGACGATCTCCTCTGTATTACGTACGAAAGATAAAATAGGTTACGGACTCGGCGATATGGCAAGCGCTCTGGTCTGGCAAACCGCCACCTTATTTCTGGCCTATTTCTATACGGATGTATTTGGTTTGCCTGCGGCGATCATGGGCACCATGTTTTTGGTGGTGCGCGTGGTGGATGCTTTTGTCGATCCGTGCATTGGCGCGCTGGTGGATCGCACCCAGACGCGGCACGGACGTTTTCGACCCTGGCTGCTGTGGTTCGCCATTCCTTTTGGCGTGAGCTGCCTGATCACATTTTACGTGCCGGATGTCGGCCCGACGGCAAAAATTGCCTACGCCTGCGTGACTTACACGCTGCTGAGCCTGATCTATTCTGCAATTAATGTTCCTTACTGCGCTATGCCGGGCGCCCTGACGATGGATCCGCGCGAGCGCCACTCCCTGCAGTCCTGGCGCTTTGGTTTGTCGTTCATTGGCGGCCTGATTGTCACGGTCATCGCCCTGCCGCTGGTCTCCCATTTAGGTCAGGGCAACGTGCAGAAAGGCTATTTCTATGCCATGAGTCTGATGGGCCTGTTAGGCATCATCTTATTCTTCATTTGCTTCTTTATGACCCGTGAGCGTTATTCTCCGCGCAATGACACCTCCGGCTCGATGCTCACGGATTTAAAATTGTTGGCCGGTAACAGCCAATGGCGCATTGTTTTTGTGTTTAATATTTTACTCCTGACGGCGGTCGTGACGCGCGGCTCCGCCACCATGTATTACGTCAATTATGTGTTGTTACGTCCGGATCTCGTTTTTGCCTTTATCGTCTCCGGAATGGTGGCCTCCTTAAGCGGTGCCTTATTATCCGAAAGGTTATTGGGGAAATTTGACCGCGTGCGGGCCTATCAGTGGACGATTATTTCGTTTGTTATTTTTGGTGCGCTGATTTTCTTCCTGCCGCCGACGCAAATCTGGCTGATCTTCGGCCTGAATATCGTCTTTAGCTTTATCCAGAACCTCACCACGCCGCTGCAATGGACGATGTTCTCCGACGTGGTGGACTACGAAGAGCACCGCAGCGGCCGCCGTCTGGACGGGCTGGTCTTTTCCACGGCGCTGTTTGCCATTAAGTTCGGCCTCGCCCTTGGCGGCGCGGTGGTCGGCTGGGTGCTGGGGATGATGCACTACATCCCAGGGCAGGAGATGCAAAGCCCGCAGGTGCTTACCACCATTAACGCGCTGTTCACCCTCATTCCGTGCGTGCTGTTTATCGCCATGGTCGTGCTGCTCTCGATTTACAAACTCAACAGCCGCCTGGTGGATTCCATCGCACGAGAGCTCGCCAGCAAGCGCGAAGCTCGTACTGAAGCGGGGCAGACCAGCCCGGCATTTCATTCCGCTACACAGGAGTAAAACATGACTGCCATCTACAAGGATGCGGGATATCCCGTGCAGGATCGTGTCGCCGATTTACTGGCGCGTATGACCCCGGAAGAGAAATTCGCGCAAATGCACGCGTACTGGCTGATTCTGGATGAGAACGGGAACCATCGGGAACGCAGCGACCTCAGCGACGAGTTCGCAGGCGTGAGTGAACAGGCCGCGTTAAGCGAACGACTTAAACTCGGCGTCGGGCAGATCTCCCGCCCGTTAGGGACACATATCGTTGATGCCCACACCGGCGTGCGCGCCGCGAACCGTCTGCAGCGGATGATGATCGAGGAGACTCGCCTCGGTATCCCGGCGCTGTTCCATGAGGAGTGTCTGGTGGGCCTGCTGTGCAAAGACGCGACGCTCTTCCCGTCGTCCCTGAACTACGGTTCGACCTGGGACCCGGAGCTGGTAAAACGCGCGGCGCAGCAGATTGGTCATGAGGCGCGTTCGGTGGGCTGTCAGCAGGGGCTGGCCCCGGTGCTGGATGTGTCGCGCGATGTGCGCTGGGGGCGCACCGAAGAGACCTTTGGCGAAGATCCCTGGCTGGTGGGCGTGATGGCGACGGCCTATGTCGAAGGACTGCAGGGCGAAAAACGCGATTTGCTGGCGACCCTTAAACATTACGTCGGCCACTCGTTTAGCGAAGGGGCGCGCAACCATGCCCCGGTGCATCTCGGTTTCTGCGAGCTGAATGACACCTTCCTGTTGCCATTTGAGATGGCGGTAAAACTGGCCAACGCCGGGTCGGTGATGCCGGCTTATCATGATATCGACAATCAGCCTGGCCACAGTGACAGCTTTTTGCTGACCACCGTTCTGCGCGAACAGTGGGGCTTCGACGGGATTGTGGTGGCCGACTACGGCGGCGTCAGCCTGCTACATCAGCATCACGGCATTTCTCACGACGCCGCCGAGTCCGCTGCACTGGCCTTCAACGCCGGGCTGGACGTGGAGCTGCCGAAAGATGACTGCGCCCGCCATCTCGCAGAGGCGGTCGAACGCGGACTGATTTCGATGGAGAAGATCGATGAAATTGTCTCGCGCGTGCTCAGCGAAAAATTCCGCTTAGGCTTGTTTGAGTGTCCGTATGTGCCAGAAGAGAATATCGATCTGCAGAATGCGCAAACCCGGCAGGTGGCGCGTGAGGTCGCGACCCGCTCGCTGACGCTGCTGGAAAACAACGGCGTGCTGCCGATATCCGGCAAACCGCGCGTGGCGGTCGTCGGGCCGACCGCTGACGATCCGCTGGCGCTGCTGAGCGGCTACAGCTTCCCGGTGCATCTGATCATCAGCGATATGGTGGAAGAGACCTCGCAGGTGACGACGCCGCTTGCCGCCCTGAAAAATTATCTCGGCGATGCTCAGGTTCGCTACGCCAAAGGCTGCCACATCATTCAGCGCCGCATGGCGGGCGCGCCGGTCTTCCCTGGTGACAGCGGCGGCAAACCGATGCAGCAATCACCGGTCTCATTCGATACCAGCCTGATCCCGCAGGCGGTGAGAGCCGCGCAGGAGAGCGACATCGTGGTCGCCTGCGTAGGCGATCTGGCCGGATTATTCCAGAGCGGCACCGTCGGTGAAGGCTCCGACACCGACAGCCTGAACCTGCCCGGTGTGCAGCAGCAACTGCTGGAAGCATTAGTGGAAACCGGTAAACCGGTGGTGGTGGTCATGACCGGCGGGCGTCCTTATAACCTGCAAGGTCTGGAAGATAAGGTCGCGGCCCTGCTGCTGGCCTGGGCTCCAGGGCAGGAGGGCGGTTGGGCGATTGCCGACGTGCTGACCGGACGCGCGGAACCCCAGGGCCGACTGGTGGTGAGCGTCCCGAAAAGCGCGGGCGCGATGCCGTATTACTACAACCACAAGCTGAAAAGCGGCGGTACGCCGTTCGCCTTCCACTTTGGTTCGCGCTATCCCTTCGGTTTTGGCCTCGGCTGGACGCAATTCTCTTGCGAATCAGTGTGCTTAGCGGAAACCTCTGTCCCGGTGGATGGGGAAGTGACCCTGAGCGTGAAAGTCAAAAACAGCGGCGAATGCAGCGGCAGCGAAGTGGTGCAGGTCTACGTGCGCGATAAAGTCGCCTCCATGGTGCGCCCGTTGCAGGAGCTTAAAGCCTTCCAGCGCGTCACCCTGTCGCCAAATGAGAGCGCGACGCTCACCTTCCGCCTGCCGGTGGATATGTTCAACTTTACCCGTCGCGACGGCAAAAGAGTGGTCGAGCCGGGCGAGTATGAACTGCAGGTCGGTTTATCGTCGGCGGATATCCGCGGGGCAGTGACGGTGAACGTGACCGGGGAAACGCGGGTTCTGCCGGGGGAGTGGCGGATGATGAGTGGGTGTGAGGTTAGGTCGTAAGGTCGTGAGAATATGCCCGGCGGTGAAATGCGGTGGACTGCACCCCAAAAGTTGGACACCCAACTGATTAAGGTGCAGTTTTTTATGGCAAAGCCAAAATATTCCCTCGAAACCAGATTAGCTGTCGTCAATCACTACCTTGCCGGAAAAGATGGAACAC
>NZ_JASSOT010000075.1 GCF_030238365.1 Lelliottia wanjuensis | reverse complement strand
CCGGGATGAGAAAACTGCTCCAGCTGGCTTATGGCGTGGTGAAATCCGGACGAGAATTTAATGCTGAAATACCGCTTGCCGGATAACCGACAAGACGGTATCTCTCCCACGGGGAGAGGGAGAAAACCGGCGAGTTCCCTCTCCCTTTGGGAGAGGGTTAGGGTGAGGGGAATGGTCGAATTACTCGTCGTGATCTTCCCACGCCAGCGCGCGTTTCACCGCTTTTTTCCAGCCGCTGTAGCGAACGTTACGCTCGGTGGTTTCGATGCCTGGGCGGAATTCGCGTTCGATAACCGCTTTCTCCTGCAGCTCGTCCAGGTTCTGCCAGAAGCCCACCGCCAGACCGGCCAGGTACGCCGCGCCCAGCGCCGTCACTTCACGCACTTCCGGACGCTCCACGCGGGTGCCCAGAATGTCGGACTGGAACTGCATCAGGAAGTTGTTCGCCACCGCACCGCCGTCCACGCGCAGGGCGTGCAGACGAATGCCGGAGTCAGCCTGCATCGCTTCCAGCACGTCGCGCGTCTGGTAAGCGATAGATTCGAGCGTGGCGCGAATGATGTGGTTGGAGTTCACCCCACGCGTCAGACCGAAGATGGCGCCACGGGCATACGGGTCCCAGTATGGCGCGCCCAGGCCGGTGAACGCAGGCACCACGTACACGCCGTTGGTGTCTTTCACTTTGGTTGCGAAATACTCGGAATCGAACGCGTCGCTGATCAGTTTCATTTCGTCGCGCAGCCACTGAATGGACGCCCCCGCCATGAATACCGCGCCTTCCAGGGCGTAGTTCACTTCACCCTTCGGACCGCAGGCGATGGTGGTCAGCAGGCCGTTTTCTGATTTCACCGCTTTCTCGCCGGTGTTCATCAGCATAAAGCAGCCGGTACCGTATGTGTTTTTCGCCATCCCTTCTTTCACGCACAGCTGGCCAAACAGGGCCGCCTGCTGGTCACCGGCGATGCCGGAGATCGGAATACGTGTGCCACCTTTCCCGCCGATGTTGGTCTGACCGTAGACTTCGGAAGACTTGCGCACTTCCGGCAGCATGGCGCGTGGAATATCCAGCGCGTCCAGCATCTTGTCATCCCACTCGAGGGTGTTGATGTTGAACATCATGGTACGTGAGGCGTTGGTGTAATCCGTCACGTGTACGCGCCCCTGCGTCATCTTCCAGATAAGCCAGGTATCGACGGTACCGAACAGCAGTTCGCCGCGTTTCGCACGCTCACGGGAGCCTTCCACGTGGTCCAGAATCCACTTCACTTTGGTGCCGGAGAAGTACGGGTCAACCACCAGGCCAGTGGCGCTGCGGATATACTCTTCCATGCCGTCGCGCTTGAGCTTTTCGCAGATATCCGCGGTACGGCGGCACTGCCAGACGATGGCGTTATAAATTGGCTTACCGGTTTCGCGTTCCCAGACAATCGCCGTTTCACGCTGGTTGGTGATCCCAATCGCGGCAATTTCGTCGGAGCTGATGTCGGCTTTCGCCAGCACTTCGACCAGCGTGGAGCTTTGGGTCGCCCAAATCTCCATCGGGTCGTGCTCAACCCAGCCTGGCTTAGGGTAAATTTGTTCGAATTCGCGCTGTGACACGCTGACGATATTCGCGTCATGATCCATTACGACAGCGCGGGAGCTGGTAGTGCCCTGGTCGAGCGCAACGATATATTTTTTGTCGGTCATAGTATGTGTCCCGTAGTCAGATTACAGCGAAGCATTTTGTTGTGTGGCTGAGGTCGTTTCCTTCTCTTCTTCCACACAGGTGTCGCACGGTAAGTGGCGACCAATTAATTTACGATAGCCGAAGGCACCCAGCGCAGCTCCTACAATCGGGCCGAACAGCGGCACCAGGAAGTAAGGAATATCTTTCGCGCCGGTGAAGGCCACGTCGCCCCAGCCTGCGAAGAAGGCGAAGGTTTTCGGTCCAAGGTCACGCGCCGGGTTCATCGCAAAGCCGGTCAGCGGCCCCATGGATGCGCCGATCACCGCAATCAGCAGGCCGATCAGCAGCGGTGCCAGCGGGCCACGCGGAATGCCGTTGCCGTCATCGCCCAGCGCCATAATGACGCCCATCAGAATAGCGGTAATCACCATCTCAACCGCGAACGCCTGCACAAAATTGATTTGTGGGTTCGGATAAGTGGAGAAGATACCCGCCAGATCAAGACTTTCGACGCTGCCGCGCACCATATGATGCGTCTGTTCGAAGTCGATGAAAAGATTGTAATAAAGCCCGTAAACTAATGCCGCTGCGCAAAAGGCGCCGGCAAACTGTGAAATGATGTAGGGTACGACTTTGCGTTTGTCGAAGCATGCGAACAGCCACAGCGCGATGGTCACCGCCGGGTTGAGATGTGCACCGGAAACCCCTGCGGTCAGGTAGATGGCCATCGCCACGCCCAGACCCCAGATAATGCTGATTTCCCACTGACCGAAGGTGGCGCCCGCCACTTTCAGTGCTGCGACACAGCCTACCCCGAAGAAAATCAACAACCCGGTACCAAGGAACTCGGCGATGCACTGGCCTTTTAAGGTTGATGTCTGACTCATAATCGGAATCCTGAAGAAAGATGAATGTTATTGTTAGCGCAGCGACAGCGGACAGCCACGATGTCCTGTAGACATGGTGTTAATTTATCGTTAACGAGCAAAAACGAGAAATATCGAAATCAAAATGTGTGTGCTGCGTCAATAAAATGAGCGTTATCGCGCCATAAAGCGCATTTTTGCATCATTCTGAAAATGAGAGCTGAATCATTTCATTAACTAAAGTATTAACAATTTAGGGGTATATGCGGCGAACGCACCAGGACCAGGCCGAAAAGTGTTGCAAACCGCAATCTGCGCGGCGTGCCGCTGGACAGGGACGGCGGCGCTCCATACAATCGACAACTATATGTCGTGCGCGTTTTCGTTAAAGCGTCGCCTTGCAATTCAGGAGAGGTATGACCATGTCATTAGAAGTGTTTGAGAAACTGGAATCGAAAGTACAGCAGGCGATTGACACCATCACGCTGCTGCAGATGGAAATCGAAGAGCTGAAAGAAAAGAATAATTCGCTGTCGCAGGAAGTGCAGTCTGCTCAGCACGGCCGCGAAGAGTTAGAGCGTGAAAACAGCCAGCTGCGTGAACAGCAGGACGGCTGGCAGGATCGTCTGCAGGCGCTGCTGGGGCGTATGGAAGAGGTTTAATTCCGTAGCTTATACAGAAAAGTAGGCCGGGTAAGCGCAAGCGCCACCCGGCTTTTTTTTACTCGATATCCAGCGGATCTTCGGAAAGGATAATGCCGGTATTGTCGGCGTAGAGATGGTCGCCGGAGAAGAAGGTCACGCCGCCGAAGTTGACGCGCACGTCGCTTTCGCCGATGCCGTCACCCGCCGCGCCCACTGGAATGGCCGCGATGGCCTGGATGCCAATATCCAGTTCTTCCAGATCGTCCACCTGGCGCACAGAACCGTACACCACCAGGCCTTCCCACTCGTTTTGCACGGCAAGACGGGCAAGATCGGCGTCGATTAACGCGCGACGCATTGAACCCCCGCCATCGACCAGCAGAATGCGACCCCGGCCGTTCTGTTCGAGAAGTTCATACAGCAACCCGTTATCCTCGAAACATTTTACCGTGATGATCTGTCCGCCAAACGACGACCGTCCACCAAAGTTGGAGAACAGCGGTTCCACGACGTTGACATCTTCCTGGTAGATGTCACAAAGCTCGGAAGTATCGTATTTCATAGGTTTACTGTCTGGTTGCTGCGAATGTGTTCAGTATATCGCGCGAATCGCATTGTTTGCAAAATCATCAATTGTTAATTGATATTTGTCAGTTAACCGACCGTCTGACTCAGCACAATTCCGATAACAAATAACAGGTTAGTCAGCAGCGCCCCTTTTACCGTGCGTTCGAGCATCGGCGGCATCGCAGCGGGACTCTTCTCGCGCATTACGAAACGGGCCTGTTTAACAAGTAGCGGTGCGGCCAGGACGAACAACCATCCCCAAATGCTGTGCAGGGAAATCAGGTTAAACAGCGCCAGGCAGACCAGCGCGCCCATCAGCAGACCGGTGTGATAGCGGCGTGCATTCACCGGGCCTAAGCGGACCGCCAGGGTGTTTTTGCCGTTCAGACGATCGCTGTCGATATCGCGCAGGTTGTTGATGTTCAACACCGCCGCCGCGAGTAAACCGCAGGCGGTCGCCGGGAGGAACAGGGCCGGAATCAGCGTGTGAGCCTGCAGATACCAGCTCCCCATCACGCTCAGCCAGCCGAAGAACACCAGCACGGAAATATCACCCAGGCCAATGTAACCGTACGGACGCGTGCCGACGGTGTAGGTAATCGCCGCGATAATCGCCAGCAGCCCCAGCACCATAAAGCCGATGAAATCCGCGGTGGTTTTACAGGCAACCGACACCAGTGACAGCCCCGACAGGCAGATTAGTACCACGGTGATAATCAGCGCGCGCTTCATCTGCGCCTGGGTAATCACCCCTTTCTGCATCCCGCGCAGCGGCCCGATGCGGTCGGGTTTATCGCTGCCTTTCACCGCATCGCCATAGTCATTGGCGAGATTCGAGAGGATTTGCAGCAAACCGGCGGTGATCAGCGCCAGTACTGCCACAAGGGGATCGAAATGCCCCTGCCACCAGGCCAGAGCGGTGCCCACAACGATGGCGGCAAACGCCAGGGGTAAGGTCTTAGGACGCAGGCTTTCGAGCCACGCCTGAGTACGGCTGATATCAGTCATAGTATTTAGCCAATAAAAATGGGGGCAGTAGCCCCCATCAATGATGATGAAATTACATTAAGCGCGATTATAGGATAAAACGGCTTAGATCTTCATCTGCCACTAACGCATCCAGATGTTTACTCACATAATCTGCATCAATGGTAATGCTCTGACCGGTCAGATCGCTGGCTTCGTAAGAGATATCTTCCACCAGACGCTCCAGCACCGTATGCAGACGACGCGCACCGATGTTCTCGGTGGTTTCGTTCACCTGCCATGCGGCCTGGGCGATGCGTTTGATACCGTCTTCGGTGAACTCGATGTTCACGCCTTCGGTCGCCATCAGCGCTTTGTACTGCACGGTGATGGAGGCATTTGGCTCGGTCAGGATGCGCTCGAAATCTTCAGTGGTCAGCGCCTGGAGTTCAACGCGAATCGGCAGACGACCCTGCAGTTCCGGGATTAAATCGGAAGGCTTCGCCACCTGGAATGCGCCGGAAGCGATAAACAGGATATGGTCAGTTTTGACCATGCCGTGTTTGGTCGACACGGTGCAGCCCTCGACCA
Organism: Lelliottia wanjuensis; assembly: GCF_030238365.1. Lineage (GTDB taxonomy): Bacteria > Pseudomonadota > Gammaproteobacteria > Enterobacterales > Enterobacteriaceae > Enterobacter > Enterobacter wanjuensis. The sequence goes on along the minus strand of NZ_JASSOT010000075.1, from coordinate 32,357 downwards.
GCGGCAGCAGGTCGCGCTGTACGCCTTCGCGAGACACGTCCGGGCCGTTGGATTCGCCGCGTTTGCAGATCTTGTCGATTTCGTCGATAAACACGATGCCGTGCTGCTCAACCGCGTCGATGGCGTCCTGCTTCAGCTCTTCCGGGTTCACCAGTTTCGCCGCTTCTTCTTCAATCAGCAGCTTCATCGCGTCTTTGATTTTCAGCTTACGCGGTTTCTGTTTCTGGCCGCCCAGGTTCTGGAACATGGACTGCAGCTGGCTGGTCATCTCTTCCATGCCCGGAGGGGACATGATTTCGACGCCCATCGGTGCCGCCGCGAGATCGATCTCAATCTCTTTGTCGTCCAACTGACCTTCACGCAGTTTCTTGCGGAAAGACTGGCGCGCCGCGGATGGCTCAGCCGGTTGCTCTGACTGGCCCCAGTTATTTTTCGCCGGTGGGATCAGGGCGTCGAGAATACGCTCTTCCGCCATCTCTTCGGCGCGGTAGCGGTTTTTCTCAATCGCCTGAACGCGGACCATTTTAATTGCCGAGTCGGTCAGATCGCGGATGATGGAGTCCACTTCTTTACCGACATAGCCCACTTCGGTGAACTTGGTCGCTTCGACTTTGATGAACGGCGCGTTGGCGAGTTTCGCCAGACGACGGGCGATTTCGGTTTTACCGACACCGGTCGGGCCGATCATCAGAATGTTTTTTGGCGTCACTTCATGGCGCAGCTCTTCGTCGAGCTGCATGCGGCGCCAGCGGTTACGCAGGGCAATGGCAACGGAGCGTTTGGCGTTATCCTGGCCAATGATGTGCTTGTTCAGCTCGCTGACAATTTCGCGTGGGGTCATTTCAGACATGGGAGATCCTTACGCTTTAGAGTTCAATTCTTCGATGGTATGGAAGTGGTTGGTGTAGATGCAGATATCACCTGCAATACCCAACGCCTTCTCGGCAATTTCGCGGGCGCTCAGATCGGTATTTTCCAGCAGAGCGCGCGCGGCGGCCTGGGCGTAAGGACCGCCGGAGCCGATAGCAATCAGATCGTTTTCGGGCTGAACGACGTCGCCATTCCCGGTGATGATCAGGGAGGCGTTTTCATCGGCGACGGCCAGCAGCGCTTCCAGTTTGCGCAGCATGCGGTCGGTACGCCAGTCTTTCGCCAGCTCAACGGCGGCTTTGACCAGATGGCCCTGATGCATTTCCAGCTTACGTTCAAACAGTTCAAACAGCGTGAAGGCGTCTGCGGTGCCGCCTGCAAAACCGGCGATCACTTTGTCGTTATACAGACGGCGAACTTTCTTCACGTTGCCTTTCATGACGGTATTACCCAGCGTGGCCTGGCCGTCGCCGGCGATTACCACATGGCCGTTACGGCGTACACTTACAATTGTTGTCACGAGCAGACCCCCTGGTTACAAATTGGGAACAGATACCCCGAGCCTGTGCTCGGGGCTGAATAGAATGATAGATGGGGGGGATTTTGGGGGTTTCAACCCCCAGAGGCGAGTCGAATGCAGTTTGTGTGGCCAGCGACCTTCAGACGGCTGATGGTGCCATCCGCGTTATCTTTGCCTTTCACCGGGCCAATCACCACGCGATTCCAGCCGTTGTTGGTGGTAATGCGTGAATCAAATCCTTCGAATGCGAGCTGGGCGCGGACGGTTTCGGCCTGCTCTGCGCCTTTAAACGAACCGCACTGCACCATCCAGCGGCGCTCGTCTTTTTTCTCTGCCGTTTGCTTCGGAGCTTCGGTGGCCTGAGTCACTGGGGCGCTCTGCTGAGGCTGTGCTTTCGGCTGCTGCGCGGCGGTATGGGCAGGCGTTTGCAGCAGATCCTGATACGGCTGAGTCGACGTCGCAGGTTTTTGCGCCTGCGCTTTCGGCGGCTGTTGAACCGGCTGGGTCTGCGCCGTGCGCGTTTGCTGCTGCGGCTGCTGATACGGCTGTTCCGTCACGCGCGGCTGAGTGCGAGGCTGCTGCACCGGCTGCGTTTGCGTCCACTGCTGTTGCTGCTGCACTTGCTGTTGAACCTGACGCTGACGTTGCAGGGTTTGCTGGCGCTGCTGCGGCGTCTGTTCGTTCCACGGCACTTCGTTCAGCTGCGTCGGCTGCTGGCGCATATCGGCCTGCATCTGGGCCAGCAACTGGCGTTGTTCGTTGGTGAGCTGATCGGCGTTTTTCACCTCACCACCGGCAGAAGGCTCGGTGGGCGCACGCACGCCCGGCTGGCGGCTTTCCAGCTCTTTGATGTAGCGCCAGCGCTCTTCAGGTTTCGGCGGCAAACCATTTCCCACCACTTTGCTGCCCTGAAGGGCTTCAGCATCTTCTTTCTTGTGGTGAGTAATAAAGTACAGACCCCCGATGAAGGCCACCAGAACGGCGGCAGCAATCGCGACCATTGCTGGCGAGACAGAAGGCAGACTACGCTGCTTGCTCCGTGAGGTGCTCTTTTTGCGTCGCGAAGGTGCCGGCTGGCCGCGACGTACATAATCTCGTTGTGCCACTATCGTTTCGCTGTATTTATTCGTTCGTCAGCCCGCCATGTTACTTAAGCGGCGGGCCTTTGACCAGATACGGGAGTCTGAAAGGCGTTTACTTTAAGTAAGCGCCTGTGTGGAGCCGCGAATGATCAGTTCGCAATCGAGCAAACGCGAGCCGCTGCTGACCGCCTGGCCGTGCAGCTGATCGAGCAGCAACAGCATCGCTTCGCGGCCAATGTCGTAGCGCGGCTGGGCGACCGTCGAGAGCGGCGGGTCGCAAAACTCGGAGAGCGAAATGTTATCGAAGCCGATGATCGACAAGTCTTGTGGCACCCGCAAACCGCGACGTTTGGCATAGGACAACGCGCCCAGCGCCATCACATCGCTGTGACAGAACACAGCGGTCGGCGGTTCAGGCTGCGCGAGTAATTTTTCCAGCGCCAGTCCACCCGCTTCGAGGGTGAAATCGCCCCGGGCAATATAATGCGGATCGACCGTCACGCCGGCGCGGCGCAGCGCCTGAACGTAGCCCTGCAAACGGTAGTGACACAGCGGCATCTCTTCCGGCCCGGCGATACAGCCGATGCGCTTATGCCCCAGCTCCTGAAGATAGTTCACGGCGTTGAAGGCGGCGGTCAGGTTATCGATGTGGACGGTCGGCAGCTCCAGCTCTGGCGCGAACTCGTTCGCCATCACCATCGGCGGCAGATTGCGCTGCTCTTCGATGCTGGCATCAAACGGCAGGCGCGAGCCGAGCAGCAGCATGCCGTCGATCTGCTTGGTGATAATCAGGTCAATAAAGGTTTTTTCTTGCTGATTCTGGTGAGCGCAATCGCCGATCAGCACCAGATAGCCTTGCTCCGCGGCGGTGACTTCAATGCCGCGGATAATTTCGCTGAAGAAGGGATCGCAAATGTCCGGCACGATAACCAGAATGGTACGCGATTCGTTACGCTTAACATTACGCCCCATGGCCTGCGGCAAATAGCCGACTTCCAGCGCCGCCTGCTCGACGCGATTGCGCGTCGCCTGAGAGACTTTATCCGGGTTCATTAATGCGCGGGACACCGTTGCCGTGGATACTTTGGCTTTCTGGGCAACGTCTTTCATGGTCGCCGAAGCAACCTCTTTCCTGGACTTCAACGTCTTCTCCTCGCAGGACCACAGAACTTCTGACTCATCCATTTTTACAGATAGTTTGTGGAAGCGGTTACAGAATTTTCATAAAAAGTGTGAGATGCGTTCAACTTTTCGATCGCTCTCGCACCGTTCTTTAACCTTCAATGGGATCGACGTCGAGAACCCACTTCACTTTGCGCGCTTCGGGCAGGGTGTTGATCAGCGCCAGCGTGCCGCTGATAACGTGCTGCAAACGCACGCGCGACGGGTGCTGGAGCAGAATCTGCCAGCGATAGCGGCCCCCGCGTTTGGGTGCCAGCGCCGGGACCGGGCCTAAAATCCACAGCTGATTATCGACCAGCGGGCTGGCCTGCAGCAGATTGCGCAGCTGCTGTAAGAAAAGCGGCGCCTGCTGATTGTTATGATCTTCCGCGCGGATAATCACGTGGCTGGTCCACGGCGGCAGTTGCAGCGTCTGACGCTCGGCCAGCGCCTGATCGGCAAAGGCGTCGTAGCCTTTATGCAGTAAGGTTTGCAGCAGCGGATGTTCAGGGTGATGGGTTTGCAGCACCACTTCGCCCTGTTTTCCGGCACGTCCGGCGCGACCTGCGACCTGAGTATAAAGCTGGGCAAAGCGCTCGGCGGAGCGGAAATCGGCGGAGAACAGCGCGCCGTCAACGTCCAGCAGGGCGACCAGCGTCACGTCGGGGAAGTGGTGACCTTTCGCCAGCATCTGGGTGCCAATCAGGATCCGCGCGCCACCGCGATGCACTTCGGCCAGCTGTTGCTCAAGCGCCCCTTTGCGGCTGGTGGTGTCGCGATCGATACGCGACAGCGGCACGCCGGGGAAAAACGGCGCGAGGGCCTGTTCGAGCTGTTCGGTACCCAGACCCACCGGCACCATATGCGTCGAGCCGCACGACGGGCACTGGCGCGGCACCGGGCGCTGACTGTCGCAGTGGTGACAGCGCAGGTGATGCTGCGCCTGATGCAGAGTGTAATAGTGGTCGCAGCGTGGGCACTCGGCGATCCAGCCGCAGTCGTGGCACAAGAGCGTCGGGGCGAATCCACGACGGTTCAGGAACAGGATCACCTGATTATCGGCCTGCAAATGCTGGCGCATACGGCCAATCAGCGCGGGCGCGAGACCCGCCTGCACTGGCTGACCTTTCAGATCCAGCACGTGCTGCGTGGCCGGGCGGGCATTCCCCGCGCGGCGCGTCAGGCGCAGCATGTGATATTTCCGCTGGCGCACGTTGTGCAGCGTTTCCAGCGCGGGCGTTGCCGAGCCAAGAATGATCGGAATCTGTTCGCTGTGGGCGCGATACACCGCCAGATCGCGGGCGTGATAGCGCCAGCCTTCCTGCTGTTTATAGGAGCTGTCGTGCTCTTCGTCGATCACGATGACGCCGAGATTTTTAAAGGGTGTAAAGAGTGACGAGCGAGTACCAATCACAATCGCCGCCTCGCCGTTTTTGGCTTTCAGCCAGGCGCTGAGGCGTTCGGTATCATTTAAACCGGAGTGCAGCACTTCCACCGGAGCGTTAAAGCGCTCGCGAAAACGGGCGATGGTTTGCGGCGTCAGGCCGATTTCCGGGACCATCACCAGCGCCTGTTTGCCCTGGGCGAGGACGTTTTCGAGAACGCTCAGATAGACTTCCGTTTTACCGGAACCGGTGACGCCCGCTAATAACCACGCGGAGAAACGATCCGACGCGCTGTGAATTGCCCCGACGGCGGTGGCCTGTTCGGTGTTGAGACGCAGCCTGTCGCCCGACACGGAAAACCCGTCGCGCCAGTCCAGCAGCGCCGGGGATTCGCTGGCGAGCTCGCACAGACCTTTCTTTCTTAACCCTTGCAGCGCCGCGTCGTTAAAATCCAGCTCTGTCACCTGATGCCGCCAGATCCGTCCCTGACGCAGCGCGGAGAGCGCCTGCTGCTGTTTAGGGGAGCGCTTCAGGCTGTTGATATCCACCGCCTGACCCTGCTCGGTGGCAAACCAGTACCACATCGGCGCGTGGCTGGCGCTTTTGCCCTGACGCAGCAGAATCGGCAGGGCGTGGAACAGCACGTCGCCAATTGGATGATGATAGTAATCCGCGGCCCACAGCAGCAGTCGCCAGACGCTGGACGAGTAAACGGGCTCGTCGTCCAGCACTTCCACCACCGCTTTGAGTTCATTGAGCGGCAGCTCGCTTTTGTCGCTCACGGACACCACGATCCCGACGCGCTGTTGCTTACCAAACGGCACGCTCACGCGACAGCCCGCCTTGGCGCTCATGCTGTCGGGCAGCAGGTAGTCAAAGGTGCGGGGAAGCGGAACGGGCAGGGCAACGTGAGCGACGGGCATCGAATCTTCCTGACTTGAAAAGTGGCGCGTTAGTATACACATTAGATGCTGGAGGTGTGCGGATCAGTTTGCAACCGCTGGTCATATTCTGTATGATTCGCCGCCTTTGGTGCATTTTGCTTCAAAGAACATACATTCAACATCGCGTGGTGTCTGGCGTTAGGGCTGGAAGAGCGACGCGGCCTTAACTGAGGTTCTCCCCATGAAAAAAGATATTCACCCGAAATACGATTTTATTACTGCAAACTGCTCTTGCGGTAACGCGATCAAAATCCGCTCTACAGTGGGTCACGATCTGAACCTGGACGTGTGTGGTCAGTGCCACCCGTTCTACACTGGTAAGCAGCGTGACGTTGCAACCGGTGGCCGTGTTGACCGCTTCAACAAGCGTTTCAGCATCCCGGGCGCTAAATAAGCTACCCGAAAAAAAAGCGCCGAAAGGCGCTTTTTTTGTATCTGCAATTCAGTATTCCCACGTATCCGGGTCGATACCCAGTTCACGCATGATCACTTTCGCCGCTTCCGGGATTTCATCGCTACGCTCTTTGCGCAGGTCTTCATCGTTCGGCAACGGCTGACCAGTAAACGCATGCAAAAATGCTTCGCACAGCAGTTCGCTGTTGGTCGCGTGACGCAGGTTGTTCACCTGACGACGCGTGCGTTCATCGGTGAGGATCTTCAACACCTTCAGAGGAATGGAAACCGTAATTTTCTTTACTTGCTCACTCTTCTTACCGTGCTCAGCGTATGGGCTGATATATTCGCCGCTCCATTCAGCCATGAGACCTTTAATCCTCTTTGTCATTAATAAAGGCTAAAACCTTACATTCGATAAGGCTTTCAACCGTAATCTCGCGTAGTTTACCGTAAGGACGATACCGTGACACGGATATTGCCACTGCGGCGTGCACTAAAGCATGTAATTTTAACGGCTATTCTCGCATTGCTCAATCTATACGCAAAGAAGTTTAGATGTCCAGATGTATTGACGTCTATAGTTTCAGTGTTTACTCTGGTGCCTGACTTTTCACCTCATTAGCCAGGAAGCCTTCACCATGACGCGTAAACAGGCCACTATCGCAGTGCGTAGCGGATTGAATGATGACGAGCAGTACGGCTGCGTTGTCCCGCCGATTCATCTTTCCAGTACTTACAATTTCACCGGATTTAATGAACCCCGTGCGCATGACTACTCGCGTCGTGGCAACCCTACGCGTGACGTAACCCAACGCGCGCTGGCGGAGCTGGAAGGCGGTGCAGGCGCAGTCCTGACCAATACCGGCATGTCGGCCATTCACCTGGTGACCACCGTGTTCCTGAAACCTGGCGATCTGCTGGTGGCCCCGCACGACTGCTACGGTGGCAGCTACCGTCTGTTCGACAGCCTGGAGAAACGCGGCTGTTATCGCGTTTTATTCGTCGATCAGAACGATGAGCAGGCACTAAAATCGGCGCTGGCCGAAAAGCCAAAGCTGGTCCTGGTGGAAAGTCCAAGCAATCCATTACTGCGCGTCGTCGATATTGCGAAAATTTGTCAGCTCGCAAGGGATGCGGGAGCGATAAGTGTAGTGGATAATACGTTCCTCAGTCCGGCGCTGCAGAACCCACTTTCTCTGGGTGCGGATCTGGTATTGCATTCATGCACTAAATATCTGAACGGCCACTCTGACGTGGTCGCCGGGGTGGTGATTGCCAAAGATCCTGATGTTGTCACCGAACTGGCATGGTGGGCCAATAACATTGGTGTCACTGGCAGCGCGTTCGACAGCTATCTGCTGCTGCGCGGTCTGCGTACGCTGTCGCCGCGCATGGAAGTGGCGCAGCGCAATGCCCAGGCGATTGTCGAGTTCCTGAAAAACCAGCCGCTGGTGAAAAAGCTGTATCACCCGTCGCTGCCGGATAATCAGGGGCACGAGATTGCCGCACGCCAGCAGAAAGGTTTTGGCGCGATGTTAAGTTTTGAACTGGATGGCGATGAGCAAACGCTGCGTCGCTTTCTGAGCGGGTTGTCACTGTTTACGCTGGCGGAGTCCTTAGGGGGAGTCGAGAGCTTGATCTCCCACGCCGCGACCATGACGCACGCAGGCATGGCGCCAGAGGCGCGTGCCGCCGCCGGAATATCCGAGACGCTGTTACGCATCTCAACCGGTATTGAAGACTGTGAAGATTTAATTGCCGATCTGGAAAATGCCTTCCGGGTCGCAGCCAAGGGGTAATCATGAGTGTGATAGCGCAGGCAGGGGCGAAGGGTCGTCAGCTGCACAAGTTTGGTGGTAGTAGTCTTGCTGATGTTAAATGTTACCTGCGTGTCGCAGGGATCATGGCGGAGTATTCGATGCCGGGCGACATGATGGTTGTCTCGGCGGCAGGCAGCACTACCAACCAGTTGATTAGCTGGCTGAAATTAAGCCAGACCGATCGCCTTTCTGCGCATCAGGTTCAACAAACATTACGCCGCTATCAGAGCGATTTGATTTCGGGTCTCCTGCCAGCGGACGCGGCAGATGCTCTTATCAGCGCTTTTGTGCACGACCTTGAGCGTCTGGCCGGACTGCTGGACAGCGGCATTACCGATGCGGTTTACGCCGAAGTAGTAGGCCACGGCGAAGTCTGGTCTGCGCGCCTGATGGCTGCGGTCCTTGAACAGCAAGGGCTGGAAGCGGCATGGCTCGACGCGCGTGATTTCCTGCGCGCGGAACGTGCGGCACAGCCGCAGGTCGACGAAGGTCTCTCTTATCCGCTTCTGCAACAGCTGTTAGTGCAGCATCCGGGCAAACGCATCGTCGTGACGGGCTTTATCAGCCGCAGCAATGCGGGCGAAACCGTGCTGCTGGGCCGTAACGGTTCGGACTACTCGGCAACGCAAATCGGTGCGCTGGCAGGCGCATCACGCGTCACCATCTGGAGCGACGTGGCCGGGGTTTACAGCGCCGACCCGCGCAAAGTGAAAGATGCCTGCCTGCTGCCGCTCCTGCGTCTCGACGAAGCCAGCGAGCTGGCCCGTCTGGCCGCGCCGGTGCTTCACGCCCGTACCTTACAGCCGGTTTCCGGCAGCGATATCGACCTGCAACTGCGCTGCAGCTACACGCCGGACAAAGGCTCGACCCGCATCGAACGCGTGTTGGCCTCAGGCACAGGCGCGCGTATCGTCACCAGCCACGATGATATTTGCCTGATCGAATTCCAGGTGCCTGCCGGACAAGATTTCAAACTGGCGCACAAAGATATCGACCTGATCCTCAAGCGCGCTCAGGTGCGTCCGCTGGCCGTTGGCGTACACAATGACCGCCAGCTGCTGCAGTTCTGCTACACCGCAGAAGTGGCGGACAGCGCGCTGAAAATTCTTGATGAAGCGGGTCTGCCGGGCGAACTTCGCCTGCGTCAGGGGCTGGCGCTGGTCGCGATGGTCGGCGCGGGTGTCACCCGTAATCCGCTGCACTGCCACCGTTTCTGGCAACAGCTGAAAGGCCAGCCGGTGGAGTTCACCTGGCAGTCGGAAGAGGGCATCAGCCTGGTGGCCGTACTGCGTAAAGGCCCAACCGAGAGCCTGATTCAGGGGCTGCACACCACCCTGTTCCGAGCCGAAAAACGCATCGGTCTGGTGCTGTTCGGGAAGGGCAACATCGGTTCCCGCTGGCTGGAGCTGTTTGCCCGCGAGCAAACCACGCTCTCTGCGCGCACTGGTTTTGAATTTGTCCTCGCGGGCGTGGTGGATAGCCGCCGCAGCCTGCTGAACTACGAGGGTCTCGACGCCAGCCGTGCGCTGGCCTTCTTCAACGATGAAGCGGTCGAGCAGGACGAAGAGTCCCTGTTCCTGTGGATGCGTGCGCACCCGTACGACGATCTGGTGGTGCTGGACGTGACCGCCAGCGAGCAGCTGGCCGATCAGTACCTCGATTTCGCCAGCCACGGTTTCCACGTCATCAGCGCCAATAAACTGGCGGGCGCAAGCAGCACCGATAAATATCGTCAGATCCACGACGCGTTTGAAAAAACCGGTCGTCACTGGCTGTATAACGCCACCGTGGGCGCCGGTTTGCCTGTTAACCACACCGTGCGCGACCTGATTGACAGCGGCGACAGCATTCTGGCTATCAGCGGAATTTTCTCCGGCACGCTCTCCTGGCTGTTCCTGCAGTTCGACGGTACGGTTCCGTTTACGGACCTGGTGGATCAAGCCTGGCAGCAGGGGCTGACCGAGCCCGACCCGCGCGTGGATCTCGCCGGGAAAGACGTGATGCGCAAGCTGGTGATCCTGGCGCGTGAAGCGGGTTACGACATCGAACCCGGCCAGGTGCGCGTGGAATCGCTGGTGCCAACGGGCTGCGAAGAGGGATCTGTCGATCACTTCTTCGAGAACGGCGACGAGCTGAACGAACAGATGGTCTCACGCCTGGAAGCCGCGCGCGAAATGGGGCTGGTCCTGCGCTACGTGGCCCGTTTTGACGCCAACGGCAAAGCGCGCGTTGGCGTGGAGGCGGTCCGCCCTGAGCATCCGCTGGCGGCACTGCTGCCGTGCGATAACGTCTTCGCTATCGAAAGCCGCTGGTATCGCGATAACCCGCTGGTGATTCGCGGACCAGGCGCGGGACGCGACGTCACCGCCGGGGCGATTCAGTCGGATATTAATCGTCTGGCGCAGCTGCTGTAGGTTTTGTCTGTGCCCGGTGGCGCTTCGCTTACCGGGCCTACAAGAATCAACGCCGATATTCTCCCTCTCCCTGTGGGAGAGGGCTCAGGCCGCACTCACCCACCCACCATCATGAACCTTCTTCATCTTCCCTGAACATTCCTCACCGTGTTTGCCGATGATTTCTGTTGACGGCATCTCGCTTTTCCGTCATTTTTACATCTAGACGTCTAAACGTATAGCAGTTCACAACACAACAACAATGACACGCGATTGATGAGGTAAGGTATGAGCTTTTTTCACGCCAACCAGCGGGAAGCCCTGAATCAGAGCCTGGCTGAAGTGCAGGGCCAGATTAACGTCTCTTTTGAATTCTTTCCGCCGCGCACCAGTGAAATGGAGCAAACCCTGTGGAGCTCTATCGATCGCCTGAGCAGCCTGAAGCCGAAGTTTGTCTCGGTGACTTACGGCGCGAACTCCGGTGAGCGCGACCGTACGCACAGCATTATTAAGGGCATCAAGGATCGCACTGGTCTGGAAGCGGCACCGCACCTGACCTGTGTCGACGCGACCCGCGACGAACTGCGCACCATCGCTCAGGATTACTGGAACAACGGCATTCGCCATATCGTTGCCCTGCGCGGCGACCTGCCCCCGGGCAGCGGCAAGCCGGACATGTACGCAACCGATCTGGTGGCGCTCCTGAAAGAGGTCGGCGATTTTGACATCTCCGTGGCGGCGTATCCGGAAGTGCATCCGGAAGCGAAAAGCGCGCAGGCGGATCTGCTCAACCTGAAACGCAAAGTGGATGCCGGTGCAAACCGCGCGATCACCCAGTTCTTCTTCGACGTCGAAAGCTATCTGCGTTTCCGCGACCGCTGCATCACCGCGGGCATCGATGTGGAAATCATTCCGGGCATCCTGCCGGTGTCGAACTTCAAGCAGGCGAAGAAATTTGCTGACATGACCAACGTGCGCATCCCGCTGTGGATGTCGAAAATGTATGAAGGGCTGGATGATGACGCCGAAACCCGCAAGCTGGTGGGGGCGAATATCGCGATGGACATGGTGAAAATCCTGAGCCGCGAAGGGGTGAAAGACTTCCACTTCTACACCCTGAACCGCGCCGAAATGAGTTACGCCATCTGTCACACCCTCGGCGTCCGCCCTGGCCTGTGATTGAAAAACCCTCTTCGGAGGGTTTTTTGTTTTTAGACTTTCCCGCTTTCCCTGCCATATCAACGCTCCCGCCTCGCCTGACAATGAACTTATAATTTCCAGGGTGTATTAAACGGAAATAACTATCGAATCCGTGCGTTATCTCAACTATACCTTCTAAGCAGAGGTGTATATCTTTAAGGTAAATACAGTAGAGGGAGCATAGAGATATGAGCACAGAAGATACCCATAACACGTTATCAACCGGACAGTGCCCTTTTCATCACGGCGGGCCTGACCAAAGCGCGGGGGCTGGAACAAGCACTCGCGACTGGTGGCCAAAACAACTCCGCGTCGATCTTTTGAATCAACATTCCGACCGTTCGAACCCGCTGGGTGAAGACTTCGACTACCGCAAAGAATTCAGCAAACTCGATTACTCCGCACTGAAAGGCGATCTCAAAGCCCTTCTGACCGATTCCCAGCCCTGGTGGCCAGCCGACTGGGGCAGCTACGCGGGCCTGTTTATTCGTATGGCGTGGCATGGCGCAGGCACCTACCGTGCTGTCGACGGTCGCGGCGGCGCAGGGCGCGGTCAACAGCGTTTTGCTCCTTTGAACTCCTGGCCGGACAACGTCAGCCTCGATAAGGCGCGCCGTCTGTTATGGCCAATTAAGCAAAAATACGGCCAGAAAATCTCCTGGGCCGACCTGTTTATCCTCGCGGGTAACGTGGCGCTGGAAAACTCCGGCTTCCGTACCTTTGGTTTTGGTGCTGGGCGTGAAGATGTCTGGGAACCGGATCTGGACGTGAACTGGGGCGACGAGAAAGCCTGGCTGGCGCATCGCGATCCTGAAGCGCTGGCGAAACGCCCGCTCTCGGCTACCGAAATGGGGCTGATTTACGTCAACCCGGAAGGGCCAAATGCCAGCGGTGAACCGCTGTCTGCGGCGGCGGCTATTCGCGCCACCTTCGGCAACATGGGTATGAACGATGAAGAGACCGTGGCGCTGATCGCAGGCGGCCACACGCTGGGTAAAACCCACGGTGCCGCAGAAGCGACGCACGTCGGCGTTGACCCTGAGGCCGCACCGATTGAATCACAAGGTTTAGGCTGGGCGAGCACCCACGGCAGCGGTGTGGGCGCAGACGCCATCACCTCGGGTCTGGAAGTGGTCTGGACGCAAACGCCAACCCAGTGGAGCAACTACTTCTTCGAGAACCTGTTTAAATTCGAATGGGTACAGACGCGCAGCCCCGCAGGCGCAATTCAGTTTGAAGCTGTCGACGCGCCAGAGATGATCCCTGACCCGTTTGACCCGTCGAAAAAACGCAAACCAACCATGCTGGTCACCGACCTAACCTTGCGCATGGATCCGGAATTCGAGAAGATTTCTCGTCGTTTCCTCAACGATCCGCAGGCGTTCAACGAAGCCTTTGCCCGCGCGTGGTTCAAACTGACGCACCGGGATATGGGGCCAAAAGCACGGTACATCGGACCAGAAGTACCGAAAGAAGATTTGATCTGGCAGGACCCGCTGCCACAGGCGTTCTTCCAGCCAACGGCGGCGGATATTGAAAGTCTGAAAGTGGACATTGCTGCTTCCGGCTTGACGGTCAGCGAACTGGTGTCGGTTGCCTGGGCGTCGGCGTCCACCTTCCGTGGCGGCGATAAGCGCGGTGGTGCGAACGGTGCGCGTCTGGCCCTGGCTCCGCAGCGCGACTGGGATGTGAATGCGGCGGCGGCGCGAGCGCTGCCAACGCTGGAAGCGATTTATAAATCGGCGCACAAAGCCTCGCTCGCCGACATTATCGTGCTGGCCGGTGTCGTGGGCGTTGAGCAGGCTGCGAAAGCGGCGGGTGTTTACGTCAACGTACCGTTCACGCCGGGCCGTGTGGATGCGCGTCAGGATCAGACGGATATCGAGATGTTCGATCTGCTCAAGCCGGTCGCCGATGGGTTCCGCAACTACCGTTCCCAGCAGGATGCCGCGACAACAGAATCTCTGCTGATCGACAAAGCGCAGCAGCTGACGCTCACCGCGCCAGAAATGACCGCGCTGGTGGGCGGGATGCGCGTGCTGGGAGCCAACTTTGACGGCAGCCAGAATGGCGTCTTCACCGACCGCGTGGGCGTGCTCAGCAATGACTTCTTCGTCAATCTGCTGGATATGAACACCCAATGGAAAGCCACCGATGGCTCAAACGAACTGTTTGCAGGCAGCGATCGTGCGAGCGGAGAGGTGAAATACACCGCAACGCGTGCCGATCTGGTGTTCGGTTCTAACGCGGTTCTGCGCGCCCTGGCGGAAGTCTATGCCAGCCAGGATGCCGGTGAGAAGTTCGTGAAGGACTTCGTTGCCGCATGGGTGAAAGTGATGAACCTGGACCGTTTCGACGTGCAGTAATCTTGTGTGCATAAAAATCCCCGCCTCGGCGGGGATTTTTTTATTGCCGGGTGGCGGCTGCGCCTTACCCGGCCTACAAAACCCATGGGTCGCTTTTATTCCCACTCATGCAAAAAACGCTGCCCATACTGGTCGGCGACCAATAATGCCGCGTACACCTGATCCGGTATCACACCGCCCTGCATGTTGTGAATCGTCTCGCCTTCCGCACAGGATGCCTCTGCCACCAGACGCATTTTCCCCGGAATATCCTCTTTGATATCCAGCTGCGCCAGGGTAATCGGCAAGCCCACGCTGTGACACAGCGCGGCCACCGTTTCGATCTCCTCCAGCGGAGCATTTTCCAGCACCAACTGGGTGAGCGTACCGAACGCAACTTTTTCACCGTGATAATAGTGGTGCGCATCCGGGATGGCGGTCAGGCCGTTGTGGATCGCATGCGCCGCGGCTAACCCGCCGCTCTCAAAACCCACGCCGCTCAGGTAGGTGTTGGCTTCAATCACGCGTTCCAGCGCGGGTGTCACCACGTGCTGCTCGGCGGCGAGCATCGCCTTTTCACCCTCTTCGAGAAGCGTGTTGTAGCACAGCTCGGCCAGCGCCAGCGCGGCCTGGGTGCATTTCCCGCCCGCCATGGTTGTCGCGCCGCTGCGGGAACAGGCCCGCGCTTCAAACCAGGTCGCCAGCGCATCGCCAATCCCGGCGGCCAGCAGACGCGCAGGCGCTCCGGCCACCACTTTGGTGTCGACGATCACCATGTTTGGGTTGTGTGGCAGCATCAGATAACGGTCAAACTCGCCGCTGTCGGTGTAGATAACCGAAAGGGCGCTGCACGGCGCATCCGTAGAGGCAATGGTTGGGGCGATGGCGACGGGCACATCCATAAAGTGGGCGAGCGCTTTGGCGGTATCCAGAGTTTTGCCGCCGCCGATACCTAGCACAGCCTGGCAATCGGCGCTTTTCGCCAGTTTGCGCAGGCGGTCGATTTCATTCTGGGAACATTCGCCGCCAAACGGTGCAATTTCGACATGCAGTTCAGCATGTTTGAAGCTTTGACGCAGCGTCTCTTCGGCAAAGCCGAGAACGAATTTATCACCAACGACCAGCCAGCGTGCGGCCAGCGGTTTCAGGTAGTCGCCGAGGCGGGTAAGCACATCCGCGCCCTGGATGTATTTTCCTGGTGATTGAATGATACGGTCCATAACGTTTCTCCCTTAGAGATTGAGGTTACCAAACGCGTTTTTCCAGTCGTGCTCGAACTTCTCTATAGCCGACTCTACCGCAGGCGTACCGAGCATTTGTTGCGCTACATCTAAAGGAAGGGTGATTGCCTCACATCCGGCGAGCAGGCAGTCGAGCGCCTGACGCGGAGTTTTGAAGCTGGCGGCCAGCACTTTGCTCTCGGGGGCGTGCAGCTCCAGCAGGGATTGCAGCTCCTGCACCATGCGAATGCCGTCCCCGCCCTGGGCATCGACGCGGTTCACGTAAGGCGCGACATATTTCGCCCCGGCCAGCGCGGCGAGTAAACCCTGCGCTGCGCTGTAAACGGCGGTGCCGAGTGTGGTAATACCCTCTTTTTTCAGGATCTTGATCGCCGCCAGACCTTCCGCGGTCACCGGGATTTTGACCACGATATCGGGAAATGAATTACTCAGACGTTTGGCTTCGGCGACCATCGTTTCGGCATTGCGGCCCATGGTCTGAGCAAACAGAATGCCCTCCGGGCCGATGGCTTTTTGCAGGCGCGGCAGCACATCCCAGAGCGATTCGCGGCTCGCGGCGATAATGCTCGGGTTGGTGGTGACGCCAGCAATCGGGAAAATACGGGCGAGGCGTTCAACTTCCGCCACGTTGGCGGTATCCAGATACAGTTCCATGACTCTTCCTCTGTTTACAGTTCTAATTCACGTTGCAGCAGGGCCGCGATGGCCTCTTCGGAGCTGGCGTTGACCAGCGCGTTGCGGAAATCTTCATGCATGATGCGCCGCGCCAGACGCGAGAAAATGCGCATGTGCTGGTCGCCTGCGGCGTGTTTGTTGAGGGTCAGCATGATGATGAACTGCGCCTCTTCGTCACCCCACTGCACGGGAGCTTTGAGGCGCGCGACGCTGATGGTGGATTGTTCAATGTGCTCAGATTTACTGTGCGGAATGGCAAAACTGAAACCGAGACCGGTTGAGAACACGGCTTCGCGCGCCCATAAATCGGCTTCCAGTTTGCGCGGATAGCGGCAGCGCCCGGCCAGCAGCAGCTTGTCGGTCATGCCTTTCATGACCTCTTCTTTGCTGGACCAGTCGTTATCGAGTGAAATACAGCGCGGCGTCACCAGCGGCGTGTCCTGCTGATTCATGCGGAACTGGGCTAACAGATGCTCCACTTCCAGCGAGGTGCGACATGCCATCGCCTGGTTGAGCAACTGACGGCAGGCGCGGCTATCGAGCTGGGCCAGGCGCGCTTTGGTCGCCGGAATCGACGGCGAACCCATACTGAGCTCATCCAGCCCCAGCCCGACCAGCAGCGGCAGCACCGACCCTTTTGCCCCCAGCTCGCCGCAAAGCCCAATCCATTTCCCCTGACGATGCACGGCCTGCACGGCGAAATCGAGCGCCCGCAGGAACGCCGGATTCAGGCTGTTGTAATGGCGTGTGACTTTGGCGTTATCCCGGTCGACCGCCAGCAGATATTGCGTCAGGTCGTTGCTGCCGATGCTAAAGAAATCAATCTCTTCACAGCACTGGTCGATGATAAACATCACCGACGGCACTTCGAGCATGATGCCGAGCGGGATCTTCTCCTCAAACGGAATATGCTCCGCGCGCAGCTGCTGTTTGGCTTCGGCGAGTTTCTCTTTCACCCACAGGATCTCCTCCATCGAGGAGATCATCGGGATCATGATCTTGAGGCTGCCGTGGGCCGAGGCGCGAAGGATCGCCCTGAGCTGGGTGGTGAACAGCGCGGCATACTCTTCGTAAATACGCACCGCGCGATAGCCGAGGAACGGATTGTTCTCCGCCGGGATATTCAGATACTCAACGGGTTTGTCGCCGCCGATATCCATGGTGCGTACGATAATGCTACGCCCGTTCGCGCTCTCCAGCGCCTGGCAAAAAATGTTGTACAGCTCGTTTTCGCAGGGTGCGCTGGCGCGATCCATGTAGAGCATTTCAGTGCGGAACAGGCCCACGCCTTCCGCGCCGTTGCCAAAGGCGGCCTGGGCTTCTGCCGAATGGGCAATGTTGGCGGCAATTTCAATGCGCAGCCCGTCTGCGGTTCTCGCCTCGCGATCGAGCCAGACGCTTTGCTGTTCGCGCAGTGCTTTCTGTACCGCCTGTTCCTGCTGGTAATAACGGGCAACCGCCGGGCTGGCATTCACCACCACCGCCCCGGCATTGCCGTCAATAAACACCGGCTGTTCGCGCCACGAAAGCAGGCTGTCGCTGTCCACGCCGACCAGCGTCGGGATGTTAAAGGAACGCGCCAGAATCACCGTATGAGAGGTGGTCCCGCCACTTTTCAGCAGCAGACCTTTCAGCAGGGTTTTATCCAGCTCGAGGAACTGGCCTGGCGTGAGATCCTCGGCAAGACAGACGGACGGCTGCGTCAGCTGGCCCGGAGCCGGGAAGCGTTCCTCGCCATAAACCTGCTGTAACAGCTGATAGCATACATCGCGCACGTCGAGCACGCGTTCCTGTAAATAGCTGCTGCTGGAGCGCGAAAACTCAGCGCAGAAATGATTTGCCGTAGCGATGATCGCCTGGGCGCTGCTCAGCCCCTGATTGACGCCCGCCAGCAGGTGCTGGCGCAACGAGGTATCTGTCGCCAGCGAGCGATGGGCTTCCAGAATCGCGCTCGCCGTGCTGTCGCTGTCCAGGGCGCGAAGTTCGATGCTTTTCACCAGCAGCGTCAGACCCTGATCCAGCGAAGATTGCTCCTCTTCGCGGCTTTTCGCAGCAGGAAGAGACGTTAGCGCGTTGAGATCGAGTGAAGTGAGTAACGTCAGTACGCCGCGATCGCTCCCGCTGCACACGGGCAGGGCGCGAAAGAGCGTCGGGTTGAGGCGGGTCAGGGATTCTGGCAGCGGGTCAAGATCGGTGCTGATGGCAGCGGCCAGAGGCGCGTCGCAGTGCGGGAACTCCTCTTTGAGCCACTGCGTCAGACGCTGATGGGCATTCAGCTCGTCTGCACCTGTAATGAGCAGTCGGCAGGCATCACCCGTCAGGGTGTCGGTGCCTATTAGCGCCAGTGCGCTTTTGGCGTCCCCTTTACGATCGCTGCGCAGATTGTGCCACTCAATCTGCGAGGCAAAGGTATTGCACAGCGTTTCAACATGGCTTGCCGGACGGGCATGGACGCCATTGGGCAACTCACAGACAAACTCTACTACCTGGGTCATACGCACACTCCTGAAATCCCAAACCACTATTAGGGGAAAGCATACGAGCGCAGTGGTGAAACGCGCCATGTGACAAAACTGCCAAACGCTGGACAAATGTAATGTCTGGCTAAAAGTGAGATTTGACTCACAGGTTCTCTGTTTTTGGGCGATTCGACGCGGGGCGGAAATTACGAGGCGGATCGCATTTTTCTTTCTACATTACAAAAATCCAGCAAATGGCCTTTTTGTCCACTGTCAGCCGTCTTCCCGATTGCCTATTGTTTGCCACAACATCTCTATGGATATGGGCAGATAAAAGCCCGGGAGCGACACATGAAAGAGTTGGTGCATATTCTCAAGAACACGCGGCAGCATCTGATGACTGGGGTGTCGCACATGATCCCCTTCGTCGTCGCAGGCGGTATTTTGCTGGCCGTATCAGTCATGCTTTACGGCAAGGGTGCGGTCCCGGACGCGGCCACCGATCCCAATCTGAAAAAACTGTTCGATCTCGGCGTGGCGGGCTTAACGCTGATGGTGCCGTTCCTTGCGGCCTATATCGGATACTCCATTGCTGAACGTGCGGCACTGGCACCCTGTGCTATCGCGGCCTGGGTCGGTAACAGCTTCGGCGCCGGTTTCTTCGGTGCCATCATCGCCGGGATCCTCGGCGGTATCGTCGTCTTCTACCTGAAAAAACTGCCGGTGCCGAAAGTGCTGCGCTCGGTAATGCCGATTTTCATCATTCCTATCATCGGCACCTTTGTGACCGCAGGGATCATGATGTGGGGTCTCGGCGAACCTGTCGGCGCGCTCACCACCGGCTTAACGCACTGGCTGCAGGGCATGCAGCAGGGAAGCATCGTAGTCCTCGCCGTGATTATGGGGCTGATGCTGGCCTTCGACATGGGCGGCCCTATCAACAAAGTGGCCTACGCCTTCATGCTGATTTGCGTGGCGCAGGGGGTCTATACAGTGGTCGCCATCGCGGCGGTGGGGATCTGCGTTCCGCCTTTAGGTCTCGGTCTGGCGACGCTGATTAATCGTAAGAATTTCAATGCGGAAGAGCGCGAAGCGGGTAAAGCGGCGCTGGTGATGGGCTGCGTGGGCGTGACGGAAGGGGCGATTCCCTTTGCCGCCGCCGATCCGTTGCGCGTGATCCCCTCCATCATGCTCGGCTCCGCCTGTGGCGCAGTCACCGCCGCGGTGTTTGGCGCGCAGTGTTATGCCGGATGGGGCGGCCTGATTGTTCTGCCCGTGGTGGAAGGCAAGCTCGGGTACATCGCCGCCGTCGCCGTGGGTGCGGTCGTCACCGCGGTCAGCGTCAACGTGCTCAAAAGTATTGCGCGTAAGAACACGAAGCAGGTCGAGGAAAAAGAAGACGACCTGGATCTGGATTTCGAAATTAACTGAGTGAGGAAGAGAACATGGCCCGAATTATTGCAGTCACTGCCTGTCCGTCTGGCGTTGCCCATACCTACATGGCCGCCGAAGCGCTGGAGAGCGCCGCCAAAGCCAAAGGCTGGGAAGTCAAAGTTGAAACCCAGGGGTCTATCGGTCTGGAAAATGAACTGACCGCTGAAGACGTTGCGGCGGCGGATATGGTCATCCTGACCAAAGATATCGGCATTAAGTTTGAAGAGCGCTTCGCCGGGAAAACCATCGTGCGCGTCAACATCAGCGATGCGGTGAAACGCGCTGACGCCATCATGAATAAAATTGATGCCCACCTGGCGCAAACCGCCTGACGTCCTCCCGCCCCTCGGGGCGGGCTTGTTTTCAGCTACAGGAGTTCCCTCATGACGAATCGTATTCAGCGCCTGAAAGACGCTTTGTTCGCCAGCCCGCGTGAAATATCCCTTGAACGTGCGCTGCTCTATACCGAAAGCCATCAGCAGACGGAAGGCGAACCGGTCATTCTGCGTCGGGCGAAAGCGACGGCGTATATTCTCGACCACGTTGAGATCGCGATTCGTGATGACGAACTGATTGCCGGTAACCGTACGGTGAAGCCGCGTGCCGGGATTATGTCGCCCGAAATGGACCCGTACTGGCTGCTGAAAGAGCTGGAGCAATTCGCCACCCGACCGCAGGATCGCTTTACCATCAGCGAAGAGGACAAAGGTCTCTATCGCGATGTGCTTTATCCGTACTGGGAAAAACGCTCGATGAAGGACTTCATCAACAGCCAGATGACGGATGAAGTGAAAGCCGCGGTCAGCACCCAGATTTTCAGCGTTAACCAGACGGACAAAGGCCAGGGACACATCATCATTGATTACCCGCGCCTGCTCAATAACGGGCTGGGTGCGCTGGTGGCGGAGATGAACGAACACTGCCAGCGCGAGCCGGAGAACGACTTTTATCAGGCCGCGTTAATGCTGCTTGAAGCCTCACAGCGCCATATCCTGCGCTATGCGGTACTGGCGGAAGAGATGGCTGAAGGTTATGACGAACCGCGTCGCCAGGAGCTGCTGACCATCTCGGAAAACTCGCGCCACAACGCTCAGCATAAGCCGCAAACCTTCTGGCAGGCGTGTCAGCTGTTCTGGTACATGAACGTCATTTTGCAGTATGAATCTAACGCCAGCTCGCTCTCTATCGGACGTTTCGATCAGTATATGCTGCCGTTTTATCAGGCCTCGCTGACTCAGGGCGAAGACCCGGCGTTCCTCAAAGAGGTATTAGAATCCCTGTGGGTGAAATGCAACGACGTGGTACTGCTGCGCTCGACCAGCAGCGCCCGCTATTTTGCCGGTTTCCCGACGGGTTATACCGCGCTGTTAGGCGGCCTGACGGAAAATGGCCGCAGCGCAGTAAACGTGCTCTCATTCCTGTGTCTCGATGCGTATCAGAGCATCCAGCTTCCCCAGCCGAACCTCGGCGTGCGCGTGAATGAGTTTATCGACAGACCCTTCCTGCTCAAGACGGCGGAGACCATCCGTCTGGGCACCGGTATTCCGCAGATTTTCAATGACGAAGTGGTGGTGCCTGCGTTCCTGAACCGCGGCGTGTCGCTTGAAGATGCGCGCGATTATGCGGTGGTCGGCTGCGTGGAACTCTCCATTCCGGGCAAAACCTACGGGCTGCACGATATCGCCATGTTTAACCTGCTGAAAGTGATGGAAATCGCCATGCAGGAGAACGAAGGCAATGCGGATCTCAGTTATGACGCACTGCTCGACCATATCCGCCATAAGATTAACCACTACATCGCGCTCATGGTCGAAGGCAGCAATATCTGTGACATTGGCCATCGCGACTGGGCGCCGGTTCCGCTGCTCTCATCCTTTATCAGCGACTGCCTCGGGAGCGGCAAAGACATCACCGACGGTGGCGCGCGGTATAACTTCTCCGGCGTGCAGGGCATTGGTATCGCCAACCTGAGCGACTCGCTGCATGCTCTGAAAGGGCTGGTGTTTGAACAGCAGCGCTTAAGCTTTGATGAGCTGCTGGCGGTACTGAAGGCAAACTTCGCCACGCCAGAGGGCGAAAAAATTCGCGCCAGGCTGATTAATCGGTTTGAAAAATATGGCAATGATATCGACGAGGTCGACAACATCAGCGCCGAGCTTCTGCGCCATTACTGCAAAGAGGTCGAAAAATATCGCAACCCGCGCGGGGGGCAATTCACGCCGGGCTCCTATACGGTATCCGCGCATGTGCCGCTCGGGGCTGTCGTTGGGGCCACTCCGGACGGGCGTTTTGCTGGTGAACAGCTGGCGGACGGCGGGCTGTCGCCGATGCTCGGCCAGGACATGCAGGGCCCGACGGCGGTGCTGAAATCCGTGAGTAAGCTGGATAACTATCTGCTCTCGAATGGCACCTTGCTGAACGTGAAATTCACACCGGCGACGCTGGAGGGGGAGGCGGGATTACAAAAACTGGCCGATTTCCTGCGCGCCTTTACTCAGCTAAAACTGCAGCATGTTCAGTTCAACGTGGTGAATGCGGATACGCTTCGCGAAGCCCAGCAGCGTCCGCAGGATTTCGCCGGGCTGGTGGTACGCGTGGCTGGGTACAGCGCCTTCTTTGTCGAGCTGTCGAAGGAGATTCAGGATGACATTATCCGCCGCACCGCGCATCAGCTGTGAAGTGATCGAGACCCGCGCCGATGTGGCGCGGATCTTCAATATCCAGCGCTACTCCCTGAACGACGGGCGCGGCATTCGCACGGTGGTATTTTTTAAAGGCTGCCCCCACACCTGCCCGTGGTGTGCGAACCCGGAATCGATCTCGCCGAAGATTGAAACCGTTCGCCGAGAGAGCAAATGCCTGCACTGCGCACCCTGTCTGCGGGACGCCGAGGAGTGTCCTTCCGGTGCATTTGAGCACATTGGGCGCGACGTGACGCTGGAGGAACTCGAGCGCGAAGTGATGAAAGACGAGGTCTTCTTTCGCTCCTCCGGCGGGGGCGTCACGCTCTCTGGCGGCGAAGTGTTGATGCAGGCGCCGTTTGCCACTGCGCTCCTGCAACGCCTGCGCCGATGGGGGATTCACACCGCCATCGAGACCGCAGGCGATGCGCCGCTGTCTCGTTTGCTCCCATTAGCTAAGCAGTGCGATGAGGTGCTATTCGATCTGAAAATCATGGATGCGGAACAGGCGAAAACGGTGGTGAAGATGAATCTGCCGCGGGTACTGGATAATTTTCTGCGTCTGGCGGAGGAGGGTATCAACGTGATCCCGCGTGTGCCGCTTATTCCAGGTTTTACGCTGAGTGAGGCGAATATGAATCGCGTGCTGGCATTTCTGATACCCTCAGGAATACGGCAACTGCATCTGTTGCCATTTCATCAGTACGGGGAGCCGAAATACCGGCTGCTCGGACACGAATGGACCATGAATCAGGTGGCCGTCCCCACGGAAGAGGAGATCGCTACCCTGCGACAGATGGCCGAGCGGGCAGGATTTTTGGTCACCCTTGGAGGTTAATATGACAGCGATCGCGGGACACCGAATTGCCGCCGTCACCGCCTGTGTCAGCGGTGTCGCCCATACCTACATGGCCGCCGAACGGCTGGAAAAACTGTGCGGCCAGGAAAAATGGGCTGTTCGCATCGAAACGCAGGGGGCGCTCGGTATTGAATGCGAGCTGACTGGCGAAGACATTCGTCATGCGGAAGTGGTGCTGCTGATTACCGATATCGAGCTGGCGGGAATGGAGCGATTCGACCAGTGTCGCTATGTGAAGTGCGGGATTAACGCGTTCCTGCGCGATCCGCAAAAAGTGATGAGCGCAGCGCGTAAAATGCTATCGGCCCCGCAGCACACCCAGCTTATTCTGGATTAGCCGTCTTACCGGTAAGCTGGCTGTGGTACTGGCGGCGATACTCCGACGGCGAACGTTCCGTATTCTTGCGAAACAGTCGGCAAAAATAGTTACTGTCAATAAATCCGCAGCTGTGCGCGATCTCTTTTACTTTCAGATCATATCCCTTCAATAACTGGCGCGCGTGCTCCAGCCGGGTTTGCGTCAGATACTCGTTAAACCCTACCGCGCCGGTCTTCTGGAAAAGATGCGACAGATAGTTGGGCGAGATATAGAACGCTTTGGCGACAGATTCTCGGGTGAGGGGTGACGCGTAGTGCTCATCAATATAGTCGCGTACAGCACCGAATAAGGCTTCGCTGCGAGAGGCGGTCTGGATCTGACTGCCCAGCAGGTCGGTACAATGGCTCAGCAGACTTAAGGTAATCAGGCGTGCGGTTTGCTGCTCCTGGGGTTGCATCTGCATTTCATGCAGCGTTTGCAGCAGGAAAGAGCCAATGCGTGGGCCACGGCGGGCCACGTGTTGTTTCGCCAGATTAAGCAGGGCAACACCATCCCACTGCACCAGGCTAAAACCCAGCTGCTGCTTGCCGAACAGAATGCTCAGGGCGGTTGCAGGCTGCTGCCATTGCGGGAAGTTCCAGCCGCCCGCCGGGACGTACAGAACATCATTTGGGTGCAAAACGCCCGTCGAGGCGTCCTGCACGGAGCCTTCGAGTAGGATCTCCAGACGCGGAAAATCGACCTGCAGGGCCAGCTCTGGTGGGGGAGACGTGGGGTTAGCGAAATGCACTTGTTGGAGCGGTAAACCGCCGTTTATCAGGTCGGTCAGGATCTGGCTGATATCGTATTGCATGGTGTGAATACCGAAGTATTGCCCGGCAGCGCTGCGCTTGCCGGGCCTACAAAGCCGTAGGCCGGATAAGCGCAAGCGCCATCCGGCAAACTGATTAGCCCGTGTTACGCATGCCAGCGGCGACGCCGGCGATGGTGACCATCAGCGCTTGCTCCACGCGAGGGTCCGGTTCTTTGCCTGCTTCTTCCGCCTGACGGGAGCGGTGCAGCAGCTCTGCCTGGAGTACGTTCAGCGGGTCGGTGTAAATATTACGCAGCTGGATGGACTCGGCAATCCACGGTAAATCTTCCATCAGATGTGAATCGTTGGCGATCGCCAGCACCACTTTAATATCACCTTCCAGCAGTTCGCGCAGCTCTTTACCCAGACCCCAGAGTTCCTGTTTAACAAGGCGCTGGTCGTAGTATTCCGCCAGCCACAGGTCGGCTTTCGAGAACACCATCTCCAGCATCCCCAGACGGGTAGAGAAGAACGGCCAGTCGCGGCACATGGTTTCCAGCTCGCTTTGCTTGCCGTCTTCGACCACTTTTTGCAGCGCCGCACCGGCACCCAGCCAGGCGGGCAGCATCAGACGGTTTTGCGTCCAGGCGAAGATCCACGGAATGGCGCGCAGGGATTCCACCCCGCCGGTAGGACGACGTTTCGCCGGACGTGAACCGAGCGGCAGTTTGCCCAGCTCCTGCTCAGGCGTTGCTGAGCGGAAGTACGGCACGAAGTCTTTGTTTTCACGCACGTAGCCACGATACAGATCGCAGGAGATGTCCGACAGCTCGTCCATGATATGACGCCAGGCGTCTTTTGGCTCCGGCGGTGGCAGCAGGTTGGCTTCCAGAATCGCGCTGGTGTAGAGCGACAGACTGCTGATGGTCACTTCCGGCAGACCGTATTTGAAGCGGATCATCTCGCCCTGCTCGGTGACGCGCAGGCCGCCCTTCAGGCTGCCCGGCGGTTGCGACAGCAGTGCTGCGTGAGCCGGAGCACCGCCGCGACCGATAGAGCCACCGCGACCGTGGAACAGCGTCAGTTCGATACCCGCTTTTTCGCAGGTTTTGATCAGTGCATACTGCGCCTGATACTGCGCCCAGGAGGCTGCCATCACGCCCGCGTCTTTTGCGGAGTCGGAATAGCCAATCATCACCATCTGTTTGCCCTGAATAAAGCCGCGATACCAGTCGATGTTCAGCAGCTGGGTCATCACGTCGTTAGCGTTGTTCAGGTCGTCGAGGGTTTCAAACAGCGGCGCCACCGGCAGCGCAAAGCTGATACCAGCTTCTTTCAGTAACAGATGCACGGCCAGCACGTCGGACGGCGTCTTCGCCATGGAGATCACATAGGCGGCAACGGATCCTTTCGGCGCGTCGACGATCGCCTTGCAGGTGTTGAGCACTTCGCTGGTCTCTTCGCTGGGTTCCCAGCTGCGCGGCAGAAGCGGGCGCTTGGAGTTCAGTTCGCGGATCAGGAAGGCCTGCTTGTCGGCTTCGGACCAGCTTTCATAGTCGCCGATGCCGAGATAGCGGGTCAGTTCACCTAGCGCTTCGGTGTGGCGGGTGCTTTCCTGGCGCACATCGATTCGCACCAGCGGCACGCCGAAACACTTCACGCGGCGCAGGGTGTCGAGCAGCTCGCCGTTGGCGATGATGCCCATGCCGCAGGCCTGCAGTGATTTATAGCAGGCGTACAGCGGGTCCCACAGCTGTTCGTTCTGGCTCAGCAGGCCCGCCGGTTTTGGCAGACGCTGGCCTTTCAGACGCGCTTCCAGCCAGGCTTGGGTGGCCAGCAGCTGACTGCGCAGGTTTTTCATCAGATAGCGGTACGGCTCACTGGCGCCCTCTTCGCCGACCAGCTCCAGCAGCTCTGGCGTAGCTTCCACCATCGACAGCTCAGAGATTAGGATCTGAATATCTTTCAGGAACAGGTCGGTGGCTTTCCAGCGGCTCAGGAGCAGGACGTGGCGGGTGATTTCCGCGGTGACGTTCGGGTTACCGTCGCGGTCACCACCCATCCAGGAGGTGAAGCGGACCGGGACAAAATCGACCGGCAGGCGATAGCCCAGGTTCTCTTCGAGCTGTTCGTTGAGCTCACGCAGGTAGTTTGGCACGCCTTCCCACAGGCTGTTTTCCACGACCGCAAAGCCCCATTTGGCTTCATCGACCGGGCTTGGGCGGTATTTACGAATTTCATCCGTGTGCCAGGACTGGGCAATCAGCTGGCGCAGACGACGCATCAGCTGGTTACGCTCGTAATCGGCGATCTCTTTGTTGTCCAGCTGCTTCAGGCAGTTGTTCACTTCCACCATTTTGTGGATCAGCGTACGACGGGTGATCTCGGTCGGGTGTGCGGTCAGCACCAGTTCCAGCGACAGGGATTCCACCGCTTTTTTGATGGTCTCTTCGTTGAGGTCGGGCTGGTCTTTGAGTTTTCTGAGGGTGCGGGCAATCACTTCCGGGTTGCTGGCAGCCTCGCCGTTTGGCGAAATGCTGTGGTACTGCTCGGCGGTGTTAGCCAGATTCAGGAACTGGCTGAACGCGCGCGCGACGGGCAGCAGCTCGTCGTTGGACAGGTTCTGCAGGGTGGTGAGCAGCTCCTGGCGGTTCGCTTCATTTCCTGCACGGGAGGATTTGGACAGCTTACGGATGGTTTCAACGCGGTCGAGAATGTTCTCTCCCAGCGCGTCCTTGATGGTATCTCCCAGCACTTTGCCGAGCATACTGACATTACTACGCAACGCGGAATATTGTTCGTTCATAAAAACCCAGTCACCCCATCATTTTTGTTTATGCCCATTCAGAAAACTTTTGGACATTTATTTGTCATCTCCCTTTATAAAGCCACGTAAAACCCCCGTCGTCAATTGCTGCGAAAACGGTTCAGCAAACGAATAAATGTGGGCAATTTACGAAATTTAATTCGCTTCGCGTCAGATAAGAGATGCTTATGAGAATGTGATGGGGATCATGCGTTTTGGTGCCCTCACCCTAACCCTCTCCCACAGGGAGAGGGAATAAAAGCGGGGGGCGTTAATGCCAGCAGAAATGATGCACAACCTGGGTAATTAACTCGCGGGTCGGCTTAATAAAGCGGGTTTCCAGATATTCATCCGGCTGGTGCGCCTGATTGATGGAGCCAGGGCCGAGCACCAGCGTCGGGCACAGGGTCTGGATAAACGGCGCTTCGGTGCAGTAGTTCACTACGTCGGTTTGCGCGCCGAGCAGTTTTTCCACTACCTGAACCAGCTGGTGGTCCGGCGGGCATTCGTAGCCTGGGATCGGCGGGTGCAGCTCGGAAATGGTCAGACGGCCAGGCCAGCGCTCGCTTACCGGAGCCAGCGCTTCTGTCAGCAGACCATCCAGATCGCTCAGGGTCATACCCGGCAGCGGGCGGATATCCATATGCAGTTCGCAGCAGGCGCAGATACGGTTGGAGGCATCCCCGCCGTGCAGGCTGCCGAGGTTCAGCGTCGGGTACGGCACGGTGAAAGAGTCGTGGTGATAACGCTCTTTCAGGGAGTCGCGCAGCTGCATGATGCGGCCAATCGCATCGTGCATCAGTTCGATGGCGTTGACGCCGCGGGCCGGATCGCTGGAGTGGCCGGACTGGCCCATCACGCGTACGGCGGTAGAAATATGGCCTTTGTGGGCGCGAATCGGCTGCAGGGAAGTCGGCTCGCCGATGATGGCGCAGTCCGGGCGCAGGGCGGTGTTTTCAGAGAAATAGCGCGCGCCTGCCATGCTGGTCTCTTCATCGGCGGTCGCCAGAATATAGAGCGGCTTTTTCAGGGTCTTCACGTCAACGTCACGCAGGGCATCGAGAATAAAGGCGAAGAAGCCTTTCATGTCCGCCGTGCCCAGCCCGTAGAGCTTGTTGTCATGCTCAGTCAGGGTGAAGGGATCGCGCGTCCAGCGGCCATCATCGAAGGGAACGGTATCCGTATGCCCGGCGAGCAGCAGGCCGCCTGCGCCTTCTCCGGTGCTGGCCAGCAGATTGAATTTATTGCGGGTGCCTGGAACGGGTTGAACTTCCACCTTAAACCCGAGTTCGCTAAACCAGCCAGCCAGTAAATTGATTAAAGACTCATTGCTCTGGTCGAGCGCTTCTTCGGTCGCACTGATGGACGGCGTGGCAATCAGGGCGCGGTAAATCTCGATAAAGGGTGGTAAATTCATTTTCATTGTTGACATACCTTAGGTCGTGATAGTATCAATATTCATGCACTAAATGTGAATAAAAATACACTAACGTTGATCGTAAAGGAACCCGATGTTGAATACGCTGATTGTGGGCGCTAGCGGTTATGCGGGCGCAGAGCTAGTAAGCTACGTGAATCGCCATCCTCATATGACCATAACCGCTTTGACCGTATCAGCGCAAAGCAATGATGCGGGAAAATTAATTTCCGATTTGCATCCGCAGCTTAAGGGAATCGTGGATCTGCCGTTGCAGCCGATGTCCGACATCAGCGAGTTTACCGACGGTGTGGACGTGGTGTTTTTAGCCACCGCGCACGAAGTCAGCCATGACCTCGCGCCGCAGTTCCTCGCAGCCGGCTGTGTGGTCTTTGATCTCTCTGGCGCGTTCCGCGTCAACGACAGTGCCTTCTATGAAAAATATTACGGCTTTACTCACCAGCACCCGGATCTGCTTAAAAAAGCGGTTTATGGTCTGGCGGAGTGGAGCGCGGAGAAGCTGAAAGAAGCTAATCTGATTGCCGTGCCAGGGTGCTACCCGACGGCGGCGCAGCTTTCCCTCAAACCTTTGATCGACGCGGGCCTGCTGGATCTGAATCAGTGGCCGGTGATCAACGCCACCAGTGGCGTGAGCGGTGCCGGGCGCAAGGCGACGATTTCCAACAGTTTCTGCGAAGTGAGCCTGCAGCCGTATGGCGTGTTTAATCACCGTCATCACCCGGAAATCACCACTCACCTGGGTGCGGAGGTGATTTTCACCCCGCATCTGGGCAACTTCCCGCGCGGGATCCTGGAAACCATCACCTGCCGCCTGAAACCGGGCGTGACCAAAGAGCAGGTGGCTGAGGTCTTCCAGCAGGCGTATGCCGACAAACCGCTGGTGCGTCTGTACGACAAAGGCGTTCCGGCGCTGAAAAACGTGGTCGGACTGCCATTCTGCGATATCGGTTTTGCCGTTCAGGGCGAACACCTGATCGTGGTGGCTGCGGAAGATAACCTCCTCAAAGGCGCTGCCGCACAGGCAGTGCAGTGTGCAAATATTCGTTTTGGCTTCGCCGAAACGCAGTCTCTTATTTAAGGTGTGATGATGAATCCATTAATTATCAAACTCGGTGGTGTGCTGCTGGACAGCGAAGAAGCCCTGGAGCGTCTGTTTACTGCCCTGGTGAACTATCGTGAATCACACCAACGTCCGCTGGTGATTGTCCACGGCGGCGGCTGCGTGGTGGACGAGTTGATGAAAGGCCTGAACCTGCCGGTGAAGAAGAAAAATGGCCTGCGCGTGACGCCTGCCGATCAGATCGACATCATTACCGGTGCGCTGGCGGGTACGGCGAACAAAACGCTGCTGGCGTGGGCGAAGAAACATCATATCGCGTCCGTGGGCCTGTATCTGGGCGACGGTGACAGCGTAAATGTGACTCAGCTCGACGAAGAACTGGGTCACGTTGGACTGGCGCAGCCGGGTTCACCTAAGCTGATTAACACCCTGCTGGAAGGCGGTTTCCTGCCGGTTGTGAGCTCTATCGGGGTGACCGAAGAGGGACAGCTGATGAACGTGAACGCCGACCAGGCGGCCACGGCACTGGCGGCGACGCTGGGCGCGGATCTGATTCTGCTCTCCGATGTGAGCGGGATTCTGGATGGAAAAGGTCAGCGCATTGCCGAGATGACGGCGGCGAAAGCCGAGCAGCTGATCGACCAGGGCATTATCACCGACGGCATGATTGTGAAGGTAAACGCCGCGCTGGATGCGGCGCGCACGCTGGGCCGTCCTGTGGATATCGCTTCGTGGCGTCACGCGGAACAACTCCCGGCGCTGTTTAACGGCACGCCGATTGGGACGCGTATTCTGGCTTAACATTCTGTGCCGGATGGCGCTTCGCTTATCCGGCCTACGGTTTTGTCGCCGTGTAGGCGAAGCGCCATCCGGCAATAAAATCCAATACCAGGTTGGGTGTGCGAAGCGCCACCCGACAGAACTAACCGAATTTAAGGAAGCATGTTATGGCACTTTGGGGTGGGCGTTTTACACAGGCAGCGGATCAGCGGTTCAAACAGTTCAATGACTCTTTGCGCTTCGACTACCGCCTGGCCGAACAGGATATCGTCGGCTCTGTGGCCTGGTCTAAAGCGCTGGTCTCCGTGGGCGTGCTGACGGCAGACGAACAAGTGCAGCTCGAAGAGGCGCTGAATAATCTGCTGGAAGAGGTTCGCCTGAACCCGCAGCAGATCCTCGAAAGCGATGCTGAAGATATTCACAGCTGGGTGGAAGGCAAACTGATCGACAAAGTCGGCCAGTTGGGCAAAAAGCTGCACACCGGGCGTAGCCGTAACGATCAGGTCGCGACTGACCTGAAGCTGTGGTGCAAAGATACCGTGGTAGAACTGCTGTCGGCGAACCGTCAGCTGCAGAGTGCGCTGGTGGAAACTGCGCACAACAACCAGGACGCGGTGATGCCGGGCTATACCCACCTGCAGCGCGCGCAGCCGGTGACCTTTGCGCACTGGTGTCTGGCGTACGTTGAGATGCTGGCGCGTGACGAGAGCCGTTTGCAGGATACCCTGAAGCGTCTGGACGTGAGCCCGCTCGGCAGCGGCGCGCTGGCCGGAACCGCCTATGAAATCGACCGTGAACAGCTGGCCGGCTGGTTGGGCTTTGCCTCTGCCACTCGCAACAGCCTGGATAGCGTTTCCGATCGCGACCACGTGCTGGAGCTGCTGTCGAACGCCTCTATTGGCATGGTGCATCTGTCGCGCTTTGCCGAAGATCTGATTTTCTTCAACTCGGGTGAAGCCGGGTTTGTTGAGCTGTCCGACCGTGTGACATCCGGCTCTTCCCTGATGCCACAGAAGAAAAACCCGGATGCGCTGGAGCTGATCCGCGGCAAATGTGGCCGCGTGCAGGGCGCGCTGACCGGCATGATGATGACCCTGAAAGGTCTGCCGTTGGCCTACAACAAAGATATGCAGGAAGATAAAGAAGGGCTGTTCGACGCCCTCGACACCTGGCTGGATTGCCTGCATATGGGCGCATTGGTGCTGGACGGCATTCAGGTGAAACGTCCGCGCTGCCAGGAAGCGGCGCAGCAGGGTTATGCGAACTCCACGGAGCTGGCGGATTATCTGGTCGCCAAAGGCGTGCCGTTCCGTGAAGCGCACCACATTGTGGGCGAAGCGGTGGTGGAGGCGATTCGTCAGGGCAAACCGCTGGAAGATCTTACGCTTGCCGATCTGCAGAAATTCAGCGCGGTGATTGGCGAGGATGTCTATCCGATTTTGTCCCTGCAATCCTGTCTGGATAAGCGTGCGGCGAAAGGCGGTGTGTCGCCGAAGCAGGTGGCACAGGCGATTGCGGATGCGAAAGATCGGTTGATTTAATGACGTGCGGGCTGATGCCCTCACCCCGACCCTTATGTCTTGATCTTCTCCGCTTCTGCGGAGAAGATCCCCGACTGATCATCGGGAGGTTACCGGTGAGCATCACCCGGCCCTGGTGCCACTGAGCCCGTGGGAGAGATTATGCCCCGGTAACC
>NZ_JASSOT010000074.1 GCF_030238365.1 Lelliottia wanjuensis | reverse complement strand
CATGCCGAACTCAGAAGTGAAACGCCGTAGCGCCGATGGTAGTGTGGGGTCTCCCCATGTGAGAGTAGGGAACTGCCAGGCATCAATTAAGTGAAGAGGCCATCCGCAAGGATGGCCTTTTTGCGTTATTGTCGTTAAACAGCATTCCTCGAACTCCTCCTAATCGCTTATCCTGCTAAGTAAATGTGTGATGTAAATCACAATGTTAAATATAACAAAAATATAACATTTCATTTACTAAATGATTGGGGCATTCAGCGCCCAACACGCTTAAGTCTTATGGCAGGAGCACAGTAAAATGGCCGAAAGCATCACATCGAACGGGACGCTGGCTGACAGTGATACCCGACGCAGGGTATGGGCGATCGTCAGTGCCTCATCGGGTAATCTGGTCGAGTGGTTCGACTTCTACGTTTACTCATTTTGTTCCCTCTATTTTGCCCATATCTTTTTCCCGTCCGGAAACACCACGACTCAGTTGCTGCAAACCGCAGGGGTATTTGCTGCCGGATTCCTGATGCGCCCGATTGGTGGCTGGCTGTTTGGCCGTATTGCAGACCGGCAGGGGCGTAAAACCTCCATGCTGATCTCCGTTTGCATGATGTGTCTGGGATCGCTGGTGATCGCCTGTCTGCCAGGTTATGACACTATCGGTACGTGGGCACCCGCACTGTTGCTTTTGGCTCGTTTGTTCCAGGGGCTCTCCGTCGGTGGCGAATACGGTACAAGCGCGACGTACATGAGTGAGGTCGCCGTTGAAGGGCGTAAAGGTTTTTACGCCTCCTTCCAGTATGTCAC
Source organism: Lelliottia wanjuensis (assembly GCF_030238365.1). Taxonomy (GTDB): domain Bacteria; phylum Pseudomonadota; class Gammaproteobacteria; order Enterobacterales; family Enterobacteriaceae; genus Enterobacter; species Enterobacter wanjuensis. Next base: position 37,885 of record NZ_JASSOT010000074.1, on the reverse strand, counting down.
TTTGATCGGCGGACAACTGCTGGCCATTCTGGTGGTCGTTGTTCTGCAGCAAATCCTGACCGATGAACAGTTACATGCCTGGGGATGGCGAATTCCGTTCGCGATGGGGGCCGTTCTGGCTGTCGTCGCCTTGTGGCTGCGTCGTCAACTGGATGAAACCTCGCAAAAAGAGGTGAGGGCACTGAAAGAGGCCGGATCGTTGAAAGGATTATGGCGTAACCGGAAAGCCTTTGTGATGGTATTAGGGTTTACCGCTGGCGGTTCCCTGAGTTTCTACACCTTCACAACCTACATGCAGAAGTATCTGGTCAACACCACCGGGATGCACGCGAATGTGGCCAGTGTTGTTATGACTGCCGCACTGTTTGTGTTTATGCTCATTCAGCCATTGATCGGTGCGCTGTCAGACAGAATTGGGCGGCGGACATCAATGCTTATCTTTGGCGGATTATCTGCCCTTTGTACTGTCCCAATCCTGACCGCGCTGCAACACGTTTCCTCTCCCTATGCCGCTTTCGCACTCGTCATGGTGGCGATGGTGATCGTCAGTTTTTACACCTCGATCAGCGGAATATTAAAAGCAGAAATGTTCCCCGCTCAGGTCCGTGCGCTAGGTGTGGGATTGTCTTATGCTGTGGCGAATGCACTCTTTGGCGGCTCGGCGGAATATGTCGCGCTAACACTGAAGTCGGTCGGCAGTGAAAGCACCTTCTTCTGGTACGTCACTGTGATGGGCGTGCTCGCATTTATTGTCTCCCTGATGCTACACCGCAGAGGGAAAGGGATCCGTCTTTAATAGTGAGCCAGTTGCCACACCGCATAGCCGGTTGTGGCACCTGCGACATCCCAGGCAAAATCTTTCCAGCTCCAGCCGCTCCCCGCAGGGCGGCTATCCCATAACTCTTTTGACGCGCCAAGACTGACAGAGAACATGAACCCGTAAACGGCGCTACGATCGCGGCTATAGCCCTGATGTTGTGCGACTTCATTCCCGGCGGCAGAGAGCATTGCCGAGGCGATAAAGTGCTGGGCCTTATCCTGACCTTGCCAGCTGTCGTTGGCCATATGGCTGCAACCTGAAAGCAAGAGGGGAGAGAGCAGGAGGAAGATTCGCATAACGGACTCCAAAAAAAGCCCCGTCGATGACAGGGCTGGTTCGTTACAGAATACGGCTGATGAGGCGGTCGATACGAATACGACGTAACCGGCGGATAAGCTTACGCACTTTCACCGGATAATCGGCAATGCTCTGCAAATCGCGGTAGTGACGCACGGTCGTCGTATGGGTACGAATCAATTCGAGCTCACGCTCGCGCTGGGCCGAAAGCTCATGCCGAGGATCGTGGATCAGAATGGCGTTTTCCAGATCCAGACGCCAGGCGCGCGGGTTGAGGTTATTCCCGGTCAGCAGCATCCAGTCATCGTCAACCCACATCCCTTTCAGGTGATAGCTGTTGTCCTCATCTTTCCAGAGGCGCACTACCAGTTGGTCGGTATTAACGTAATACTGCAGGCGGCTCAGGAAACGACGGAGGTTGATCTCATACAAGTACGGCAGCGCACCGATGATCTTAAACGGCTGATCTTCAGGGATGAAGAAGTCGTTCGCGGTTTTGTCCCCGACGATGATTTCGACTTTTTTACCATCGCGCAGCAGCTGAATAATATTGCGGACCAGTATCGCCGGTAAGTTGAAGTACGGCGTACAGATTGTCAGCTTCTGCTCTGCGCACGGCATCAGATGGTAGATGGTCTTATTCAGCAGGCTGGATTTGCCCAGGCCGACTAAAGGTGTCACGGAGAGCTGTTCGTTATCCGCATCCCCCTGGAAATGATAAACCGCATCGCGCAGTTCCTGGCGGAACAGACGGATATCGTTTTTGATTTCCGGGCTTTTTGGACGATGAGGATCGTCAAGGCGATTCACGCCACGACCATGCACCAGGTTTTGGTCCACCCAGTTGAACATGATGTCCGCCATCTGCGCATTGCGGATCAGATGGTAACGGTCATAGCGATACTTATCGAGCTGATGCAGGTAGACGTCATTGAGGCTCGCACCGCTGTAAAGGACGCTGTCATCAATGATGAAACCTTTGAAATGCAGAACGCCAAGGGCTTCACGCGTGTTGACGGGTACACCGTAAACGCGCACGTCGACGCTCGGGTTTTCCTGCGCCATACGGCAGTACCAGTCCGCATTGGTATTGGACGCTGCCGCACCAATTCGACCGCGTTGCGCACGATGCCAGTCAACCAGGATACGAACGTCCAGTTCCGGGCGCTGGCGTTTAGCTTCATAGACCGCGTTTAAAATCGCGCGTCCACCTTCATCCTGTTCAAGATAAAGCGCCACAATACAAATACGTTGTGTGGCACTCGCAATCTTTTCCAGAAGCGTCTCCCTGAAATGGGCGGGAGCGTAAAAGAACTCGACATCATCAACTGACTGAGAAATCTTCGGTAGTTGAGCAAGGTGTTGTTGATGTTTGTTACGCTTAAATTTTGACAACATCACAGTGCGTATCTTCTCTGTTCATTGAAGGGTTATCTGGCATCTGCAGACAACATAAGCGGACAATGATACCACCAGTACTTGCTAAAGTGGTCAACATTTCCAGTACCTTACTCCTGGGTTGACATCGATGCCAGACGGAGCGAGAGGGCGACAATCCCTTCGTCCAGCTGAATATCCACGTCGAATCCGAGTTTGCGCGCCAGAGTAATCATGCCGCGGTTATGGGGCATAGTAATGCCATTCAGGCAGAGCAAACCGTGATCTCGGGTATAGCCAATCAGTTTTTCCAGCAATCTCCGCCCAAGTCCAAGACCTTTTAGATCGGAGCGAACCAGCACGGCAAATTCCGCATCCACATTGTCAGGATCGGAAATCGCCCGCGTGACCCCAAGGATCTCGTCGCCTTCATCACGATGGCGAACGGCAACAAATGCCATTTCCCGATCGTAGTCGATCTGGGTCATATTGGCTAAATCATCATGGGTAAATTCGCTGATTTCACTGAAGTAGCGATAGTACAAATCTTCCTTCGTGACTTGCGCGATGAAGGCCCGCAGCTGCGGCTCATCTTCGGGCAGGATAGGGCGAAACAGCACCTGCTCGCCATTTTTCATCTCCACCCACTCTTCCAGTTGAAGGGGATAGGGGCGGATCGCCAGTCGGCTTTCGCGATCGCCCGTAAACGGCGCGATATCCAGCGTCACGTCCAGGGCGATAAATTCATTGCCCGACGCCAGAAGCGGATGGATATCCAGCCGCTGGATCTCAGCGCAATCGACAATCAGGTTTGAAACCTGAACCAGGAACTGGCTCAGCCCGGCGATATCCAGAGGCTGGAGCGCGCTGCGTCCGCGAATTTTTTTACTCTTAATCGCCTGAATAACCAGGTAACGCGCCAGATTCATGTTCAGCGGCGGGAGCGCGACAACAGCCTGCTCTTCCGGTCGCCACTCCACACCGCCTTCTCCCAGCATAATCAACGGGCCAAAGACCGGGTCGTGCTCCACAACCACTCTGAGTTCCTGCGCCCCGGCGCGGTTCGCCATGCTCTGGACCAAAAGCCCATGGACTCTCGCCTGCGGCCAGGCCATTTTGACGCGATCGAAAATCGCCTCGGCAGCCTGCTGCACTTCTGCCGCGGTACGCAAATAGAGCATCACGCCCTGTACATCCGACTTATGTGGAATATCAGGCGACCGGAGCTTCAGCGCCACCGGATAACCAATCTGTTCGGCAATATGCACCGCCTCGGCGCTGTCACTCGCGATCCAGGTCGGCAAGGTTTTCATGCCGTAGGCATCCAGAATCGGTTGTACCTCATGGGTATCCAGCGACGACGCTCCGTCTTCAATGGCCTGGCGCAGCAGATTGTGGGCTTCGGTCGCATTGGCCGCCAGATTATCGGGCAACGCCGGGGTTTCTCGCAGCTGTTTCTGGTTCCTGCGGTATTCCACCATATGCATAAATGCGGTGATAGTGCCTTCCGGCGTGCGGTAGGTCGGCAATCCCGCTTCGCTGAACAGGCGGCGCGCTTCCTGCGAGGAGTATTCCCCGCACCAGTTGGTCAGCAGGGTGACATATTTTCCGCGCGGATGGTTTTTAACGGCATCGATCAGCGCGCGTGCGCTCTGGCTGCCGGGCGCCGCGGCGCTGGGGGAATGGATCACCATCAGAGCATCAATGTCCTGGCTGTCCAGCAGTATCGAGATAGCCTTGATATACCGCTCGCTGCTGGCGTCGTCCCGCAGATCCAGCGGATTCCCCGGCGTCACGCTCACAGGCAGGGCGTCACGCAAATGTTGCAGCGTCTCTTCGCTGAGCGTGGCGAGTTTCCCGTTGCGTAACCACAGTTCATCAAGAGCGAGCGCTGCCGGTGCCGCGCCGTTACTGACAATCATCAGCTTTTCACCGCGCAACGGGCGCATATGGCTCAGCGTTTCGACCGCCGAGAAAAGCTCATGGGTATCCTGAACGCGCAGCAAACCGGCGCGTTGAATGGCGGCGTCCCAGGCAGGGTCCATGCCCGAGTGGGATTGCAGCAAACGCTGCGCCGCAGGACTACGGCCACTTTTGATGACCAGGATCGGCTTGTTACGCGAGGCGCTGCGCGCGGCGGAGACAAAGCGTCGCGCATCGCTCAGATGTTCGAGGTACAAAAGGATCGCGCTGGTTTTACTGTCGCGCGCCAGGAAATCGAGCAGTTCATCGACATCAATATCCAGGCTATCGCCCAGCGCGATGAAATACGAAAAGCCCATTTCGCGCTGCTGCGCCCAGTCGAGAATGGTGTTGGACACGGCGGCAGACTGAGAGATAAACGCCAGTTTGCCTTTGCGAATCGGTACCGGAGAGAAACTGGCGTTCAATCCCTGCCACGGAGCCAAAAGCCCCAGACTGTTAGGCCCAAGTAAGCGCATCTGATATCGGCCCGCGCAGGCCAGTAATTCTGCCTGCTGTTCTGGTGGCGAAGAGAGAATGATGCAGGTTTTACACCCTTTCTCACCCAGCGCTTCCAGCAGGGTGAGATTGCGTTTGGCATGAGTACAGAGGATGGCGAGATCGGGGACAAAGGGCAGGCTTTGTATGTCAGGCCAGGCCAGCACGCCCTGAACAGCTTTATACGCCGGGGTGACGGGCATGACCGGGCCATTGAATCCACCGGCCAGCAGGTTGCGCATCATTAAATATCCGGCGCGATCGGGCTTCATGGAGGCACCGATCACGGCGATGGATTTAGGGCGGAGTAGCGCTTCTAGCCCTCGCTGGCTCATACAAGTCTCCTGTAAACGCGAGTGACCTGATGATTTTAAACGCTTTCCGGCTCTTCTGCTGTGATGCTGGCCTGATGTGTGGGTTTTCCTGCCAGATAGCGCTCGCGGAAGCAGGAAAAATGGTTGCCCAGCGCGGTCGCGGCCAACGTATCCTGCGCCAGATCCAGCAGGGCGATCGCCACTTCTGCCGTACAATATTGCCCCTCGGCGTGGGCTTCGCGCAGGCGATAGGCGGAAACGCGTGACAGATCGACGGAGATCACCGGCAGCGCATCCAGATACGGGCTCTTGCGGAACATTTTCCGCGCTTCGGTCCAGGTGCCATCCAGCATGATGAACAGCGGCGGTTTGCCTGTCGCAGGCGCAGAAATCACCTCGCGGTTTTCACCGGCATAAGATGCAGGGAACACCACCATGGGCTGATAGTCGGGGCTGGCAACCAGATCGAGCAGGGCCTGCGGCGGCTCGGTGCGCGACCACTGAAACGCAGCGGTATTCGGCAGAATGTCGGCGATCAGACGCCCGGTATTGCTGGGCTTCATCGGCTCGGTATCGAACATCACCAGGCAGAAACGGCTTTGCGCGTGGCTGGTCGTCAGGGTGTCGCACAGGCACTGCTTTTGCGGCAAAAGACAGCGCTGACAGCGGCGAACGCGGTTGCCACGAGCAAGAAAAGGGCGGGTCGCACGCGCCAGGCGTTCGGCGCGCAATTGAAGTACGGCGTTATCAGTCATGGAAGAGGCGCAGAAAAAACGCCATTCTCGCAGAGGGAGGAACGGGGCACAAGCGGTGCCCCGTGAATGTCAGAGAGTTTCGTTCAGCCAGCTTTCAAAAGGCGCTTTTGGCACGGCACCATTGAGCATATCGACGACTTCACCCTTCTTGAAAATCATGATGGTCGGAATACTGCGGATGCGGAATCGGGCGCTCAGTTCGCGTTCCGCTTCGGTGTTCACTTTCACAAAGCGCATTTTCCCACTGCGCTCTTCGGCGACGTCTTCAAATATAGGCGCAAAGTTACGGCATGGGCCGCACCAGGGCGCCCAGAAATCCACCACGACCGGCAGATCGTCTTTCAGCAATTTATCGAGGGTTTCGCCGGTTGCGTTAATCACGTCGCCATCGAAAAGCTCATGACCGCAACGCCCGCATTTCGCCCCATCATCAATTCGGTCATCCGGAATGCGATTGAGGGCCTGGCAGTTGGCACATACGGTATTCATAACTAACCTCTGATAGAGCAGTGGGACAAAGCGGCAAAATGCCGATAATGTTTCTGATATGTTACACATTATCATTGAGGTTGTTTGAAACGACAATGCGTTTTATTCAATGGGAACAATAGTCACAGGCTTTTGTATGAAATAATGGCTATGCGCTGACACATCGGGTAATCTGCGCGCTTCGCGCAGCGCTGGTGGAGAAAAGCATGAACGACGAACTGAAGAATAAAAGCGGCAAGGTCAAAGTGATGTATGTCCGCAGTGATGATGATTCTGACAAACGCACCCAAAATCCGCGTACCGGAAAGGGTGGGGGCCGTCCGGGTCCATCTCGTGCAGACGGTGGCCGTCGCCCCGCCCGCGATGACAACAGAAGTAACCGCGGTGATGACCGCAAACGTGATGACCGTAAGCGTGACGATCGCCGTCGCGACGACCGTCCTCGCGATGATTTCCCACGTGATGCATCCCCGTGGCGCACGGTTTCCCGCGCACCGGGTGAAGAAGCACCGGCAAAAGCCGATCACGGTGGAATCAGTGGTAAGAGCTTTATCGATCCGGAAGTTCTGCGCCGTCAACGCGCTGAAGAGACCCGTGTCTACGGCGAGAACGCCTGTCAGGCCCTGTTCCAGAGCCGTCCTGAATGCATCGTTCGCGCCTGGTTTATCCAGAGCGTCACGCCGCGTTTCAAAGAAGCCCTGCGCTGGATGGCGGCGAACCGCAAAGCCTACCATGTGGTAGACGACGCGGAGCTGACCAAAGCTTCCGGTACCGAGCATCACGGTGGCGTCTGCTTCCTGATCAAAAAACGTAACGGCACCACCGTGCAGCAGTGGGTCAGTCAGGCGGATGCCGATGACTGCGTGCTGGCGCTGGAAGATGTGGGTAACCCTCACAATCTGGGTGCGATGATGCGTAGCTGTGCCCATTTCGGTGTGAAAGGCGTGTTGTTGCAGGATGCGGCAATTGTCGAATCCGGTGCGGCGATTCGTACTGCCGAGGGTGGGGCGGAACACGTACAGCCGATTACGGGCGAAAGTGTTCTTGATGCCATCGAAGAGTTCCGCCAGGCGGGTTACTCTATCGTGACCACCTCCAGCCACAAAGGTACGCCGCTGTTTAAAGCGACGCTACCGCGCAAGATGGTGCTGGTGCTGGGTCAGGAACGTGATGGTCTGTCTGATGCGGCACTCTCTTCTGCCGACCTGAGCGTCTCAATCGACGGGACAGGCAAGGTAGAAAGCCTCAACGTTTCCGTTGCAACCGGCGTCCTGCTGGCTGAATGGTGGCGTCAGAACAAAGCCTAGCTTTGATATGCCCGGTTAGCATCTCGCTGCCGGGCATTTTGCCGGATGGCGGCTACGCCTTATCCGGCCTACTCATTGATTAATCGTTATTCGCTTTCAGCCGGTAACACGGGCATCCAGTCAATCGGCGCTTCGTTGCGTTTTTCCAGCCATTCATTCGCCAGCACAAAGTGGTTACAGCCAAAGAATCCGCGGTGAGCCGACAGCGGCGAAGGGTGTGGCGCTTTCAGCACGTGATGACGCTGAGTATCAATGATCGCCCCTTTCTTCTGCGCATGTGCGCCCCAGAGTAAAAACACCACCCCTTCACAATGTTCGTTAATCAGGCTGATGACTTTATCGGTAAAGGTTTCCCAGCCCAGGCTGGCATGAGAATGCGCCTGTCCCGCCCGAACCGTTAACACTGTGTTAAGCAGCAGCACGCCCTGACGCGCCCAGCTCTCAAGATAGCCATGCGCCGGACGGGTAAACCCTGGCATCGAGCCTTCCAGCTCTTTATACATATTCAGCAGCGACGGCGGGGTGGCAATCCCAGGACGCACCGAGAAAGCCAGACCATGCGCCTGTCCCGGACCGTGGTAAGGGTCCTGACCGAGGATCACCACTTTCACATCATTCAGTTCGGTATAACGGAAGGCGTTAAACACATCTTTCTGCGGGGGATAGATCGTCTGACCGGATTGCCGCTCTGTGGCGACCGTGCTGAGCGTATTCACAAAATAGGGCTGCTGCTTTTCATCTGCCAGCACGTCATGCCATGTCAAAGGGGTTGTCATCATGCTCTCCTGCATCTCTCAATTGCGCCTAGCTTAACCCTTTAAGAGAGGGGAGCAAAATTCCGCGCGAAATTTGCGTCTAAGTCTTTCAATTTAATTTGAATTACTCAAAAAAGAGCGGTTCTGCGGTGGTCGTAAATTGATATAAAACAATAAAATCAAACCACACACTTTGTGTGGTCGCGGTTTTTGTTGATTTAAATCAAAGAATCATGGGGTGGCGGCTGATATATATACACTCAAGCAACAATGGTTTTACCAATTGGCCGCGAGAGGCCGACATCCATAAATTAATGTAGCCCTGGAGGCATAACATGATTACAGGTATCCAGATTACTAAAGCTGCAAATGACGATCTGCTGAACTCTTTCTGGCTGCTGGACAGCGAAAAAGGCGAAGCGCGTTGTGTGGTCGCGAAAGCCGGTTTTGCTGAAGACGAAATCGTGCCGGTTAACAAACTGGGCGAAATCGAATACCGTGAAATCCCAATGGACATCCAGCCGGAAGTTCGTGTGGAAGGTGGTCAGCACCTGAACGTTAACGTTCTGCGTCGCGAAACCCTGGAAGATGCGGTGAAGAACCCAGAAAAATACCCGCAGCTGACCATTCGTGTTTCTGGCTACGCGGTACGCTTCAACTCTCTGACTCCAGAACAGCAGCGTGACGTTATTGCACGTACCTTTACTGAAAGCCTGTAAGACTTGAGGTCTTGGGGGAAATAAAAAGCCGGGTGATGAACCCGGCTTTTTTTTACTCTTCGTTTTGTGAAGTCGGCGGCGTACCGCTTGGCTTACGACGCTTGCCAATGTTTTTGGCATCGCGATGGCGATTCTTCACGCGCGGCTTCTCTTTCGCTTCTTCTTTTTTCTTCTCGGCACGTTTCGCGAGCACTTTCTTGGACGGTTTACCCGTCATCTTCTCGCTCGGCGCACGCGTGGTAGGACGCAGTTCATCAATGACGCGGGCTTTCACCGGCTCTTCGATGTAACGACCCACTTTCAGCAGCAGCATGTAATCGTGCGCTTCGACCAGAGAGATCGCGGTGCCTTTACGGCCCGCACGACCAGTACGACCGATACGGTGCAGATAGGTGTCGCCCGTGCGCGGCATGTCGAAGTTAATAACGTGGCTGACATCAGGAATATCAATCCCGCGCGCCGCGACGTCAGTGGCAACCAGCACGTTGACGCGACCTTCGGTCAGACGTTTAATCCCCTCGGTACGCTTCGCCTGCGGCATATCGCCTTCAAGATAGCAGTTGTCGATACCTGCGGAACGCAGCATATTCGCCAGCTCATGCACACGCTCGCGCTTACGCACAAACACGATGGTACGCGTGGTGTCATCCTGTTTCAGCAGGTGCTTGAGCAGCTCGACTTTGTGCTCAAGGTTATCGGCGCGGTAATACCACTGGTGGATCTTCTTGCGCTCACGCGTGGACGGCGTAGCGGACACCTCAGCCGGCTCATTCAGCAGACGCTCGGCGAAGTCTTTGATCGCGTCACCTTCCAGGGTGGCGGAGAAGAGCATCGTCTGTTTGCGCCAGCGCGTTTCGCCCGCAATGTGTTCGATGTCCTGCGCAAAACCGAGTTCCAGCATACGGTCTGCTTCATCGAGGATCAGCGTTTCCACCGCACGGCAGTCAAAGTTTTCTTCTTTGATGTACTGCATCAGGCGTCCGGTTGTCGCGACCACGATATCCTGGTTCTCACTGAACACTTCGGCGTGGTTCATATAGGCGACACCACCGGTGATGGTGGCGATATCCAGATGCGTATTCGCGGCCAGTTCACGCGCATGCTCTGCCACCTGCACGGCTAATTCACGTGTCGGTGTCAGGATCAGAATGCGCGGTGGGCCAGATTTCTTGCGAGGAAAGTCGATCAGATGCTGCAAGACAGGCAGCAAATATGCCGCCGTTTTACCGGTGCCTGTCGGCGCAGAACCGAGTACATCACGGCCTTCTAACGCAGGCGGAATAGCAGCCGCCTGGATGGCAGTTGGGCGTGTGAAGCCTTTATTCTGGAGAGCTTCCAGCAGGCACTCATCGAGTTCAAGTTCGGAAAAAGTCGTTACAGTCATGTTCTACCTCTGTGTGGGGCGCTGATTATAGACGTTATGGCTGCAATCTTCATCTGTTTGTGGATATCCCTTTTCCGCCACTTCGCTTTCCCCTATGCTAATCCGGTTTTATTTAAGAAGGTTGCTTTGACATGTCTCAACCCAAAGCGCAGCTGCGCCGCGATGGTTTTACGTTTAAACAGTTTTTTGTGGCTCACGATCGCTGTGCGATGAAAGTCGGTACTGACGGTATCTTACTGGGTGCGTGGGCGCCCGTCGCGAAGGTTAAGCGAATTTTGGATATTGGCGCAGGAAGCGGCCTTTTGGCGCTGATGCTGGCGCAGCGCACGGAGCAGCATGTCACTATCGATGCGGTCGAGCTCGACGCGCAGGCTGCCAGTCAGGCGAGTGAGAATGCCGGCGAATCTCCGTGGGCGTCTCGCGTCCGGGTGGAGTGCGCCGATATTATTACCTGGGCGCCTGAGCAAACGGCGCGTTACGATCTGATTGTCAGCAACCCACCTTATTTTGAACCGGGCGTCGAATGCGCCACGCCGGAACGCAACCAGGCACGCTACACCGGCTCGCTGGATCATCAGGCGCTGCTCATGACCGCGGCGAATTTGATCTCCGAAGAGGGATTTTTCTGCGTCGTGCTGCCCGAAAGCACCGGCAATGCCTTTATCAAAAAGGCGCTGGAGATGGGCTGGTTCTTACGTCTGCGCACTGATATTGCCGATAATGAAGCGCGGCTCCCGCACCGTGTGTTATTAGCGCTCTCGCCAAAAGAAGGCGAGTGCTTCAGCGACAGGATGGTGATCCGTGGGCCAGATCAGTGTTACTCAGAAGCCTACACTGCGCTGACCCAGGCATTTTATCTGTTTATGTGAGCGAGCGGGGCGAGTACCGATGGACCGGATTCCGCCAGCTGATCGGGGTAGTCCAGCGTGTAATGCAGGCCCCGGCTCTCTTTGCGCATCATCGCGCAGCGAACAATCAGCTCCGCCACCTGCACCAGATTGCGCAGCTCCAGCAGATTGTTGGATACGCGGAAATTGGCGTAATACTCGTCAATCTCCTGCTGGAGCATCGTAATCCGGCGCAGCGCGCGCTCCAGACGTTTCGTGGTGCGCACGATCCCGACGTAATCCCACATGAAGAGTCTCAGCTCATGCCAGTTGTGCTGAATGACGACCAGCTCATCCGGATTATCCACCCGGCTTTCATCCCAGGCAGGGAGTTGATCCACCTGACGGGCGTACGGCATCCGTTTGGTAATATCTTCCGCGGCTGACCAGCCGTAAACCAGACACTCCAGAAGCGAGTTAGACGCCATGCGGTTCGCGCCATGCAGCCCGGTGTAGCTCACCTCGCCGATAGCGTACAAGCCATCCACATCAGTACGGCCATGATCGTCCACCATCACGCCACCGCAGGTATAGTGCGCGGCGGGCACAATCGGCACCGGTTCTTTGGTGAGATCGATCCCGAGGCCCAGCAATTTCTCATAGATCGTCGGGAAGTGCTGGCGCACAAAATCCGCGGGCTTATGGCTGATATCGAGATACATACAGTCGACACCGAGACGTTTCATCTCGTGGTCTATCGCGCGGGCCACGATGTCACGCGGGGCAAGCTCGCCGCGCTCGTCGAAGTCAGGCATAAAACGCGTGCCGTCAGGGCGCTTGAGATGCGCGCCTTCACCCCGCAGGGCTTCCGTCAGCAGGAAATTGCGCGCCTGCGGGTGGAAGAGGGCGGTTGGGTGGAACTGGTTAAACTCCAGATTGGCGACGCGACAACCTGCACGCCATGCCATCGCAATTCCGTCCCCGGAGGAGATATCCGGATTCGTCGTGTACTGATAAACCTTGGAAGCGCCACCTGTTGCCAGAACCACAGATTTCGCCCGGCAGGTTTCGACCTTCTCTTTATTGCGGTTCCAGACCCAGGCTCCGACGACGCGGCGCGTGCCCGGCAGGCCAATTTTATCCGAGATGATCAGATCCACCGCATTGCTGCGCTCTAGCACCTGAATATTGGGATGGTTGCAGGCTTTGCTGACCAGCGTGTTTTCAACTTCTTTGCCGGTGGCATCGGCGGCATGCAGGATGCGCCGGTGGCTATGGCCGCCTTCGCGAGTGAGATGATATCCCTCTTCGCCATTGGGCTGAACGTGGGTATCAAACAGCACGCCCTGGTCGATTAGCCACTGCACGCAATGACGTGCGTTGCTGGCGACAAATTCCGCGGCGTGTTCATCGACAATGCCCGCGCCCGCGATCAGCGTATCTTCCACGTGCGAAGCAATGCTGTCGGTTTCATCAAACACCGCAGCGATGCCGCCTTGCGCGTAGAACGTCGAGCCTTCGCTCATCGGCCCTTTGCTCAGGACGATCACTTTCTGATGCGAGGCAAGTCGCAGCGCCAGAGAGAGCCCGGCCGCGCCGCTGCCGATAATCAGTACATCACAATGCAGTTCAGGAGTTGTGTTCATGATGTTTGTTTAATTTACTAAACAGTGTTTGGCCAGAATAGCACCCGAATGCGATGAATCGCACGTTTTTTTTGAGTGGTGTTGCGCAGCCTAAACATAAACGCAAGCTCAAAAAACACGTAAAAGAACGAAAATATTTTGCGAAGCAGATCGTTAGCTTCAGATTATGTGGTGAAATAAACCCTGTGTTGCGGTACTCTTCTGGCTGCAAAAATGCCATTTCTTATCAGAAACTGGGTACGTATCGTTAACAGACTTATAATGAGAGAAAATGAACAGTCTGCGACACGATGGACAAAAACAAACGCGTAACGGAACTTATTGATGAATAGACCCTCTAACCTCGTGCTTGCTCACATTGCAGTGTTTTTAGAGTGGCGTTTCGATAACGCGTGGAATTTAGGTTTGGGGAGACATTACCTCGGATGAGCGAGCAGTTAACGGACCAGGTCCTGGTTGAACGGGTCCAGAAGGGAGATCAGAAAGCCTTTAACTTACTGGTAGTGCGCTACCAGCATAAAGTGGCGAGTCTGGTGTCCCGCTACGTGCCGTCAGGAGACGTTCCTGATGTGGTACAAGAGTCTTTTATAAAGGCCTATCGTGCGCTGGATTCTTTCCGGGGAGATAGTGCTTTTTACACCTGGCTGTATCGTATTGCAGTCAATACAGCAAAGAATTATCTGGTCGCTCAGGGCCGTCGTCCGCCGTCTAGTGATGTGGATGCCATTGACGCTGAAAACTTCGAAAGCGGCGGCGCGTTGAAAGAAATTTCGAACCCTGAGAACTTAATGTTGTCAGAAGAACTGAGACAAATCGTTTTTCGCACGATCGAGGCACTCCCGGAAGATTTACGCATGGCAATTACCTTGCGGGAGCTTGATGGACTCAGCTATGAAGAGATAGCGGCCATCATGGATTGTCCGGTCGGAACGGTTCGTTCGCGAATCTTCCGTGCGCGAGAAGCTATTGATAATAAAGTTCAACCGCTTATCAGGCGTTGACGATAGCGGGATACTGGAAAAGGTATTAGGCATGCAGAAAGAAAAACTTTCCGCTTTAATGGATGGTGAAACGCTGGACAGTGAGCTGCTCAACGAGCTCTCTCACTCTCCCGAGATGCAAAAGACCTGGGAGAGTTACCATCTCATCCGCGACTCTATGCGCGGTGATACGGGCGATGTTCTCCATTTCGATATCTCTGCCCGCGTAATGGCGGCAATTGAGAACGAGCCTGTACATCAGACCACTCCGCTGATTCCTGAAGCCCAACCTGCGCCGCATCAATGGCAGAAGATGCCATTCTGGAAAAAAGTGCGTCCGTGGGCCAGTCAACTCACCCAAATGGGTGTGGCTGCATGCGTATCGCTTGCAGTTATCGTTGGCGTCCAGCACTATAACGGTCAATCAGAAGCTAACCAGCAGCCTGAAGCGCCAGTGTTCAACACACTGCCGATGATGGGTAAAGCAAGTCCGGTTAGTTTGGGTGTGCCAGCCGCCGATGCATCAGTCAGCCCGGGCCAGCAACAGCAGGTTCAGGAACAGCGTCGTCGCATTAATGCGATGCTGCAGGACTATGAGTTGCAGCGTCGTCTGCACTCTGAGCAGCTCCAGTTTGAGCAGGCACAGACCCAGCAGGCTGGTGTGCAAGTGCCAGGAAACCAAACTTTAGGAACGCAATCGCAGTAATGAAGCAACTTTGGTGCGCCATGTCCTTAGTGGCGGGTAGCCTGTTCTTCTCTGCCAACGCCTCGGCTGATTTATCGTCCGGGGCGTTGTTGCAGCAGATGAATATGGCGAGCCAGTCACTCAACTACGAGTTGGCCTTTATCAGTATCAACAAGCAGGGTGTAGAGTCGTTACGCTACCGCCATGCCCGACTTGATAACCAGCCGCTTGCCCAGCTTTTACAACTCGACGGCCCGCGCCGTGAAGTTGTTCAGCGCGGCAATGAAATCAGCTATTTCGAGCCAGGCCTTGAGCCGTTCACGCTCAATGGCGATTATATTGTCGATTCGCTTCCGGCTCTCATCTATACCGATTTTAAACGTCTGTCCCCATACTACGATTTCATCTCCGTTGGCCGCACGCGTATCGCGGACCGGCTGTGCGAAGTGATTCGCGTCGTGGCGAGAGACGGCACGCGTTACAGCTACATCGTGTGGATGGATGCGGAAAGCAAACTCCCTATGCGCGTTGATCTCCTCGATCGTGACGGCGAAACGCTGGAACAGTTCCGCGTCATCTCCTTCACGGTGGATGGTCAGGTGGGCAACAGCATGCAGAATCTGGCGAAAGCGAGCCTTCCGCCGCTGCTGTCAGTGCCCGCGGGCGATACGGTGAATTTCAACTGGGTGCCATCCTGGATCCCGCAAGGGTTCAGCGAAATCTCCAGCAGTCGTCGCCAGCTGCCGACCATTGAAACGCCGGTTGAGTCTCGTCTCTATTCTGATGGCCTGTTCAGCTTCTCGGTGAATATCAACCGCGCGACGGCGAACAGCAGCGATCAAATGCTGCGCACCGGCCGTCGGACCGTGAGCACCACCGTGCGCGACAACGCCGAAATCACCATTGTGGGTGAACTTCCCCCGCAAACGGCGAAGCGTATTGCTGACAGCATTAAATTCAGGACCGCACAATGATTAAAGAATGGGCCACCGTGGTCTCATGGCAAAATGGCGTCGCGCTGGTGAGCTGTGACGTGAAAGCGTCATGCAACAGCTGCGCTTCCCGTGCGGGGTGCGGCAGCCGCGTGCTTAATAAGTTAGGGCCGCAAACATCGCACACGATCTCTGTGCCGAGCGAACAGCCGTTGACCGTCGGTCAAAAGGTCGAGCTGGGCATTGCCGAAGGCAGCCTGTTAGGTTCCGCGATGCTGGTGTATCTCTCGCCGCTGGTGGGCTTGTTTGTGGTAGCCGGAATTTTCCAGATGCTGTTTGGCACCGATCTCGCGGCGATGAGCGGCGGAGCACTCGGTGGCGTGGGCGGTTTTATGCTGGCGCGCGGCTTTTCTCAGAAGCTCGCACAGAAAGAAGCCTGGCAGCCCATTATCCTCAGCGTGGGGCTCCCGCCGGACATGCTTCGTGTTGAAACGCTCTCTTCAGAAGCCCGGTAATTCATCGGGCTTTATCTTTATTTACATCCCTGAAAAGAAAACGTCCTTCCTTGACGCTATGCTTGGCTTGAAGAGCATTTCCTGGTGACGAAGATGTAGTGTAGAATGCTGCGTTTTCGCACTGAAAAACGTCAGGCTAAGAACAGCGGCCTCCAGGAATTCGTAAGGCATAATTATTTAACTATATGAAGAACATACGTAACTTTTCGATCATTGCTCACATTGACCACGGTAAGTCGACGCTGTCTGACCGTATTATCCAGATTTGCGGTGGCCTGTCTGATCGTGAAATGGAAGCCCAGGTACTGGACTCCATGGACCTGGAACGCGAACGTGGTATTACCATCAAAGCGCAGAGCGTGACGCTCGACTACAAAGCCCTTGATGGTGAAACCTATCAACTGAATTTCATCGACACCCCAGGCCACGTTGACTTCTCCTATGAAGTTTCTCGTTCGCTGGCGGCCTGCGAAGGCGCGCTGCTGGTGGTCGATGCCGGGCAGGGCGTAGAAGCTCAGACCCTGGCGAACTGCTACACCGCGATGGAAATGGATCTCGAAGTGGTGCCGGTTCTGAACAAAATCGACCTGCCAGCCGCCGATCCTGAGCGCGTAGCGGAAGAGATTGAAGACATCGTCGGCATTGATGCCGCTGATGCCGTGCGCTGCTCCGCGAAAACCGGTGTCGGTGTACCTGATGTGCTGGAACGCCTGGTGCGTGATATCCCGGCACCAGAAGGTGACGCAGATGCGCCGCTGCAGGCACTGATCATCGACTCCTGGTTCGATAACTACCTTGGCGTTGTCTCCCTGGTCCGTATTAAAAACGGCACCATGCGTAAAGGCGACAAAATCAAAGTGATGAGCACCGGTCAGGTGTACAACGCTGACCGTCTGGGCATCTTCACGCCGAAACAGGTTGACCGTACCGAACTGAAATGCGGCGAAGTAGGCTGGCTGGTATGTGCGATCAAAGACATTCTGGGCGCGCCAGTGGGCGATACCCTGACTCAGGCACGTAATCCGGCAGACAAAGCGCTCCCGGGCTTCAAAAAAGTGAAGCCACAGGTTTATGCGGGTCTGTTCCCGGTCAGCTCTGACGATTATGAAAACTTCCGTGACGCGCTTGGCAAGCTGAGTCTGAACGATGCTTCCCTGTTCTATGAACCAGAAAGCTCTACCGCGCTGGGCTTCGGCTTCCGCTGTGGCTTCCTGGGTCTGCTGCACATGGAGATCATTCAGGAACGTCTGGAGCGCGAATACGATCTGGATCTGATCACCACGGCACCGACCGTCGTGTATGAAGTTCAGACCACCAGCAAAGAGGTTATCTATGTCGACAGCCCGTCCAAGCTGCCGCCACTGAACAACATCGAAGAGCTGCGTGAGCCAATCGCGGAATGTCACATGCTGCTGCCGCAGGAGTTCCTCGGTAACGTCATTACGCTCTGTATCGAGAAGCGTGGCGTGCAGACCAACATGGTTTACCACGGTAACCAGGTGGCGCTGACCTATGAAATCCCGATGGCGGAAGTGGTGCTCGACTTCTTCGACCGTCTGAAGTCTACCTCTCGTGGCTATGCGTCACTGGACTACAACTTCAAACGTTTCCAGGCGTCCAACATGGTGCGTGTGGATGTGCTGATCAACGGCGATCGCGTGGATGCGCTGGCGCTGATCACCCACAACGATAACGCCCCGTACCGTGGCCGCGAACTGGTCGAGAAGATGAAAGAGCTGATCCCGCGTCAGCAATTTGATATCGCGATCCAGGCTGCCATTGGCAACCACATTATTGCCCGCTCAACGGTGAAACAGCTGCGTAAAAACGTCCTGGCGAAATGCTACGGCGGTGACGTCAGCCGTAAGAAGAAACTGTTGCAGAAACAGAAAGATGGTAAGAAACGTATGAAGCAGGTCGGTAACGTCGAACTGCCGCAGGAAGCGTTCCTGGCCATTCTGCACGTGGGCAAAGACGGAAAATAATCCTTAAGGAGTTGGCATGGCGAACATGTTTGCCCTGATCCTGGTCATTGCGACCCTGGTGACGGGGCTGTTGTGGTGTCTGGATAAGTTTATCTTTGCCCCGAAACGTCGCGAACGTCAGTCTGTGACGGGTGAACAGCTGGATGCGAAAACCCTGAAGAAAGTCGGCCCGAAACCGGGCTGGCTGGAAACCGGTGCTTCCGTCTTCCCGGTGCTGGCGATTGTTCTGGTGGTGCGTTCATTTATCTATGAACCTTTCCAGATCCCGTCCGGTTCGATGATGCCAACGCTTCTGATTGGCGATTTTATTCTGGTCGAGAAATTTGCCTACGGCATTAAAGATCCGATCTACCAGAAAACGCTCATCGAAACCGGCCATCCTAAACGCGGCGATATCGTGGTCTTCAAATACCCGGAAGATCCGCGTCTGGATTACATCAAACGTGCCGTCGGCTTGCCGGGCGACAAAGTGAACTACGATCCTGTGGCGAAAGAAGTGACCGTTCAGCCTGGCTGTAGCTCCGGTACGGCGTGTGAAAACGCGCTGCCGATCACCTACTCCAACGTTGAGCCAAGCGACTTCGTGCAGACCTTTGCCCGTCGTAACGGCGGGGAAGCGACCAGCGGTTTCTTCCAGCTGCCGAAAGGCGAAACCAAAGAGAACGGGATCCGTCTGGTTGAGCGTAAAGAGACCCTGGGCGACGTGACGCACCGTATTTTGACGGTACCGATCGCGCAGGATCAGCTGGGTATGTACTACCAGCAGCCAGGCCAGCAGCTTGCCACCTGGATTGTTCCGCCAGGACATTACTTCATGATGGGTGATAACCGCGATAACTCCGCGGACAGCCGTTACTGGGGCTTTGTTCCGGAAGCCAATCTGGTCGGTAAAGCGACCGCAATCTGGATGAGCTTCGAGAAGCAGGAAGGGGAGTGGCCGACTGGCGTTCGTCTGAATCGCATCGGCGCAATCCATTAATTCCTGATATTTGCACACGTAACCCTCTTAAATGAGGGTTACGTGAATTATTTAAGAGATAATCTCTCCTGGCTAACGACATACCCTGTCGTTGTGTATAGAATATTCCCCCGAAGTTTAAGGTTGGCGCTGACTCAGTGCCACGGCACACGAAACCGCGTTGGTCTTATCAGGTCGGTTTCGTGTGCTGCATTTTTGACGCATTCATTTACTGGTATCGCATGAACCCCATCGTAATTAATCGGCTTCAACGGAAGCTGGGCTACACTTTTCAGCATCAGGAGTTGTTGCAACAGGCATTAACCCACCGCAGTGCCAGCAGCAAACACAATGAGCGCCTCGAGTTTCTGGGTGACTCCATTTTAAGTTACGTGATCGCCAATGCGCTTTATCACCGCTTCCCTCGTGTGGATGAAGGTGATATGAGCCGTATGCGCGCCACGCTGGTGCGCGGCAATACGCTTGCCGAAATTGCACGTGAGTTTGAACTGGGCGAATGCCTGCGACTCGGGCCGGGTGAACTGAAAAGCGGTGGTTTTCGCCGTGAATCTATCCTCGCGGATACTGTCGAAGCATTAATCGGTGGTGTTTTCCTCGACAGCGATATTCAGACGGTTGAGCAACTCATTCTGAACTGGTATCAAACGCGTCTGGACGAAATTAGCCCGGGCGATAAACAAAAAGATCCTAAAACTCGTTTGCAGGAATATCTGCAGGGTCGCCACCTTCCTCTGCCATCCTATCTGGTGGTGCAGGTTCGCGGCGAAGCACACGATCAGGAATTTACCATCCATTGCCAGGTTAGCGGCCTGAGTGAACCGGTGGTTGGCACAGGTTCAAGCCGTCGTAAGGCGGAACAGGCTGCCGCCGAACAGGCGTTAAAAATGCTGGAGCTGGAATGAGCGAAGAAAAGAGTTACTGCGGTTTTGTTGCCATCGTCGGACGTCCGAACGTTGGCAAATCAACGCTGCTGAATAATCTGCTTGGGCAGAAAATTTCTATTACGTCCCGTAAGGCGCAAACCACGCGTCACCGTATCGTCGGTATTCACACTGAAGGCCCGTATCAGGCGATTTACGTCGATACCCCAGGCCTGCATATGGAAGAGAAGCGCGCGATCAACCGCCTGATGAACAAAGCGGCGAGCAGCTCTATCGGTGATGTGGAACTGATCATCTTCGTGGTTGAAGGCACCCGCTGGACGCCGGACGACGAGATGGTGCTGAACAAACTGCGCGACGGCAAATCGCCGGTTATTCTTGCGGTCAACAAAGTTGACAACGTGCAGGAAAAAGCCGATCTGCTGCCGCACCTGCAGTTCCTTGCAAGCCAGATGAACTTCCTCGACATCGTGCCGCTGTCCGCAGAAACGGGAATGAACGTCGACACCATCGCCGGTATCGTGCGTAAACATCTCCCGGAAGCGATTCATCACTTCCCGGAAGATTACATCACCGACCGTTCCCAGCGCTTTATGGCCTCTGAAATCATCCGTGAAAAACTGATGCGTTTCCTCGGGGCAGAACTGCCGTACTCCGTGACTGTGGAAATCGAACGTTTCCAGACGAACGAGCGCGGCGGTTACGACATCAACGGGCTGATCCTCGTTGAGCGTGAAGGTCAGAAGAAGATGGTGATCGGCAACAAAGGCGCCAAAATCAAAACCATCGGCATCGAAGCGCGTAAAGACATGCAGGAGATGTTCGAAGCACCGGTTCACCTTGAGCTGTGGGTGAAGGTGAAATCCGGCTGGGCTGATGACGAGCGCGCATTGCGTAGTCTCGGTTACGGCGACGACGTATAAGACAACGAACATGACTGAAGGCTGGCAGCGCGCATTCGTCTTGCACAGCCGTCCGTGGAGCGAAACCAGCCTGATGCTGGACGTCTTCACGGAAGAATCGGGTCGCGTGCGCCTTGTCGCAAAAGGCGCACGCTCCAAACGCTCTAACCTGAAGGGGGCATTACAACCCTTCACCCCGCTGCTGGTTCGCTTCGGTGGACGCGGTGAAGTCAAAACCCTGCGCAGTGCCGAAGCCGTCTCCCTGGCGCTTCCTCTGTCGGGTGTCACGCTCTATAGCGGTCTGTACGTCAACGAACTCATCTCCCGTGTTCTTGAACACGAAACCCGCTTCTCTGAACTCTTTTTCGATTATCTCCACTGCATCCAGGCGCTGGCTGGCGCAACGGGCACGCCCGAACCCGCATTACGTCGCTTCGAGCTGGCGCTGCTCGGCCATCTTGGCTATGGCGTGGATTTTCTCCATTGCGCGGGGAGCGGCGAATCCGTGGATGACGCCATGACCTACCGCTATCGGGAAGAGAAGGGATTTATTGCCAGCGTGGTGATTGATAACACGACGTTCACCGGGCGGCATCTCAGGGCGCTGTATGAACGAGAATTTCCTGACCAGGATACCTTACGCGCGGCAAAACGCTTTACCCGAATTGCCCTCAAGCCGTATCTTGGTGGTAAGCCTTTAAAGAGTCGCGAATTATTCAGGCAGTTTGTGCCAAAGCGTTAACGAACAATGAGAAAACCGAGGATTGTCATGGCTGAATTACTGTTAGGCGTCAACATCGATCACATTGCCACGCTGCGTAACGCGCGAGGCACTGCTTATCCTGATCCGGTTCAGGCGGCATTTATCGCCGAGCAGGCTGGCGCTGACGGCATTACCGTTCATCTGCGTGAAGACCGCCGCCACATCACCGATCGCGACGTTCGTATCCTGCGCCAGACGCTGGATACGCGTATGAATCTGGAGATGGCGGTGACGGAAGAGATGCTGGCGATCGCCTGCGAAACCCAGCCGCATTTCTGCTGCCTGGTGCCAGAGAAACGTCAGGAAGTGACCACCGAAGGCGGGCTGGATGTTGCCGGTCAGCGTGACAAAATGACCGATGCCTGCAAACGCCTCGCCGATGCGGGTATCCTGGTCTCCCTGTTTATTGACGCCGATTTCGAGCAGATCAAAGCCGCGGCCGACGTCGGTGCGCCGTATATCGAAATTCACACCGGCTGTTACGCGGACGCGAAAGATGAAGCTACCCAGGCCAAAGAGCTCGAACGCATTGCCAAAGCGGCCACCTACGCGGCGAGCCTCGGTCTGAAGGTCAACGCCGGTCACGGTCTGACCTATCACAACGTCAAAGCGATCGCTGAAATTCCGGAAATGCACGAGCTGAATATCGGCCATGCAATTATCGGGCGCGCAGTGATGAGCGGTCTGAAAGAGGCCGTTGCCGAAATGAAACGCCTGATGCTGGAAGCGCGTCAGTAATGGCGATTCTTGGCTTAGGTACGGATATCGTTGAAATTTCCCGCATCGAAGCGGTGATCGCCCGTAGCGGCGATCGCCTTGCCAGACGGGTGCTCAGCGACAACGAATGGGCCATCTGGGAAGCGCACCAACAGCCGGTGCGTTTTCTGGCGAAACGCTTTGCGGTCAAAGAAGCTGCCGCAAAAGCGTTCGGCACCGGGATTCGTAACGGACTGGCGTTTAATCAGTTTGAAGTGTTTAACGATGAGCTTGGCAAACCCCGTCTGCGGTTATGGGGCGAGGCGCAAAAACTGGCTGAAAAACTCGGTGTGAATCACATGCACGTGACGCTGGCAGACGAGCGTCATTACGCCTGCGCCACGGTAATTATCGAAAGTTAGACTTTGTCCGCGTGGTGCATCAGTACGAACTTATCCCACAGCTGTTCTTCTGATTCGGCGTGCGCCGGATCTTTCAGAATGGTATTGGGGATCGGGCAGACTTTCTGGCAGGTCGGCGTTTCGTAATGGCCGATGCACTCGGTGCAGCGGTCGCTGTTAATCTCATAGATGCTGTCACCCATCGAAATCGCCTCATTAGGGCATTCGGGTTCGCACATATCGCAATTGATGCATTTTTTGGTGATTAACAGCGCCATCAGGAAAATCTCAGAAACATCACAAACAGGGCGGGCATTATACGCTCATTCCCTGTTCAGACCAGTTTTTTTACCAGCTCTTCACTGTGACGAATGCGCTCTGGCGCATGCTCAAGATCCTGCTGGACCAGCGCCACAAACAGCAAATCCGTCAGCATCATCTGCGCGCTGGTGGAGGAAATGGCCGCGCTGCGGGTGGCCTGCTCCTCGGCGATGGTGTACAGGCATCGCGTAGCCCGTTGCTGCAGCGCATTCGGCGTAAAGCCGGTAATGGCGAGGATTTTCCCCCCAACGCGCAGCGCCTCGTCGGACGCCAGATTGATCTCGCGACGCTCCCCTGAGTAGGAGATGGCTAACAGCAGGTCGTCAGGCGTCATCGCCTGCACGGTAGAGAGCAGGGCGTGCATGTCCTGTTCAACCACCGCGTTATAGCCGATTTTGGTCAGCTTCCAGCCAAAGTTACGCGCCACCAGCCCGGACGCACCAATGCCGGTCAAAATGATGCGCCGCGCGGCGCGCAGCATCCCCACGCTCTCCAGCAATTTCTCTTCACTGTTCACATCCAGCGTAGCGTGCATCGCCGTGACGTTTTCTTTGATCAGTTTTTCGCCGACCAGACGCATCGGATCGTCGCCGCGGATTTGGTTGTGCAGCGGCATAGACTGCGGATTAGGGTTGTTGACCAGCGCTTCGCTGATCGCCAGCTTCAGCGCGGGAAAACCTTTAAAACCAATCTTTTGGGCGAACTTTACCACGCTCGACTGACTCACACCGGCCTCGCTGGCCAACTGCTGAGAACTCAGATGACGCGCACGATCGGGCTGCGCCAGCAGGAAGTCCGCCAGTTTTTTATCGCTCTGGGCAAAGCCCGCGTAACGCTGGCGAATACGAATTAAACAGTTCATACGCCTCCTGGCGAAATGTGATTGCTGCTGCAAAACAGAGTTTTGCTCGCCTGAATGAATTTTATATTCCATTATAGTACGGTTAATATGAATTAAAAATTCCTGAGGTACAAAAGATGAATCTTGGCTCACTCGTTTCCGAAACCCGTAATCCACAAACCATGGATCTCGACGCGCTCTCCACTCTCGACCTTGTTAACCGTTTTAATCAACAGGATACGCTGGTCGCGCTGGCAGTGAAAGAGACATTGCCCGAGGTGGCGAAAGCGGTCGATGCCGCCGCCGCCGCCCTGAAAGCCGGTGGACGCATTATTTACATGGGCGCGGGGACCAGCGGACGTCTCGGCGTGCTGGACGCCTCTGAATGCCCGCCAACCTTCGGCGTGCCGCACGGGCTGGTGGTCGGGCTGATTGCCGGGGGGCCTGGCGCGCTGCTTAAAGCGGTTGAAGGGGCCGAGGATGACAAACAGCTGGGGGCCGACGATCTTATCGCCATCAACCTGACCGAAAACGATCTGGTGGTTGGCCTGGCGGCCTCCGGGCGCACGCCTTATGTCATCGGCGGCCTGGAGTATGCGAACCAGTTGGGCTGCACGACGGTGGCCATCTCCTGTAATCCAGGTTCACCGATTGCTCAGGTGGCGGCCATTGCTATTTCGCCGGTCGTCGGACCGGAAGCCCTCACCGGCTCCACGCGTCTGAAATCAGGCACCGCGCAGAAACTGGTGCTGAACATGATCTCCACGGGCGCGATGGTCAAATTCGGCAAGGTCTATCAGAACCTGATGGTGGACATGAAAGCCACCAACATCAAGCTGGTGGACCGTGCCTGCCGCATGGTCGTTGAAGCCACCGGAGCCAGCCGCGAAGAGGCGGAAGCCGTTCTCCAGCAAACCGACCACGACGTTAAACCGGCCATTCTGATGATTTTGAGCGGATTGGACGCCACAGCGGCGCGAGCAAAACTGGAAGCCCATCAGGGATTCTTGCGCGCGGCATTACAAAACTAACACTGAGGCGTATATGGAAAAAACAGCAGCGCTCGCCAGCGACATCCTGCAGGGGATTGGCGGAGAGAAAAACATCCGCCGTCTCGAAAACTGCATGACGCGCGTGCGGGTCGAAGTTCAGGACGACGATCAGCTCGATCTGGCGCGTCTGAAAAAGCTCTCCGGCGTCAGCGGCTACGTGAAGCAGGGCGCACAGCACCAGCTGATCGTCGGACCGGGCAAAGCCGCGCAGGTCGTCGATGCGATGCGCGCCTTGATGACCGGGGAAAGCGCTGCAGCTTTAAGCGATGTCGATCGCAACAAAGCGCAGGCCAAAGCCAAATACAAAGCCCCAATGAGCGACGCGCTGCGCCAGCTGGCCAACGTCTTTATCCCCCTTATCCCGGCGTTTATCGCCTCGGGTCTGATTACCGGGATCATTAATATCCTCAAGCGCCCGGATATCGTCGGGGATTTTGCGACCCACTATCCAAATATGCTCGGCATTCTGGGCATCTTCGGCAGCGCGGTGTTCGCCATCATGAACATCCTGGTGGGGGTCAACGCGGCGAAAGTCTACGGCGGTTCGATGGCGATGGGCGGCGTGATGGCGGGGATCCTCTCCAGCCCGCAGCTCGCGCAAATCACCCTGTTTGGCGAGGCGCTCCAGCCAGGCCGCGGCGGTGTCATCGCAGTGCTGCTGGTGGTGGCCCTGATGTGCTGGATCGAAAAACGGCTGCGCAACCTGCTGCCGGGCTCGATCGAACTGATCCTCAACCCGCTGCTGACCACGCTTATCACCGGTACGGTCGCGATTGTGGCGCTCCAGCCGCTGGGCGGTCTGATCTCCGAGGCGATTGACCACGGCGCGACGATGGCTATCGATCGCGGCGGACTGCTGGTCGGTGCCGTGCTGTCGGGCACTTTCCTGCCGCTGGTATTGACCGGTCTGCATCAGGGACTGGTGCCGATCCACGTTGAGCTGGTCCAGGCCCACGGCTACAACGCACTGCTGCCAATCCTGTCGATGGCGGGGATGGGGCAGGTCGGTGCTGCGGTCGCCATTCTGATGAAAACCCGCAACGAACGTCTGAAAAAGGTGATTAAAGGCGCGATGCCGGTCGGGTTGCTGGGCATCGGCGAGCCGCTGATTTTCGGCGTCACGCTGCCGCTCGGCAAGCCGTTCCTTGCTGCCTGTATCGGTGGCGCAGTGGGTGGCGCGCTGATCAGCTACTGGAAAGTGGCGACGGTCATTACCTTCGGGATCTCCGGTTTACCGCTGGCATTAACCATCGTGACCGGAAAAGTCATGCTCTATCTGTTAGGCTGTTTAGTAGCAGTCATCGCCGGGTTCCTGATGACCTGGCTGTTAGGGTTCAACGATCCAGAGGAGTAAGGTTTGGTTAATCACGAGCGTCGCGTTGTCTTTTTCGATTTGGATGGAACGCTACATCAGCAGGATATGTTTGGCACATTTATGCGCTATCTGTTGCGTCGCCAGCCCCTGAACGCACTGCTCGTGCTGCCACTCCTGCCGATTATCGGGATTGCGCTGCTGGTAAAAGGGCGCGCGGCGCGCTGGCCCATGAGTCTGCTGTTGTGGGGTTGCACCTTTGGTCACAGCGACGCGCGGCTAAAACAGCTTCAGCAGGATTTCGTCCACTGGTTTCGCGGACATGTCACCGCGTTTCCGGTGGTTCAGGATCGTCTGACGCAATATCTCAACGCCAACGACGCCGATATCTGGCTGATTACCGGCTCGCCGCAGCCGCTGGTGGAGCAGGTCTATTTCGACACCCCCTGGCTGCCGCGCGTCAATCTGATTGCCACCCAGATGGGGCGCGCTTACGGCGGATGGGTACTGACGCTGCGCTGTCTGGGCCATGAGAAAGTGGTGCAGCTCGAGAAGAAAATCGGCACGCCGCTGCGTCTTTACAGCGGCTACAGCGACAGCAAGCAGGACAACCCGCTGCTCTATTTCTGCCAGCACCGCTGGCGCGTCACGCCGTCGGGCGAACTTCAGCAACTGGAATAGTGTTAACCATAACGGGTGTGTATAATGCCGCCCGCTTTCCAACTGGAGTACCTTTCGTTGTCTGACCTTGAACTCAACCATGAATACTGGATGCGCCACGCGCTCTCCCTTGCAAAACGCGCCTGGGATGAGGGCGAAGTACCCGTGGGTGCCGTTCTGGTGCATAACAATCAGGTGATTGGCGAAGGGTGGAACCGTCCGATTGGCCGCCACGATCCGACCGCGCATGCGGAAATCATGGCCCTGCGTCAGGGCGGGCTGGTACTGCAGAATTATCGTTTACTCGACACCACGCTGTACGTCACGCTCGAACCCTGCGTGATGTGCTCCGGCGCGATGGTTCACAGCCGCATCGGCACGCTGGTGTACGGCGCGCGGGATGAAAAGACCGGCGCGGCGGGGTCACTGATGGATGTGCTCGGGCACCCGGGTATGAACCACCAGGTGCAAATTATCGGCGGGGTGCTTGCACCAGACTGTTCGGGGCTATTAAGCGATTTCTTTCGAATGCGCCGTCAGCAGAAAAAGCAACAAAAGGCAGAACTGAAGTCGTCGGGTGATTAAGCTCATTCGGTGACACCACCGGATAGCTCTGCGCCAGCTGATTCGCCTCTATCACTTCCTTCTCTTTCTCCAGTAGATACCCTTCCAGGCTTATCTGGTACTTACGGATATTTTCCACATACGCGTAGGCCTCGTGCCCGCGCGCATAGCCGTAGGTGAGTTTGTTATACCAGGGCTTTTGGCTGAGCAGCGGCAGACGCTGTTTAACGTCAGACCAGCTGTCAGGATTACCTT
Organism: Lelliottia wanjuensis; assembly: GCF_030238365.1. Lineage (GTDB taxonomy): Bacteria > Pseudomonadota > Gammaproteobacteria > Enterobacterales > Enterobacteriaceae > Enterobacter > Enterobacter wanjuensis. Next base: position 10,011 of record NZ_JASSOT010000074.1, on the reverse strand, counting down.
TGGTTTTGGCGGTCAACGCCCGCGCGTCGAGCATGTGCGCGTAACCCATGTTGTAGGCCGCCAGCGCAAACCAGATCCGCTCCTCTTCCGGCACCGTCTCTGGTACTTTTGCCATCATATCCTGCAGATAGCGCGCGCCGCCGCTGATGCTCTGTTCCGCATCGGTACGGTCCGTCAGACCGAGGCTTTGCGCAGTATTCTTGGTGAGCATCATCAGGCCGCGCACGCCGGTCGGGGAAGTCGCCTGCGCGTCCCAGTGAGATTCCTGATAGGAAATCGCCGCCAGCAGACGCCAGTCGATCTCCTCGGCGTATTTCTCAAACAGCGGCTGGAGATCCGGCAGAACGCTATCCACCGCGCGCAGGAAGCTGCGGGTATCGACGTAATCGAAATCCCCGCCGTGGCCGAGATACTTCTCCTCAAGACGTGCGAGCGTGCCGTCTTCATTCATCGAATTAAAGAAATCGAGCATCGCGGCGGAGAGGGTTTGATCCTCGTCGAGAGGGCTAAACCAGGTGACGGGCTGTTCGTCGGTCACATCCAGCGCCACCGCAATCTCCGGGTGCACGCGCTGGAACAAGCTGATCGCCACCGAATCGGCGATGGTATACGCCAGCTTTTTGTCTTTTACCTGTTCCAGCAGCGCCGTGGTGCCGAGCTTCTCGTCGACCTTCCAGCTGAGATCGGGGAATTTCTTCTCTTTGAGGGAGCGCAGATCCTCAATCACCACATGCCCGGGGGCGATAGTGAGCTGGTGATCGGTCAGCGTGGCAAGAGTGCGGGGGCGCAAACTGCCGACGCGATAGACCAGCTGCTGCGAAACGGAATAGTAGGTTGGCCCTGGCTGATAGCTTTTGCTGCGCTCGCTGTTATAGACCAGCCCGGCGGCCAGCATATCGGCATCGTCGTTATCCAGGTCGTCAAACAGCTGGCTGATATTCTGGCGAACGGTGATTTTGAGCTTCACGCCCAGGTAGTCGGCAAACTGCTGCGCCAGCTCGTAATCGAGACCGGTGATTTTGCCGTTCACATTGTTGTAGGTCAGCGGAGAGCTGATCGTACTGACGCGCAGCTCCCCCCGCGATTGGATCGCGGCGATACGGTTTTCGGCTTTGCCGAACCAGGGGATAGAAGGCCAGAGGGCCGCTGCCAGCAGCAATGTCACAATGCCGATGAGCAGATAATTAATCTTTAATTTTTTCAATTAGTTAATTCTCTGCGCCGTGCGTTGCCTCAGTGTGCTGTAGCCATGTTGATTATAAGGTTTGCCATTGATTGAGCGGCATTTTGCGCAAACTTGCGTCAGTTGGCAACAAATTAGAGAGACAGGTCACACCGATGGATAAAAAGGCGAGATGATTTTATTTCGACGCAAACGGTTTCGTCGGCGCTCAGGATTCTCTATAATGACGCCCGTTTTCCCCTTGCGCACACTGTAAGCGCCTCAGGCGCTTCGAAGACGAGAGACTTATGATGGAAATTCTGCGTGGTTCGCCTGCACTGTCTGCCTTCCGTATCAACAAACTGCTGGCACGTTTTCAGGCAGCCGACCTTCCGGTAAGCAATATTTACGCTGAGTATGTCCATTTTGCTGACCTGAATGCTCCCTTAAATGCGCAGCAGCGCGAGCAGCTTGAACGTCTGCTCAAGTATGGCCCGAGCCTGAGCAGCCATACGCCAACCGGCAAACTTGTCCTTGCGACGCCTCGCCCTGGCACCATCTCCCCCTGGTCTTCTAAAGCCACTGACATCGCCCACAACTGCGGCCTGAGCCAGATCAATCGTCTGGAACGCGGCGTGGCGTACTACGTTGAAGCCTCAACCCTGACCGCAGAACAGTGGCAGACCGTCGCCGACGAGCTGCACGACCGCATGATGGAGAGCGTTTTCGCGACGCTTGATGACGCACAGCAGCTCTTCTCTCACCATCAGCCTGCGCCGGTACAGAGCGTGGATCTGCTGGGCGAAGGCCGTCAGGCGCTGATTGACGCCAACCTGCGTCTCGGTCTGGCACTGGCCGACGACGAGATTGACTACCTGCAGGATGCGTTCGTGAAGCTGAACCGCAATCCGAACGACATCGAACTCTATATGTTCGCGCAGGCCAACTCCGAGCACTGCCGCCATAAGATTTTCAACGCCGACTGGATTATCGACGGCGAAGAGCAGCCGAAGTCGCTGTTCAAAATGATCAAAAACACCATGGAACAAACGCCAGAGCATGTTCTGTCTGCCTATAAAGACAACGCGGCGGTGATGGAAGGTTCCGAGGTAGGCCGCTTCTTCGCCGACCGCGAAGCAGGGCGCTATGACTTCCATCAGGAGCCAGCGCATATCCTGATGAAAGTGGAAACACACAACCACCCGACGGCGATTTCTCCGTGGCCGGGTGCGGCGACCGGTTCCGGCGGCGAAATCCGTGACGAAGGCGCAACCGGACGCGGCGCAAAACCGAAAGCGGGCCTGGTCGGTTTCTCCGTCTCCAACCTGCGTATTCCTGGCTTTGAACAGCCGTGGGAAGAAGATTTCGGCAAGCCGGAGCGCATCGTCACCGCGCTCGACATCATGACCGAAGGCCCACTGGGCGGCGCGGCGTTTAACAACGAATTTGGTCGCCCGGCCCTGAACGGCTACTTCCGTACCTATGAAGAGAAAGTCGACAGCCACAACGGCGAAGAGCTGCGCGGCTACCACAAGCCGATCATGCTGGCAGGCGGGATCGGCAACATCCGCGCCGATCACGTGCAGAAAGGTGAGATCACCGTCGGCGCGAAGCTGATCGTCCTCGGCGGCCCGGCGATGAACATCGGCCTGGGCGGCGGGGCGGCTTCTTCAATGGCATCCGGTCAGTCTGACGCGGATCTCGATTTCGCCTCCGTCCAGCGCGACAACCCGGAAATGGAACGTCGCTGCCAGGAAGTGATCGACCGCTGCTGGCAGCTTGGTGACGCCAACCCGATTCTGTTCATCCACGACGTCGGCGCGGGCGGTCTCTCTAACGCCATGCCGGAGCTGGTGAGCGACGGCGGACGCGGCGGCAAATTCAACCTGCGCGACATCCTGAGCGATGAGCCTGGCATGAGCCCGCTGGAAATCTGGTGTAACGAATCCCAGGAACGCTACGTGCTGGCGGTCTCTCCTGATCAGCTGCCGCTGTTCGACGAACTGTGCCGTCGCGAGCGCGCGCCGTACGCGGTCATCGGTGAAGCAACGGAAGAGCTGCACCTGAGCATGAAGGATCCGCATTTCGACAATCAGCCGATTGACCTGCCGCTCGACGTGCTGCTGGGCAAAACGCCGAAGATGACCCGCAATGTGGAAACCCGCAAAGCCGCGGGCAAAGCGCTGGATGTGCGCGGCATCTCGATTGCCGACGCGGTGAATCGCGTTCTGCACCTGCCAGCCGTCGCAGAAAAAACCTTCCTCGTGACCATCGGCGACCGATCGGTGACCGGTATGGTGGCCCGCGATCAGATGGTCGGCCCGTGGCAGATCCCGGTGGCGAACTGCGCGGTGACTACTGCGAGTCTCGACAGCTACTACGGTGAAGCGATGGCGCTGGGCGAACGTACCCCGGTGGCGCTGCTGGACTTTGCGGCCTCTGCCCGTCTGGCGGTCGGTGAAGCGCTGACTAACATCGCGGCGACCCAGATCGGCGACATCAAACGCATCAAACTCTCCGCCAACTGGATGGCCGCAGCCGGTCACCCTGGCGAAGATGCTGGCCTGTACGAAGCGGTAAAAGCGGTGGGCGAAGAGCTCTGCCCGGCGCTGGGTCTGACCATTCCGGTCGGCAAAGACTCTATGTCGATGAAAACCCGCTGGCAGGAAGGCAACGAACAGCGCGAGATGACCTCTCCTCTGTCGCTGGTCATCACCGCCTTTGCCCGCGTGGAAGATGTGCGTCACACCATCACTCCGCAGCTGGTCACGGAAGATAACGCCCTGCTGCTGATTGATCTCGGCAAAGGCCACAACGCCCTCGGCGCGACCGCGCTGGCGCAGGTGTATCGTCAACTCGGCGACAAACCGGCAGACGTGCACGACGTGGCGCAGCTGAAAGGCTTCTACGACGCCATTCAGGCGCTGGTGGCTGAACGTAAGCTGCTGGCCTATCACGACCGTTCAGACGGCGGCCTGCTGGTGACGCTGGCGGAGATGGCCTTTACCGGCCACTGCGGCGTGGAAGCGAACATCGCCACGCTGGGCGAAGATCGTCTGGCCGCGCTGTTTAACGAAGAGCTGGGTGCGGTGATTCAGGTGCGTGCGGCGGATCGCGAAGCGGTCGAAGCGCTGCTGGCGAAACATGGCCTGGCGGATTGCGTGCACTATCTGGGTAAAGCCGTCACCGGCGATCGTTTTGTTATTGAAGCTGATGGTCATGCGGTCTTCAGCGAAAGCCGCTCTCGTCTTCGTATGTGGTGGGCCGAAACCACCTGGCAGATGCAGCGTCTGCGCGACAACCCGGAGTGCGCCGACCAGGAGCATGAAGCGAAAGCGAATGACAGCGATCCTGGCCTGAATGTGAAGCTCTCCTTCGACATCAACGAAGACGTGGCGGCACCGTACATCTCGACCGGCGCGCGTCCGAAAGTGGCGGTTCTGCGCGAGCAGGGCGTGAACTCCCACGTCGAAATGGCCGCAGCGTTCCACCGCGCGGGCTTTGACGCTATCGACGTTCACATGAGCGATCTGCTGGCAGGACGCACCGGCCTGGACGACTTCCAGGCGCTGGTGGCCTGCGGTGGTTTCTCTTATGGCGACGTGCTGGGTGCAGGCGAGGGCTGGGCGAAGTCCATCCTGTTCAACAATCGCGTGCGCGATGAGTTCGAAACCTTCTTCCATCGCCCGCAGACGCTGGCGCTGGGCGTGTGTAACGGCTGCCAGATGATGTCGAATCTGCGCGAACTGATTCCGGGCAGCGACGCCTGGCCGCGCTTTGTGCGTAACCAGTCCGACCGCTTCGAAGCGCGTTTCAGCCTGGTGGAAGTGACCCAAAGCCCGTCTCTGCTGCTGCAGGGGATGGTGGCCTCGCAGATGCCGATTGCCGTTTCTCACGGCGAAGGGCAGGTGGAAGTGCGCGATGCGGCGCATCTCGCCACGCTCGAAAGCAAAGGGCTGGTAGCCCTGCGCTTCGTCGATCACTTCGGCAAAGTGACGCAAACTTACCCGGCAAACCCGAACGGCTCTGCAAACGGCATCACCGCCGTGACCAGCGAAAGCGGCCGCGCCACCATCATGATGCCGCACCCGGAGCGTGTGTTCCGCACCGTGAGCAACTCCTGGCACCCGGAAAACTGGGGCGAGGACAGCCCATGGATGCGCATCTTCCGCAATGCGCGTAAACAGCTGGGCTAAGGTTTAACGCAGTTGTCTTTGTAGGCCCGGTAAGCGTGAGCGCCACCGGGCTTTTTTATGTCTGTCGCAAAATTGCGACAAACCCATAACATGGATGTCTCCAAAAGGAGACATGTAAGGCATTGATTTATAAGAGGCATGAAAAGGCGGTAAGAAGGTGTATCTATTTAGCGACACTTAGCCTGGAAATTGTTCAGCCATCAATTAACGCGTTAATGCCATAAAACTGTTATGTTACAGTAAGATAATAATTTGTTTTGCATTCTGGCACGGGTGTTGCATAATATTAACCAGTGGCTCATTCACCCTCTTATGTCAGCCCCTTCGGGACGCGCTACATAAACTTCGAATGACGCACAACAAGGTGCCTGCCGTCCAACTACTGATCATAGCGATGCTTTATCAGACCCAGGGCGAAACGTCGAGTAAGGCACCGCCTCATTTCACAACAAAGCCGGGTTTTTACCCGGCTTTGTTGTATCTAAAGGGCTGACTCAGTTAGCATCACTCAACACCCACATTGAGAGAGTCATGCGTTGAAACGCTGGTCAATTTTCCCTCGCTCCCTGCGACAGCTCGTTATGATGGCATTCTTGCTGATCCTGTTACCGCTGCTGGTTCTGGCCTGGCAGGCGTGGCAAAGCCTCAATGCGCTCAGCGCCCAGGCGGCGCAAACCAACCGCACCACGCTGGTTGACGCCCGCCGCAGCGAGGCGATGACCAACGCCGCGCTGGAGATGGAGCGCAGCTATCGTCAGTACTGCGTGCTCGACGACCGCACGCTGGCGAAGGTCTATCAGAACCAGCGCAAACGCTACAGCGAAATGCTGGACGCCCACGCGGGCGTACTCCCCGATGACAAACTCTATCAGGCGCTGCGCCAGGATCTGAACGACCTGGGGCAGCTGCAGTGCAAAAACAGCGGCCCGGATGAGGTCGCCACCGCTAAGCTCGAAGCCTTTGCCAGCGCCAACACCGAGATGGTGCAATCCACTCGCGCGGTGATTTCATCCCGTGGGCTGCAGTTACAGCAGGAGATCGCTGAGCGCGGTCAGTTCTTTGGCTGGCAGGCGCTGGTGCTGTTTCTGGTCAGCCTCGGGCTGGTGCTGCTCTTCACCCGAATGATCATCGGCCCGGTGAAGGGCATCGAACGGATGATCAACCGTCTGGGGGAGGGCAAGTCTCTCGGCAACACCGTCGTATTCAAAGGGCCACGCGAGCTGCGCTCCGTTGGGCAGCGCATCATCTGGCTTTCGGAACGTCTTCAGTGGCTGGAATCTCAGCGCCATCAGTTTTTGCGTCACATCTCTCATGAACTGAAAACACCTCTCGCCAGTATGCGCGAAGGTACCGAGCTGTTGGCCGACGAAGTGGCGGGGCCGCTGACCACCGAACAAAAAGAGATTGTCGAAATCCTGGATGACAGCAGCCGCAACCTGCAAAAGCTGATTGAACAACTGCTTGATTACAATCGCAAACTGGCTGACGGTGCCGTCGAGCTGGAAAAAGTGGAGATAGAACCGCTGGTCGATATGGTGCTCTCCGCCCACAGCCTGCCTGCGCGAGCTAAAATGATGCATACCGAGCTGGATCTCCAGGAGTCAGTCTGTTTTGCCGAACCTATGCTATTAATGAGTGTGCTGGATAATCTTTATTCCAATGCGGTGCACTATGGTACTGAATCCGGTAACATTTATATTCGCAGTTTTACCCACAATTCACGGGTCTGTATTGACGTCGCCAACACCGGTAGTCCTATTCCGGATGACGAACAGAAGATGATTTTTGAGCCCTTTTTCCAGGGAAGTCATCAGCGAAAAGGTGCGGTAAAAGGGAGCGGTTTGGGCTTAAGCATTGCCCGCGATTGCATCAGGCGCATGCACGGGGAGTTGTACATCTCCCACGACGATCGCGCGGATGTCTGTTTTCGCATTGAGGTGCCCCTTGAGCCGGAAAAATCAATGAAATGAATCTAAGTCTGGTGAGTATGTCACACGTCTTTTTCCGCGCGTTTAGCGCGACGTTTTCCAGCAAAATTTTACGAATCGGTCTGCCATGCTTACTGCTGGCGGGCTGTGTGCCGCACACGCCAAAAAGCGCGATCAGCGATAAACAAGACGATAAATACCCTGAGCATCAGCTGGCGGATTTCCTGTCGACCGACTGCGATAACATCTGGCAGCTCAGCGGCCATGATGTCGAATCCAACCCGCTGTTCTGGCTGCGCGGCATGGATTGCGCAGAGCGTTTAGCCCCCGCCGTGGCCCGCGCGCAGGCTCATCAGTGGGCCGACGACACCTGGCAGGACACCTTCAAGCGCGGCATCCTGCTGGCTAATGCCAAAATCAATCCGGTTGAGCGCCGCAACAATACTTCGCGGATGGATGCGCTCAGCCCGCAGATCCCCGCGCAAATTCGCCCGCTCTATCAGCTTTGGCGCGACGGGCAGGTACTGCAGTTACAGCTCGCCGAAGAGCGCTCACGCTACAGTAAGCTGCAACAGTCTGCGGACGGGGAACTGGATACCCTGCGCCAGCAGCAGCAATATTTACGCTCCCAGCTTGATACCACCACCCGCAAGCTGGAAAACCTGACGGATATTGAACGGCAGCTCTCCACCCGCAAGCCCTCCAGCAACTATTTGCCGGATAATACAAAAGGCACTGCGCAGCCCGCCAAAGCGCCGGAGCAGGAGAGCGAGACGCCGAAACAAGAGGACGAGAAGCCATGACAAGCCGCAAACCTGCCCATCTCCTGCTGGTGGATGACGATCCCGGCCTGCTCAAGCTGCTGGGAATGCGTCTGGTCAGCGAAGGCTACAGCGTGGTCACCGCCGAAAGCGGCGCGGAAGGGCTGAAAGCGCTGGGCCGTGAGAAGGTCGATCTGGTGATAAGCGATCTGCGCATGGACGAGATGGACGGGATGCAGCTGTTTGTCGAAATCCAGAAGCTGCAGCCGGGTATGCCGGTGATCATTCTCACCGCTCACGGCTCAATCCCCGATGCGGTCGCCGCCACACAGCAGGGCGTATTCAGCTTCCTGACCAAACCGGTGGACAAAGACGCGCTCTACAAAGCCATCGACGATGCGCTGGAACACTCCGCCCCGTCGGTGGATGAGAAGTGGCGCGAATCGATTGTCACTCGCAGCCCTATAATGCTGCGCCTGCTGGAGCAGGCGCGGATGGTCGCCCAGTCGGACGTCAGCCTGCTGATCAACGGCCAGAGCGGGACCGGGAAAGAGATTTTGGCCCAGGCGATCCACAACGCCAGCCCGCGCAGTAAAAATGCCTTTATCGCCATCAACTGCGGCGCGCTGCCGGAGCAACTGCTGGAATCGGAACTCTTTGGCCATGCGCGCGGAGCCTTCACCGGCGCGGTCAGCAGCCGGGAAGGGCTGTTCCAGGCGGCGGAAGGCGGCACGCTGTTCCTGGATGAGATTGGCGATATGCCCGCGCCGCTGCAGGTGAAGTTGCTGCGCGTATTGCAGGAGCGCAAAGTGCGCCCGCTCGGCAGCAACCGGGATATCGACATCAACGTGCGCATCATTTCCGCAACGCACCGCGATCTGCCGAAAGCGATGGAGCGCAAAGAGTTCCGCGAAGATCTCTATTACCGCCTCAACGTCGTGAACCTGAAAATCCCCGCACTCGCCGAGCGTTCGGAAGATATTCCGCTGCTGGCAAACCATCTGCTGCGTCAGTCGGCCGATCGGCATAAACCTTTCGTACGCGCGTTTTCTACCGATGCGATGAAACGTCTGATGACCGCCAGCTGGCCGGGCAACGTGCGCCAACTGGTGAACGTGATCGAGCAGTGTGTAGCGCTCACCTCTTCGCCGGTGATCAGCGATGCGCTGGTGGACCAGGCGCTGGAGGGCGAAAACACGGCGCTGCCGACCTTCGTCGAAGCGCGTAACCAGTTCGAGCTCAACTATCTGCGCAAGCTGCTGCAGATCACCAAAGGCAACGTCACCCACGCCGCGCGCATGGCCGGGCGTAACCGCACCGAGTTCTACAAACTGCTGTCGCGCCACGAGCTGGAAGCGAACGATTTTAAAGAGTAGTACCGCAAAATTTGACTGACTATGATACTGTGAGCAATCGATTACGAGGCTACAGACAGGCGAGCGTTTAAGGACCCACCATGAAAAAGATTGATGCGATTATTAAACCTTTCAAACTGGATGATGTGCGTGAAGCGCTGGCGGAAGTCGGTATCACCGGGATGACAGTCACCGAAGTGAAAGGCTTTGGTCGCCAGAAAGGTCATACCGAGTTGTACCGTGGCGCAGAGTACATGGTGGATTTCCTGCCGAAAGTGAAAATCGAAATTGTGGTGACCGACGATATCGTGGATACCTGCGTGGATACCATTATTCGCACGGCGCAGACCGGTAAAATTGGTGACGGCAAGATCTTCGTCTTTGACGTGGCGCGCGTGATCCGTATTCGTACGGGTGAAGAAGACGACGCGGCGATTTAAGCAAAGGGGTGCGGTCTGATGCCCTCACCCCAACCCTCTCCCTGTACGGTCCGGGGACATCATGAACACTTGTTCGGGGACATGGTAGACACTTACAACTAAGGCATACGAACCCGTTTATGGAGTCGCTTATGCCCTGGGATGAGAGAGATACCATGTCATTACGTAC
>NZ_JASSOT010000073.1 GCF_030238365.1 Lelliottia wanjuensis | reverse complement strand
GATAAATTCAAGGCGTTGCATAGGTCGGGTCTCAGTCCAGGGCATAGTGAGTCTCCTCTTCTATGCCAGTTATAACTGTTACCCATGTATCCGGTCTAAAGTGTTACCCATGTTTCCGGTTCATACCGCAGCGCCACCCGGCAACACTTCCACAGCAAATATTTAGTTCGTGACCCTTCTCCCACTTCTGTTTTGATCCACAGGATCTTTATTTTGTAATCGATTACTTTTTATTTGACGGTATTTGTAATCGATTACTTTTTAAGGGTGAGGCTCATCATGGTGTCAACAACTGAAAGTAGTGGAAAGGCGATAGGGCAGCACCGGCTGCTGGTTCCACGGCTGTCGCTGATGATGTTTTTACAGTTTTTTATCTGGGGTAGCTGGTCGGTCACGCTCGGGCTGGTGATGACTCAGCACAACATGTCGCTTCTGATTGGCGATGCGTTTTCCGCAGGGCCCATTGCGTCCATTCTCTCGCCGTTTGTGCTCGGGATGCTGGTGGACCGTTTCTTCCCTTCGCAAAAGGTGATGGCGGTGATGCACCTGGCCGGGGCGGCGATTCTGTGGTTCGTGCCGGGGGCGCTGATCGCTCAAAACGGCGCGCTGCTGATTGGCCTGCTGTTTGGCTACACGCTCTGCTACATGCCGACGCTGGCGCTGACCAACAACATCGCGTTTCACAGTCTGGCGAACGTCGACAAAACCTTCCCGGTAGTGCGCGTCTTTGGCACCATCGGCTGGATCGTCGCCGGGATTTTCATCGGTGTGACCGGCGTTTCCGCCAGTGTGACCATTTTCCAGGTGGCGGCGGTGAGCTCGGTGCTGCTGGCAATTTACAGTCTGACGCTGCCGCACACGCCAGCTCCGGCCAAAGGGCTGCCCGTCGCCGTGCGCGATCTGTTCTGCGCGGATGCTTTTGCGCTCCTCAAAACGCGCCACTTCTTTATCTTCTCTCTGTGCGCGATGCTGATCTCCGTGCCGCTCGGCACCTATTACGCCTACACCGCGTCGTATCTGGCAGATGCCGGGATTCAGGATGTCAGCACCGCCATGTCCTTCGGGCAGATGTCTGAGATCGTCTTTATGCTGGTCATCCCGCTGCTGTTCCGCCGCCTCGGTGTGAAATATATGCTGCTGATCGGCATGCTGGCGTGGTTCGTGCGTTACGCCTTCTTTGCGCTGGGCGTCAGCGAAGAGGGGCGCTTCCTGCTCTATCTCGGCATTTTGCTCCACGGCGTATGCTATGACTTCTTCTTTGTCGTCGGCTTTATCTACACCGACCGCGTGGCGGGCGAAAAGGTCAAAGGCCAGGCGCAGAGCATGATCGTGATGTTCACCTACGGCATCGGGATGCTGCTCGGCTCGCAAATTTCTGGCGCGTTGTACAACAGCCTGGTGGCGGGACAGACCGTGCCGCAGGCGTGGGTGACATTCTGGTGGATCCCGGCGGTCGCCGCCGCGGCGATCGCGCTGATTTTCCTGTTCTCGTTCAAGTATGACGACGACAAGGCGTAATTTTCTGGAGGTGTTATGAGGACGATTAAGGGACCGGGGATTTTTCTGTCGCAGTTTATTGGCGCACAAGCGCCGTTTAACTCCCTCGACGGGCTGGCGGGCTGGGCGGCGAGCAAAGGCTACAAAGCGCTGCAAATTCCGTGCAATCACCCGCAGATATTCGATCTGGAGCAGGCGGCTGTTAGCCAGACGTATTGCGACGAAATCAGCGGAAAACTGGCCGAGCACGGGCTGGTGATTAGCGAACTGTCGACCCATCTGGAAGGCCAGCTGGTGGCGGTGAATCCGGTGTACGGCGAGGCGTTTGACCACTTCGCGCCGCCCGACGTGCGCGGTAACGACGCGGCGCGCCAGGCGTGGGCGACCGCCAAAGTGAAGCAGGCCGCCGCGGCATCGGCGAAGCTTGGATTAACCGCCCACGCGACCTTTTCGGGCTCGTTGGCGTGGCCGTTTTTCTACCCCTGGCCGCCACATAACGAGACGCGTTTTCGCGAGGCGTTTGCAGAGCTCGCCAGGCGCTGGCGTCCGGTTCTTGATTGTTTCGACGAGCACGGGGTCGATCTCTGCTTTGAGCTGCATCCGGGCGAAGACCTGCACGACGGCGTGACCTTCGAGCGTTTCCTCGCGCTGGTCGACAACCATCCGCGCTGCAACATTCTCTACGATCCGAGCCATATGCTATTGCAACACATGGATTACCTGTCGTTTATCGATATTTATCACGCCCGAATCAAAGCGTTTCACGTCAAAGACGCTGAGTTTCGCCCCAACGGGCGCAGCGGCGTGTACGGCGGCTATCAGCCGTGGATCAACCGCGCCGGGCGTTTTCGCTCCCTGGGCGACGGGCAGATCGACTTCAAAGGGATCTTCAGCAAGCTCACGCAGTACGACTACGACGGCTGGGCGGTGCTGGAGTGGGAGTGCTGCATGAAGGACGGCGACGTGGGCGCGAGCGAGGGCAGCGAGTTTATCCGCCGCCACATCATTCCGGTTTCGGGCCGCGCCTTTGACGATTTTGCCGCAGGGGGCGCGAATGATTAACGTCGGGATCGTCGGGAGCGGATTTATCGGCCCGGCACACATCGAGGCGCTGCGTCGCCTCGGTTTCGTACAGGTCGTCGCCCTGTGCGACGGCACGCTCGACCAGGCGCAGGAAAAGGCGCGGGCGCTGAATGTGCCTCACGCCTACGGCAACGTCGAAGAACTGCTCGCCCATCCCGGTTTGCAGGTGGTTCACAACTGCACGCCGAATCATCTCCATGCCCAGATCAACCGGCAAATCCTGGCGGCGGGCAAACATCTGTTCTCGGAAAAACCGCTGTGCATGACGCCGGAAGAGGCAAGAGAGCTGGTGGCCCTGGCCGAACGGGCGGGCGTCATCCACGGCGTGAGCTTTGTCTATCGCCAGTTCGCGATGGTGCGCCAGGCGGCGAGCATGCTGCGCGCCGGAAGCGTCGGGCGACTGTTCGCCGCGCACGGCAGCTATTTGCAGGACTGGATGTTGCACGAGACCGACTACAACTGGCGCGTCGATGCCGCGCTGGGCGGGGCGTCGCGGGCGGTGGCAGATATCGGTTCGCACTGGTGCGACACGGTGCAGTTTGTCACCGGGCGGCGGATCGTCGAGGTGATGGCCGATCTTTCGGTCGTCTGGCCGACGCGCAAAGCTAACGTGGCGGGCAACCAGACCTTCACCCAGGAGTCCGCCGCAGTTTACGAGGACAAACCCGTCACCACCGAGGATTTCGGCTCGGTCCTGTTCCGTTTTGACGACGGCAGCAAAGGCAGCTTTAGCGTCTCGCAGGTCAGCGCCGGGCGCAAAAACCGCCTCAGCTTTGAGATCAACGGCAGCGAACGTTCGCTGGCCTGGGATCAGGAAGTCCCGCAGCAGCTGTGGATCGGCCATCGCGCGCAGGCGAATCAGATTCTGACGGACGATCCGGGCCTGATGAACAAAGATGCCGCCGACAGCGCCCACTTCCCCGGCGGGCATATCGAAGGCTGGCCCGACGCTTTTAAGAACATGATGGCGCAGTTTTATCGCGCCGTGCAGGCAAACGCCATGCCCGAGAAGCCCTTATTTGCCACCTTCCACGACGGGGCGAACGTGATGTATATCATTGATGCGATTGTCAAAAGCCATCAACAGCAGCGCTGGGTACGCGTTGAGGCTTGACCTGTTGCCCGGTTCGCCGGGCAGCAAATTTATGTTAGCCTGATAAAAACGCTAACTGCAGGATGTGTCGTCGTTATGTCAATTCAGAAAATCGCTCAGCTCGCCGGGGTTTCGGTGGCGACCGTGTCGCGCGTGCTTAATAACAGCGACTCGGTAAAAGCGAAGAACCGCGAGCGCGTCTTGCAGGCGATTAAAGAGAGTAATTACCAGCCCAATCTGCTGGCGCGCCAGCTCCGCACCGCGCGCAGCTACATGATCCTCGTGATGGTCTCTAACATTGCTAACCCGTTCTGCGGCGAAGTGGTGAAGGGCATCGAAGAGGAGGCCGAGAAAAACGGCTATCGCATCCTTCTCTGTAACTCCGGCTCGGATCTGGAACGTTCTCGCTCCGGCCTGAGCCTGCTGTCGGGCAAAATCGTCGACGGGATCATCACCATGGACGCCTTCTCGAAACTGCCGGAACTCTCGGCTCTGATCGGCAGCGCGCCCTGGGTGCAGTGCGCGGAATACGCCGATTCCGGGACGGTCTCCTGCGTGGGCATTAACGATGTGGACGCCTCGCAGCACGTGGTCAGCCAGCTGGCAGACGGCGGTCGTCAGCGCATCGCGCTCATCAACCACGATCTCAGCTACAAATATGCTCGCCTGCGCGAGCGCGGGTATAAAAGCGTGCTACATCTGCGCGATCTGGAGTATCAGGTGGTGGAGTACGCGAGCGATCTCAGCTCCGGCGCGGGCATGGCGGCGATGAAAAAACTGCTGGCGGATAACCCGCCGGACGCGGTGTTTGCGGTGTCGGACACCCTGGCGGCGGGCGCACTGCGCGCCATCGAGCAGGCCGGGCTGCGGGTGCCGCAGGATATCGCGGTGGTGGGTTTCGACGGTACAGAACTCTCGGAAATGGTCTCCCCACCGCTCAGCACCATCGAGCAGCCGTCGCGGGATATCGGGCGCAAAGCGGTCAATCTGCTGCTGAATAAGATCGATAACCCGGATGCGCCGACGGAGAGGGTGATGATGGACTGGCGCTACGTGGCGCGCGCCAGTACCTGAGGATTATTTCGCGAACGCGTCCGCCAGGGAGCGAATATCGTTCCCGGTGGGCGACTGGTGAATACGCAGACCAAATTCCTCGACCACCGCATAAATATGGTCGAAAATATCCGCCTGAATGGTTTCATATTCTGCCCAGACAACGGTGTTGGTAAACGCATATATCTCAATGGGCAGACCGTTCGCGTCCGGTGCCAGCTGACGCACCATCAGGGTCATATCTTTACGAATGCGCGGATGATTACGCAGATATTCGTTCAGGTACGCGCGAAACGTTCCAATATTGGTCATTTTGCGCAGATTTAATACCGATTCCCCTTCACCATTTTCCTGATTCCAGAGATGAATCTCTTCGTGACGCGCCGCCATATAAGGCTTGAGCAGTTTGGCCTGAATTAAGCGCTGCTGCTCGTTCTCATCGAGGAAATGAATGCTGGTGGTGTCAATGCTCAGGCTGCGCTTAATTCGCCGCCCGCCGGACGCCGACATCCCGCTCCAGTTTTTAAACGAATCCGACACCAGCGCCCAGGTGGGAATGGTGCTGATGGTATTGTCCCAGTTACGCACTTTGACGGTGGTTAAGCCGATGTCCGTCACCGCGCCATCCGCGCCGTATTTCGGCATCTCCAGCCAGTCGCCGAGCTTGAGCATATCGTTCGCCGAGAGCTGGATCCCGGCGACCAGTCCAAGAATGGGGTCTTTAAACACCAACATTAACACGGCGGCCATCGCGCCCAGGCCGCTGATCAGAATCGCCGGTGACTGCCCAATCAGCAACGAGATCATCAGGATCCCAACCAGAATCGCACTCACTAACTTCACGCCCTGGAATATTCCCTTAAGCGGAAGCTGAGAGGCGGTTGCCAGCTTTTGCGACAGATTAAAGATCACATCTAATAACGAGAAGAAGGAGAGAAGGGCATACACCATCACCCACAGTCGGGCACAGGTGGTTAATATTTCAGCCGCTTCGCTGCCTTTTTGTAGCCACAGCGCCGCCTGAACGTTGACGATAATCCCCTGCAGGGTAAAGGCCAGACGGTGAAATAATTTATTCTGGGTAATGATTTGCAGCCACAAATGGGAACTGGCCTGCGCCCGTTTTTCAAACAGACGCAGCACCACTTTGTGCAATATCAGATGGACAATAACGGCGGTGAGTAAAATGATGCCAAAGATTAACACCAGCGAGGTGGTGTGATTAATTTCGATTCCAAGCTCTTCAACCTGAGCAATTAATTCCTGCATAACGTCTCCTGAATATCCTCCTTTTATCATGCAGGCTGCGTGTTTATTATGCAACCCGCGACGCTATGCAGGCGTTTTCAGGACGCGGCAGGCAGCGGACCTGCCTCCAGACGGTGGCGCAGCCACAGGGCAATCCCGCCGAGCATCAGCATCATCACCACTTCAATGCTCAGAAAACCGATCATCGCCTGCGGATAATGTCCGCCGTTGTGCCGCGCAAAGGTCAGGAACAGCGTGCCCAGTATCGCCGGGCCAAGTCCGAGCGTGGCCTGTTGCAGCGTGCTCAGAATGGCGCTGCCGGCACCCGCATCGCAGCTGCTGATATCGCGCATCCCGATCCGGTAAAAACTGTTGACGATCAGTGCCTGGCCGTAACCAATAAGAATGGTCGCCGGGGCGAGCGTCAGCGCCGTATTCGCCTGGCCGAAGCGCCAGAAGGTGGCGATCAACAGCAGCAGACCGGCGATCTGCACCGTCAGGCCGGTCATCAGAATGCGCCCCATGCTGTAGCGAGCGATGAGTTTCGGCGCATACCAGGCGGAGACAAAATAAGCCACGCCGAGAGCGATAAAACTATTCCCCGACTGCCACGGCGCCATCCCCAGCCCGGCCTGCATGGTCAGCGCCATGCAGAACATAAAGCCCGACCAGGCGCTGAAGAACAGCAGGGCGATCACCATCCCGAAGCGAATGCTGGTGAGTTTCAGCAAACGCGGCGGCAGCAGAGGATGCTCCCCTCGCTGCTGCTTCCGCATTGCGCTGGCGCGCATCCCCAGCATCAGCGGGATCACCGCCACCAGTGCCACTTGCAACATCAACGGCCAGTGCAGCTCCGGCCCGAGCGCCATCGGGAACAGCAGGCAGCAGAGGATCACCGCCAGCAGCGTGGTGCCTTGCCAGTCAATGCGCGACGGGGTTTCACGGCGGGTTTCCGGCACGTAGCGGCGGCTCAGGGCCAGCACCAGCAGGCAAATCGGGACGTTAATAAAGAACGCGTTTCGCCAGCCCAGCCCGGCGATGTCCGCCGATACCAGCCAGCCGCCGCCCATCTGGCCGACGATAAAGGCAATCCCGCCGATCCCGCCAAACAGGCTGATGGCTTTGGCGTGCGCCGTCCCTTTCAGGGTGACGTGCAGCGTGGCGAGGATCTGCGGGACGATCAGCGCCGCGCCCGCACCCTGCAACACGCGAGCGCCGAGCAGCTGCTCCACGCTTCCCGCCATGCCGCACAGCAGCGACGCGATACCAAAGGCGGCCACGCCCCACATAAACAGGCGACGGCGACCGAGGTTATCGCCGAGCTTACTCCCCAGGGCGAGACAGACGGCAAAGGCCACGCCGTACAGGGCGACAATCAGCTCCAGCTCGGTGGCGGTGGCGTGCAGCGAATGGGTGATCGAATCCAGCGCCACGTTGGTGATTGAGGTATCAATCAGCGGCAGCATCTGGCCCGTGAGCAGCAATATCAGGCCTGCGCGACCCGGTGAAACAACAGACGTATTCATGGTGACTCCATTGCGTCATTCAGCAGATGGACGTAGCATCACTGATATCAAAAACGGGTACCAGTTCTTGCTTATACTGGTACTGGCACTACCACGCAGGGGGCCGTATGACGCTGATGACTGAACCCACTTCCTCCTTACAGGACGATAACCGCAAGCAGCTCGGAGCCTTTTTACGCGCGCGCCGCGAAAGCCTCGACCCGCAGCGCCTGGGCCTGCCGCGCAGCGGTCGCCGTCGCACGCCGGGATTGCGCCGCGAAGAGGTGGCGATGCTGGCGGATGTCGGCGTGACCTGGTACACCTGGCTTGAGCAGGGCAGGGACGTGAACCCTTCCAGCGCGGTGATGGTCGCCGTGGCGAAAGCCCTGCAGTGCACCGCGACGGAAACCCGGCACCTGTTTGTGCTGGCGGGGCTGCCGCCGGGCGAAGCGCCGCAGCAGGTGGCGTGCGAGGGGATCAGCGAGGGGACGCGGCGTCTGCTGGATACGCTGATGCCGAAACCGGCCAGCATCCAGAAACCTAACTTCGATATCGTGGCGTGGAACGACAGTTTCGGCCATCTGATGGGCGTGGATTTTAATGCGATCCCGCCCGAAGATCGTAACTGCATCTACCTCTTCCTGACCCATCCGGCGTGGCGCAGTCGGCTCGGCAAACGCGACGACGTGCTGCCGATTTTTGTCTCCTATTTCCGCGCAGCAATGGCTGAGCATCGCGGCGACCCACAGTGGGAAGCGCAGCTGGCGCGCTTCTTTGCCGTCTCCGAAGAGTTCGAGGCCCTGTGGCATCAGCGCTATGACGTGCGCGGCGTGGAAAATCAGCTGAAACTGTTTAGTCATCCCGATCTTGGGGATTTCCAGCTCCAGCAGATGTACTGGTACTCCGCCCCACGCAATGGCTCGCGGCTGCTGGTCTATCTCCCGGTGGACGACGCCGGCGAACATGCGCTCAGCTGGCTGGCGCAACAGGCTGTTATACTCAGTTAAATTTCACTCATTCAGGGACAGAACATGAACGTGACTCGCAAACAGGAGCGTCTGCTCAAACGCGCGCTCGCCGAATGGGAGCAGGAAGGCGCGCTCAGTGCCGACGAGCATCAGCGGCTGGCGGGCAGCTTAAAACGCGTGGCGATGGACTGGCAGCGGCTCAGCCGTTACGCCTTCTGGACCGCGCTGGCCTGCGTGATTATCGCCTTCGGCAGCCTGTTTGCTGACAGCGAGCTGATGGAACGCATCATCGCCTTTTTCTCTTTCTCATCCGTTGCCCGTATCGGCCTGCCTGCCGTGCTGGCTGTGGTCTTTTATCTCTGGGGATTCAGCCGTCAGCGGCGGGAAACCCAGTGGCATTACAGCACCGAAGCGATCCTGTTTCTGGGCGTGCTCTTCACCGCCATCGCCCTGTGGCAACTGGGCGAGCGGCTGGATAACGGCAGCGGACACATCGCGCCGCTGTTCCTTGCGGGCTGCGCCGTTTACGGGCTGGTGGGGTTCTTTGGGCGTTCGGGGCTGGTATGGCTCTTTTTCCTGCTGTCGCTCGGCAACTGGTTTGGCGCTGAAACCGGGTATATGTCTGGCTGGGGTGCTTACTGGCTGGGAATGAACTACCCGGTGCGCTTTATCTTCTTCGGCGGGGCGCTGCTGGCGCTGTGCTGGTGGCTTCGCACCATGCTCATCAAACGCAACCTGTACACCACCAGTAAAGCGATGGGGCTGACCTACCTGTTTGTCGCCCTGTGGATCATGTCGATTTTTGGCAATTACGATATCGACAACTGGTACGGCGTCACCCGCGCCGCGCTGCTGCCGTGGGCGTTGCTTTTCGCGGTCGCCGCCATTGTCTGCATCTACATCAGCCTCAAAACCGACGACGGCATGCTGCGCGGTTTTGGCCTGACGTTCCTCGCCATCAACCTCTATACCCGCTATTTCGAATACTTCTGGGACGGCATGAATAAGGTGATCTTCTTCCTGATCCTGGCGGCGTCACTGGCAGTGATAGGGCGGTATGCGGAGAGGATTTGGCACGCTGGAACCCAGCGTGCCAGCGTCGATTAGCACTCAGTAATAATCGTGCTCAACGGCAGACGGGATTTTGGCAGGGACGCGTTGAAGTCTTCCACGCTGTGGTGTCCCACCGGCACCACCACCAGGCTGGTGAAGCCCTGTGCTTTCAGGCCGAACTCTTCGTCGAGGATCGCGGCGTCAAAGCCTTCGATCGGCACCGCATCCAGACCCAGCGCACCCACGCCGAGCAGGAAGTTACCGACGTTCAGGTAAACCTGTTTCGCCATCCACTGATCGTCATCTTTCAGATCGACGCGGTGCATGTCGGCAAAGTAGCAGCGGCCCTTGTGGTTCGCGGCTTTCGCTTCTGGCGTCGCAAAACGGCCATCGGCTTCTTCCTGATCCACCACGCGCTCCAGCCACGCATCGTCCATCGCCGTTTTCGCGCAGAACACCACCACGTGGGAGGCATCCAGCATTTTGCGTTCGTTAAAGACATAAGTGCCTGACGCGGATTTCGCCACGCGCGCTTTGCCCTCTTCGGTGCTGGCCACGATGAAATGCCATGGCTGTGAGTTGGTGCTGGACGGGCTGAACTGCAGCAGGGTTTTGATTTTTTCGGCCTGCTCTGCGGTCAGTTTTTTAGCGGGATCGAATGCCTTGGTCGAGTGACGCTTCAGGGCAACTTCAATAATATCCATAACGACTCCTGGTGAATAAAATCGCCGTTCACAGGCGAGAAAGGGAAGCAGATTACAAGGGAGAATGGGAAAAGATAAGTGCCATTAATGCGCTTAAACCGTTCGTCTGAGACGAACAATCAGACCGGGCGGATACGCTTCTGATTTTTTTTCGGCAGCTTGTCCACCACCAGATTCCACGAGTCGAGCACCAGATCCGCCACCAGTTCTGGCGTGATATCGTCGGCGGCGTAGAGGGAAATCCAGTGCTTCTTATTCAGGTGATAGCCCGGTTCGATGCCGCGATAGATCTGCTGGTTGAGCAGCGATTTTTCCGGATCGGATTTCAGGCTGACGTGCGCCCGCCCGTGGGCGACCGCCATAATCATGAACATCTTGCCGTTGACCTTAAACACGTCGTACTCCGGGCCAAACGGCCAGCAGTGCTCGGTGAAAGGCAACTCCAGCGCGACGCTTTTTGCGTGCTCCTGCAATGATTTACTGTCCATTCACGTCCTCAATGGCGAGCGCGCGCCACATGGATTCAAAGCCGAGAGATTTAAAATCCGCGGCGCGGGACGGATCGCGGGTGGCGAATTCCATCGTCGTTTCGGCCAGCGATAAGAAAATCGCATCGCCGAAGGTGCGAAACTCATCGGACATAAACACCTGACGCACGGATCGGCGGCACAGCTCGTGCAGTTCCGGGAACATCTCATGTACCGCCTGTTCGGTTTCGGCGTTGATCTTCTCGCTCACGCCGAGCTGGCGGATCGCGCCGTGGGCAACGGGGTTGCGAATGCCCCAGTCCACGTAGCTGTTCCAGATATTGCGGGTATGTTCTTTCGGGGTGCTAATGGCGCGGTCCAGGTTCGCCAGCATGGTCTGGCAAAGATCCTGTTTCAGGTGCAGATAGAGGGCGTTCAGCAGGTCGTCTTTGGTGGCAAAATAACGAAACAGGGTCCCTTCCGCGACGCCCGCGTTACGGGCGATCAACGCCGTCGATGCCGCAATCCCTGACTGCGCAAATGCAGCGGTTGCTGCTTCCAGTAACGCCTGTCTTTTATCTTCACTCTTCGGACGTGCCACTAAAATTCCCCTCCTGTCAATGTGTAAAACCCTGATTGAAACATGCTCTTTGCCACGCTGCAACGCGGAATGTCAAAGATCGAAAACGTCTTGACGACTTTATCATCATATCTATAATGAGTGCTTACTCACTCATAATCAAGTTCAACCCGCGCAAACCATCGGAAGGGGGCGCGTATTCGGGTCAGGATATGAAGAAGCCTCTTTTTCTTAGCGTGGTGTTTGTCATGATTATCGCAACAGCTGCCAGTTTGCCCTTTGTTTTAAACGCCGGTTTTGGCCAGCCGCCGCAGGGCGCGCAGCTCAGTGAAGTGGAGGCCTCTCCTCATTATCGCGACGGTCAGTTCCACAATACGCTGCCGACGCCGGGCTATAACGGCGACAAAAATATGCTGGTGGCGATGTGGGAGTTTCTGGTCAGTAAAACGGAAAACGCCCGTCCCGCTCAGCCCCTGCCGCTGGTGAAAACCGATCTGGCGGCGATTCCGCTGGAGCAGGACACGCTGGTCTGGCTCGGGCACTCGTCCTGGTATTTGCAGCTGGCGGGAAAACGCATTCTGATCGATCCGGTCTTTAGCAACTTCGCCGCACCGTTTTCATTCCTCAACAAAGCCTTTGCCGGGGAATACCCGTGGCGCGCGGAAACGATGCCGGAGATCGACCTGCTGATCATTTCGCACGATCACTACGATCACCTCGATTACGCCACCATCAAAGCGCTGATGCCGAAAGTGAAACGCGTGGTGACGCCGCTCGGTGTCGGATCGCACCTGCGCTACTGGGGCATGAACCCGGAGATCATCGACGAACGCGACTGGAATCAGTCGGTACGCATCAGCGATGGCCTGACCGTGCATGTGTTACCCGCGCGTCATTTCTCGGGCCGGGGCCTGAAACGTAATCAGACCCTGTGGGGCAGTTTTATGTTCGTCACGCCGGAGCAGAAGGTCTACTACAGCGGTGATTCCGGCTATGGTCCGCACTTCAAAGCGATTGGCGAGCAGTTCGGCGAGGTGGATCTGGCGATCATGGAGAACGGTCAGTACGACCAGGACTGGAAATACATTCATATGTTGCCGGAAGAGACCGCTCAGGCCGCCGCGGATATCAATGCGAAAGCGGTGGTGCCGGGTCATTACGGACGTTTTGTGCTGGCGAAACACAGCTGGAACGACCCGGTGATACAGCTGACGCGCGCGAGTGCCGATAAAAATTACCGTCTGCTGACGCCGGAGCTGGGCGAGCCGGTCCGGGTGAATGATGCGACGCAGCAATTTCGTGAGTGGTGGAAATAATGTTTAACCGACAGGTATCAGAGGGGGAGAGCAGCATGACTATTTCCGCTCAGGTCATCGACACCATCGTCGAGTGGATCGACGACAATCTTCATCAGCCGCTGCGCATCGAGGAGATCGCTCGCCACGCGGGGTATTCCAAATGGCATCTGCAGCGGTTGTTTATGCAGTACAAAGGAGAAAGTCTGGGACGGTATATTCGCGAGCGCAAACTGCTGCTGGCGGCGAAGGATCTGCGTGAGTCGGACGAGCGGGTGTATGACATTTGTCTGCGCTACGGGTTTGATTCCCAGCAGACCTTTACGCGGATTTTTACCCGCACGTTCAATCAGCCGCCGGGTGCGTACCGCAAAGAGAATCATAGTCGGACGCATTGATTTTTGCGGCCGGGGTGCGGCCTCATGCCCGGTGGCGCTGCGCTTACCGGGCCTACAACTGCCTGCATCGTAGGCCGGGTAAGGCGAAGCCGCCACCCGGCAATCACTCACTACCAGCGATAATTCACCGTCGCCGTCACCGTACGACCAATCCCGTAGAAGCACGCCGTATCGCTGGCGCAGGACGCCACATACTTGGTATCTGCCACGTTATTGACGTTGAACTGCACGCTCGCCCCTTTCAGGCTGCTGCTCAGTTCGCCCAGCTCATAGCTCATCATCGCGTCATACAGATCCACCGACGCCACCTTAAAGGTATTTTTCGCATCGCCATAGCTGGTGCCGATGTAGCGCATCCCCACGCCAGCGGTCAGGCTTTTCAGCGCGCCGCCCGGTACCGTATAGCTGGCGAAGGCCGACGCCATGTGCGCCGGAATGCGCGCCGGGGTCTTACCTTCGGTGCCCGCCACCGTGGTGCTCTGGGTTTCCGCGTCGGTGTAGGTATAAGAACCAATCAGGTTGATGCTCTCCATCAGCGTCGAATGAATCTCCGCCTCCACCCCTTTGGAGCGCACTTCGCCCGCGTTTTCGAACCAGCCCTGGGCGCTGTTGTAGGTCGCCACGTTGCTCTGGGTCAGATCGTACAGCGCCAGGGTCATCAGCGTCGAATCCACCGGCTGATACTTCAGGCCGATTTCGGTCTGTTTCCCGGTGGTCGGTTTAAACGGTGCCACGCCCGGCGCGCGGTTGGTTTGCAGGCTCGGCTCGAAAGAGGTGCTGTAGCTGACGTACGGCGACAGACCAAAATCGAACGCGTACAGCAGGCCGGTACGCCAGGTGAACTTATTATCGTTCTGCTGCGTTGGCGCGCCGCCGGTGAAATCAGTGGTACGCACTTCGGCCCAGTCGTAACGCCCGGACACCAGCCACTCCCAGTTATTCCAGCTCAGCTGATCCTGTAAATAGACGCCCATCTGGTCAAGGTTTTGCTGCTCGTCCGTCGCTTTACTGAAGGTACTCTCATCGACGTTGATGCCATACACCGGCTTCGTCCAGTCGAGGTCATACTGCGTCCCCATCCCGCGCTCCAGCAGCTGTTTGTCTTTGCTGGTCTTGTAATCCAGTCCGCCGAGCAGCGTGTGGTTCACCTCGCCGGTCGCAAACAGGGATTCCAGCTGGTTATCAATGCCAAACTCGTTGGTGGTGCGCTCTTCGTGCTGGGCGCGACGGGTCAGCACCGTGCTGTCAGCGGCGCTGTTGGCGTACACCAGATAACGATATTTCTGTTTAATAGAGGCGTAACGGGCGTTCTGGCGGAAGGTGAGGTTATCGGCAAGCTGATGCTCCAGCTCGTAGCCGATCATGGTCTGTTCGCGCCAGGACTGGTTGTAATTCGGGTCGCTGACGTTAAAGTCGCGCGGGATGTAACGCCCGTTGGCGCTGGTCACGGTGCCGTAGGCGGGCAGGAAGTTGCGATAGCCCGCGTCAGGATCTTTCTGGTAGCTGGTCAGCAGGGTGAAGCGCGTCTGATCGTTCGGATACCAGGTGATCGCCGGGGCAATCGCCATCCGCGTCTCTTTGTAATCTTCCACCTGGTTGTGCTGGGTGCGTGCAATCCCGTTCACGCGGTACAGCACGCGGCCGTCGTCGCTCAGCGGCCCGCCGAAATCAAATGCCCCTTCGGCCAAATCGTGATTCCCGGTGCGGAACTGCACGTTGTGAATCGGCTCGCTGGTCGGGCGCTTGCTGGTCATGCTGATCAATCCGCCAGGATTCACCTGACCAAACAGCACCGAGGCCGGGCCGCGCACCAGTTCGACGCGCTCCAGCAGCCAGGGATCGACCGTGCCGGTTTGCGAGGAGGCGGTCGCGCCGAAGCTCAGCCCGTCGAGGAATTTCGGCACGTAGCTAAAGCCGCGGACGAACACTTCATCGTTACGGTTCGACGACCCGCGGTATTCCGTAAACACCCCGGCGGAGTAGCGTAGCGCCTGTGACACGGACGTGACATCGAGCTGCTCCATCTGATCGCGGGTGATCACCGAAACCGACTGCGGCGTTTTCACGAGCTCGGCGCTGGTTTTGGTCGCGGAAAGGGTTTTCGTCGCCACGATCCCCTTCACCGGTGCGGTCGGTTCCTGACTGGCACTCGCCGTCACCACCACGGTTTCTTCTTTTGTTTCTGCCTGAGCCGCCACGCTGACGGTAGCAAGGCTCAGCAGCCAGAGTTGCATTATCTTATTCTTTTTAAACATTTTTATTAAAATCCCTTAATTGCTATCGCCATAAAAACACCCTAATAACGGCGTAGATGATATTGCAAATTATTACCATTTGCATTAGCGTTGTTAACAAATTTCGCAAGGGAACGAGTCGGCATGAAAAGGGCGTGGAGTGGGTTGCTGTTAGGGATAAGTACGCTGCCAGCGCTGGCGGCAACGTGCGAGCATCCTTCCATTCAGGGTGAACAGAACGGGAAATTTGATGCCAGCGGCGAGGTCTGTTTTGTCCTGCCTGCGCTCGATGAAAACTACGTCTCTGCGACGCTCAGCGGCGTAACGGATGCGAAGCTGCTGGACGGACAAAACCGCCGGATTCGCACGCTGATTGATAAGGGCCCCAGCGATGGCGAGCACTCACTGCTGTTTGCGCTCCCGGTGCAGCAAAGCACCTCGCTGGTGTTGCACGGGGAAGAGGGCAAACCGTGGCGCTTTACGTGGCGGATGAAAGAGACCTCGCCGCTCGCACGCACGCAGATGCTCGAGCCCGAAAGCCCGACGCTGCAAAAACTGGCTCAGACGATTGCTGCCGGTGGGAGTACTGATGCGTTCTGGCAGACGCAAATTCGGCAGGGAACGCCGATGGTGGAGCCGGTCGATGCTGGCCACAAGCGCGTCACTTTTTTGTGGCGCGGCGCGCGGGATAACGTCTTTCTTCTCGGCTCGCCCGCGGGCGATCACGATCCGCTGTTTCGCCTCGGCAAAACCGACGTCTGGTTCCGCAGCTACGTGGTGCCTGCGGACACGCTCATGCAGTACAAACTGGCCCCGGACGTGCCGCGCGTGGAAGGCAGCTCGCGCGATCAGCGCCGCGCCATTCTGGTGAGCGCCCAGGCCGATCCGCTCAATCCGCAAACCTACGGCAATCAACAGGCCGATCGCTGGAACCGCTATTCGCTGCTCGATCTCAGCCCGGCGCGCTATTGCATGGCCCAGGCCGCTGCGCAGCCGCTGACCCACGGTTCGCTCACGCGTCAGCCCTTTGCCAGCAAGATCCTCGGTAACTCCCGGGAAGTGATGATTTACAAACCGCGCGGCGCACAGCCCGCGCGCTGGACGCTGATCCTGTTTGACGGGCAGATTTATCAGGATGAGTACCATTTTGCCAACGTGCTCGACGGACTGATTGCCCGTCACCATCTTCCGCCGATCAACGTGGTGTTTATCGACAGCCTCGATCACCCCCGTCGCGGCAAAGAGCTGCCGCCGAACCCGGATTACGCCGATTTTATGGGGCAGGAATTATTGCCGTGGCTGCGCGGGCAGGGGATAGCGCTGCAGCGGAAAAAGACGGTGCTGGCGGGGTCGAGCTACGGCGGGATTGCGTCGTCGTGGGTGGCGCTGCGCTATCCGCACCTGTTCGGCAACGTGCTGAGTTTGTCGGGATCCTACTGGTGGGCACCGAAAGAGGAGGCGCCGGGCTGGCTCACGCGTCAGTATCAGCACTCGCCGTCGTATCCGATTCACTTCTGGCTACAGGCCGGTCGGTTCGAAACCTCCGGGCCGGGGGGCGGGATCTATCGCAACACCGAAACGTTCGAGCAGGTGTTACGCGAGAAAGGTTACCGCGTGAGCTTCCACCCGTGGTCGAGCGGCCACGATTACGCGGCCTGGTGCGAAGCGCTCATTCACGGGATGCGCGATTTCACGGGCTTACGCAGCAAGTGAGAACCAGCGGCGCCAGATGAAACGCAGGACGAAAAATTCAATAGCGCCGAGCAGGATAAACCACAGGCAGAACACCAGAGTGTAGAGCTGGTTCAGATCCATGAGGTGAAACAGCGCGACCAGTTTTTGCGCCAGCGCCAGTCCAAACGACGGCGCGGGCAGCAGCAGGCAGGAGAGCAGCGCCATCAGCAAAATGCCTCCTGCCGTCAACAGCGATTCCAGTGGGTGTTTCATATCAATGTTAATTGTCAGTTAAAAAAGTTATTGTCCGGCATCCTGCAACGTAAAGCAATATCATCCCGAAATAGACTTCCCGGAGAACAAAACAATAAATATTCCGGGAATATTCCGTGTTTAATTAAACCTGCAATGAATGAATTCAATTATTCTCTGGTTATGTAAATAACTGTCATCATCAGGCAAGTAATTTTACAAATGTATAAGTGCTATATCCAATTAACGTCGCAATAACAATGGCAACAACTATGTACAAAGCCAGGCGGCGCCCGCGATAAATCCCAAACATGCTCTCTCCTCGTTTAGATTGCGTTTAGAAATATTTTGTAAAAATCATCTCATCGAAATATTGAATATCTGTTTTGAATCACCCGGCGCTAATTATATTGCGGTAGAAATATTTCCACCGCAAGAATTAACACCAGCAAAAACGAATTTATTAAAGCCAGAAAGGAATTCAGGCTTCCGTCCACCGGAAATTGAAGGAAATGCCTCCATGACCAAAATGACTCACTCCCAGAACCGGCCATACCAGCAGACCGTCGAGCAGGTACTGGCGCAAAAAAAGAGCCAGGCTAACGGGCTGGACCGTGCCGAAGCGCAGGCCCGTTTGCAGCAGTATGGCCCCAACGCCCTTCCTGAGAAAAAAGGCAAACCGGCCTGGTTACGTTTTCTCGCCCATTTTAACGATGTGCTGATTTATGTTCTGCTCGCCGCCGCGGTATTAACCGCCGTGATGGGCCACTGGGTCGATACGCTGGTCATTCTCGGCGTGGCCGTTATCAATGCCTTAATTGGTCACGTTCAGGAAAGTAATGCGGAAAAATCACTGCAGAGTATTCGCAATATGCTCTCAAGCGATGCGCGCGTCATTCGTAACGGTGCCCATGAGACGATTCCAACGACGGATATTGTACCGGGCGATATTATTGTCCTGCGCGCCGGGGATCGTATTCCGGCGGATATGCGTCTGATTGAGGCACATAATTTACGCGTCGAAGAGGCGATTCTGACCGGTGAATCCACCGTCGTGGATAAACACACCAATCCGTTATCCGGCGACTTATCGCTGGGCGATCGCACCAACCTGGTGTTCTCAGGGACCACCGTGAGCGCCGGTAGTGGCGTGGGCGTGGTTATTGCCACCGGTCAGGATACGGAGCTGGGCCACATCAACCAGATGATGGCCGGGATTGAAAAGCACCGCACGCCGCTGCTGGTGCAGATGGACAAGCTCGGTAAAGCGATCTTCGCCATTATTCTGGCGATGATGGCGGCGCTGTTTATCTTCAGCCTGGTGTTCCGCGACATTCCGATGGGCGAGCTGCTGCTCTCCCTGATTAGCCTGGCGGTGGCCTCCGTGCCGGAAGGTCTGCCAGCGATTATCTCGATTATCCTGTCGCTGGGCGTTCAGGCGATGGCGCGCAAAAAAGCGATTATCCGCAAGCTGCCCACCGTTGAAACCCTGGGGGCGATGACCGTGGTCTGCTCGGATAAAACCGGCACCCTGACCATGAACGAAATGACGGTCAAAGCGATCATCACCGCCGACAGCTGCTACCGCGTGGAAGGCAACAGCTATGAGCCAGTGGGCCACATCTATCTGGAGGGCAGCGACGAGCCGGTGCACATTCAGCAGGGTACGGTGCTGGAGCACTACC
Source organism: Lelliottia wanjuensis (assembly GCF_030238365.1). GTDB lineage: Bacteria > Pseudomonadota > Gammaproteobacteria > Enterobacterales > Enterobacteriaceae > Enterobacter > Enterobacter wanjuensis. Next base: position 25,556 of record NZ_JASSOT010000073.1, on the reverse strand, counting down.
TGCGCACCATCGACCTGTGCAACGACAGCCAGATTATTCAGGACGAGCGCGGCCTGTGGGGCATCACCGGCGGGCCGACGGAAGGGGCGCTGAAAGTGCTGGCCGCCAAAGCGAATCTCGCGCCGGTCATGACCACTCTGGTTAACAAGATCCCGTTCGACTCGCAGTACAAGTACATGAGCACCCACTATCAGATTGGCAGTGAGGAGCAGATCCTGGTCACCGGTGCGCCGGACGTGATTTTCGCCCTGTGCGACCAGCAGGAGACCCGCCACGGTACCGCCGCCTTTGACCGCGCGTACTGGGAAGCCGAGATGGAGCGCTATGCGCGTCAGGGCCTGCGCATGGTCGCTGCCGCCTTCAAACCTGCGGCTGCGGATCAGCAGGGTCTGAGCCACGACGACCTGAGCAGCGGGCTGATCTTCCTCGGTATCGCCGGGATGATGGACCCACCGCGTCCGGAGGCCATCGACGCCATCCACGCCTGTCAGCAGGCCGGGATCCGCGTGAAGATGATCACCGGGGATCACCCGCAGACCGCAATGAGCATCGGTCAGATGCTGGGCATCACTAACAGCGCCCAGGCCGTCACCGGCTATCAGCTGGAGAAGATGGACGACGCCGAGCTGGCAGAGGCGGCAGTCGAGTTCGACATCTTTGCCCGTACCAGCCCGGAGCATAAGCTGCGCCTGGTGAAAGCCTTGCAGGAGAAGGGCGAGATCGTCGGCATGACCGGCGACGGCGTGAACGACGCACCCGCGCTGCGTCAGGCGGATGTCGGGATCGCGATGGGCATCAAAGGCACGGAAGTGACCAAAGAAGCCGCCGATATGGTTCTGACGGACGACAACTTCGCCACTATCGCGAGTTCGGTGAAAGAGGGGCGTCGCGTCTACGACAACCTGAAGAAAACGATTCTGTTCATCATGCCAACCAACCTGGCGCAGGGTTTGCTGATTGTGATTGCGCTGCTGGCGGGGAACATTATTCCGCTGACGCCGGTGCTGATTCTGTGGATGAACATGGCGACCTCCGCCACGCTCTCCTTCGGCCTGGCCTTTGAAGCCGCCGAGCGCAACATCATGAAGCGTCCGCCGCGTCAGACCGGCCAGCACGTGATGGATGCCTTCGCCGTCTGGCGCGTGGCCTTCGTCGGCACCATGATTGCGATTGCGGCCTTTGCGCTCGAAGCCTGGCTCGCGCCGCGCGGCCACAGCGCCGAGTTCATCCGCACCGTGCTGCTGCAGATGCTGGTGTGTGCCCAGTGGGTCTACATGATTAACTGCCGCAACAGCAACGGCTTCTCCCTGAACCGTGGTCTGCTGGCGAACAAAGGCATCTGGCTGGTGACGGGCGTGCTGTTCCTGCTGCAGGTGGCGATCATCTACCTGCCGTTTATGCAGATGCTGTTCGGCACCGAAGCCCTGCCGCTGCGCTACTGGGGGATTACCCTGGCGATGGCTGGCGTGATGTTCTTCATCGTCGAGATTGAGAAGCGACTGACTCGCAGGTTCCGTAAGGCTGCATAACTTTTGCCCTCACCCTAACCCTCTCCCACAGGGAGAGGGGACTCTAACCTCCTTCTCACTTGGGGAAGGGACTCTGACCTCCCTCTCCCCTGGGGAGAGGGCCGGGGTGAGGGGCACAAACACCGAGGATCCCCCATGAAATCCACCTTCCTGCGCACCGCTCTGGCGGTCGCACTCCTTACCTGCACCCTGCAAACCGCCATGGCTGCCGCTATTCCGGTGCGTGTCGCCGTGATTGAAGAGACCACCCACGCCGCCGAGCGCCAGATCCCTGGTCGCGTTGAGGCGATCCACACGGTAGAACTGCGGGCGCGCACGGAAGGGGCCATCGCCAAAATCCATTTCCGCGACGGGCAATATGTCAAACAGGGCGACCTGCTGTTCGAACTCGATGACGCCGAAGCGCGCGCGGCGGTGCGTCTGGCCGAGGCCGAAGTGAAAAGCGCCGAAGCCACCCTGCGCCAGGCGCAGCAGCAGCTCACGCGCTTTCAAAGCCTGAAAACCGGAAACGCTATCAGCCGCAACGACGTGGACAACGCCCAGATGCAACGCGACGTGGCCCGCGCCGCGCTGGCCCAGGCCAACGCCCGCCTCGAGGCGCGCAACGTCACACTCGGGTTTACCCGCATCACATCCCCCATCACGGGCCGCATGGGGCACAGCAACTTCCACGAAGGCAGCGTGGTGAATCCAGCCAGCGGCACGCTGGTGGAAGTGGTGCAACTCGACCCGATCCGTATCGCGTTCGCTCTCGAAGAGCGGGCGTTTGCCGCCAAAGCCGGGCTGCATGCGGATATCACCTCCCTGAAACAGGCCTGGCTTCCGCAAATTCAGAACGGGGAACAGCGGGAAAACGGCACTCTGGTCTCGGTGGATAACCGCATCGATCCCCGCACCGCCAGCGTCATGCTGCGCGCCGAGTTTGCCAATCCTCAGCACCGCCTGCTGCCGGGCGGGAATGTAAATCTCTGGCTGCGTCCGCAGAGTGAACACGAGGCGCTGGTGATCCCGGCCGCGGCGGTTCAGCAAAACGGCTTCGGGTTTTTCACCTGGGTAGTGAATGACGACGGAAAAGCGGAAAAACGCACCCTGACGCTCGGCGGTCAGGTCGGCCAAATGCTGGCGGTAAAAAGCGGCATCAAAGCCAACGAGCGCGTGGTCACCGACGGTGCGCCACGCTTACAGCCCGGTGCGACTGTCCAGATCCTCAATTAAGGAGCCATCATGCTGACGTTGTTTATTAAACGCCCGCGCTTTGCGATGGTCATTGCCCTGGTGATCACTATGCTCGGGGCCATCGCCCTGAAGCTGATCCCGGTGGAGCAGTACCCGCAGATCACCCCCCCGGTGGTGAATGTGAGCGCCAGCTGGCCGGGTGCGAGCGCAGGTGACGTGGCGGAAGCCATCGCAACCCCGCTGGAAACGCAGCTCAACGGCGTGGACCACATGCTCTACATGGAATCCACCAGCTCCGATGAAGGGGCGTACAGCCTGAACATCACCTTTGCCGCCGGCACCGACGCGGATCTGGCGGCGATCGACGTGCAAAACCGCGTGGCGCAGGCCGTCGCCCAGCTGCCCGCCGAGGCGCAGCAGAATGGCGTCCAGGTACGCAAGCGCGCCACCAACCTGATGATGGGGGTAAGTCTTTACTCACCCGAAGGCACTCACTCGCCGCTGTTTGTCAGCAACTATGCGAGCACCCAGGTGCGCGAGGCGCTGGCGCGTCTGCCGGGCGTCGGGCAGGTCCAGCTGTTTGGCGCACGCGACTACAGCATGCGCATCTGGCTGCGACCGGATCGCATGAACGCCCTGAATGTGACCACGGACGATGTCGCCCAGGCGCTGCGCGAGCAAAACGTGCAGGGCGCGGCGGGCCAGGTCGGCACGCCGCCGGTCTTCAGCGGACAACAGCAAACGCTCACGATCAACGGACTGGGTCGTCTCAACGAGGCCGAAGCTTTCGGCGATATCATTATTCGCGCCGGGGAAATGGGGCAACTGGTGCGGCTGAAAGACGTGGCGACGATTGAGCTGGGTTCGCGCAGCTACAGTTCCGGCGCGCAGCTTAACGGTCACGATTCCGCCTACTTAGGGATCTACCCGACGCCATCCGCCAACGCCCTGCGCGTGGCCGACGCGGTGCGCGGCGAGCTTGAGCGCCTCTCCACCCGTTTCCCGGCGGACCTGACCTGGGAAGTGAAGTTCGACACCACCGAGTTCGTGGCGGCGACCATCAAAGAGATCGGCACCTCGCTGGCCCTGACGCTGCTCGCCGTCGTGGTGGTGGTGTCTCTGTTCCTGCAAAGCTGGCGCGCGACGCTGATCGTGGCGCTGGCGATCCCGGTGTCGTTGATCGGCACCTTTGCGGTGCTCTACACGCTGGGTTATTCCGCCAATACCCTGAGTCTGTTCGCCATTATTCTGGCGCTGACCATGGTAGTGGATGACGCGATCGTCGTGGTCGAAAGCGTCGAAACCCTGATGGCAGAAGGGCAGAGCCGCACCGAGGCGACGGCCAACGCCCTGCGCCAGATTGCCGGGCCGGTGATCGCCACCACCCTGGTGCTGCTGGCGGTGTTCGTGCCGGTGGCGCTGCTGCCGGGAATTGTCGGCGAGCTGTATCGCCAGTTTGCAGTAACACTTTCCACCGCCGTGACGCTCTCAAGCCTCGTGGCGCTGACGCTCACTCCCGCGCTGTGCGCCCTGTTGTTGCGCCCACGCGTGGGTCGCCCGGCGGCGATCTTCCGCGGATTTAACCGTGGGCTGGACGCCACGCGCAACGGCTATACAAAGCTGGTCGACGTCTTTAACCGCCGTCCGCTGGTGGCATTGCTGGCAACCGCGGGCGCGGCGGCTGTGGTCGCGCTGAGTTTTACCGCCATGCCGAAAGGCTTCCTGCCGCAGGAAGATCAGGGCTACTTCTTCGCCAGCGTCCAACTGCCGGAGGCGGCTTCGCTGGAGCGCACCGAAGCGGTAATGACGACGGCGCGCGAGCTGATTGCCGCTAATCCGGCGGTGGCGGATGTGATTCAGGTCTCCGGGTTTAATATTCTCAACGGCACCAGCGCCTCGAACGGCGGGTTTATCTCGGTGATGCTGAAAGACTGGAGCGAGCGTCCCCCGCTGGATGAGGTGATGGGCGTGCTGCAACGCCAGCTTTTGGCCCTGCCGGAAGCGACCATCATGACCTTCGCGCCGCCGACGCTACCGGGCCTCGGCAACGCCTCCGGTTTCGATCTGCGCATTCAGGCGCAGGCGGGGCAAAGCCCGGCGGAGCTGGAGCGCGTTACCCGCGAGGTGCTGGCGAAAGCCAACCAGCATCCGCAGCTTAACCGCGTGTTTACTACCTGGAGCAGCAACGTGCCACAGCTGACGCTTGAGGTCGATCGCGAGCGCGCGGCACGGCTGGACGTGCCCGTGAGCCGCATCTTCAGCAGCCTGCAAACCGCCTTTGGCGGCACGCGCGCCGGGGATTTCAGCATCAACAACCGCGTTTACCACGTGGTGATGCAAAACGAGATGCAGTGGCGTGAGCGCGCGGAGCAGATTTCAGAGCTGTACGTGCGCAGCAACAACGGGGAGCGCGTGCGCCTGAGCAATCTGGTGACCATCACCCCAACCGTCGGCGCGCCGTTTTTGCAGCAGTACAACCAGTTCCCGTCCGTGTCGGTCAGCGGATCGGCGGCACCGGGCGTGAGCAGCAGCACGGCGATGGCGGCGATGGGCGAACTGCTGAGCGAAAATCTGCCTGCCGGATATGACTACGCGTGGAGCGGCATGTCCTATCAGGAGCAGCAGACGGGCAACCAGGCGGTGTGGATCGTGCTGGCGGCGGTGGTGATGGCGTGGCTGTTCCTCGTGGCGCAGTACGAAAGCTGGACGCTGCCGGCGAGCGTGATGCTCTCGGTGCTGTTTGCCATCGGCGGCGCGCTGGTCTGGCTGTGGGTGGCGGGCTTCGCCAACGATGTGTATGTGCAGATCGGACTGGTGTTGCTCATCGCGCTGGCGGCCAAAAACGCCATTCTGATCGTCGAGTTTGCCCGCGCGCGGCGCATCGACGGAATGGAGATTATCGATGCCGCCCGTGAAGGCGCTTCGCGACGATTCCGGGCTGTGATGATGACCGCTGTCTCCTTTATTATCGGCGTCCTGCCGATGATGCTAGCCTCCGGTGCGGGGGCGCAGAGCCGTCGCATCATCGGGACCACGGTGTTCAGCGGGATGCTGGTCGCTACCGTGATTGGCATCGTGTTTATTCCGGCGCTGTTTGTGCTGTTCCAGCGTCTGCGCGAGTGGGGGCACTCACTTACGGGTGAGTAGTCCACAGTTCGCAGTGTTTTTGCACCAGCGAGGTCAGCGAACCGCCGTCGGCGATAAAATCCCGCATGCGCTGCGCCTCGCTTTTGCCCTGTTTCAACATCAGGCCAATTTCCACAATCGCGCTTTCTGCACCCAGTTTTTCCGCGGAGGGCGCAACCCGCTCAAGCAGCCACGCAAGATCCTCGGCAATGGTTTTTTGCTCTCCGGTGTTGACGTCGGTCAGCAGACCGTCCAGCCCGTAACGACACGCCTGAAAACGGTTGAAGTTGTACAGCAGCGTATCCTGCGGCTGGTGTTTGTAGGGTCGCTCGGTCAGCAGCCAGTGCGAAGTCGCCTGAATCAGCCCGGCGATATTAATCGCATGCGCGAGGGTCAGGGGCGTATCCATCACCCGCACCTCGACGGTGCCAAAATGCGGGCTCGGTCGAATATCCCAGTGCAGATCTTTGATGCTGTCGATGGTGCTGGTGTAGCTCAGGCGGCGAAACAGCCCTTCGAACTCCTGCCAGTTGCTCACCCACGGCATTTTGCCGTTATCCGGGAACGCCGAGAAAATATTGAGCCGCGAGGAGGCAAACTGGGTATCGCTGCCCTGCATGTAGGGCGACGAGGCGGAGAGGGCGATAAAGTGCGGGACAAAGCGCGACAGGCCGTGCAGAAGATAAATCGCCTCATCACCGTTGCGGCAGCCGACGTGCACGTGTTGGCCGAAGACCGTCGCCTGCAAAATCAGGTAGCCGAACATCTGCAGCGTGCGGTTGTAGCGCTCGTCGTCGCACACCTCCTGACGCTGCCACTTCTGAAACGGATGCGTGCCGCCGCCGCAGATCTGAATATGCTGATCCGCCGCCGCGTGCAGGATCGCCTGCTGCATCGCCGAAAACTGCGCTGCCGCCTGGTGGATGTCCTGACACACGCCAGTGGCGATTTCGAGCATGCTCTCGGTGATGTCGTGCTTCACCTCACCGGCTTTGATCTCGTTTTTGACCGCGGCAATCAGCGCCGAAGAGTCCTGGCTGAGATCGTACCCCGGCGGATTCACCACCTGCAGTTCGAGTTCAATACCCAGCGTGAAAGGGTCGGATACATGGAAGTCAGGTAGGGGCATGGCGCGCTCCGGTTGCGGGGATGTGTTGAGTATAGACATGCTGCGGAGTCTATGAGATTCCGGGTGGCGGCTGCGCCTTACCCGGCCTACGGTCAGGCTCTTTCCAGGACCGTGCAAGCGTTAGCGCCGCCGGGCGATGACCTCGCATCTGGCAAATTTATCGTCCAGACTTAACCCAAAGGCATAGTCTGCGCAGGGATTGTGATTTACACTGCGCGCTGCAAAATTTGAGTTGATAAACGATTAACCAGGCGGTAATGGCGATGAACGGAACGATCACAACGTGGTTTAAAGATAAAGGCTTTGGATTTATCAAAGATGAGAACGGCGATAACCGCTATTTTCATGTGATCAAGGTTGCTAATCCTGAGCTGATTAAGAAAGATGCGGCGGTCACTTTTGAACCGACGACCAACAACAAAGGCTTGTCCGCTTATGCGGTGAAAGTCGTGCCGGAAAGCAAGTATATCTATATCGCGGGCGAGCGCCTGAAGCTGACATCGATTAAATCTTTCCTGGTGTACAGCGAAGAAGTGCCTGCGGATGCCGGTATCGATAAAGAAAATGCCGTGCTGTCAGTGGGTGCTCTGCTGAGCAATATCCGTCCGAAATCCGCGACCAAACCGGGCGAAATGCGCTCGATGAAGAAACTGGCGATCACCACCTTCCAGGGGGCGACGCTGATCTTCACAGAAGACGAGATCGACATCGAGGCGACGGTTAAACTCCTCAAGTGATCTTGTGCCGAAATTCTGCGCCATCCTCAGCAGAATTTCGGCCTCTCGGCTGCCTCAGTGCGCCGTGATATACGGCTCCTTCACGAAATCCGCCAGCAACCAGACCATATCATGCAGCAGTCCCGTCAACTCTTTCGCTACAACTGGCGGGAGCGTTTCTCCCTGCACGGCTTGCGCCAGCGCCTGAGCATAGTCCACCAGCGTGGCGGTTTCCTGCCACAGATCCGGCACGTTTGAGCTGATTTTTTCGCCTTTTATCAGCTGCTCAATCAGGTACGGCGGAAGGTCTTTATCACAGAGCGCGCGCAACTGGTTGAGCGTTTGCAACAGGCGTTCACACAGGGCCGCGCGCGTTTTGCTGTCGTCGGTCTCGACCAGTACGCAGACAAAGGTCGCGCAGAGATCGGCCACCTGGAATAAATCCGCCTTTTGGGGGAGTGGGGCGTTAAGGAGTTGCTGAATAACGCTTTCTTCAGATTGCGCGTAAGACAGGGTAGGGATAGTAGCCATTTGGCATCCTCTTTATGCGATAAATGAATTAACCACCCTGTGAGTTCCTACGCTCAGGGGGGGTAGCGCTGACGGAGGTAGGAATACCGTGCACAAAGAAAACGGCCAGCTTTTCGGCTGCTCCGCCAGCGCCACCGTGATAGTAACGGGATATGCGCTGTCGCGACAAAAGTAATCGCTTTATGCCAACGGGTTCCTACGCCCGGTTGCGGATGTGCCGCAACGGACGCACTTTACGACTGAGAAATGGCAAATAAAAGTCTTAACCCTGAGTTTCACGAGGTTACTTTTCGTTTTGCGAGGCGCTTTCCAGAAAAGGCCCGCCGGGTGGCGGCTGCGCCTTACCCGGCCTACAAAAGCGATACCTATGCTGCAAAAAAACCTACCCCATCCGGTGCTCGCCGTGTTGCATCGCTTCCCGGTCAAACACCCGCTGAATCTGTCCATGCGCCATAAACGCCGCGCGATCCGACATATGCGCAATCACGTCTGCGTCGTGGCTCACCAGCAGATAGGTCATACCGTGCTGCTGTTTCAGGCGGTTGAGCAGGTTGAGGATCTCCGCCTGCACCGACATATCCAGCGCCGAGGTCGGCTCGTCGAGCAACAGAAGCTGCGGGCGCAGCAGCAACGCGCGGGCAATCGCCACGCGCTGACGCTGGCCGCCGGAAAGCTGATGCGGATAGCGCTGGCCCGCGTCCGCCGACAATCCCACCTGCTGCAACGCATCGGCCACTTTCTGCGTGACCTGCGTTGCGCCGTGGATTTTGAGCGGCTCGGTCAGCGTGCGTGAGATGGTATGGTTCGGATGCAGGGACGCCCACGGATCCTGAAACACCATCTGCACGTTGCGCCGTAGCGCACCGGTGAATCGCTCCCCGGAGGAAAGTTTTTCCCCCAGCAGCGATACCTCGCCGCGCCACTGACGCTGCAGCCCGGCCAGCACGCGCAGAATGGTCGATTTCCCGCAGCCGGATTCACCAATCAGGCTGAACGTTTCCCCTTTTTCGATGGCAAAACTGGCCGCTGACACCGCCGTTTTCTCGCCAAATGCCACCTGTAGCTGACGGACTTCAACGAGGGCCATGCTGTAACTCCTTGCGATCCAGCGTCGGTAACATCTGCCCGTAAGTGCTGGCTTTCGGGCGACAGGTCCAGAGCGTACGGGTGTAGGGATGGGTGGCCTGCGGCAGATCGCGCGCGGCCATTTCATCAACTTTTTCGCCCTGATACATCACCAGCACGCGGTCGCAATGCTCCGCCACCAGGGGCAAATCGTGGCTAATCAGTAACATCGCCATCTGGCGTTCTTCACACTGCTGCACCAGCAGTTCGAGGATTTGGTTGCGCAGACGGGCGTCGAGAGCCGACGTGGGCTCATCGGCAATCAGCACCTGCGGATTGTTAATCAGTGCAATGGCGATCATCACCCGCTGGCCCATCCCGCCGGAGAGTTCGCCGGGATAGCGCGTCAGCACGCTCTGCTCCAGCCCGACGGCGTGGATGATGTCGCGGATACGCTCAACGCGCTCCTTACGAGGAAGGGACTGATGCAGGGTGAGCGACTCCTCGAGCTGCGCGGAAACGCTGTTGACCGGATTGAGCGCATAGCGCGGATCCTGAAGCACCATCGCAATTCCGTTGCCGCGAAGCTGTTGCCAGCCGCGGTTGTTCATCGTCAGCAGATCGTTGCCCAGCACATTAAGCTGGCGGGCGCTCACCGTGCCGGGCTTGCGTACCAGGCCCATCAGCGCGCGGGCGGACATGGATTTACCGGAGCCGGATTCGCCCACCAGCGCCAGCCGTTCGTTGCCGAGCGTAAAGCTCAGGTTGTTCACCACGCGCGCGGCGGGGTAGTCGATATTCAGCGCATCGACGATGACGCGAGGTTTAGTCATGCTGTGGCTCCAGAATGTCGCGCAGGCCGTCGCCCAGCAGGTTAAAGGCCAGGCTGGCGAACAGAATCGCCCCGCCGGGAATGGCGGCAATCCACCACTGATCGAAAATCACCTGCATCCCGTCGGCGATCATCGCGCCCCATTCGGCCATCGGCGGACGCGCCCCGAGACCGAGGAACCCAAGCCCGGCGGCGGCCAGAATAATCCCCGCCAGATCCAGCGCCAGGCGCACAATGGCTGACGGCAGACAGAGCGGCAGAATATGTCCGAGCAACAGCCGCCCGCCGCGAATGCCCATCATCTCGGCGGCAGCGAGATAATCGCTGTGGCGCAGACGCTGAATTTCACTCCGGGCCTGACGCGCATAGGCCGGCCAGGTGGTGAGCGCCAGGGCCAGCGCGCCGTTCACCAGTCCCGGACCGAGCATGGCGACAAAGGCAAAGGCGAGGATCAGGCGTGGCATCGACATCACCACGTCGGTAAAACGCATCAACACGCGCTCCAGCCAGCCGCCGTAATACCCGGATAAAATCCCGATCGCAAGCCCGGCGGGCAGCGTAATGACGGTGACCAGAGCCACCAGCCCAAGGGCGGGGCGGCTGCCGTAGATCAGGCGCGAGAGTAGGTCGCGACCATAGCTGTCGGTGCCCAGCCAGTGTTCGGCGTTCGGGGCCTGCAAACGTGCCGCGGCGTTCTGCCAGTTGGGATCGAGCGGGGCGAGCCACGGGGCAAACAGGGCGATCAGCAGCAACAGGCTGATGGCAATAAGCCCGCAGAACGCAGCGGGAGAGCGGCGCAGTCGGCGCAGGAAAAGAGAAAAAGGCATCAGCGCACCCTGGGGTCGGTGGCCCGCACAAGCAGGTCGGTCAGATTATTAATCAGCACAAAACAGACGCCAATCACCAGTGTACCGCCCATGATGGCGGTGGTATCGCCCGCAAACAGCGCGGTGGTGAGGTAGCGGCCAATGCCCGGCCATGAGAAGACGGTTTCGGTCAGCACCGCCCCTTCGAGCATGCTGGTGTAGGCCAGGGCGATCACCGTCAGCAGCGTGCTGCGAATGTTCGGCAGCACGTGACGCAGCAGGATCGTCATCTCTCCGGCACCCTTGGCGCGGGCGAGCAGGATGTACTCTTTGTTCATTTCGCTCAGGCATGCCGAACGCGTCAGGCGGGTGATGCTCGCCAGCGAATAGTAGGCCAGCAGCAGCACCGGCAGCACCAGATGGCTGACGGCGTTTTTAAACGCCTCCCGGTCGCCGGAAAGCCAGGTGTCGATCAGCGCAAAACCGGTGCGCGGTTCAACGGTGTATTGCCAGATATCATCCAGCCGCCCCGGCCCGGCGCTCCACTGCAGCTTGGCGTAGAACAGCGCTAGCATTAACAGTCCGAGCCAGAAAATGGGCACCGAGTTACCCAGCAGGGTGAGGGTGCGGATGATCAGATCCAGCGGCGAACCGGCAAAGCGTGCGCAGAGTACGCCTGCGATCACCCCGAGTACGGAGCCGATGATCAGCGCCAGCGTGGCGAGTTCCAGCGTGGCCGGAAAGGCGTGCAGCAGATCCTGCAATACGGGCTGCCCGGTGGCGCTGGCGGTACCGAGATCGCCGTGGAACAGGTTCAGCAGGTAGTGCCAGAACTGGACGGCGACAGGCTGATCCAGCCCGAGCTGGTGGCGGACCTGATCGTAGGTCGACTGGCTGGCGTGATCGCCGACGATCTGCAGAACGCGATCGACGGGGGAGAAAGCAGAGAGCGCAAAGGTGACGAGCAGGAGCCCGAACAGGGTGAGCAGCAGGGTGAGAAGCCCCTGTAAAACACGCATCACGTGGGTGGATAGATGTGGCATGGGGAGAGCGTTATTCCTGAGCTGGCCTTCAATGCCGGGTGGCGGCTACGCCTTACCCGGCCTACAAAACCGTAAATGTAGGCCGGGTAAGCGCAGCGCCACCCGGCAGTCAGGGTGAATTATTTCGTCACTTTATCGTACCAGACCATATCGGCGTTCAGCCCCTGCTGGTAACCCTTCACGTTATCGCGCACCACGATCTGGGTTTTGCCCTGATCGACGAACACGTAAGGCGAGTTGTGCTGTAACTCCTGCTGCATTTTGGTGTACAGATCCAGGCGTTTGGCCGGGTCTGGCTCGGCCACGGCGGCCAGCGTCGCTTTATTCAGCTCCGGGATTTTCCAGCCGTTAAGACCCGCCACCGTGCTGGATTTACCGTCATTCCACGCAAAGGCGCTGGCGTTAGAGTGCGCGTCAAAGTAGTCCGGGATCCACAGGCGAATCGCCGCCTGATGCTGCTTGGCACGCACGCGAGCGTACACCTGGCTGCCCGCGGCTGGCAGCAGATCGACCTTCACACCGCCCTGGGCGAAGCTTGCCTGCATCGACTGAGCGATGGTGATAAACGGCGGTTTGTTCTCCACGTCCAGCGTGAAATGTGCGTCTTTAATGCCCGCTTTGGCGAGGATCTCTTTCGCTTTGGCCGGATCGAATTTAAACGGATTCTCTTCCAGCGCGCCCGGCAGACCGACCGGCAGGAAGCTCTGATGGACAAAATACTGGCCCTTCAGCAGATCTTTGGTAATGCCCTCGTAATCCACCAGCCAGCGCGATGCTTCCCAGAACGCCGGGTTGTTCAGCAGTGGGTTGGCGCTGTTTCCGGCGTTAAACACCAGGTAGTTCTGTTCGGCCGACGGAATGCTCAGCACTTTCACACCCGCTTTGCCTTCGAGGGCGCTGATTTGGTCCGCGCCCAGATCGCGGGCCACGTCGGCGTCACCCTGCTGGATCAGCAGGCGGCGAGAGGCCGGGTCCGGGACGTTTTTAATAATGATGCTTTTAAGCTTCGGCGCGCCGCCAGGGGCGCTGTCGTTGGCTTCCAGCACAATCGCCTGATGCGACTGATAGACGCGCATTTTGTACGCGCCGCTGCCCGCCGAGTGCATTTTTAGCCAGGCGTTACCGAAGTCGTTGTCTTTCACATTCGCCGCAACCAGCTTTTCATCGACGATGGAGGCGATAGGCGTGGAGAGAATATTCAGCGCCACCGCCGGGCTGACGTCAGCGGTCCAGCGCAGTTCCAGCGTGTGGTCATCCACTTTTTTCAGCTGGCTGGCGATATTGCCCGGCTCCCAGCCCAGCACGTTGAGAATAAAGGCCGGTGATTTGTTGAGGGTGATGGCGCGGGTGTAAGAGAAAATCACATCTTCCGGGCGCAGCGGATTGCCGGAGGCAAATTTGGCGTCAGGCTTGAGTTTGATCGTCAGGGTTTTCGCTGCTGCGTTGGCTTCCCAGCTTTCTGCCAGAATCGGCGAGATTTTGGCCGGGTTATCGCGGTCCGGCTGCACCAGGCGCTGGTACAGGCTCGGCACGGTCTGGATGCTGGAAAGCTCGTTGGCTTCGGCGGGATCGAGGCTCACGATATCATCCAGCCCCTGAGCGACAACCAGCGTATTCGGCGGAGTAGTGGCGTTGGCGGCGGCGGACAGCACGGCCAATACCAGTAACGGCAGCAGTTTTTTCGTCATAGCGATCCCTGAAAATGAAATGTGTTGTGATTGTTTTTGGCATCGCTACGTTAGGCCGGGCGGGAAAATCCTCAAAGTCTAAATTCTGCTTTGCTTATGCCCTCAGGATATAACGCATGCAGATTGGCTATTAAGCGGCGGCGCAAACCACCGCTTTTCGCCTGCAATCTTTCCGATAGCGCGCTAGATCTTGCCGCTGAACAGCACCGGTCCGGTCGGTTGTCCGGTTGGCGATCCACCTTTCGGTTCGAGGCTTATCGCAATCACGGCGTCGGCGGCGAGGGTCAGTTTGTTGAGCCTCACCTGAGTCGGCGCCTGGCTGTTGACCAGGCCCAGCGACACCGGCGTTTTCCCGGCGGGGATCAGCCACAGCTGCAGGCTGTTATTAGTGGTCAGCGCGGCAGGGCGCAGCGGGGAGATGCTCAGCTGCTGGCGCTGGCTGTCTGCACTCACCAGCCATTGTCCCTGCTGCTGTGCATCGTTCAGCACCACCAGCGGAGAAAGTTCAGGTTCACGCACGGCATACCAGGTCGTCAGCGTGATGGCCGCTAAACCTGCCGCCACCATCCAGCCGAGATAAGGGCGGGTGCGGCGCGCCGGGGTTTGCGCCGGGAGGTCGAGCAGGATTTTTTTCCACACTTTTTCGGGCGGCAAAATCGGGGCCAGATGGCTGTCGAGGGTACTGAACGTGGTTTCCCAGCGCGCAACCCGCTCGGCCAACTCGCGTTCATGCAAAAGCCTCTTCTGGAAACGGAGCCGCGCGTTGCCCCGCAGCGTACCGAGGGCGTACTCTGCTGCCAGCGCATCATCGCGTTTTTCGTTATCGTTCATAGGCCTATACATTCCCGGAGATGTTCCATCGCGCGGCGGATCCAGCTTTTGACCGAGCCAACCGGCTGTTTGAGCCAGTCGGCGATATCGCTATGAGACATTCCCTGATAATACGCGAGCGTAATGCTCTGGCGCTGATCGTGGCTGAGATGACCGAGGCAGTGGCGCAAACGCTCCGCCTGGTCTTCATCATGCCAGTTATTGCGATCGTCGCCGTCGGCAACCTGGAGTAAGTCGGTGTACTCCTCTTCACGGCTGGCCGCGCGGGCTTGCCCACCCCGGAGCCAGTCAATGCAGCGGTTACGGACAATATGTGTCAGCCAGGTCATGGGGGAGCTGAGGGCAGGATCATAAGCGTCGGCCTTGCTCCAGACGGTGATGAAGCAGTCGTGCAGCACCTCTTCCGCCCAGGCGTGCTGGCGCAACATGCGCAGGGCAACGGCAAAAAGATGCGGTGACGTCAGTCGGTAGAGCTGTTCAAATGCGCGGCGATCGCCCGTGGCGACCGCCTGCATTAATCTAAGGTGCTGTTCTGCCAGCGCATTATCCATCTGTTTTCCGGATGCTTATTTTCCCATCCGAAGTATAGACAATTACTTAGGCATCAGAACGGTGTCGATCACGTCAATCACGCCGTTTTTCTGGTGGACGTCGTAGGTGCTGATGTTCGCCACGTTGCCTTTGCCGTCTTTAAGCTGAATGTTGTGCGGGCCATTGCTCATGATCCACAGGGGCTGGCCGTTGACAGTTTTGAGTTCCGCGTGGCCGCCGCCCTGTTTAATTTTCGCTTCCAGGGCTTTCATATCGTAATTCCCGGCCACCACGTGATAGGTCAGGATGCTGGTGAGCGTCGCTTTGTTCTCCGGTTTCACCAGGTTGTCGACCGTTCCGGCAGGCAGCTTGGCGAACGCCGCATCGGTCGGGGCGAAGACGGTGAACGGCCCTTTGCTCTGCAACGTATCCACCAGACCGGCAGCCTTAACGGCGGCGACCAGGGTGGTGTGATCTTTTGAGTTCATGGCATTTTCGACGATATTTTTTTGCGGGAACATCGCCGCGCCGCCGACCATGACCGAACCGGAATCCATGGCGGCAAATGAGCCTGCGGTGAAGAGTAAGGCGCTGGATACGAATGCGATCTTAATGAACTTTTTCATCATACATCCTCGTAGTAGGGAGCTCAGGATTTGCTCACGTACTGATATACGAGGGAGGGGGGGAACTGGATGCAGGAAAAATAAAATTTTTTTTGCGCGCGCATCCGGCGCGCTGTTTTTGACCCGTGGGGGAGACATCCCTGTCTGCTGTCATCACTCCTTTATCATTAGCGGACCGACACGCCTTCCAGCTTGCCGGACGACGTCATGTCAAACTCGGCGGTGTAACCGTTTTTACGCCAGCGGGTGCGCTCGCCGTTGGTGGAGTGCCATCCTGCATCTTCCATATAATCAACGGCTTCACCCTGGTATTTGCCCGCGATGTTGGAATCGATTTCACGCGCTATGTTACCCGTAGACTCATCGTCCCGATGGTGATGCCGGGTATGTCCGACGTGGCACGTTCCGTTAGCTTCATCAACCTGTGTACAGCCCGATTGTTCCAGCTGTGCGCGATAGGCTTCGCTGATAGCAAACACAGGCTGAGAAAATATGCCGCCAATCACGGCGAGTAAGATCCAATAGTTTGTTTTCATGATCATCTGCTCTGTTAACGATACCAGCAGCGTGAGCCGTTATCGGCCTGGCTGGCGTCTGCTAAGGTTTCACAATCCGGCAGGGAAACGCCGTCGCGGGTAATCATGTGATCTTTATTGTGGTGATGATGTTCATTTCTCGGCGGGGCAATAATACAGCCGGATAACATCAGCGTTGCGCCAGCAATAGTGAGTGCCATAAGAACTTTATTCATTCCGGTATTCCTGTCTTGGGGTTATGCATTTCATTAGCCGCAGTATTATTCCGTTTTAAATAGTCGGGTTCCTTACTCAAGCGGCATTTTCAACGGGGATTATCTGTCCGTGAAAGCATCATAGGGAGTTCTGAAACTAAAATAAAGAGGTCCGACCTGGTGTTATCTGTTGTTTTATTTGTATGAATTTAAAGAATAAAAACTTTCGTCATCCGCGTTGTTATCCAGTTGTTGTTTTTTATAGATGGTTTTGACTTTGTCTACATTAATAATCGTGGGTGCTTTATGGATAATTCAAAGTAATCGATTACAGATAATTAACGAAAATTAACGAAAATAAACGAAAATAAACGAAATAAATCATTAAAGAGCGGGAAAATAAAACAGAGCGGTTTTTTAAGATTAATCCGCAGAGAAGCTTAATGGTATGACGATTTATTCGCAGAGCAGGGTTATTACGCTGTTGTTTTGTTGACACCAGTGAAGAATAAAAGCGTGGTTTTGCGAAAAACCGGCCAGAGGGCGGGTAAGAGAGAGGGTCAGCGTGCTGTCTGATATCGCTGTTACGCAGGCGCTGTCAAAGCCCATAAAGGCGTTCTCGCGCGGGAAAAGGGCTTTAAACAGGCTCTCTTTGGCGCTGAAAGCCAGCGTCAGGGCGAGGGCAAACGGATATCCCGTGCTGAGCAGCACAGATTTTTCCTCTGCACAGATGATCCCGTCCTGAATCTCCACGGCTTCCTGTTCATCGATAAGCTGCTCGCCGTCGATGCCCACCAGCGTGCTATCGCCACGCACCGCCAGGGCGAATGCCTGGGTGTCGCTGTGAGAAATACTGCCTGCTATTCCTTCTGGCCACAGGGGTTCGCCGTTAGGGCCAATACCCGGCACTGTCGCGATCGCCAAATCCTGTAGCGCATGCGCGGCGGCGATGCGTCCGGCCAGATGGTCGGCTTTACGTTTAGTGGCGGCATGGCTCAGGGCGGCGTGATGGGGTAGCCAGAGGAGATCGGCGTTGTCGAACGTGGTGGGATCGAAATCAATGCGGTGAAGCGAGACGCCGCCGAGTGTCAGCAGGCTGTGAGTGGTTTGCATCGGTCCCCCTGATTGAACAAAGCCCCCTTCGGTGGAAGGGGGCTTACAGTCTATCAGAAGTGGGTGTTTACGCTCATGTACCAGGTGCGTCCCGGTTCGTTGTAGGTGTAAGCACCTGCACCGTACATGTACGCGCCGGTGGTGGCGTTCCCGGTGGTCTGGGCATTACCCGCGCGCCACTGGCGTTTGTCGAAGACGTTGTCCACGCCGCCGGTCAGGCTGACGTACTTAGTCACGTCCCAGGTCGCGCTCAGGCCGACGATGCTGTACGGGCTGACTTCGTCTTTCTCAGACCCGGTCACCGGCTGACCTTTGTAGTTGTATTTCTTCGGCTGCTGCTTGCCGTACCAGGTGAAGGTCGACTGCACAGAAACATCCTGCTGTACCTGCCAGCTCAGGGTTGAGTTCAGCGTGTACTCCGGGATGATCGACAGACGGTCGCCGGTCTCTTTGTTCTTACTTTGCAGCATGTAGGTGATGTTGTTGGTCCAGTTGACCGCATCCGTCACCGGCACGTTCAGTGTCCCTTCCAGCCCTTCTACCACGGCTTTCGGCACGTTTTCCCACTGATAAATATCGGTGGTGACTTTGCCGGAAGAGGTCTGGCCGATTGGCGCATAGCCTGCTTCGATTTTGTCGCGGTAGTCGTTACGGAACCAGGTCGCGCCCGCCAGCCAGCCGTCGCGTTTCCACTCGAGGCCGATCTCTTTGTTGATGCTGGTTTCGGCTTTCAGGTCGTCGTTACCCATCATGTAACAGCCGACGCCGTCACCGCTGGCGTAACAACCCTGACCTTTGCTGTAGAGCAGATAGTTCGGGTTGGTCTGGTACAGGCTCGGTGCTTTGTACGCCCGGGCGATACCCATTTTCAGCGTGAAGTCATCACCCAGACCTTGCGACAGGTTCAGGGACGGGCTCCAGTTGTTGCCGACGATAGTGTGATGATCGAAGCGCAGCGCCGGGGTCAGCATGGTGCTGTCGGTCAGCTCCATGTTGTTTTCAGCGAACAGGGAGAAGATTTCCGCCTGAGAGTACGGGCTACGGTCGTCGCTCATGCCCGGGATCGCGCCGCCCTGTTGGGTCTGGGAATTCGAGGCGTAATCCTTCATGCGCTGCTGGTTCCACTCGGTGCCCAGCGTCAGGTTCTGATTGACGAGGAAGTCGAACGGCAGGCTGACTTCGCTGTGCAGCGTGACGTCGGACAGATCCGTATCGGTAAACTTGTCGCTGTTGAACAGCCCTTCCAGACCGCCCGCCAGCCCTTCGCCGAGACGCGAGTTGCGGGTGTGCTCGTACTGCGCCCAGTTGCTGGTGGTCACGCCGTTATCCCAGCCGCCGTTCCAGGTTACCGCCCAGTTCTGGCGGTAGATACGGTTGGTCTCTTTGCCGTAGTTCTTCTTCACCAGCCCATTGGAGCTGTCGTCGTTGTTGGTGTTCTGCGTATCGCCCGCGTAGAGGTTGTTCTGGCGGCTGTAGCCCGCTTCAAACTCCAGGGACTGCATCGGGGCAAAGTCCCAGCGCACGACGCCGTTGATGTCTTTGTTTTCCACCCCCTCACGGCCCGCAGGCAGGGTGCTGGAATACATCCCGGTACGCTCAGACTGATGGCCCTGGTTGATGTCCCATGCGTCGGCCTGGGTTTTGTCCAGATTACCGAACATGCGGAAGCTGAAATCGCCGCCCAGCGGCCCGCTCAGGCTGAAGTTGGTGCGCTTGGTGGAGCCTTCGTCTTTATGCTCCGGCGCGTTCAGATAGGTGTTCCACGAACCATGCCACTGGTTGTCGAATTTCTTGGTGATGATGTTCACCACGCCGCCCGCCGCGCCGTTACCGTAGCGTGCCGCCGCCGGGCCACGAATCACTTCGATGCGCTCGATCATCTCTGGCGGCACCCAGCCGGTGTCGCCGCGGGTATCACGCTCGCCGCGCCAGCCCAGACGGATGGAGTTGCGGCTGGTGACCGGTTTGCCGTCGATCAGAATCAGGGTGTTTTCCGGGCCCATGCCGCGAATGTCGATCTGGCGGTTGTTGCCGCGCTGGCCGCTGGTGGAGTTCCCGGTGAGGTTCACGCCCGGCATGGTACGAATGATTTCGGCCACGTCGCGAGCGGGAGGATTTTTACGGATTTCATCGGCAGTGATGGTGGAAACGCCCGGCGCCTGCAGGTTCTGCTCGGCGGCGGTGATCACCATGGTGTCTTCGTGCGCGGCGCTGCTGGTGGTTTTGTCCTCTGCCATCGCTGGCATGGCTACGCCGTAAATCCCCAGATTGACCAGCAAGGCCAGGGAGTGAATCTTCTTATTCATTGTACGTCCTGCTTTTCGTTGCCGCGTCCCCTTGGCTCCATTCCCTAACGGGAGAGGAGGCGGCATGACTTATCACCGGCACGTTGCGTAAGCAGCCCTGTCCTCGAGCGCACACAATGCGTGGCATGGTTATTTTATGAGCGCGCTTCCCACAGCGCGGGCACTACGCTATTGCAAATGCAAATAGTTATCAATAATATTATCAATAATTTTTACCGTGTATCAAAAAAGACGCGAAAAACATGAGGTTAAACGGGTGACGGCGCTAACAACGGGAAGTGAAGCCTGGTGGCAGTCCAAAACAGGTCCGGAATGGGTCCGCGAAGGCGAACAATATCGTGTCACGTTCTGGTGGCGCGATCCGGCAGGGACAGAGCGCACATCGCCGGTACAGCGGGTGTGGATCTACATCACCGGCGTGACCGACCACCATCAAAATGCCCGACCACAATCCTTAACCCGCCTTCCCGGCACCGACGTCTGGCAATGGCAGGGGGAGTTCAGCCCCGAGTGGCGCGGCAGCTACTGTTTTATCCCCTCCGATAATCCTCAGGATTTCGACGAGATCGTCTTCACCGCCGACGCGCCGGACCGCATGGCCCTGCGCGAGGGCTGGCGCAAACTGCTGCCGAAAGCGATCGCCGATCCGCTAAACCGCCAGAGCTGGCGCGGCGGACGCGGCCATCCGGTCTCTGCACTTGAGATGCCGAATGCGCCGGTGCAGCCGGGCTGGAATCATCCCGATACGCCACATTTACCGCCACACTGCATTGAGTGGCACAGCCCGCGGCTGGGGAATTCGCGCCGGGTATGGGTCTTTACCACTGGCGAGGAAAACCCGACCGAGCGCCCGCTGGCGATCCTCCTCGACGGGCAGTTCTGGGCTGAAAGTATGCCCGTCTGGCCCGCGCTGACGGCGCTCACCAACGAGGGGCAGCTGCCGCCTGCGGTCTACGTACTCATTGATGTGATCGACACCGCCCATCGCAGCCGCGAGCTGCCCTGCAATCCCGATTTCTGGCAGGCGGTGCAGGAGGAATTACTCCCGCAGATCCACGCCGTTACGCCTTTTAGCTCTCAGCCCGATCGCACGGTTGTCGCCGGGCAAAGCTTCGGCGGTCTGGCGTCTCTGTACGCCGGTCTCAACTGGCCGCAGCGCTTTGGCTGCGTGCTCAGTCAGTCGGGCTCCTACTGGTGGCCGCACCGCGGCGCGCAGCAGGACGGGCTGCTGATCGAACAACTCAAAGCGGGTGAAAAATCCGCCGAACACCTTCGCATCGTTCTTGAAGCGGGCCAGCGCGAGCCGCTGATTTTCCGGGCCAATCAGGCCATTTACGCCCAACTACAACACACACAGCAGTCGATTTTCTGGCGTCAGGTTGACGGCGGACATGATGCGCTTTGCTGGCGTGGCGGGCTGACGCAGGGGCTTATTACCCTCTGGCAGCCACTCATTCACTAACGCCAGGCAGGCGATTTTTTTCGACAGGAGTTAGGTATGGAATTCAGTAATCCCTTCGACAATCCGCAAGGGCGATTCGCCATTTTGCAAAACGAAAACGGTCAGTACAGCCTATGGCCCGCCCAGTGCGCGCAGCCTGCGGGCTGGCGACAGGTCTGCGAGCCGCAGTCTCAGGAAGCCTGCCAGCAGTGGCTTAGCGAAAACTGGCAGACGCTTCTCCCTTCACATTTCGCGGGGGAGAACGCATGAGCGCACATCTTCCTCTCGTCGCCGCCCAGCCGGGAATCTGGATGGCAGAACAGCTCTCGACCCTGCCGAACGCCTGGAGCGTGGCGCACTACGTTGAACTGAAAGGCGAAATCAACGCCCCGCTGCTGGCGAAAGCCATCGTCGAAGGCATGATGCAGGCCGACACGCTGCGCACGCGCTTTAGCGAAGACAACGGCGAGGTGTGGCAGTGGATCGACGAATCGATGACGCTCGCCGAGCCAAAGCGTGTCGATCTGCGCGACAGCGCCGATCCGCACGCCGCCGCCGTGGCGCTGATGGAGGCCGATCTTGCGCAAAACCTGCGCGTCGACAGCGGTCAGCCGCTGGCATTTCAGCTCCTGATTCAGGTCGAAGACAATCGCTGGTACTGGTATCAGCGCTATCACCATTTAGTGGTCGATGGCTTTAGTTTCCCGGCCATTACCCGCCAGATCGCCGCCATTTATGCCGCGTGGGCGAAAGGCGAACCGACGCCCGCGTCGCCGTTTACGCCGTTTGCGGAGGTGGTGGAAGAGTATCAGCGCTATCGCGACAGCGAGGCGTATCAGCGCGACGGCGCGTTCTGGGCCGAGCAGCGCAAACAGCTCCCGCCTCCGGTTTCACTGTCACCCGCGCCGCTGCCGGGTCGCGCCGCGACCACCGATATTTTGCGTCTCAAGCTGGTGGCCGATCGCCGCGTGTTCAGCCAGCTGACCGCCGCCTGCGCGCAGGTGCAGCGCACGGATCTGGCCCTCGCGCTGGTGGCCCTGTGGCTGGGCCGCTTAACTGGTCGGCTGGACTTCGCGGCGGGCTTTATCTTCATGCGTCGCATGGGATCGGCGGCGCTCACCGCCACCGGCCCGGTGCTCAACGTCCTGCCGATGGCGGTTAACATCAGCCCGCAGGAGACCTTGCCGGAGCTGGCCCTGCGCCTGGCAAATCAGCTGAAAAAGATGCGCCGTCACCAGCGTTACGACGCCGAGCAGATTGTGCGTGACAGCGGCCGTGTGGCCGGAGACGAAGCGCTGTTTGGCCCGGTGCTGAACGTGAAGGTCTTTGATTATCAGCTGGATATTGACGGCGTCGAGGCGATAACGCATACCCTGGCGACCGGCCCGGTGAACGATCTCGAACTGGCTCTGTTCCCGGACGAGCAGGGCGGGCTGAGCATTGAAATTCTGGCGAACAAACAGCGCTACGATGAGGCGACGCTCACCCGCCACGTGGCGCGCCTGAACGCGCTGCTGGCGCAGTTTGCCGCCAATCCTGCGCTGGCCTGCGGCGAGGCGGAAACCGTCTCCGAAGAGGAGTATGACCAGCTGGCGCAGATCAACGACACCGGCGTGATGCTCGAAGCGACTACCCTGAGCGCGCTGGTGGCGGAGCAGGCGCACAAAACGCCGGACGCCCCGGCGCTGGCAGATGCGCATATTGAACTGACCTATCGCCAGATGCGCGAGCAGGTGATCGCTCTGGCAAATCTCCTGCGCGAACGCGGCGTCAAACCCGGCGACAGCGTGGCGGTGGCATTGCCGCGCTCGGTGTTCCTGACCCTGGCGCTCCACGCGATTGTCGAAGCCGGAGCCGCCTGGCTGCCGCTCGATACGGGCTATCCCGACGATCGCCTGCACATGATGCTGGAAGATGCGCGTCCTTCTTTACTCATTACCACCGACGATCAGCTCCCGCGCTTTAGCGACGTGCCGGATCTTACGACCCTGTGCTACGGCGAACTGCTGCCTGCACATGGCAGCGAACCGCTGAATCTGAGCACGCCTGAGCAGACCGCCTACATCATCTTTACCTCCGGCTCGACCGGGCGCCCGAAAGGGGTGATGGTCGGGCAAACCGCCATCGTCAACCGCCTGCTGTGGATGCAAAACCACTATCCGCTGGATGCGCGCGACGTGGTGGCGCAGAAAACGCCGTGCAGTTTTGACGTCTCGGTGTGGGAGTTCTGGTGGCCGTTTATCGCCGGGGCAAAACTGGTGATGGCCGAGCCGGACGCCCATCGCGATCCGCTGGCGATGCAGCAGTTCTTCGCCCGCTACGGCGTCACCACCACGCACTTTGTCCCGTCGATGCTGGCGGCGTTTGTCGCCTCCTTAACGCCGGAAAACGCCCACTGCTGCACCAGCCTGAAACAGGTGTTCTGTAGCGGCGAGGCGCTGCCAACCGAGCTGTGCCGCGAGTGGGAAGTGCTTACTCACGCGCCGCTACACAATTTATATGGCCCGACGGAAGCGGCGGTAGACGTGAGCTGGTATCCGGCCTTCGGCGACGCGCTGGCGGCGGTGTCCGGCAACAGCGTGCCGATTGGTTTCCCGGTGTGGAATACCGGGCTGCGTATTCTGGACGCAATGATGCGCCCGGTGCCGTTTGGCGTGGCGGGCGATCTCTATCTGACCGGCATTCAGCTGGCGCAGGGGTATCTGGGCCGACCGGATCTGACCGCCAGCCGCTTTATCGCCGATCCTTTTGCGCCGGGTGAGCGCATGTATCGCACCGGCGACGTCGCCCGCTGGCTGGACAACGGCGCGGTGGAGTATCTCGGTCGCAGCGACGATCAGCTCAAAATTCGCGGTCAGCGCATAGAGCTTGGCGAAATCGACCGCGCGATGCAGGCCTTGCCTGACGTGGCGCAGGCGGTGGCCCATGCCTGTGTCTTCAATCAGGCGGCAGCGACCGGCGGCGATGCGCGCCAGCTGGTGGGCTACGTGGTGTCGGACTCCGGTTTACCGCTGGACCGCGATGCGCTGCTCGACGCCCTGAAAGCACAGCTTCCGCCGCACATGGTGCCGGTGGTGCTGCTGCAAATCAGCGAGCTGCCGCTGAGCGCCAACGGCAAGCTGGATCGCAAAGCGCTGCCGCTGCCTATACTTTCCAGCAAAGCCTCGGGCCGCGCGCCGGAAACCGAAACCGAAATCGCGGTGGCGCAGGCGTTCTCGGCGCTGCTTGGCTGCGAGGTGAACGACATTGAAGCGGATTTCTTCGCCCTCGGCGGCCACTCGCTGCTGGCGATGCGTCTCGCGGCGCAGCTTAGCCGCGCGTTCTCCCGCAAAGTCACGCCGGGGCAGATCATGGTCGCTTCGACGGTGAACCAACTGAGCACGCTGCTGGATTCTTCAATGAGCGACGAACAGGCGCTGCGTCTGGGTTATGAAGCGATCCTCCCCCTGCGTCAAAGCAACGGACCGACGCTGTTCTGCTTCCATCCGGCGTCCGGTTTTGCCTGGCAGTTCAGCGTGTTGGCGCGCTATCTCAGCCCGCGCTGGTCGATTACCGGGATTCAGTCTCCTCGCCCGGAAGGCCCGATGGCGCAGGGCGCGACGCTGGATGCGGTGATCAAACATCATCTGCACACCCTTCGCGCGCAGCAGGCGCAGGGGCCGTACTATCTGTTTGGTTATTCGCTTGGCGGGACCTTAGCGCAGGGCATCGCCGCGCGGCTGCGCGAGCAGGGTGAAGAGGTTGCGTTCCTCGGCCTGCTGGATACCTGGCCGCCGGAGACACAAAACTGGGCGGAAAAAGAGGCCAACGGGCTGGACCCGGAAGTGCTGGCGGAGATCGAACGCGAGCGGGAAGCTTTCATGGCGGCCCAGCAGGGGCAGGCGTCGGGCGAGCTGTTTACCGCCATCGAAGGGAACTACGCCGATGCGGTGCGCCTGCTGACCACGGCGCACAGCTCGCGGTTTGGCGGCAAAGCGACGCTGTTCGTCGCCGAACGCACGCGAACCATGGACCCGCATCAGGCGTGGGCCCCGTGGGTGGGAGAGTTAGAGGTCTATTCTCAGGATTGCGCCCACGTGGACATTATTTCGCCGCAGGCGTTCGAGCAGATTGGGCCGGTGTTGAAGGGGATTTTGGGGTAAGTGCGCGCTGTTGCCCTCACCCTAACCCTCTCCCACAGGGAGAGGGGACTCGGACTCCCTCTCCCACAGGGAGAGATACCGTCTTGTCGGTTATCCGGCAAGCGGTATTTCAGCATTAAATTCTCGTCCGGATTTCACCACGCCATAGGCCAGCTGGAGCAGTTTTCTCATCCCGGCACATACGCGTTCCTTCCC
>NZ_JASSOT010000072.1 GCF_030238365.1 Lelliottia wanjuensis | reverse complement strand
AATCTGGAATGCGAACTGCAGACCGGCCAGCTCAGCGACCACAGCCACCAGTGGCTGGCACAGTGCGGCCTGACGCCGGAGCAGATGAAAAATCAGATGGAGCCGGAATACACCCCGGCCCGGAAAACCCATCTGTACCACTGCGACCACCGGGGGCTGCCGCTGGCCTTAATTAACGAAGACGGCAGCCTCGCATGGAGCGGGGAATTTGATGAATGGGGGAGTCTGCTGCACGAAGAGAACCCGGACAATCTGCAACAGCTGATACGGTTGCCGGGGCAGCAGTACGATGCTGAGACGGGGCTGTATTATAACCGGCACCGCTATTATGACCCGCGGCAGGGACGGTATATCACACAGGATCCGAGTGGGCTGACCGGGGGATGGAATGGGTATCTTTATCCGTCAGATCCACTTTCAGGGATTGATCCATTGGGATTAGTAGAATTTGGCAAGTGGGCCGGTTCTGCAGTAAATGCCGCATCGGAGGGTAATATGTCATATGAAGATACAGCGGCCGCAATAGAGGTGGCTAATGGGCCTCACTATTCTCCTCCTTTATTTTCAATGTCTGTTGATGGTGGTCTTTCTGCATATGGAATTTTTGGTGGTTCAGTATCCGCTGGTGTTACGACGGGAAATGGGGACAAGGGATTAGACCTTTGTACATACTTCACAGCTTGTCAGGGGGCTGGAGCCGGTGCTTCTGCAGGAGCATCAGTTTCAGCTTCTGTTAGTAATGCACCTCCAGGCTCAGGAGTATCATATTATGGTGGTGCAACAACTGATGTTGGGTTTATTGCTAATGGGACAGCAACAGTGTTGAGTGAGATAAATAAAAAGGAAGATCCGACCCATATATCTTTGGGCGTTGCTGGAGGTATTGGTGGCGGTTCATTTAGCGGTGTGGTTACGTGTCAACAAAATACCAAGTGCGTGGTGAATTGAAAATGATTTTTTATAAAAAAAGAGCTTTAGTATTGATGTTTTTTTGTGTTTTAGTGAGTGCGTGCGATGATGCTAAAGTTCAAGAGGCAACGCATGAAGTTGAAAGCTTTCATGAACAATACAACAAAGGTAATTTCAATTATATTTACCAGTATATGGCTTCAAAGGAATTTAAAGATTCAACATCAGCATCTGATTATGCTTCATTCATGGAGAGGAATAAGCAGATACTAGGAATGTATAAATTTGGAAGGCTAATAAAATCAGAAAAAGTTCAAGTACTCATAGGTTACAATAACATTAGATTGACGTACCATGCGACGTATTCAAATTATGAATTGGATGAATTGTTTGTAATAAGGAAAGAAAATGGTAAGAATAAAATACAGCAAATTGTTTATGACATGATGAATGCGGTAAAAATAAAAAAAGATGAATGATTTTACAGTGTTGAATAGGGAATCCAGACGGTGTATCAGCCGGGGCCTTCACCCCGCTGCTGTGTGTCGAAACCGCCACGAATGAACTGACTAAAGCCCTGCGCCGGACGCTGGCAGATTAACTCCAGTAGGACGAAGGGGTAGAGTTTGTTCCGGAACTGATCCCGATGCTGGATAACCTCGGGTTGGAACTGAGGCGCGAAAGACTAAGCGAACACAGCCAGTAGTGGCTGAATTTGTGTGGCCTGACACCAGGGCAGATGAAAAACCAGATAGAGCCGGAATACACCCCGGAGTGAAAACTTCACCTGTACCACTGCGACGACCGGGGACTGCCGCTTGTGTTAATTACTGAAGATGCCATGCCGCCTGGCAGGCTGAGTTTGATGAATGGGGAAATGTGTTGCGGGAGTATAATCCGGACACTTTGCAAAAGCTTATTCGCCTGCTTGGACAGCAGTAGGATGCTGAGACGGGGGCTGTGTTATAACCGGTACCGGTATTATGACCCGCAGCATGGACTATATACGTAGGGTCCGGTTGGGCAGGAAGGGGGGATCCTAGGTCTTTTCAAGTACCAACTGTATTAAATGTTATGTTTGAGCCTCGTTATGCTCGGATAGAAAATGCCGCATCTGTGGATACAAGTATCTCTTCGGATGATATGGGGAGGTTTTACCGGATTAATGACATGTCAAACTTATACCAAGTGCCTAATTAATTGATTGTGATGATATATTAAATTGGTAACTTGGAGTTATAACGTTTTGGTCATGGGATTAACTTTTTACAGGGTTTGGAAGCATGAAAAATATAATATATGTAGTTTTGTTTATTTTTTTATTATCAGATTGCAAAGGTGACAACGTTGATATTGCAAAAAAACAAGTTGGCACTTTCAGGTACATGTACGATATTAATAAATTTAATGATATTTATAAAAACTCAGCGGACAAAATGAAGAGAAGTGTATCCCATGATGATTTTGTAGCATTCATAGTTTCTGAAAAAGCTGAGATTGGGCAGTTAAATAAAGCACAGTTAACAAATTCCAATTCAATTTCCTATGTTATTGGTGAACCTGCCGTAGTATTAACGTACTCATCAGAGTATTCTAAAAATAAGGTCAGGGAAGTATTCAGCTTTGTAAGTGAATCTGGAGAGTTGAAACTATCTGGGTATAGTTATACAACAACAAATTGAGCTGGGTGAGTGAATGGCTTTTGATGCGGTCAGATTAATTTCATAACAAATGTGGTTTTATAGTGGTGTGAAAATAATATAACGTTATATGGTCAAATAGTTAAAAATAGAAAGATGAAGTATGGTGTTGAGAACTATCACAGCGCAGCGTGTTAATTGAGTAACGTCATATCCCAACGAATAACTTGCTCACAGCTTGAACACCTCCGCGCTTATCGTTAAGGTAAGCGCGTTTTCTACCCGCCAGGACACCCACATGACCACCATCGCCCTTATCGACGACCATCTTATCGTCCGCTCCGGTTTTGCCCAGTTGCTGAGCCTGGAGTCCGATTTTCAGGTGGTAGCTGAATTCGGTTCAGGCCGCGAGGCGCTGGCCGGACTGCCGGGGCGTGGGGTGCAGGTGTGTATTTGCGATATCTCGATGCCGGACCTTTCCGGGCTTGAGCTGCTCAGCCAGTTGCCGAAAGGGATGGCGACGATCATGCTCTCGGTGCACGACAGCCCTGCGCTGGTCGAACAGGCGCTCAACGCCGGAGCGCGCGGGTTTCTCTCCAAACGCTGTAGTCCCGACGAACTCATTTCCGCCGTGCGCACCGTCGCCACGGGCGGGTGCTATCTCACGCCCGATATCGCCATAAAACTCGCAGCCGGACGTCAGGACCCGCTGACCAAACGCGAGCGGCAGGTGGCGGAAAAACTGGCGCAGGGGATGGCGGTGAAAGAGATCGCCGTCGAGCTGGGCCTGTCGCCGAAAACCGTTCACGTTCATCGCGCCAATCTGATGGAAAAACTCGGCGTCAGCAACGACGTCGAGCTGGCCCGCCGTATGTTTGACGGCTGGCAATGAGTCCTTACTTCTCGCGGCTGGTCTCCGTCGTCGCCAGCTTTTTTATCTTCTCCGCCGCCTGGTTTTGCCTGTGGAGCATCAGCCTGCATCTGGTCGAGCGCCCGGAGCTGGCGGTGCTGCTGTTTCCGTTTGGCCTGCGTCTGGGGCTGATGCTGCAATGTCCGCGCGGCTACTGGCCAGTATTGCTCGGCGCCGAGTGGATCATGCTGGTGTGGCTGGCGCAGGAAGTGGCGCTGGCGCATCTCCCCTTATTGATGATCGGGGGCGTGCTGACGCTGCTCCCGGTGGCGCTGATCTCCCGCTATCGCCATCAGCGCGACTGGCGCACGCTGCTGCGTCAGGGCGCAGCGCTGATCGCCGCCGCGCTGCTGCAATCCCTGCCGTGGATCGGCAAACCCGACACTCTCACGGCCCTGCTGCTGACCCTCACCGGCGGGCTGACGCTGGCCCCGACCTGCCTCGTGATCTGGCACTATCTCACCAGCACCGTCTGGCAACCGCTCGGCCCGGCGCTGGTCTCCCAGCCGGTGAACTGGCGCGCGCGGCACCTCATCTGGTACCTGCTGCTGTTTGTGGTCAGCCTGTGGTTACAGCTGGGGCTGCCTGCGGAGCTCTCCCGCTTTACGCCGTTCTGTCTGGCGCTGCCGATTATCGCCCTGGCCTGGCACTACGGCTGGCAAGGGGCGCTGATCGCCACCCTGATGAACGCCATCGCCCTGATTGCCAGCCAGACGTGGCACGATCACCCCGTCGACTTACTCCTCTCGCTGCTGGCGCAGAGCCTCACCGGGCTGCTGCTGGGGGCGGGGATCCAGCGTCTGCGCGAGCTGAACCAGTCCCTGCAAAACGAGCTGGCCCGCAACCGCCGTCTGGCGGAGCGATTACTGGAAACCGAAGAGAGCGTGCGCCAGGAAGTGGCGCGCGAACTGCACGACGATATCGGCCAGACCATCACCGCCATTCGCACTCAGGCGGGGATTGTCCAACGCCTGGCCCCGGAAAATATCGGTGTCCGCCAGGGTGGGGCGCATATCGAACAGCTTTCGCTTGGGGTGTACGATTCCGTGCGTCGTCTGCTGGGCCGACTGCGCCCGCGCCAGCTCGACGATCTCTCCCTTGAGCAGGCGGTGCGTTCCCTGATGCGCGAGATGGAGCTGGAAGATCGCGGCATCGTCAGCCACATCGACTGGGCGATCGACGAATCTGGGCTGAGCGAAAGCCAGCGCGTGACCCTGTTCCGCGTCTGCCAGGAAGGGCTGAACAATATTGTCAAACACGCCAGCGCCAGCGCGGTCACGCTCCAGGGCTGGCAGCAGGACGAACGCCTGATGCTGGTTCTCGAAGATGACGGATGCGGCCTGCCGCCCGGCTCCGGCCAGCAGGGTTTTGGCCTGGCGGGCATGCGTGAGCGCGTCACGGCGCTCGGTGGAACGCTGACGATCTCCTGCACTCACGGCACCCGCGTCAGCGTGAATTTGCCGCTGCGTTACTCGTAAGGACCGACGATGTTTACCTTTCTGAAAACGCCCGCCAGCGCCACGCCGATCGGCGACAAGCATGAGATCGACGCGCGCTACCGCTACTGGCGACGCCACATCCTGACCACCATCTGGCTGGGCTATGCCCTGTTCTATTTCACCCGTAAAAGTTTCAACGCCGCCGCGCCGGAAATCCTCGCCAGCGGCGTAATGACGCGCACGGACATCGGCCTGCTGGCGACGCTGTTTTACATCACCTATGGCCTGTCGAAATTCTTCTCCGGGATCGTCAGCGACCGCTCCAACGCCCGGTATTTCATGGGGCTGGGGCTGATCGCCACCGGGGTGGTGAATATCCTGTTCGGTTTTTCCACCTCGCTCTGGGCCTTCGCCCTGCTGTGGGCGCTGAACGCCTTTTTCCAGGGATGGGGCGCGCCCGTTTGCGCGCGTTTGCTCACCGCCTGGTACTCCCGCAACGAGCGCGGCGGCTGGTGGGCGATCTGGAACACCGCCCATAACGTCGGCGGAGCGCTGATCCCCATCGTGGTGGGCGCGGCGGCGCTGCACTACGGCTGGCGCGCCGGGATGATGATCGCCGGAACGCTGGCGATTTTCGCCGGGCTGTTCCTGTGCTGGCGTCTGCGCGATCGCCCAGAAACCGTCGGTCTGCCGCCGGTTGGCGACTGGCGTCATGACGAGATGGAGATCGCCCAGCAGCAGGAAGGCGCAGGCCTGACGCGCAAGGAGATCCTCACCAAATACGTGCTGCTGAACCCGTACATCTGGCTGCTTTCTCTGTGTTACGTGCTGGTCTACGTGGTGCGCGCGGCGATCAACGACTGGGGCAATCTGTATATGTCCGAGACCCTGGGCGTCGACCTGGTGACCGCCAACTCGGCGGTGACGATGTTTGAGCTGGGAGGATTTATCGGCGCGCTGGTGGCGGGCTGGGGATCGGACAAACTGTTTAATGGCAACCGCGGCCCGATGAACCTGATTTTTGCCGCCGGGATTTTGCTCTCCGTCGGCTCCCTGTGGCTGATGCCGTTCGCCAGCTACGTGATGCAGGCGGCGTGCTTCTTCACCACCGGATTCTTCGTCTTCGGCCCGCAGATGCTGATCGGCATGGCGGCGGCGGAGTGTTCGCATAAAGAGGCGGCGGGCGCGGCGACCGGGTTTGTCGGCCTGTTTGCCTATCTCGGCGCGTCCCTTTCCGGCTGGCCGCTGGCGCGGGTGATCGACACCTGGCACTGGAGCGGCTTTTTCGCGGTGATCGCCATCGCGGCGGGGATTTCTGCTTTGCTGTTGCTGCCGTTTTTGAACGCCCAGGCGCCGCGCGAGACTCACGAAGCGTGATACGCCTCACCTTTTTGCCCCGAGTGGGGCAAAACTAGGAAATTTTCCCGGTTTCGCCTGGACGCTGTCTCAGGCCAACGCGACTGCTGATTTTTACAATGCCTGCCATTCGCAGATATTCCTATCAGGAGTTTTTGATGCTGGCCTTTCTCAACCAGGTGCGCAAGCCGACCCTGGATCTGCCGCTCGAGATGCGGCGCAAAATGTGGTTCAAGCCGTTCATGCAGTCCTACCTGGTGGTCTTCATCGGCTACCTGACCATGTACCTGATCCGCAAAAACTTCAACATCGCCCAGAACGACATGATCTCCACCTACGGGCTGAGCATGACGCAGCTGGGGATGATTGGCCTCGGTTTCTCGGTAACCTACGGTGTCGGCAAAACCCTGGTCTCCTATTACACCGACGGTAAAAACACCAAGCAGTTCCTGCCGTTTATGCTGATCCTCTCCGCCATCTGTATGCTCGGCTTCAGCGCCAGCATGGGCGCGGGCTCCGTCAGCCTGTTTATGATGATCGCTTTCTACGCCCTGAGCGGTTTCTTCCAGAGTACCGGCGGGTCGTGCAGCTACTCGACGATCACCAAATGGACGCCGCGCCGCAAGCGCGGAACCTACCTCGGCATGTGGAACATCTCCCACAACCTCGGCGGGGCGGGTGCGGCAGGCGTGGCGCTGTTCGGCGCCAACTTCCTGTTCGACGGTCACGTGATCGGCATGTTTATCTTCCCGTCGATTATCGCCCTGATTGTTGGCTTCATCGGCCTGCGCTACGGCAGCGACTCCCCGGAATCCTACGGTCTGGGCAAAGCGGAAGAGCTGTTTGGCGAAGAGCTGAGCGAAGAGGATAAAGAGGCCGAAGACGAGTCGATGACCAAATGGCAGATCTTTGTTGAGTACGTGCTGAAAAACAAAGTCATCTGGCTGCTGTGCTTCTCCAACATCTTCCTGTACGTGGTGCGTATCGGTATCGACCAGTGGTCCACCGTGTACGCCTTCCAGGAGCTGAAACTCTCCAAAGAGGTGGCGATTCAGGGCTTTACCCTGTTTGAAGTCGGCGCGCTGGTGGGCACGCTGCTGTGGGGCTGGCTCTCGGATCTGGCGAACGGGCGTCGTGCGCTGGTGGCCTGCGTGGCGCTGGCGCTGATCATCGCGACGTTAGGGGTGTATCAGCACGCCAGCAACCAGTACGTCTACCTCGCATCCCTGTTCGCGCTCGGTTTCCTGGTGTTTGGCCCGCAGCTGCTGATCGGTGTTGCGGCGGTTGGATTTGTGCCGAAAAAAGCGATCGGCGCTGCCGATGGGATTAAGGGCACCTTCGCGTATCTGATCGGCGACAGCTTCGCCAAACTGGGTCTCGGGATGATCGCCGACGGCACGCCAGTCTTCGGCCTGACCGGCTGGGCGGGCACCTTCGCCGCGCTGGACGCCGCCGCTATCGCCTGCATCTGCCTGATGGCGATGGTCGCAGTGATGGAAGAGCGCAAAATTCGCCGCGAAAAACGGATTCAGAAATTGAAAGTAGCTTGATGGATTGTGCAGGTAACTTTTTGCCCGGCTTAATGCCGGGCTTTTTTGGATCAGGAGTCTGGGAAATACCAACGAGCTATGAGGTATTTAATAAATAGCAATATCTCCAAATCTTCAATAAAATTAAAAATTCAAGGAAGAACCTTATTGGCTTTAGTTTGGTCAGAGGTTTTCATTATCTCTGGGGCGAGTCTCGATGTCGTTGCGTGGCAATATCAATTCTACAGGCATGTTCATTCTTGCGAGCATGGTGTTTTCGTTTCTTTTCAACTCCGCTTTCGGATATGGCCCGGCGGTGGCATATAGTTTTTTTACATTTATTTTAACCCTGACATTCAGGAATGAAATTGTATATTTCTCAGCAATTACATTAGGGGCAGTCATAGCCTTCCTGTATTGTCCAGTTGGCTTAACCTTTGGTCCTCCAGATCTGAATGCCATGACCTCTGTGGCTTACACAGATAAAGCCGAAACCTTAGAGTTTCTCATGTCTATTTCGGTGTGGAAGTGGTTGATTGCGGTGTCAATTCTGTTCTCTGCAGCATCGTGTTGTCTGCTAAGAAAAAAAACAACATTTGTACTGCCACGCATCCTTTCGCTACTGAGTATTATTTGTTTTTTCAGCATTCCTATTAAGGCTGCATATCAGGAAAGTCAATTCTCACTTCTTGATTCACATTACCCGCCGATCAGATTCGTCAGTGATGCTCGCAATGCTTACAATCAGGTCAATGCGGATAAAGCGTTTTATCAACACAACATGAAAATACCTGATGATTGGGGTGATGATATTCATGGGGGGAATTATAATACGGTGGTGATTATCATCGGGGAAAGCGTGCGGCGTGATTTTATGTCAGCATATGGTTTTCCGATAAATGACACATCATTTATGCAAACAAGACCCGGAATCATTTTTACCAACTATATTTCAAGCGGTCCTGCCACGGTATTATCTTTAACCCATTCATTGTATCGATTTAAAAATGGGAAAATAGAATACAACAACAGCATTGTCAGATTGCTCAGTAAACGCGGTTATCACACTAACTGGATTTCCAACCAGGGGATATATGGTGGCGCTGACAGCCCTGTCTCGCTTGCAGGAAAGCAGGCGGATGAGTTCCATTTTGTGAAGAATGGTTCTTCGAACAAGTTTCTTTACAGCCCGGATGAGAAGATGCTCCCTCTGGTGTCAGAAGCGCTAAACCATAAAGGGAAAAAAGCGATATTTATACACTTGATGGGTTCACATCCAATGGCCTGTGTTCGTACCTCTGGCCAGTACGATACGTTCTTCCGGTCGAAAGAAGAATCCTGCTACGTCCAGAGCATCAAGAATACCGACGCGTTGCTCAGCCACGTTTATGGGATGCTCGGCCAAAATTCTCAGAGTTGGGCAATGATGTACTTTGCCGATCATGGGCTTAGGGTTGTGGATAAAGGGACAAACGAGGAGCGTCAGCAGCACTCGGACAGGTATCAAAATGATTATGATGTCCCGCTTTTCGTGACGACTTCAGGCAGTAAACAGAGTGAGAAAATCACCGCGCCGCGCTCAGGTTTCGATCTGATCCCCCTTATTACGCAGTTGGTGGGTATCAATGAGACTTCTACTGATGTTCAGTGCAATTTGTACTCGGAAGAGGTTTGTCGAAAAGAGCGTCTTGTTTTGAAGAAAGACGGAACACGCGTTCCCTATAACGCACTGCCCAGAGAAGAAGCACTGTATTAGCGGGCTATTTTGCGACTGAGTTTCTCGCGTTGTCCGCTGTCAGCCCCACGCGTTTCCCGATATCATGAGCGGCTTACATTAAGGAGAGCGCATGGTCTGGATAATGCTGGCCACCCTGGTTGTGGTGTTTGTTGTCGGGTTTCGCATTCTGACGTCCGATTCGCGCCGCGCGATCAAGCGACTGAGCGAACGCTTAGGGATTACGCCGGTGCCGCTGGAGTCGATGATTGACCAGTTTGGCAAAACCGCAGGCAATGAGTTTATCCGCTATCTGGAGCGACCGGACGAGGCCCATCTGCAAAACGCCGCGCAGGTGCTGCTGATCTGGCAGGTCTGCATCGTCGATGGCAGCGAAGAGAACCTGCACGCCTGGCACCGGATTTTGCGCAAAGCGCGCCTGGCGGCACCTATCACCGACGCGCAGATCCGCCTGACGCTGGGCTTTATGCGCGAGATGGAGCCGGACCCGCAGGAGTTCAACGCCTTCCAGCTGCGCTATAACCAGCTCTTCCTGCCGGAAGGTGGCGTGTTCTTCCTGCACTAATTCACCACATTGCTATTTTCTGCCGGGCGGCGCTGCGCTTGCACCGGCCTACAAGTCCTGTAGGCCCGGTAAGCGCAGCGCCACCGGGCACAAAAACCCACAAAAGTTGTCAAAACGTTAAATCCGTCACAGTTATGATGATAAACTGCGCGACTTTCCCGCACGTTTTTATCCTCAGGTGACGCCATGACAGAACAGATCCACTCCACGCCCACGATTCACACCAGTGAGGTGCTGCGACCAAACTGGTCGGCGGTTTTCGCCGTGGCGTTTTGCGTCGCCTGCCTGATTACCGTGGAATTTCTGCCGGTGAGCCTGCTGACGCCAATGGCCCAGGACCTCGGGATTTCCGAAGGCGTGGCGGGCCAGTCCGTCACCGTCACGGCGTTTGTCGCCATGTTTTCCAGCCTGTTCATCACCCAGGTCATCGGGACCATCGACCGCCGCAAGGTGGTGATCCTGTTCGCGGTGCTGCTTACCCTCTCCTGCGTGTTGGTCTCCTTTGCCGATAACTTTACTCTGTTGCTGCTGGGTCGCGCCTGTCTGGGGCTGGGGCTGGGCGGGTTCTGGGCGATGTCGGCCTCGCTGACCATGCGCCTGGTGCCTGCGCGCAAAGTGCCGAAAGCGCTCTCGGTGATTTTCGGTGCGGTGTCGATTGCGCTGGTGATCGCCGCGCCGCTGGGCAGTTTTTTGGGCGGGATTATCGGCTGGCGTAACGTCTTCAACGGCGCAGCGATCATGGGCATTCTGTGCATTTTCTGGGTGTGGAAAGCGCTGCCGTCCCTGCCGGGCGAAGCGGCGCATCACAAACAGAATATGTTCAGCCTGCTGAAACGCCCCGGCGTGATGGCGGGGATGACCGCCATCTTTATGGCGTTTGCGGGTCAGTTCGCCTTCTTTACCTATATCCGCCCGGTGTTTATGACCATGGCCGGGTTTGACGTCGATGGCCTGACGCTGGTGCTGCTGAGCTTCGGTATTGCGAGTTTTGTCGGCACGTCGCTCTCGGCACAGTTCCTGAAACGCTCGCTCAAGATTGCTCTGGCGGGTGCGCCGCTTGTGCTGGCGGTCAGCGCCGTGGTGCTGATTTTGTGGGGCAGCGATAAGTGGGTGGCGTCGGCGATTGCAATTATCTGGGGCTTTGCGTTTGCGCTGGTCCCGGTGGGCTGGTCAACGTGGATCACCCGCTCTCTGGCCGATCAGGCGGAAAAAGCGGGTTCCATTCAGGTGGCGGTGATTCAGCTGGCGAACACCTGCGGGGCGGCGATCGGCGGCTACGCGCTGGATAATCTGGGGCTGCTGTCGCCACTGGTCTTATCCGGCACGCTGATGCTGCTGACCGCGCTGCTGGTGGCAGGGAAAGTAAAGGCTCAATGAGCCTGAACGCGTCTGCGTGAATCCATCGAAATCAGCACTACCGACGACACAATCAGTAGCGTCCCCAGCCAGTCCGGCAGGGTAAAGGCCACGCCCAGCAGCAGCACCGACAGCAGGGCGCTGCTCAGCGGTTCGGCGCAGCTCAGGATGCTCGCCTTTGGCCCACCAATCATCTGCGCGCCCTTCAGATACAAACTGAAGGTCAGCGCCGTGCCGATCACCACCAGATAGAAGAAGGCCAGCAGCAGGCTGCCGTCAATCACGAAGGTGGTGCCGCGCCCGGCGTAGAACGGCGTCAGCATCAGTCCTGCAATCAACATACTCCAGCCGACAATCGGCAGCGTGCCGTAGCGGGCGATCAGCGTCGACGGATAGGTGGTGTAAAACGCGGCGGCGAAGGCCGAGGCGATACCGAAGAATAAAGCCTCCGGAGAGATGGACAGCGACGTCGGATCGCCGTGGGTCACCAGTAAAAATGTGCCGATAAGCGACGTCAAAATCGCCGCGAGGACAAAAATCCCAGGCCGTTTTTTTCGCGCCAGCGCGAACCAGGCCACGATAATGGTCGGGGAGAGAAACTGCAGGACCGTCGCGGTGGCGGCGTTGGATTTTTCAATCGTCAGCAGGAAGGTGAGCTGCACCGTGAGTGCGCCAACCAGTGAGAAAATCAGCAGGCTGATGGCGTCTTTGCGATGCCTGATGACCGAGAAAATTTTGTCGCCGTGGACGAAAGAGAGCGTCAGTAAAATCACGCCGGTAAACAACAGACGAATCATGGTCAGATAAGGCGAGGAAATCTGACTCTTCTCCATGATGTACTGCGCGCAAACCCCTGAACTGCCCCATAACACGGCGGCGATCAGGACATTCAGCATCCCTCTTTTTGTGGAACCCATGTTCTCCCCTGCATGCTCGTTTTTTTTCTAGCATATCATGGGAGCATTGCCCGGCGGCGCTGCGCTTGCACGGGCCTACGAAAATAGTAGGCCGGGTAAGCGCAGCGCCACCCGGCAAATGAGAGCACGGTTTTAGAACCACGCCTCCCACATCGCCCCAACGTTAAAGTCGTCGAACGTCTGGTCGTCGGTGCCGTTCACGCGCGCAGTGCGTTCGTTATCCACCTTGCCGCCGGTCACGTAGAAGCGCAGCATCGGACGGAATTCCGGACCCATCGCGATAGACATGTTCTGCGACAGGGTCAGCTTCCAGCCTTTGTTATCGCCGCCGTTGTCGTAATCAACATGCTGCCAGCCCGCTTCCAGCCAGGTCGAATGAACGTCGTTCCACCAGTGCATTGGGCGCACAATCGCGTTGTAGTTTTTGCGATTGTCGGTGCCGTCGCGACTGTTGTCATAGTCGTGGAAGGCGAGGATGTACTCCACCTGGGTCTGCTGGGTGAACTTATGCAGCCCTTCGAAGCTGGCGTAAACCGTGGTCAGGTCTTCGGTTTTGTTGAACACGCTGTTGTCTGAGTTATCCGAGTAGCGGGCGATCACTTTGTTCACGCCGCTGTCGTTGGTGTGGCTCAGGACCACGCCGCCCTGCCAGGCTTTCAGGCGATCGTCGCTCTCGATGGCTTTCGAATCGAAGCCGTAGTTGGCGTAGATTTCCAGATCCAGCGGCCCGACTTTCATGCCGTGGATTTTAGAGGTCGCCGCGTAGTTGCCCTTATCGCCGGTGCCGGAGCCGCCGGTACAGGAGATGCGCGACGGGTTAGAACCGTCGTTTTCCACTTCCGGGTTACAGGACTCCACCGCCGCGACGGTCGCCACATCAAACTGCACGCCGCCGATGTCGAAGTTTTTCACCCCGGCACCCTGGCCGTCGTGGTTCATCCAGAAGTAGTCGTTGATGCCCTGCTGCGGACGCTGGTGGAAGTCACGCCCGGCCCAGAAATAGGCGTTCGGGTTGGAGGCCACAATGTTGGTCACCCCGGCGTAGGCCTTTTTCAGGTTAACTTCGTCGCCCCAGTGGTCGATCATCACGTTGATGTCCCAGATCGCGCCGTTGTCGCCCTTGAAGGC
Organism: Lelliottia wanjuensis; assembly: GCF_030238365.1. Lineage (GTDB taxonomy): Bacteria > Pseudomonadota > Gammaproteobacteria > Enterobacterales > Enterobacteriaceae > Enterobacter > Enterobacter wanjuensis. The sequence continues at coordinate 32,249 of NZ_JASSOT010000072.1, read as the reverse complement.
TTTGGAGAGCTGGAATTCGCCGCCGTTGCCTTCGTTACCCAGACGACCAATCGCCGAGCCGCCGTTGTAGGAGCCATCGACCGCGACATATTTCTGATCGCCCGCCTGGAAGTGCGCGCCGTAGCGGGCATAGCCGGTAAATTTCACGCCAAACGGAATCGCCAGATCCGGGGACTGCGCGGCGCTTTGCGGTTCGGTCACCACGTCCACTTTTTTCGCCACCGCGGCGTCCATTTTTGCCTGACGATCGGCCAGGGCTTTATCCACCGCTTTAGCCACAATGGCGTCAATTTGCTCCTGCGTAAAATCTTGTGCGAGGACAGAAATTGGGCAAAGCGCGGCGATAACCGCCATTGTTAATGGAAGTTTTTTAATAATATTCATTGTCATCTCTATTAATTTAAATTTTATTCAGACAATAACCAGCCCGTTCCGATTTGACAGAATATGTCGCTATCATCAGAAGAAGTTGATTTATATTTTTAGTGGTACAGAGGGTTTAATTTAACGTAACGGTATCTCCCTTTATTATCTCTGGTAGAGATGAATAATCTCTTCGGACAATTCACGGGCTAACAGTGAATTCATTAAATGATCCTGGGCGTGCACCATAATTAAGGTCATCGGCTGGCGGGCTTCGCCCGCGTCCTGTTCGATGAGTTTGGTCTGCATATGGTGCGCCTGGCGCGCGTAGCCATCGGCTTCGCGCAGCAGGCTTTTGGCTTCGTCGAGGTTGCCCTGCCGGGCCGCGTGCAGGGCTTCAAAGCACAGGCTACGCGACTGACCGGCGTTGACGATAATTTCCATTACGGCGTCTTCTAATGCAATCATCATTCATTACTCTTTATCAAAGCTGTTATTTAACGAGGTGGCGGCGAACCACTCCCCGCTTTTCTTAATGGTGCGTTGCTGCGTGGTTAAATCCAGCTGGATAAATCCGTAGCGGTTTTTATACGCATTACACCATGACCAGTTATCAATAAATGTCCACATATGGTAGCCAAGGCAATTTGCGCCTTCGCTAATGCCTTTGTGGACCCATTTGAGGTGCTCGGAAATAAAGTCGATACGGTACTGATCGTTAATTTGGCCGTTTTCAATAAAACGCTGCTCGTTTTCGACGCCCATGCCGTTTTCAGAAATAAAACAGCGCGGGTTGCCGTAATTTTCGCGCAGATTAACCAGAATATCGTAAATACCCGGCTCGTAGATTTCCCACCCGCGGTACGGGTTCATTTTGCGCCCTGGCATCTCGTAATTATCAAAGAACCACTCCGGCATAAACGGCGCCTGAGGATTCACCGCGCTGTCGCGACACTTCACGCGGCGCGGCTGATAGTAGTTGATGCCGAGCAGGTCGATAGTCCCTTCGGCAATCAACGCGCTGTCTTCGGGCTGACAGGCAGGCAGCTGATCGTAGGCTTTCAGGAGTGCCACCAGATCCGCCGGATACTCACCGCGAAGAACCGGGTCGAGGAAGCTGCGGTTGAACATCAGATCCGCATAATGCGCGGCTTTCCGATCCTGTGGACTTTGCGAGCGCGGATAGGACGGTGTCAGGTTCAGCACGATGCCGATCTCCCCCGCGTGATGCCCGGCGCGGAAGGCGCGCACCGCCTGAGCATGGGCCAGCACCGTGTGATACGCCACGGTCGCCGCACGGCGGAAATCCACCACGTTCGGATAGTGGAAGTCGTACAGATACCCGCCTTCCACCGGAACGATCGGCTCGTTAAAGGTAAACCAGTGCAGGACGCGATCGCCGAACAGCTCAAAGCAGATCTGCGCGTAGCGGGCGTAGGCCGCCACCACGTCACGGTTTTCCCAGCCGCCGATCTCCTGCATCGCCATCGGCATGTCGAAGTGGAACAGGGTGATGAACGGCGTGATGCCCTGCTCGAGCAGTTCGTCGAAGACCTGATTGTAGAACTCCACCGCCTGCGGATTCACTTCACCGACACCGTCGGGGATCAGGCGCGCCCAGCTAATCGAGGTGCGAAAGCTGTTGTGGTTCAGCTGCTTAAGCAGCTGAATGTCCGCTTTCCAGTTCTGATAAAAGGTCGAGGTATCCTGCGGCCCCACACCCTGATGGAAACGGTTTGGCTGATGGGCGAACCAGTGATCCCAGGTGGTCACTCCTTTGCCGCCGCCCAGGCTTTCCCCTTCGGTTTGCAGCGCCGAGCTGGCGCTGCCCCACCAAAAGTGTTCGGGAAATGAATACTTCATCATGCGTCCTCTTTGACTTAATTAACGTGCTGTTTCAGCGTTACCGACGGTCGCCTGGGCTTTTTGCTCTTCGGTTTTCATCAAAGAGCGCTCGTAGGCGCGCAGGAACGGGAGATACATCAGGGCAGACATCACCATACAAATCACGCACATCACCACCGGGCTGAACGCCCAGTTGGCCGCCCACGACGCGCCAATCGGGGCCGGCGTGGTCCACGGCGTCAGGGAAACCACCTGCGCCAGCCAGCCGAGTTTGGTCGCGGCGTACGCCAGGCAGGCGTTGACCAGCGGCACGAACACAAACGGGATAAACAGCATCGGGTTCATGATAATTGGCGCGCCGAACAGAATCGGTTCGTTAATGTTAAAGAAGCTCGGCACCACGCCCATTTTGCCGATGGTGCGCAGATGCGCCACGCGACTGCGCAGCAGCAGGAAAGCCAGGGGTAAGGTCGAGCCAACGCCGCCGATCAGCAGGTAGTGATCCCAGAAGCCCTGCAGATAGACGTGCGGAAGCGCCGCGCCCGCCGCGAGAGCCGCCTGGTTTGCCGACAGGTTCGCCATCCAGAACGGGTTCATGATGCCGGTGACAATCAGCGAGCCGTGGATGCCCGCGAACCAGAAGATCTGGCACAGCAGCACGGAGAGCAGAATCGCAGGCAGGGAATCCGAGGCGGAGACCAGCGGTTCCAGCAGATGCATAATCGCCTGCGGAATGATCATTCCGGTTTGCGCTTCGATAAACAGGTTCAGCGGATGCAGCGTACCGATCACCACCATCACCGGAATCAGGATCTCAAAGGAGCGCGCCACGCCGGTTGGGACTTCCTTCGGCAGGCGAATGGTGACTTTGTTCTCTTTCAGCCACGCGTAAACGCGGGTGGAGTAGATAGCGGTGATCAGCGCGGTGAAAATCCCCTGGCCGGAGAGATACTGCGTGGAGATTTTGCCGTCAGCGTAAGGTGCTGCCACCAACAGGAACGCCATAAACGCCAGCAGGCCGGACATCACCGGATCGAGATTGAACTGGCGGCCGAGGCTCGCGCCGATACCCACCGAGATAAAGAAGGTCATCACGCCCATGCTGAGGTTAAACGGCAGCATCAGTTGTTCGCGGTAGGTCTGGGAGAAATCGAGCCAGCCGCGGGCAAAACTGTTGGTGGTATCCGCCGAGAACGGCGGGAAGATGAACACCAGCATAAACGAGCCGATGATCATAAACGGCAGCGCCGCGGTAAAACCGTCACGGATCGCAATCACGTACTTTTGCTGTCCGAGCTTTGCCGCCAGCGGGGTAATGGACTGCTCAATAACGGCAACCATTGATTGATATAACGAACTCATGAGAACACCTTCTTAGTGTGCCGCGTCGATGAGCGACAGAGCATAGTCCAGTACCTTATCACCACGCTGCATTCCGTAATCCATCATGTCGATGACCTGTACCGGAATGCCCTGCGTGGCAGCCTTGTCTGCCAGTGTCTTTAACATGTATTTCACCTGCGGTCCGAGAAGCACGACCTGGTACTGCGGAAACTGCGTATCAAATTCGGAAACACCGTACGCATCAATCGTCACCGGCACACCGCGTTCTTCTGCCACTTCAACCATTTTCCTCACCAGCAGGCTGGTGGACATCCCGGCAGAGCAGCACAGCATAATCTTGAACATCGACAACCATCCTCAAAGTGTAAAAAGTTATTGCGGAGGTGATTGGATATCATATGGAAACCGGTTTCCATTTATAAAAGACAGAAGTGTGACACCCATCAAGATCCAGTAGTTACGCGGCTTATTATCACGATGTGGGTCACGAAATTTGGCGATTTGGACATCAAATGGAGCGGAAACGGAAAATCGGTTTCCATGGAAAAGGGAAAACGGATATACTGCGGATTGGCTATAATGTGAGCCGAAGCGGTAATGGGAATTACAGGGCTGCGTGGGTCCTGTCAGGGGAATATGATGTCTACAATCAACGATGTATCACGTCTGGCCGGGGTGTCCAAAGCCACGGTATCACGGGTGTTGAGCGGGTCGCGCGGCGTGAAGGAAGCCAGCCGTGAGGCCGTACTGAAGGCGGTGGATGAGCTGAACTACCGGCCCAACGTCATTGCGCAGTCGCTGCTTAGCCAGTCCACCGGCTGTATCGGCGTCATTTGCGCGCAGGATAATATCAACCAGACCACCGGGTATTTGTACGCGCTGGAAAAGCAGCTCAGCCAGCATCAAAAACATCTGCTGCTGCGTTTCGCTAACACCAAAAGCGAAGTGCTTAACGCGCTCGATGAACTCTCCTGCGGCCTGTGCGACGACATCCTGATTATCGGGGCGCGTTTCCCGCTGCATATCGATCAGGAAAACGTCATCCTGGTGGACTGCATGGAGTCCGACAACGCCAACAGCATCCAGTTTGACCACGCGTTCGCCGCCGAAACCGCCTGTAACTACCTCACCAGCCAGGGCCGTCGGCAGATTGCTTTGATCCAGCCGCAGGGCAGCGGATTCGCCGATCAGGTGCTGCTCGGCTACAAACACGCGCTGGAGAAAAACTTCCTGCCGTTTAACCGCAATCTGGTGTTTATGGACGCCACCTCGTCCTCCGTGGCATTGCAGGAGTTGCTGAACAACGCGACCACGTTGAATTTCAACGCGTTGCTGGTGGCGGATGAGCAGGAAGCGCAGCGCGTGATCCCGCAGCTGCAGGCGTTTAACAAATCGGTGCCGGAAGACATCATGGTCTTTAGTCTCGCCGGTTCGCTGCATCTTCCGGGGATCCCGACCATTCCGGCCATCGAATATTCCATGGATGCGATGGCGGCGCGGATTGTGGCGTGGCTGAATGAAAAAACGCAGATGCTCGGGTCTTACGTCCTGCGCGGGGATCTGATTATCCCGGATATGCGCAAACGCTAATCAAACAAGCGTGAAGCCCGCTTCACGCTTAGTAATCCTCCATGCAGTCCACTTTGCCGACCGCTTCCCAGTAGTTGTCCAGGTTGTCGCGCTCCATCGCCAGCACGGCGTTTTTCACCAGCAGTTTATTGGCTTCCGATGACATGATCATCGCCTGCCACTCCTTGTCCGTCTGTTTGCCCTGAGGCGAGCACACTTTCTTGATATCTTTCATCACGGCCTGCCTGATTTTTTCCGTTTTAACCGGATCTTCCGTCTCCTTTGCGTGGACGAAGGCGGCGAAAAGCAAACAGATAATCAGACAAAACAGGTGAGCAGCTTTCATAGAAACCCCCGGAAAAAAACGCGCATGGTCTTCTGAAATATATCGTTACATTCATCAAAGCGATTCAAGCCGAAAGTATGATTCTGGGCAGACACAGGTATGAGACGTTTTAAGCGTAGCTGGAGTTTTTGCCGGGCATCAGCGCCCGGCAAAAAGATTTATGGCATGCCGCCGCCGAGGGATTGCCACAGCGTGACGCGGTTGGTGAAGTCGGTCTGTTGCAGGGCGATCAGCGATTCCTGCGCCGACCACAGCGACCGCTGTGCGGTCAGCACCGTCAGATAATCTCCCGCGCCGGCCTGATAGCTGCGCGTCGCCACCTCCAGCGTTTTCTCCTCGGCGGCGACGTACTCCCGCTGGGCATCGAGCTGTTCGCTCAGGGTTTCCCGCCGCGCCAGCGCATCGGCCACGTCCTTGAACGCGCTCTGAATGGTTTTCTCGTAGGTGGCGATCAGCCCCTTTTTCTCCGCTTCGGCATAGCGCAGCTGCGCCAGATTGTTGCCCCCGCTGAACAGCGGCAGGGTGATCGACGGTGCAAACGACCACACTTTCAGGCCGTGGCTGAACAGGGACGACAGGGAGTCGCTCCCGACTCCGGCGCTGGCGGTCAGGGAAATGCTCGGGAAGAAATTGGCGCGCGCCGCGCCGATACTGGCGTTGGCGCTCAGCAGATTGTGCTCGGCTTCCTGGATATCCGGACGACGCAGCAGCGCGCTGGAACTCACCCCCGCCGGGATCAGGGTGATGGCGTTGTCGCTCAGGCTCTCCAGCGTGCCGGGCAGGAGGTTGTCCGGCACTGTACCGCCCGCCAGCAGATTCAGGGCGTTTTTGTCCTGCATGACTAACGTCTGATAACTCGCCACGCTGGCGCGGGCCTGCTGATACACCGCCATCGCGGCGCTGACATCCGTCGCCGCTGCCACGCCCACTTCCTGCTGGCGTTTGACGATTTTCAGCGAGTTCGCGGCGCTCTCCATGGTCGATTTCGCCAGCGCCAGATTGCTGTTATCCGCCGCCAGCGTCAGCCATGCGCTGGTCAGCTCGCCGATCATCGTCAGGCGCGTATTCTGCGCGGTGAATTCGCTGGCAAGCCAGGTTTCGCGCGCGGCGCGGGACAGACTCTGGTTGCGGCCAAACAGATCCAGCTCGAAGCTCGACACCGCGCCGTTGGCCTCGTCGCTGGTGGTCACCCCGCTCGCCAGCGTGCGGCTGCGGGTGTGGCTCAGTTCAGCATCGATCGTCGGGAACAGGGACGAGCGCGTTTCGCCATACAGGGCGCGGGCGGCGTCGATGTCCGCAATTGCTTTTTGCACGTCGCGGTTGCTGGTGAGCGCCATCGTCACCACCCCTTTCAGCCGGGCGTCGTTCATCACATTTTGCCACTGGCTCACGACCGCGCTGGCCTCGCCGTGGCTGCCCGGCAGCGTCGCCGGGACAGGGGAGTCGGGGCGCTGGTAGCTGGGGTCCAGCGACACACAGCCTGCGCTCATCAGGGCTAACACCAAAACAGATACACGAAACATGATTACCTCCGGTTTGCGTGCTGACCGGAGAACAGACGCTTCACCAGTACAAAGAATAAGGGGACAAAGAAAATCGCCAGCAGCGTGGCCGCCAGGGTGCCGCCGATGATGCCGGTGCCGATCGCCACGCGGCTGTTGGCGCCTGCCCCGGTGGCGACCGCCAGCGGCGTCACACCGGCGATAAAGGCCAGTGAGGTCATGATGATCGGACGCAGACGGGTCTGGGCGGCGCGCAGGGCGGCACGGGTCAGGGAGTAACCTTCCGCCACTTTGGCCTCGGCAAACTCGACGATCAGAATGGCGTTTTTCGACGACAGGCCGATGGTGGTCAGGAGCGCCACCTGGAAGTAAACGTCGTTGTTCAGACCGCGCATCGTCGCGGCCAGCGCCGCGCCGAGCACCCCGAGCGGGATCACCATGATCACCGAAATTGGCACCGACCAGCTCTCGTACAGCGCTGCCAGACACAGGAACACCACCAGAATCGACAGGGCGTACAGGCTCATCGCCTGGCCGCTGGCCAGTTTTTCCTGCAGCGACAGGCCGCTCCACGCCCAGGTGGTGCCAGCCGGGAGTTTGTTCGCCAGCTGTTCCATGGTGGTCATCGCGCTGCCCGAGCTGGAGCCGCTGGCGTTCTCGCCCTGAATCTCATACGCCGCCGAGCCGTTGTAGCGCACCAGGCTCTCCGGGCCGTATTCCCAGCGGGTGGTGGCGAAGGCGGAGAACGGCGTCATGCTGTCGTCGCTCCCGCGCACAAACCATTTGTTGAGATCCGACGGTGCGGCGCGATAGTCGCTATCGCCCTGGATGTAGACCTTTTTGACGCGGCCGCGATCGATAAAGTCGTTCACGTAGGTTCCGCCCCAGGCGCTGGAGAGGGTGCTGGTCACGTCGCTCAGGGCGAGGCCCAGAGAGACGGCTTTGTTGTTGTCGATATCGACCTGCAGCTGCGGCATCTGCGGCAGATCGTTGGCGCGCACCGCCTGCAGGGAGGCGTCTTTATTCGCCTCACCAATCAGCTGGTTACGCATCGCCAGCAGGGTATCGCGGTCCGTACTGCCGGTCGCCATCAGCTCGAAGGTAAAGCCGTTGCTCTGGCCGAGACCGTCGACGGACGGCGGGGTCATGGCGAACACGGTGGCATCGCGAATGCCGCCCAGCTCCTGGCTGGCGCGCAGGGCGATCGCCTGGGCGGTGTTTTCGCTTCCCTTACGCTCGGACCAGTTTTTCAGCGACACAAACGCCATCCCGGCGTTCTGGCCGCTGCCGCTGAAGCTGAATCCTTCGACGGTGAAGATGACGTTGGTGTTGTCTTTCTCTTTGCTGAGGAACCAGTCGGTGACCTGGCGGCTCACCTCGGCGGTGCGCACGGCGGTGGCACCCGCGGGCAGGGTGTACTGCACCATGATTTCGCCCTGATCTTCCGTCGGCAGGAAGCTGCCCGGTAGTTTCCACATGGTCAGGGCCATCGCGCCGCACAGGACCGCGAAAATCGCCATCATGCTGCCGGAGCGGCGTAACACGCGCAGGACTTTGTGCTGATAGCCCTTTTCCGTTTTGCTGTAAAAGCGGTTAAAGGCGCCAAAAAAGCCTTTCTTGTGCGGCGGCGTGTGGGTAAGAACCGTCCCGCACAGGGCCGGGGTGAGAGTCAGGGCGACGACGACCGAGAGGATCATCGCCGAGATGATGGTCACGGAGAACTGGCGGTAAATCACCCCCGTCGAGCCGCCGAAAAACGCCATCGGCAGGAACACCGCCGAGAGCACCAGGGCAATCGCCACCAGCGCGCCGGAGATTTCACCCATCGATTTTTCGGTGGCTTCGCGGGCGGGCAGGCCCTCGTCGCGCATGATGCGCTCGACGTTTTCCACCACCACGATGGCGTCATCGACCAGCAGGCCGATGGCCAGCACCATCGCGAACAGCGTCAGGGTGTTGATGGAATAGCCGAACAGGGCCAGCACGCCAAAGGTGCCGAGCAGTACTACTGGCACCGCCAGGGCGGGGATCAGCGTGGCGCGGACGTTTTGCAGGAACAGATACATCACCACTACCACCAGGATGATGGCTTCGAAAAGGGTCTGAATCACATCCTCGACGGAGATTTTGATGAACTCGGTGCTGTCTTTCGGGTAGGCCACGTCATAGCCTTCCGGCATCGCGCGTTTGAACTCGGCGATTTTCTCTTTCACTGCGGTGGCGGTGCTCAGGGCGTTAGCCCCTGGCGAAAGCATCACCGCCACGCCTGCCGCCGGATGGCCGTTCAGCTTGGCTGTCGCCGTGTAATCTTCGCTGCCCATCTCGACGCGGGCGACGTCGCCGATGCGCACCACCGAGCCGTTGGCCTGGCTTTTGATGATGATATTTTTAAACTGGTCGACGGTTTGCAGGCGCGACTGGGCGCGGACGGTGGCCGTCAGCTGCTGCGCATTCGACGACGGCAGCGCACCGATTTTCCCGGCGGAGACCTGCACGTTCTGCGCTTCAATCGCGCTCTGCACGTCGGACGGCATCAGCGCGTACGAAGCCAGCTTCGCCGGATCGAGCCAGATGCGCATAGCGTACTCCGCGCCGAACACCTGCAAACTGCCCACGCCTTCCACGCGCGCCAGCGGGTCCTGAACGTTACTCACCAGCCAGTCGGCGATGTCCGAGCTGCTGGCTTTGTCGGTTTTGTCGTACACGCCCATGATCAGCAGGAAGTTGCTCTGGGATTTCACCACCGTAATGCCCGACTGCTGCACCTCGCTCGGCAGGCGCGATTCGGCCTGCTGCACTTTGTTCTGCACCTGGACCTGGGCGGTATCCGGATCGGTGCCCTGTTCGAAGGTGACGTTGATGCTCACGGAGCCGTCGGAGCTGCTGGTGGAGGTGAAATAGAGCAGGTTATCCAGGCCGGTCAGCTGCTGTTCGATCACCTGAGTGACGCTGTTTTCCAGCGTCTGGGCGGACGCGCCCGTATAGGTGGCGGAGATTTTGACCGACGGCGGTGCCACGTCCGGGTACTGCGCCACCGGCAGGGTGCGGATCGCCAGCATCCCGGCGAGCATAATCAGAATGGCGATCACCCACGCAAACACCGGGCGACGCACGAAGAAACGGGAAAACATCAGGCGTTTCCTCCGTCGGTTTTGACCGCTTCGGCTTTCACTTCCTGGCCGGTGGTCACTTTCCCGGAGCCCTCGACGATCAGCTTATCGCCCGCGTTCAGCCCGCTCAGCACCAGCCATTTGTCGCCGTAGGTGTCGCCGGTTTGCAGCGTGCGCTGCTCAACTTTGTTGCTGGCGTTCACCACCAGCGCGGTGGCGTTGCCTTTGGCGTCGCGGGTGATGCCCTGCTGCGGCGCCAGAATCGCGTCGTCCATGATGCCCTCATCCACTTTGGCGCGAACGAACATACCGGGCAGAAGTTGTTGTTTCGGATTGGGGAATACTGCGCGCAGGGTGACGGAGCCGGTAGATTCATCCACCGCGACTTCCGTCAGCGCCAGTCGCCCCTTTTCGCTGTAGGTGCTCCCGTCCTCGAGGATCAGTGACACGCTCAGGGTATCGCTGTTGGTGGACAGGGTTTGCTTGCGTAATCGCAGCAGATCGGCGCTGGAACGGGTGAGATCAACGTACATGGTGTCTAGCCCGCGTATGGTCGCCAGCGCCGTATCCTGCTGAGCGGTGACCAGCGCACCCGGCGTGACGGACGAAATCCCGATGCGGCCGCTAATCGGCGCGGTGACGGTGGTCCAGTTCAGGCTGATACGCGCGCTCTCCAGGGCGGCTTTTTTGGATTCGACGCTGGCTTTGTCCTGCGCACAGGTGGCCTGCGCATCTTCCGCATCCTGACGCGACACGCCGTCGTCCTTCACAAGTTGGGCATAGCGCCGGGCCTTCTGGCAGTCGGCCTGCACCAGCGACTGGGCCTGTTTTAGCGCGGCGGCGGCTTCGTCGTAGCTGGCCTTAAAGCTGGCCGGATCGATCTGATACAGCGCCTGTCCGGCTTTGACCGTATCGCCTTCATTGAACAGCCGTTTTTGAATGATGCCGCCGACCTGCGGACGCACTTCCGCACTCAGCGCAGCGCTGGTGCGCCCGGTTAACTCACTGACCACCGGAACGGGCTGGCTCATGAGCGTGACGATCCCCACTTCCGGGAGTGGGCCTTCTGGCGCGGATATTTGTGCATTATCGCAACCGGTCAGGAGAAATAATGCCGCGATGGAGGTTGTTCTGATTTTCATACTTTTTCCAGGGTGAACGATGCCTGTCCCGTTAATCGCTTAACGAGATGAAATTTATTTAAGGCAAAGGCATGCCGCATCTCCGCGAATGGCGGAAATGAAAAAACGGGAAAGCGTTATTTCCCGATGTTTAATTCAGATTTAATTAATTCACAATGAGAAGCATATTGAGTATTTCCCGATAGATTTTCTCTAATTCAGATGCTGACACTTTTTGTGGGGTTAACCGACGATAGATGGAGCCTTCCATCATCACGGCGGTAATTTCTACGCAGCAGCGGATGCGCTCTTCGCTCAGGTGCGGGCACTGTTTTTTCAGGTGCTCGCATGCGTTGGCGAACATGCGCGCGTCGGCTTCGACCAGCATCGCCGCCACCAGCGGATTGCGGGTCGCTTCGGCGGACATCTCCAGCATCAGCGCATCGTCGTCTTCGCTCAGGGTCTGGCGCCAGGCGAGGATCTGCGGCATGCGGTCGGTCTGGGTTTTGTCTTCCATCTCCGCGATGCGGTAGTCGATGATGCGGCGGATCATCTCTTCGATGATCGCGTCTTTGTTGCTGAAATAACGGTAGATCTGCCCGACGCTGAGCTTCGCCTCACTGGCGATCTGCGACATGCTGGCCCCGTGAAATCCGCTGGCGCGAAAGCAGCGCCGCGCCGCGGTGATAATCTCGTCCTGCCGCTGTTTCTGCCGTTCTTCTAGCTTTGTGCTCATCGTTTTCCCGCCGCGTCAAGAGTGAGAATGATCGTTCTCATTTTTGGTTATTATACGTTTCAGGAAGGTATTGGAAAGCGCTTTTTTTATTTACATATTGAAAGGATATTTCCACAACGAAATAAAGGAGAGAATAAGGAGTTTTTATGAAGATAAAGCTGTGAGAGAGTCAAATTGCGCTGAAAATAAGGAGAGCACGGTTCTTTTCCAATAGGGAAGGCGCTTTGTTTAGCGGGCCTACTATAAGTTGCGAGGCGCTTTCCGAATTTGCATCGTGATGCTTGTCACTCTGCCCCCCGATGGCTCATTCTTTGGCCTGGTCAATAAACCCGCAGAGGTGGCAATGGAACGCACAGTAAAAATCTTCAAAAAGGGCCGTCGTCAGGCCGTCAGACTACCGGCTGATTTTGAATTTGATACGGATAGTGTCTATATCCGCAGAGATGAGTATGGGAATGTGGTGCTGTCTGTGAAGAATCATCGTGAGTACCACAGAGATATCTTTTTAAACCTGTTAAAGCTAACGGATGTCCCGGAATCATTCCTGAGTAAAGAGGAGCGCAATCAAGGGTTCGCAGACAGAGATCCTTTTGAAGGAATGTAGAAATGCGGCATATGCTTGATACAAACATTGTGAGCTATATCGTCAGAAAGCATCCAGATGTGCTTAATAAATATTCCTATACCGCGCTCGAAGATATTTGTATTTCGAGCGTCACTGAAGCGGAACTGCTTTACGGCGTGGCCAAAAAGCAAAGCAGTTCATTAACCGCAAAAATACTGGAGTTTTTGAATACGGTCACCGTATGTGACTGGGATCGTGAAGCCGCGGAAAGCTATGGCACGCTGCGCGCATCAATGGAAAAAGAGGGAAAAGTCATGGGGGCGCTTGATCAACTGCTTGCAGCCCACGCGGTGAGTCGCGGTGCCACTTTTGTCACCAACGATCGCGCCTTCGGCATGGTTCAGGGATTAAACGTAGAAGACTGGACCACGTCTCTGTAACACCTGACGCCCGGTGGCGCTGCGCTTACCGGGCCTACAAAGTCGTCCGTACACATATAACTTTTCCTTCTGGTTGATTCTTTTTCGGTTTTTAGCGTACCGCTTCGTTGTCGATATAGTCGTTTAAACGTTTATCAAAAGGATCTGTCTCGTGAAACTCTCTTTACCTCGATTTGGTGCATTAGTTCTTACGGGTCTGCTGCTGGCGGGCTGTGACCAGGGTGGCAGCGATGCCAAACACATTAAAGTCGGCGTGATTAACGGCGCCGAGCAGGACGTGGCGGAAGTCGCCAAAAAAGTGGCGAAAGAGAAGTACGGCCTTGATGTCGAACTGGTCGGTTTTAGCGGCTCGCTGTTGCCCAACGATGCGACCAACCATGGTGAACTGGATGCGAACGTGTTCCAGCATCGTCCGTTTCTCGCCGAAGACAACAAAGCGCACGGTTATAAATTAGTGGCCGTCGCCAATACCTTTGTCTTCCCGATGGCCGGTTATTCCCGCAAGGTCACAGCCGTATCAGAGCTGAAGGATGGCGCGACCATTGCCATACCAAACGACCCGACTAACCTCGGGCGCGCGCTGTTGCTGCTGCAAAAAGAGAAGCTGATTACGCTGAAACCGGACGTCGGCCTGCTGCCAACGGCGCTCGACATCACAGCCAACCCGAAAAAACTGAACATCATGGAGCTGGAAGGCGCGCAGCTGCCGCGCGTACTGGACGACCCAAAAGTGGATGTGGCGATCATCAGCACCACCTACCTGCAACAAACCGGGCTGTCGCCGGTGCATGACGGGGTGTTTATCGAAGACAAAAACTCGCCTTACGTAAATATTGTGGTAACGCGCGAAGACAACAAAGACGCTGAAAACGTGAAGGAATTTATTCAGTCGTACCAGTCGCCGGAAGTGGCGAAAGCGGCGGAAAAAATCTTTAACGGCGGGGCGGTGCCGGGCTGGTGATACGTGTGGCGGGGCAACCCGCCTTTCACGTTTGATCCGGTGTCCTTGATGTCGCCTGGGCTGTTTGGTGTAAGCCCGGCATAATGGCGAAAAATATTTCGTGCTGAAAATCATTAACAAAATAATATATTTGTTTGATGAATTAACGATTCTATTATTAATAGCCATTAATTGTACGGCAGTCACATATTCAGTAAAAACTGAGTGCTTATCTAAAATTCTATTTACTCGAAATAACGCTCGCCTTATAGTTCTGAAATAATTTGTAATACATCAATCCAGGAACAAAATGAACAGGGTGTTCAGGTTATTTAACGCCATTTCTCTCGTCAATTATCGCATGGCTGTTCTTATTGCAGGCGTGAGCACCTTTACTCTTCAGGCAGCCCCGCTTTCTCCTGCGGACCGCGACACAATCCAACAGCAGCAACAGCAGCTGTTATTACAGAACCAACAGCAACGTGAAGAATTAGAGCGCTCGATCCCTCTGCCAAAACCCACGGCACCAGCGCCTGTCGCAACAGGAACCGGGCCCTGTTTTCGCATCCAGAATATCACCCTGACGGGGGCGACGCTGATCTCCCCTAAAGCTCAGCAGAAGCTGCTGACACCCTGGGAAAATCAGTGTCTGGATATGGCGAAAATCACTGAATTAACAGCACAAATTTCTGACTGGTATATCAGCCGAGGATATATCACCAGCCGCGCTTTTCTCACCGAACAGGATCTCTCTGGTGGTCAGCTCAATATTGCGGTGCTGGAAGGAAAGCTTGCAGATATTCGCCTTGAAGGCGAAACACCCTTAATGCTCAAAATGGCGTTTCCAGGTCTTAAGGGGCGCGTACTTAATTTACGGGATATCGAACAAGGGATGGAGCAAATTAACCGTTTGCGTACCACGCCCGTGCAAATTGAAATTATTCCGGCGTCAGAGCCGGGATATTCAGTGGTTAATCTTACTGCGCAACCCGAATTTCCGTTAAGTGCGACCATCAGTCTGGATAATAGCGGGCAAAAGAGTACCGGTGAGGATCAGCTCAATGGCGGTCTGACCGGGAATAATCTCCTCGGGCTGGCCGATAAGTGGTTTGTGAGCGGCGGGCGCAGCAGCGATTTTGCCACCGCGTATGACGCGCAAAGTTTCCAGGCGGGCGTCAGCGTGCCATTCGGCTATGGCCTGCTGGACTACAGCTATGCGTGGAGCAACTACCGGACCACACTCGATAACATGGGCTACCAGTGGGTCTCGACGGGCGACACCAAAACGCACCGCCTCAATGGCTCCTGGGTGGTATATCGCAACGGCGACGTCAAAACCGGCCTGACGCTGGGCGCGGTACAGCGCTCGAGCCGTAACTGGCTCAACGATGCGCCGCTGCAAAGCAGCACCCGCAACCTCTCCAGCCTGATTGTCGGTATCACCCATACGCAAAAAATGGCGGGTGGCGTGGCGACCTTCAACCCCACCTACAGCCACGGGATGCCGTGGTTCAACGCCGAGACGGATGAAGACAAATCCGGCGATATGCCGCGCGCAGAATTCCGTAAATGGAGCCTCAACGCCAGTTTTCAGCGTCCGCTAACCAGCAATCTCTGGTGGCTGACCAGCGCCTACGGCCAGTGGTCACCCGATCGGTTATACGGCTCTGAGCGCCTGACCCTGGGCGGCGAAAGCTCGGTGCGCGGCTTCAAAGAGCAGTATTTGTCCGGCGATAACGGCGGGTATCTGCGCAACGAACTCGGCTACACGCTGTTTACCCTCCCGGTAATTGGCCAGGTCAGCGCCACGGCGGCGTTCGACGGCGGCTGGCTGGAAAAAGACCGTGAAGATCGCTACGCGTCCGGCACCCTGTGGGGCGCCTCCATTGGCCTCAGCAGCGCCGGGCGCTGGTACAGCAGCCAGGTTTCCGTGGGGACGCCGGTGCACTATCCCGACTGGCTCGGCCCGGACCACATCAGCGTCAACTGGCGCATTGCTTTCGTGCTTTAAGAGAATTGATGACTATGGATACTCGTCACCCCCCTGTTCGTCTCTCACAGCGTCTGATTAGCTGGATGGTTTGCAGCCTGATGGTCTGGCAGCCCGTCGCCCCCGCGTTTGCGGCGGTGATGACGCCTGGCGGAAAGACCACGATGGATCAGGCCGGGAACGGGGTGCCGGTGGTGAATATCGCCCCGCCGAATGGGGCGGGGATTTCACATAACCAGTTCAACAGCTACAACGTTGGCAAAGAAGGGGTGATCCTCAATAACGCCACCGACCGTCTGACCCAGACGCAGCTCGGCGGCCTGATCCAGAACAACCCGAACCTGGTGGCGGGCAAAGAAGCGAAAGGCATTATCAACGAAGTGACGGGCGGCAGTCGTTCTCAGCTCCAGGGCTATACGGAAGTCGGCGGAAAAGCGGCGAGCGTGATGGTCGCCAACCCCTACGGCATCACCTGTAACGGCTGCGGATTTATCAACACCCCGAATGTGACCTTAACCACCGGCAAACCGCAGTTCGACGCGAACGGGAACCTGCTGGCGCTGGATGTCAGCAAAGGGGCGATCACCATTGAAGGCCAGGGGCTGGATGCCAGTCAAAGCGATGCCCTGTCGATCATCGCCCGCGCTACCGAGGTCAATGCGGCGATCCACGCCCGGGATCTGACGGTGACGGCGGGGGCAAACCGCGTCGGCGCAGATGGCAGCGTAAAAGTCATCGCCGGTGAAGGGGTCGCGCCTGTCATCGCGGTGGATACCAGCGCCCTGGGCGGTATGTACGCCAACCGCATTCGCCTGGTGTCGAGCGATAAAGGCGTGGGGGTGAACCTCGGTAATCTGAATGCCCGTCAGGGCGATATTCAGCTGGATGCCAACGGTAAACTGACGGTCACGAACAGCCTCGCCAGCGGAGCGATTACCGCCAAAGGCGCAGGCGTGACGCTCAACGGTAGCCATCAGTCGGGCGGGGCGCTCAACGTCGCCAGCTCGCAGGATATCGCGCTGAATAACAGCACCCTGGTGAGCGGCGGCGAAATGCGCCTGACCAATGATGGCAAACTGCAGATGAGCGGCGGGAGCGCCACCAGTAAAGCGGCGCTGACGGTGAACAGCGGTCAGGATTTGACGCTCAACAACGCGACGCTCGGCAGCGACACGCAGACCACGCTCACCAGCGGCGGCACGCTGGCCGCAACGGGCAGCGCGGTGTCGGCAGGTAAAAATCTTGCGCTTAAGGGACAACAGCTCACGCTGGATAATCGCAGCCGCGCCGATGCGGCGAGCAATATCGATCTCAGCGGTGAGCGCATCACCAGCCAGGGGCAACTTAACGCGGGTGGCGATCTGACGAGCGCCAGCCAGCAGCTGGACAACAGCGGCCTGATGGCGGCGAAGGGGCGCGCCAGCGTACAGGCCGAGGGCCTGACGAACAGCGGCACCTTGCAGGGCAACGGCGTCACCCTTGCCGGGAAAAACATCACCAACAGCGGCACGGTGCAAAGCGGCGGCCAGCTGCAGGTCAGCGCCGGGACGCTCAACCAGCAGGGCACCCTCACTGCCAAAGGCGATGCGGAACTGAACGCCAGCGAGTCTCTTCGCAATAGCGGAAGCGTGGTGGCGGACGGTGCGCTGCGTGCCAAAGCGGGCGCGCTGGTGCAAAACGGCGTGTTCTCCGGGGCAAAAGCGCTGACGGCGGATGCCGACACCCTCACCAGCGGCAAAGATTCACGAACCACCAGCCAGGGCAACATCCAGCTCACCGCCGCCCAGCTCGCCGATCTCAACGGCCAGACGGACGCCGCGGGCGCACTGTCCGTCAGCGGCAAAAATCTCACCACCCGCGCTGACGCGCATCTTCAGAGCGGTCAGGATCTGACCCTGCAAGCAAATAGCGCGGATCTTGGCGGCGTGCAGGCGGCAAAAGGCGCGTTGCGCGCTTCGGCACAGAACCTCGATCACAGCGGCACATCCACGGCGAAAACCCTCTCTTTTGGCGCCACCGACGGCATCACCCAGCGCGGTGAACTCACGGCGAATGCTATCGCCCTCAACGGGCAGCGCATCAACCAGAGCGGCAAAGCGAAAGCGGACAGCATCACCCTCACAGCACCGGACGCGATAGCGAACAGCGGCACGCTGGTGGCCGACGTCCTGACTCTCGATGGCAAACAGATAAGTAACAGCGGTCTGTTGCAGGGAAACACCCTGCTAACCCTGCGGGCGACCACGCTGGATAACCTGACAGGCGGCGCGATTTATAGCGCCCGTAACCTGACGCTCAATCTGCCGGAACTGAACAACAGCGGTCTCATCACCACGGACGCCGATCTGGGGTGGCAGGGCAATGCGCTGACCAATAGCGGCGAAATCAACGGCGTAAATCTGCGTCTTGATGGCAACTCGCTGACTAACCAGACGGCCGGTCGTCTGCTGGCCGACGATGCGTTGAACGTTAAAGGTTCGACGCTACTAAACGACGGTCAGATAGCGGCAAAAAACCTGCAACTGACGGGCAATACCCTGCAAAACCAGGGCGTGATGCAGGGGTATGACATTCTTACTCTCAACGCCGACGAGGTCACGAACGGCGGCGCCATGCGCAGCGACGGCACGCTGACCCTTCGCGGCGCGACGCTGGCGAACAGCGGGGAGCTGAGCGCGACGAACCTGCTGCTCACCCTGTCTCGCCAGATGCAAAACAACAGCAGCGGACAGATTATCGCCCGCAACGGACTGACGCTCGCGACGCCGGAGCTGCTGAACAGCGGGCTGCTGGCCGGAGCGAATGTGCAACTCAACGCGGGGACCATCGCCAACAGCGGTACGCTGCAGGGGACAACTGCGCTAACGGCGACGGGAACGCAGCTCAACAACCAGCAGAACGGCAAAGTGCTCTCCGGCGGGGACGTGCGTCTGCAAAACGACAAATTCATCAACGCCGGTTTGCTGCAGGGCAAAACCCTCAACCTGGCGACCGGCGAGTGGATCAACAGCGGCAACGCGCTGGGCGAAGCGGGCATCACCGCGACGATCGCCAAATCCTTGACCAACGACGGCAACGTGCTGAGCCAGCAAAAGCTGGATCTGAACGCGGCTAACATCAATAACCGCGGGCAGCTGCTGGCGAAAGTACTGACCCTGCGCGGCGACCTGCAAAACAGCGGTCTGTTGCAGGGGAGCAGCGCACTGACCTGGACCGGTGGCGGACTCACCAACCAGACGCAGGGGCAAATTACCGGCGGCGAAACGCTGACGCTCAGCGGCAAATCCTTAAGCAACCAGGGGCAGATTCAGGCGCGCGACGCCTCTGTCACCGCAGACGCCATCAGCAACAGCGGGTCGGTGCAGACGCTGGATCGTCTTACCCTCAACGCTGGCGGACGGCTGGATAATCAGGGCACCCTCCTCAGCCAAAATCTGTTTGAACTGACGGCGGCGCAGCTCTTTAACGACGGGCAGCTGGCGGCGAAAACGCTGACGCTCACTACGCCGCAGCTGACGAACAACGGCATTCTGCAAGGCAACGACGGCCTGACGCTGACCACCCGCTCGCTGACCAACGGCCAAAGCGGACAGCTGGTAAGCGGCGGCGCGCTCGCGATGGATCTTGATAAGCTCGAAAACCACGGCCTGATGCAGGTCAATCAGCGGCTGACAGTTAAGGGCAACGATCTGCTCAACAGCGGCGATATTCAGGCGGATGCGCTGGAGATGACCCTCCACAACGCGCTGAATAATCAGGGCGGGCTGGTCGCCAAAAATGACGCCGCGCTGAACGCCGTCACCCTGACCAATACCGGGACGCTGGCAGGCAAAACCCTCACGCTGGGGGCCACCGATATCCGCAACAGCGGCCTGATTCAGGGCAACGATCGGGCGGAGGCGACGGCGAGTCGGATCAGCAACGACGCGGCGGGTAAATGGCTCTCCGGCGGCGCGCTCACCCTGAACGGCGGAACGCTTAGCAACGCGGGTGCCCTTCAGGGGGAAAACCTGAGCCTGACGGGCTCGTCGCTGGATAACAGCGGGACAGTTAACGGCCTGAAAGGGCTCACCGGCAACCTCAGCGGCAAGATAACCAACACCGGCCTGCTACAGAGCGGCGGCGCGGTGAAGTTCACCGCCGATAGCCTGCTGAACCCAGGCCGCGTGATGGGCAAAACCCTGACGCTAAACGCCCGCGAACTGAACAACAGCGGCCTGTGGCAGGGCACCGACGCCCTCACGCTGACGGGTGATTCGCTCGTCACCGGCGCGGCGTCAAAAACGCTGACCGGCGGGGCGCTGACGCTGGATGCCGGGCAGCTAACCACCCAGGGCACGCTTCAGGGCAACGGCGTAACGGTAACGGCGGACGGCTGGACGCACGGCGGATCGCTCCTCAGCCAGGGGGCGTTAATCGCCAGTGTTGGCGGCACCCTCACCTCAACCGGCGCGCTGATGAGCCAGGGCGACACGGCAATCACCGCGCAGACGCTGGATAACCGGGGCCAACTGCTGGGCGAAGGGGATATGCGGCTCGGCGGCATCTCGCTCAAAAACAGCGGGGCGGTGCAGGGGAAAACCCTCGCACTGCGCCAGACCAGTATCAACAACCAGGGAACGCTGACGGGGCTGCAAAGCCTGACGCTGAAGGCCCAGCAGCAACTGATGGCCCGCATGGCGATGGCTGCGCCGCAGCTGGAGCTGATCAACGGCGCGTCGGGGGCGCTGCTCACGCAGGGCACGCTGAATATTACCTCCGGGACGGTCACCAATAACGGGTCCTGGCAGGGGCAAAACATTCTGCTGGATGCCCAGTCGCTGACCAACAACGGCGCGGTGCAGAGCGCCGACGCGCTGCAAATGACGCTGGCAACTAATCTGACCAACGGCGCGGGCAGCAAAATCACTGCGCTGGGCAGCGCGACGCTGCAGGCGATGTCACTCAACAATCAGGGCCAGTGGGCGGCGAAAAACCTGACACTCAAAGGGACGACGCTCAGCAACAGCGGGGCGATCAGCGGTGTGAACGGGCTGACGCTGGCCCAGACCGGGGCCATCACCCAGCAGCAGAACGGGACGATGCTGACCGGCGGGGCGCTGAATCTCAACGCCGCCTCCCTCGCTAACGACGGAAAAATCCAGGGCGCAACGCTCGGCGTGACCAGCGGCGCATTGACCAACAACGGGCGATTGCAGGGGGATAACGGCGCGACGTTTAGCCTCAGCGGAGCGCTGACCAACAACGCTGGCGGGGAGATCGTCAGCCGTCAGGGGCTGACCGTAACGACGCCCTCTCTTTTCAACTACGGCCTGATGCAGGGCGGCGGCGACACAAACGTCACCGCCAACACTCAGGCACGCAACGACGGCAAACTGCTTTCCGGCGCACGCCTGACGCTGACGACGCCGCAGTTCACCGGCGCGGGCTGGCTTCAGGCGACGAATCTGATCCTCAACGCGGCGACGGCAACTAACGGCGGCACCTGGCTTGCGGATCAGACCACGCTGACGGGCAATACGTTGGTAAACCAGGGCACCACCCAGGCGGGAACGCTGGCGGTGAATTATGACCAGATGACAAACAGCGGGACGCTGCTCGGCAACAGCCAGCTGACGATTGACGCCGATCAGGTCACCCAGAGCGCGGCGGGTAAGTTGCTCAGCGGCGGCGATCTGTGGCTGGAGAGTAAAGGGCTGGATGCGGTCGGCCAGCTGGTTTCGCTGGGCAATCTGACCTTAAAACTCACGAATGCGTTTACCGGTAAGACGGCGATCGCGGCGGGGAAAACCCTCAGTATCAGCAGTAACGGTGCGATCGAAAACCGCAGCGTGATGCAGGGCCAGGCGGTCAATCTGACCGCGGGCGGCGCGCTGACCAACAACGGGCAACTGACCACCGGCAGCGGCGCGAGTGCGCTCTCCGGCAGCACCGTGGCGCTCAACGGTGCCGGGACGATCCAGGGTGGCGGCGATATCGCCATCGCCAGCCGCGGCAATATCACCGTGGACGGTTTCACCGGCACCCGCGGCTCCCTGACGCTCAGCGCGCCAGGGTCGATCGTCAACACCGCCCTGCTCTACGCCGCGAACAATCTGGCGCTGTACGCCAACAGCATCACCAACCAGCGCGGCGACATTCTTGCCGGAAATAATCTGTGGATGCAGAAAGACGCGGCAGGGAATGCGAACAGTGAAGTGGTGAATACGTCGGGGACGATTGAGACGCAGAATGGTGATATTTCAATTAAGACCGGACATTTGCTAAATGAACGTGCTGGATTATCGGCAAGTGTTACCGCAGAAACCGAGATCACCAATCAATATTCATGGCTGACGCAGACAGAGGCTCTCGTACCGCTCAGTTACCTGGATAGTGTTAATTACAATTATGGGTATTACCGCGTTGATACGGGGTGCGCTAACTCTTGTGCAGGGGCATATTGGTCACGACCTGCGCCATATAAAAATGCTGGCGATTTAGAATTCGCGGTATCTCGCTCGCAGGTCGTTGTCAGCAGCGATGGTTCAGCCGCAGCGCGCATATCCTCCGGGCGCGATGCTCTGTTGTCAGCGAATACGATGGAAAATAATGCCAGTAACATTCTGGCGACGAAAAATATCGTACTCAGCGGCGGGACACTGAACAACCAATCCTGGATTGAAAGTGCTCAGACACGCTATATGACATATTCCTATGGCGGTGATGAGTTCGCAAAAGAATCAAAAATAACCTCCCAAAACGGTACCGGCGGTGTGAATTACATCTATTTCACGTCCCGAGGGAATATCCGCACAGAAGGCGTTGATGGAAACGCTTATCGGGCCGTTATCCAGGCCGGTGGCAATGTCGTTGCTAACTTCACCAGTGATATCAGCAATACCACCACCACGGCGAATGTTGGCGGGAATAGCTCAACTATCAAAGCTCCTACGCTCACGACTTTGAGCAACCAAACCATTGATGGTGCTGCACAAAAGCAGAACCTGGCGAACACCGGCGTGGTCGCGGTCAACTCCCCGCAGTGGAACGATCAACTCCAGGGCGCGTTGCAGCAAATCAACGGCGGCGGCGCGCTGGACAGCAGCGGCGCAAGCAGCACCTCGCTCAGCAACATCTCCACCAGCCAAAAAGGCAACGCCAGCCTCGGTCAGCTTAATGAGCTGGCAAAAGCGGGCGTCACCACGGCGGACCTCAACACCGCCAAAGGCGGCGCAACCGGGCAGTATCAGGGCAAAACCGTCGATACCAGCGCCTACCCGCTGCCATCAGGCAACAACGGCTATTTTGTGGTTTCCGATAATCCAAAAAGCCCGTACCTCATTAACGTCAACCCGAAACTGAACGGCCTCGGGCAGCTCGATCCCGCCCTGTTCGCCGATCTCAACAAAATGCTCGGCACGCAGCCGTCGACCAGCGCTCCACAGGAGACGCGCGCCGCCTTTACCGATGAAAAACAGGTGCTCGGGTCGTCCTACATGCTGGGTCGTCTCAACCTGAACCCGGATTACGACTACCGCTTCCTCGGCGACGCGGCGTTTGATACGCGCTACGTCAGCAATACGGTGCTCAACCAGACGGGCAGCCGCTACCTGAATGGCGTCGGGTCCGATCTCGACCAGATGCGCTACCTGATGGACAGCGCCGCCGCAGCGCAGCAGTCGCTGGGCCTGCAGTTCGGCGTCTCTCTGACCGCCGATCAGATCGCCTCCCTCGACCACAGCATCCTGTGGTGGGAAAAAGCGACCATCAACGGCGAAACGGTGATGGTGCCGAAAGTCTATCTCTCGCCGAAGGACGTCACCGTCAACAACGGCAGCGTCATCGCGGGCAACAACGTCAGCCTGACCGGCGGCAACATTACCAACAGCGGCAGTTCGCTGGTGGCGAACAACAACCTGACGCTCGACAGCCAGAACAGCATCAGCAACCTCAACAACGGCCTGATCAAAGCGGGCGGCGATCTCAACCTGAGCGCCATCGGCGATATCAACAACATCAGCTCCACCATCAGCGGCAAAACGGTGCAGCTGGCGAGCCTCGACGGCAGCATCAACAACCTGACGCTGGCGGATCAGATTGATATCAATGCCAAAGGCAAATACAGCAACGTCAGTATTAAAGACACCGTCCTCGGCACCACGGCCTCGATCACGGCGCAGGATTCCCTGTCGCTCGAAGCAGGTAAAAACATCACCGTGACGGGTGCGAACCTCGCCTCGGGCGGCGATATGCTGCTGAACGCGTGGGGCGATATCGCGGTTAACGCCAATCAGATCAACGACGCCTACAGCTCCAGCCAGGCCAAAACCAGCCGTTCGTCCGTGACGTACCAGGGCAGCACGGTAAATGCGGGCGGCAACCTCAGCATCAACGCCGGGAACAACATCGACCTCAGCGCCAGTGACCTGAAAGCCGGCGGCAGCGCCGGGCTGAACGCGGGTAACGATCTGAATCTTAACGCGGAGCAGACCAGCGACAGCAGCCGTAAAGGCAAGAGCGAGTCCCACAGTACCGGCATCGATCGCACGACGATTTCCGCAGGCGACAACCTGGTGCTGAAAGCCGGGCAGGATATTAATTCGCAGGCGGCAGCGCTGGCGGCGGAGAAAGATGTCGGCATACAGGCCGGGCGCGACGTGAACCTTGAAGCGCAGGCGACCGGCGAAGGCGACAGCTAC
This sequence comes from Lelliottia wanjuensis, assembly GCF_030238365.1. Classification (GTDB taxonomy): domain Bacteria; phylum Pseudomonadota; class Gammaproteobacteria; order Enterobacterales; family Enterobacteriaceae; genus Enterobacter; species Enterobacter wanjuensis. The sequence continues at coordinate 7,697 of NZ_JASSOT010000072.1, read as the reverse complement.
AAATCGAGCAAGAAAACCGTCATCAACGAATCGGTGCGCCAGCAGGGAACCGAAATCGCCAGCGGCGGCAACACGGTGGTCATCGCCGGGCGGGATGTGAACTCCGAAGCGGCGCAGGTGACCGCGCAGGGAGACATTGGCGTTGTGGCGGGTCGCGACGTGAATCTCACTACCGCCACGGAAAGCGATTACTACTACAAAGAGCAGACCAAAACCAAGAGCGGTTTCCTCAGCAAAAAAACCACGCACACCATCGAGGAGAGCAGCGCCACCCATGAAAGCGGCACGCTGCTGAGCGGGGATAATGTGCAGGTCGCGGCGGGGAATAACCTGCTGGTGAAAGGCTCCGGCGTGGTCGGGGATGATCAGGTCACGCTCAGGGCCGGTAACAACGTCGATATTGTGGCGGCGACCAACAGCAATACGGACTGGCGCTTCAAAGAAGAGAAGAAAAGCGGCCTGATGGGGTCGGGCGGCATCGGCTTCACCATTGGCAGCAGCAAATCGACGCACGATCTGCGTGAGAAGGGAACGACGCAAAGCCAGAGCTTCAGCACCGTCGGTTCGACGGGCGGCAACGTGGATATTTCTGCCGGAAACCAGGCGCATATCGGCGGCGCCGATCTGGTGGCCGGGAAAGATTTAAACCTCAGCGGCAGCAGCGTCATCATCGAACCAGGGCACGACAAACGCACCCGCGATGAAACCTTCGAGCAGAAGAAAAGCGGGCTGACGGTCGCGCTGTCCGGCACGGTGGGTGGCGCGATTAATAACGCGGTGAGTGCGGCGCAGGATGCGCATGAGGAGAGCGATGGGCGTCTGGCGGCGTTGCAGGCGACTAAAACTGCGCTGTCCGGTGTGCAGGCCGGGCAGGCGGTGGATATGGCCGCGACCACGGGCGATCCGAATGCGCTGGGGGTCGCCCTCTCACTCACCACGCAAAAATCGAAATCAGAACAGCACGCGCAGAGCGATGTGGTGACGGGCAGCACGCTGAACGCGGGCAATAACCTCTCCATCACCGCGAACGGGAAAGGCCACGGCCCGAACAGCGGCGATATCGTGATTGCAGGCAGCCAGCTGAAAGCGGGCGGCGACACCACCCTGGATGCGCAAAACGATATTCTGCTGAGCGGTGCGGCGAATACTCAGCAGTCGAGCGGCAAGAACAGCAGCAGCGGCGGCGGTGTGGGCGTGAGTATCGGTGGGGGCGGCAACGGTGCGGGCATCAGCGTGTTCGCCAACGTCAACGCGGCCCACGGGAAAGATAAGGGCAATGGCACTGACTGGACCGAAACCACAATAGACAGCGGCAAAACCGTCACCATCAAGAGCGGAAACGATACCGTACTCGACGGAGCGCAGGTCAACGGCAATAAAATTGTCGCCGACGTCGGTCATGACCTGCTGATGAGCAGCCAGCAGGACACCAACAAGTACGACAGCAAGCAGACCAGCGTGGCGGCTGGCGGCAGCTTTACCTTCGGCACGATGTCTGGCTCCGGCTACATCAACGCCAGCCAGGACAAGATGAAGAGCCGCTTCGACTCGGTCGCCGAGCAGACCGGGCTGTTTGCCGGTGACGGCGGCTTCGACATCACTGTCGGCAACCACACCCAGCTCGACGGGGCGGTCATCGCATCCACTGCAACGGCGGATAAAAACAGCCTCGATACCGGGACACTGGGCTTCACTGACCTGCACAACGAAGCCGATTTCAAAACCCAGCACTCAGGCATCAGTCTGAGCGGCGGCGGCAGCTTCGGGGATGAATTCCCGGGCAACATGCCGGGCGGGATGATTTCAGCGGCGGGCAACAAAGGCCACGCGGAAGGCACAACCCAGGCGGCAATCGCTGACGGCACCATCACCATCCGCGACAAAGCCAGCCAGAAACAGGATGTGGCGGACCTGAGCCGCGATACGGAGCATGCCAACGACAGCATCAGCCCAATCTTCGACAAGGAAAAAGAGCAGAACCGCCTGAAAGAGGTGGGGATGATCAGCGACATCGGCAGCCAGGTAGCGGACATTGCGCGGACGCAGGGGGATCTGAACGGACTGAAAGAGGCAAAAGATAAATACGGCGATCTTCCGGCGAATGCGACGGAAGAACAGCGTCTGGCATATCTGGCGAAACTGCGTGCCACACCGGAATACCAGGGCGAGATGAAGAAGCTCGGCACCGGGAGCGATATCCAGCGCGGTATCCAGGCGGCAACGGCGGCGTTGCAGGGTCTGGCGGGTGGCAATATCGGTGGTGCGCTGGCGGGGGCTTCGGCGCCGGAGCTGGCGCATCTGCTGAAATCAACGGAAGGTGATCCGGCAGTCAACGCGATAGCGCATGCGATCCTGGGTGGTGCTGTGGCGGCTATTCAGGGCAATAGTGCAGCGGCAGGAGCCGTGGGTGCGGCATCCGGTGAGGTGATTGCGAGAGCCATTGCCGGGATTTATTACCCTGATGTAAAAATGTCTGATCTGACGGAAGAACAGAAGCAGACCATCAGTTCGCTGGCGAGTATTTCGGCAGGTATAGCAGGTGGGCTTGCGGGTGGCAATACGGCTGGCGCAGCTGCCGGGGCGGGGGCTGGGAAGAATGCGGTTGAGAACAATTTCCTTAGTGCAAGCCAGTCGCTGACCTTTGATAAAGAGCTGTCGGACTGCCGCAAATCGGGTGGTGACTGCCAGTCTGTCATTGATAAATGGAAGAACGTCAGCGACAAACAGAGCCAGCAACTGGATGAAACCCTGAAAGATAACCCTGCTTCCGCACTTGCCTGGGATAAAGAACTGGCCGAAGGTGGTTTGGATATGGCGAGTCGTCCGGCCTGGATGAATAATATTCCGGGTGCAGGGGGAATGAACGATGAGAAGGCCCGCGCATATGTTCAGCAGTGGAACAGCCAGGATCTGAGTAAGATCGATGCCGGTACGCCAGGCTGGATGCAGTTTGCGGCGTTTGCATCAGACCCGGAAAATCAGGCTGCGCTGGGTTCACTGGGACTGCTGGCAAAAGACGTGACGATTGCCGCCGTCTCCTTTATGAGCCGTAATACGGCGACAGCAACGGTGAGCGCTGCTGATATTGGCCTGAAGTGGGGCCAGGGGAACATGAAACAGGGTATGCCGTGGGAGGATTATGTCGGAAATACATTACCGTCAACGACAGATCGTTTACCGGTTGGATTTAGAACGTTTGATTATTATGATGCTTCGACTAAAACGGCATATAGTGTTAAATCTTTAGATACACAGACGATATCTAGACTTAATAAGCCAAATCAGCTCTATAGTACAGTGAAAGGAAATATCGATAAAGCTGTGGGGTTTAAAGATAGCTCCCGTTCAGGCATTAGCCTTGATTCATCAATGATCTCTAACAAAGAAATTCAGTTAGCTGTCCCAGCTAATACAACCAAAACTCAGTGGACAGAAATCAATAGAGCTGTCGAATATGGTAAAACCCAAGGTGTCACAGTGAAGATCACACAGGTGAAATGATGGTATTTAATCAAAATCAGGATTATTGGGCTAACGTTTTTGTAACTGATGAATTTTTGTGCGTTGACACATATTCTGGATTAGGTATGACCGGAAGAGACCCTCTTTTCCCCTCTCATCTTCTCCCTCCTAATGCTGATGATATATCCATTGGCGAAACAATCCTTCTGTCATTATCCAATAGCCGGAGCTTGACTATCCGTGAAGAGCGTGCGGATTTTTTTAATTTGGAACGCAATAAGGAAAACTATAAACAATGGATAGCAATGTTGATGGGAAAATATAATTATAAAACGAAAAGAAAGTTATTCAATAACATGAAAAAATGTGGGGTCCATTTGGTAAATGGACTCATTACTATTTCCCCTTCCCGACATGAAAAACTTGAGGCATGGGGAAGAACAAAAGGCGATGGCATTGAAGACGTTGTATTATCTGTCGATAGTACTCCTGAAGAGATCGGTGCGGGTCTCAGGCTTGCATTAAGTCGCTGTAAATGATAACTAAAGTTTCAGAAGAACCCGCCTTTATCAGGCGGGATTTTTTAATTTCATTCAAACCGCCTCAAGCACCACCTTCGCTGCCACTCCCGTCAAAAACCGCCTCACCTGCTCCTGCTCTTTCTCCGGCAAACTGCTGATCTTGTTCAGGTCTTTCATAAACGATGTTTCTTCCGGGCGAGTGGTGATCACCAGACACCCCGGCATCACCCGCACATCCAGCGGTGTGCCGGTGGTAAACCCGGCTTCTTCCATCCAGTGGCCGTTCAGGCGCAGGCTGGCGCTGCGGGTATAGCGCCGGGTTCTCTCGGTCTTGCGATCGTAGTGGCGGGTACTGACATAACTCACCGTCATACGCCGTACGCTTTTAGAAATCCCTTTTGCTTTCTTTTCAACCGCACGAACGCCATTTTTGCGTACCGCTTCGCGGTTTCTGGAAATATTGGCCAAAGTTTCAGAATCTGTTTTGGCAATAATCACTTCTGGCTTAATATCGCACTTAGCCATATTCAACTCCTTTTTAGTTGTTTGTGGTTAGCGGTGTAAGGGTGCTCTAACACCTTTACATCGCGTTCTTTAATAATCTGAATTTATAGTTTTATGTTACTTTCCTGTTGAGGCCTTATTCTTATCTGTTCCTATTATACCTTGCTGAATAAAAACACAGTAAAAAGTTGACGGGTAATATTGAAAATTGCGAGGCTGCTTCAGAAAATAATATAGATACATGTAACGTTGTGCTTTTAATAATTTAGTTAAGACTTCATCTATTATTTCTTTTCTCAACCCCTATGGTGTCGGTAGCTGGGGGTATCAGTGTATTTGCCAACGGTAACTCTGCCCACGGGAAAGACAAGGGCAACGGCACCGACTGGACCGAGACCACGATAGACAGCGGCAAAACGGTCTCCATCAAGAGCGGAAACGACACCGTACTCGACGGGGCACAAGTCAACGGCAACACAATCATTGCCGACGTGGGTCACGACCTGCTGATGAGCAGCCAGCAGAACAATAACGACTACGACAGTAAACAAACCAGCGTGGCAGGAGGCGGCAGCTTCACCTTCGGTTCGATGTCCGATTCGGGCTATATCAGCGTCAGTCAGGACAAGATGAAGAGTCGCTTCGACTCGGTCGCCGAGCAGACCGGGTTGTTTGCCGGAGACGGTGGTTTTGACATCACCGTCGGCAACCACACACAGCTTGACGGGGCGGTCATTGCATCCACGGCAACGGCGGATAAAAACAGCCTCGACACGGGCACGCTGGGCTTTAGCGATATTCACAACGAAGCGGATTTTAAAACCCACCACGCGGGCGGCTCGTTTAACAGCGGGGGCAGTATCGCCGGGCAGTTTGCCAGCAATGCGGCGAGTACGCTGCTGGCAGGCGGTGGCAACAAAGGCCATGCAGAGGGAACGACGCAGGCGGCAATCGCTGACGGCACGATAACCGTTCGTGATAAGGCTGGCCAGAAACAGGACGTGGCAGATCTGAGCCGCGACACGGAACATGCCAACGACAGCATCAGCCCGATCTTCGACAAGGAGAAAGAGCAGAACCGCCTGAAAGCAATCGGGCTTATCAGCGACATCAGCGTTCAGGCTGCAGACATTGCAAGGACGCAGGGTGAGCTGGCCGGGCGTAAGGCGGCGAAAGATCCGGCATCGCTGGAAGAAGCACGCCAGCAACTGGCCGTGGAAGGAAAAGCAGTCACAGATGCGGCTGTGGCAGATCGTGCGTACAACAATGCGTCGTCATTCTACGGCACGGGCGGTGCGGTTCAGCGCGGTATCCAGGCGGCCACCGGGGCACTGACCGTACTGGCGGGAGGCGGAGATCTGGCGGGTGCACTGGCAGCGGCATCGGCCCCAGAGCTGGCAAATATCATCGGGCATCGTTCTGGCCTGAACAAAGATGACGCGCTGATCGCTCATGCCCTGCTGGGCGGTGTGGTGGCCTCGTTACAGGGTAAGAGTGCGGCTGCGGGTGCTGCAGGAGCGTTGACGGGAGAACTGGCAGCCCGAGCCATAAAAGACCAGTTGTTCCCGGGTAAAGAGATCAGCGATCTGAGCGAAAGCGATAAGCAGTATATCAGCAACCTGGCAACGATTGCGTCAGGGCTTGCGGGGAATATCGTTAGTGGTAACTCAAGCGGGACAACGGCGGGGGCGCAGGCAGGGAAGAATGCGGTCGAGAATAACTCGCTGGGTCGAAATCTCTGCAATGAAGAACCTTGGGCATGTCGCGATAATCCATTAATCGAAGGTGGAGCAGGACCGAGAGGGGCCTATAACCCAACAGGGAGAAATGGCAACCCTATGAATGCAAAGGGTTCAAATACGCCAGCAGTTATTGGGGAGCGTACCTATTCAGCCCATGCAGTTGATCGCATGCAAGGGCGTGGCGTTCCACCTTCTGCTGTTGAGAATACAATTAAGACTGGTGCAACCTATCCGACGAATGCAGGTACTACAGGGTATTATGACGCAACGAACAATCTGCGCGTTATCGTTAACTCTAAAACAGGCGATGTTGTAACCGTAATTCCTGGAGCCCCTACAAAATGAGTGATCGTGTTTTATATGAGAAAGTCAGGACTGTTTTACTGCATGAATGGGATCCTATCGGAATAAAAGATCTCACTGAAGCGGATGATGAATATGATGCATATGTACAACCGATATGTGAAATGCTTCGGGCAGGAAAGAGGGTAGAGGATCTTTGCTATTACTTACATTGGTTGGTTACTGAATATATGCTTTTGGACAGTGATGGCAGTACCGAACGAAAAATCGCTGAAAAACTCATTCACCTATCAAAACTTCAATAGGAAAATCCCGCCCTTAATCCGGCGGGATTTTTTTTCGGTCACCGGTGGTCAACACATACAGCGCCCGTCCCCGCGCTTCAAAGAAGAGAAAAAAAGCGGCCTGATGGGGTCGGGCGGCATCGGCTTCACCATCGGCAGCAGCAAATCGACGCACGATCTGCGTGAGAAGGGAACGACGCAAAGCCAGAGCTTCAGCACCGTCGGTTCGACGGGCGGCAACGTGGATATTTCTGCCGGAAATCAGGCGCATATCGGCGGTGCAGATCTGGTCGCCGGGAAAGATTTAAACCTCAGCGGCAGCAGCGTCATCATCGAACCGGGGCACGACAAACGCACCCGCGATGAAACCTTCGAGCAGAAGAAAAGCGGGCTGACGGTCGCGCTGTCCGGCACGGTGGGTGGTGCGATTAACAACGCGGTGAGTGCGGCGCAGGATGCGCATGAGGAGAGCGATGGGCGACTGGCGGCGTTGCAGGCGACTAAAACTGCGCTGTCCGGTGTGCAGGCCGGGCAGGCGGTGGACATGGCCGCGACCACGGGCGATCCGAATGCGCTGGGGGTCGCCCTCTCACTCACCACGCAAAAATCGAAATCAGAACAGCACGCGCAGAGCGATGCGGTGACGGGCAGCACGCTGAACGCGGGCAATAACCTCTCCATCACCGCGAACGGGAAAGGCAGCGGCCCGAACAGCGGCGACATCGTGATTGCAGGCAGCCAGCTGAAAGCGGGTGGCGACACCACCCTGGATGCGCAAAACGATATTCTGCTGAGCGGTGCGGCGAATACTCAGCAGTCGAGCGGCAAGAACAGCAGCAGCGGCGGCGGTGTGGGCGTGAGTATCGGTGGGGGCGGCAACG
>NZ_JASSOT010000063.1 GCF_030238365.1 Lelliottia wanjuensis | reverse complement strand
GCGCCCGACCCGAAAGCCGCAAGGAATAAGCTGAGGGCACCGCGAAGCGGCGATTTTCCTGGCCGGGAGCCGGGATTGTAAAGGGCGCGGCGGCGAGCGCCCTTTACACGTTCACCGCAGAGGAACGAACAGGAAGCAGAGGACTCTTAGTGAACGGAACGATTCCACCATTTCACCAGAGAGCAAATTGATCAAACCTCAAAATCCAAATCATCCTCCCCGCGCAGCGGAATCAACTGCACCTTCTGCACCCGATGACTCTCCACCTGCAACGTCTTCAACACATAATCCCCCACCTGAACCTCTTCGCCTGGCTGCGGAATGCGCTGTAAATATTCCATCAGCAAACCGGCGATAGTGTGGTATTCCCGCTTCTCATCCAGCGGCAGCGGAACGTACTGCACCAGATCTTCCAGCGGCATATGGCCGTTGGCGGTCCAGGAACCATCGGCATTTTTCTGGATGTCGTGGCGGGCGTCGATCTCGTCCACTTCGTTCGGCAAGTTACCGGCGATGGTCTCCATCACGTCGCTCAGCGTCACCAGCCCTTCCACGGAACCAAACTCATCTACCACAAATGCAAAGTGGGTGCGCGCATTGCGGAACTGTTCGAGCGCCGAGAGCAGCGGCAGGGTTTCCGGGAACACCAGCGGCTGACGGATCAGCGCGCGTAAATCCAGCGGCTCACCGCGCAGGGATTGCTGCAGCAGGTCGATGACGTGCACCACGCCGAGCAAATCTTCCTCTTCTTCGCCGCCGGTCACCACCACGCGGGTGTGCTGGTTTTTATCCAGCAGGGCGCGGATCTGAGCTTCCGGCGAGTTCAAATCGATATGTTCGATATCGTGACGCGAGGTCATGATGCTGCTCACCGAGCGCTGGTTAAGATTCAGCACTCGCTCAATCATCCGCCGCTCCTGCGGGTTAAAGATCTGACTGTCGTCGTGGTCGGCCAGCAGAGACGCCGATTCCGCATCGAGCTCGGCGTCCTCTTTTTTCCCGCTGAGCAGGCGCAGAACGGTTTCCGCTGTACGCTGGCGCAAAGTCTGATTGGCAGACAGGAACCGGCGACGGTTGAAAATCGCCAGCTGGTTCAGGGATTCAATAATCACCGAGAAACCAATCGCTGCGTACAGATAGCCTTTCGGAATATGGAAGCCAAAGCCATCCGCGACCAGGCTAAAGCCGATCATCAGCAGGAAGCTCAGACACAAAATCACAATCGTCGGGTGGCTGTTCACAAAGCGCGTCAGGGCTTTGCTCGCCATCACCATTAGCGTGATCGCAATGATCACCGCTGCCATCATCACCGGCAGGTGGTCGACCATCCCGACCGCGGTAATCACCGAGTCCAGCGAGAAGACCGCATCCAGCACCACGATCTGCGCGACGACGGGCCAGAACTTCGCGCCGCGCCGCTGGGTGGGGTTCTCGCTGTCTTTCCCTTCCAGCCGCTCGTTCAGCTCCACCGTGGCTTTGAACAGCAGGAACAGCCCGCCGAACAGCATGATCACATCCCGCGCGCTAAAGCTCAGATCGTGGAAAGAGAAGAGGGGAGCGGTCAGCGTCACCAGCCAGGAGATCGAGGCCAGCAGTAAAAGACGCATCACCATCGCCAGCAGCAAACCGGTTACGCGTGCGCGGTCGCGCTGCGCCGGGGGCAGTTTTTCGGCGAGGATGGCAATAAAGACCAGGTTATCAATGCCGAGGACTAATTCGATGACGACCAGCGTCACCAGCCCGGCCCAGATTGATGGATCGGCAATCCATTCCATAGTAATAGCAGTACCTCTGAAGATATGACATTTGTCACACTTCGATCATGGATAAAGCGGACGAAAATTGCAATGGCCGCTTGAGATTTCTCTTAATGAGCGACAGGGAAATATCGCTGGCGAATAACCTTATTATTTCTATATGAAAGTTAAATTATCTGTTTGCTGGTGTATTTAGGAAATATCGCATGCGGTGTTTTGACTCCCTAATTTGTCAATATAAAGAAATTCCTAAAACCATAAAACTTTGCGCTTAATATTATTCTTAAAAACCAATATTAGGACGGTTGTCTCCTTGCCTGCTATTAGGTTAGCTGCAACAATTCTCCAGGCATCAAATGTTAAATCTTCTTGCTGCTATTTATGTGACGGTCTTAAGAGCGGTCATTCATTACCGCTCAGGCATTGAAAATGCCGGATATATTTATCCCATAAGACTTATCTAAGAGGGTGTCTATCCATAACGCATTGTTTCGTCAGTGGATTGGTGACTGAAAGCCAAGGGCGGTAGCGTGCCTGAAAGCGTGTGAATCAGCCTCGATTATTCTGTCAATAGCCAATGGATGAATAAGCGTTTTTTAGGACTGATGCCAGTTATATTTCTTTTTTATTAACTGCATTCTGATTGTCCAAACAATCCGCGTTTATTTAAATTGCACAGGATAATTACTCTGCCAAAGTGATAAATAATCAATGATGAAATCCAAAATGAAATTGATGCCATTATTGGTGTCTGTGACCTTGATGAGTGGTTGTACGGTCTTTCCCGGCAGCAATATGTCGACAATGGGCAAGGATGTGATCAAGCAACAGGATGCTGATTTTGATCTCGACAAAATGGTGAATGTTTACCCATTAACACCGCGCATCGTCGAGCAATTACGTCCGCGCCCGAATGTGGCGCAGCCGAATATGTCTCTGGACCAGGAGATTGCCTCCTATGAATACCGCGTGGGGCCGGGCGACGTCGTCAGCGTCACCGTCTGGGATCACCCGGAACTCACCACCCCTGCCGGGCAATATCGTAGCTCCAGCGACACCGGTAACTGGGTGCAGCCCGATGGCACCATGTTCTATCCCTACATCGGCAAAGTCCACGTGGTGGGCAAAACCCTCGCAGAAATTCGTAGTGATATTACCGGCCGCTTAGCGCAGTACATCGCTGATCCGCAGGTGGACGTTAATATCGCCGCATTCCGCTCGCAGAAAGCCTACGTCTCCGGCCAGGTGAATAAGTCGGGCCAGCAGGCGATCACCAACGTGCCGCTGACCATTCTCGACGCCATCAACACCGCGGGCGGCTTAACGGACGCGGCCGACTGGCGCAACGTGGTGCTGACGCACAACGGTAAAGAGGAGCGCATCTCGCTCCAGGCGCTGATGCAGAACGGCGATTTGAGCCAGAACCGTCTGCTCTATCCGGGCGACATTCTGTTTGTCCCACGCAATGACGATCTGAAAGTGTTCGTGATGGGCGAAGTGAAAAAACAGAGCACGCTCAAGATGGACTTCAGCGGCATGACCCTGACCGAAGCGCTGGGCAATGCGGAAGGTCTGGACCTGACGGCGTCGAACGCCAGCGGCATCTTCGTGATCCGTCCGCTGAAAGGCGAGGGCAGCGCGAAAGGCAAGATTGCTAACATCTACCAGCTGGATATGTCCGATGCGACCTCTCTGGTCATGGCGACCGAGTTCCGTCTCCAGCCATACGATGTGGTCTACGTCACTACCGCCCCAGTCACACGCTGGAACCGTCTGATCAACCAGTTGCTGCCAACCATCAGTGGCGTTCGCTACATGACGGACACGGCGCGCGACATTCATACCTGGTAACCCGCGATGTTTAACAAAATTCTGGTGGTGTGCGTGGGGAACATTTGCCGTTCCCCCACGGCTGAACGGTTGCTGAGAGCGTATCAGCCCGACCTTATCGTTGACTCCGCAGGGCTGGGAGCGCTGGTGGGTAAAGGGGCGGATGAGCGCGCAACGAGCGTGGCAAAGGAGCACAACCTCTCTCTGGCCGGGCATTTTGCCCGCCAGGTCTCTGGCCGGATGTGCCGGGAATACGACCTGATCCTGGCGATGGAAAAACGTCACATCAACGCGCTGTGCGAAATCGCGCCGGAGATGCGCGGGAAAGTGATGCTGTTTGGTCACTGGGACAGCGAACGTGAAATTCCCGATCCGTATCGCAAGAGCCGTGAGGCATTTGAGGCGGTTTATACCTTACTAGACCAGTCTGCCCAACAGTGGGCGCAGGCACTGAAAGTTCAGCAGGGATAACAATGACAGAAAAAACAAAACCTTCTGCCGCCCCGATCTCGGGCAGTGATGAAATTGATATTGGTCGTCTGGTCGGGACGATTGTCGAGGCGCGCTGGTGGGTGCTGGGCATTACGGCGGTTTTTGCTCTCGCCGCGGTGATCTACACCCTGTTCGCCACGCCTATCTATAGCGCCGATGCGCTGGTGCAAATCGAGCAGAACTCCGGCAATTCACTGGTGCAGGACATCGGCTCGGCGCTGGCGAATAAGCCCCCGGCGTCGGATGCGGAAATCCAGCTGATCCAGTCGCGCATGGTGCTCGGTAAAACCGTGGACGATCTCGATCTCGACATCGCCGTCACCAAAAACACCTTCCCGGTGTTTGGCGCGGGTTGGGACCGTCTGATGGGCCGTCAAAACGACACCGTCAAAGTCACCAGCTTTACCCTGCCAAAAGGCACGGCGGATCAGGTTTTCACTCTGACCGTGCTCAGCCCTAAGCAGTATGAACTGAAAAGCGATGCCGGTTTTAGCGCCCGCGGTGAAGTGGGGCAGATGCTTTCCAAAAACGGCGTCAGCATGATGGTCAGCGCCATTCAGGCGGCGGACGGCGGGGAGTTTACCGTCAGCAAATTTTCGACGCTCGGGATGATCAACAACCTGCAAAACAACCTGACCGTCACCGAGAACGGCAAAGATACGGGCGTGCTGAGCCTGAGCTTTACCGGTGAAGATAAGGAGATGATCCGCAACGTTCTGAACAGCATCACCCGCAACTACCTTGAGCAGAACGTGGAGCGTAAATCGGAAGAGGCGGCGAAAAGCCTCGCGTTCCTCGCCAGACAGCTGCCGGAAGTGCGCACCCGACTGGACGATGCGGAAAACAAGCTTAACGCCTATCGCCAGCAGAAAGACTCCGTCGATCTGCCGCTGGAGGCCAAATCGGTGCTCGACTCGATGGTCAACATCGACGCGCAGCTGAACGAACTGACCTTTAAAGAAGCGGAAATTTCCAAGCTCTACACCAAACGCCACCCGGCGTACCGCACGCTGCTGGAGAAACGCCAGGCGCTGGAAGATGAGAAATCCAAACTCAACAACCGCGTGACGGCGATGCCGAAAACTCAGCAGGAAATTGTGCGTCTGACGCGCGATGTGGAGTCCGGCCAGCAGGTGTATATGCAACTGCTGAACAAACAGCAGGAGCTGAAAATCACCGAAGCCAGTACCGTCGGCGACGTGCGTATCGTTGACCCGGCCATCACTCAGCCCGGCGTGCTGAAACCGAAGAAAGCGCTGATTATTCTCGGCAGCATTATTCTCGGTCTGATGCTCTCTATCGTTGGCGTGCTGCTGCGCTCCCTGTTCAACCGCGGTATCGAAAGCCCGCAGGTGCTGGAAGAGAACGGTATCAGCGTGTACGCCAGTATTCCGCTGTCGGAATGGCAGAAATCGCGCGATAGCGTCAAAACGGTCAAAGGGATCAAACGCTACAAACAGAGCCAGCTGCTGGCGGTGGGTAACCCAACGGATCTGGCGATTGAAGCGGTGCGCAGCCTGCGTACCAGCCTGCACTTCGCCATGATGCAGGCGAAAAACAACGTCCTGATGCTCACCGGGGTCAGCCCGTCAATCGGGAAAACCTTCGTCTGTGCCAACCTCGCGGCGGTGATCAGCCAGACCAACAAGCGCGTGCTGCTGATCGACTGCGATATGCGTAAAGGCTATACCCACGAGCTGCTTGGCACCAACAACGTCAACGGCCTGTCGGAAATCCTGCTCGGGAAAGGGGAGATCAGCCAGAGCGCTAAGCCGACGTCGATCACCAACTTCGACCTCGTCCCGCGCGGTCAGGTGCCGCCGAACCCGTCCGAACTGCTGATGAGCGAGCGTTTCACTCAGCTGGTGAAATGGGCGAGCGAACACTACGACCTGGTGCTGATCGATACCCCGCCAATTCTGGCTGTGACGGATGCCGCGATAGTCGGTCGCCACGCCGGGACCACGCTGATGGTGGCGCGCTACGCGGTGAACACCCTGAAAGAGGTGGAAACCAGCCTGAGCCGCTTCGAGCAGAACGGCATCGAGGTGAAAGGGGTGATTCTGAACTCCATCTTCCGCCGCGCGACCGGATACCAGGATTACGGGTATTACGAGTACGAATATAAGTCTGACAGTAAATAATCGTTTTCCCTCACCCTAACCCTCTCCCAGAGGGAGAGGGAACTCAATCCCCCTCTCCCGTGGGAGAGGGCCGGGGTGAGGGCAACAAGCCATCCGGGGAATAAAATGACAACACCACGCCCTTTGATCTCCATCTATATGCCGACCTGGAATCGCCAGCAGCTGGCGATCCGCGCGATTAAATCGGTTTTACGTCAGGACTACGACCACTGGGAATTGATCATCGTCGACGACTGCTCCTCCTCTTACGAGCAGCTGCAAAAATTCGTTACCGAGCTGAACGACCCGCGCGTGATGTACACCCATAACGCCATCAACTCCGGGGCCTGCGCGGTGCGCAATCAGGCGATTTTGCAGGCCAAAGGGGAGTTTCTGACCGGCATCGATGACGATGATGAATGGACGCCCAACCGTCTGTCGATCTTCCTGTCGCACAAACAGCAGTTGGTGACCCACGCGTTTCTGTACGCCAACGACTATGTCTGCCAGGGCGAAGTCTATTCGCAACCGGCCAGCCTGCCGCTGTACCCGAAATCGCCGTACTCGCGCCGTCTGTTTTTCAAGCGCAATATCATCGGCAACCAGGTCTTTACCTGGGCGTGGCGCTTCAAAGAGTGCCTGTTCGATACAGAACTGAAAGCGGCGCAGGACTACGACATCTTCCTGCGCATGGTGATGGAGTACGGTGAGCCGTGGAAAGTGGATGACGCCACGCAGATCCTGCACATCAATCATGGCGAAATGCAGATCACCTCGTCGCCGAAAAAATTCTCCGGCTATTTCCACTTTTACCGCAAACACAAAGACAAATTCGACCGCGCCAGCCGAAAGTATCAGCTGTTTACCCTGTATCAGATCCGCAATAAGCGCATGAACTGGCGCACGCTGCTGACGCTCTTTTCCGTGCGCAACACCAAGCGTCTGGCTGACGGGCTTCGGGGGAAATAATGATTCTGGAAGATTGCCGCGCGAACAGCTGGAGCCTTCGCCCGTGCTGCATGGTTCTGGCCTACCGGGTCGCGCATTTCTGCTCCGTCTGGCGCAAAAAGAATGTGCTCAATAATCTCTGGGCGGCACCGGTTCTGGTGCTGTACCGCATCATCACCGAGTGCCTGTTTGGCTACGAAATCCAGGCGGCGGCGACCATCGGACGCCGTTTCACCATTCACCACGGCTACGCGATCGTGATCAATAAATTCGTCGTCGCGGGTGACGATTTCACTATTCGCCACGGCGTCACCCTCGGCAACCGCGGCCCGGAAAGTCTGGCCTGCCCGGTGATTGGCAACAACGTCGAGCTCGGCGCGAACGTGGTGATGATTGGCGATATTACCGTCGGCAATAACGTCACCATCGGCGCGGGCAGCGTGGTGTTGGACAGCATCCCGGATAACGCCCTGGTGGTCGGTGAAAAAGCCCGTGTGAAGGTCATCAAATGAATATTCTGCAATTTAACGTCCGTCTCGCAGAGGGCGGGGCGGCCGGTGTGGCGCTGGATCTGCATCAACGCGCGCTGCAAAAAGGGCTTCAGTCCCGCTTTGTGTACGGTTACGGCAAGGGCGGCAAGAAAAGTGTCAGCCACGATAACTACCCGCACGTTCTCAAGCAGACCCCGCGTCTGACCTCGATTGCCAACATCGCGCTGTTCCGTCTGTTCAACCGCGATCTGTTTGGCAATCTTAATAACCTGTACCGCACCGTGACGCGGAGCGAAGGGCCGGTGGTTCTCCATTTCCACGTTCTGCACAGCTACTGGCTGAAACTGGAAGAGGTGGTCGCCTTCTGTGAAAACGTGCTGGCGCATAAGCCGGACACCACCTTTGTCTGGACGTTGCACGATCACTGGAGCGTCACCGGACGCTGCGCCTTCACCGACGGCTGTGAAGGCTGGAAAACGAACTGCCAGAAATGTCCGACGCTCGCCAACTATCCGCCGGTGAAAGTGGATCGCGCCCATCAGCTGGTGGCGGGAAAACGTCAGCTGTTCCGCGACATGCTGGCGCTGGGCTGCCACTTTATCTCCCCGAGCCAGCACGTGGCGGACGCGTTTAACAGTCTTTACGGCGCGGGCCGCTGCAAAATTATCAATAACGGGATCGATGTGGCGACGGAAGAGATTCTGGCGGAACTGACGCCGGTGGCCGTCACGCCGGGTAAACCGAAAATCGCGGTGGTCGCTCACGACCTGCGCTATGACGGCAAAACCAATCAGCAGCTGGTGCGCGACATGATGGCGCTGGGCGACAAAATCGAGCTGCACACCTTCGGCAAGTTCTCGCCGTTTGAAGGGCCGAACGTGATTAACCACGGCTTCGAAACCGACAAACGCAAGCTGATGAGCGCCCTGAACGGCATGGACGGGCTGGTGTTCAGCTCGCGGGTGGATAACTATCCGCTGATTTTGTGCGAAGCGCTCTCCATCGGCGTGCCAGTGATCGCCACCCACAGCGACGCCGCGCGCGAAGTGCTGGAAAAATCCGGCGGGAAAACCTTCAGCGAGCACGAGGTGCTGCCGCTGGTGCAACGGCCAAAAGCCGAGATCGCGCAGGCTGTTTTTAACACCAGCCTGGAATCGTTCCGCAACCGCAGCCGCAAGGCCTACAGCGGTGAACAGATGCTGGAGGAGTATGTCTCGTTCTATCAGAATCTGTAGTTACCTGCTGCTGCCGCTGATCTATCTGCTGGTTAACGTCAAAATTGCCCAACTGGGCGAAAGCTTCCCGATTACCATCGTCACCTTCTTACCGCTGTTGCTGCTGTTGTATGTCGAGAAGATTAGCGTTAAGAAGCTGATGATTGCCTTAGGGCTGGGTTTTGGCTTAACGGCATTTAACTACATTTTTGGTCAGTCGCTGGATGCCAGCAAGTACGTCACCTCCACCATGTTATTTGTCTATATCGTCATTATTATTGGCATGGTCTGGAGTATTCGCTTTAAAACAATCTCTCCGCACAATTATCGGAAAATCCTTAGGTTCTTTTATATTGCCGTTGCGTTCATTGTCATGCTGGCTGCGATGGAAATGGCGCAAATTATTTTGACCGGCGGCAGTAGCCTGATGGAGATGATTTCGAAATATCTGATTTACAGTAATAGCTATGTTCTGAACTTCATTAAGTTCGGCGGCAAACGAACCACGGCGCTCTATTTTGAACCGGCGTTTTTTGCTCTGGCACTAATCTCAATTTGGCTCAGCATCAAACAGTTTGGTATCAAAACGCCTAAGACCGATGCTATGATTCTTGCAGGGATTGTTCTGTCAGGTTCTTTCTCTGGGGTAATGACATTTATCTTGTTTTACCTGCTGGAATGGGCCTTTCAGTACCTGAATAAAGATGCGATTAAGAAAAAACTACCCTTAGCCATTATTTCGCTAACCGTATTTTTAGTGGGTATTGTTTTTGCCTTCCCCTACATCGCCACCCGTCTCGGTGATTTAGGAACGGAAGGGTCGTCATCTTATTATCGCATTATTGGCCCGCTGGTGATGGTTGGGTATTCTTTAACCCATATTGATGGCGTCGTCAGATTTGGCTCACTTTACGAATATGTTGCATCATTCGGAATCTTTAACGGTGCGGATGTCGGTAAAACCATAGACAATGGTCTGTATCTGTTAATTATTTACTTTTCCTGGTTCGCGGTGCTGTTAACAGCCTGGTACCTGCTTAAAGTGTTCAAAATGATGATTAACGCATTTGGTGATAATCAGAATTATCGTGTTCAGCTTTATCTTTTTACGCCGGTGTCGCTGTTTTTTACCGGGTCAATATTTAGCCCGGAATATGCATTCTTAATTGTCTGCCCGTTTATTCTGCGCAAAGCGCTGAATATTACGCACGTATGACGAAATGAGGTGATTTATGTTTCTTAGCGTTATTACTGTCGCCTTTCGCAATCACGACGGGGTGGTAAAAACCTGGCGCTCGCTGCGCAATCTGGCACGCGATCCGAGCCTCACTTTTGAATGGATTGTGGTGGACGGCGGCTCCAACGACGGCACGGCAGAGTTTCTGGAAAAACTCAACGGTGAGTTCAACTTACGTTACATCAGCGAGAAAGATAAAGGCATTTACGATGCGATGAACAAAGGCATCGAGATGGCGCAAGGGCGCTATGCAATCTTCCTGAATTCCGGCGATGTGTTTCATGAGGACGTGGCGCTGTTTGCCCGTCAGCTGTCGCGCCAGAAAGACGACGCGATGTTTATCGGCGATGCGCTGCTGGATTTCGGCGATGGCAATAAAATTCGTCGTAGCGCGAAAAGCGGCTGGTATATCTACCACAGTTTACCGGCCAGCCATCAGGCGATTTTCTTCCCGACGGCAGGGCTGAAAAAACATCCCTACGATTTGCAATATAAAGTGTCATCCGATTATGCCCTGGCCGCCAGTCTGTATAAATCAGGCTATCCGTTCCGCCGGATTAAAGGGCTGGTGTCGGAATTCTCGATGGGCGGCGTGTCAACCTCGAATAATCTTGAATTATGCCAGGATGCCAAAAAAGTGCAGCGCAATATATTACGCGTGCCGGGCTTCTGGGCGGAATTGTCCTATTTATTGCGCCTGAGAACGACGGGCAAAACGAAAGCCTTATATAACAAAGCCTGAATATAAGGATATGTAATGCAGGATCTCAGTGGTTTTACCGTCCCGAAAGGTTTTCGCGGTGGAAATGGAATTAAGGTGCAGCTGTGGTGGGCCGTGCAGGCAACATTATTTGCCTGGTCTCCGCAGGTGCTGTATCGCTGGCGCGCCTTTTTGCTGCGTTTATTTGGCGCAAAAATTGGCAAAAATGTGGTGATTCGCCCGTCAGTTAAAATTACCTATCCCTGGAAATTAACCCTCGGGGATTATGCCTGGGTGGGCGATGACGCAGTGTTATATACCCTGGGCGAGATTACCATCGGTGCACATTCTGTGGTGTCGCAGAAGTGTTATTTGTGTACCGGCAGTCACGATTTTATGAGTCAGCATTTTGATATTAACGCCACGCCAATTGTGATTGGTGAAAAATGCTGGCTGGCAACAGATGTCTTTGTTGCGCCTGGCGTTTCTGTTGGTGATGGCACGGTTATTGGTGCCCGCAGCAGCGTTTTTAAATCGCTACCGGCAAATAAGATTTGCCGTGGCAACCCCGCAGTGGTGATACGCGAACGCGTTGAAACTGAATAATTTCTGAGATAAGTACAGAGGAAAATAAACATGTCAAAAGTCGCTCTCATCACCGGCGTTACCGGGCAGGATGGTTCTTATCTGGCGGAGTTTCTGCTGGAAAAAGGTTACGAAGTTCACGGCATCAAACGTCGTGCCTCTTCGTTCAACACCGAGCGTGTGGACCACATCTATCAGGATCCGCATGCCGCAAACCCGAAATTCCATCTGCACTACGGCGACCTGACCGACAGCTCCAACCTGACCCGTATCCTGCAGGAAGTGCAGCCGGATGAAGTGTACAACCTGGGCGCCATGAGCCACGTGGCAGTCTCGTTCGAATCCCCGGAATACACCGCAGACGTCGATGGCATGGGCACCCTGCGCCTGCTGGAAGCCATTCGCTTCCTCGGTCTGGAAAAGAAAACCCGTTTCTACCAGGCATCTACCTCTGAGCTGTACGGCCTGGTGCAGGAAATCCCACAGAAAGAGACCACGCCGTTCTACCCGCGCTCTCCGTATGCGGTCGCCAAACTGTACGCCTACTGGATCACCGTGAACTACCGCGAATCCTACGGCATGTACGCCTGTAACGGCATCCTGTTCAACCACGAGTCCCCGCGTCGTGGCGAAACCTTCGTCACCCGCAAAATCACCCGCGCGATCGCCAACATCGCTCAGGGCCTGGAATCCTGCCTGCACCTCGGCAACATGGACTCCCTGCGTGACTGGGGCCATGCAAAAGACTACGTGAAAATGCAGTGGATGATGCTGCAGCAGGACAACCCGGAAGACTTCGTGATTGCCACCGGCGTGCAGTACTCCGTGCGTCAGTTCGTCGAAATGGCGGCGGCACAGCTGGGTATCAAACTGCGCTTCGAAGGCACCGGCGTTGAAGAGCGCGGCGTGGTGGTGTCTGTCACCGGTCACGATGCCCCAGGCGTGAAACCAGGCGATGTGATCGTTCAGGTAGACCCGCGTTACTTCCGTCCTGCGGAAGTGGAAACCCTGCTCGGCGACCCAACCAAAGCGCACGAAAAACTGGGCTGGAAACCGGAAATCACTCTCCAGGAGATGGTCTCTGAAATGGTTGCCCACGATCTCGAAGCAGCGAAAAAACACTCCCTGCTGAAGTCCCATGGCTACGAGGTTGCCATCGCGCTGGAGTCCTGAGTCATGACCAAACAACGTATTTTTGTCGCCGGTCATCGGGGGATGGTGGGTTCCGCCATCGTCCGTCAGCTGGAACAGCGCGGCGACGCGGAGCTGATTGTCCGCACCCGCGACGAGCTGAACCTGCTCGACGGCCAGGCGGTTCAGCAGTTCTTTGCCAACGAACGCATTGATCAGGTGTATCTGGCAGCGGCGAAAGTGGGCGGCATTGTCGCCAACAACAGCTACCCAGCGGATTTCATCTACGAGAACATGATGATCGAGAGCAACATCATTCACGCCGCGCATCTGCACAACGTGAATAAGCTGCTGTTCCTCGGCTCATCCTGTATTTACCCGAAGATGGCTAAGCAACCGATCGCCGAGAGCGAACTGCTGCAGGGGACGCTGGAAGCGACCAACGAACCCTACGCCATCGCCAAGATTGCCGGGATCAAACTGTGCGAGTCCTATAACCGCCAGTATGGCCGGGATTATCGCTCGGTGATGCCGACCAATTTGTACGGTCCGCACGATAACTTCCACCCGAGCAACTCGCACGTGATCCCGGCGCTGCTGCGCCGCTTCCACGAAGCGACCGCCGCCAACACCCCGGATGTGGTGGTGTGGGGCAGCGGGACGCCGATGCGCGAATTTCTGCACGTGGATGATATGGCCGCCGCCAGCATTCACGTCATGGAGCTGGACCGCGAGGTCTGGGCCGAGAACACCGAGCCGATGCTGTCGCACATCAACGTCGGTACCGGCGTGGACTGCACCATTCGTGAACTGGCGCAGACCATCGCGCAGGTGGTCGGCTACAAAGGCCGCGTGGTGTTCGACGCTACCAAGCCCGACGGCACACCGCGTAAATTGCTGGACGTGACGCGTCTGCACCAGCTCGGCTGGTATCACGAAGTGTCGCTCGAACAGGGACTGGCGAGTACGTACCAGTGGTTCCTGGAAAACCAGCACCGCTTCCGGGGGTAATCATGTTTTTAAGTCAGGAAGATTTTGCCACGGTAGTACGTTCCACTCCGCTGATTTCCATTGATTTCATCGTGGAAAACGAGCGCGGCGAGTTCCTGCTCGGCAAACGTACCAATCGCCCGGCGCAAGGGTTTTGGTTCGTGCCGGGAGGACGCGTGCAGAAAGATGAGAGCTTAGAAAATGCTTTCGAGCGTCTCACTCTCGCGGAGCTGGGGCTGCGTCTGCCGATGGCGGCAGGCCAGTTTTACGGAGTATGGCAGCACTTCTATGACGATAACTTTTCCGGCACCGGTTTCAGCACCCACTACGTGGTGCTGGGTTTTCGCCTGAAAGTGAGTGAGGCAGACCTGCGTCTGCCTGATTCTCAGCACGACGATTACCGCTGGCTGGAGAAGGCCGCGCTGCTGGCGAGTGATAAGGTTCACGACAACAGCCGCGCCTATTTCCTGGCGGAACGTCAGGCTGAGGTGCCGGGCCTATGAAAATCCTCGTTTACGGGATCAACTATTCGCCGGAACTCACCGGCATCGGTAAGTACACCGGTGAGATGGTGGAGTGGATGACCCGTCAGGGCCACGAGGTGCGGGTCATTACGGCCCCGCCTTACTACCCGGAATGGAAGGTCGGCGAACGTTATTCCAGCTGGCGCTATCGCCGCGAGCAGGGAGACGCGACCGTCTGGCGCTGCCCGCTGTATGTTCCAAAACAACCTTCGACCCTGAAACGCCTGCTGCATTTGGGAAGCTTTGCTCTGAGCAGTTTCTTCCCGCTGATGGCGCAGCGTCGCTGGAAGCCGGATCGCATTATCGGCGTGGTGCCAACCCTGTTTTGCACGCCAGGCATGCGCCTGCTGGGCAAACTCTCCGGCGCACGCACCTTGCTGCACATTCAGGATTACGAAGTCGATGCCATGCTCGGCCTCGGAATGGCCGGGAAAGGCAAGGGCGGAAAAGTCGCGAAACTGGCGAGCGCCTTTGAGCGCAGCGGCCTGCACAACGTCGATTACGTCTCGACGATTTCGCGCTCAATGATGAACAAAGCGCAGGAGAAGGGCGTTCCGGCGCAGAAAGTGATCTTCTTCCCGAACTGGTCCGAAGTGGCGCGTTTTCGCGACGTCGCGGAGAGCGATGCGCTGGCGTTACGTGTGCAGCTCGGTCTGCCTGAGAGCCAAAAAATCATTCTTTACTCAGGCAACATCGGGGAAAAACAGGGGCTGGAGAGCGTTATCGACGCCGCGCAGCAGCTGGATAAACATCCGTGGATGTTTGTGATTGTCGGGCAGGGCGGCGGTAAAGCCCGGCTGGAGAAAATGGTCAGCGAACGCGGCCTGAACAACGTTAAATTTTTCCCGCTTCAGTCTTACGAGGCGCTGCCAGCCCTGCTGAAGATGGGCGATTGCCACCTGGTCGTGCAAAAGCGCGGTGCGGCGGATGCGGTGCTGCCGTCCAAACTGACCAACATTTTGGCCGTCGGCGGCAACGCGGTGATCACCGCCGAACCGGAAACCGAATTAGGCCAGCTGTGCGACAGCTTCCCGGGGATCGCCGTTTGCGTGGAGCCGGAGTCGGTGACCGCGCTGGTGGCCGGGATCGAACAGGCGCTCGCGATGCCGAAAGAGAACACGGTGGCACGTGAATATGCCGAACGCACGCTCGAAAAAGAGAACGTGCTTAGCCAATTTATTGCAGATATACGGGGATGAATCATGAGTCAGAATAAATTGTACCCGGTGGTGATGGCGGGTGGCTCTGGTAGTCGGTTGTGGCCGCTGTCCCGCGTGCTCTATCCCAAGCAGTTCCTCTGCCTGAAGGGGGAACTCACCATGCTGCAAACCACGGTTTCCCGCCTCAACGGCGTGGAGTGCGAAAGCCCGGTGGTGATTTGCAACGAGCAGCACCGTTTTATCGTTGCCGAACAGCTGCGTCAGCTCAACAAGCTGACCGAGAACATCATTCTGGAACCGGCGGGGCGGAATACCGCTCCGGCGATTGCCCTCGCGGCACTGGCCGCCCAGCGCAGCAGCCCGGATTGCGATCCGCTGATGCTGGTGCTGGCGGCGGACCACGTCATTCAGCAGGAAGATGCCTTCCGCGACGCGGTGCGCGCCGCTATTCCGTATGCCGAAAGCGGCAAACTGGTGACCTTCGGCATCGTGCCGGATCTCCCGGAAACCGGCTACGGCTACATTCGTCGCGGCGACGTGACCACCGGCGAGGGCGACAGCGTGGCCTTTAACGTGGCGCAGTTTGTCGAGAAACCGAATCTGGAAACCGCGCAGGCCTATGTCGCCAGCGGTGAGTATTACTGGAACAGCGGCATGTTCCTGTTCCGCGCCGGACGTTATCTGGAAGAGCTGGAAAAATATCGCCCGGATATTCTCCGCGCCTGCGAAAAAGCGATGGCGGTGGTTGATCCGGATCTCGACTTTATCCGCGTGGATGAAGCGGCGTTCCTCGCCTGCCCGGAAGAGTCCGTGGACTATGCGGTGATGGAGCGCACGGCGGATGCGGTAGTGGTGCCGATGGATGCGGGCTGGAGCGATGTCGGCTCCTGGTCTTCTCTGTGGGAAATCAGCGCCCATACGGCGGAAGGCAACGTCCACCATGGGGACGTCATCAGCCACAAAACCGAAAACAGCTATGTCTATGCGGAATCGGGCCTGGTGACCACCGTGGGTGTCAAAGACCTGGTGGTGGTGCAGACCAAAGATGCGGTGCTGATTGCCGATCGCAATTCCGTACAGGACGTCAAAAAAGTCGTCGAACAGATCAAAGCCGATGGCCGTCATGAGCATCACATTCACCGCGAAGTCTACCGTCCGTGGGGCAAATATGACTCCATCGACGCGGGCGAACGCTATCAGGTGAAGCGCATCACCGTGAAACCGGGCGAGGGGCTCTCCGTGCAGATGCACCATCACCGCGCCGAACACTGGGTGGTGGTGGCGGGCACGGCGAAAGTCACCATTGATGACGAGGTCAAGCTGCTCGGTGAAAACGAATCTATCTACATCCCGCTGGGCGCGACCCATTGCCTGGAAAACCCGGGGAAAATTCCTCTCGATCTGATCGAAGTGCGCTCCGGCTCCTATCTGGAAGAGGATGACATCGTCCGCTTCCAGGACCGGTACGGGCGGGTTTAGCCCGAGCGCGTTGTTCGCCGGATGGCGCTGCGCTTATCCGGCCTACGGGACTGTAGGCCCGGTAAGCGAAGCGCCACCGGGCAATGAATTTGACACCAATTAATAAGGCTCATTTTAGAGCCAAGGCCGACTGTTGCCTGAAAAAGGGTAAAACCATGAATAAATTAACCTGTTTCAAAGCCTACGATATTCGCGGCAAATTAGGCGAAGAGCTCAACGAAGACATTGCGTGGCGCATTGGCCGCGCGTACGGCGAATACCTGAAACCGAAAACCATTGTGCTGGGCGGCGATGTGCGCCTGACCAGTGAAGCGCTGAAACTGGCGCTGGCGAAAGGGCTACAGGACGCGGGCGTCGATGTGCTGGATATCGGCCTGTCCGGTACCGAAGAGATCTACTTTGCCACCTTCCACCTGGGCGTGGACGGCGGCATCGAAGTGACCGCCAGCCACAACCCGATGGATTACAACGGCATGAAGCTGGTGCGCGAAGGGGCGCGTCCGATCAGCGGTGACACCGGCCTGCGCGACGTGCAGCGTCTGGCGGAAGCCAACGATTTCCCGCCGGTGAACGAATCCGCGCGCGGCAGCTACCAGCAGATCGACCTGCGCAAAGCGTACATCGACCATCTCCTCGGCTACATCAACGTCAAAAACATCACCCCGCTGAAGCTGGTGATCAACTCCGGGAACGGCGCGGCCGGTCCGGTGGTGGATGCCCTCGAAGCGCGCTTCAAAGCCCTGAATGTCCCGGTCACCTTCGTGAAAGTTCACAACACCCCGGACGGCAACTTCCCGAACGGTATTCCTAACCCGCTGCTGCCCGAGTGCCGGGACGACACCCGCAACGCGGTGATCGAACACGGCGCGGATATGGGCATCGCCTTCGACGGCGATTTTGACCGCTGCTTCCTGTTCGATGAGAACGGCCAGTTTATCGAGGGGTATTACATCGTCGGCCTGCTGGCGGAAGCCTTCCTCGAGAAAAATCCGGGAGCGAAGATCATCCACGACCCGCGCCTTTCCTGGAACACCGTTGACGTGGTCAGCGCCGCGGGCGGCACGCCGGTGATGTCGAAAACCGGTCACGCGTTCATCAAAGAGCGCATGCGCGAAGAAGACGCCATCTACGGCGGCGAAATGAGCGCCCACCACTATTTCCGCGATTTTGCCTACTGCGACAGCGGGATGATCCCGTGGCTGCTGGTGACGGAACTGCTGTGTCTGAAAGGGCAGACCCTGGGCGAACTGGTCCGCGACCGTATGGCGGCGTTCCCGGCGAGCGGCGAGATCAACAGCAAACTGGAACTACCCGCCGAGTCCATCGCCCGCGTGGAGCAACACTTTGCCCTGCACGCGCTGGAGATCGACCGCACGGACGGGATCAGCATGTCGTTCCCGCAGTGGCGCTTCAACCTGCGCTCGTCGAACACGGAGCCGGTGGTGCGCCTGAACGTGGAGTCGCGCGCCGACGTCCCGCTGATGGAGGCACGAACGCAGGACATTCTGGCGCTGTTGAAGGCGTAATGATATTTCGTCGCCCGTGACACTCCCCTCACCCCGGCCCTCTCCCCAGAGGGGCGAGGGGGAAAGACCGCACCGAGCGATCCCCTCTCCCCTCTGGGGAGAGGGTTAGGGTGAGGGGTTACGGGAAACTCAAACAGGAACAACGATGACAAATCTAAAAAAGCGCGAGCGAGCCAAAACGAATGCATCGTTAATCTCTATGGTGCAGCGTTTTTCTGACATCACCATCATGTTCGGTGGGCTGTGGGTCGTGTGTCAGCTAAGCAACCTGTCGTTTTTATACATGCACCTGTTGATGGCGCTGCTGGCGCTGGTGGTCTTTCAGATGATTGGCGGGATGACGGATTTTTACCGCTCTTACCGCGGCGTCAAAATGACCACCGAGCTGATGCTCCTCCTGCAAAACTGGACCTTGAGCCTGATCTTCAGCGCCGGGCTGGTGGCATTCAGCAGTGACTTCGATAACAGCCTCAAAACCTATCTGTGCTGGTATGCGTTAACCAGCGTCGGGATGGTGGTTTGCCGCTCCCTGATTCGTTTCTTCGCCGGGTGGCTGCGCAATCGCGGCTATAACAAGCGTTATGTGGCGGTGGCCGGGGATTTACCCGTGGGTCAGGCGCTGCTGAACAGTTTTCGCAAAGAGCCGTGGCTGGGCTTTGACGTGGTGGGGGTGTATCACGACGCCAAACCGGGCGGTGTGACCTCGGACTGGGCGGGCAACTACGAGCAGCTGATCGAAGATGCGCGCGCGGGCAAAATTCATAACGTCTATCTCGCCCTCAAGATGAGTGAAGAGTCCTGCATCAAATACCTGATGCGCGAACTCGCCGACACCACCTGCTCGGTGATCCTGATCCCTGACGTCTTTACCTTCAACATCCTGCACTCGCGGATTGAAGAGGTGAACGGCGTGCCGGTGGTGCCCCTGTACGACACGCCGCTCTCCGGGATTAACCGACTGCTGAAACGCGCGGAAGATATCGTCCTTTCTTCTCTGATTCTGCTGCTGATCTCCCCGGTGCTATGCGGGATTGCGCTGGCGGTCAAAATGACCTCGCCCGGCCCGATTATCTTCCGCCAGACCCGCTACGGGATGGACGGCAAGCCGATCATGGTGTGGAAGTTCCGCTCCATGAAGGTGATGGAAAACGACAGCGTCGTGACCCAGGCCACGCAGAACGATCCGCGCGTGACCCGCGTGGGGAACTTCCTGCGCCGCACATCTCTGGACGAACTGCCGCAGTTTATCAACGTGCTGACCGGCGGGATGTCGATTGTCGGGCCGCGTCCCCATGCGGTGGCGCATAACGAGCAGTACCGCGCGCTGATTGAAGGCTACATGCTGCGTCACAAAGTGAAGCCGGGCATTACCGGTTGGGCGCAGATCAACGGCTGGCGTGGGGAAACCGATACCCTGGAAAAAATGGAAAAACGCGTTGAGTTCGACCTGGAGTACATCCGCGAGTGGAGCGTCTGGTTCGATATCAAGATCGTGTTTCTGACGGTGTTCAAAGGTTTTGTCAACAAAGCGGCCTACTAACATGAGCTTACGTGAAAAAACCATCAGCGGGGCCAAGTGGTCGGCGATGGCAACCATCATCATCATTGGCCTCGGGCTGGTGCAGATGACGGTGCTGGCGCGCATTATTGATAACCATCAGTTTGGTTTGCTGACGGTGTCATTAGTGATTATCGCCCTGGCCGATACCCTGTCGGACTTCGGGATTGCCAACTCGATCATTCAGCGCAAAGAGATTAGCCATCTTGAACTCACCACTCTCTACTGGCTCAACGTCGGGCTGGGGATCGCGGTGTGCGTGGGGGTATTTTTGCTGAGCGATGTTATCGGCGATGTGCTGAATAACCCGGACCTCGCGCCGCTGATCCGCACGCTGTCGTTTGCCTTTGTGCTGATCCCCCACGGCCAGCAGTTCCGCGCCCTGATGCAAAAGGAGCTGGAGTTCAACAAAATCGGCATGATCGAGACCACTTCGGTGCTGGCCGGTTTTACCTTCACCGTCGTCAGCGCTCATTTCTGGCCGCTGGCGTTAACGGCGATCCTCGGGTATTTGGTCAACACCGCCGTGCGCACGCTGCTGTTCGGGTTCTTTGGCCGCAAGATTTACCGTCCAGGCCTGCATTTCTCGCTGGCGTCGGTCTCATCCAATCTGCGTTTTGGTGCCTGGCTGACCGCCGACAGCATCATTAACTACGTGAATACTAACCTCTCCACCCTGGTACTGGCGCGTATTCTCGGGGCGAGCGTCGCGGGGGGCTATAACCTGGCGTACAACGTGGCGGTTGTCCCGCCGATGAAGCTCAACCCAATCATCACCCGCGTGCTGTTTCCGGCGTTCGCCAAGATTCAGGACGACACGGAAAAGCTGCGCGTGAATTTCTACAAGCTGCTGTCGGTGGTGGGGATTATCAACTTCCCGGCGCTGCTCGGGCTGATGGTGGTCTCCAACAACTTTGTTCCGCTGGTGTTTGGCGAGAAGTGGAGCGGGATCATCCCGATTCTGCAGCTGCTGTGCGTGGTGGGCCTGCTGCGCTCCGTCGGCAATCCGATCGGGTCGCTGCTGATGGCGAAAGCGCGCGTCGATATCAGCTTCAAATTCAACGTGTTTAAAACCTTCCTGTTTATTCCGGCGATTATCGTCGGCGGCCAGACGGCGGGCGCGATTGGCGTGACGCTGGGCTTCCTGCTGGTGCAGATCGTCAACACAGTGCTGAGCTACTTCGTGATGATTAAACCGGTGCTGGGCTCCAGCTATCGTCAGTACATCCTGAGTTTGTGGCTGCCGTTCTACCTGTCGCTGCCGACGCTCGCGGTGAGCTACGGATTAGGGATTGTGCTCAACGGCCATCTGCCGCTGGGCGTACTGCTGGCGGTACAGATCGCCGCCGGGGCGCTGGCGTTTGGGGTGATGATTGTGCTGTCCCGCAATGCGCTGGTGGTGGAGATGAAGCGCCAGTTTTGTCGCAGCGAGAAGATGAAGACGTTGCTGAGGGCGGGGTGATTTTCCCCCTCACCCTAACCCTCTCCCAAAGGGAGAGGGGATAGTCCGTGCATTTTTCACCCTCTCCCTGTGGGAGAGGGCCGGGGTGAGGGCATCAGGCCGCACCTGTTATGTGAAGAACCCCTTTTAGAGGTCATTATGAAATTATTGATTCTGGGCAACCATACCTGCGGCAACCGTGGCGACAGCGCCATTCTGCGCGGTCTGCTGGATGCCATTAACACCCTTGAGCCTGAGACAGAAGTGGATGTGATGAGCCGCTACCCGGTGAGCTCATCGTGGTTACTCAATCGCCCGGTGATGGGCGATCCGCTCTACAGCCAGATGAAACAGCACAACACCGCGGCGGGCGTGGTGGGGCGCGTGAAGAAAGTGCTGCGTCGCCGCTATCAGCATCAGGTGCTGCTGTCGCGCGTGACCGACACCGGCAAGCTGCGCAATATCGCCATCGCGCAGGGCTTTACCGATTTTGTGCGCCTGCTGTCGGGCTACGACGCCATTATCCAGGTCGGCGGATCCTTCTTTGTCGATCTGTACGGCGTGCCGCAGTTTGAACATGCGCTCTGTACGTTCATGGCGAAAAAACCGCTGTTTATGATTGGTCACAGCGTCGGGCCGTTCCAGGATCCGCAGTTTAACCAGCTGGCAAACTATGTTTTTGGTCACTGCGACGCGCTGATTCTGCGGGAATCCGTGAGCCTCGATCTGATGAAACGCAGCGAAATTGATACGTCGAAAGTGGAACACGGCGTGGATACGGCCTGGCTGGTGGATCATCAGAATGACAACTTCGAGGCCAGCTACGCGGTTCAGCACTGGCTGAACGTGGCAGCAAAGCAGAAAACCGTCGCCATCACCCTGCGCGAACTGGCGCCATTTGATAAGCGTCTGGGAACCACCCAGGCCGCCTACGAACAGGCGTTTGCCGAAGTGGTGAATCGCGTGCTCGACAGCGGGTATCAGGTGCTGGCGCTCTCGACCTGTACCGGGATCGACAGCTATAACAAAGATGACCGCATGGTGGCGCTGAACCTGCGCAATCTGGTAAACGATCCGTCGCGGTATCACGTGGTGATGGACGAACTCAACGACCTGGAGATGGGCAAACTGCTTTCCGCCTGCGACCTGACGGTGGGCACGCGCCTGCACTCGGCGATTATCTCCATGAACTTTGGTACGCCAGCGATTGCCATCAACTACGAACACAAATCGGCGGGCATCATGCAGCAGCTCGGCATGCCAGAGATGGCGGTGGATATTCGCCATCTGCTCGACGGTTCTTTGGGCGCGATGGTCGGCGATACGCTGGGTCAGCTTCCGGAGGTCAACGAACGCCTGGCGCGCGCGGTGAAAGCGGAACGCGAAAACGGCATCAGCATGGTCAAATCCGTCCTCGACCGCATCGGGGAGGGCAAATGAAGGTTGGATTCTTCTTACTGAAATTCCCGCTCTCGTCTGAAACTTTTGTGCTCAACCAAATCACCGCGTTTATCGATATGGGATACGACGTGGAGATTGTCGCCCTGCAAAAGGGAGATACGCAGAATACCCATGCGGCCTGGACGCAGTACGATCTTGCGGCGAAAACCCGCTGGCTGCAGGATGAGCCGCAGGGCCGTCTTGCGAAGCTGCGCTACCGTGCAACCCGGACGCTGTGCGGGTTGCATCGTCCCTCGACCTGGCGGGCGCTGAATGTGTCGCGCTACGGCGCGGAGTCGCGCAACCTGATCCTCTCGTCGATTCGCGGGCAAACCGCGCGGCCATTTCGTGCCGATGTGTTTATCGCCCACTTTGGCCCGGCAGGCGTCACGGCGGCAAAGCTGCGCGAGCTGGGCGTTATTGAAGGCAAAATCGCGACCATTTTCCACGGGATCGACATCTCCAGCCATGAGGTGTTGAACCATTACACCGGTGAATATCAGCAGCTGTTTCGTCGCGGCGACATGATGCTGCCGATCAGCGACCTGTGGGCCGGACGGCTGAAAACCATGGGCTGTCCGTCCGACAAAATCACCGTGTCGCGAATGGGGGTGAACATGGAGCGCTTCACCCAGCGCCCTGTGAAAGTGCCGGGCAAACCGCTGCAGATCATCTCCGTGGCGCGTCTCACCGAGAAAAAAGGGCTGCACGTGGCGATCGAAGCCTGCCGTCAGCTCAAGTCGCGCGGGGTGGATTTCCACTATCGCATCCTCGGGATTGGCCCGTGGGAGCGCCGCCTGCGCACGCTGATCGAACAATATCAGCTCGAAGGCGTGGTGGAGATGCCGGGCTTTAAACCGAGCCACGAAGTCAAAGCCATGCTCGACGAAGCAGATGTGTTTTTACTGCCGTCCGTCACCGGCGCAGACGGCGATATGGAAGGGATCCCCGTTGCGCTAATGGAGGCGATGGCGGTCGGTATTCCGGTCGTGTCCACCGTGCACAGCGGTATTCCGGAGCTGATCGAGCCCGGCCATTCCGGCTGGCTGGTGCCGGAAAATAACGCCTCGGCGCTGGCCGACCAACTGGCGGCGTTCAGCGATATCGATCAGCAGGCGCTGGCCCCTGTGCTGCACAACGCGCGGCAAAAAGTCGAAACCGAATTTAATCAGCAGGTGATAAATCGTCAGTTAGCGAGCCTGTTACAAACGCTATAAGCCGAGGTGGTATGCTGAAAAAAATAACCCGACGCTCTTTCGTGACCTCCTGCTCTTTGCTGGCCGCGACGCCGCTGCTCACCTCCCGCCTTGCGCGGGCGGCGGGGGGCGGGACGGTCGACATTAGCCAGTATAATCGTAAGGACTGGATCGCGGCCTTTAAGCAGGCCTTCGTCGATGGCGACACGGTGGTGGTCCCGGCGGGACTCACCTGCGAGAACATCAACACCGGGATTTTTATTCCCGACGGCAAAACCTTGCTGATCCGCGGAGCGCTGACCGGAAACGGTCGCGGGCGTTTCGTGCTGCAGGAAGGCAGCAAAGTGATCGGCGAAGGGCAGGGCCGCACGGAAAATATCACCCTGGATGTGCGCGGTTCTGACTGTGTGATCCAGGGGCTGGCGATGAGCGGCTTTGGCCCGGTGACGCAGATTTACATCGGCGGTAAAAAACCGCGCGTCATGCGTAATCTGCTGATCGACAACATCAGCGTGTCGCAGGCCAACTACGCCATTCTGCGGCAGGGATTCCATAATCAGGTCGACGGGGCACGGATCACCAACAGCCGTTTCAGCCATCTGCAGGGCGATGCGATCGAGTGGAACGTGGCCATCAACGATCGCAATATCCTGATCTCCGACCACGTCATCGACAACATCAACTGCACCAACGGGAAGATTAACTGGGGGATCGGCATCGGCCTGGCCGGGAGTACGTACGATAACGACTACCCGGAAAAGCAGACCGTGAAGAACTTTGTGGTGGCGAACATCACCGGGAGTAACTGCCGCCAGCTGGTTCACGTCGAGAACGGTAAACACTTCATTATTCGTAACGTCAAAGCGAAAAACATCACTCCGGATTTCAGTAAGAAAGCGGGGATTGATAACGCGACGGTGGCGATATACGGCTGCGATAATTTTGTCATCGACAACGTCGAGATGGTCAACAGCGCCGGGATGCTGATCGGTTACGGGGTGATTAAGGGCGACTATCTGTCGATTCCGCAGAACTTCAGGCTCAACAACATCCACCTGGATAATCGTGAGCTGGCGTATAAACTGCGCGGCATTCAGATTTCGTCCGGCAATGCGACCTCATTTGTCGCCATCACCAACGTCGAGATGCAGCGTGCTACGCTTGAACTGCACAACAAACCGCAGCACCTGTTTTTGCGGAACATCAAAGTGATGCAGGAAGCGACCGTCGGACCCGCGCTGAAGATGAATTTTGACCTGCGCAAAGACGTGCGCGGCAAGTTTATGGCGAAAGACGAGACGTTGCTGTCGCTGGCAAACATCCACGCTGTGAATGAGAAAGGGCAGAGTTCGGTGGATATCGACCGGGTGGATCAGCAGGTGGTGAATGTGGAGAGGTTGAACTTCAAATTGCCCCACAGATAGGTTTTGCGCCAGCCATTTTGCGATTATTCTGGGGCAAAACTGTGACGTATTCGGACAACAACTACTGTATTTTGTGGGTCGAAAGCGTACCATCAGGTCCAGAATTACCGCAAAACATGCTGGCGAAAATAGGTTTAACAGCTATAATTCGGCAACCATTTTAAGGTGGAAGAAATAATGATTAATTTGAAAGCAGTCATTCCGGTAGCGGGTCTGGGCATGCATATGCTGCCAGCCACGAAGGCGATTCCAAAAGAAATGCTACCGATCGTCGACAAGCCGATGATTCAGTACATCGTTGACGAGATTGTTGCTGCAGGGATCAAAGAAATCGTTCTGGTGACCCATTCATCCAAGAATGCGGTAGAGAACCACTTCGACACCTCTTACGAACTCGAAGCGCTGCTTGAGCAGCGTGTTAAGCGTCAGCTTCTGGCCGAAGTGCAGTCTATCTGCCCGCCAGGGGTGACCATCATGAACGTTCGCCAGGCGCAGCCGCTGGGCCTGGGACACTCCATTCTTTGTGCTCGCCCTATCGTGGGTGACAACCCGTTTATCGTCGTGCTGCCAGATATCATTCTGGACAATGCGTCTGCCGATCCGCTGCGTTACAACCTGGCCGCTATGGTCGCGCGTTTCAATGAAACGGGCCGCAGCCAGGTGCTGGCAAAACGCATGAAAGGGGATCTGTCCGAGTACTCTGTGATTAAAACCAAAGAGCCGCTGGATTCAGAAGGGCAGGTGAGCCGTATCGTCGAGTTCATCGAAAAACCCGATCAGCCGCAGACTCTGGCTTCCGATCTGATGGCGGTGGGTCGCTACGTGCTGAACGCTGATATCTGGGCCGAACTGGAAAAAACAGAACCGGGTGCGTGGGAACGTATTCAGCTGACTGATGCAATCGCCGAGCTGGCGAAGAAACAGTCCGTTGATGCGATGCTGATGACCGGCGACAGCTACGACTGCGGTAAGAAAATGGGGTACATGCAGGCGTTCGTGAACTACGGGCTGCGTAACTTGAAGGAAGGGGCGAAGTTCCGGAAGAGCATTGAGAAGATGCTGACGAGCGAGTGATTCTTCAGTCCTGTTAAGCGCCACGAGCAAAGTAGCGGCAACCGTCATCCTGAGCGAAGCAGAATCCTCAAGATTGATAGTTGCCGTTTTTTGCTTTTAAAGTCCCAGAATTACAATGAGTTACCTGTTGTTTTTTTGGACTACTTGATAAGGATTTCTACTTGTTTCTGGGGGCGATAAGGACGACAATTAACGTTCTTCTGTGGTTATCCACTGGTTTTTTTACGTCCGAAAACTGACCGCAGAACACTCATTTTAAGCAATCGCTCAGTGCACTGGTAGCTGTTAAGCCAGGGGCGGTAGCGTGTCAATTTTCTGTTTTCGTCCCTATTATCCTGAATTCAGAACATCAATATCTCGATATATTCAATCTACGGAATAGCTAACGTGAAAATTCTTGTTACTGGCGGTGCCGGTTTTATCGGTTCAGCTGTAGTACGGCATATTATTAAAGATACCCAGGATGAAGTGGTCAATGTCGACAAATTGACCTATGCCGGTAACCTGGAATCCCTTGCTGAAGTGAGTGATAGCGAGCGTTATGCGTTTGAGCAGGCAGACATTTGCGACAAAGCGGCGATGGAGCGCATTTTTGCGGCTCATAAGCCTGATGCGGTGATGCATCTTGCGGCGGAAAGTCATGTGGATCGTTCTATCACTGGCCCGGCGGCGTTTATCGAAACGAATATCGTCGGCACTTATGTCCTGCTGGAGGCCGCTCGCGCCTACTGGTCAACGCTGAGTGATGAAGCCAAAGCCGCATTCCGCTTTCACCACATTTCGACTGACGAAGTGTATGGCGATCTGCCTCATCCTGACGAGCATCCGGCGTCAAGCGAACTACCACTGTTTACTGAAACAACCGCTTATGCGCCGAGCAGCCCGTATTCTGCTTCTAAGGCTTCGAGCGATCATCTGGTCCGCGCCTGGCTTCGCACCTATGGTTTCCCAACCATGGTGACCAACTGCTCTAACAACTACGGTCCATACCATTTCCCGGAAAAACTGATCCCGCTGGTTATCCTGAATGCTCTGGACGGTAAAGCACTGCCTATTTATGGCAAGGGCGACCAGATCCGCGACTGGCTGTATGTGGAAGATCATGCCCGCGCGCTCTATACCGTAGTCACTCAGGGTAAGCCTGGCGAAACTTACAACATCGGTGGTCATAACGAGAAGCAAAATCTCGATGTCGTTCATACCATCTGCGACCTTCTGGATGAAATCGTTCCTAAAGAAGGGTCATATCGCGATCAGATTACTTACGTCACAGACCGTCCGGGACATGACCGTCGTTATGCGATCGATGCCCATAAAATTGGCGAAGAGCTGGGCTGGGAACCGCAAGAGACGTTTGAGAGCGGGATCCGCAAAACAGTCGAATGGTATCTCAGCAACCAGGATTGGGTGAACAACGTGAAAAGTGGCGCCTACAAAACCTGGATTGAACAGAATTATGGAGAGCGTCAATAATGGATATTCTCCTGTTCGGCAAAACAGGGCAGGTGGGCTGGGAACTGCAACGCGCTCTGGCCCCGCTGGGTAATGTCATTGCACTGGATGTTCACTCTAAAGAGTATTGCGGTGATTTTAGCAATCCTGAAGGTATTGCTCAGACTGTGCGCGCAATTAAGCCTGATGTAATTGTTAATGCTGCCGCGCACACCGCAGTAGACAAGGCTGAATCCGAACAAGCATTTGCCCAGTTGCTCAACTCCACAAGCGTTGAAGCGATCGCGAAGGAAGCTGCAAAGATTGGTGCATGGGTAGTTCACTATTCTACCGATTATGTGTTCCCGGGTGACGGCGAAACACCGTGGCAGGAAAGTGATGCAACTGCACCGTTGAACGTATATGGTCAGACCAAACTGGATGGCGAAAAGGCGTTGCAGGCACACTGTGCTAAGCATCTGATTTTCCGCACCAGTTGGGTTTATGCTGGCAAAGGCAATAACTTCGCGAAAACGATGCTGCGTCTGGCGAAAGAGCGAGCAGAGCTGTCGGTGATCAACGACCAGGTGGGAGCTCCAACAGGGGCTGAACTGCTCGCCGACTGTACCGCTCATGCTATTCGCACTGCGCTGGTTAAGCCTGAGGTAGCAGGGCTTTATCATCTGGTAGCGTCTAACACGACAACCTGGTATGAGTATGCCGCGCTGGTGTTTGCTCAGGCGCGTGAGGCGGGTATCGAGCTGGCAATCGAAAAGCTGAACGCGGTTCCTACTTCGGCCTACCTGACTCCAGCAAAACGTCCTCAAAACTCGCGACTGAATACCGAAAAGTTCCAGCGTAACTTTGATCTGGTATTGCCGTCCTGGGAAGTTGGCGTGAAACGTATGCTCGCTGAGCTGTTTGCAGCTCAATCTATTTAAAAAATTTTAAATGCCCTTCAGAGGGCATTTTGCGTTTATAGAGAAAAATGATGACTACGCGTAAAGGTATTATTCTGGCTGGTGGTTCTGGCACTCGTCTTTATCCGGTAACGATGGCGGTAAGTAAGCAACTGCTGCCAATATATGACAAACCAATGATTTATTACCCGTTATCGACACTGATGCTGGCGGGGATTAAAGACATTCTAATCATCAGTACGCCACAAGATACACCGCGTTTTGAGCAATTGCTTGGCGACGGCAGCCAATGGGGACTTAACCTGCAATATAAGGTGCAGCCAAGCCCGGATGGCCTGGCACAAGCCTTTATTATTGGCGAAGAGTTTATCGGTGATGACAGCTGTGCGCTGGTGCTGGGTGATAATATTTTCTACGGCCACGACCTGCCAAAACAGCTTGAAGCTGCGCTGAACAAAGACGACGGAGCAACCGTGTTTGCCTATCACGTTAATGATCCTGAGCGTTATGGCGTGGTTGAGTTTGATAAGAGCGGTACCGCAATTAGTCTGGAAGAAAAACCGCTGGAACCGAAGAGCAATTATGCCGTGACTGGGCTTTATTTCTATGACAACGATGTTGTAGAAATGGCGAAAAATCTGAAGCCATCTGAACGTGGCGAGCTGGAAATTACTGATATTAACCGTATCTACCTGGAGCAGGGGCGTTTATCTGTTGCCATGATGGGGCGCGGTTATGCGTGGTTGGACACCGGCACGCACCAGAGCTTAATTGAAGCCAGTAACTTCATCGCGACAATTGAAGAGCGTCAAGGCCTTAAGGTATCTTGCCCGGAAGAAATTGCGTATCGCAAAGGGTTTATCGACGCAGAGCAGGTTAAAAAACTAGCGGAGCCACTTAAGAAAAACGCCTATGGTCAATATTTACTGAAAATGATTAAAGGTTACTAACTTCCGGCCTCGTGTAATTTAATATAAGAAATAGAGACATTCATGAAAATCGAACTAATTCCATTGCAACAACACGGGGACGAGCGTGGACTACTTATCGCCCTAGAGGAAGAACATAACATCCCGTTTCCTATTAAGCGTGTTTATTATATGTTTGATACTTTGCAGGGTATTCGCCGCGGATTTCATGCACATAAAAAAACAAGGCAATTAGCGATTGCAATAAAAGGCAGTTGTTCATTTCTTTTTGATGATGGGAAAGAGAAAAAAAATATCATTCTAAATGACCCAGCTCAAGGACTGATGATTGAGCCCTATGTTTGGCACGAAATGTATGATTTTAGTGATGACTGCATTTTGATGGTGCTGGCAGACGATGTTTATGATGAATCCGACTATATTAGGAACTATCAAGATTTCATTTCTCGAGTAATACTATGAAATTGCATAAATTTAGTGATGTGAAAAGCCAAAATATCGGTGAAGGAACATCGGTATGGCAATTTGTAGTCATAATGGATAACGCTGTTATAGGAAAAAACTGCAATATTTGTGCGAATTCCTTGATTGAAAATGATGTCGTCATTGGAGATAACGTAACAGTAAAAAGCGGTGTGTATATTTGGGATGGAGTCGTACTCGAAGATAATGTTTTCATTGGTCCATGCGTCGCTTTTACTAATGATAAAAGACCCAGGTCTAAAAAATATCCAGAAGCTTTCCTCAAGACGATAGTTAGGAATGGAGCTTCAATAGGAGCAAATGCAACAATTCTGCCTGGCATAGAAATTGGTGAAAAGGCCATTATCGGTGCAGGCAGTGTTGTCACAAAGAACGTTCCCGCCTATGCGGTAGTTGTTGGAAATCCTGCTAAAATAATCGAGTGGATTGAAAAAGATGAATAAAGTTGATTTTCTTGACCTTAAGAACATAAATTTAGCACATGAAAAAGAATTGAAAGATGCTTTTGAACGTGTACTTCATTCTGGTTGGTACATCATGGGACAGGAGTTGGCACAATTTGAAGAAAATTTTGCTGAATATTGTGGTGCTAAACATTGCATAGGTGTTGCCAATGGCCTAGACGCTCTCATTCTGGTTATTCGTGCCTGGAAAGAAATGGGGAAAATAAAAGAAGGGGATGAAGTTATTGTTCCAGCTAACACTTATATTGCTTCAGTTTTAGCTATTACTGAAAATAATTTGAAACCAGTTTTCGTAGAGCCAGACATTAATACCTATAATTTAGATCCTAAAAAAATAGAAGATGCTATTACTAGTAAAACTAGTGTGATTTTACCAGTGCATTTATATGGTCAAATTTGTAATATGTCAGAAATTAAAAAAATTGCTGACAAGTATGGTTTACTAATACTTGAAGATTCCGCTCAATCTCATGGTGCTTTACTCGAAGGAGTAAAATCTGGGGCATGGGGCGATGCATCTGGATTTAGTTT
The DNA here is from genome assembly GCF_030238365.1 of Lelliottia wanjuensis. Lineage (GTDB taxonomy): Bacteria > Pseudomonadota > Gammaproteobacteria > Enterobacterales > Enterobacteriaceae > Enterobacter > Enterobacter wanjuensis. The sequence continues at coordinate 442,761 of NZ_JASSOT010000063.1, read as the reverse complement.
CTATCCTGGTAAAAATTTGGGGGCCATTGGTGATGCTGGTGCCATAACTACAAATGATCAAGAGCTTGACAAAGTACTTCGCGCATTAAGAAATTATGGCTCACATAAAAAATATCACAATATTACTTGTGGTGTTAATAGCCGATTGGATGAGTTGCAAGCAGCATTGCTGAATGTAAAGCTTAAATATTTAGATGCTGATACCCAAGCTCGAAAAGATATTGCAGAACGCTATATCAATGAAATCAGAAATAGTAAAATAATATTACCACAAGTTAATGATGTTGATGGCCATGTATGGCATTTATTCGTAGTTAGGAGTCAGGAACGTGATGGATTACAACGTTACCTTCAGGAACAGAATATTCAAACACTAATTCATTATCCTATTCCTCCGCATAAGCAAGAAGCTTATAAAGAATATAACAGCCTTACTTTACCTATTACTGAAATGATTCATAGCCAAGTTCTCTCGCTGCCAATTAGCCCAATCATGACCTTTGAACAAGTTAAAAAAGTTATTGATGCAATGAATGCATTTTAATATGAATAAATTCTTTAAAGTTACTTTATTCTCGGCTTTATACACGCTTTTAAAAATGGTTGCAGGGTTTATCATAGGGAAAATAGTTGCAGTTAATACTGGACCAACAGGAATAGCAACTTTAGGGCAATTACAGGGAATTGTTAATATATTAAACGGTATTGTCACAGCACCCGTTGGAAGTGGTGTTGTGAGATATACCGCTGTAAATAGAGATGAAGGTCTTGAATCTTGCGCGCCCTGGTGGCGCGCTTCAATTCGCGTATCTTTATGTATCTATATATTTTTATTGATAACAATATTGGTATGTTCTAAACAAATAGCGCAATATTTTTTTGGAAGCGAGTATTACAAATGGCTTATTGTTTTCGCTAGTGTTATTTTACCCTTGTCAATAATTAATACTTTTCTCGCCTCAATATTAAATGGGTTACAGAAATATAAAAAATATATTTTCTTAGGTATGCTTTCTGTTAGTCTTTCTACCTTAATGATTGTTGTGTTTGTCTTGAAGTTTTCCCTGTGGGGAGGATTGATCGCGACTTGTATGAATACATCTTTAGCAGGGATACTACTTCTCTTATTCTGCCGAAAAGAGATATGGTTCCGTTGGGGGCATTTTTTTGGAACAGCACACAATGAGAATTTAAAGGGAATATTAAATTTTTCACTTATGGCCTTTGTTACCGCAATATCAACGCCAGTAGCGCTTTTATTTGTGAGAAATATTTTAATTAGAGATACTGGATGGCAGGAAGCGGGAGAATGGCAAGCCGTTTGGAAAATATCGGAAGTGTATTTGAGTGTGATGACTATGGCGTTGAGTACTTACTTTCTTCCTCGTCTTGCATCTCTTAAGACAAGCTATAAAATAAAAAAAGAAGTAAACAGCTTAAGTGTTTATATCGTTATTGTAACTTTATGCATGTCCGCAATTGTTTACCTATTGCGTGATATTATCATAACTATACTATTTACATCAGATTTTAAAAACGCCCGCGATTTGTTCTTCTATCAGTTAATTGGAGATATATTAAAAATCTCTGGATTTTTGTACGCTTATCCAATGATAGCTCAAGGAAGAGTTAAAACATTTATTATTTCAGAAATTATTTTCGCTGTAAGTTTCGTGTGTTTGGTTGATGTATTTGTAAAGTATCATGGTGTTCAAGGCGCAAATTTAGGTTATATGTTTAATTATTGTGCCTATTTCATATTTGCTTTTATTTTCACTAATTATTTCAACGTGAAAATAGACCATAAATTTAATGGATGAAAGAATGAAAATCGCGATTCCCCTTTTAGGCTTTGGCCGTGCCGGAGGGCAGCGTGTTCTGTCCAGGCTTGCGAGTGAGCTATCCATTTTAGGCCATGATGTCTATATTTTTGTGCCTGGTGATGGAGTGGAACCATATTACCCTACTAGTGCGACAATTATAAACACAGTTAAGAAAAAATCGCGCTCAAAAATATTCAATCTGTTACATAATTACTTTAAACTATGGTTAGCAATAAAGGATAAAGATGTTGATGTTGTTATTGCCAATCATCACCTTACAGCTTATATAGTAGCTTTGCTGCCAAACAAGGTCCAAAAATATTACTACGTTCAAGCTTACGAAGTGGTATTTGGATATAATATAATTTCTAAAATGTTAGCTTACTTCACTTATTTGTTACCTTTGAAAAAAATCGTTAATAGCGAAACAATATTACCACCACCAATAAATAAATTTATAGGCGTCGTACCTGCTGGTATAGACATGGATATATTCTATCCTCGGGATAATGTTAGTTGCGATATTAAAACTATAGGTTTAGTTGGTCGAAAAGAACCTCATAAGGGAACCCGAGATATTATACAGGTGCTCTGTCGCTGGGGACAAAATAAAAATATCATAGTTAATATTGCCGTATATCTTTCTAACAGTGATAAAGCTCTTTTAGATAGGCATGGGATTGAATATCATTTTTATGAAATATCAAATGATACTCAGCTCGCTAATTTTTATAGACTAAATGAACTAGTTATTGCGACTGGTTTAGTTGAAGATGGTGCCTTCCATTATCCATGTGCGGAAGCAATGGCATGTGGTTGTTTAGTTATCTCTAATTACGCACCATTAACCTCGTCTTCGAGTCATTATAAGCTAGCAACTTTTGATCCCACAATCCTTGAGCAGAAGCTGAATAAATATATAGATGCTACTAGGTTTGATATAGATGCAGAATTGAAAGATAACCATAAAATAATATCAAATTATTCTTGGGAAATTGTTTCAAAGAAATTTAATTCCTATTTACATAAAATATAAGATGAAGGTAAATCTGTGAAAATCATCGCAACAACTATTAAAGATCTTATTTTATTAGAACCTCGCGTGTTTAATGATGAGAGAGGTTTTTTTATGGAAAGTTTTAATCAGGAGGCGTTTAACAATATTGTTGGTAAATCTATTAACTTTGTCCAAGACAATCACTCCAAATCAGTTCATGGTGTGCTTCGTGGAATGCATTACCAGATAAATCCATATTCTCAAGGAAAATTAGTAAGGTGTGTTGCTGGAGAGGTTTTTGACGTGGCAGTTGATTTACGTAAAAACTCCCCGACGTTTAAGCATTCATACGGGACCTTACTTACCTCTGAAAATAAACGGCAGCTTTGGATCCCTGAAGGTTTTGCTCACGGTTTTTTAGTTTTGAGTGAAACTGCAGAATTTTTGTATAAAACTACCAATTACTATTCTCCTGATTCAGAGCGATGCATCAAGTGGAATGATCCTGAAATAAATATTGAATGGCCAGAATTAGCTAAAATAACAGTTTCAGAGAAGGATCAGAATGGAATGAGCTTTTCAGACTTATATGATGAATTTTATTAACATAGAGCTTAAATTTTTCTTTCACAAAATAATGTAATGTGAATTTATTTATTGAGCCAATAATGAATACAACAAGATCAACTCAACACAATAGTAAACTGCAACTATTTGTGCTCTGCGCAGTATCACTGCTTTTATTTTTGATCGCTGGTTTTAGGCCAATAGGCATTGACAATGATTCATTGACATACCAAGCTGAAATCTTAGCCTTTCATAAAGGCACCAGTGAAATTAAAGAACCCATATTTCTTCTTTTTTGCTATATCAATGATATATTCTTTAATGAGAGCGTACGAAGCGTTTTTGTCATGTATGCTTTGTTTGCTGTTTTTTTGAAAACATATGCCATTGCAAAGTATTCTACGAATATCCTTTTATCATTGCTGGTTTATGCGGGGATGTTTTTCATTCTGCATGACATGACTCAAATTAGAGTTGGGCTGGCATCTGCATTCTTCCTTCTCTCGTTACCCGATCTGATTCAAGGTAACAAAAAAAAGTTTCTTATTAAGATATTTGCTGCATGTATATGTCATCTTAGTGCTATTATTCTTTTGCCGCTGGTTTTGTTATCATCAAAAAAAATAAATTTTACAGTCTTATTTTTTTCACCAATGCTTATGCTAGCTATAGTATTAGCTATTGGTGACATGAATCCCATCTTAATATCCCTCTTTAGATATTTACCAGAACCACTTTCAACTAAAGCAATTTCTTATATCATTGGTGTGCAAGAATTTGGTCGATTTGATGCAGTAAATATATTTAGTAAGTTTACTCTTTCTGCCTTTTTCTTCTTTACTTTATATTTATTTTCATTAGTTAGACATAATAAATTGAATTCTGATGATATTATATATTTAAAACTTTTCAGTATAATGCTGTCTGTGTTTTATCTGTTTTCTTCAGTACCTGTACTCGCTTCGCGTTCTTTTGAGTTATTTGCAGTATCTTTCATATTATCTTTTCCTGCTATCGCATCAAAATTTAAACCCGCATGGGTTCTGTGTGCTTTTATATCCCTCTGGGTATGTTTGTATTGCTATTTAGTGAATTTAAAATTAATTGGAATGTAGAGTTATGAATGATATTAGAACATTAATAGTATTACTGAACTGGAATGGCTCTTTAGATACGCTGGATTGCTGTGAGAGTCTAAATCAAATTCATCGGGTTTCTCAAGGTTCTACAGATGTTTTGATTGTTGATAATAACTCAACTGAACAATCACTCAAAGAGTTACGTGATGGATTAGAACTAAAGTTTGGACATGCTCATCAATATGAAATATCGTCTTACTTGAAAGAAGAATATTCATTATATGAAATATTGTCGTATGGGAAATTTTCTTTATTTTGCTCGAGAATTAATCATGGATTCTCTCGCGGATGTAACATTGGGGCGAGATATGCCCTTGAGCAAAATTATGAATATATTTTATTTCTGAATAACGATACAATTGTTGAACCAAATTTCTTAGAACCACTATTTAATAGTGTTGAAAATTCTGACGCAGTCATTCCGCAAATTCGTTATCATCATGACAAAAACCTTATATGGAATTGCGGAGGGTCTATATCAAAATTTGGATCTAGAAAATACAATTACGCTAAACAAAATATCCGAAACATAACATTCCCAGCCAATATTTTTCCTGTTTCATTTGCTACTGGTTGTTGCATTCTATTTAGAACTAAATATTTTAATGAAATAGGTTTATTCAGCGAGAAATTTTTTTTTGGGGAAGAGGATATCGAATTAGCCCTTCGATTGCTAAAAAGAAAAGCAAAAGTGCTGTGCAACATAGACTCGATAATTTATCACAAGGTAGGTGCCAGCTTACAAGGGAATCCAGAAAAATTGTTGCGAAAAGCGTACATTCACTATTTGAATCGTTTTGTAAATATGAAAATGCATTTGGGGAAGTTGTGGTATTTATGGCTAATACCTTCTACATTGAAAGTTTTTCTGAATTTGTTAGTGATTAATAAAGCCACGATTAGCACTTCTATAATATTTATTAAAGCTTTGCTTTTAGATTCGTTTTCACTCTGGGAAGTTAATAAAGATAAATTTGAGTCCATACTAAAATGTGGCATAAAAAAATGACAAAAAAAATATTACGCAGAATATATTTACTGACAAATTCATTTATTTTGACTGTTGTATTTTTCTTTAAAGCCTGTTTGTCGCGAGAAAACTTAGCAAACGGTAATAAAAACTTTATCATCTCTATGACCACCTTTGGATGGCGTTATAATTTTGTATTCCTGACTATTGAAAGCATATTGTCTCAAGACACAAAACCTTCAAATATTTATCTTTGGGTATACAAAGATGATAAGCCATCGTTTGTTGCAAAATGGTTCTTAACCAGGCAATTAAATCGCGGGCTTGTTATAAAATATGTTGATAGGGATGTGAGGTCTTATAAAAAATTATCTTATGTTTTGAGTGACACTGATTGTAATTTTAAGTACGTTGTAACAGCTGATGATGATGTATTTTATCCAAAAAAATGGTTAAGGAGTTTCGTCGAGAATCCTAATGTCAGCTCGCACATACTCTGTAATAGAGGACGAGTTATTACCTTTAAGCAATCAAGCGAAGCTCCAGTGATTTATAAAGAATGGCCTCTTGCATCAACGAGCGATAATTTAAATAATTGCATACTACCAACAGGTGTTTCTGGAATTTCATATCCTCTTGCTGCTCTTGATGCTAGGATATCAGACTTTGATGCTATCGAAAATTTATGTCCTTACGCTGATGATATATGGTACAAGCTATTAACTACCGCAAATGGCTATAACTCGTTAATTATTGATGATAAAGTTATCCATTTTACTCCTGTCATTACATCATTGACTAAAGGTTTAGAAAAATTGAATGTCAATGGGGACTTAAATACTACACAATTTACTAATTCCTTAAAATATTTCAATCTTAAAAAAAATGCATTCGAAGTGAGTAATTATAAGTTATGAATGAATTAATTTCTATTATAATGCCCAGCTTTAACTCCGCAAAAACCATTGGTGATACTATAGACAGTATAGTAGGACAGTCTTACACTAATTGGGAGTTATTAATCACGGACGATTGTTCAACTGATGAAACGATTGATATTGTCAAACGATATGCTAAAAAAGATTCGCGAATTAAGTTGTTTTGTAATGCTGTGAATTCTGGCGCGGCAGTAAGTAGAAATAATTCGATTGAGAATTCTGCTGGAGATTACTTGGCGTTCCTTGATAGTGATGACCGTTGGTTACCTAATAAACTTAATGATCAATTAACGTTCATGATATCCTATCCGGAAAGAGATTTTACCTTTACAGCATATGAGCTTATAGATATATCAAGTACTAAAATTGGAAAAATTGTTGATGCTCAGGGAGACAATCTTTCATTTGACTATTCTGATATGTTGCGAAAAAAAGCAACTCTAGGTTGTTCTACTGTGATGTTTAGAAAGATGGCATTTCCTGATTATAAAATGCCATTAATCCGTACAGGACAAGATTATGCATTATGGCTAAAGTTGCTTAAAACAGGTAAAAAAGCATACTTAATTAATAAGGTATTAACGCAATATCGTATATTACCTAACTCAATATCTCGGAATAAATTTAAAAAATGCAAACGGCAATGGCAAATTTATAGAAGCATAGAGAAACTGAATATCTATCAATCTTCAGTTTCGTTTGCCCATTATGCTTGGAGAGCTATTTTTAGACGATAAGCCTTGGCATCGTCTATTATTGATTGTTTTACCTTCTTTACGAACAGGTACAACTATTCAATTATGCCTAACATGAGTTAACATGAACGACACATTCAAGCCGCGCATATGTCGCGGTGACCACACCTGACAGGAGTATGTAATGTCCAAACAACAGATCGGCGTTGTCGGTATGGCAGTGATGGGGCGCAACCTGGCGCTCAACATCGAAAGCCGTGGTTATACCGTCTCCGTTTTCAACCGTTCCCGTGAAAAAACCGAAGAAGTGATTGCCGAGAACCCTGGCAAGAAGCTGGTTCCCTTCTATACGGTGCAGGAGTTTGTTGAATCCCTGGAAACGCCGCGTCGTATCCTGTTAATGGTGAAAGCAGGCGCTGGCACTGATGCTGCCATCGATTCCCTGAAGCCGTATCTGGATAAAGGCGACATCATCATTGATGGCGGCAATACCTTCTTCCACGACACCATTCGTCGTAACCGTGAACTCTCTGCTGAAGGTTTCAACTTCATCGGTACCGGTGTGTCCGGCGGTGAAGAGGGCGCCCTGAAAGGCCCATCCATCATGCCTGGCGGTCAGAAAGAAGCCTACGAGCTGGTAGCTCCGATCCTGACTAAAATCGCCGCTGTTGCTGAAGATGGCGAGCCGTGCGTGACCTATATCGGTCCGGATGGTGCGGGTCATTACGTGAAAATGGTTCACAACGGTATCGAATACGGCGACATGCAGCTGATTGCTGAAGCCTATTCTCTGCTGAAAGGCGGCCTGAATCTGTCCAACGAAGAGCTGGCGCAGACCTTCACCGAGTGGAACACCGGCGAGCTCAACAGCTACCTGATCGACATCACCAAAGACATCTTCACCAAGAAAGACGAAGAGGGTAAATACCTGGTTGATGTGATTCTGGACGAAGCGGCCAACAAAGGTACCGGGAAATGGACCAGCCAGAGCTCTCTGGATCTCGGTGAGCCGCTGTCTCTGATTACGGAATCCGTGTTCGCACGCTACATCTCTTCTCTGAAAGAGCAGCGCGTTGCCGCATCGAAAGTGCTGTCAGGCCCGCAGGCTAAACCTGCCGGTGACAAAGCGGAGTTCATCGAGAAAGTCCGTCGTGCACTGTACCTGGGTAAAATCGTCTCCTACGCACAGGGCTTCTCTCAGCTGCGTGCCGCGTCTGACGAAAACAACTGGGATCTGAACTACGGCGAGATCGCCAAGATCTTCCGCGCAGGCTGCATCATCCGTGCTCAGTTCCTGCAGAAAATCACTGATGCATATGCACAGAATGCAGATATCGCGAACCTGCTGCTGGCACCGTACTTCAAGCAAATTGCTGACGATTACCAGCAGGCGCTGCGTGATGTTGTGGCTTACGCGGTTCAGAATGGTATTCCGGTTCCAACCTTCTCTGCCGCTGTGGCCTACTACGATAGCTACCGCGCAGCGGTGCTCCCTGCCAACCTGATTCAGGCGCAGCGTGACTACTTCGGCGCGCATACTTATAAGCGTACCGATAAAGAAGGTGTGTTCCACACCGAATGGCTGGATTAATCTGATTTAAGTCAGTCTGATAGCAAGGCCCGGTTATTGTTACCGGGCTTTTTTATGGCCTCTTTCCCCGTGTCTTCTCGCTTTGTACAGCCTCCTGCGGAAATTGCAGAATAATTCACGCTTTTATCCCGCTCCGCTAGCAAGGGCTTTGCCTTGACAGTACATAAACATAAGAGGTAAAAACCTCAACAGTTGTTTACTGCGGTGGCGCTGTAAGGCCTCCTGACACTCATACTTGAAGAAGTTGAACGAATGAAAATTACAATCTCCGGAACAGGCTATGTCGGTCTCTCAAACGGTATTCTGATCGCGCAAAACCACGAAGTGGTCGCGCTGGATATCGTGCAGGCCAAAGTGGATATGCTTAACCAGAAGATCTCTCCGATTGCCGATAAAGAGATCGAGGAATACCTGGCCACTAAGCCGCTTAACTTCCGCGCCACAACTGATAAAGAAGATGCTTATCGCGGTGCAGATTATGTGATTATCGCCACCCCAACGGATTACGATCCTAAAACGAACTACTTCAACACCTCCAGCGTCGAGGCCGTCATCAAAGATGTTGTCGCTCTCAACCCAAGCGCGGTGATGATCATCAAATCAACTATCCCGGTCGGCTTCACCCAGTCGATTAAAGAAAAACTGGGCATTGATAACGTGATCTTCTCTCCAGAATTCCTGCGTGAGGGCAAGGCGCTTTACGACAACCTGTATCCATCGCGTATTGTTATTGGTGAGCGTTCCGAACGTGCGGAGCGCTTTGCGGCGCTGTTGCAGGAGGGGGCGATTAAGAAAGATATTGATGTGCTGTTCACCGATACCACTGAAGCTGAGGCCATCAAGCTTTTCGCCAATACCTATCTGGCGATGCGTGTTGCCTTCTTCAACGAACTGGACAGCTACGCAGAAAGTCTGGGCCTCAACACCAAACAGATTATCGAAGGTGTTTGCCTGGATCCGCGTATCGGAAATCACTATAACAATCCGTCCTTCGGCTACGGCGGTTACTGCCTGCCAAAAGACACCAAACAGCTGCTGGCAAACTACCAGGCTGTTCCGAACAACCTGATTTCCGCGATTGTTGAAGCCAACCGCACGCGCAAAGACTTTATCTCTGACTCCATTCTGGCGCGCCAGCCAAAAGTCGTGGGTGTGTATCGTCTCATCATGAAGAGTGGTTCAGATAACTTCCGCGCGTCCTCTATCCAGGGGATTATGAAGCGTATCAAGGCGAAGGGTGTTCAGGTCATCATCTTTGAACCGGCGATGAAAGAAGATGAGTTCTTCCACTCGCGCGTGATTCGCGATCTCGATGCCTTTAAGCAAGAAGCCGACGTGATTATTTCAAACCGTATGGCGGAAGAGCTGGCGGATGTGGCGGACAAAGTCTATACCCGCGATCTGTTCGGAAGTGATTAAGCTTTCTTGTTAAGCTCATTAAGAAAATGCCCGGCGATGCCGGGCATTGTCGTTTTTAGGCCTTGTAGAAATCGCGGTACCAGTCGACGAAATTCTTCACACCTTCTTTAACGGAAGTCTGAGGTTTAAAACCAATCACCTCATACAGCGCTTTGGTATCTGCGCTGGTTTCCAGTACATCACCCGGCTGAATCGGCATCATGTTTTTTTCTGCTTCGATGCCTAACGCTTCTTCCAGCGCCGTGATGTAATCCATCAGTTCAACAGGCGAGCTGTTGCCGATGTTGTAGACGCGATACGGAGCGGAGCTGGTTGCTGGTGAGCCTGTTTCCACGGTCCAGTTGGCGTCGGCCTGAGGGATAACATCCTGCAGACGGATAATGGCTTCGGCGATGTCATCGATGTAGGTGAAATCGCGCTTCATCTTGCCGTAGTTGTACACGTCAATGCTTTTGCCTTCGAGCATCGCTTTGGTGAACTTGAACAGCGCCATATCCGGACGGCCCCACGGTCCATACACCGTAAAGAAACGCAGGCCAGTTGTTGGCAGATTATAGAGATGCGAGTAGGTGTGCGACATCAGCTCGTTGGCTTTCTTGGTCGCTGCGTACAGGGACACCGGGTGGTCTACGGAATCGTCGGTGGAGAAGGGCATTTTGCGATTCAGGCCGTAAACAGAGCTGGAAGAGGCATACAGCAGGTGCTGAACTTTGTTATGGCGGCAGCCTTCGAGCACGTTCAGATGACCGACAAGGTTCGCGTCCGCGTAAGCATGTGGGTTTTCCAGCGAGTAGCGCACGCCAGCCTGGGCGGCCAGGTGGATCACACGGTCAAACTTCTCGTCGGCAAACAGCGAGGCCATCCCTTCACGATCGGCCAGATCGAGTTTGTGGAAAGTGAAATTCCCGGATGTCAGCAGATCCAGCCGCGCCTGTTTCAGATTCACATCGTAATAGTCATTGAGATTGTCAATCCCGACAACCACGTGCCCGGCGTCCAGAAGTCGCTTGCTGACGTTGGAGCCGATAAAACCTGCTGCACCGGTGACCAGAAATTTCATATTCATCCTCTGTATAATCAAAAAATCGCTTTCTGTTTAGCCTAAAACCTATGACGCACATCATACCCCTAAGCGCTAAGTAAGCAAAACTTCGCCAGTCAGCAGATAACTCACAGGATTCTTATAGAAAAATTGCCAACAAGCGATACACTAGCTAAATAATATTTTTGTCTATTCTTTCGTTAAGGATTGTATGTCCCAGTACAGCAATAATGAGGTCAGCAGTCGAAATGACCCGGAGCAGATTGATTTAATTGATTTAGTGATGCAATTGTGGCGTGGGAAGTGGACGATTGCTGCATTTGTTGCCGTCGCGATTGTGCTTGCTGGTGTTTATGTTGCTACTGCGAAAGAGAAATGGACCTCTACCGCGATCATCACTCAGCCTGATGCCGCGCAAATTGCCACCTATACTAACGCCCTGAACATTCTTTATGGTTCTGCCGCACCGTCGATGAACGATACTCAGTTGCGCGTCATCGGGCGCTTTAACTCCGCATTCTCAGCGTTGGCTCAATCCCTGGATAATCAGGAAGCACCTGAAAAGCTGACCATTGATGCCGCGGTAAAAGGGCAACCTTTACCTTTAAATGTCACCTATGTGGGCGAGTCGGCTGAAGCCGCACAAAAACAGCTGGCGCAGTACATTCAACAGATTGATGAGCAGACGGCGAAAGAGCTGGATATTGACCTTAAAGACAATATCAAACAGCAGATTACTACGCTGAATGACTCCCTGGAAAACCAGGAGAAAGTTTCTCAGGAGCAAAAAGATCTGCGTATCAAGCAAATCACTGAAGCGCTGAAATTTGCCCAGGCGGCAAAAATCACCGCTCCACAGATTCAGCAAACGCAGGATGTTACTCAGGACACCATGTTCCTGTTGGGTAGCGAAGCGCTGAGCTCGATGATTCAAAACGAGTCCACACGTCCGCTGGTCTTCTCTGGGGCCTATTACCAGACCAAACAGAACTTGCTGGATATTCAGAATCTGAATGTTGATCCGGCCACCATCCATGCCTATCGCTATGTGATGAAGCCCAATCTCCCTATCCGTCGCGACAGCCCGAAGAAAGCGATTACGCTGATTCTGGCCGTGCTGCTGGGCGGGATTATCGGTTCCGGTGTGGTGTTGGGGCGTAACGCGCTGCGTAACTACAAGCCAAGAGCCTGATCGTCAGACAAAAAAAGACCGGGTCTCCCCGGTCTTTTTTTATTTGTGCCTCTTACGCAAATTCTCAATCACCGCCGTTAAATCCAGCTCCTGATCCTGGAGCAACACCAGCAGGTGATACATCAAATCCGACGCCTCATTGGTCAGCTCATCGCGATCGTGCACCGTCGCGGCCAGCGCCGTTTCAACGCCTTCTTCACCGACTTTCTGCGCGATACGCTTGGTCCCACTCGCGTACAGTTTCGCGGTGTATGAGCTCTCCGGGTCAGCGGTTTTGCGCTCTGCCAGTAGTTGTTCGAGCTGATACAGGAACAGCCACTGGTGGCTCGCGTCGCCGAAACAGCTGCTGGTACCGAGGTGGCAGGTTGGCCCGATCGGGTTTGCCAGCACCAGTAGGGTGTCGTTATCACAGTCAGGGGTAACGCTCACGACATTGAGGAAATGGCCGGACGATTCGCCCTTAGTCCACAGGCGCTGTTTAGTGCGCGAGAAAAAGGTCACTTTCCCGCTTTCAAGCGTTGTGTTCAGCGCATCCTGGTTCATATACCCCAGCATCAGCACTTCGCCGGAAACCGCATGTTGCACAACCACCGGCAATAATCCGTCCGTTTTTTCCCAGTCCAGCTGCGCCCGTTGTTGTTCAGTTAACATACCCTAATCTCCACGCCCTGATTGACCAGGAACGTTTTTAACTCGCCAATATTAATAATCTGCTTGTGGAACACGGAGGCGGCCAGCGCCCCGTCGACATCCGCGTCGCGGAAGGCTTCCAGAAAGTGTTCCATGGTTCCCGCGCCGCCGGAGGCAATCATCGGCACGCGGCATACGGCGCGCACTTTTTTCAGCTGCTCCAGATCATAGCCGTTACGCACGCCGTCCTGATTCATCATGTTCAGTACGATTTCACCCGCGCCGCGTTTTTGCACTTCCTGCACCCAGTCCAGGGTCTCCCATTGGGTGACGCGGGTGCGGTTTTCGTCGCCGGTATATTGATTGACGTGATACTTGCCGGTGGCGGCGTCATACCAGGTATCAATCCCGACCACAATGCACTGCACGCCAAAGCGATCCGCCAGGCGGGTAATCAGCTCGGGGTCCGCCAGGGCAGGGGAGTTGATGGAGATCTTGTCCGCGCCGAAGGAGAGGATCTGCGCGGCGTCTTCCGCCGATTTAATCCCGCCCGCCACGCAAAATGGAATATCAATCACTTCCGCCACGCGCTCGACCCAACTCTTATCCACCACGCGACCATCGCTGGAGGCGGTGATATCGTAAAACACCAGTTCGTCGGCGCCTTCGTCAGCGTAGCGTTTAGCCAGCGGCACGATATCGCCGATGATTTCGTGATTGCGGAACTGCACGCCTTTCACCACCTGGCCGTCGCGCACGTCCAGACACGGGATTATCCGTTTTGCCAGCATTGAATCGCCTCCGTCACAGTAAACTTCTCTTCCAGTAAAGCGCGTCCGACAATCACGCCGCGCACGCCAGTCCCGCGCAGGGCGGCGATATCCGCCAAATCACCAATGCCGCCCGAGGACTGGAACGCCACCTGCGGGTAACGGTCGCACACTTCCTGATACAGCGAGACGTTAGAGCCCGCCAGCGTGCCGTCGCGGGAGATATCCGTACACAGCACATGTTTCAGCCCGACGGGGAGGTAGATCTCGACCAGCTCTTCCAGCGTTACGCCAGAGTTTTCCTGCCAGCCGCTGACCGCCACCTGCTTATTGCCTTGCTCGTCAATGCGCACGTCAAGTGCCAGCACCAGCGCGTCGGCGCCAAAGCGGCGGAACCAGCCTTTGACCTGTTCCGGGTCTTTCACCGCCGTCGAGCCGACCACCACGCGCGCCACGCCCGCTTCCAGCAGGGCGGCAACATCCTCTTCCGTGCGCACACCGCCGCCAACCTGTACCGGAACGTTCACGCCCGCAACCAGGGTTTTCAGCAGGGATATTTGACGTTTCGCCGGGTCTTTTGCCCCCGTGAGATCGACCAGGTGCAACACTTCTGCGCCCTGGGCTGCATAATCCTGCAAACGCGGCAGCGGGTCGCTACCGTAATCGCGCTGCTGGCCGTAATCGCCCTGATGGAGACGGACAACGGTGCCGTCAATTAAATCTAATGCGGGAATGATCATCACATCTCCAGGAAGTTTTTCAGCAGCTGTGCGCCCGCCGCACCCGAACGCTCCGGGTGGAACTGCACGCCAAAGAAGTTATCTTTATTGACCGCAGCCGTGAACGGCTCGCCGTAATTGCACTGGGCGATCGTGTACGGGTTCAGCGGCATGGCGTAGCTGTGCACGAAGTAGAAGTAAGACCCGTCTTCAATGCCGCGGAACAGGCGGTCACCCGCTTTCGGATACACACGGTTCCAGCCCATGTGCGGCAGAGGCAGACCAAAATCGGTCATCTTCGGCACGTCTTCTTCAATAATGCCCAGCAGGTCCACGCCGTTGCTCTCTTCGCTACGACGCCCGAGGATCTGCATCCCCAGGCAAATGCCCAGCACCGGCTGGGTGCAGGCTTTGATCAGCTCGACCAGCTCACGCTCGTGGATCTGATCCATCGCCGCCTGTGCAGTGCCCACGCCCGGTAAAAAGAGTTTGTCGGCGCGGAGCACCACGTCAGGGTCACGGCTGACGACGGGATCGTAGCCGTGCCGGGCGATGGCAGATTTCACCGAGTTGAGGTTGGCGCATCCGGTATCCAGAATCACCACGTTCATCACAGCACTCCTTTTGACGAAGGCAGGGTATCGCCCTCCACGCGGATCGCCTGGCGGAGCGTGCGGCCAAAGACTTTGAACAGGCTTTCAACGCGGTGGTGGTCGTTTTTGCCCTTGGTTTTCAGGTGCAGCGTCACGCCCATGGTGTAAGAGAGCGAGCGGAAGAAGTGCTCGACCATCTCGGTGCTCAGGTCGCCGACGCGCTGATAGGTAAAATCAGCTTTGTATTCCAGGTGCGGGCGACCGGAAATATCCAGCGCGCAGCGGGCCAGACATTCGTCCATCGGCAGCACAAAGCCAAAACGGTTGATGCCGCGCTTATCGCCGAGAGCCAGTTTCAGGGCTTCGCCCAGTGCCAGGCCGGTATCTTCCACGGTGTGGTGATCGTCGATGTACAGATCGCCTTTCACGTTGATCTCCATACGGAATCCGCCGTGGGTCGAGATTTGATCCAGCATGTGATCGAAGAAGCCGACGCCGGTGTGGATTTTGCTGCCCCCTTCGCGGTCCAGCCACACTTTGACATCAATCTGCGTCTCTTTGGTGTTGCGCTCGACGTGGGAGTAACGGTCGCGCTTCGTCAGCTGCTCGCCAATCATCGCCCAGTTCAGTTCGTTGCGGTTAAAACGCAGACCCTGAATGCCCATGTTTTCAGCGAGCTGAATATCAGTGGCGCGATCGCCAATCACGTAGCTGTTGGATTTATCCAGCACGCCTTCGGCAAGATACCCCTCGACCAGCTTCACTTTCGGTTTGCGGCAGTCGCAATTGTCCGCCGGCAGGTGCGGGCAGATCAGCACCTCGTCAAAGGTGATGCCCTGTGAGGTGAGGATCTGCATCATCAGGTTGTGCGGGCCGTCGAAATCAGCCTGCGGGAAGCTGTCGGTGCCCAGTCCGTCCTGGTTGGTGATCATCACCAGTTTGTAGCCCGCTTTTTGCAGCTTAAGCAGAACCGGGATCACGTCAGCTTCAAAAGCCAGTTTGTCGAATCGATCGACCTGATAATCACTCGGGGGCTCGGCAATAATGGTGCCGTCGCGATCGATAAAAAGGGTCTTCTGGCTCATACTTTCTCCGCTTTCAGGGCGTCAATCACGCGCTGACTCTCTTCCCGGGTGCCCACGGTAATGCGTAAACAGCCGCTCAGGGAAGGTTGTTTGTTTTGGTCTCGTAAGATAATGCCCTGATCCCACAAAGATTTAAATACGGCGCTGGAAGCGGTGAAGCGCACCAGGATGTAATTGGTTTCCGAGTCAAAGACCTGCTCGACGCACGGCAGCGTTTTCAGAGCCGTGACCAGATACTGACGTTCCACCAGGATCTGCGCCACACGCTCGCGCATCGCATTGATACCCTGCGGAGCCAGCGCCTGGGCGGCGATGTCGGCGACCGGCGTCGAGAGCGGATACGGGGCGATGACTTTCATCAGCAGATCGATCACTTCTTTATTGGCCAGCGTGAATCCGCAGCGCAGACCGGCCAGCGCAAAGGCTTTCGACAGCGTGCGCAGCACCACCAGGTTCGGATACTCTTCCAGCCAGCCCGCGAGCGTCGCCTGCGGACAAAACTCAATATAGGCCTCATCGGCGACAACCAGCGCTTTGCCGCGCGTCATCTCCAGCAGGGTGCGGATATCCTGCGGATTGATGATTTGGCCGGTCGGGTTGTTCGGGCTGCAGACGAAAATCACTTTCACGCCGTCAAGATTCTCGGCGATGGTCGGGAGGTCGAGCTGCCAGTCATCCAGAGACAAAATGTTGCGACACTCCACGCCAAAGGTTTCGGCGCTGACGCTGTACATGCCATAGGTCGGCTGACAGTACAGCACGGCGTCTTTACCCGGCTCGCAGAAGGCGCGGATCAGCAGCTCGATGCCTTCGTCGGCCCCGCGGCTGACCAGCACTTGCTCAGGTTTCACCCCGGCATACTGGGCGTAATTCTCAATCACAGCTTTCGGCTGGCACTCCGGGTAACGGTTCAGGGTTTGCTGTGACAGTTCGAAGGCGACCGCCGTCGGGAATTCGTTGGCATTCAGCCACACATCACCGTTACCGCCCAGGCGGCGAGCAGATTGATAGGGCGTCAGTCGACGAACGTTTTCGCGGGCTAATTCTTCAATGCTCATGCTTGCTCCTTCAGGGCGGCAACGCGCAGCGTCACGGCGTTTTTGTGGGCGGTCAGGCGCTCGGCGGCGGCCAGCGTTTCAATGGTGGAGGCGAGGGCGGCAAAACCTTCGCGGGACAACTCCTGCACGGTCATGCGCTTCTGGAAATCCGCCAGCCCGAGGCTGGAACAGGTCGCGGTGTAGCCGTAGGTCGGCAGCACGTGGTTGGTGCCGGAGGCGTAATCGCCCGCGGATTCCGGCGACCAGTCACCGAGGAACACCGAACCGGCGCTGGTAATGCTGTCGACCAGAGAACGCGCGTCGCGGGTCTGGATGATCAGGTGCTCCGGGCCGTACTGATTGGAAATCGCGATGCACTGCTCAAGCGACTCCGCCACAATCAGACGGCTGGCCGACAAGGCCTGGCGCGCCGTCTCGGCACGCGGGAGTTCCGCCAGCTGGCGCTCTACCGCTTCACCCACGCGTTTTGCCATGTCGGCGTCCGGCGTCAGGAGAATCACCTGGGAATCAGGGCCATGCTCGGCCTGCGAGAGCAAGTCGGAGGCCACAAAATCCGGCGTAGCGCCGCTGTCGGCAATCACCAGCACTTCCGATGGACCGGCTGGCATATCAATCGCCGCACCGTCCAGACGCTGGCTGACCTGGCGCTTGGCTTCGGTGACATACGCATTGCCCGGCCCAAAAATTTTATCGACCTTCGGCACGGATTCGGTGCCAAAGGCGAGGGCGGAAATGGCCTGCGCGCCGCCCACTTTAAAGACTTCCTGCACGCCACACAGTTTTGCGGCATAGAGGATTTCATCGGCAATCGGCGGCGGGGAGCAGAGCACCACTTTCTGACAACCGGCGATACGCGCCGGGGTTGCCAGCATCAGAACCGTTGAAAACAGCGGAGCAGAACCGCCGGGAATATAGAGACCGACGGAGGCCACCGGGCGCGTCACCTGCTGGCAGCGCACGCCGGGCAGGGTTTCGACATCCACCACCTGCAGCTGCTGAGCAGTGTGGAAGGTATCGATGTTTTTCACCGCCACGGCCATCGCCTGTTTAATGTCATCGCCAAGACGTTCGCAGGCGTCATCAATTTCCTGGGCGGTCACTTTCAGTGCGCCGACGTCGGTCTTGTCAAACTTTGCGCTGTATTCGCGCAGGGCATCGTCACCCCGGGCTTTCACGGTGTCCAGGATCTCCGCCACGGTGCGGGTAATGCTCTCTGAGGCAGAAATAGCCGGGCGCATCAGCAGTGCACGTTGTTGTTCAGTGCTGCAGGTGTTCCAGTCGATGATGGTGTTAAAGCTCATGATCGTTTTCCTTTCTTGCCGGATGCGCTTCGCTTATCCGGCCTACGGGTCTTGTAGGCCCGGTCAGTGTGAGCGTCACCGGGCATTATGAGTGGAATTACTCCATCATCTTCTCAATCGGCAGCACCAGAATGGAACTGGCACCCAGGGCTTTCAGTTTTTCCATGGTTTCCCAGAACAGGGTTTCGCTGCTGACCATGTGCATCGCCACGCGCTGCTGGTCGCCCGCCAGCGGCAGAATGGTTGGACGTTCCGCGCCTGGCAGCAGGGCAATGACTTCATCGAGACGTTCGGTCGGAGCGTGCATCATGATGTATTTCGATTCGCGCGCCTGAATCACCCCCTGAATGCGGGTCAGCAGGCGGTCGATCAGCTGCTGTTTGGCCTCCGGCATGTCGCCGTCGCGCTGGATCAGGCAGGCTTTGGAGCGATAAATCACTTCCACTTCACGCAGACCGTTGGCTTCGAGCGTCGCGCCGGTCGAGACCAGATCGCAGATGGCATCGGCCAGACCCGCACGCGGGGCCACTTCTACAGAGCCGTTCAGCAGACAGGATTTAAACTGCACGCCTTTCTGGTCGAGGTAGCGCTTGAGCAGGTGAGGGTAAGAGGTGGCAATGCGCTTGCCGTTCAGACCGGCCGGGCCGTCCCAGGCTTCATCCACGGCGGTGGCGAGCGACAGGCGGCAGCCGCCGAAATCGAGACGACGTAGGGTGAAATAGCGCGGGTCTTCGCCCTGCGCACGGCGGGTCAGCAGCTCTTCTTCCAGCACGTTTTCGCCGATGATGCCGAGGTCAACCACGCCATCCATCACCAGGCCCGGGATATCGTCATCGCGAACGCGCAGGATGTCGATCGGCATATTCTCTGCGAGGGCAATCAGGCGCTGGGTGTGCAGGTTAATTTTAATCCCGCAGCGGGAGAGTAATTCGCGTGAATCGTCGCTCAGGCGGCCTGATTTTTGAATAGCTATGCGTAAACGTGAGTTATCTAACATTCTGTTGTCCTTATTACCCTGTCTGGATACGGTCCAAAAAAAAGCCCCCGGAAGATGATCTTCCGGGGGCTCTCTCTTGCGTTCTCGCACCACTGGAAGATCTGAATGTCTTCCAGCACACATCGCCTGAAAGACTAGTCAGGATGATGGTGATGATGGTGGTTTTTAAAAGGAACGCGTGTCATATAAATTCTCTGTGAATGCTTATGCATCTGATGTCTTTTAACCTAAACCACATTCACGGTGTAAAGCAAGGGCTTTTTTTAATCATTAATTCATTTCATATTGATGCTATGAATTGTCAGTTCCGCACTGCTGGCGTAGCCTTAAGTCAGACGCGTGAAAGCCAGGAGAAAACGCATGAAGAAGGTCGCAATTGTCGGTTTAGGATGGTTAGGCATGCCGCTGGCGATGTCGTTAACGGCGAGAGGCTGGCAGGTGACCGGCAGCAAAACCACGGTGGACGGCGTCGAGGCCGCGCGGATGTGCGGAATTGAGGGCGTCGAGTTACGCCTGGAGCCGGAGCTGGTTTGCGATACGGACGATCTCGACAGCCTGATGAACGTCGACGCGCTGGTGATTACGCTTCCCGCGCGGCGCAGCGGGCCGGGCGAGGAGTTTTACCGCCAGGCGGTGCAGGAGATTGTCGACAGCGCGCTGGCCCATCACATTCCGCGCATTATCTTTACCAGTTCGACGTCGGTGTATGGCGACGTCGAAGGGACGGTGAAAGAGAGTACCGAGCGCACGCCCGTTACCGCCAGCGGTCGGGTGCTGAAAGAGCTGGAAGACTGGCTGCATAATTTGCCGGGCACCCAGGTGGACATTTTGCGCCTGGCCGGTTTAGTCGGGCCGGAGCGTCATCCCGGTCGCTTCTTTGCCGGAAAAACGGCTCCGAACGGGCAACATGGCGTCAATCTTGTCCATCTTGAGGACGTTATCGGCGCAATTACGCTCCTGTTGCAGGCTCCTAAGGGCGGGCACATCTATAATATATGTGCGCCCTCTCATCCGGCGCGAAGCACATTTTACCCCGTCATGGCCCGACAGCTTGGGCTGGAGCCGCCGCAGTTTCGCGACGCATCCGGGGAAGGGCAAGGCAAAGTGATTGATGGCAATCGTATTTGTCGTGAACTGGGATTTGAGTATCAGTATCCCGATCCGCTGGTAATGCCAATGGAATAACCCCGCCAGCGGGTTCTATCGCACACCGTTTGGGGGCGAACATGAAACCGCTGCTGGATGTTCTCATTATCCTCGATGCACTCGAAAAAGAGGGGAGCTTTGCCGCCGCGTCGGCGAAGCTCTACAAAACCCCCTCGGCCCTAAGCTACACCGTTCATAAACTCGAAAGTGATCTCAATATTCAACTGCTCGATCGCAGCGGACATCGCGCGCGTTTCACGCGAACGGGCCAGATGCTGCTCGAAAAGGGTCGCGAAGTGCTGCACACGGTGCGCGAGCTGGAAAAGCAGGCGGTGAAGCTCCATCAGGGCTGGGAAAATGAGCTGGTCATCGGCGTGGATGATACCTTTCCCTTCTCGTTGCTCTCCCCGCTGATCGAAGCCTTTTACCAGCGCCACAGCGTGACCCGACTCAAATTTATCAACGGCGTGCTAGGCGGCTCGTGGGAGGCATTAACGCAGGGCCGGGCGGATATTATCGTCGGCGCATTACGCGACCCGCCCCAGTCGAGCGATTTTGGCTTTTCGCGTATCGGCACCCTTGAGCAGGTGTTTGTGGTGGCCCCGCATCATCCCCTGGCCCAGGAGCCAGAGCCCATTCCGCGTCGCGTAATAAAAGGCTGTCGGGCGATTGTGGTGGGTGACAGCTCTCTGCCGGAGTGCGCGGTCTCTTCCCAACTGCTCGACGATCAGGAAGCCATCACGGTGTTTGACTTCAAAACCAAGCTGGAGCTGCAAATCAGCGGGCTCGGCTGCGGTTATCTCCCGCGTTATCTGGCCCAGCGATTTATCGAAAGCGGTGCGCTGGTGGAGAAACAAGTGCTGGCGCAAACCAACAGCGAATCGGTGTGGGTAGGGTGGAATGAACAGACCGCCGGGCTTGCCAGCGCGTGGTGGCGGGATGAGATTTTAGCAAATAGTGCTATCGCTGCCGTTTACACTTTGCCCGAGGGCGGAATATCAACCGCTTAGTAAAAAGAAAAGCGCGATCGGCTTCTGAATCTATTGCCTTTTATGCCAAAGATGGGGCAAAATGCGCCGCTGCAAAAAAATGAGATTAACCGACGATATAAAAGGCGTCGGTTATTTTTTTTGCATGTAACAAACGCCATTTAAAAACAAAGAGGCCGGGCTTCGTACCGGATAGATACTTACTAAAATCCGACAGTTGTTGTCGCTGAGGAATCCAGAAAATGGGGCAATCTTTTGCTTACGCGGCGGTTTTCACCGTTAAGGAGAAATCCTGTGTCGCATAACGCTACTCCAAAAACCTCTCGCGTGGAATTACGTAAAACACTTACGTTGATTCCGGTTGTCATGATGGGCCTCGCCTATATGCAGCCGATGACGCTGTTCGATACGTTTGGTATCGTTTCAGGCCTCACTGACGGTCACGTTGCAACGGCGTATGCCTTTGCGCTGGTCGCTATTCTCTTTACGGCGTTGAGCTACGGTAAACTGGTTCGCCGTTTCCCGTCCGCAGGCTCAGCGTACACCTATGCTCAGAAATCCATTAGCCCGGCTGTTGGCTTTATGGTGGGCTGGTCATCTCTGCTGGACTACCTGTTCATGCCGATGATCAACATTCTGCTGGCAAAAATTTACTTCGAAGCGCTGGTGCCTTCCGTACCGTCGTGGATCTTCGTTGTCGCGCTGGTGGCCTTTATGACCATCTCTAACCTGCGCAGCATCAAGACCGTGGCCAACTTCAACACCCTGATCGTGATTCTGCAGATGGGCATCGTGGCGGTTATCGTCGGGATGATCATCTATGGCGTGGCGCACGGTGAAGGCGCAGGTACGCTGACCAGCACCCGTCCGTTCTGGTCTGAAGGCGCGCACGTGGTGCCGATGATTACCGGCGCGACCATCCTGTGCTTCTCGTTCCTCGGCTTCGACGGTATCTCTTCTCTGTCCGAAGAGACCAAAGACGCAGAGCGCGTGATTCCGCGTGCGATTCTGCTGACTGCGCTGCTGGGCGGCCTGGTGTTCATTGGTGCCTCTTACTTCCTGCAGCTGTACTTCCCGGACATCTCTCGCTTTAAAGATCCGGACGCGTCTCAGCCAGAAATCATGCTGTACGTGGCAGGCAAAACCTTCCAGTGGGGCGTGCTGATTTTCTCCAGCGTCACCGTACTGGCATCCGGAATGGCCGCTCACGCAGGCGTTTCTCGTCTGATGTACGTGATGGGTCGCGACGGCGTGTTCCCGACTCGCTTCTTCGGCTACATTCATCCGAAATGGCGTACTCCGGCATGGAACGTGCTGCTGGTTGGCGCGATTGCTCTGCTGGCGATCAAATTTGACCTGGTAACAGCGACGGCGCTGATTAACTTCGGTGCGCTGGTGGCCTTTACCTTTGTTAACCTCTCCGTGATCTCTCAGTTCTGGATCCGCGAGAAGCGCAACAAAACGCTGAAAGACCACTTCAACTACCTGTTCCTGCCACTGTGTGGCGCGATGACGGTGGGTGCACTGTGGATTAACCTGGAAGAGAGCTCAATGATTCTGGGCCTGATCTGGGGTGCTATCGGTCTGGTGTACCTGGCTTGCGTGACCAAAAGCTTCCGCAACCCTGTGCCACAGTACGAAGATATCGCGTAATCACTCAGCAGTGACGCAAAAAAAACCGGAGCACATGCCTCCGGTTTTTTTATGCCTGCAATCCTCAGACAATCTCTTGCGCGTACTGATACAGCGCTTTCAGCAGCGCCTGTTTCTCCGCATTGCCTTCATACTGCGTGTACAACATCTCCAGCTCCTGGGCGTACTGCTGCAAAAACTCTGGCGTAAAGACGTTACGGCGGTGCTGCAGCCAGCGCTCCTGCTCGGCTTCATCGAGGGTGCCAGGGAAGTTACGCGCCCGATAGTTAAACATCAGCTTCTCAATCCGTTTATCGGCGAAGGTGATGTCCAGCGCCGGTAAATTTTGCGGATCGGTCTGCAACACGATGTTCATAGCGGCGCGGTCGGCGTCACTGAAAAAGCCGTTATAGAGCTGCGCATCGACGTTATCTGAGGGCACAAACGGCTCGGCTTCAGCGAAAATCGCCACCACTTTGTCGCGCACCTGCGGATTCTCACGCAGCACTTTCAGGTTATCGAGGCAAAGCTGACGATTCACACCCAGCCGGTCGGCATCTTCCGGACGCAATGTATTCGCCTGCGCCAGCACCGGGCATTTGTTGATATGCACCAGCTTGACGGGCACGGCGGCGTTATCGCCCAGCTCGTTTTTCGGCGTGTACAAACGCTCGCGCAGGGTGTCGCTGTCGAGTTCCAGTAGCGGCGAAATATCACCGGCCAGATCGACCATGATCACCGCGTTGCGATTGTCAGGATGCCACGCCAGCGGCGCGACCCAGCTGGTATTCCCGCGCCAGGCACCAAACATCCCGGAGATATGCACTAGCGGTTTCATCTGCGGGACGTCAATCAGGGTCATCAGTTTCTGCTTGCTGCGATGGCTGAGCAGATAATCAAAGAGTTTTGGCTGAGCGGTCTTCACCAGCTTCGCCATAGCGATAGTGGCATACACGTCCGCCATGGCATCGTGGGCGTTGCTGTGCTCAATGCTGTTGGCGCGCGTCAGATGTTCAAGGCGGAAGCTCGGCAAACCGTCGTCATTCTCGGGCCAGGTGATTCCCTCAGGGCGCAGAGCGTAGCAGGCGCGCATAACGTCGAGCAGATCCCAGCGCGAGTTGCGGTTCTGCCAGCTCCAGGCGTAGGGATCGTAGAAATTGCGGTACAGGATATTACGCGTGACTTCATCATCGAAACGGATGTTGTTATAGCCCACCACGCAGGTATTGGGCACGGTAAACAGGTCGTGAACGCGACGGGCAAACTCGGCTTCGTTCACGCCTTTTTCGCGCGCTTCCTGCGGCGTAATGCCGGTGACCATCACTGCGCCGGGCTGGGGCAGATAGTCGTCGGCAGGCTTACAGTAAAAAACCTCCGGCTCGCCGATGATATTGAAATCCGCATCGGTGCGGATCGCCGCAAACTGCGAAGGTCGGTCCAGCGACGGGCTGGTGCCAAAGGTTTCGTAATCGTGGAAGAGAAATGTGGGGAGCGCGGCGGAATCAGACACCAGTAATACCATCCTGTTGAAAAGTGACCTGGCTATGGTAAACGATCGGCGGCGACACGCCGAACAAAAAGCGTTTTTCAGCGCCAGTTTTGCGCGCTGCCTTCCGCTAAATCTCTGCGCGCCGTCACATTTTTTTGCAATTTAAACAGGTAACGAACTGAGATTTTCCGTAAAAAGGGCAACGATTTTAAATGACCTGAGGAAATATCGTTGAAACGCCGTCTGTTTATTGCTGTTTCTTTACTCGCTTCGAGTATCACCTCCGCACTGGCTGCCGATCCCCTGGACTTCTCGCCGCAGCCGCCGGCCATTCAGGCCGGGTCCTGGGTGCTGATGGATTACACTACGGGTCAAATTTTAACGGCAGGCAACGAGCATCAACAGCGCAATCCGGCCAGTCTCACCAAGCTGATGACGGGCTATGTGGTCGATCGCGCGATCGACAGCCATCGTATTACGCCGGATGACGTCGTTACCGTCGGGCGCGATGCGTGGGCGAAGGGCAATCCGGTGTTCGACGGTTCATCGCTGATGTTCCTGAAAGCGGGCGATCGCGTGACCGTTCGCGACCTCAGCCGCGGCCTGATTGTGGACTCCGGGAACGACGCCTGTGTGGCCCTGGCGGACCATGTGGCGGGCGGTCAGCCGCAGTTCGTCAGCATGATGAACGACTATGTTGAAAAGCTAAACCTGCGCGATACGCACTTTGAAACCGTACATGGGCTGGATGCGCCGGGCCAGCACAGTTCGGCTTACGATCTGGCCGTTCTGTCGCGAGCCATCATTCACGGTGAGCCCGATTTCTATCACATGTACAGCGAAAAGAGTCTGACGTGGAACGGTATCACCCAGCAAAACCGCAACGGTCTGCTGTGGGATAAAACCATGAACGTTGACGGGCTCAAGACCGGGCACACCTCCGGGGCGGGCTTTAACCTGATTGCCTCGGCGGTGGATGGTCAACGTCGCCTGATCGCGGTAGTGATGGGGGCAGACAGCCCGAAAGGTCGCGAAGAGCAGGCCCGCAAGCTGCTGCACTGGGGGCAGCAAAACTTCGATACGGTGCAGATCCTGCGCAGCGGCAAACAGGTCGGGACGGAGCGCATCTGGTACGGCGACAAAGAGCAGATCTCTCTCGGAACGGATCAGGATTTCTGGCTGGCACTGCCGAAAGCGGAAGTCGCCAATATCAAAGCCAAATACGTGCTCGATAAAAAAGAGCTGGAAGCGCCGATTGCCGCCCATCAGCGCGTCGGGGAAATTGAGCTGTATGACCGCGATAAAGTCGTTGCCCACTGGCCGTTAGTGACCCTCGAGCCGATTGGCAAGGGCGGTCTGTTCTCCCGTCTGAGCGACTATCTGCATCACAAAGCCTGACGCCTAAAAGAGCAGACTGGCACTCCTGCGAGTCTGCTCGCATAATAAACATCTCGTGTTTGCCGGACATAACGAATCTGCTTTATAGTGTATAAATATACAGTAATAAACGGAGGCAGTATGGACTACAGCATCAAGCAGCAACCTAAGCGTAAAATTGCCGGTTTTCATCTGGTTGGCCCGTGGGAGCAAACCGTTAAACAAGGCGTTGAGCAACTGGCGATGTGGGTCGATGGCAACAAAATCGAGCCCCTCGAATGGGTGGCGGTTTATTATGACAATCCCGATGAAGTGCCCGCCGAAAAACTGCGCTGCGACACAGCCGTGACCGTGCCAGAAGATTTTCAAATCCCGGCGAATAGCGAAGGGGTGATCCTCACCGAAATCGCGGCAGGGGACTACGCCGTCGCCGTAGCGCGTGTCGAAAATCATGATTTTGGCACGCCCTGGTACAGCTTCTTCAACAGTCTCCTTGAGGACAACCGCTACGGGATCGCGCCGAAGCCTTGCTTCGAGCGCTATCTGAATGATGGCAATATAGATGGTTACTGGGATATCGAAATGTACGTTGCAGTGCAAAATAAGGCCGTTTAAGTCCGGGCCTGTTATTTGTAGGGTTTTTCTGTCGGACGTGATGCGTCCGGCAGAAAACACAGTACAATTGTGGTTTGCCGTGTAGCTGGAGAGCGGGTGTGCGTCCCGACAAATCATTAACTCCCTTTGAAATCCGTTTGTACCGGAATTACCGCGCTGTGCATGGTTGCCGCATCGCGCTGGCGTTCATTCTCACTTTCCTGCTGGTGAGGCTGTTCCACATCCCTGAGGGGACCTGGCCGCTCATCACGTTGGTGGTGATCATGGGGCCGATCTCTTTCTGGGGAAACGTGGTCCCGCGCGCTTTTGAGCGCATAGGCGGCACTATTTTTGGCTCGGCGCTGGGGCTGATTGCGCTCAAGCTGGAGCTGATTTCTCTTCCCGTAATGTTGCTGTGGTGCGCCGGGGCGATGTTCCTGTGCGGCTGGCTCGCACTCGGTAAAAAACCGTATCAGGCGCTGCTGATTGGGATCACGCTCTCAGTGGTCGTCGGTGCCCCGGCAGGCGACATGGCGACAGCCCTGTGGCGAAGCGGCGATGTAATTCTGGGTTCCCTGCTGGCAATGCTGTTTACCGGCATCTGGCCGCAGCGGGCATTCCTGCACTGGCGCATCCAGATGGCGAACTACGTCACCGCCGTTAATCGCGTCTATCAGGCAGGTTTTTCGCCCAATCTGGTTGAACGACCGCGCCTTGAAAAACATATGCAAAAAATTCTCAACGATGTCGTCAAGATGCGCGGCATTATTGCGCCTGCCAGCAAAGAGACGCACATTCAAAAATCCATCTTCGAAGCCATCCAGACCGTCAGCCGTAATCTGGTGTGTATGCTCGAACTGCAAATCAACGCCCATTGGGCATCCCGCGCCAGCCACTTCGTGCTGCTGAATGCGCACACCCTCAAGGAAACCCAGCAGATGACGCAGCAAACGCTGCTGACCATCGCTCACGCGCTGTATGAGGGGAACCCGCAGCCGATTCTGGCGAACAGCGAACGTCTGAACGAAATCACGGCAGAACTGCGGCAGCTGATCAATGACCATCAGGGTGACAATGTGGCGGAAACGCCCATCCACGGCTATGTATGGTTGAGCATGGAAATGGCGAGGCAACTGGAGCTGTTGTCGCATCTTATCTGCCGGGCGCTGCGCAAATAAAAAGCAGCCATCGCCTGTTGTGACGGCTGCTGCTTCGATTCAGCAGCGATTGGGG
Source organism: Lelliottia wanjuensis (assembly GCF_030238365.1). GTDB lineage: Bacteria > Pseudomonadota > Gammaproteobacteria > Enterobacterales > Enterobacteriaceae > Enterobacter > Enterobacter wanjuensis. Next base: position 414,775 of record NZ_JASSOT010000063.1, on the reverse strand, counting down.
TTATGATAGGATCAAACGATATAGTCATTGTCATTCGCAGCGGCTGTCAGTAAGGTTATCTGTACAGCGGTTGCTTAACGAATCCGAATCTTACATTAGCAGGGGTATCAAAATGGAAACTACCAAGCCTTCGTTCCAGGATGTTCTGGAATTCGTCCGCCTGTTCCGCCGCAAAAACAAACTGCAGCGTGAAATCCAGGACGTTGAGAAGAAGATCCGTGACAACCAGAAACGTGTTCTGCTGCTTGATAACCTGAGCGACTACATCAAGCCAGGCATGAGCGTTGAAGCTATCCAGGGCATCATCGCCAGCATGAAAACCGACTACGAAGATCGCGTAGACGACTACATCATCAAAAATGCTGAGCTGTCCAAAGAGCGTCGCGACATCTCCAAAAAACTGAAAGTGATTGGCGAAATCAAGAACGGTGAAGCCAAAAGCGAGTAACTGTCGCGAAAATTGATAAGGCCTCTCTGCGAAAGCAGAGGGGCTTTTTTTTGGGCTGTTATGTGCGAGTCGGGAGGGCTACACCTTCTGAACCTTATTGCTCGTTCTTCCTGAACAAAGAACAATGCCTAAGATAATCAGCAATAACGTTAAAAAATGATAGAAATGGAACTGTTGGTTAAGTAATACGATACTCAGCAGTCCGCCAGAGATAGGGATAATATGGGTGAAAATCTCACTTCGTGTTGTCCCGAGCAATTGCACGCCTTTATTCCAGAAAACATAGGCAAGCCAGGAGGGGAATATGACCAGATAGATTGCCCCCAGCACAGGATAAAGTGAAGGCGTATGGTTGAACATAGTCAGTGAACCTGCGCTGTAACAATAAATAAAATACACAGGTACTAATATAATCGTTCCTATTAATGAGGTGAAGCCAACGAAAGCTGTATTAGTAACGCGCTTATCTTTGAGTCTGAGCAAGGCGCAATAACAGGCCCAACTTACCGCGGATATAATGGTCAGCAAGTCTCCAATACCAAATGAAGCTAAACCTCCACTATGAGCATTCGAAAAAGCAAGATAGATAACCCCCGCTGTACTTACGATGACACCTAATATATTGCGCCAGGAGATTTTCTCATGAAAAAACAGGGCATTGATCAAAAGGACAAGGCAGGGCGTACTCGAGATATAAATAGATGCATTTAATGAGCTTGTATACTGCAGGCCGATATAGAGAGTCAGTGGGAAGGTGATCTGACCAAGCAGTGCGTAGATGGCATTTATTTTTATATTACTCATCAACAAGTACCACTCTTTTGCAATGGTCCGCCAGTACAATGTAAACATCAAAACAGTGGTCAATCCCCATCTAAAAATACTGAGGGCGTAAGGGTTGATATAATGAACGAGAATGCTACCTGCAACGTAGTTTCCACCCCAAAAAATAGCTGCAAGTATCAACAGGATGTAAGGCATAATTCTTCCCTAAATTTCAACTTATCTCTGAAGAGAGTTGGCCCTGTCCATTTTGAAGGTTTTGAACGCTTTTTTTGAGTCATTTATCACAAATTTATATTTGTGATGAGAGCCGAATAAACCCTATTTGTATCCTTATGTAAGTTAAAATTTAATTGCGTTTAAAGTGAGTTATCGTTTTTAGCCGTTGATTATCACTCATGTACGAAACCCGGCACGTAATGCTATGTGATGACTGGCGGAGGTATGAAAATGCCATCTCAGAAAAGCAAAAAGCCTGCTTTAAAAGCAGGCTTTTCAAATTTGGCTCCTCTGACTGGACTCGAACCAGTGACATACGGATTAACAGTCCGCCGTTCTACCGACTGAACTACAGAGGAATCGGTTAGGAGGCTTATCTTAGCGGCGAAAAAACTTTTGTCAAACCTGATCTTACACTCGGTTGTTCAACTGCTGATTCTGTCGTCAGTTTGTCGTCATTCTCGACAATTTTTTGTGGAAAATACTTTGCAGGATTAGCGTTTCTCCCTCATCATTTGAAATGGAGTTTCAACTTTCTCTCGTTAAGGTCCATTTTGAACGTCACTTCCGCTCTGCGCCAGGCCGTTAAGCGTACGCCCTGGTATGCCAAACGTAAAAGCTATCGTGTTCTGTTCTGGCGTGAAATCACCCCCCTTGCTGTGCCTATCTTTCTGGAAAACACCTGCGTCCTGCTGATGGGCGTGCTCAGCACGTTTCTGGTGAGCTGGCTGGGCAAAGAGGCGATGGCGGGCGTGGGGCTGGCGGACAGCTTTAATATGGTGGTGATGTCGTTCTTTGCCGCTATCGACCTCGGGACAACGGTGGTGGTGGCCTTTAGTCTGGGCAAACTCGACCCGAAACGCGCACGCGAGGCGGCGCGGCAATCCCTGATGATCATGACTGTCTTCTCAATCATTCTGGCGGCGGTGATCCACTATTTCGGTCAAGAGATTATCGATATCGTGGCGGGGGAGGCAACCAATGAGGTGAAAGACCTGGCGCTGACCTACCTCGAAATGACGGTGCTGAGCTATCCGGCGGCGGCCATCGCCCTTATTGGCAGCGGCGCGTTGCGCGGTGCGGGCAACACTAAAATCCCTTTGCTGATTAACGGTGGGATGAACATCCTCAACATCATCATCAGCAGCATTCTGATTTACGGTCTTTTCTCCTGGGACGGACTAGGCTTTGTCGGTGCAGGGCTTGGGCTGACTATCTCCCGCTACATCGGCGCGATCGCCATTGTCGTGGTGCTGATGATGGGCGTAAACCCTGCGCTCAAGCTCTCGTTAAAGAGCTACTTCCGCCCGTTCAATTTCGCCATTATCTGGGAAGTGATGGGGATTGGGATCCCTGCCAGCATTGAGTCGGTGCTGTTCAACGGCGGGAAACTGCTCACGCAGATGTTTGTCGCCGGAATGGGCACCGACGTCATCGCCGGTAACTTTATTGCGTTCTCTATTGCCTCGCTGATTAACCTGCCGGGGAACGCCCTCGGGTCGGCGTCGACCATCATCACCGGTAAACGGCTCGGCAAAGGGCAGATTGCCCAGGCGGAGCGGCAGCTGCGCCACGTTTTCTGGCTGTCGACGATTGGCCTGACGATTATCGCGTGGGGAACCGCGCCGTTCGCGGGGCTGATGGCCTCGTTCTACACCCATGAGGACGACGTCAAAGAGGTAGTCAAAATCCTTATCTGGATGAACGCCGCGTTTATGCCTATCTGGGCGGCGTCGTGGGTGCTTCCTGCGGGGCTCAAAGGGGCGCGTGACGCGCGCTTTGCGATGTGGGTATCGATGCTCGGCATGTGGGGCTGTCGCGTGGTGGCGGGGTATGGGCTCGGGATTATGCTCGGGATGGGCGTGGTGGGCGTCTGGCTGGGGATGTTCCTCGACTGGGCGGTGCGCGGCGCGCTGTTCTACTGGCGTATGGTTAGCGGTCGCTGGCTGTGGAAATACCCGCGGGTCAAAGCCCAAAATGAGGCGCCTGACGCGCCTGAACGGTTGACAAGTGTGCGAACTGAGGAATAAAGCAGCAAACGAACATTTTTGTGCATTCTGTCTTTGACAATGCCGGGTGGCGTCGATAATATGCGCCCCGTTCACACGATTCCTCTGTAGTTCAGTCGGTAGAACGGCGGACTGTTAATCCGTATGTCACTGGTTCGAGTCCAGTCAGAGGAGCCATATTTAAGAAGCCTGCTCAGGAAACTGAGCGGGCTTTTTGCTTTTCTGCGTTTGGGGAAATTGCCGGGTGGCGGCTTCGCCTTACCCGGCCTACAGAATCGTACGGATTACCCCGCCTGCACGCGAATCGGCGCGGTGGCTGCAAAGAGCCACGGACGCGCATCGCTCTCGACCAGCGGCGACAACACTTCCCGCACCTGCTGATGATACTCATCCAGCCACTGCTTCTCCTGCTCGCTGAGCAGATGCAGCTCCACCTGGCTTAAATCAATCGGGATCAGCGTCAGGGAGGCAAACTTGCAGAAGCCCGGCATGCTCTCAACGATCTCCACCTGATTCTCAATGCGAATACCGTGACTGTCGGCCTGATAGTAGCCCGGCTCGATAGTGATGATATTTCCCGCCTTCAGCGGCCACGGGTTTACTTTCTTGGCAATGCGCTGCGGGTTTTCATGGATCAACAGCTGGTGCCCCACGCCATGCCCGGTGCCGTGATCGTAATCCAGCCCCAGCTCCCACAGAGGACGGCGGGCAAAGGCATCGAGCTGATGTCCCTGCGTACCCGACGGGAATTGCAGCGAGATCAGGGATAAGAAGCCTTTCAGCACCGCGATATAGTGCAGGCGCTGCTGCGCATCCAGCTTGCTGTACGCCAGCGTACGGGTCGCATCGGTGGTGCCGTTGTGATACTGACCGCCGGAATCGTTCAGATAAAAATGCCCGCTGGTGATCGCTTTATTCGAGGCGGCGCTTGAGTGGTAATGGCACATCGCGGCGTTACTGGCGGAGGCGGAGATGGTCTCGAAGCTCTGCTCGATGAATCCGCTTTGCTGCTCGCGGAACTTAAGCTGCTGCGCCTGGGCTTCCAGCTCGGTCAGCGGCTTGCCTGCAGCCTCGCGCTGCGGCACTTCACGGGACAGCCACGCGAGGAAGTTCACCCACGCGGCGCCGTCCTGCTGGTGGCATTCGCGATAGCCTTCCAGCTCAACCGGATTTTTATGCGCTTTCAGGAGCGTCACCGGATCGGCCTGCCAGAGGATCTCTCCCTGCGGCTCAATCGCAAAACGCAGCGCGACCGGTGCGGAATCCGCATCCAGCCACACGCGTTTGCCTTCGCCGAGCTGTTTGCAGCGCGACACAAAATCATCCTGCGGTGAAATCACGATCCCTTCCACGGCAGAGGCCGGCAGTTCGCGAAGCTTGTCGCCTTCGACGAACCATTCGACGTCGCCCTCGCGGCTCAGCAGCGCGAAGGAGAGCGGCACCGGGCTGGTCGGAATATCAGACCCACGCACGTTCAGCAGCCAGGCGATGTTATCCGGCATGGTCAACGCCAGATAATCCGCGCCGTTACTTTGCAACAGTTGCGCCACACGACGGCGTTTATCGGCGCTGCTTTCACCGCTCACGTCTACCGGCATCTCGCGGATCACCCCCGCCGGGGCTGCAGGACGGTCGGTCCAGAGGGTGTCGAACGGCGACGCGTCGAGGGCCACGAATTCACAGGCAGTAGCGGCCAACTGCTGATACTCGTTATGGGTCATCAGCAGCGGGTCAAACGCGATACGCGTTCCCGCGCTGGCATTGGCGTCAAGCCACTGGGCCAGCGGTTCGTTGTGCAGATGATGGATGGCAAAATCGTCCATGTTGACCTGAACGCGAGCCTGCACCTGATAGCGTCCGTCGACGAACAGCAGGGCGCGATCTTTCAGAACCAGCGCCAGCCCCGCCGAGCCGTCAAAGCCGGTCAGCCACGCCAGTTTTTCGAAATGGGGCGCGCAGTATTCGCTCTGCCACGCATCGGTGCGCGGGACGATCATCCCGTCGAGATTATTTTCCTGTAGCCACTGGCGAAGCGCCGTAAGCGGTGTGGTGGTGTGCATGATTTTTCCTTGTTGTTTTTAGCGGAACGGCGGCTCGTTAAAGGTGCGCAGTTTGCGCGAATGCAGCTTGTCGCCTTCCGCACGCAGTAAGTCGATCGCCCGAATGCCAATCTGCAGATGCTCGGAAATCGCCCCCTCGTAGAAGCGGTTAGCCTGGCCGGGGAGTTTAATCTCGCCGTGCAGCGGTTTGTCCGAAACGCACAGCAGCGTGCCGTACGGAACGCGGAAACGGTAGCCCTGGGCGGCAATGGTGGCGCTTTCCATATCGATGGCCACCGCGCGGCTTAGGTTAAAACGCAGGGCCGACGCAGAGTAGCGCAGCTCCCAGTTGCGGTCGTCGGTGGTGACCACCGTCCCCGTGCGCAGGCGCTGTTTAACCTCTTCGCCCGGCATGCCGCTCACCTGCTTGGTGGCGTCGTACAGGGCGCGCTGGACTTCGGCGATGCTCGGGATCGGGATGTCCGGCGGCAGCACCGCGTCGAGCACGTGGTCGTCGCGCAGATAGGCGTGGGCGAGAACGTAATCACCGATCAGCTGGCTTTCGCGCAGGCCGCCGCAGTGGCCGATCATCAGCCACACGTCCGGGCGCAGTACCGCCAGATGGTCGCAGATAGTTTTGGCATTCGACGGGCCGACGCCGATGTTAATCAGCGTAATGCCCTGGCCGTCGGCGGTGATCAGGTGCCAGGCTGGCATCTGATGTTTTTTCCACGCCAGATCGGAAATCGCCATCTCAGGCGCTTCGGTCTCGGCGGTGATCCAGATCCCGCCCGCGCAGGAGAGCGCCACGTACGGGCTGTCCGGATCGAGGATCTGGCTGCAGCCCCAGCGCACAAACTCATCCACGTAGCGGGTGTAGTTGGTAAACAGCACAAAGGGCTGGAAATGTTCGACCGGCGTGCCCGTGTAGTGGCGCAGTCGTGCCAGCGAGAAATCAACGCGGCGCGCATCGAAGTGCGACAGCGGGGAAAACTCCGCCGGATGGTAAATCCCGTCGGCGGTCTCATCGCCAATCTGCGACAGCTCGGTGGTCGGGAAGTGGCGCGTCAGCCCGGCACTCATCGAACGGTCCAGCGTCAGCGCCGAACCGTCAATCACGTACGGGTACGGGATTTCGTGCATCGAGGGTTCAACGGCGATATGCGCGTCGTAATCCTGATACAGCAGCGTCAGTTGCTCTTCAAGATAGGGGCGGAACAGAGAAGGGCGGGTAACGGTGGTGGAGTAGCATCCTGAATGGGTAAAGCGGGCGTAGGCACGGGTTTTTGGTGTGTTGGTGGTGCCGCCGTCCCAGGTTACCGAGAGCGAGGGATAAACAAAAAGGCCGTCGAGTCGGGCCTTTTCATCAGGAAGCGTTCCGTTTTCAATGTACTCGCTAATGGCGGTGCGCAGGGCGTTGACAGATTGCTCGTACAACGCCTCCAGCTTCTCCAGCGCCTGAGCAGGTGTCAGGCTTAAGCCCTTATTATTCATGTCTGTCTCCTTGATCCACAGATGTGCGACGTCACTCGATAGTATGTCACTCACATGTGAAAAAAAAGTCAGGACATCATCAGTGGGACTCTTTCATCAGCAGTGCCGTGGCGGCGGAGATCAGGCAGCCCGCCAGCAGGTAAATCGCCACGCTCTGCCAGTTGCCGCCAGAGAAGGTGACTAAGGCCGCGGCGATAAACGGCGTAAACCCGCCGCCGACCACGCTCGCCACCTGATAGCCCACGCCCGCGCCACTGTAGCGATAGCTCGCGCCAAACATCTCCGTAAACATCGGCTGCTGCACGCACACCACCATGTCATGGGCGATGTTGGCGAGCATAATGGCAAAGAACACAATCCAGAACATCGACTGGGCTTCGAGCGCCATAAAGAACGGCCAGGCGCTGAGGCTGCCGATCAGCGCCCCGGTGATGTAGACGCGTCGACGGCCAAACCGGTCCGCCAGCCACGCAAAGCAGGGAATACTGAAACAGCTAATTCCCCCCACCAGCAGGCCAATATTCAGAAAAAGCTCACGCGGCAGGCCGAGGTTTTGCGTCGAATAGTTCAGGGCGAAGGCGGTGACGATATACATCGTCAGCAGCTCGCACAGGCGCAGAGCGATGATCTTCAGGAACGCGCCTGGATGCTGGAGCAAGGCTTCCATCACCGGCAGACGTTTTTTCGCCACCGGTGGCTCGCTCTGCTGCTTTTCAAACTCGGCGGACTCTTCCATGCCGTTGCGGATCCACAGGGCGGCCAGCACCAGTACGATGCTGAACAGGAACGGAATGCGCCAGCCCCAGCTCAGGAACTGCTCGTCGGTGGTCATTTGGCTTATCAGAGAAACCAGCCCGGTGGAGAGCAACAGGCCGACGCCGTAACCCACCTGCACGCCGCTGCTGTAGAAGGCTTTCTTGTGTTTCGGCGCGCTTTCAACGGAGAGCAGCGCCGCGCCGCCCCATTCACCGCCCACGGCAAAGCCCTGAATGGCTCGCAGGGTCACCAGCAGGACCGGTGCCCACCAGCCGATGGTGTCGAACGACGGCAAAATACCGATCAGCGCAGTGGCGATGCCCATCATCCAGACCGTGAGCATCAGCATCCGCTTGCGGCCCAGCTTGTCGCCGAAATGACCGAAGATCACGCCGCCGAGCGGGCGAAACAGGAACCCGACGCCAAAGGTGGCAAACGCGGCGAGGGTGCCCATTGCCGGGCTGACCTGAGGGAAGAATTCGCGGTTAAATACCAGAGCGGCGGTGATGCCGTAGAGCAGAAAGTCATACCAGTCGACGACAGCTCCGGCGAAACTGCCGAGGGCGGCGCGTCGGGCGCGATTAAGCGATGGTGTCTCCTCGTTGGGGCGTTCGGAGATGAGGGTGGAGTCCATTTTTAGTCCTGTCTGTACCGTATTTTTCATTATTAGTATGGGGAAAAGGTTACTCACATCGTGCCCGCCGTGGAGACGGGAACCATGAGACTACCCCGACAGGCGGCAGGTGAAAATGATTTTATCCGCCCTGTACGGTAAAATTTCCGAAACGCGACGACGGGGTTTCCAGAAAAGGGATTACAGTATTAGTTATCGCATAACGATTTGCAGAGGGATTAACTATGCACGCGCTTCGGATTGCCTTACTCATTATGTTGATGTGGTTTGTGGCCCCTTTATATGCTGAGCCGGGCGTTTACGGGGAACAGCGCATCACCGGCTGGTGGAACAACTTCACCAACGATGTCTCCCGGACGTGGAATGAGCCGCAAAACTACGATCTCTATCTGCCCTTTCTGAGCTGGCATGCGCGCTTTATGTACGACAAAGAGAAAACCGATAACTACAACGAAATGCCGTGGGGCGGCGGGTTTGGGGTTTCTCGATATAACGAAGAGGGGAACTGGAGCTCTCTCTACGCGATGATGTTTAAAGATTCCCACAACGAATGGCAGCCAATTGTCGGCTACGGCTGGGAGAAGGGCTGGTATCTGGATAATGCGCAGGATTTCCGCCTCGGGCTTGGCGTCACGGCGGGGATCACGGCGCGGCAGGATTTTGCGAACTATGTGCCGCTGCCGATCATTTTGCCGCTGTTCTCCGCCGGGTATAAACGGCTGAACGTGCAGTTCACCTATATTCCGGGGACTTATAACAACGGCAACGTGCTGTTTGCGTGGCTGCGGTATGGGTTTTAAATTCGGAGCCTGAAGCCGGGTGGCGGCTGCGCCTTACCCGGCCTACTTGAGCTGGCCGTTGTAGGCCCGTGCAAGCGCAGCGCCGCCGGGCGAAGCGCGCACGGTCTCAAAGGGTGATGATCTTCTTAACCGTCGAATGCGACAGCGCCAGCATCGAAATCAGCACCGACGCCACAAACGTCAGCCCAATCAGCAGCAGTTTGGTGGTGAGTGAGGTCACGGGGATCAGCGACGTAAGCAGGTGAAACACCGAATAGTGCAAAATATACACCCCGGTCATCGTCTTACTGACCGCGGCTAAAATCGCCTCTTTGAATTCGATATTCCTGCGAAACCGCACGCCGTTGGCGGCAATTACCAGCGCCACGATCAGGATGTAAATCTGCGAGCCGGTCAGAATAAATGCGTTGCGATCCGCCTTGAACAGGGCGAAAAAGAAGTGCCGCTCATAAAACCAGGTGAACAGATAAATCACCGGAATCGCCGCAATGGCCGCTTTCACCACTTTGTCTTTGCTGATCCAGGCGGAAACCAGCGGGTCGAAAAAAATCTGACCGGTGAGATAAAACAGCAGCCAGGTCCAGAGCCGATACTGCGGTGCCAGCGACAGCAGATGCTTTTCGGGATAGAGCGCCGATAGCAAATCATAGCCATAGGCAAACACCAGCAGGGCGAAAATCACGCCGAAAAACAGACGTCGCCGCTGGCTTAGCCACTCAATCAGCGGGTGGAAGGTGTAAATCACGATAAAGGTGAAGACAAACCACGGATGGATTAAATACCCGCGCTGATACGGCTCCCACAGGTAATAGACCGTCATCCAGAACAGAAACACCACCACCACCGCTTTGATCTTTCCGAGCTGCCAGCGCGAGCCGTGCCGCGACTGAGCGTCCAGATAACCCGCCACCACAAAAAACAGCGGCGTGGCGATGGTGGAGATAAAGGTCAGGAAACCGAGGATCCAGTGATAATCGTAATCGTAGCGATCCCAGGTGTGGTACAGAGTGAAAAAGGTCACCGCCGTCATGCATCCCAGCGTTTTAATAATGTTCAGCCCGGTTGGGTTCATTGGGGTTCAGCCCTCTCCGTGGGGTGGAAACAGGCATAAATAACCGGAAGTACCAGCAGCGTCAAGATAGTGGCAAAGCCCAGGCCAAACATGATCACCACCGCCATGCTCTGGAAGAAGACATCGCGCAGCAGCGGGGCCAGCCCCAGCACCGTGGTAAAGGCCGTCAGCAGAATAGGGCGCAAGCGCGAGGTGGCGGCATCGACGATCGCCTGATGCTGGGCTTTGTGCTCTTTCTGCTGCTCAATCTCTTCCACCAGCACGATGCCGTTACGGATGAGCATCCCGCTCAGACTCAGCAGCCCAATCAGCGCCATAAAACCAAACGGAATGCCAGTGAGTAAAAAGCCCGGCGTCACGCCGATCAGCGCCAGCGGCACCGTCAGCCAGATCGCCACCGCGTTTTTCACCGAGCTAAACATCAGGATGGTGATGATGAACATCACCAGGAAACCGATCGGCAGGGTGGTGAAAATGCCCTGCTGCGCCTCGCTGGAGTTTTCCGCGTCGCCGCCCCACTCAATGCTGTAGCCGTGCGGCAGCGGCAGGGCATCAATTTCCGGTTTCACCCGGGCCAGAATATCGCCGGACGTTTCGTTACTGAGCGGGTCGGGGTCGGTCTGCACCGTCAGCACCCGGCTGCGGTCCCGGCGCAGGATCAGCGGATCTTCCCACTCCAGCGCAAAGCCGCTCACCACGTTGCTCAGGGGAATGTACTGCTGGCGGTTTTGGCTCCACACCAGCACGTTGTTGAGATGATTGGCATCCTGGCGCTCGCTCTCCGGCGGGCGCACCACCACGGGCAGCAGGTCCGAACCTTCCCGGTACAACCCGACGCGGCTGCCGGAGAAATTCATCTCCAGCGCGCTGTCGATATCCTGTTTATCCACCCCCAGTTCGCGCCCGGAGGCGGCGACGTACTGCGGGCGGATGACTTTGCTGCGGTTCTGCCAGTCATTACGGACGCTGTCCGTCGCCGGATCGCGGGCCAGAATGTCATCCACCTGGCTGGCAATCAGCCGTAGCCGATCCGGATCCGGCCCTTTGATGCGCACTTCAATGGCGCTGTCGCCGGACGGGCCGAACATCACCCGTTTGGTGCTGGCGTTAATCTCCGGATAGTGGCGGGCAATATCCTCGTCGACGTGGCGGGTCAGGGGGGCAATGTTACGCTGATCGTCCATGCGCACCATGATTTGCGCGTAGTTGCTGTACTGCCGCTGGCCGCTGTAGGTGAGGATAAAACGCATGCTCCCCTGACCAATGGTCGAGACGGTAGTGACCACGCCCGGCTGGCCGTTGATCGATTTTTCAATCTCGCTGGTGATCCTTTCGGTCTGGACGATATCCGTCCCATAGGGCAACCACAGGTCGACAAAGAAAATCGGCGTATTCGACGACGGGAAGAAGTTTTGCCGGACCGCGCCGAAGCCCCAGATAGCGCCAGCCAGCAGAACCGCCATCAGCGCCAGGGTGATCGTTTTGCGCACCAGCAGCGCGTTGAGCATGTTCTGGTACAGACGGTAAAAGCGCCGGTTGTAGGGATCGACCTCCGCCGGTGTGTCGGCGGTTTGCTGGCCCTTAAACAGCCACCATTTGATCATCACCGGGGTGAGGGTCAGCGCCGAGAACCAGCTCAGCAGCAGGGAGATCAGCAGCACCTGGAACAGGGATTTACAGTATTCGCCCGTCGAATCCTGCGACAGCCCAATCGGCGCAAAGGCGAGGATCGCGATCACCGTCGCGCCCAGCAGGGGCAGGGCAGAGCGGCGAATGACGTAGTTAATCGCCGTCATCAGCGTGGAGCCGCGCTGCCGGGCGATCAGGACGCCTTCCACGATCACAATCGCATTATCCACCAGCATACTCAGGGCGATAATCAACGCCCCGAGCGAGATGCGCTGTAGCTCTATGCCCCACAGGTACATGATCAGCAGCGTGCCCAGCACGTTCAGGGCCAGCGACAGGGCGATGATAATCCCGCTGCGCAAGCCCATAAAAATCAGCAGCACGCCGATGACAATCGCCAGCGCCATCAGGAAGTTAATGATAAATCCGTTCACCGAGTGGCCCACTTCGGCTGCCTGGTCATAGAACAGATCGATGTTAATCCCCGCCGGTTTTTCCGCTGACATCTGCTGCAGTTTGGCCTCCAGCGCGCGGCCCACGTCGATAACGTTCACGCCCGGAATAAACGAAACGCCCATGGTCACGGCCTGACGACCGTTGGCATGGTAAATACTCGACGGGGAAACCGTCAGCCCGCGCGAAATGGTGGCGATATCCCGCAAACGCGTCGCCGCGCCCACGCCGGGCGGGGTGATAATCAAATCCCCGAGTTCATCAAGATTTTCAAACTCGCCCGTCGGGTGCAGACGAATGGATTCGCTCCCGGAGGCGATCTCCCCGGCGTTGGCTACGCTGTTCACCCGCCCCAGCAGCGTCGAAATCTGCCCGAGGGTGACCCCGCGCGCTGCCATTTTCGCGAGGTTGATATCCACATTAATCTGCTGCGGCACCGCGCCGCCAATCGCCACTTTCCCGACGCCGGGGATCAGCACCAGCTCGCGGCGCAGCTGGTCGGCATACTGAGACAGCTCCGGATTGGTAAAATTATCCCCCGAGATGGCAAAGAAAAAACCAAACACATCGCCGAAGTCGTCATTGACGAAGGGCGTCACCACCCCCGGTGGAAACTGGCGCGACGCGTCGCCCACGCGGCGGCGAAGTTCGTCCCAGATTTGCGGCAGCTCGTTGGAGTGGTAACGCGAGGCGATATTCACGGTGATTTGCGACAGCCCGTTGGAGGAGATCGAGCTGACGTTATCGAGGTAGGGCAACTGTTGCAGGGCATTTTCCAGCGGCAGCGTGACCTCCTCTTCCACCTGCTGGGCCGAGGCGCCGGGGTAGTGGGTGACCACCACCGCCGTTTTAATGGTAAACGCCGGATCTTCCAGTCGGCCAATATTGAGCAGGGCAAAAATCCCGCCGACGCCGAGGAGCAGCACCGTCAGCCAGACGCGAATCGGGTTGTCGATAAACTGGCGAGAGATATCCATTACAGACCTCGCTCACGCGTCCAGATCCGTACCGGCTGCTGGGCGTGTAATTCGCCAACGCCCGCCGCGACGACGCGCTCTCCGGCTTTCAGACCCTCGGTGATGATCACCCCCTGAGCGGTGACCTGGCCGACCGTCACCTGGCGATCTTCCAGCTGCAGATTGTCCCCTTCGCCTTTTACCACCCAGACGTGCGGCTGGTTGCGCGGGCTGTTATCCGGATTGAATACCGCTTCCACCGGCACCACCAGCGCATTGCGCCCCGCGCCCGCCGGGAGATTCGCCAGATTGACCGTCACCGTGCCGCTCACGCCGCCCACCGCCGGAAAATCATCCGGACGCGGCATGGTTAAAATCACCTGCCAGGTGAGAGTATTGCTGTCGCTGCTGCCGGTGTGTTCTTTGTATACCGCGCTAAATTCGCGGTCCGGAATCGAATTGATCTTCACCACCGGGCGATAGTCGGCGTTACGGATATCCAGAGTTTTGAAGAGGTTCTCCGGAATGCTAAACACCACGTCGAGCAGATCGGTGCGGGTCAGGGTCACAATCGGCTGCCCGGCAGAAACGACCTGATGATTGCGCACCTGCACGCTGGCCGCCGTGCCCGCGAAAGGGGCGGTGAGCGTCATCTGGCTCAGCTCCTCCTGGGCGATTTTCAACGCCGCATTGGCGGAATCGCGGGTGGCACGCTGCACGTCCATCTCGGCTTTGGAGATGGCCTGGCGTCCGGCCAACGTCTGGAAGCGATCGAACTGGCGCTGGGCCAGAGTGGCGGAGGTTTGTCTGTCTCTCAGGCGCTGCTGAGCTTCCCGCGCGTTGAGGCTCGCCAGCTGCTGGCCCTGTTTTACGGGAGTGCCCTGGCGAATATCGAGCGTTTCAATCTGGCCGCCGCGTTTAAAGGAGAGGTCGGTGGCGTCGCCGGACTCTATTCTGGCGGGAAACACGCGCTGCTGCGCCTGGCCTGCGTCCGTCACCGTGGCGACTTTCACCATTCTCGGCTGGGGTGTGGCTTCTGGCGCTTTTTGATCGCAGGCAGCAATGAAAAGAATAAGAACTGGTATCAGCGCAACGTAACGATTCACACTATTCCCCTAATAAATAAAAACGCTATTTATTACGAACACTTACCTTGCACGGTTTTATTCCGCGAGAGCCGAAACCACCAGATAAGTCAATAATCCCACGGCGGCGCTGGACACTATGGCCAGGGCAATAAACAACGCGAGGCGAATCAGGCTATATCCAAACATCTTTCCTCCCTTTCCAATACCTGCAAGCGAGTCAGGCATGCTCATCCAGCGTCGGTAGTGGATTGTTAAGCAAGCCAGAATGTCTTTTTATGAGCATAGCCTGTGAAGTGGGAAAAGGTTAAGCCGAGCCTAAAATTGGCAGGCCCGCGGAATTCATGCCTTTGAATGAGAGATGAGAAAGTACTTAGGTGTTAATCCATGATTATTCAGATAATGAGTGCGCGGCAGTAAAATAACGAGAGTCCTGTGCTACGTTTAATAACATCCCTTTCATTTCTTCGTACCCGGTGGTGGTGCTTATTCCTCTGTGTTCCACGACCTGTAGTGTTATTCATTACTTTTCTTATTGGTAATAAAAGGATGCTCACTATGTACAGAAATATTCTGGTTCCGGTCGATGTCTATGAAATCGGCCTGGCCGATAAGGCGCTGGCCCATGCCCAGTTCCTCGCGCAATCCTCCTCGGCGGATATTCATTTACTGCACGTCATCCCCAAATTCTCGCCGGAACTGACCCGCGGGTTTATCTCCGACGCGCGGAAAATGGATGACTACATGATTAATAACGCAAAAGAAAAACTCACCGCCCTGGCGCAAAAAAACGCTTTTCCGCAGGATCGCATTCATTTTCACGTCCGCAGCGGCAACGTCCGCGATGAAGTGACAAAACTCGGCGACGAGCTGACGGCGGACGTGATCATTATCGGCTCGCGCAACCCCAATATTCAGACCCATTTACTCGGCTCGGATGCGGCCAATATTGTTCGCTACGCGCACGTGCCGGTATTTGTTGTGCGTTAAGGGCAAAGGGCGATTTTCGTTGCAGGACGTGAGGACGAAATAATGAATACAGAAAAACCGGGCCAGCCGTTTTACCGGCTCTCCGTAGAAGAAACCCTGGCACAAACCAACAGCTCCGCCGACGGCATTTCCGGCGCGGACGCCACGGCGCGTCTCGCGCAGTACGGGGAGAATGCCCTGCCGCAAAAACCGGGCAAGCCCGCGTGGTTGCGGTTTTTAGCGCACTTCAATGATGTGCTGATCTATGTCCTGCTGGCCGCGGCGCTGCTCACGGCGGTGATGGGCCATTGGGTGGATACCCTGGTGATCCTCGGCGTGGCGGTAATCAACGCCCTGATCGGTCACATTCAGGAGAGCAACGCTGAGAAATCCCTGCAGAGTATCCGCAATATGCTCTCAAGTGAGGCTGTCGTGGTGCGTCAGGGGAATCACGAAACCATCCCGACCACCGCGCTGGTGCCGGGCGATATCGTGGTGATCCGCGCGGGTGACCGTATTCCCGCCGACCTGCGACTGCTCGAAGCCCATAACCTGCGGGTGGAAGAGGCGATCCTGACGGGGGAATCGACCGTCGTGGAAAAAGGCACCGAGCGGCTGGAAGGGGAGTTACCGCTGGGGGATCGCACCAACCTGCTGTTCTCCGGCACTACCGTCAGCTCGGGCGGCGGGAAAGGGATCGTCGTGGCGACGGGGGGCGATACGGAGCTCGGCCATATCAACCAGATGATGGCCGATATCGAAAAACACCGCACCCCGCTGCTGGTGCAGATGGATAAGCTCGGCAAAGCCATCTTCATTATTATCCTGGTGATGATGGCCGCGCTGTTTGTCTTCAGCCTGCTGTTCCGCGATATGCCGGTGTCGGAACTGATGCTGTCGCTCATCAGCCTGGCGGTGGCCTCGGTCCCGGAAGGTCTGCCGGCGATTATCTCGATTATCCTTTCCCTCGGCGTGCAGACGATGGCGCGGCAGAAGGCGATTATCCGCAAACTGCCGACGGTCGAAACTCTGGGTGCGATGACGGTGATCTGCTCGGATAAAACCGGCACCCTGACCATGAACGAGATGACCGTCAAAGCGGTGATCACGGCGGATAAAATCTACCGCGTCGAGGGCGACAGCTACGAGCCGGTCGGGAATATTCATCCCATCGATGACCCTACGCCGGTGACGGTGGCCCACGGCTCGCTGCTGGAGCGCTACCTGCGCACCATCGATCTCTGTAACGACAGTCAACTGATGAAAGACGATCAGGGGCTGTGGAAAATTACCGGCGGGCCGACGGAAGGGGCGCTGAAAGTTTTAGCCGCCAAAGTGCCACTCCCACCTGTGCAGACGGAGCTGCGCAGCAAAATCCCGTTTGATTCCCTCTACAAATACATGTCGACCCTGCATCGCATCGGCGATGAGGAGATGATTTTGATTACCGGCGCGCCGGACGTGCTGTTCAGGCTCTGCCAGCACCAGCAGACGGAAAATGGCCTTGAGCCGCTCAACCAGCCCTACTGGGAAGCGCAGATCGAAGAGTACGCGCGTGAAGGGTTGCGCATGGTGGCGGCGGCCTGGAAACCGGCCGGTGTGGATCAAACCACGCTCGATCACCCGGATCTGCAGCAGGGCGTGATCCTGCTCGGGATTGCCGGGATGATGGACCCGCCGCGACCGGAAGCCATTACCGCCATCGGCGACTGCCTGCAGGCGGGCATCCGCGTGAAAATGATCACCGGCGACCACCCGCAAACGGCGATGAGTATCGGCAAAATGCTGGGCATCGGTAACGCCGGGAACGCGATCACCGGGCGCGAGCTGGAGGTGATGGATGACCAGCAACTGAGCGACGCGGCGCAGAAATTTGATATCTTTGCCCGCACCAGCCCGGAGGATAAATTCCGCCTGGTGCAGGCCCTGCAAGCGAAGAAAGAGGTGGTCGGGATGACCGGGGATGGCGTTAACGATGCGCCTGCCCTGAAACAGGCTGACGTCGGTATCGCCATGGGTATCAAGGGCACGGAGGTGACGAAAGAGGCGGCGGATATGGTGCTCACGGATGACAACTTCGCCACCATCGCCAGCGCGGTTCGCGAAGGCCGTCGGGTCTACGATAACCTGAAAAAAACCATTCTGTTCATCATGCCGACTAACCTGGCGCAGGGGCTGCTGATTATTATTGCCCTGCTGGCGGGCAACCTGATTCCGCTGACGCCGGTGCTGATCCTGTGGATGAACATGGCGACTTCCGCCACCCTGTCGTTCGGCCTGGCGTTTGAGGCGGGCGAGAAGAACATCATGAAACGCCCGCCGCGCAACCCGAATCTGCACGTCATGGACGGGTTTGCCATCTGGCGTGTGATCTTCGTCGGGTCGATGATCGCCGTCAGCGCCTTTGTGCTGGAAGCCTGGCTGCAACCGCGCGGCTATTCGCCGGAGTTCATCCGCACCGTGCTGCTGCAGACGCTGGTGACGGCCCAGTGGTTCTACATGCTGAACTGCCGCGTCTCGGACGGATTCTCATTAAGCAAAGGCCTGCTGGCGAACCGGGGTATCTGGATCGTGACCGGCGTTCTGCTGGTGCTGCAACTTTTAATCATCTACGCGCCGTTTATGCAGATGCTGTTCGGCACAGAATCGCTGCCGTTCCGCTACTGGGTGATCACCTTTATTATCGGTTTTGTGATGTTCTTAATTGTCGAAATCGAAAAACCGCTGACGCGCAGATGGCGGGTGGAAGCGAAGGGGTAGAACGGTAGGCCGGGTAAGGCAAAGCCGCCACCCGGCAATTTACCAAACGCAGAAAAGCAAAAAGCCTGCTTTAAAAGCAGGCTTTTCAAATTTGGCTCCTCTGACTGGACTCGAACCAGTGACATACGGATTAACAGTCCGCCGTTCTACCGACTGAACTACAGAGGAATCGTGTGAACGGGGCGCATATTATCGACCCCGATAACGCTTGTCAAAGGGGAGATCGACCTCCTGTGATCGTTTGCTGACAATTTCAGCAAAGTGCTCTCTTTCCCGACAAAATGCACACTTCTGGTGCAGCCATACCCCTAATGGGGCAGATCGCAAACCACTGTTTCCGTCATCAAACCGCCTCCAGTGATTAGATTTCCTTATTTTCAGCCGCTTAGCGCACTCATCGGTCCTCCTGCAAAAACTGGCACCCATATTGCAAAAACCTTCTTAACAATGAGCGCCAGTACCGGCACTGTATTTTAACAGGGGGCAAAATGAACTTAAGACGACTGAAATACTTCGTAAAAATCGTCGATATCGGTAGCCTGACCCAGGCCGCGGAAGTGTTGCATATCGCGCAGCCTGCGCTGAGCCAGCAGGTGGCCACTCTGGAAGGTGAACTGGACCAGCAGCTGTTGATCCGCACCAAGCGCGGCGTCACGCCAACCGAAGCCGGTAAGATCCTCTATACCCATGCGCGCACGATTCTGCGCCAGTGTGAACAGGCGCAGCTGGCCGTGTGCAACGTCGGCCACACCCTGAGCGGGCAGGTGTCGATTGGCCTGGCGCCAGGCACTGCCGCCTCGTCCATTACCATGCCGCTGCTGCAGGCCGTTCGCGCCGAGCTGCCGGAAGTGCTGGTCTATCTGCATGAAAACAGTGGGTCGGTGCTGAACGATAAACTGCTTAACGGTCAGCTGGATATGGCCGTGCTCTACGATCGCTCGCCGATTGCAGGGATCACCAGCCAGCCGCTGCTGAAAGAAGATCTCTATCTGGTAGGGACGCGCGACTGTCCGGGTCAGAGCATCGATTTAACGGCGGTTGCCGAGATGAATCTGTTCCTGCCGCGCGACTACAGCGCCGTGCGTCTGCGCGTCGACGAAGCCTTCTCCCTGCGCCGACTGACGGCCAAAATCATCGGCGAGATCGACTCTATTTCCACCCTGACCGCCGCGATTGCCAGCGGAATGGGCGTCACGGTGCTGCCGGAATCTGCCGCGCGCTCCCTGTGCAGCGCCGCGAACGGCTGGATGGCGCGGATCACCACGCCGTCCATGAGCCTGCCGCTGTCCCTGAATATGTCCGCGCGCGGCTCCCTGTCACCGCAGGCACAGGCGGTGAAAGAGATCCTGATGTCGCTGGTCAGCCGTCCTTCGCTGGAGAATCGTGAACTGCAGCTCGTGAGCTGATATTCCATAAAGGAATAAGATGCTGGTTTTTATTATTTGTTCTGCAGGTCTGCTGACTCTAACAATAGGGCTATGTCAGATGCGCCGGAGTGAATCGTGAATTTCCAGCAACTTAAAATTATCCGTGAGGCGGCCAGGCGGGACTACAACCTGACCGAAGTCGCCAACATGCTTTACACCTCTCAGTCAGGCGTCAGCCGCCACATCCGCGAGCTGGAAGAAGAGCTGGGCATCGAGATTTTCATCCGTCGCGGGAAACGTCTGCTGGGGATGACCGAGCCCGGCAAGGCGCTGCTGACCATCGCGGAGCGGATCCTCAACGAAGCCAGCAACGTCCGCCGTCTGGCGGATCTCTTCACCAACGATGCGTCCGGGGTGCTGACCATCGCCACCACCCACACCCAGGCGCGCTACAGTTTGCCGCCGGTGATCAAGGCGTTTCGCGAGCTGTTCCCGGATGTTCGCCTGGAGCTGATTCAGGGCACCCCGCAGGAGATTGAAGTCCTGCTGCAAAACGGCGGGGCGGATATCGGTATCGCCAGTGAACGTCTGAGCAATGACCCGCTGCTGGTGGCGTTCCCCTGGTTCCGCTGGCACCACAGCCTGCTGTTGCCCGTCGACCATCCTCTCCATCAGGTTTCGCCTCTCACCCTCGAAGATATCGCCAGATGGCCGCTGATCACCTATCGGCAGGGCATCACCGGGCGTTCACGCATCGACGAAGCCTTTAACCGCAAAGGGTTAACGCCGGATATCGTGCTCAGCGCGCAGGATTCGGATGTGATCAAAACTTACGTTGAACTCGGACTGGGTATCGGGCTGGTGGCCGAACAGTCGGGCGGCGAACGTGAGCTGGGCGATTTGGTGCGACTGGACACGCGTCATCTGTTTGATGCCAACACCGTCTGGCTGGGGCTCAAGCGTGGACAGCTGCAGCGCAACTACGTCTGGCGCTTTATCGAACTCTGTAACGCCGGGCTGTCGGTGGATGAAATCAAGCGTCAGGTCATGGAGACAGAAGAGGTGGCGATCGATTACCAGATTTGATCGCTAAACGGACGAAAGCCAGAAGCCTGCCCGCGTGCAGGCTTTTTGTTTTGGGGCGCGCTTAGCCAGCCTGACCAATTGCAGGTATAATCCCTGCAAATATTGATCAGGTTCAGATACGAAGATGACAAAACTTACCTTACAAGAGCAGATGCTCAAAGCCGGACTCGTCTCCAGCAAAAAAGTGGCCAAGGTTCAGCGAACCGCCAAAAAATCCCGCGTTCAGGCCCGTGAGGCCAGAGAAGCCGTGGAAGAGAATAAAAAAGCGCAGATGGAGCGTGACAAACAGCTGAGCGAGCAGCAGAAACAGGCGACGCTGGCGAAAGAGTTTAAAGCGCAGGTGAAGCAGCTGATTGAGATGAACCGCATCGATGTTTCAAGAGGCAACATCGACTTCAACTTCACCGACAATAATCTGATCAAAAAAATCGCCGTCGATAAGCAGACGCAGGCGCAGCTGATCAACGGTCGTCTGGCAATTGCCCGCCTGGTGGTGGACAGCAGCGGCAAGAGCGAATATGCGATTATCCCTGCCAGCGTGGCCGATAAAATCGCCCAGCGCGATGCGGACAGTATCGTCCTGAACAGTGCGTTGAGTCAGGAAGAGCAGGACGAAGACGATC
Organism: Lelliottia wanjuensis; assembly: GCF_030238365.1. GTDB lineage: Bacteria > Pseudomonadota > Gammaproteobacteria > Enterobacterales > Enterobacteriaceae > Enterobacter > Enterobacter wanjuensis. The sequence continues at coordinate 393,593 of NZ_JASSOT010000063.1, read as the reverse complement.
CGTATGCAGATTTCAAAATCCCTGACGATCTGATGTGGTAAGGATTTTCGCCGTTAGAACGGTGGAGTATGGCGGGCGCAGACCCCCTCCCCGCTGACGGGATGCACGAAATCCAGCTCGCTGGCATGCAGCATCAGCCGCGGCGTCTGTTCTGTACCCGGGAGCAGAAGGCCGCCATACAGATCGCAGCCCAGAATAGGGTGGCCCAGCTGCTGGCAGTGAATGCGCAGCTGGTGGGTCCGCCCGGTCTCCGGGGTTAGCTCTACCCGCGTCAACGGCAGTAACTCACGGTAAAAACGATCAACCACCCGGTAGCGAGAGCGGGCGGGTTTGCCGCTAACAGAACATATCGACATCAGCGGGAACAGGGCCGGATCTTTGGCTATCGCCGCGTCTATCACCCCTTCATCATTATCCAGATGCCCGCAGAGCAGGGCGCTGTACACCTTCGTCACCGTGCGTTCGCTGAACTGCTGGCACAGTGCGGCGTTGATCGCTTTGTTGCGGGCCACCACCATCAAACCAGACGTACCGAAATCCAGACGGTGAACCAGCGTGCAGCCGGGGAAGATCTTCACCAGCCGGTGATGCACCGAATCGAGATTCTGCGGGTTTTTCCCCGAGAGGCTCAGCAGCCCGGCGGGCTTGTTGATCAGCACCAGATGTTCGTCCTGAGAGACAATTTCAATCTGGTCATGGCACGGTGGGGCAACAAAGGTATCGATAATGGGTGACATCAGGCTGACCGGGCAGAGAAGGGGAACGGATGATAACGAATTTTCAGAACGCTGGCGAACATAACAAAAAGCCCGCTCAGGTTTACCTGAGCGGGCTTCTCTAAATATGGCTCCTCTGACTGGATACAATATTTCACATATCTAATTGAATTTTAATTATTTTTTTATGGCACGATTAAATACGAGCCCTCAAATAAGCCCCCATACAAATTTTGAGTCAAAAGTGTGATTTATAGCAAATTTAAGATATAACATTGTTATCACTTAGCAGTGATTTGTAATTAGTGTTAGTTCATGGCTATACACAATGTAGATAGACGTACTAATTATCAGCTTAAAGACATGTAACTATTTCATTTAATAGAAAAAATATTGTATGATTCTATTATAGATCTACAGGAGAAAATATATGGTAAGTGATATGTCATACGATTCGTATGTGTTACGTGTAGTAAATGCAGCTGAAAAAGAGAGATTAAGTGAACTAAGAAATGTACTGTTAGAACTAGGTTTAGCTATTCGGATCAGGAAGATATCACAAAAGCAAAAAAACGCAATTATTCACGAAATAAAGAAAACTATAGCGAATGAACAAGGCAACCTGTCTGATAAGAATAATGATTCAATAAAAATTAATACTCGTGGAGACAATTATGCAAGCAATGATGATTTAATAGATTTAATTGCAATGCTCAATAGAGGACGACATCAATGAGTTCAGATAGCTATAACTTGTATTCCTTGGGGGTTTCTATAATTGCTCTATTGTTATCTATCTATACATTTATTAAATCTAGACAAGATGTTAAGGTCGCGCAGCAGAATGCAAATGAGGCTTTGAAATTGCAGCATGGAGCAATTGAATTACAGATCAGAACTGGTATAACAAGTGCTAGAAATACAATAAACAATATGACACCAATTTTGTCTCCTTTCTTAGCGAAAAAGAAATCTGGCTCTTTGACTAATGAAGACGAATATGCGCTTGAATTATTATATAAAGCTTATGATTCTTGCGTTGAGGATCTTTTGAATCAATATGACGAAGCTTGCCAGAAATATTTAGATGGCAAGGTTGATAAAATGATGTTTAAAGAGACATATATTAATGAAATAAAAAACATAATGTCAAGCCCGGACCTTTTTTCATACTATAATATATCTGCAAAAAAATATAAGGCCACTTTGACTGTTTGTAACGAATGGGAGCAGGAGTAAAAATTAAGCGCCTTTATATAAAATAATGGCGCTTTAGCTAAGTATTAATACCAATGTAATTGTGATACGCCTTTTAAGTATTCATCTGCTACTGTAGAGAATCTCGTAATATCTCCTCCAAAAAAACCACTTTTCAATGGTGCCCAATTTTGGCCTTGCGCTTTGGCTTCACGAATCATATTAGATAGAGGGGCGTTGTTACCGCGCTGTTGTTTCCAACCAAAACGACCGATAGGTCCCCATACTGTACGTTCTTGTTGATTTTTTAAATCAGCAACAACAAGTGAAAATAGGCATTCAAACTCATCAAATGTATTTTCATAATTCTTTCCAATGAAAAGAGTGTCATCAATCAATGGTTGTAATATTGTATGGAGATGTTCACTCATTGGTGTGTAAAACCTTTCAAAACCGGGGAGTTGCTTAAAAGTGTCGTGTCGAGTTAATTCTAAAATAGCATTGGCAACAGCTTCTACCAAGTAAGATTGCTTTCCATCATAAGAAAGTGATGAATCTAATTTTATAAAGAATACCTCGAATAAGGTATCATATTGCTTATTTTCAAGGGCTGATATCCCTAATGAGTATAATTGCATTATTAAAGGATACCATCGGAGATTTAACCATAAAGTGAGCCCCCCCCCTCTCTCAAGTCGATCGGTTGAACGAGCTAATGCTTTTCTTAATAATGAAATATGTAAAGGGCGTGCCCAATATGCTATACATGAAATGATCAAGTTTATGTTTTGAGAATGCTGTTCATATTTTGAAATTCTCTCAAGGAGTACTTCTTTTGTGTACTGACCATTTACAGAAAAGAAATCTTCACTTGTTTGAGAAAGATAATTTTTTACTTCATCGATGACAAAATCATGCAATTCAATGGATGATGAGTCATTTGCCAATAGTTTCTTTGTTTTCCTAATTTTATCTTCAATTTTTAACGGGGAGAACTCTTCTTGAATATAAGGTATTGAAATCAATCTATCATTTTCAGTCATTTTTTCTGAGTCATTATCAGACCATGATGGGGAAGTAAAAATAAAATCACCATCGCCATCAATATAACCATAATGTGGTGTCTGATTCGATGTTTTATCATTAGACACTTTGTTATACACATAAGTCATTAAACCATTAGCAGTTAAAACCCCATTATCTGTTACTGCTTTTCCTTTGAGCCCTTCAATTAAATGACCGGTAAATACGGAGTGATTGGATAAGGGGCCACCGGAGTCAGCTACGGTTTCATCAGCTTTACCGGCGGTAAGTACTTGTCTTGAGTAACGTAGCATCATGTCGTTTAAAAAACGAGTACTACCTGGCCCTATACCCCGGGTTAAAGCCAAGCCTCCGTAGCAAGCATCCATGATGAATAGAATATGTTTGGCTCTTATTAACTCTGCATTTTTAGTAAGCTCATCCCAACGAATAAATGTCGATAATTCCTCAACAATAGCATCGTGCGGAACTAAGAAACCAACTTCACCATATATTCCTGTACGAGTTTCACCATGCCCAGCGTAAAAAATAAAAATTCTTTCATCAAGTTCAATATCATCTCTGGTCAGTCTTGCAAATGACCGCAATATATTATCTTTGCTTGCTTCTTCATCTAGCAGAAAAGAAATATTTTCTTCTAAAAAACCGAATTCACTAATGAGTAAATCTCTTATTTCTGTTGCATCATTTACTGCATACGAAAGAGGAGATATGTTTTTATATATATTTATGCCAATAACTAATGCTCTGCTATTGCTATATTTTTCTTTAAGGAAGTAACGAAAGTCTCTCATATGAAAATTCCATTATTTAAATTTTTGGTTAATTATATCTTTTTGTATTATATCACATTTTAAAAGAAGGGCTAGTGTTCACTTTTTGCCCCACTTCATAGCGTTGAATTCTATCTCGGTAGAGAACATACCGATAATATACATAATTTTAAGTGATTATGGGAAAAAAGTTATAAGCTTTTGGACTCAAATATACCTCCCCTTAATATTAAAGCGTGAGGAGGTAATAAAAATTAATTATTATATCCTCTTTTATTCTCTAAAATTCGGCAAGAGTCTTTTCCAAGTTTTTTAAACAAATCGTCCCCATGGATACTGACTAACGCTTCGTAATATGCTGGCTCAATATTTTTTATATGCGCTAACATTCCTAATAGGTATGGGATGTCTCTCTCCGAGAGCTTATGGTTAGAATATAGATGAGTTAAGGCTCTTATTTTTTTTCTTAGAAACCTACCTACACCAAGTTCACCTGCATTAGAGATTATAACCCCTGTAACACGTCGAGATCTTCCTTTTCCAATAATCTTTGTTTTACCTGAGTTTATTTTAAGTTCAGGTTTTTTTAAATCAGAAACTACTCTGGCAATGAAACTATATGCATCTTTGATTTTTCCGTAGCTTTCAGATGAAAGCGTTATATCGTCTGCATATCTGGTATACGCTATATTATTTGAATTACAATAATTAGATAAAATACAGTCGAAGTCATACATAACTATATTAGATATAATAGGTGATGATGGAGCCCCAATACATAATCTTAATTTTTTTTCTCCTTTTTTTCGTCTGAAAAGATAATGGCTAATGATTTCATATTCAAACTGAGTAAGTTTAATTTCTCCTCTTAAAAGATAGAAGTATAAATCTTGTGGCTTAATTGAATAGAAGAAATTTTCAAAATCAACTTTAAGGATGTATTTATTTTTTCTATGAGGCTCAGCATTGTTAAGTATTGATGTTTCTTTAATATAAGCTTTTGCACATTCATGTACAGGTAACATAGCAAGTAACGTGCTTACTATTGCTCGCTGAACTTCTTTAACATCGGGAGATGGCTGTGCTATTTCTCTAAGCCCTTTACCATTTTTCTTTTTTATATAAAACACTTTATATTTTTTAGGTGCTTTGATATAGCCGGAGATTAAACTCATTACAGAGCAATTTAGCACTCTGGATAAATTATCAATATAACTCATATTATTCTCCTGTTACCTATTTAAAGCATCATTCCGAGAAATATCACGTTCTCTATAGAATAGGATGATTTTTGTTTTTACATCATCAATATCTGAGAAAGATGTTATCTTTGTTTTTTCAGAATTATATCTATACTTTATAAAACCAAGATTATTTTCGGATGCTACATAAAAAATATCACCAGAATCGACCCTGTTTATAAACTCTAAGTTTTCAAGAATATAAAGATACTCTTTGATTTTTTTCACAGTAAGTTCAATAGAAAAACCAACGGAAAGGTATATCTTTATTTCACTAACTTTTAGTGCGGAAAAAACATAAATTAGATCTGCAATTGCTAAACAGATGTGTCCTTTCCGCTCACGATCAAATTTCACAGTTGACTGTGTCTTTATAGAAATCTCTTGTTTTAATCTATCTAAGATAATATCTGCTTTATTGTTTATTGCGGCAAGATTATTAGTAAAACGCAAGTTGACTTTTTTACGGTCCCCTGATACTACATATTCCACGCCCCATTTATATTTAAGCACTAATTTTTTATTATCTTCTAAGAATTTAATAACTCCGAGATTTATAAATGATTTATCAATAATAGTATCAGTATTGAGAACAGTGATAAGTTTCTTTGAAATTGATTCAATAATGCTAAACGCACCAAGCTCTGCGTAAGCACCCAATCCCTCAACGATTAAAATAACAGCACTTGCTAAATCAGCCAAAACGATTTCAAGATCGATCAAATTGTCTATTTTAGAATGCTCAAGCCAATCTTGAAATTCCTCAGCTTCGCGTATACGAGAACTTAGCGTTCTATCTGTCAGTTCAATGCGTCGTAGCAACGCATCTCGCATGGAACCGGGCAACTCTTCATCAATGTTGTTTCGCACGCCGCCACAGATGAACACAAAGTTTGGAAGATTTTCTAATCTTAGTTCTTCCGCATCAATGCACAGTATGAAGTCGTCTCTGATATCGTCCATAGAGAAGCCAAATATGTTATAAAAAACCCCGGAAACCCGGGGTTCGGCTCTTTACCTAGAAGGGCACGGCCTGAGTAAAAATCGAAGATTTTTGGGAAGGCCGTGGCATAAATGACCACAATCAAAAAATTCCAGTGATACACCGGATGAAGCGAGTACGCCTCTATCGCGTAAAGAGTGTTCGTTACATTAACTCAAGGAAATTAGGGAATCAAGAACATACATTTTTTTATATACAATAAAATAACCATCAGGCGATATTCCTTGGATGTTAAACGTTTTTGAAAGTGACTATGCACACCCATAAACCTGAGCTACATACCGCCCACGCCCGTCACCATGTCCCAGATTTATAGCGACCATTGCCAGCGCCTCTTTCCTGCTGAACCCCTGCGCCAGATAGTGACTAATAGCATCCTGTGCCCAGGCATAACGCAGTGAATGCGGAGAATATACGCCAGTGAGGCCAATCCGTGCCGCCTGGTTGTGCCAGTAATCCATCGCTGTTTTCAGGTCGGACTTGTTGATAAGTCGGTTATTACGGCTTTCTGCTACAGCTAACGCTTTATTCAGTGCTTTTTTGACTGCGTCAGTATCCAGAATCACCGTCTCACGGGGTCGTCCACCTTTGGTGCCGAAAACCACGGTTAAGTGCGTGTCGCCACGTTCGACAGCCTGTTTCCACGTTTTCAGCGACTGAGCGCTTTGTACCGCTTCCTGTGAACGCAATCCCATCAGCCGTGCCAGCTCCAGCACAGCCGCCAGCCCCTGATCTTTTATACGTGCATTCTCTAGCACATGACGATAATGTTCTGGCGTGATCGGCTGTCGAGTACCGTTGCGCGATGCACCAGACAGCCCCAACGATTTATTACTCAGCCGTTCATGCTCTGCCACCTGCTTACGCCCGGCTTGTTGCAGGACGGCACGTAGTGAAGCCATTTCATTTTGCAGCGTGCGTTCGCCGATCCCTTGCGTCAGCCTTTCATGAATGTAGCTTTCTATATGGCGAACCTTAATCTGCGTCACCCGCTGGATCTGGACGTTCAGCGCCCGTAAATGGTGGTCAAAACGTTGCACAATTTGGATACGATCGTTCACCGTTTTATGACTACCGCCACAGTGCTTTGCCAGCACCTTCATTTCACCGCCTAACTTGCCCATATACTTCCCCCATAATGTTGAGAACACAAACAGTCTCCGGCGTATGCTTTTTGGTTGCGCCAGAACGATACCTTCACGCCGGAGTGGCAGCTTGTTGAGGTATAGGGAGTTTCAGCCAGTACAGGGTACGGACTGCCTGCGTGAGCAGGAATTCTCCGGGGCGTCATGCCCCCCTCGATATCGATCTTTTTCTCCTCTTTTTTGCTGACAGCGGCCCCAAAAAAGCGTGTCAGATTCGGGAATGAGCGCCGGTTTCCTGAAATCAGGGGGATAGCGCGGTGTGGTGGTTGTGCGTCACTTTGTCGCTTTGCGCGACGCAAAGTGACGCACCGGTTGAGTGCCGTGCGCGAAAGATCGCGGATTCTGGCGCAGATTTACGGTCACGCGGCAGCAAAGCCTGGCGGCAATGCAAGCCGCAGCCCTTAACGTAAAATATGCTGATTGCCAGCCGGGCACGGATTTACCCGGAGGTTTCAGATGTCGTGGAGTGCTGGCCAGAGAACTGGCGCAGCAAAAAGAGATGTTGTCTGTGAAGTATGACCTCTGTGGCAGTTATCTGCGACCCGGCGTTTGCGGAGGTATTCACCGGTAGGGGCTGCCATCCTGAGTTCCTCAGGCGCTTCTTTCAGGCCATGAAGCGTGGGCGCTGTCAAAGACAGCATCGTGCAATCCGGAGCTTACATCCGGTCTGCTGGCATGGAAAGGGGAAACTCTTTTTTATCAAAAAAGAGTTTCCCCTTGATTTTTTAACTATATCGTGATTTAGAAAACACCTTCCGGTTCAGCAAGCCCGGGAACGGTTATAAGGGGAGCTTATCCTCCTGCATCCTGCGGACCTCAGCTGCTTCGAAAATATCGCGCAGGCGCTGAAGCTTTTCGGCGAGGATGAGCAACAGGACAAAATTCGGACCGGTTTCATCGGGGTTTTCCAGCATCACCCCCGCCAGAATGCGGGCGCGGTCCACCAGTTCACGGGCATCGGGTTCAACAGGTTTCAGGTTTCAGGTTCATGATTTCCCCTTTTCACTGCCGCCAGCAGCCGCCGCGCACCAGGGCGATATCCAGCAAAAGCGATTTCATTGCCGCACTGACGGCACTGAGTTCATCGGTGGCTGACTCATCCCCCTGAAAACTGCCCGGCTGCAACAGCATTTCATCAAGGGTGATAATCCGGAGGGTGAGTGACTGCGCCAGATTGTCCAGCCAGGCTCTTTCCACGAGGAGCTGCTGACCGTGGCCGGAAAAAACCACATCAGCGAGCCGGAACAGGGATTCCGTCAGGGCGTACAATCCCCCCTGTACCTCGTGATAACCACAGGCAATACGCACTTCAGCAAGCCGGAACCCAAACCCGTAAAGTACCGATGACAGTGATAGTCTTATCTGGCGCAGGTCATCGGGAGAATAAAAATCAGTATCAGCCAGTTCACGGATAACGGATGCCTGGTTAAGGGCATGGCTGCTCAGAATTTCAAGGGCCAGACGAAAGGTGGAGGTGTGATGATGAACTGGCCCGCCAGGAAAACGCTCCCGCCAGGCTTCAGCATTGTCCAGCCAGCGAATAGCGCATTCTTTATGCAGGACACCGCAGGGCTTACGGTTAATATCGAGGATAGTGAGCTGTTCATCTGACTCCCCACAGAGGGAGACGCTGTAACAGTAATACTGAAGGCGTTCTTTCAGCGCAGAAAGAGAAGACATAATCATATTCTCCTGTCAGTGGTTGAAGGACCACCACAGGAGTTCTCACGCTCATGGCGATGGCCCAGAACAGGGGTGAGAAACCGGCCTAACAGGACACCGGCCAGCCCGAAGGCTGCCCTGCCTGAGCCACCATTGAACGTCGTGCACAGAAAAACACTGCACACATCAACAGCAGTTCAGGGCAATAGCAGATGGCTGCTATTGCCTGTCAGTCGCGGGTTCTCACGCCCGGCAGCCCCTTCGGGACTGCGCGGGTATTGTAGTCCATTACGGTTTGGCAGAAAAGCGACATCCGGCATACGGGGAGCGGACAATCAAAAAGAAACCTGCCTGATGTGAGGTGTGTATCAAAATACACACCTCACATCAGGCAGGTGCGTAAACATCCTAGGCCTGTCACTGAGCAGGCAATATTGCTGGCTGGACAGACAGCCGGGAAATTCAGTCTGAGCTCAGAGTTCTGCATCAGTCCGGCCTTTTGGGTTTCAGGCTGGCTATCTTTTCGGATAGGGCTGTTACCCTTATACGCCATTACCCTTCAGCTTTTTCTGGCCTTTTATTTCTGTCAAGGTTGTATCACTATATTATGAGCATCTGCATCAGTAGATAGTTGAAGCTAAAAACAAGCCATAAATATAGCCTGGCAAGCCTCGGTGTATGATTATATTAAACTTTGCATAAATGCAGCATGTATCCATTAGAAGAAAATATGTACCAGAAAATTAAAACATTGCAATATAATAAGCATTGTGCTTTTTAATAGAGAACATTTGCTCTTTCAAGCAAAGAGGTGGAAAGCCAGTCAATTAAGTATCTGACTGACTTTCTAGCACATGTATTGGTGTTTCTCTGCCCTCCAGTTCTTGACTGTTTATGCTTAAAACCAAAACATTAAGGATTATTATGTGGTGAGCCTGAAAAACCGACTGATGAATCTGGTTGCTAAGGTTGAAAGCAAAGTGTTTCCAAGAAAATAAATTATAGACATCAAAAGATCTCGACTATTTTTTTGACTTGTGATTGCTTCCGGGCTTAGTGCATCTTTGAAACTCCAGCTCCCTGCGTAATGAAGGACGTATTCAACAATTATTTTTAACCATATGACGATATCAGTCATACTGAAGAGGATAAATAATATCTGGAACACTACCAGGTATGTAATGCCAGTTATAATTGCATTTCGTGACCATGTTTTTGTCAGCGTCAGAATGAACAAGTATATCAGTATCAAAAATACCAGTGAGATGAAAGTATCCATACAGGCTGATAAATATAACTGTCCATGGCTTCGTGCAAATCCATTCCATGCGTAACTACTGAAATCCAGGTTCATTAAGCCAAGAATAAACACCAGAATAAAGCCAAGCGGGGCGAGACAGATCCGTGTCACTATCGGTACATATCTTTTCATTGAAGATCTATGCACGTCGCATACCGATGACGTTGATTTCTCCATACGCTTTCAAGGTACTGTATGGAATGGGTTGCATTGGACTATCTTGTAATGAGTGTCGAACGCGATCAAAATCAGCCTGATTAACGAATGTTATGCAACCATCAGATACACCCGTTCCATCTGGACGCAAAGGATGAAGCCGGAAACTACCGCGTTGTACACCATCAACAAACGTTTTATCGTCTATCAGACCATCCTGGCGGTACAGAGCAAACCATTGCCAGTAGCGGTTTCCGGTCTTCATCCATTTTTCAGCCATCCTTTCCATCGATCCGATGCCACCCATTGGTCTGTCCACTATCCAGTATTTACCCAGAGGAATGGGACCATTTTTTCGACCGGAGAATTCAGGAATATTTGTGAACGCTCCCAGCCCCGAAAAAACAGGAAAAGTTCCAACGCCAGCACAGCGTAGCTTCAGTCTGTTATCCAGTGTCTTTTCGTTATAATTCAGTTCACAGTAAATCACGTGCTGCATCCTTACGCACAAGTGCGGGAGTTCCATTCATCCGTAAACTGGATATTACCATCCAGGTACTTCCAGGTAATACGACCATAACCCAGACCTAATGACTCTGTTGGTACCGCCATCTGTCCTTCCGGATGTTTAAAGTTTTGCATGGATGGATGAATATGAATGACTCGTACCTTTTCAAGCTCAATATTGAAGAATTCCTCTTCAGCACCAGCATCATTTATACGATACCAGCGAATAATTGCTTTTTGCAGGTTCTCGCTTTGTGCAACTGCACGGTATAAGTAAGGCGTCGCTTTATCAAACTCTTTTTCGATGCTCATGATATTGTGAACGCGGGTTGATGTCAGTCTGCCAGTATTCCCGTCAAAAGGAATATTTAAGCCGTGGATGAAACTCTGGATTTCTATACTACCCTCCCTGCCGATAACTTTACTGTCTCCATAAATAAGGGAGCCATTAGTATCATAGAGCCACAAATGTGCTGGAACGCCCATATTTTAACTTCCATATTCGAATAAACGTAGGCTTATATTACCGCCAGTAGAGAACAGGTGATAAGAAAGCAATTGTTACTAAATTTGTGATGATTTGACTGGTTAGCAAGGTACTTTGCTAACCAGTCCAGCTTACCAGCGCGGTAATGCTTGCGGCTAAGGGGGCAGAAGTGTTCGTCGCAGAGTCACTCCTTAATTCTGTGTAACCCCCACCGACATCAGCATTTTTTTGAAACATATTCAGGTTTTTACAGAACACTGGCATATTGATAGGGTGAAATATATTTACCACAATTAACATCAAGATAATCCGCCCACCATTGCATCATGGCGATCCGTTCCTCCAGATATTCAGCCTTGTGAATATAGGCGGCACGCACACTGTTTCTCTCCTGATGGCTCATCTGCTTTTCGATGGCTTCTTTGCTCCACAATCCCGACTCACTGAGCGCACTGCACGCCATCGCCCGGAAACCATGTCCGCAGACATCTTTTTTGGTGTCATAACCCATCACCCGCAGCGCCTTATTCACGGTGTTATCGCTCATGCACTTATCCTGGTCGTATTCGCCGGGGAAGATAAAGGCCAGATGCCCGGATAGGGTTTCGATCTGTCTGAGGATCTCTATTGCCTGATCCGACAGTGGTACGATGTGCTGAATTTTCATTTTGGAACCCCGGTAAGAGAAACGCACGTTTTCGATCTGCTCGCGTTCTTCCGGGATCACCCACAGTTTTTGCTGCCAGTCGATTTCACTCCAGTGGGCAAAACGTAGCTCGCTGGAGCGTACAAAAAACAGCAGCGACAGCTTAAGGGCGTATTTCGTCAGCAGCCTGCCACAGTAGTTATCTGTCCGGGACAAAAGCTCAGGCAATTTATCCAGCGACAGGGCCGGGTAGTGATTCGTTTCTGGTGTGGCAAACTCACCGTCCAGATACAGCGCCGGGTTTGCTTTGAGCAACAGCTTTTTCACCCCATAGTGCATGATATCGGTGACGTAGTTTTTCAGCCGGGCGGTGATTTCCAGAAAACCTTTGCTCTCCACCTTACGCAATGTGAATAGCAAATCCTCCGTTTCAATCTGATCGATCAGGCGATCCCCGATATCCGGGAAGACGTACATTTCCAGCCTGCGCTGGACAGTCGTCGCATAATGTTCAGACCAGCGCCGGTGATCGGCATGCCAGTTCATGGCGATCTGGCGGAATGTCTGTCCGTTTTTCTTTTTCTGCTGTGCGATTTTTTTGTCAACGGAAGGATCGACCCCTTCACGCATTTTACTGCGTGCCGCATCGCGGAGCTGGCGTGCCGTAAGCAGGGAAACATCCGGGTAAGGGCCAAAGGCCAGCTTCTTCTCTTTCCCGTCAATGCGGTATTTCATATACCAGAGTTTTGAGCCGTTAGGTTTGATCAGCAGGTACAGTCCGGAACTGTCGCCGAGTTTGAAGGGTTTGTCTGTGGGTCTGAGCTTGCGGATAGCGGTATCAGTGAGTGCCATAGCGGGGGGCTCCATTCGTTCAACGAACCGTGAGGCCCCCGATTAAGCCCCCAAAAACTACAGATGTCAAGAAACCCGGCAATCCTTACCAGGACAGCCGGGTCAAACTAACTATTTGTTTTTAAAACATCTCAAGACTCACTGGGATGTCTCAAGACTAAAATTTGGCTCCTCTGACTGGACTCGAACCAGTGACATACGGATTAACAGTCCGCCGTTCTACCGACTGAACTACAGAGGAATCGTGTGAACGAGGCGCATGTTAATGGCCTCGCTATTTTGTGTCAACACTAAATTCAACACGCTGATTCAAATGATTAATTAAGACTCAACCTGCTGTTTTAGTGTACTTGAGTGGGGGATTGTCCGTCAGGCCCTGCATTTTCACGCAGGCGCTGTAGCGGGTCCTGCTGATAAAAATGGCAAAAACGCTGCCACAGCGCCGGGAAGCGCGGGGCGAACAGTTCGGGCGCGCTGAAGAAATATTCCGACAAGACGGCAAAGCACTCCGCCGGATCGGTCGCGGCGTAAGCATCAATGCTGGCCGCGCTTTCACCGACCAGATCGATCTCATCCTGAATGTTATTCATCGCTGCATGCAGATCATGCTCCCAGCCCGCCACTTCCCGCAGAGGAATAAAGGGCACGCCGCTGGCGCGATCGCCGTTGCGGGTATCGAGCTTATGGGCCACTTCATGAATAATCAGGTTAAAACCGGAGGCGTCGAACGAGTCCTGGATGTCCAGCCAGTTGAGGATAATCGGGCCCTGCTGCCAGCTCTGCCCGGACTGTACGACGCGCTGATTGTGCACCAGCCCAATATCATCTTCCCACTCGTCATCGACCACGAAAGGCGCGGGGTAGATCAGCACTTCATGGAAGCCGTCGAGCCACTCAAAGCCCAGCTCAAGCACAGGCAGGCAGAAGAGGAGGGCGATACGCGCGCTTTTTAGCGCATCCAGCTCAAAACCCTGAAGCGGGACGAGGCGTTTTTGCTGTAAAAAACGATCGGCTAATTGAACCAGTCGGGTTTGCTCATCGGGGTCAAGACTGGCGAGTACCGGAATTGCCAGCGCCTCTTCCCAGGGAAAAGTCGTGTTCGGTGCGGTTTCGTTCGATTTCCAGGGCCACTTAATCATCGCTTCGCTCGCAAACTCATCACTTGAACATAAATGCAGGATAAGGAACTTTTAAAATGCCAAATTACCTGGCATCATGGCAACCACTAAAACGGAGAGATGCCAGAGCGGCTGAATGGACCGGTCTCGAAAACCGGAGTAGGGGCAACTCTACCGGGGGTTCAAATCCCCCTCTCTCCGCCATTTCCTTGCTTTATCGTCATACCTTTCATCAGACATCCCGCACCGCCCTCATTCTGACTGAGATCGGAACCAGGATGCGCCGGAAGTTCGCAGGAGTCTAGCCTTACTACTTTTTCAAGTCATTGATGTTTTATGTAACTTGAGAGAGATATCTAGCTTTTAACGCTTTTATCACTTTTCAGACCGCCCCTTTGCCATACTGGTGCCGACACAGCGTCCCGACATTGCGCTTGTGACTTTTGGTGCCCGTGTGCAGGTAAAGCGGTTTGGCCTCATGTACCCAAAAGCTGTCACCTGCCTGCATCTGCTCATTAAATATCGTCGCTTCAGGATACAGCGCGCGCAACCGACCGCTGCTCAGGCCAAACCACTGGCGCGAAACCGCGCGTAATTCCTGCGTGGTCAGAAGCTTGCCGCCGAGACGGGCGCAGTGCTCGCGGGCGCTGGCGAAATTTTTATCCAGAAGGCCATCCCCTGTCAGCCAGGTGTCGATGAAAAAGTCGTGGCTCTGGGTATTGCCGGTCTTGAGATTTTTCAGCGTTAGCGTCATAGCTCTTTCATCGGCGCGCGGCTGGCGGACCATCTGCAGCTTTACGCGTCCCTCCGCTGGCTGCGGTTTAATCACCATCCAGTCGTGATTCACGCTAAATTTGACGTCGTTGAGATTGAGCGATTCACGGGTGCTGCTCATCGTGACATAAGCCCCGGTAAACCCCGTGCTCAGCATATCCACCGTTCGAAATCCTGGCATGCTGGGCGAGTGAAAGCTGATATGACGGAGGTAGTCAGGGGCCACAGGCTCCGCCGATACGCTCAGCGGGAGCAGCAGGGGAAGCGTCGCGGCGGCGTGGCGGAGAATATTCATGACACCGATCCCTCCAGGCGGCCAGCGGAGACTTCCTGGTCAAGCACGCGGGCCTCTTTATTCTGAATCGTGCCTGCGGATCTCAGCACAATAAAGATCAGCAGCGTACAGGCGAGAAAGGCGGCTAAATAATAACCGCTCATCAGCAGATATCCCGCCAGCGAGATATAGATCAGTCCGCTCACGGCGCTGGTCAGGGCCACATTGACGGCCACTTTTTCGCTTCGCCTGAAGGAGATGCCAATCAGTGCGGCGATGAAGATCAAACTGAGGACAACGCCCACGGCGGGAATGCTGCAGATTGCTGCCGCGATGATAAACAGCAGCGTCTGATATTTGCGCAGCAGGGGTTTGTTGGCAAAGAAGTCGGTTTCATAGAGGGTTTGCGTGGAAATGTTGAACAGCCTCACCAGACACTGTTTTCGCAGTAACAGACGCACGCGTTGACCGGTTTTGAGTTGCTTCAGGACGTTCGCCGGGATCTCAAAGACTTCCCTTTGCTCGCCGCATCTGAGGACAACAGAATTCCACTGGATGTGTTCAATCTCGCCGATCAGGAGTTTTTTTTCCATTTACCATTATCATCGTTAACAGAGTAACTGCTTGAATTTCCTGCGCCCGATTGTAGGGAATCGAGCCTGTAGAAATGTAAATAACTCTGCGGGATTCATAAGGTATTGTGGAGATTGTTCAGGCCGGGAGAGCCGGCCTGTAAAACTTGAAGGCCCGGCAAACGAGGTGCCGCCGGGCGAGGGTTTCAATCAGCGCTGCGCGCAACCCGCGCACTGCTTGTTCTGGATCTGCTGGAAGAAGTCGTTGCCTTTGTCATCCACCAGGATAAACGCCGGGAAGTTCTCGACTTCGATTTTCCAGATCGCTTCCATCCCCAGTTCAGGATAAGCCACGCACTCCAGACTCTTGATGCTGTTCTGCGCCAGCACCGCCGCCGGGCCGCCGATGCTGCCGAGGTAGAAACCGCCGTGCTTGTGGCAGGCATCCGTCACCTGCTGGCTGCGGTTGCCTTTCGCCAGCATCACCATGCTTGCGCCGTTTGCTTGCAGTAAGTCCACATACGAGTCCATACGACCCGCGGTGGTTGGGCCTAAAGAGCCAGAGGCGTAACCTTCTGGGGTCTTCGCCGGGCCCGCGTAGTAGATCGGGTGATCTTTCACGTACTGCGGCAGTTCTTCGCCGTTATCCAGCAGCTCTTTCAGCTTCGCATGAGCGATATCACGCGCCACGATAATGGTGCCGTTCAGGGACAGACGAGTCGAAACCGGATGGGCAGAGAGTTGCGCCAGGATCTCGCTCATCGGCTGGTTCAGGTTAATGCTGACCACTTCGCCTTCACCCTGCTGACGCAGTGATTCAGGAATGTACTGGCCCGGATTGTGTTCCAGTTTCTCAATCCAGATCCCATCGCGGTTAATTTTCGCTTTGATGTTACGGTCAGCCGAGCAGGAGACGCCCATGCCGACAGGGCAGGAAGCACCGTGGCGCGGGAGGCGGATCACGCGGATATCGTGGGCGAAGTATTTGCCGCCGAACTGCGCGCCTAAGCCTAAGTTCTGCGCTTCCAGCAGCAATTCCTGTTCCAGCTGAACATCGCGGAACGCCTGACCGTGCTCGTTACCTTCCGTCGGCAGGCCGTCGTAATAGCGAGTCGAAGCCAGTTTCACGGTTTTCAGGGTGCTTTCCGCGGAAGTCCCGCCAATCACAAAGGCGATATGGTAAGGAGGGCAGGCCGCTGTCCCCAGGGAACGCATCTTCTCGACCAGGTAATTTTTCAGTTTGGCTGGGGTGATCAGCGCTTTGGTTTCCTGATAGAGATAGGTTTTGTTCGCGGAACCGCCGCCTTTCGCCATGCACAGGAACTTGTACTCATCCCCGTCCACGCTGTAGAGGTCAATCTGCGCAGGCAGGTTAGTGCCGGTGTTCACCTCTTTATACATATCCAGCGCGGCGTTCTGAGAGTAGCGCAGGTTATCTTCGATGTAGGTGTTGTACACGCCCTGACTCAGGGCCGCTTCGTCACCGCCGCCGGTCCAGACGCGCTGGCCTTTTTTACCCATAATGATCGCGGTACCAGTGTCCTGACAGGTCGGCAGCACGCCTTTGGCCGAGATTTCAGAGTTGCGCAGGAACTGCAGGGCGACGTATTTATCGTTCTCGCTGGCTTCCGGGTCATTCAGGATCGCCGCAACCTGTTTCTGGTGCGAAGGGCGCAGCATAAAGGCCGCGTCGTGGAACGCCTGCTGAGCGAGTAAGGTCAGGGCTTCGGGCGCAACCTGGAGAATTTCCTGGCCGTTGAATTCCGCTACAGAGACGTGCTCTTTGGTCAGCAGATAGTATTCGGTGTCGTCATGGGCGAGAGGGAACGGATTCTGATAGTAAAAGGCTTTGTTCGACATTGCGTATCACTCCATAAAATTAAACCGCCGGAGGCTGTCCCCCGGCGGTTATGAATCAGAACATCATGGACATCCACGGATAACCAATCAGCAGCAGGGCCGCCAGGAAGATGGCGCCAAAGATAGTCCCGAGACGCCAGTAATCTTTGGTCGGCAGGTAGCCGCTGCCGTAGTAAATCGGGCTTGGGCCGGTGCCGTACGGGGTGATGATCCCCATGATACCCAGAGAGGTCACCATCAGCAGGACGAACACTTCCATGTTGATACCTGGGATGGTGGCGGCGATGGTCAGCATCGCTGGCAGCAGCGCGGTGGTGTGCGCGGTGGTGCTGGCAAACAGGTAATGCAGCAGGTAGAACGCCAGCAGCAGCACGATAGTCGCCACACCCGGCGAAATACCGCTCATCAGCAGGCCGCCTTCTTTACCCAGCCAGGCGATGAAGCCGGTGGAGGAGAGGCCGTCCGCAAGGGCGACTAAGGTAGCGAACCAGACAAAGGTGTTCCACGCGGCTTTGTTGCCGGTGATGTCGTTCCACTCCAGCACGCCGGTCCACAGCATCAGGCCAACAATCAGCAGGGCAGCCAGGGCCGGTTCAATCCACGCGGCGGCGAAAATCCACATCATCAGCGCACAGCAGACGAAGACCAGCAGCAGGATTTCGTTACGCGACAGTTTGCCCAGTTTCTCCAGCTCACGACAGGCCCACAGCGGCACTTCGTCGTTGACTTTGACTTCTGGCGGGTAGAACCAGTAGGCCAGCAGCGGCATCACCAGAATCAGCAGCACACCCACCGGCAGGAAGGCGATGAACCAGGTGCCCCAGGAGATGTTGATACCGACGATGCTTTTCACCAGCGCCAGGGCCAGCAGGTTAGGGGCCAGCGCCGAGAGGAACATGGAGCTGGTGATACAGGCCGCGGTGATCGCCACCCACATCAGGTAAGAGCCAATTTTGCGCGAGCTCGGGTCGTTCGGTTTTGAACCGTACAGCGGCGGCAGGTTAGCGATGATCGGGTAGATAGTCCCGCCGCTGCGCGCTGTATTGGACGGGGTGAACGGCGCCAGCAGCAGATCCGCGAAGGTGATTGCGTAACCGAGCGTCAGGCTGCGACGGCCGAGATATTTCACCAGAATCAGCGCCAGACGGCGGCCGAAGCGGGTTTTATCGTAGCCCGCGGCAAACATAAAGGCACCGAAAATCAGCCAGACGGTAGAGTTACCGAAGCCGCTCACCGCCCACTTAAAGGAGGCACCGGCCAGCTTGAATTTCGGGTCAGCCAGCTGTTCCGGGCTGAACAGCACCCACTGGCTGCACAGGGCGATGGCGACGACGCCGGTCAGGCCAATGACGGCACCCGGCAGCGGTTCGAAGATCAAACCGACGATCACGCCGACAAAGATCGCGAAATAGTGCCAGGCATACGGCGGTAATCCTTCAGGCACCGGCACAAACAGGAGCAGGACGGCAACGATAATGGGCAGCGCCATCATCAGCAGACGTTTATTGTTTCCGTCTTTTGGCTTGCTCGCCACTGGGGGCGTTACAGCAGTTTTATCATTCATAGGATTGCTTCTTAAGTTGTCAAAAATTCGGGTGATAAAAAACACAGCGCGACTTTTTTAATTTATTTACTTTTTTTAGTTTTAAAAGGTGCGTTGTGGTTATTTCGTAAAAGGCTATTTAACGCATTTTGCGAAGCGCTAAATTAAAAATTAATGATGTTTATATACTGCGCCTTTCGATGCCAGTGGAATTGATCGCGATCAATAAAATAGAAATGCAGAGGAGTTTTTAAGCTATTTATAATAACCCTATTGAGTTATGTGGATATTATCCATTTTGTTTGGTTGGCTGCACTTAACAGATATTCTACGCAAACGGTTATTAATCTAATTATTCACTAAAAACAGTATGTTAGGTAGGTATGGAGTTGTCCGGAAAAGTAATCAAAAAGTTAACGTTGTTTATATTATTGTGAACGCGACACCCTAATATCAATAACACCAATGTAGTAATAATGTTATTGAAGGGATTAAATAGTTTTTTAACTAACGTAATAACTTTAGTAACTAAAAATATCGTTATATTAATACCATGACATCGGCAAAAAAATTAACCAGAAACATAATCCGATAAAGAATTCTCAGATTTCAATTTTAAAGTTTGGAGTTTCTATTATGAGCACTAACGAACGAATTCTTAGTCCTTTCACATTACCGAATGGTACCGAACTCAAAAACCGTCTGTTAATGGCACCGATGACCACCTGTACCGGGTATTACGACGGTACGGTGACCAGCGAGCTGGTGGAATACTACCGCGCCCGCTCCGGCAGCATCGGCACCATCATCGTTGAATGCTGCTTTGTCGACGATCTGGGCCTGGCATTCCCTGGCGCCATCGGCATCGACAACGACGAGAAAATTGCCGGGCTGGCAAAAATTGCCGACGCCATCAAATCCAAAGGCTCAAAAGCGCTGCTGCAGATCTACCACGGTGGTCGCATGGTCGACCCGAAACTGATCGGCGGTCGTACTCCGGTCGGCCCAAGCGCCGTGGCCGCACCGCGCGACGGCGCCGCCACGCCGGTGGCGTTAACCACAGAAGAAGTCGAAGGCATGATCGGCAAGTTCGGCGAAGCGGTTCGCCGTGCGATTCAGGCCGGCTTCGACGGCGTCGAAATTCACGGCGCAAACACCTATCTGATTCAGCAGTTCTACTCCCCGAACTCCAACCAGCGCGACGACGAGTGGGGCGGCAGTCGCGACAACCGCGCTAAATTCCCGCTGGCAGTGCTGGAAATTACCCACAAAATGGTTCGCCAGTACGCGGATGACGCTTTCATCATTGGCTATCGCTTCTCACCGGAAGAGATGGAAGTCCCGGGCATCCGTTTCGACGACACCATGTACCTGCTGGAAAAACTGGCCGCCCGCGGTCTGGACTATCTGCACTTCTCCGTTGGCGCAACGCTGCGCCCGTCCATCGTGGACACTCAGGACCCAACCCCGCTCATCGAGAAATATCGTGCCATGCGTTCTGAAACGCTCGCGCAAATTCCGGTGATGGGCGTGGGTGGCGTGGTGAATGCTTCTGACGTTAACGAAGCCCTGGACCACGGTTACGATCTGATTGCCGTGGGCCGCGCGACGATTGCTTATCCGGACTGGACCGATCGCATCGGCTCCGGCGAAACCCTCGAGCTGTTCATGGACAGCACCCAGCGCGAAGCGCTGAACATCCCGGAACCGCTGTGGCGTTTCTCGCTGGTGGAAGCGATGATTCGCGACATGAGCATGGGCGAATCAAAATTCAAAGCGGGCGTGTTTGCTGAAACTGTGCAGGACGACAGCAACGAGCTGGTGATCAACGTCAGCCTTGAAACCGACCGTATCGCCGATATCGAACTGGCGTCCGGCCCGACGCAAGACGTGGAGTTTGTCGCGAGCTTCGAAGAGATCCGCAGCCGCATTCTCGACGCCAACACCCCGCACGTGGACGCCATCACCGGCGCGACCAGCCAGAGCGAAGCGGTGAAAAAAGCCGTATCCAAAGCGATGGTCAAATCCAGCAAAGTGCTGGCGGCGGAAGAGGGCGTGGACCCGAACGCAGCGAAACAATTTGACGTGGTGGTTGTCGGTTCCGGCGGTGCAGGTCTGGCGGCGGCGATTCAGGCGCACGACGAAGGGGCCAGCGTCCTGATCGTTGAGAAAATGCCAACCATCGGCGGGAACACCATTAAAGCTTCTGCCGGGATGAACGCGGCAGAAACCCGCTTCCAGCGCGTACAAGGCATCCAGGACAGCAAAGAGCTGTTCTACCAGGAATCCCTGAAAGGCGGCCACAACAAGAACAACCCGGAACTGCTGCGTCGCTTTGTCGAAAACGCGCCAGAAGCGATTGAATGGCTGGCGACCCGCGGGATCATGCTAAACGGCATCACCACCACTGGCGGCATGAGCATCGAACGTACGCACCGTCCAAAAGATGGTTCTGCGGTGGGCGGATATCTCATCAGCGGCTTGGTGCGTAACGTCACCAAACGCAACATCGACGTGATGCTCGATACTTCCGTCAGCGACATTATCTTTGAAAACGGCGAAGTGACCGGGGTGCGTCTGACCACCGAAGAGAACGAAACGGTAACTGTTTCAACGCGCAGCGTGATCATGGCGACCGGCGGTTTCAGCGCCAATAGCAGCATGGTCGTCAAATATCGCCCGGATCTGGATGGTTTTGTGACCACTAACCACAAAGGTGCCACCGGCGGCGGTATCGCGCTGCTGGAACGTCTCGGCGCGGCGACCGTGGATATGGGCGAAATTCAGATCCACCCGACCGTGGAGCAGAACACCTCATACCTGATTTCCGAATCCATCCGTGGCGGCGGCGCAATCCTGGTGAGCCAGAAGGGCAGCCGTTTCTTCAACGAAATGGAGACCCGCGACAAAGTCTCAGCGCAGATCATCGCTCTGCCAGAGAAATACGCCTACATCGTGTTTGATGAGCACGTTCGCGCGAAAAACAAAGCGGCGGATGAGTACATCGCCAAAGGTCTGGTGACCAGCGCCAGCTCGCCAGAAGCGCTGGCCGAAACCTTAGGGATGGATAAACAGACCTTCCTCGACACTCTGGAGCGTTACAACGGTTTTGTGGCAAAACAGCACGACGATGATTTTGGCCGCACCACCGCGCTGCGTGCGCCGATCAACGAAGGCCCGTTCCACGCGATTCGTATCGCCCCAGGCGTACACCACACCATGGGCGGCGTGACCATCAACACCGACACCTGCGTGCTGAACAGCGACAAACAGATCATTCCAGGCGCCTTCGCGGCGGGTGAAGTGGTCGGCGGCATCCACGGTGGGAACCGTATCGGCGGTAACGCCGTGGCAGATATCATTATTTTTGGTACCCTTGCCGGACACCAGGCGGCGATGCGCGCGAAACAGTAGTATCAATGCCCGGCGCTTGCCGGGCACGGTTTTGTAGGCCGGATAAGCGCAGCGCCATCCGGCAATTTAACCGAGGAGCTTTGCCATGTCTGACGACCATCGCGTCTACAGCTACACCGCCACCCTGATGGGCTCCCCCATTCTCCTGAAACTCTTCTCGAACAACGAAGCGCTCGCCTCGCGGGTGTTTCGCCTCATCAAACAGTACGAAGATCTGCTCACCGTCAACCGCGCGCCCTCGCAGGTGATGGACATCAACCACGCCGCCGGAAAACACCCGGTCAGCGTCAGCCGTCCGGTGTATGAACTGATCCGCATCGCAAAAGCTGCAAGCCTGCTCGAGAACAGCGCCTTCAACCTGACGATTGGCCCGCTGGTGAAGCTGTGGAAGATTGGTTTCCAGGGCGACAGCGTCCCGCCCGCCGATGAGATCGCGGCGCTACTGACAATCACCGATCCAGCGGAAGTTGTGCTCGACGACGCGGCCAGCAGCGTGTTCCTGACTAAATCAGGCATGGAGATCGATCTCGGGGCCATCGCCAAAGGCTATATCGCCGATCGGGTGCGGGATTACCTGCGTAAAGAGGGCGAAACCCTCGGGCTGATTAACCTCGGGGGCAATATTCAGACGCTGGGCGCGCCGGAAGGGGGCTGGGCTTTGGGGATCAAAACGCCGTTCGGCGGGGCTGACGAACTGATCGGCACGCTGAATGTGGAGAATAAATCGGTCGTCACATCGGGCACTTACGAACGCTTTTTTGAACGGGACGGAAAGCGCTATCACCACATTCTGAACCCGCGCACGGGCTATCCGCTGGATAACGAACTCGACAGCGTGACGATTATCTCGACGAACTCCATCGACGGGGATATCTGGACCACGCTGATTTACGGGATGGGGGTGGAGAAGGGCTGTGCCGCGCTGCGCGCGCGGCCTGATATCGAAGCGGTCTTCGTCACCAAAAGCAAAGAGGTGGTGGTCTCCTCAATGCAGCATTTCCGCTTTACGCTTCTGGATAACCGCTACCGCCTTACTGGCAATACTGCCTGAGCAGCCCGACCTGTTCCGGCTGCAAACGGTAGCGATACACCGGACGTCCGGTGGCCCCGTAGTGAATGCTGGTGAACAGGATAGTGATCTGCGCCAGCCAAATCAGATATTTACGGCAGGATACGCGGGAAATACTGACCGCGTT
Source organism: Lelliottia wanjuensis (assembly GCF_030238365.1). Classification (GTDB taxonomy): domain Bacteria; phylum Pseudomonadota; class Gammaproteobacteria; order Enterobacterales; family Enterobacteriaceae; genus Enterobacter; species Enterobacter wanjuensis. The sequence goes on along the minus strand of NZ_JASSOT010000063.1, from coordinate 370,113 downwards.
CGCCAGGTCATCGGTCGAAAACTCCGCGTCAGGATGGGCATCAATCCACTGGCAAATAGTGCGCAGGGTCTGCGGCGTTAAGCCTTTCGGCAGACGCTTGCTGTCCGCCAGCTCCGGCGCGCCGCCGTGGAGCAAACGATCCACATCCGCCTGCTCATAATATTGATGCGCGCCCATCAGCTGCTTCTTCTCCTTCCAGCCGTTCAGCGCCTCTTCAAAGCGCGGGAACTGGAAAGGCTTGATCAAATAATCCACCACCCCGTAGTGCATCGAGGTCTGAATGGTGGTCGCGTCCGACGCCGATGAAATCATGATCACATCAATCGGGCGACCGGATGCGCGGATAATAGGCAGCAGATCCAGCCCGTTATCCTGTTGCATATAGACATCGAGCAGCACCAGGTCGACAGGCTGGGCGGGATTATTAATCACCGCCTCGGCCTGATTCAGCGTAGAGGCCACGCCGCAGCAGCTAAATCCCTCAACCCGGTTCACGTACAGACGGTTAAGGTCGGCCACCATGGCATCATCATCGACAATTAAGACATTTATCACGCGATTTTCCTCTCGCTATCCCAGGGGATCTGTACAAAAAATTGAGTAAATACGCCAGGCTCGGATTCGACGGCAATCTCACCGCCCAGTTTTTCGAGCTGCTGGCGAGCAAGGAAAAGCCCCACGCCGCGGTTTTCACCTTTGGTGGAAAAGCCCTTCGTAAAAATATGTTCCAGTCGTTCAGGCGCAATGCCTGGACCGTCGTCGCTGATTTCACAGCTAAGCCAGCCGTTTTGATAATGCATCAGCAGACCGACTTCGCCCTCGGGCTGGCCGGTCATGGCGTCCAGCGCGTTTTCGATCAGATTGCCAAGCACGGTGATCAGCACCGTTACCTGCTCGGTATTCGGCGTGTCCGGCACCAGACACTCTTCCGCCAGCGTCAGGGTAAAGCCTGCCTCCTTGGCGCGGTTGATTTTGCCGAGCAGGAACCCGGCGATCACCGGTGATTTAATTTTATGCTGAATCGCGCCGATATCGGTCTGATAATTCTGCGCGGTCTGAATGACATACTCCTCGAGCTTGTCATAGCGCTTCATGTGCAGCAGACCGAGGATCACATGCAGCTTATTCATAAATTCATGGGAGTGAGTGCGCAGGGCGTCGACATAGCTCACCATGCCATCCATTCGCTGCATCAATTCCCGCACTTCGGTTTTGTCGCGGAAGGTGCTGATCGCACCAATGACCGCGCTCTGGCTTCTGACCGGGAAGGTGTTGCACAGCAGCAGACGCCCGTTGCAGTCGATCTCCTGATCCTGCAAGGCTTTGCCGGTTTGCGAGACGCGCCGCAAAGAAGCCAGCATCGGCATATGGCGTGGCTCGTCCGTGTTGCCCGCCGGCAGGAGGAGGATCTGGCGGGCGGCGTGGTTAATCATCGTGACGCGCCCCTCGCTGTCGACGGCAATGACGCCTTCTTTCAGGGATTGCAGCATCGCCTGACGCTGTTCAAAGAGGGTGGAGATTTCATAGGGCTCCAGCCCGAACAAAATCCGCTTCAGAAGATGCACCAGCCCCCAGGTCCCCAGCGTGCCCATCAGGGCGCTGAAGAGTATCGCCCAGATAGCGCCCCAGCGGCTGCGGCTGATCTGTTCATCCACTTTGTTAAGCGAAATCCCAATCGCGACCACCCCAATCTGCTGGTGCAGATCATTATAAACTGGGGTAAACACGCGTAAGGCTTCGGCCAGTACGCCGTGGTTGACCGCCACATTTTCCTTCCCTTCCAGCGCCGGTCTGATGTCTTCCCCGATAAAGCGTTTGCCGAGCAGGGTGTTATTCGGGTGAGAGTAGCGCACGCCCTGCATATTGGTGACGACGGCGAAGAGCAGGTCGTTGCGGCGGGTGACGGCATCGGCGACGGACTGAATCGGGCTGTTTTCAGGAGAGTGCTGTAAGCCGCGTTTGACATCGGGGCTGTCGGCAAGCGTACGGGCAATCGCCAGGGCGGTATCTTTCACGCCGTCGCGCGTGGCGCGGGTGACCTGCACAAAATAGAGCGCAAAAATCACCAGTAACACCGACCCCATCACGCCGCACACCATCAGGGTGACCAGTGTGTTGAGTTTCATCGGGCGCTTGCGCGTCGTGGCTAAAGGCTGCAAATCGCTCATCGAAACCCCGTGGATAATTAGAAAGGGGTAATTATCGCTGATGACGGCGCTTTCTTAAAGCGATGTAAAAGCTGACGAATGCTGCTCTTTTCGTGACCCCCCTCGCAGGTCATCCATATAAAACACTTTATAGTGTGGGGGAATTCATAACAAGGAGGCAGTTTATGAGCGTTAAGCTGAACGGTTTGGTCACGGAGAGACGCCACGCGGATACGGCGGATATCGACAGGTTGTCGACCCTGGACATGCTGAATGTGATTCATCAGGATGATAAATGCATTACCGACTCCATCACTCCCTTTTTACCTGTCATCGCCCGCGTGGTGGATAACGCCGCGGCCACTCTGAGCCACGGCGGACGGCTGTTTATTGTCGGCGCCGGGCCGTCCGGTCGCGCCGCGCTGCATGCGGCGCTGGAGTACGCCCCGGGCAAACATCCGGTCATTGGCCTTGATGCCGGAGACGGCGCGGGAAATTACGATCGCGGGGTGGCCGATCTGCAGGCCATGAATTTTGGCGAGCACGACATGATGCTCGCGCTCTCCGTCAGCGGCAAAACGCCGTGGGTCTGGGGAGCGATGCGCCACGCCTGGTCCCTGAGTTCGCCGGTTGCCATCATCACCAGCGATGAACAGAGCGAAGCTGCGCAGCTGGCGAGCATGATTATCGCGCCACAAACCGGACCAGATGTGGTGGCGGGCTTTAACAACGCCAAAGCGGGCATGGCGCAAAAACTGATCCTCAATATGATTGCGACGGGACTCGCCGTTCGCACCGGGCGGGTTTACAGCAATATGCGTGTGGATCTTGAAGCGAAAAGCATCAAGTGGGCCGAACGGCAGATCGCGATTGTGATGGAGGCGGGGGGCTGCACGCGCACGGTTGCCAAAGCGGCGCTGGAAAGCTGCAACCACCACTGCAAAACCGCCGTGCTGATGGTGATGACCGGTCTGGACGCCTGGCAGGCGCGTGAATTGCTGGAGCAGAATAACGGGTTTATTCGCGTGGCGTTGCAGGAAGCGCCGTAACCGCTTGAGCTCGTGAACAAAAAGGCCGCAGATGCGGCCTTTGGTGTTTTTGAGATTCTGATTTTTACTTGCGTCCGATCAACTTAAGATAAATCCCTCGACCTTTACCATCGCATGACGACGCAAAGAGTGCCAAAATGTGACTTTATTCACACTTTTGGACTCGCAATGTGAGAGCGGTAACGCCATTACCGCGGCAGTAAAGGTTAAACATGGAACAGAACAACTCGCGTGGCCTGGGAGGCAAACTCGCCCTGTGGGCGTTTTACACATTTTGCGGATACTTTGTCTGGGCGATGCTCCGCTATCTGTGGGTGGTCAGCAAAATTCCCTCCGTGCCGAATATGGTCGTCGAGGGCGATTTAGGATCGACTAGCGGGAAGTGGCTCGGGGCGTTTCTCGGGTTCCTGGTGCTGGGCTCGGTGGGCGGCATTCTGGGCGCTATCGCCTGGTACACGCGCCCGCGCGACAACAACGAGTGATTGGCCTGCGGAAAGTTGTTAAGGTGAGCGTTTCGTAAAGGAGAGATCATGGAACTTGCTCACTGGCCGCAACGCTTCGAAGCCTGGTTAATGGAACATCACGAAACCGATGACGCGGCGCATGACATTTCACATTTCCGCCGCGTGTGGATGACCGCGCAGCGCATGATAGACGGGCAACCCGTCGACGCGCTGGTGGTCCTCACGGCCTGTTATTTCCATGACATCGTCAGCCTGCCTAAAAATCATCACCAACGCAGCCAGTCTTCAAAGCTGGCGGCGCGCAAAACCCGGCTGATCCTCACGGACGATTTCCCGGATTTCCCCGACGCAAGCATTCCTGCGGTTGAACACGCCATCGAAGCGCACAGCTTCAGCGCGGGAATCGCGCCGCAAACTCTTGAGGCCAAAATTGTACAGGACGCGGACCGGCTAGAGGCCCTCGGCGCGATCGGTCTGGCGCGCGTCTTCGCCGTATCGGGTTCACTGGGTGTGGCGCTGTTCGATGCCAACGATCCCTTTGCCGATGCGCGCGACTTAAACGACAAACAGTTTGCCCTCGACCATTTCCAGACCAAACTGCTGCGCCTTCCGGAGACCATGCAGACCGAGATGGGCCGCGAGCTGGCCCGTCACAACGCCAACTTTTTAGTGCAGTTTATGGCGAAATTGAGCGCCGAGCTGCAGGGCGATTGTCTCGGGATAGATACGCAGGCGCTGCGCCGATTCCAGCGCGATGTGTAAAGCGGAACTATGGTAATCTGTCCTCAGTCTCTTTTGCCCGGTTAAAGGTATGCAGGAAAAACGATCAGTGATAGCGCCCGCACTTCTGCTGGCAGAGAAATCCACGGCCACGGTGCAGGCGTTATTGAGCAAACTGCTGACCATCTATGATGCGAAAACCCTGGTCAATGAGCTGAATGCGCAGGGTGAAAGCCACTGGAGCCCGGCGATCCTCAAACGACTGGTCACCAGCGACAGGGCAGGGCACCGCCTGAGTGAGCGGGAATTTACTTACCTGCAAAACCTGCTTCCGCGCCCACCGGCCATTCATCCCAATTATGCTTTCCGCTTTGTCGATCTGTTCGCCGGTATCGGCGGGATCCGCAACGGTTTTGAGGCCATCGGCGGCCAGTGCGTGTTTACCAGCGAATGGAACAAACACGCGGTGCGCACCTACAAAGCCAACTGGTATTGCGACCCGCACACGCACCATTTCAACGAAGATATCCGCGACGTCACCCTGAGCCATAAACCTGGCGTCAGCGACGACGAGGCGGCGGAGCACATCCGACAAAACATTCCTCAGCATGATGTGTTGCTCGCGGGCTTCCCGTGTCAGCCGTTCTCGCTGGCGGGCGTGTCGAAAAAGAACGCCCTGGGCCGCGCTCACGGTTTCGCCTGCGATACGCAGGGCACGCTGTTTTTTGACGTGGTGCGGATCATCGACGCCCGTCGACCGCCAATTTTTGTGCTGGAAAACGTCAAAAACCTCAAAAGCCACGACGGCGGGAAAACCTTCCGCATCATCATGCAAACGCTCGATGAACTGGGCTATGACGTGGCGGATTCGCAGGACATGGGCGCGGACGATCCCAAGATTATCGACGGCAAACACTTCCTGCCGCAGCACCGGGAACGCATTGTGCTGGTGGGCTTCCGCCGCGATCTGAACCTGAAGGGCAACTTCACGCTGCGCGATATTCCGTCGCTCTATCCCGCGCATCGACCTTCCATTGCCGAGCTGCTCGAACCGGTGGTGGACGCCAAATTTATCCTCACGCCGGTGCTGTGGAAATACCTTTACCGCTATGCCAAAAAACATCAGGCGAAGGGCAACGGCTTCGGGTTTGGCATGGTCGACCCGACTAATCCGCACAGCGTCACTCGCACGCTGTCGGCCCGCTATTACAAAGACGGTGCCGAAATCCTGATCGACAGAGGCTGGGATAAAGCGCTGGGCGAAGTGAATTTCGACGACCCGAACAATCAGCAACATCGCCCGCGCCGCTTAACGCCGCGCGAGTGCGCGCGTCTGATGGGCTTCGAATCGCCGCAGGGCTACCGCTTCCGCATTCCGGTGTCGGATACCCAGGCCTATCGCCAGTTTGGCAACTCCGTGGTGGTGCCGGCCTTTGCGGCGGTGGCAAAACTGCTCGAGTCGCGGATCAAACAGGCCGTCAAACTGCGTCTGGGCGAGGCCGTCAATGACGGATGTGCACAGTAAGGCGACGCGCAGTAAGAACATGCGTGCCATCGGCACGCGTGACACCGCAATTGAAAAACGGCTGGCGGGGCTGCTAACCCAGAGCGGTTTTGCGTTTCGCGTGCAGGATGCGGCGCTGGCCGGCCGCCCCGATTTTATCCTCGACGATTATCGCTGCATCATCTTCACCCACGGCTGTTTCTGGCACCATCACGACTGTTATCTGTTTAAAGTCCCGGCGACGCGCACCGAGTTCTGGCTGGAAAAAATCGGTAAGAACGTGACGCGCGACCAGCGGGATATCACCACGCTGATGGCGCAGGGTTGGCGGGTGCTGATTGTCTGGGAGTGTGCGCTGCGGGGCAGGTTAAAGCTTGATGACGCTGCGCTGATTGAGCGGCTGGAAGAGTGGATCTGCGGCGGTGGTCAAACCGCGCAGATCGACACCACGGGGATTCGGCCCGTTTAATGTGGACGTATTTCTCTTCCAGCGCGCAGGCGATATTCCCAATAACATTGTGATACTAAGGAAGTTTTTGTTAAATTCCGTGCACAAGGCTAACGGGCAGGAATATCGGAATTATGATGAGCTGATCACCGATTTGCGAAAAAATGGACATGGATGGTGGCTGCTTGGCGCAAACCGCCAATGGCATGGCGGTATTCACATTGGAAGCTATTTCCTGTCTGTTCGGGGAATAACCGACAAGTAACATAATAAGATATGTGACTTACGATGACTCCAATTGCTTCATTCATATCAACACCTCATATCTCTATAGGCTGCGTTGCTTTTTAATATAAGAATAGAAACACCGATAGAAATAAAAACAATTAATGGGACTATAACATATGCAAGAAGTGTCCAGATAGATGGATGGCTATTACCTTCTGAGAAGGTTATATAATAAAACAGTATAGAGAATATAAAAAACAATCCAGCCATGAATGCAGGTAAAACAGGATTCTGCCAGTTTCCCCAGGTAAGATTGCTCGGAATAGTGGTTCTCTGGGAAGAGAGCGCTGTTATGCCAAATTTGTTTTTTTCTGAGGTCGCAACCAACTGCTCACCCTGAGCGTATTTCACCGCATCCGCAGCCAACGCCAACGTAAGCCACCGATATCCGGCACTTTTTTCACCCAGCGACGCATCCACATCCAGCCTGTCCGCTGCCAGCCCTTTTTGGTCCAGAGCCTGCATTAACGGATACTTCTCGGTACGGGATAACCCTGTATACCAGAGCGTTTTGGGCGTTTTAACGGAACCGACTTCCAGATATATGGGCATTTTCTCTTCAACATCCGTTACACCAGACATTGGCTGATAGAGATACACCGGTTTTTCACCTTCGACCCTGGAATAGTGGTTAGTCAGCAAGAAAGCACTCGCATTTTCCATACACTTCGATTCGCATCCTTCTTCATGCAAATCGACGATAATAATCAACCGGTTCACTATGTAGTCATTCGATATGCTGACCAGTTTCCCGATCAGTTCATAATCGGGGCAATCGGCACTGTACTCAATTTTGCGGATTCTGGTATCCTCAACCCCCAGCCGCTCAAGTGAGCGCCTGAGTTCTTCAACACAGCTATCATCACTTCCGCGAACCCAGACAAAAGTTTCAATATTACGGTAGTGATACCCCTTTAGCTTTTCTTCCATCGGGGCCAGAAGACGGGCAAACACTTGTTCATTGCGGGTTTGATCAAACATCTCTTCTAACTGGATTTTTACCGGTGTTTTCGGGGCCAGTGGAAACTCGCCTTCCAGTTTCAGCATGTTCAGTGCAGGTTCTGCCAGCGGCGTGATTGCAGACCATGCCACGATAGCCATATTTTGCCGGGCATGTGCTTTTAAATTAATTTCCCGCTCTTGTGCAACAAATTTACGGGTTTCAGCATAGTGGATATCGGCATCCCTCATCATAAAACCAAGGAATACAAACACTGAGAGCAGGCAGGCGGGAAGGAAAAAGGAGGGCACGAGAAAAATAGCGGTGACATGCTCCTTTTCAGGCCAGGTAAAAGCCCGTATCAGCAGGCAAAAAGCTATCGTAGCCACATATAAAATGATGATAGCCATTACAGGTACGTCAGTATCTGGTTCAGGCTGTTTCTTGTATAACCACCACTCTCTCATCACGCAGCTCCCGCAACAGGCAGGGTGCTTTTGATTTCGCAACCGCACGCAGCGTGACACCCATCCACCACAACCCCCCGGCCGTTCATGGTCCAGGTCGGATGGCATTCATTGATCGGGAACGTCCCTTTATGTTCCGGGCACGTCACCTGATCGTTTTTCAGGGCTACGGGTTTACCCATAAAGTCCGCACCTGACGCTTTAATCACTTTTCCACCGCTCACCAGTGGATCGTTCAGTCGAATTACGCCTTTCATCGTTTTTATCTCCTTATCGTCCTGCATCCATATCACAACGCATGTGATCCCAGCCGGTGTAGCCCTTCACTTCTGGAGTTTTGTCTGGGAGATCCTGATAGTTTGATTCATGACGAACTACCTTCCCCTCCAGACCTTCTTTGGTAAAATAAATCAGCCCCCAGGCCCACCCAGGATACTCTGGAGTTATTTCATCAGGCTCACCACTATCTAAACGATATTTAATACCCGGACCGCCTGGGAGAATACGCGGGTCATCAAACGGCTTTGACGACATATACAGCCGGTGTTTGGTCTGCAAAAAAGCTTGATCGTTAACGACTGTGAAAGACACTGCATCTTCTCTTGGTGGCCTGTTATCGCCATTTGGCTCATTTTCGCCAGGAGAAAAACCAACTCCTTCCCATGTTTGCCCATAGTCTTTAGAAACCATAAACCCATCCACCTCCCAGTTTGGGATAGCGATATAACGCTGAGATGGATGTTCGAACTTTTTGGGAAATATCCGGTAAAACTGGAAAAATGGCTGAGAGTGGATACCTTTTTGCGTGTCCGTATACCAGAGTTCACCTTCACAGTCCCAGCCTTTCAGCTCAAGATATCGATGGTCATCAAACCGATAAACTACCTGCGTTAGTGGCGCCTTCGCCTGGCATCCGGCCACCAGCAAAATACTGGTGGCTGCCAGACCTATACATAGTCCTCTCATGGCCTATTTCCCTAAGTCCATGTCACAGCGCATATGATCCCAGCCGGTGTAACCCTTCACTTCTGGAGTTTTGTCTGGGAGATCTTTCCAACTGGTTTGAAGCTCCTGAATAGTGCCCTTCAACCCTTGCCTAGTCATATAAATCAATCCCCAGGCCCATCCGGCGGAACCAGACTGAATATCTCCCTTTACCCCATCTTCAAGTTCGTAATGGATCCCCGGACCACCGGGGAGAATACGCGGGTCATCAAACGGCTTTGACGACATATACAGCCGGTGTTTGGTCTGCAAAAAACCCTGATCGCCAACGACAGTAAAAGAGAGGATGTCATCGTAAGGTGGTCGGTTGTCACCATTTGGCTCATTTTCTCCCGGCGAATAGTGAGCCCCGCTCCAGGTTTTCCCGTAATCTTTTGAAACTGTAAATCCTCCCCCCCACGACGAAATTGCCATATAGCGTTCGGAAGGATGAATGAATTTCTTGGTAAATATCCGATAAAACTGGCTCCATACCTGACTATGGATACCTTTTTGCGTGTCCGTATACCAGAGTTCACCGTCGCAGTCCCAGCCCTTCAGTTCCAAAGAGCGATGGTCATCAAATCGGTAAACCACCTGCGTTGGCGGCTCCTTTGCCTCACAATTCACGGCCACCAACAGTGCTGCAAGCGCTAAATAAAGTCCCTTCATCTTTAATCCCTCTTCGCTAAGGCAGCATCGCTTTTAGCTTTAGGCATATCCCATTGGAGGTTAGTAATGGCCTGGTTCCCTACAGACAAATCACGGGACGGTTTGAATTCAGTGGCATGGTTATACTGATTAACCACATTTTCTGGTAATACCTCGTCGGGTTTATTCATATAACGCTTTGTTTCATCTAAAGGTAGTTTTCCTGATCGGTAATATTCCTTGGCATCAGGGTTTTTATTCAACGGATCACGCCAGTCCGCTCGGTGCAACAGGTCTTCCCAGAATTTACCCGCTTTAAAGTCAAACGATCGGCATTGACCGATTGCCAGGTCATACGCCATCGCATGAGACGGCGCGAATTCACTGGCGACGATAGAAGAGTGCTGGCTATACCCAACCGGATCAGCTTTCCGCCACTCTTTTTCCAGTTCCTCGCGAGAACGAAGCCAGGTCAGCGTGACGTTTGGAAAAGCATTTGATCCTGTGACTACACCGCGAATCACCGTCACTTTCCGGTCGATGCTTTCTATTTTTAGTTCTTCAGGCGTAAGAACGTGGCCGGGCCGCCAGCTGATACGTTGGTAACTGTTCACCGCATAAGTTGCCGACTGGGTAAGTTTGATTGTGTGGGCTTTTGCAGAATACGAAATGTAGGCATCCGGGCTGTCCGGGTCGATGTTAGCTGTGTAAGGCTTATCGCTGGTTTTCGGATCATTATCGGGGTGATTATTCTGTCCCTGGAGTTCAAAGATAAACGTCTCCGGTAGTTCTTCACCGTTCACGATCACACCCGAGGCAGACGTGGGATAATTGGTATTCGCGAGACTGCTGTAATCCGCATCCCCCGTCATACGAGGCGGCAGCGTAAACTCTGTTCCTGTCGGTGCCAGCCCGACCTCACCATGCTGGTAAAAAACTCGCTGATATAAGTTTGAGATACCGGCAGCGATGGTTTTGGGGATGCCTCGCCAGCCAAAACCCTGAACGTTTGTCAAAGACACGACACCATCATTAGGGCAAAAGTAGTTATAGACCTTTCCGTTATTATCGCGGCAAAATTTGGCGTCTTTTCGCAACGGATTATCAGACGGTTTACGCAGCGTACAGGCCCCTTCCATTTCCTTCAGAGCGGCTTCATCCAGCACACCACCTTTGTACTGTGCGGCCATCAGACTGCAGAAATTTTTAAATGTATCCTGACGGGCTTTATCTGTCTGGTGATGGCCGGGCTGAATATTTTCAGCGCTGCGGGATTCCAGTGAATACGGAGAATGATTCAGGATCGTGCAGTTCACCGGCTTCAAACCGGCTTTCACCACAAGCATATTTGCAAGCATGGTGATGATCGTTCCCTGACTGTGCGCCACAATATTGATAACATCATCCTTCGTTTCCAGTGGCTGCCTAATCTGAATAATCAAATCGGCAAGGCGCTGAGCCGCAAAAAACTGATAGATCCGGTGCGGATTATTAAAAATAGGGTGTGTAAAGTCGCCGCCGTTAGCGTGCAATGATAGAAACCCCGCAGCTCCCAGAGCTGCGCCGCCAGCGCCCGGCCCAAGCATATCGGGGATGTTGGTTGTCGCGTTTGCGAATGTGCCACCGCCTTTGGCAAAATTCGCTTCCAGAGCATTACCGAAGTTATCGTTCTGGTACTTCAGCGTGCTGAATCCGTCATTCCCGAGGTCGGCTTTTTTATCGGCGTTATCTTCCTGATACGTATCAAACGGCAGGTGAGCCGCATCTTTCATCTTTTCTACTTCTTCCCGATAACGCTTCTGATCTGCCCGATAGTCGTCATGCGTAACGGGTTTATATCCCCAGAAAAAAGGGATAATGGGTGAGCGACCAGGATCGGTAACTCTGTAGTCCTTCCATTCGTGGGGGTAAAAATCCTGCCGATTAAGCCGTTTACCCAGCCCCTGAAGAATGCCCTTTTCTTGATTCTGATAGGCTTCACCCACGTCGTTCACACCATGTACCAGAATCACGATACCCGGCATAGGGCGCGGCACTCCCACGCTGCAGGTCTGGGCAGTTTCACCTAGGCTTTTATGTACCGGAATATCCCCTTCAGATACCACGCGAGGGGCATACGGTTTTGTCTTCGTATCCGTCATTCCATCAACTCCATTTTGTAACTGTCGAGATCATCAGCATCGAGCAACGGTGAATGACCGCTGCTGTCGGTCACACCTTCCACCACCTGTCCGGACGAACTGGTCAGCCTGAATTTTTTGTTTGCCAGAATTTGCTCCGGATCATCACCTGCGTGCAGCTTGTAACGGAGTTTAAATGCCCCCTTCTCAAAGGACGGTGACTGTACCGACGCACTCTCCGGTCCGTCGTATTTCAGGTTCGGTGCTTTCAGCTCGATGCCCGTCGGCGAGAAAATCGTGACCAACCCGTTCGGACTGATACGTATCCCGCCGCCGCCGCAGACAAACTGCATCCCCTCTTTAGCGCTGCCGTTCATCTTTCCGGCGGTACTCGTCAGCGTGAAATCCTGCTGAGACAGCATGTGCATTTCGCCGCGCTGCGCCTGCGTTGTAATATCCCCCGCACCGGCAATCATCTGAATGCCGAGTTTGCGGGCAAACAGTGAGAGTTTTTCCCCTACGGCCAGCGAGAATTTTTTCACGATGTTCACGCTGGCATCGCTGCCCGCCGTGGCGATCAAATCTTTGCCCGCTGACAGCTGCAGGTTGTCCGGCGTAACGTGTGCCTGCCCTTTATCGGCATAGGTCAACAGGCCCGGACCGGTCAGGTTAGTTAGTGTCTGGATGAGGGCATTCTGCTGATCGGTTTCCACATTACTGGCTCCAGCCGTTAGCGCGCTTTGTTGCAGGGTCATCGCCAGCGACAGCGCTTTTTCCAGCTGCGCAATGGCGGCCGTCATATCCAGCTGTTTGCCCGCTGCGCGTGGCTGTGCTTCCGTGGTAAGCAGTATCCCTTTAGCCGCACGTAGCGCCATATGGTTGTCGGTTCTGGCTTCCACACCTTCACCGCGCTGTTTTCCCTCCGAGTCAACAAGGTGGCCAGCGCTAACCTGGCTCTTGCCGTACTCCGTGGCGATCTTGATATGCTCCTCTCCGCGCTTGTCCTCCAGGCGAATTTTGTTAAAAGCAGCCGTGCGAATAACGTTGCGGGTATCGTTACGGTTCGTGACCAAATCCGTACGGCGGCCGTCATGCAGGACGTGGGCGATAAACGGGCGGTCAGGATCGCCACCTTCAAAATCAACGGCCACCTCAGTCCCATCCAGAAGCGGGAAGTGAAAACCAAAGGTGTCACCGGCATACGGTCTGCCGAGACGTATCAATGCGCTTTCAAATCCGTCTTTTTTTTCTTCAAGGTCAAAATCAAACTTCACCCGGTAGCGGCCTTTCGCATCGAGTCCGGCATAAACCTTATCTCCACCGATGGCCGCCACTCTTGCGGGCACCGTCCCGGCAATCACCGGTCGGGGCAGATGTTCAGGGCGGAAGCTGTAACCGTTGATGTAGGGGATCCCCGTCAACACAGCGCGGTAGTGTTCCGCACGGCTGCTGCGAATGGCCATCGTCGTTATCAAAAATCCGGGCTTAAACCCGTCAGGAATAGTGCCGGTTGGGTTAAACATAATGCCGGGCTGAAGCGCCGGATCGCTGGTTGTCGCCCCGAGCACAGTTTGCCCGTTCAGCAGGCGCTCATAGCGCAGGCGGGCGTAAAACGTGGCTGTTTCCGCCTCTTCGCCGTAAAAATCGCCGTCGGCCAGGTAGTGATCGGCATAGTGGTATTCCTGGCCTGTCGTTACGCCTTCCGGAATATCACTCGTTTCAATGGTTTTATCAGTTTGTGGCGATTGTGGATCACGGTAGTTGTACGTGCGGACCAGTACGTTTTGAGGGATCAGACCATGCTGTTCTTCCAGATCGGTAATGTATTCGTCATAGCTGGTCATACCGGAATTTCGAACATACGGTATCTGTTTGTCGCTGAAAATGTAGCGGCTACCAGAATCCCCAAAAATGACGACGGTTTCGCCCTGAACCTTGTCGTGATTTTCAAAGCGGAACCAGATCCCCACTTCCGCCAGCAACCGGCGGATAAACTGCAGATCGGTTTCTTTCCACTGAATAATCATTTCCCGACTCGGGTAGCTGTGACTCAACCGGTCAAAATCGATGTTGTACCCGTCAAAATGACCGCTGTCCTTCATCAGCTTCGTGACGAGCTCCGGAATCGTCATATTCATGTACACAGCTGAGCGATAATTTCTGTCCAGCAGCGCCAGCTCATGCTCCAGCTCGCACTCATACAGCGCTTCGTCACCTGACGACTTCAGGCGAGAGAATTTGGTGATCGTGCCATTAATCTGGCGCACCGGCAGCCAGTGGGTCTGCCCGTGCCAGGTGGCTTTCGGATTCGGGGCGCGCAGAATAAATTCGGCCATCTGGTTAAGAACGGCATTGATGCCAATGTTCTGATCCGGGCTGGTGAAGCGGATGGTATAACGGTAGGGTTTACTTAATGCCTCTTCCCCCGTAAACGAGTGAACATCGGGGATAACGCCTTTACTACGGGGAAAATATAACAAATATCGGTTTAGAGTATCCTGCTGCTGAACTGTTTCGGATCGTCCTTCCATAATTAAATTCCTTTTAATTACTATTTGTTTTTACAAAAAGAATACTCACTCACGCCTATAATTAAAACGGCATTCCACAATAAAAAATACTTTGTTACATAAAGGAATCTGGATATGTGTCATCTCAATATGGAAGCGTGTCGATATCATTTTATGGCTCAGGTTTTTCATGAGACGAGCCGGAAACACACTCAAAGCAGAGAGACAGAGAAGAAAATCTGAAGTGAAAGGACTATTCTCCAGCCCCTGGAAAGGGCTGGAGAAAAACCAAAAATATACCCGTTTACCGCTTCTCCACCTCACACGCCGTAACCACCGGTTTTGCCGGGAACAGATACTTCCCGAGCGTCACCAGCACCACCGCCATAATAATCACTCCCAGCGCCAACCATTCAACCGACGATAAAACCTCGCCCGCAAAGGTGGTGCCCAGCAACACGGCCACCACCGGGTTAACGTAGGCGTAGCTGGTGGCAACGGCAGGGCTGACGTTGCGGATCAGGAACATGTACGAGTTGATAGCGATAATCGAGCCAAAAATTGCCAGATAACCGACAGCCAGGAAACCGGAGAGCGTCGGCATCGTCGTGAGTTTTTCACCGGTGAGGATCGAGACGATGAGCAATACAATGCCCGCCGCCAGCATCTCAATGGCACCAGCCATCATCCCGGAGGGTAACTCCACTCTTGAACCCAACACCGAGCCAAAGGCCCAGCTCATGGAGCCAATCAGGATCAGCACCGCGCCCCACGGATTACCGCTCAGGTTGCCGCCGCTGTTAAGTAGAATAATCCCCGCCAGACCAATGCCGATCCCCATCCACTCCAGCTTGCGGGTGCGGATGCCGAACAGTCGGCTAAAGCAGAGGGTAAACAGCGGCACAGTGGCGACCACCACCGCCGCAATACCGGACGGCACGTTCTGATGCTCCGCCACCGTCACGCCGCCGTTACCGACGGCCAACAGCAGCAGGCCGATCAGCGCCGCGTTCATCATCGGGCGCAGCGGCGGGAGTTTATGCCCGCGCATCAGCAGAAACGCTAAAAGCAGTACACCGGCAGAGAAGAAACGCACGCCCGCCATCATCAGCGGTGGCCAACTCTCCACGCCGATACGAATCACAAAGTAGGTCGAACCCCAGATGATGTAGAGCGAAAATAGCGCTCCAATAAGGGGTAATAATTGCCGGAAACGCATAATCCCTCACAGCGATTTAAAAAGGTCGCTCATAGTAAACGTGAAAACTATCGGGCTGGCGAGTCCTTTAATTGTGCCAATGGTGTGAATTATTTGTTGACTTGCGGTGCCTGTTTCAGGGTTTCGCTTTTTGCTCCATACTATTCACTTAATTATCAAAATAAGAAGGATCAGATTTTGGCAGGAAGTAGCTTATTAACATTGCTCGACGATATTGCCACCTTGCTGGATGACATTTCGGTGATGGGAAAACTAGCCGCCAAGAAGACGGCCGGTGTGCTGGGAGATGACTTGTCGCTCAACGCGCAGCAGGTGACGGGCGTTCGCGCCAACCGCGAGCTGCCGGTGGTGTGGAGCGTGGCGAAAGGGTCCTTTATCAACAAAGTGATCCTGGTGCCGCTGGCGCTGCTGATCAGCGCCTTTATCCCGTGGGCGATCACCCCGCTGCTGATGATTGGCGGCGCGTTCCTCTGCTACGAAGGCGTTGAAAAAGTGCTGCACTCCTTCGGCTCGCACAAGGACGAAGAGACCCCGCAGGCGCGGCAGCAACGCTTAGAAGCGCTGGCCGCCAAAGATCCGATGGCCTTCGAGCGCGATAAGGTGAAAGGGGCGATCCGCACGGACTTTATCCTCTCGGCGGAAATCGTGGCGATTACGCTTGGGATCGTGTCGGAATCACCGCTGCTCAACCAGGTGCTGGTGCTCTCGGGGATCGCGATTCTGGTCACCGTCGGCGTGTATGGCCTGGTGGGCGTGATCGTGAAGCTTGACGACATGGGCTACTGGCTGGAGAAAAAATCCAACGCCGTGGCGCAGGCGGTCGGCAAAGGTCTGCTGGTGCTGGCCCCGTGGCTGATGAAATCCCTCTCGATTATCGGCACCCTGGCGATGTTCCTGGTCGGCGGTGGGATCGTGGTACACGGCATCCCGGTTCTGCATCACGCCATTGAACATTTCAGCGCGGGATTCGGCGCCATTGTCGCGGCGGTACTGCCGATGGTCGCTAACCTGGTGATTGGCTTTATCATCGGGGCCATCGTCATTGCGGCGGTGAAGGGCATCGAAAAAGTGCGTGGGGTTTCGCACTAATTGCCCCATCGGCGACTACGCAAAAACGCCATTCCTCGTCTAGATTGAAACAGTTTCACCCTGATACTGGAGGCGGATATGGTCTTTGTGGTCAGTGATGAAGTTAAGCCGAAAAACGGTGGTCCATCGATGATTGTCACCGGCTATTCCAGCGGTATGGTGGAGTGCCGGTGGTACGACGGGTACGGCATCAAGCGGGAAGCGTTTCGTGAAGACGAGCTTCTGCCCGGTGACGGACGACAACGGCGAGAAACGGCTTAATCACGCAACGCCCGGCATGTCCGGGCGTTTTTGTTGACTATCCTCAAGCGCGGTGCTTGTCTTAAGATATCGGAACCGCCGGGCGTGGCTTTTGTGCGGGTGATGCAAGTTTTCAGCAGGGAGTGTCTGTGCAGCGCGATGTCTATAAAGCCAAAACGCATTTTCTTGAACGGTTACGTCACCAGCCCGGGAAAATCGTTAATCTCTGTTTTGTGATTGTCCTTATCTTTTCAACGATCCTCACCTGGCGCGAAGTGGTGGTGCTGGAAGATGCTTACATCTCCAGCCAGCAAAATCACCTGAAAAATGTGGCCAGCTCTCTCGACCGGCAGCTCCAGTTCAGCATCGATAAACTGCTCTTTTTTCGCCATAGCATGGGCGATGCGCTGCAAACGCCGCTCGGCTTTCGCGTGCTGCAGGATGCCGTTACCAAATTTAACCGTCTGCGCAATCAGCCGTTCTGGCAGCTTGATGTCGACCAGCAGCGCACGCTGCCGATAAGCGGCGTCTCAGACGCGACGGTGGAGCGTACCACGCTGCTGGCGCGCGACGGTCAGCGCATCGGCAACGAGCTCTCTGCCGCGCTGGAGGTGGGGTATCTGCTGCGTCTCGCCACCTCGACAACCGGCAAGGAGAGGCGCGTCTCTTATGTCTCGCGCGCCGGATTTTTTCTCTCCACCGATCCTTCGCCTCTTGATTACACGATTGTCTCCCGTTACTACGACCTGGTGACGCGCCCGTGGTTTACCCAGCAGAACGAGCGGCAAAACCGCTCGCGCGGCGTGCGCTGGTTTATGGCACCCCTGTCCGACGACCGCGAGGAGAGGGTAATCACCGCCAGCCTGCCGGTCTATCAGGATCACTACTGGTACGGCGTGCTGGCGATGGATTTCACCCTCCCGACCATGAAGCAGCTGCTGACGGAAGCCGTCGATCGCCGCACGGACGGAGAGTATCAGCTGTATGACAGCCGCCTGAATCTGATCACCACTTCCGAGCCGCCGGACGGGCTGGTCAATCAGTTTGACGAACTCGAGCGGGCGCAGATTGCCCATGCCATCGAAAGCGATACCCAGGGCGGCATTCGTCTGAACTCGCGCTATATCAGCTGGGAGCGACTCGACCATTTTGACGGCGTGGTGCTGCGCGTGCATACCTTGCAGGAAGGGGTAAACGGGGATTTCGGCAGTATCAGCATCGCGCTGGCGCTGCTGTGGGCGCTCTTTACGGCGATGCTGTTGATCTCCTGGCTGGTGATCCGCCGGATGGTCAGCAACATGTCCAGCATGCAAAACTCTCTCCAGTGGCAGGCGTGGCACGACCCGCTGACGCGGCTGAACAACCGTGGTGCCCTGTTTGATCGGGCCAAAACCCTGGCGCAAGAGTGCCGCGAGCAAAACATTCCTTTCTCGGTGATTCAGCTCGATCTGGACCATTTCAAAAGCATTAACGACAGATTCGGCCACCAGGCCGGGGACAAAGTGCTGTGTCACACCGCCGGGCTGATCGCCAGCGCCCTGCGCAGCAGCGACGTCGCCGGGCGCGTCGGCGGCGAAGAGTTCTGCGTGGTGCTGCCGGGAGCGACCACCCGGCAGGCCGCAGAAGTGGCGGAGCGCATTCGCGCCTGTATCAACCGCAAAGAGATTCTGGTGAGGAAAAGCACCACCACGCGGATCAGCGCCTCGCTGGGCGTGAGCAGCACGGAGGAGAACGAGAATTCCGACTTCGAGCAGCTGCAGTCCATTGCCGATGCGCGCCTGTACCTGGCGAAACAGCAGGGGAGAAATCAGGTGGTGTGGCGCGACGCCGATAAGAAATGATCGAGTCCTTCACGCCAGCCTTCCGGTCCCGGTTGGGTGGTGTGGTAGACCCGCTCAGGAATATCTTCCTGGAGCTGAATACCGTGGCGGTTAATGCCTTTCACCACCACGGCGTAATCGACGTTATCGAGCAGGGGGGCGTCGTTGGGTCCGTCGCCCAGCCCGATCGTTGTCGGTACAAAACCTTCGCGTTTGCGGTACTCATCAATCAGCCAGTTGACCGCCTGATCCTTCCCGCCCCGCGCATCCAGAATGTGCCAGAAGCGCGCGCCCTGCACGAACTTCAACCCGAGCTGCACCAGCTCAGATTCAAACTGCGTCATCCGCTCGTCGCTGTCGCGCCAGATGAGGGTGATTGAGGCTTCGTGCAGACGGGCCAGTGCCGAACGCTCGCGGTTTAGCCCGGTCCATTCGCCGATCACCCGTTCGTCGACGTCATCGAAAGTGGTGAATTTATACCCGCTGCGTTCGCGAATGGGATCGATGAGGCTGCGGATTTCACTGTGCGGCGTGCCGTTGATCAGGCGCGGGGCGTTGGGGTGATCGTCCCAGCGCACATCCAGCTGGATCACCGCCCCGTTTTCGGCAATAAAGGGCAACCCTTCCAGCCCCAGATCCTGCTGGATTTCGAGGGTCTCCGCCGCCGTTTTACTGCTGCATAAAATGACCGGGATCTGATGGTCCTGTAGTTTATCCAGCCAGGGCGCGGCAGGTCGCCAGTCGTAGGTGTGGATATCCAGCAGCGTACCGTCCAGATCGGTAAATATCAGCAGTGTCTCCTTAAGTAAGGACATAGCGTCTCCTGAAGCCTGTGTGCCTGAGATTAATCCTAAAACCGGGTAAGCATAAGCTCTCCCGTTTTCGGAACCGATCCCGCTGACCCGCATGCGGCAAGGGCCGCGATTCATAACTAAAAC
Organism: Lelliottia wanjuensis; assembly: GCF_030238365.1. Taxonomy (GTDB): domain Bacteria; phylum Pseudomonadota; class Gammaproteobacteria; order Enterobacterales; family Enterobacteriaceae; genus Enterobacter; species Enterobacter wanjuensis. The sequence continues at coordinate 350,515 of NZ_JASSOT010000063.1, read as the reverse complement.
TGAAGGTTGTGACGGAAATCATTTTCGACAGGAATATATCCTTGTCATGCAATTTTATTGGGGATAAGGTAAATCCCACATCAGATTTCCTGGTGTAACGAATTTACAAGTGCTTCTTGCATAAGCAAGTTTCATCCCGGTCATCCCCATGACCGGGATTTTTTTCGCCTCAACGGTTCACTTCGCTGATGCTGAAATCATGAATATCCAGCTCAAACGCCTCGGCCAGCTCGCGGTAGGTGTGATAGTCACGCCCGTCGATGCTCACACGCGTGGGATCTTCCTCCGAGCGGCGCACTTCGCCTTCGCTGATTTCATTAATCGCGGCCAGCAGGGCATCGACATCGACGCTGACTTCGCGTTTCGCGGTGTCGCTGTACTCTTTCGCGGTCTTCATTCCTCGTACCTCATTTCGCCGTCTTCAGGGTTAAGTATAGACTGCCCACAAAAGCGTCACTCACGCGTGCACCCGCTGCCAGTTGCTGCGTTTTGTTCTACACTGGCTCAAAACCACAGGAGGATTTTATGAAGGTCAACGATCGGGTCACCGTCAAGACGGACGGCGGACCGCGCCGCCCAGGCGTAGTACTGGCAGTGGAACAGTTTAACGAGGGCATCATGTATCTGGTGTCGCTGGAAGATTACCCGCTCGGCATCTGGTTCTTTAACGAGATTGGTCATTCTGACGGGATCTTTGTGGAAAAAGCGGAATCTGAATAATGGCGCGTCGGGTGAGGGCGAACTTACCCGGCCGTTAAAACGAAAAATCTCTGGCCAGGCCAGAGATTGATATTGTGTGAAGAGTTTAAGAATTAGCGCATATTGACAAAAATACCGTTGGTCACATTATCCGTCAGACGAACAACATGATAGATGACCTGTTTATTATGCGTTTTTATTTTCCTTTTAATATTACCCTTATGTGACGAAACCGTTTTTGCTTTGATGTTCATCTGGTCGGAAATTTGAATTGTGCCCTGTCCGGCCATCCACATTCGCAGCATACTTGATTCAGTGCGGCTTAATGATAGCGTGGGTATGTTAAACTCCGCTACACTCTTTGTCTCTTTATTCAAATAATCACCCAAAATGTCATCCAGCGACTCGGGTTTAATTGATTTAGAACTGATTAATAGGTTTTTACGGACTAACAGATATTCATCGAAATGGATATTTGCGATCGCCATAAAAACAATAAACAGGGTTTTAGGATGTTGATTAATGATCTGCTTGATGTGCTGACTGTTGGCTGGATCGTGAATGAAACAGTCCTCATTAATAAACACCACGCCGGGCTTGTAAGTATCACAAGCGGCTTCAAGTTCACCAACATCATGCACATCGTTGATGTCTCGCTTTTTAACCCCTCTGCTTGCCAGGTACCCGGTTAGCCCTAGCCGGGTGTAACTGCATAAATCCATAATGATCGTTGACATGGCATACCCTCACTCAATGCGTAACGATAATTCACCATCTGCCTGAGAGCTCATAAACAGCCATACGGGATGGAAACGGTTATTAACCTGTGAGCAAAACAAAGACTTTCAGGCGGACTCACTATCCCGTAAAGTTACGTATAATTTGCCAGGAATCATCTTAAAGTAAAGTAAATGTTGAGTATTGTGAGGGGCATAAAAACAAATAAACCGCACCAGATATATCCTGGTAGATGTTTTTCATGTTTTATTTTAGGAATATCCTCACAGAGACAATATAAATATCAGGGATTAATATTTCTGGGTAGCTCGTGAACAATATCCGTCAATAAAGTAAACAATTCGCCAAATAAATGTTCGCAGAAGGGGGCGATCAGGGGCATTAACAGGGCCATCAATATCAGGCCGACGGTCAGGGTGACCGGGAAGCCGATGACAAATACCGACAGCTGCGGCGCCATACGGTTCAGGAGTCCCAGCGCCAGGTTCACCGTGAGGAGCAGGGTGATGACCGGCAGGGCCAGCATCAGACCATTGAGGAAAATCAGCCCGGCGGCGCGCACCAGCGCCAGGAAGGCATTGCTGTTGACCGGGTTGCCGCCAATCGGCAGCGTGTGGAAGGTATCCACCAGCATCGAGATCAGCCACAGGTGACCGTTGAAGCTCAGGAACAGCAGCATCGCCAGCATATCGATGATACGCGCCAGCACCGGCATGTTGAGGTGGCTCGCCGGATCGATGAAGGTGGCGAAAGAGAGCCCCATCTGCAGGCCGATAAGTTCACCGGCGGTACGCACCGCCGCAAACGCCAGCTGCATGGTAAAGCCAATCGCCACGCCGATCAGGATCTGCTGCAGCGCCATCCAGACCGCCTGAGGAGAGAAAATCGGCACGTCAACGGGCGGGAGCGTCGGGGCAACCACAAAAGTAATCGCCATCCCCAGACCGATTTTCACGCGTTTGGGGATCGATTTTTCACTGAAGATGGGCGCGCTCATGATCAGCGCCATGATGCGCAGCAGCGGCCAGAAGTAGAGGCCGAGCCAGCCCATGAACTGATCGCTGGTGAAATGTAGCATTCAGCCCGTCAGCCGATGATGTAGGGCAGGTTGGTAAACAGGTTGCGCATGTAGTCCAGCAACAGGTTCAGCATCCACGGCCCGGCAACGATAATGGTGACAAACACAGCGATGATTTTCGGAATGAACGACAGGGTCATTTCGTTAATCTGCGTCGCCGCCTGCAAAATACTGATAACAAGACCGGTGATCAGGGCCACCAGCAGAAGAGGAGAGGCAACGGAGATGGCGATTTTCATCGCCTCCGTGCCCATCATCATGACCGATTCAGGAGTCATTGGGCGCGCCTCAACTGTAGAAACTCTGCGCCAGCGACCCGACCAGCAGTTGCCAGCCGTCGACCAGCACAAAGAGCATGATCTTAAAGGGCAGGGCAATGGAGGCGGGGGGCACCATCATCATCCCGAGCGCCATCAGGACGCTGGCGATCACCAGGTCGATAATCAGGAACGGAATAAAAATGGTGAAACCAATCTGGAACGCGGTTTTCAGCTCGCTGGTCACGTACGCAGGCAGCAGAATGCGCATCGGCACCGCTTCCGGGCCTTGCATCGGGCCGGCATTCGCCAGACGGGCAAACAGGGCGAGGTCCGCTTCACGGGTCTGACGCAGCATAAATTCACGCAGCGGCTGAGCGCCTTTTTCGAGCGCCACCTGCATCGAGATTTTGTCTTCACTGAACGGCTGATAGGCGTCGGCGTAAATCTTGTCGATCACCGGCGACATAATAAAGAAGGTCAGGAACAGGGCTAAGCCAAGCATCACCTGGTTCGGCGGCGCAGACGGCGTACCGAGCGCATTTCGCAGCAAACCAAAGACGATGATGATGCGGGTGAAGCTGGTCATCATCAGCAACACCGCCGGAATAAAGGTCAGGGCGGTGATAAACACCAGCGTCTGAACCGGCAGAGACCAGCTCTGGCCGCCGCCCGCCATCGGGGTTGAAATCAGACCGGGTAACTGGGCATGCACGGCAGGAGCAAACAGGCAGAGGCCTGCCAGCGTAAGGGATAACACACGGCGCATCAGGATCTCCCGGAACGCTTAAGCAAACTCTTCATAACGGACTGAAAATCCGCTGAACTCTCTGCACTCTCTGGCACGGTTTCCGGCGCAGGAGGCAGTTTATGCAGCACATTAATTTGCGTTGCAGTCACGCCCAATACCAGGCGCGCATCTTCTACTTCAACAATCACCACGCGTTCCCGCGGGCCGAGCGACGTACTGGCGCTCACTTTCAGACCGCGCGTGAGGGCGGTTTTACCCGCCAGGCCAAAACGTTTGACCAGCCACGCGGCAATCAGAATAAAGGCAATAATACCGAACAGCGCACCGCTCACCTGGAGCAGCGGCGAGCCGGGCACCGCAGAGGGTTGAGATACTGTTGCCTGGGTTTTCATACTTAGCGGCTCAGACGACGCATACGTTCGGACGGGGTAATGATGTCGGTAATACGCACGCCGTATTTATCGGCCACGACCACCACTTCTCCCTGGGCAATCAGATAGCCGTTGATCAGGATATCCAGCGGCTCACCGGCCAGACCTTCCAGCGCCACCACGGAACCCTGCGTCAGGCGCAGCAGCTCTTTGATGGTCATCCGGGTACGACCCAGCTCAACGGTCAGTTTTACCGGGATATCCATAATCAGATCGATATCCTGCAGCGTACCGCTGACGTCACCGCCGCCTAACTGCTGAAACACCGCTTCCGCCGCGCTTTTGCTCGGGGTAGCCTGTTGCTCGTTTAACGCATCAGCCCACAGATCGTCCAGTGCTCCGCTGTTTTCATCGGACGGATTGTTCATGTCACTCATTTGGGCTGTTCCTCATTCAGCGAATTCAATATCGGATTGATCAAGTGCTCAACGCGTAGCGCGTATTGACCGTTAACGGTGCCGTACTGGCTGGTCAATACCGGGACGCCATCCACATGGGCAATAATGCGGTCCGGTTTTTCTATCGGCAGCACATCGCCGGGTTGTAATTTCAGGATCTGGGACAAACGCAGCGGGATATCCGCAAAGCTCGCCACCAGTTCAAGCTGTGAATGCTGCACCTGACGCACCAGATTCTCGCGCCAGTTCTGATCCTCATGGCGTGAGTTTTCCAGCGGTGGGTTCACCAGCACTTCGCGCAGCGGCTCAATCATGCTGAACGGCAGACAGATATTAAACTCACCGGTCAGGTTGCCGATTTCCACGTGGAACGGGGTATTGACGACGATGTCGTTTGGCGAGGTGGTGATGTTGGTGAATTTCACCTGCATCTCCGAACGCACGTACTCCACTTCCAGCGGGTTAATCGCTTTCCAGGCGTCGCTGTAAGATTCCAGCGCCAGCTTCAGCATGCGGTTAATCACACGCTGTTCAGTATGGGTAAATTCGCGTCCTTCGACTTTCGTCGGGAAGCGACCGTCACCGCCAAACAGGTTATCCACGGCGATAAAGACCAGGCTCGGAGAAAACACGAACAGCCCGGTGCCACGCAGCGGTTTCAGGTGGATCAGGTTAAGGTTAGTTGGCACCGGCAGGTTGCGGGCAAACTCATGATAAGGCTGAATGCGGATTGCCCCGACGGTAATGTCCGGGCTACGACGCAGCAGGTTAAACAGCCCCATACGGAACTGACGTGCAAAACGTTCGTTGATGATCTCCAGCGCCTGCAGGCGCTCGCGCACCACGCGACGCTGGGTATTCGGGTCATAGGGGCGAATATCAGATTCGCCACCCTGTCCCGGTACGGGATCATCGCTCTTCTCGCTGTCGCCGTTGAGCAGCGCATCGATTTCCGCTTGAGAAAGAATACTATCGCCCATGTCTCTACCGCAGGATGAAAGCTGTGTACAGAACGTCAGTGACTTCCTGCTTAGGTTGACCTGCTACCAGTGGCGCTGCCAGCGTTTGTTTGATGGCCTCGACCAGCTTTTGCTTCCCGTCATCGGTGGCAAGCCCGGAGGCGTCCTGACGAGAGAAAAGCAGTAACAGGCGGCTACGCACTTCTGGCAGGTATTCGCTCAGACGGGTGCGAGTTGCGTCATCTTTCAGGCGCAGGGTAATGCCGACATACAGCACACGATCCGCATCACCGAGGTTAACGGTGAAGGTATCCAGTGCGAAAAAGACCGGTGCCGGAGGCGGCGGGGGTTCTGCATGGGCAGCGGCTGACGGCGCTTGTTGTGAACGCCAGTAACTATAGCCAGCGGTCGCACATGCGGCGAGTGTAATTAACACCAGCAGCGGCACCCAAATGGAGCGCTTGCTTTTTTTGGTGATAGCGGAGTCAGTCATCTGATACGAGCTTCCTGTTTCGGTACAGCTAATACAGTGATTATCCCGCGTCCTGCTTTGGTCAAAGCGTGGAAAAGACGGAGATAATCACGCTACCTCTGGCGTTTAGGCAAAGATGTCTACGGCGCTGTTGCCACGCGCGGCGGACTGCAGTGCCGCAGGCGTTGCCAGCAGTTCTTCACTTTCGTCGTTAAATCCACCCTGCTGGCCGGAGCGCGAGGCCTGCTGTTGCTGCTGAGAGGACTGCTGCTGTTGGCCTGCGAAGCTTTCACTGCTGATGGTGCTTTGCGCCAGCTGAATGCCATTCTCGGCAAGCGAGGTGCGTAGCATCGGCAGCGCCGCTTCCAGCGCAGCACGTACGCTGCCGTGGGCGGAAACCATCTGCAGCTGTGCCTGGTTATCATCAAGTTTAAGCGAAATTTGCACTTGTCCCAGTTCTTCCGGGTGTAAATGCAGTTCCGCGCTCTGCTGGCCCTGTTTGGTATACAAAGTGACGTGCTGGCTAATCGCCTGCTGCCACTCGTGTGTCCCCAGCGGCTGGCTGATCACCGCCGCAGGTGCCGCAACGGCAGGGGGCGGTGCGCTGATACTGTTCGCCAGAATCGGGGACAAGGTTGCGCTCGATGTCGTCGAAGAGGCGGCGCTGATCGCTTCATGCTTCGCGGCGACCGCTTCCGCCACCGGCGTTAACGGCTGGACGCTGGCCGACAGGGTGGAGCGCTCGGCATCCCCGGTATTGGCCTGCACTTTGCTGTTGATGGCAACATCGGCATTCAACATCGCATTGCGTGATGAAGAGGAGGCGACGCCCGCAGGCTGTGTCGCGATCTCACCGGCGGTGGTCGATGGCGAGATGGCCGCCGTCGCCGTCTGCTGGTGCGGCAGCATCGCCATCAGGGCGCTCAGCCCGGCGAGCTCTTCATCGTTCAGGTCAGTTTTAGTCTCTTCTTTTTGCGCCTGGCCGGTCAGGGCTTTCAGCGCATCGCCGTGGGTGGCAGGCAGCAGGCCCCCCACCAGACCTTCCAGCGGTGCGGTTTTCGCGGCACCGTCGGCGGCGATCTGATCCTGACGCGCCAGCAGAGAGGCGAGTTTGGTCTGAAGGGTGCTATCGCCGTCCTTCAGGATCGCCTCTTTCGACAGCTTGCTGGTGGCAGCTTTCAGGGACGCCAGCGTCAGCGGGGCGTCTTTGCCCTGGCCCTGGCCTGCGGTGTCCGTTAAGGCACCCGCCAGCAGGGAGAGAAAATCTTGTGCGCCCTCGGCGCCTTTACCCGTCTGCGTGCCGCCGGACAGGTCAGGGTCGGTCATCAGCAGTTGTTGCAGTGTGATCATTCCGTTTTCCTCATTGATGCGCGCTGGGCAAACTCATCCATTTTCTTCTGATCGAGGCGGTTTTCGGCAAGCAGGGTCGCGGCGGTCTGTCGATCCTGAAGCGTAGTCCAGGCCTGAAGTCGCTGCTTCTTTTCTCGCCAGAAATTGAGTGCCTTATCGACTTTCTGGTCCCACTGGGTCAGCTGCTGGCGATGCTGTTCGATCGCCTTTTCCAGCGTCTGAATAAACTGCTGATAGTTAATCCAGCGCTGGCTGCCAATGCCCTGTGACATATCGGTATTGAGGTTGGTGCGATATTCGTGCTGATAGTCGATTAACATCGTCAACTGTTCTTCAGCCTGCTGATATCCGCGTCGCATTGCGCCAAGCTGCAGTGCGGCATCATCAACTTCTTTTTCAGCCAGATCTTTTAGCGTCGCTAATGCGCCATGTTGCGCCATGATCTTCGCCCTCCACCTGTGTTACACCTGCGGGAATATCAGATCCAAAGCCTGGAGAGAATCTTCCCAGTCGGCACGTTCAAAAATACCTTGTTGCAAGAACGCCTCCAGCTGAGGCCAAAGCGCAATCGCCTTGTCGAGCATCGGGTCGCTGCCTTTGGCATAGGCCCCGACGCTCACCAGATCGCGGTTACGCTGGAAGCTGGAAAGCAGTTGTTTAAAGTTACGCACGCGGGCGTAATGTTTTTCGCTAATCAGCGCGGTCATCGCACGGCTGATTGAGGCTTCAATGTCGATCGCCGGATAGTGGCCCGCTTCCGCCAGATGACGGGAAAGCACAATGTGACCGTCGAGGATCGCACGCGCCGAGTCGGCAATCGGGTCCTGCTGGTCATCGCCTTCGGTCAGGACCGTATAAAACGCGGTGACCGAACCGCCGCCGCTCACCCCGTTCCCTGCGCGTTCAACCAGCGCAGGCAGTTTGGCAAACACCGACGGCGGATAGCCTTTGGTCGCCGGGGGTTCGCCGATCGCCAGCGCGATTTCACGCTGGGCCATCGCGTAGCGGGTCAGGGAGTCCATAATCAGCAGCACGTGCTGGCCGCGATCGCGAAAATCTTCGGCAATACGGGTCGCATAGGCCGCACCCTGCATACGCAGCAGCGGGGAGACATCCGCCGGAGCGGCGATCACCACCGAACGCGCGCGGCCATCGGCCCCGAGAATGTTCTCGATAAAATCTTTAACTTCGCGGCCACGTTCGCCGATCAGCCCCACGACAATCACGTCGGCTTCGGTGTAACGCGCCATCATCCCGAGCAGTACCGATTTACCGACACCGGAACCGGCGAACAGGCCCATACGCTGCCCGCGACCGACGGTCAGCAGGGCGTTGATTGGGCGCACGCCCGTATCCAGCACGTGTTCGATGGCGGTACGTTGCAGCGGGTTAAACGGCTGAGTGATCAGCGCCCCGGTTTCGGTGGTGTCCGGTGCGGGCAGTCCGTCGAGCGGTTTCCCTGCACCGTCGAGGACACGGCCTAACAGCGCCGGACCGAGGGGTAATTGCTTACCGCTGTGCAGCCCGTCGCCGGAGTTGTTTTTCGCGTACACACGCGCGCCGGGGAGAATGCCTTCCACCTCTTCGAGGGGCATCAAAAACAGGCGCTGGCCGTTGAAGCCGACGACTTCGCTTTCGACTTCGCGCGTTTCGTTCTGGTCCTGGCGTTCAATCACGCAGGTTGCGCCGAGCGGCAGCTGTAAGCCGGTGGCTTCCAGCACCAGCCCGGTGGCACGGGTCAGACGGCCATAACGACGAACAGATGGCAGTTGCGCCATCTTCGTTTCAAAGTTGTCGAGCGTGTTCAGCCAGCGCGTCAGACGGGCGGTCATCAGACAACTCCCGGTGCGGCCAGGCGGCACAGTTCCTGCCAGCGCGTGGCGACGCTGGCGTCCAGATCGCCCTCATCGGCGGAGACTTTACACCCGCCGTGATGAAGCGACGGATCGCCGCGCAGACGCCAGCCGTGCAGGCTCAGCGTGGCGCCCAGCATCTCTTCGACGCGCTGCAGATCGTCCGGATGGACGCGCAGCTGCGGTTTGCCGCTGAACAAAGGTTCTTGTTGCAGCAAGCCCTGAATCTGTTTAATCAGCGCCGAGTTATCCACCACCGGCGTATGACCAATCACCTGGCGTGCCGCTTCGAGCGCCATCTGCATCAGGCGCGAGGCGATGACGCTGTCGAGCGCATCGAGCGTGTTCTGGAACTCGCTCACCAGCTGCTGCATCCGCGCATGGACCGGGGCCTGCTGCTGGCGTGACTCCTCCAGCCCTTTCTCAAGGCCCTGGGCTTTGCCTTCCTCGTAACCCTGCTGATGGCCAAGCTGGCGACCTTCATTCATGCCCGCGTTATAGCCTTGCTCATGCGCCTGCATTTGCAGATGCGCCAACATCTGCGCGCGCTGCTCTTCTTCGCTCAGCTCTGGTACATCTTCGTCTGCGCTCTCTTCGCTGGAGGAGGAGGGCAGCAGGGCAGGCATAAACTCCGCCATCGGCGGGGCCAGATCGTCAGGAGTCCAGCGCTTCCACGGCAACTCCTTAGACATACGCATCGTCTCCGCCGCCAATCACCATCTCGCCGGTTTCGGCCAGACGACGTACGATAAGCAGGATCGCTTTCTGTTCGTTTTCCACCTGAGACAGACGAACCGGGCCACGGTTGGCAAGGTCGTCGCGCAGGATATCCGCCGCACGCTGAGACATGTTGCGCAGGAATTTCTCGCGCAGCGGCTGCTCGGCCCCCTTGAGGGCGATAAGCAGGGATTCGGAATCCACTTCCTGGAGCAGGCGCTGGACGCTGCGATCGTCGACTTCGACCAGGTTTTCGAACAGGAACATCTCGTCGATAATTTTTTGTGCCAGCTCGCCGTCGAACTCGCGCACCGCCGACATAACGGCCTCTTCCTGCTGGGATTTCATCAGGTTGATAATTTCGGCTGCGGTTCTCACGCCGCCCATTTTGCTGCGCTTGAGGTTCTGGCCGTCGAGCAGGCCGTTCAGCACTTCGGTCAGCTCCGCCAGCGCCGCCGGCTGGACGCCGCCGAAGGTGGCGATACGCAGCATCACGTCGTGACGCAGACGTTCGTCGAACAGCGCCAGAATATCTGCCGCCTGGCTGCGTTTGAGGTGCACCAGGATGGTGGCGATGATCTGTGGGTGCTCGTCGCGAATAAGGTCCGCGGCACTCTGCGGCTCCATAAAGTTGAGCGTTTCGATGCCGCTGGCGGTATCGCGTGTTTCCAGAATATCTTCCAGCAGGCTGGCAGCACGCTCTTCGCCCAGGGCTTTGACCAGGACCGAACGCAGGTAGTCGTTGGCGTTGACGTTCAGCGCCGCGAACTGTTCCGCTTCCTGCTCAAACTCGGCCAGCACTTCCGTCAGCTGCTGGTTGGAGATCTGACGCACGTTCGCCATCGCCGCACTGAGGATCTGAACTTCGCGCTGGGAGAGGTGTTTGAACACCTCCGCCGCACGATCTTCACCGATGGTCATCAGCAGGATGACGCTTTTATCTTTACCGCTAAGGTTACTCATCTTCGTTACCCATCCACTGGCGGATCACCAGCGCGACGACGCGTGGATCGTTATCAGACATTTCGCGAATACGCTGGCTCATGACCTCAGCGCCCATGCGCTGGTTGGCGCGGCGTTGCTGCAGCTGTTCGTCACGGCTCAGGCGAACTTCAACGGCTTCCTGAGTTTCCTGACGAACGCTCATGTTCTCTTGTTCAGCTTTCAGCACTTCCGCACGGCGGTTAAGCTGTGGACGGATGGCTTTACGCCAGATAATCCAGGCAACAATCAAGACCAGTAACCAGCGGCCTGCGGACATCAGCTGGTCGATGAACGACTGCTGTTGCCAGAATGGCAGCTCACCACCGGATTCGTCAGTGACGGTGAACGGAGAGTTGACCACGTTCAGGGTGTCACCGCGTTTTTCGGAGTAGCCCATCGCTTCACGGGTCAGGTCTTCGATCTGCTTCATCTGATCGGTGGTCAGCGGCAGCGGTTTTCCGTCCGGCAGCGTTTTGTAGTTCACGACCACGGCAACGGAGAGACGCTGCACGTCGCCCACGTTCATCTTGGTGTGACGGATGGTGCGATCCACTTCGTAGTTCGTGGTCTCGTTACGGCTCGAGTTGCGTGGACCGGTGTTTGCCGCCGCCGTCGAGGTGGTCTGCGCCGCATTCTGCTGGCCGTTCTGCTGATTCGCCGGAGGCGTCGAAATCGGCGCAGTGTTAGCCGGGGCAGGGGTGTTCGACAGCGCACCCGGAACGCCGCCCGGATTCTGTCCGCCGATCTGATCGGTGGTGTTCAGCTGACGCGAACGCATAACCGCCTGAGACGCATCGCCGTTCGGGCTGTACTGCTCTTCGGTTTGTTCTTTATTCGCAAAGTCGATCTGTGCGGTGACCTGAGCGTGGACGTTGCCGTTACCCACGATAGGACCGAGGATCGCTTCGATGCGACGCTGGACGCGGCTTTCCACGTCGGTCGCATATTTCAGCTGCGCGTCATTCAGATCGCGGCTGCTGGTGTTGGACTGAGTCAGCAGGTGACCGCTCTGATCCACCACGGTGACGTTACCCGGCGGCAGGCCAGCAACGGCGCTGGAGACCAGGTGGGTGATCGCGCTGATCTGGCCTTCGTCCAGCGCACGGCCAGGTTCTAGATTCACGGTCACTGACGCCGTCGGCGATTTTTGTTCGCGCACGAACAGGGACGGTTTTGGCATCGCCAGATGCACGCGGGCGGTTTTCACCGGGCCAAGCGTTTCGATAGTGCGGGCCAGTTCGCCTTCCAGCGCGCGCTGGTAGTTGATCTGCTCGCTAAACTGGCTGATACCGAACTTTTCCTGATCCAGCAGTTCAAACCCAACCGCGCCGCCTTTAGGCAGACCTTGCTGGGCGAGGCGCAGGCGCAGTTCGTGGACTTTATCCGCAGGCACTTCCAGCACCCCGTTATCCGCAAAGCGGTAAGGGATGTTCATCTGGGTCAGTTGGGTGACGATAGCCCCGCCGTCCTGATCGGACAGGTTGCTATAAAGGGTGCGATAGTCCGGGCTTTTCGCCCACAGGACCATCGCCACGAGAATCGCAATAGCGGCAGCGCCGGCTACGATCAACGGAATTTTAGGGTTCGCACGCAGGCGGTTCATCCACTCAAGCGATTTGTTTTGCGGTGCTGCAGATGCTGTCGCAGTCATAGCGCACCTCGTGGCTCGTGGTGGATGATGTTATTCGTGTAGTGAAACAAAACTAACTCCCGGGTCGGCAAACACGACAAAAGTTCCATATATATGGCCGAGCTATTATTTGATGAATCCGGATTTTCGATTCGTCAAATAACCTGGTTTTTTGTCGCTATTTACCGCCATTATCCCATTGACAAGGTGCTAGTCTTGTCCTCGTAAAAAACCATCCAGGGGAGAGTCATGGCAATACAAGGCATTGAAGGGGTGATCAGCCAGCTGCAGGCAACGGCGATGACGGCCCGTAATCAGGACGTTTCGGCGGACACGCAATCGACGGTCAGCTTTGCAGGGCAGCTGCACGCCGCGCTCGATCGCATCAGCGACACGCAAAACGCTGCGCGCGCAGAGGCAGAGAAGTTCACCCTCGGCGAACCCGGTGTGGCGCTGAACGATGTGATGACCGATTTGCAAAAATCATCGGTTTCTCTGCAGATGGGGATTCAGGTGCGTAATAAGCTGGTGACGGCTTATCAGGAAGTGATGAACATGCAGGTGTAGTCCCTTTAACGATTGTTATCTTACGCTGGAAGCTTTAACGCTTTAATGCCACAATATTTTTTTCTTCGCAGGCGGGAAAGATGATGAAAAAAAGTATTGTGGTTGGCGCGCTGCTGGCGTTAACCGGTTGTGTGCAGGTCGATAATTATCAGGATGTCATCAAGCATCCAGTCCCTGCTCATCTGGCGGGTTACTGGCAGTCTCACGGACCGCAAAGCAAAATGGTCAGCCCGGAAGCGATTGCGACGCTGGTGGTGACAGAGCAGGGGGATACCCTGGATTGTCGTCAGTGGCAGCGCGTGGTGGCGGTGCCGGGTAAAATCATGCTGCGGTCTGACAGTTATTACAACGTGACCCGCAAGCTGGATATCTATCCGCTCGAACTTGATGGCAACACGCTGGAATATGACGGCATGGAACTGCAGCGCGTCGACCGTCCGACGGTGGAGTGCGCTGATTACCTGAGCAAGAACCCGCTTGAGAGTGCGGTGAAGTAAGGTTTTTTTTGCCGGGTGGCGGCTACGCCTTACCCGGCCTACGGTCCGATTTTGTAGGCCGGGTAAGCGCCAGCGCCACCCGGCACAACCCCCCAACTACAACACTTCCTCCATCACCCAGATACTCACGCTCCCGCCTTTGCAGGTGAACGTCCCTTCGCCGTCGGCGGCCGTGGTGACACTCTCTTCCCGGTTGCCGAGAAAATCACGCCAGCTCTTGTTGCCGTAATTCTCCCCGAGACACAGCACTTTTTCGCCGTCGTCCCCGTTGGACATCACCACCACGCAGCCCGGATCTTCATCGGTACCGCTGCGGCTGAAGGCAATACAGTTGGGATGATCGAACCACAGCGTCTGCACGCCGTGGGCGAAACGCTGGCGGGCGAGGATCAGCTCGTGGAGCTGCTCGATAACCGGCATCACGATAGGATAAGTTTCCCCGTCGCCGCCGGTATCTTCATAGCTCGCGCCAAACAGATCCGGATAGAACACGCTCGGCACGCCGTTTTCGCGCAGCAAAATCAGGGCATATGCCAGCGGTTTAAACCAGGCTTCGACCGGTGCTTCCAGCGCCTGCAAGGGCTGGGTGTCGTGGTTGGCGACCAGCGTCACGGCATGGAACGGATCCGCCTCCACCAACGTACCGGTGAAGATCTGACTCATGTCGTAGTCGCGGCCCTGGCGGGAGGCTTCGTGGAATTTCATCTGCAGCGGGGCGTCGAAGAGCATGGTTTTGCCCTCGACCTGCTCGATGTATTGCTGGAGTTTATCAACTTCGTGGGACCAGTATTCCGCCACGATAAATAGCGGTTTGGGTGCCACTTCCTGCACGTGTTCAATCCACTCTTTATAGAACCAGGCCGGAATATGCTTCACCGCATCGAGACGAAAACCGTCGCAATGGGTTTGCTCCATCACCCAGCGCGCCCAGTATTTCAGCTCCTCCGTCACCGCGTGATTGCGAAAATCGATGTTTTCGCCCATCAGGTAATCGAAATTGCCCATCTCGTCGTCGACCTGATCGTTCCAGCCGTCGCCGGTGTAATCATTGACGATTTTGAAAATGCTGTCTTCGTTGGGGTTTTCAATATGGTCGATGCCGCTAAAGCATTTGAAATCCCAGATAAACTCGGAGTATTTCCCGCCCCGGACGGGGAAGGTGTAGCGGGTCCAGGCTTCGCATTCGATGATCTCATCATCAATCTGCGTCCGGTCCTGCTCATTCACTCTCTGCACGCGGATCGACTCTTTCTCATCCGCGCCCATTTTGTGGTTCACTACCACGTCCAGCAGTACGGCGATCTCATTGCTTTTTAAGGCGTTGATAGCCTCCAGCAGCTGCGCTTTATCGCCGTATTTGGTGGCGACAGACCCTTTTTGATCAAACTCACCGAGATCGAACAGATCGTAAGAGTCATATCCGACGGAATACCCGCCCGATGCCCCTTTGTAAGCCGGGGGCAGCCAGATCATGTTGATGCCGATTTCGTTGAGATTGGGGGCCAGCGCCGTCACTTCCCGCCACAGCTCGCCGCCAGTGGGGTAATACCAGTGAAAACATTGTAACAGAGTGGGGTTTTTCATCTTCCGTGCTCCAGAAGCCGTTAGGCTGACTTCTGGAGTATGGATGATGAAATCATAGTTGGTTATCGCGAGTCAGACTTTCTGGATAAAGAATATTTCCGGAAAGCTTGCCATAGGCCGAAGTTATGGACTGTTGTTTCGTCGTTTGGTCGATGAGATTACGCAGCTCATCCATGCGGATAGCCAGCAGCTCTTTTAGCTCTTTCTCATTTTTCAGCACCATCTCTAACAGGTATCGCGCCTGTTCAATCTGGGCCGCATGAGCAGATGGTATAGAATTCTGCGAGATGCGTTCAACCAACTGCACATAGGAGATTTCGTGGGCGATGAGCTCATCCCACTGGCCGGAATGAGCAAGTTTTAACATCGCCAGGCTAAGGCTGTGCAGGGCCTGCCAGTCGTTAAGAGCGGTGCTGGGATTCGTCATCAAAATTTATCCTGGAGAGAGGAAACGGTCGGGCCTATCTGTTTCCACGCATCCGCAATGTTATTTAATATACCCTCGATCTCGACAATGGCCTCGACGTCATTACGCAGGTTAGCGTGTAACAGACGTCGAACCATGTAGTCGTACAGTGCAGCGAGGTTGCCAGGCAACTCGCTATCAACCTCCATGTTCAGTCCCGCTTTTAAGCCATTATCGATAATGTTGATCGCTTTCGATAAGGCTTCACCTTTCTCGGCAATTTTCCCCTCTTCGAGGAAAAGCCGGGCGCGAACCAGGGCACTAAGTGCCCCGTCGAAAAGCATGACCACAAGCTGATGCGGAGTTGCGCTCAGAACCGCGCTCTCCAGCCCGACCTGCTGATAGGCTCGGGCGCCGTTTTGTGCATACATATACGTTCCTTAACCGCTAAGAACTAAATTGCTTGGTGAGGTAAGCGGCGGTGTTATTCAGCTTGCTCATCATGGTGTCCAGGTTAGTGAACTGACTTTTATAACGCGCCATGGTGGCATCAATACTGGCTTCCATCGCGGTGTAGCGCTGATCCAGAGACTTCAGCGTACTGTTGATCCCGTCGGTGGCGTTCTTGATGATCCCTTCTTTACCGGTTGTGGTGCTGAGCATCCCGGTGAGTACCGTCGACATCTGCGTCGCCAGACCGGTCTTTTTACCGTCGCCCACGAAGTAGGCCTGTACGGCATCCGGGCTTTCACTCAGCACTTTGGTCAGTTTGGCGTCGTCGACTTTCAGGTTGCCCATGGAGCCATCGGCACCCACGGTTGGATCCTGCGTCACGCCCAGCTGAGCCATAATCGAGAACGCCCCGTCCTGTACGTTGGTCAGCAGGCTGCGCAGCTGTGACTGTACGGAACGCACGGTGTTGTCACCCAGCAGCGCACCATTGCTGGTGGACTGATCGGCACCGGCATCCACTTTCACGTACTTGGTGACCGTGGCGATGGTGGACTGCAGGGCGTTATAGGAGGTGACCCAGTCGTTTACCGCTTTTTTGGTGGCATCGGTAGAGCGGGTGACATCCAGATTTTCACTCTTGGTGCTTTCTGCTTTCAGGCTTAAGGTCACGCCCGGCAGCGCATCGCTGATGGTGTTGGTTGAACGCTCGATTTCGATGTCGTTCACCACCACTTTGGCGTTTTGCGAAGCCGTTTGCTGATTCATGGCACCGGTGTGGGTGGATGAATCAAAACCAATGATGTTCTGAAGCGCATCATCGCCGGTCACGGAGACCGTCATGTCGTTCGCGGTGCCGGTGGTTTTTGATGCCAGCATCAGCGTAAACGCACCGTCTTTGGCTTTAACGACCGTTGCGTTGACGCCGCCATTCGCTTTGTTGATCGCGTTAGCGATGCCGCTCAGGCTGGTGTCACCGTCTTCCAGCGTTACGCTGATCGGCTTATCAATGCCTGGCTGAGAAATTGTCAGAGTACGCGTGGTACCTGTGGTGCTCCCCAGCTGTGCGGTGGAGCTGGTCTGGCTGTCAGTGGTCAATACCTGTGCTTTAGCCAGCGCTTTAACCTGTACCGAATACGAACCCACTGCCGCACCTGCCGTGGTGGTGGCGCTGAACGCGGTATTGGTCGAACCAATGGTGGCGGCGTTCCAGGTATCGTTCTTGGCCAGAGCCGCAGTCGCGGTGTTCAGGTTCTGCATCGCGCTTTGCAGTTTACTAAAGGCACTCAGCTGCGCATTAAAGGAAGACTGCTGCGTGGTAATGGTATTGAGCTTCGTTTTTTCCGCTGTCTCAAGGTTCGTGTACAGCGAACTCAGGTCCAGTCCAGAGCCGACCCCCATGCTGGTTATCGTCGCCCCTGAGGTAGTGATTGTACTTGCCATTAATTCATTTCCTTTAGCCAATGGTAGTTTCAGATACTTATCGGCGACTTCTGGAGATAGTTTACGTTTTAGTTAAAAAAATTATCGACGGAATAACGCACAACGATGCGGTCATATGCCTCTATTGCGGTCTGGAGGTATAAAGAAGGGAAGGGCAAGAGAGTTAAGCGTGGATTAATAATTTAGCTTAGTACACCTGTTGAATTAACATCTGAAGAGAATGATGAGGCATTTACAGGATTTAAAACACATTAAATACAAAGGGTTAAATTTTTTCTGACTTAAGTTCTAAAGTCTTATTCAGACCCGTCGATAACCTTCATAACGCTGAGAGACGCCGTGAGTCACCGGCACTTACTCATATCACTATATTGAAGGAATCGAACCATGGCCGTTATTAATACCAACCTGCTGTCCCTGACCACTCAGAACAACCTGAACAAATCTCAGTCTTCTCTGGGCACCGCTATCGAGCGTCTTTCTTCTGGTCTGCGTATCAACAGCTCTAAAGACGATGCTGCTGGTCAGGCGATTGCTAACCGTATGACCTCTCAGGTTAAAGGCATGACTCAGGCGGCACGTAACGCCAACGACGGTATCTCCCTGGTGCAGACCGCGGAAGGTAACCTGAACGAGATCAACACCAACTTACAGCGTATCCGTGAGCTGGCCGTACAGGCCGCGAACGACACCAACGGCACAACTGACCTGGACTCCATCAACACGGAAATCACCCAGCGTCTGTCTGAAATTGACCGTATCGCCGGTGGCGCAAACTTCAACGGCAAAAACCTGCTGAACGGTTCTGTATCTACCGCGCTGAAAATCCAGGTTGGCGCAGGTGTTTCTTCTAACGACACCATCGCGATCGACAGCTCTGCGCTGATCAACGCCACTTCCGGTTCTCTGAGCACTACCCTGAGCACCACCATCGCGGGCAACTCCTCTGCACAGACCGTCATCTCTGCTGCTGACGCCGCGATCGCGAAGATCGATACCGCACGTTCTAACATGGGTGCGATTCAGAACCGTTTCGAGTCCACCATCAACAACCTGAACAACTCTATCAACAACCTGTCTGCGGCCCAGTCTCGTATCCAGGATGCTGACTACGCGACCGAAGTGTCCAACATGTCCCGCTCGCAGATCCTGCAGCAGGCTGGTACTTCTGTGCTGTCTCAGGCGAACCAGGTTCCTCAGGCGATGTTGTCCCTGCTGCGTTAATTTCGCAGAATTCTTAAGAAAGGGTTGCTGGAAACAGCGGCCCTTTTTTTATCGTTTTTCACCAGTCTCAGTGCCGCTCATTTTTGTCAGAGAAGTCCGCCCCTGATAGCGATCTATTTTTAGCGAAAGATCTAAAGTCTTTCTCCAGTTCGTCGATAACCTTAATAACGCTGAGAGCTGCCGTGAGTGACCGGTACCGACTCATAACACTACATTAAAGGAATCGAACCATGGCCGTTATTAATACCAACCTGCTGTCCCTGACCACTCAGAACAACCTGAACAAATCTCAGTCTTCTCTGGGCACTGCTATTGAGCGTCTGTCTTCTGGTCTGCGCATCAACAGCTCTAAAGACGATGCAGCGGGTCAGGCGATTGCAAACCGTATGACCTCTCAGGTTAAAGGCATGACTCAGGCGGCGCGTAACGCCAACGACGGTATCTCCCTGGTGCAGACCGCGGAAGGTAACCTGAACGAGATCAACACCAACTTACAGCGTATCCGTGAGCTGGCCGTACAGGCCGCTAACGACACCAACGGCACAACTGACCTGGACTCCATCAACACGGAAATCACCCAGCGTCTGTCTGAAATCGACCGTATCGCTGGCGGCGCGAACTTCAACGGCAAAAACCTGCTGAACGGCTCTGTGTCTACCGCGCTGAAAATCCAGGTGGGCGCAGGTGTTTCTTCTAACGACACCATCGCGATTGACAGCTCTGCGCTGATCAACGCCACTTCCGGTACTCTGAGCTCCACCCTGAGCACCTCTATCGCAGGCAACTCCTCTGCACAGACCGTGATCTCTGCTGCTGACGCCGCGATTGCGAAAATCGATACCGCACGTTCTAACATGGGTGCGATTCAGAACCGTTTCGAATCTACCATCAACAACCTGAACAACTCCATCAACAACCTGTCTGCGGCACAGTCCCGTATTCAGGATGCTGACTACGCAACCGAAGTGTCCAACATGTCCCGCTCGCAGATCCTGCAGCAGGCTGGTACTTCTGTGCTGTCTCAGGCGAACCAGGTTCCTCAGGCGATGCTCTCCCTGCTGCGTTAATTTCGCAAAAATATCGAAAAGGGTTGCTGGAAACAGCAGCCCTTTTTTTTGCCTGCGGTTTTTTATTAATTTAGGTGAAATTAATTTTTATTAGGGAAATAAAAAGATGGGGCGGATCTATTTTTAGTGAAATAGCTAAAGTCTTTCCCTTATTCGTCGATAACCTTAATAACGGTGAGCGATACCGCAGGTGCCTGGCACTGACTTTTAAAACTTATTTGAAGGAATTCAATCATGGCAGTTATTAATACCAACCTGTTGTCCCTGACCACTCAGAACAACCTGAACAAATCACAGTCTTCTCTGGGCACTGCTATTGAGCGTCTGTCTTCTGGTCTGCGCATCAACAGCTCTAAAGACGATGCAGCGGGTCAGGCGATTGCTAACCGTATGACCTCCCAGGTTAAAGGTATGACTCAGGCGGCGCGTAACGCCAACGACGGTATCTCCCTGGTGCAGACCGCGGAAGGTAACCTGAACGAGATCAACACCAACTTACAGCGTATCCGTGAACTGGCCGTGCAGGCCGCGAACGACACCAACGGCACGACTGACCTGGACTCCATCAACACGGAAATCACCCAGCGTCTGTCTGAAATCGACCGTATCGCTGGCGGCGCAAACTTCAACGGCAAAAACCTGCTGAACGGCTCTGTGTCTACCTCCCTGAAAATTCAGGTGGGTGCAGGTGTTTCTTCTAACGACACTATCGCAATTGACAGCACTGCGCTGATCAACGCCACTTCCGGTTCTCTGAGCACCACCCTGAGCACCACTATCGCGGGCAACTCCACGGCTCAGACCGTTATTTCCGCAGCTGACGCCGCTATCGCGAAAATCGATACCGCACGTTCTAATATGGGTGCGATTCAGAACCGTTTCGAATCAACCATCAACAACCTGAATAACTCCATCAACAACCTGTCTGCGGCACAGTCCCGCGTACAGGACGCTGACTACGCGACCGAAGTGTCTAACATGTCCCGCTCGCAGATCCTGCAGCAGGCCGGTACGTCTGTTCTGTCCCAGGCGAACCAGGTTCCTCAGGCGATGCTCTCTCTGCTGCGTTAATTTCGCAGAAATATCCAAAAGGGTTGCTGGAAACAGCAATCCTTTTTTTTTGCATATTATTTATTAATAAGTTCGGTGAATCTAATTTTTATTAAGTAAATAAACCCAGGAGGGCGAATTATTTTTAGCGAAATATCTAAAGTCTTCCCTTAATACGTCGATAATCTTAATAACGGTGAGAGACGCCGCGAGTGCCTGGCACTGACTTATAAAACTAAATTGAAGGAATTTAATCATGGCAGTTATCAATACAAACCTGTTGTCCCTGACCACTCAGAACAACCTGAACAAATCTCAGTCTTCTCTGGGTACCGCTATCGAGCGTCTGTCTTCTGGTCTGCGCATCAACAGCTCTAAAGACGATGCAGCGGGTCAGGCGATTGCTAACCGTATGACCTCCCAGGTTAAAGGTATGACTCAGGCGGCGCGTAACGCCAACGACGGTATCTCCCTGGTGCAGACCGCGGAAGGTAACCTGAACGAGATCAACACCAACTTACAGCGTATCCGTGAACTGGCCGTACAGGCCGCGAACGACACCAACGGCTCAACCGACCTGGACTCCATCAACACGGAAATCACCCAGCGTCTGTCTGAAATTGACCGTATCGCTGGCGGCGCGAACTTCAACGGCAAAAACCTGCTGAACGGTTCTGTGTCTACTTCCCTGAAAATTCAGGTAGGTGCGGGTGTTTCTTCTAACGATACCATCGCGATTGACAGCACTGCGCTGATCAACGCCACTTCCGGTACCCTGAGCTCCACTCTGAGCACGGCGATCAGCAACAACGCCTCAGCACAGACCGTGATCTCTGCCGCTGACGCCGCTATCGCGAAAATCGATACCGCACGTTCTAACATGGGTGCGATTCAGAACCGTTTCGAATCAACCATCAATAACCTGAATAACTCCATCAACAACCTGTCTGCCGCACAGTCCCGCGTACAGGATGCTGACTACGCGACCGAAGTGTCCAACATGTCCCGCTCGCAGATCCTGCAGCAGGCTGGTACTTCTGTCCTGTCTCAGGCGAACCAGGTTCCTCAGGCGATGCTGTCCCTGCTGCGTTAATTTCGCAGAAAGAACAAAGGGGTTGCTGGAAACAGCAGCCCTTTTTTAGGTCTGCGGGACTTCGATCTTTTTTTTACAAAATATCTAAAGTCTTAGTTCATGCCGTCGATAACTGTAATAACGGTGTGAGACGCCGTAAGTGACAGGCACCGACCCTGCAAACCTAACTAAGGAATTTAATCATGGCAGTTATCAATACCAACCTGTTGTCCCTGACGACTCAGAACAACCTGAACAAATCTCAGTCTTCTCTGGGCACCGCCATCGAGCGTCTTTCTTCTGGTCTGCGTATCAACAGCTCTAAAGACGATGCTGCTGGTCAGGCGATTGCTAACCGTATGACCTCTCAGGTTAAAGGCATGACTCAGGCGGCGCGTAACGCCAACGACGGTATCTCCCTGGTGCAGACCGCGGAAGGTAACCTGAACGAGATCAACACCAACTTACAGCGTATCCGTGAACTGGCCGTACAGGCAGCGAACGACACCAACGGCACGACTGACCTGGATTCCATCAACACGGAAATCACCCAGCGTCTGTCTGAAATTGACCGTATCGCTGGCGGCGCGAACTTCAACGGCAAAAACCTGCTGAACGGCTCTGTTTCTACCGCTCTGAAAATCCAGGTTGGCGCAGGTGTTTCTTCTAACGACACCATCGCAATTGACAGCTCTGCGCTGATCAACGCCACTTCCGGTACCCTGAGCAGCACCCTGAGCACCTCTATCGCAGGCAACTCCTCTGCGCAGACCGTGATCTCTGCTGCTGACGCCGCTATCGCGAAAATCGATACCGCACGTTCTAACATGGGTGCGATTCAGAACCGTTTCGAATCTACCATCAACAACCTGAACAACTCCATCAACAACCTGTCTGCGGCACAGTCCCGTATCCAGGATGCTGACTACGCGACCGAAGTTTCCAACATGTCCCGCTCGCAGATCCTGCAGCAGGCTGGTACTTCTGTGCTGTCTCAGGCGAACCAGGTTCCTCAGGCGATGCTGTCCCTGCTGCGTTAATTTCGCAAAATTCTTAAGAAAGGGTTGCTGGAAACAGCAGCCTTTTTTTTTGCCCCTGAAAGATGAATAACGTCAGCGACGCGCATTTCTAAACTCGAAAATAAGGCGCTGATTTAGGTTTTGTTCCCGCCATTATGGTTGCCCCCGCAGTGATAACCTTTCAACCTCTGCAGAATCGGTTAAAAAACGCATTATCACAGGTTAATACATCACTATGACAACTTACGCTCGCACCAGAGCCATGCACCAATATTATCGGGATGTATTCACCCGTGAAATCTATCTGCCTGAAGCCGATGCCCTGCCAGCCCATATCGTGGTGGAGATCCTCAACTACGCCAACGCCGATCTTCGTTCGCTGGAAGGCATGCTGAACGCGGCGGAAACCGAGTTAGATCCCGATCAGGATCGCGCTATCAAGCTGATGATGAGCGCGGTCGCGCTGGCGAACGGCGCCTTTGATAGCCGCTCGGACGGGCAGCAAGTGCCACTGTCAGCCGAAACCATCGCGCTGATCACAAGCCAGGTCGTTGAGGCGATGCAGCTTTCAAACAGTGTCCATTTCCTGGTCGCCTCCATTCAGATCCTGTTCCGCGTCAACGAAATTGACTCGGTGCTGTTCCTGATCACCAACAACCTTTCAACACTCAGCGAAATCCCGAGCGTGCTGAAAATCCTGCTGCTCATCTGTCTGATGGAAGAGGATTACAACCAGGCGCTGGTGATTGTTCAGCAGCTCACGGCGAATGCCGACCTGATTGGCGAAGATCGCATGACGCTGATCATGGTGGTGTGCAGCATCTATAAGCTCGGCGGTTTCCCGGATTCATTTATCGACTTCCGCCCGCTGAGTTTACCCGCGCCGAAGCTCGATGCGTCGCGCTACGAATGGCTTATCGCCCCAGAAGATAACGGTAAAACCACGGTGATGGTGGCCTGTGACAAGGGTTACTACTATCAGCACGCCGTCGCGCTGCTGCTCTCGATTTATGAGACTAACGGCAGCGATCTGAACGTCCATTTCCATATCTATAACTGCGATGCGGAGATGATTTCGCATCTGCAGGGGCTGGGTAAGACGCTGCCGGGGCTGAATCTGTCGCTCAGCAGCGAATACTTTGCCGCGGTCCAGGCCGTGAATGTGCACTACGCCTGCCGCCGCTTTATCTTCCTGAGCCACGCGCTTGAGAAAATTAACGGGCCGATCATGGTCCTGGATGCCGACTGCCTGGTGAGAAAATCCTGGGCTGAAGTGAAAGCGCGCTACCAGGATAACGAACTGATCGTCTCGCACCACGACGGTCTGCCCCTGTGGGAGCAGATCCCGGCCGGATTCGTCTATACCCGCGGCGGCGCGATCTCGAAAAAATACTTCGCCGCTGTCGGCCACTTTATCGACGTCAACCTGGCAAGCGAGAAGGCCGAGTGGTTCCTCGATCAAATTGCGCTCTCATTCTCCGTCGATGCCTTAACGCCCGTTGAGCAAATGAGCATTGGCCGCGAGCCGACGGCGGAACTGATCGACATTAAGCACTCCGATAACGCTTTTAGCTGGGTGGTGACCACCAGCAAAAATGCGGCGGGGCGCTATCAGGATTACAAAAAGCAGCTGTGCAGCAAATATCTGCCTGACGCGTGATGCTCCGGCAAGGAACGTTTTAATTTTCTCATTTGGATAAGCTTATCGTGACACGCGTTTACTCTGCTATCAGCCAGACTCCCGTCGCTCTTCATGCAGCGGCCTCGCTCTATCATGCTTCGAGCGTCACGCCCGACCAGGCGCGAATTCTGGAGCTGGGCTGTGGTGATGGGGAAGGGCTGGTGGCGAACGCGCTGGCCTGGCCAGAGAGTGTGGCGATCGGTGTTGATGTCCATGAAGAAGAGATCGTCCTCGGCCAGGCAAAGATTGCGCAATTTTCGCTGACCAACCTTGAGCTCCACCATGCCGGGCTGGCGGATCTGCTCGCTTCCGATTTAGGGGAGTTCGACTACATCGTGCTGCGAGGACTCTTCTCGCTGATGGGCGGCGACGAGCGTATCGCGCTGCTCTCCTGGTGCCAGTCACACCTTTCATCCCAGGGGGTGATTGCCCTTCACTGGCCGGTGTTACCTGGCGCGCAGGAGAGCAAAACCTTACAGGATGCGCTCAGTTTTCACGCCGGAAACGCAGCGGATATCGACGCGCAGATCGACTCCGCGCGCGGGATGCTCAGCTATCTGGCGATGACCCTGCCGGAAGGCAGCTTAAAAGATCAGGTCACCCGCGCAGAAAAAAGCAACGATCTGACGCTGGCATTGCGCTATCTCAGTCACAGCCATCAGGGCGACTACTTTGTCGATTTTCAGCAGGTTATCGCTGATGCTGGCCTGAGCTATCTCGGCGACGCCGTTCCGCAGAGCGAGACGGCGAGCTTCTACGGCACCAAAGTGGCGCAGATGCATGGCCTGATCAGCCGCGGCAGCACGCGCGCCAACAGCCAGCAGTATCTCGATTTTGCCACCGGCCGGAGCGAGCGTTTCAGCCTGCTGATCCACCCGACGACGGTCTCTTTTGCCGAGGAGCCAGACCTCGAATCCATCGAACATCTGCACTGGGGGGGCTGCTTCAAGCGCCAGACCAACGGCAGCGGGGTGATGGCCAACGGGCATATCGGCCAGGACGGCACGCCGCTCAGAACAGACAATAAAACCACGCTGCAGATCCTCGATGTGCTGTCCGAAGTCTGGCCGTTAAGCCTGAGCTTCGAGCAGCTGCTTTTCCACTGCCGTTTCCCGGAAGAGACCACCCGCGATCATCGCGCTGATCTGGTTTCATCCCTGCAGGATCTGCTGTCAAACGCCATCAGCGGGCTGATGATCTCCGCCGTACCGTCCGCGTATAACCTGGCGACCAACGACGTTTTGCGTCCCATCGTCCCTGTCTCCGAGGCCGCGTTCGCCGATAATCGCGATATCACGCTGCAAAACTACTGGGGCCAGCCCGTCACGCTCAGCCTTGAAGAGTGGTCGTTTGCGACGGATGCGCAGCAGTGGTGGGGCGCAGCCAACTGGCCGCGCTTTTGCGCGCTGCGGGATAAAGGGCTGTTAACCGGCTCGATCGCCGCCTGGCGCAACGCCCTGCAAGAATTCATGAAATCTGACGATCTGGCGGTGATCAAACAGGTCTATATCGGCCTGCTGATGTTCAGCTGCGAGCGTAAATACGGCGGATTTTCCCTCACGCCGGATCTGCAGCAGACCCCCGTCGGCAGCGATGAGCAGTACGATAGCCTGTACGATGAGGTCAATGCCCTGATCCAGCAGGGGCGGCATAAACAAGCCCGCGACCGGGTGGCGGATTTACTCAAAGACGACCCGGACAACGTGCATTTGCTGCGCTGTCAGGCCCGCTCCAGCCTGCTGATGGAGCAGTGGCAACCGTCGCTGCTCATCAGTAGCCGCCTGCTGGGACACTATTCCATGCACTGGGATAGCTATTACGATCTGGCGACGGCGCTGTTTAAAATCGACGAGCTGCTCGAAGCGCGCAAGCTGCTGCGGGCCTTGTTGCGTATTGACGATCAAAACGCGAACTGCTGGAACCTGCTGGCGTGCCTGTTCCATTCCCGACGCGAGATGGCGGTTGCCGAGAAGTGTGCGCGGCAGGCGATCCGTCTGGCAGCGGACGTGCCGTATTTCCTGAGTATCATGGGGATTATCCTCAGCGATAACCAAAAAATACCCGATGCGCGCTATTTCCTTGAGAAATCCCTGTCGCTGAAAGGCGATGATTTAAACACCTTCACCAGCCTGCTGTTTGTCCTGAGCCATGATGTCAGTTTGTCGCCCGCCGACCTGTTTTCTGTCCATCAGAAATATGGCCGCCAGGTGAACGAGATGTGCCAGTCCCAGCAGGTGGCGATTCACCATGCGGGCAGCAAAGATCCGCAGCGTAAGCTGCGCGTTGGCTTTGTCTCGGGCGATCTCCGTAACCATCCGGTCAGCAATTTCTTCCTGCCGTTCTGGGACAACCTGAACCGCGAGCACTTCGATCTTATCGGCTACAGCACCATTGATAAAACCGATGAGGTGAGCGAGCACTATGCCCGCACGTCAGCTATCTGGCGCATGGCGACGGAGTACAGCGACGCGGAGCTGGCGAAGCAGATTGCCGAAGATCAGATTGATATTCTGGTCGACCTGTCGGGCCACACTACGGGAACCCGTCTGCCGGTCTTTGGCTTTAAACCTGCGCCGGTGCAGATGACCTGGATTGGTTATCCTGGAACGTCAGGCCTGGATCAGATGGACTATCGCATCACCACGCCGGGGCTGGGTAAGCCTGGCGAAATGGACGATCAGTACACTGAAAAACTGCTCTACATGCCGCTGCGCAGCTTCTTTGCCCCGAGCGAACTCAGCCCGGAGGTCAACCCGCTGCCGGCGCTCAGCAATGGCTACTTCACCTACGGCAGCTTCAACCGTCCGAAGAAACTGAACAATGAGGTCTTCGCCCTGTGGGCGCAGATCATGTCGCGTAACCCGACCGCGAAGCTGCTGATTGGCTTTATGGACGATGACGAGATGATTGCCCGTTATCGCAAGAAGCTCTGCGCGCTGGGCGTGCTGGAGTCGCAGCTGATTTTCCGCAAAACAACCGATCTCGAAACCTACCTGCGCATGCATCATGAAGTGGATCTGATGCTGGACTCCTTCCCGTATACCGGTGGCACGACAACCAGCCACGGCGTCTGGATGGGCGTTCCGACGCTGAGTATTGCCGGGGCGACCACCGCGTCGCGCCAGGGGGTGGAGATCATGCACATCTACGGTCTGCAGCCGTTCGTCGCCACCAGCCAGCAAGATTACGTCGAGCGCGCCGTTGGCTGGCAAAACCGTCTTCAGGAGCTGAACGACTGGCGCCAGAGTATGCGCAAAAACATGCCGCTGAAGCAGGATGGCTTTGACGTGGCCGCACCGCTGGAAAAAGCGCTGCGCAAGGCGTGGGAGATTTACTGCTCCGGGCAACCGGCACAGAGTTTTACGGTAGAAGAGTAGGGCGGTTCGTGGCGGCGTAAGCCGTCCGCGAGGGCAAACACAGGTTTATTTTGAAGGTGCGTTATGAAAAACAATGTCTACGTCACGAGCCCGCTGCTTCCGCCGCTCGAGGAGTTTATTCCTTACCTGGAGCAAATCTGGGAAAACAAGTTTTTAACTAACGGCGGTCAGTTTCACCAGCAGCTGGAAAAAGCGCTGGCGGAATATCTCGGCGTGGAGCATCTGTGTTTGTTCTCCAACGGCACGCTCGCGCTGCTGACGGCGCTGCAGGCGCTGCGCATCACCGGGGAAGTGATCACTACGCCGTACTCGTTTGTCGCCACTTCCCACTCGCTGCTGTGGAACGGCCTGACGCCGGTGTTTGCGGATATCGATCCGGTGACCTGCAATATCGATCCGGCGAAGATCGAACAGCTGATTACTCCGGCTACGTCCGCCATCCTGCCGGTCCACTGCTACGGCATTCCGTGCGACGTGGACGGCATCCAGAAGATCGCCGATGCCTGGGGCTTAAAGGTGATTTACGATGCGGCCCACGCGTTTGGCGTCAAAAAAGATGGACAGAGCGTGCTGAACTGCGGCGATCTGTCGATTCTGAGCTTCCACGCTACCAAGGTGTTTAACACCTTTGAAGGCGGGGCGATTATCTGCCCGGATGCGCGCATGAAGCAGCGCATCGACTACCTGAAAAACTTCGGTTTCGCCGGGGAGACCACCGTGGTGGCACCGGGGATCAACGCCAAAATGAACGAAGTGCAGGCCGCGTTTGGCCTGGTGCAGCTCCAGCATATTGACGGCGCCCTGGATGCCCGTCGCGCCATCTACGAGCGCTACTGTGAACTGCTGAGCGACATCGACGGGATTGAGTCCTTCAGCGCGCCGGACAATGTGGAGTGGAATCACGCCTACTACCCGGTGCTGGTGAACGAGAGCTATCCCCTTAGCCGCGACCAGCTCTATGACGTGCTGAAAGAAGAGAATATCTACTCACGTCGCTACTTCTACCCGCTGATCAGCTCGTTTTCCATGTACCGGCATCTGCCTTCCGCCAGCCCGCAAAACCTGCCTGTCGCGGAAGGTATCTCGCAGAAAATTCTCTGCCTGCCGATTTTCCCGGATCTGAGCGAAAGCGATCAGGATCGCGTGGTGGCGATGATTCGCCAGTACAGCGCCGCGTCGGCGAATCAGCCGCTGGTGGCGCAGGTTGACGGAGAAGTGGCATGAAACTGGGTATTTACGGCGCAGGCGGCCTGGGGCGCGAAGTGTTAGTCCTGGCGCAGCAGCTCAACCAATCTTCCCGCTGGGAAGAGATCTTTTTTATCGATGACGTCACTGACGAAAACGTGGTCTCGGGCGTGCCGGTCCATCGTTTTGCCCTGCTGGATCATCAGTGCACCGAAGTGGTGATTGCGATTGGTGAACCGGCCGCGCGGCAGAAACTGGCCGAGAAAGTGCTCGCCAGAACCAGCCTGACGACGCTGATCCATCCTTCGGTCTTTATTCCGCCGGGGACGCACATTGGCGCCGGGGCGATTATCTGCGACCACGCCTTTATCTCCTGCGATGTCGACATTGGGGAAAACACCCTGATTCAGCCGCACGCCAGCGTCGGGCACGATACCCGCGTGGGACCGCACTCTGTGGTCTCCAGCAACGTGACACTCGCCGGACACTGTCTGGTGGGCAAACGTGTGTTTATCGGTATGAACGTGGCAGTGAAAGAAAAAACCACCCTCGGCGCTGACGTTATCGTCGGGATGGGCAGTGCGGTGTTCAGCGATATTGCTGAAGAGTCCGTGGCCCTCGGGAATCCTGCTCGCGTGATGCGCAAAAATGAGCAAAAGAAAGTTTTTAAGTAATTGTTTTGTCTGGAGCTATTCGAAATGACTAATTTAATAAAGTACAACACGATTTTTGTCGAAACCTTTGAGATCACTGAAGACATCCTGCCTGGCTACAAATATCAGGACACCCCTTCCTGGGACTCCGTCGGTCATATGAGCATGATTGCGGCGCTGGAAGAGACCTTCGACATCATGCTGGACACCGAAGACATTATTGATTTCTCCTCCTGGGAAAAAGGGAAAGAGATCCTCAAAAAATATGATGTTGAAGTCGCCTGATTAAAGGAGGGGTGAGCATGTTACTGGCCGGGAAAACTGCCGTTGTGACGGGATGCCTGCAGGGAATAGGGAAGGCGACGCTGGTCGCCTTTGCCCGCCAGGGTGCGAACCTGTTTGCCTGCGTTCAGCAGGAGGATGAGGATTTTTTAACCTTTATTCGTGACCTGAGCGCAGAGCACGGCGTATCCATTACGCCGGTGAGCTTTGATTTGCTCGACGACGCGTCGATCAAACAAGCCGCGATGACCATTCAAAAAGCGAAACAGCCGATTGATATCCTGGTGAACGTGGCGGGCGTGACGCTGGATGCGCTGTTCCCGATGGTCACGCTCGATCAGCTGCAAAAAACCTTCACCATTAATTTCTTCTCGCAGATGGTGTTTACCCAGTACATGACCCGTCTGATGCTGCGCAATAAGCGCGGCAGCGTGATTAACATCGCCAGTATTTCCGGACTCGACGGCAATGTGGGGCAGCTCTCTTATTCCGCCTCCAAGGCGGCGATGATCGCGGCCACCAAAACATTGTCTGCCGAGCTGGGGCCGCAGGGCATCCGCGTGAATGCGGTGGCGCCCGGCGTGATCCAGACCGCGATGACGGAAAACCTGCCGCAGGCGGTGGTGAATGAAAAAATGGCGGCGGCCGCTATTCCGCGCCTGGGTCTGGCAGAAGAGGTGGCGAATACCCTCTGCTGGTTAGCGTCTGATGCGGCGGCTTACGTCACCGGTCAGGTTATCCGCGTCG
This sequence comes from Lelliottia wanjuensis, assembly GCF_030238365.1. Lineage (GTDB taxonomy): Bacteria > Pseudomonadota > Gammaproteobacteria > Enterobacterales > Enterobacteriaceae > Enterobacter > Enterobacter wanjuensis. The sequence goes on along the minus strand of NZ_JASSOT010000063.1, from coordinate 319,894 downwards.
ACGGCGGGATTGGGCACTAAGGGGCTGACTATGCTGTTGAAAGATAAAAATGTCATTATTACCGGCTGCAAGCGCGGGATTGGTCGGGCGATGGTCGAGGCGTTTGCGTCTAATGGCGCCAATATTTACGCCCACGCCCGCAGCGCTGACGACGATTTTTTGACGGATATGGCCCAGACTGCCGCCCGTCACGGGGTGCAAATCTGGCCGCTCTGTTTTGATCTCACCGATTCGGCGGCAATGAAGCTGGCGGTCAAACAGCTGATGAGCGACAAACGCCCGCTGCACGGCCTGGTGAACAACGCCGGGATTACCCTCAACGCCCTGTTCCAGATGACCACCGAGCAGGCATTGCGTCAGCAGTTTGAAGTCAATTTCTTCTCACTGTTCAACTTCACGCAATCCGTCTCCAAGCTGATGGCGCGCCAGAAGCAGGGGAGTATTGTCAATATCGCCTCGACGGCCGCGCAGGATGGCAACGCCGGGAAATCGGCGTATGGCGCATCCAAGGCGGCGGTGATCGCCCTGACGGAATCCATTGCCACCGAACTGGGTGAAACCGGGATCCGTGCGAACTGCATCGCGCCAGGGATCACCGATACGGATATGCTGGAAACCCTTCCGGCTGCCATTATCGAAGCGACGCGCAATCAGACCGATCTGCGCCGTCTGGGCAATCCGTCCAACATCGCCGATGCGGCGGTGTTTTTAGTCTCCGATCTGGCGAGCTACATTACCGGCCAGACGCTGCGCGTGGACGGCGGTTTACGATGAGTCGCGTCGCTGAACTGCAGGCAGCCGCCCGTCAGATCCGCCGCTCGATGATCGACGTCGCGTTCAATGCGCCCGTTGACGGCGTGCATCTTGGCTCGGCGCTGTCGATGGTAGAGATCGCCACCGTCCTGTATGGATCAGTGATGCGTTATTCGGCGGACAGTATGGCGAGCCAGGAGCGCGACCGCTTTTTACTGAGCAAGGGTCATGCCGCCCTTGCGCTCTATACCACGCTGCACCACTACGGCGTGTTGAGCGCGGAACAGCTGGCGACCTTCGATCACAGCGGCTCGCTTTTCCCGGCGCTGACGCCGATGAATCCGGCCCTCGGCATTGATTTCGCCGGTGGCTCTCTGGGGCTTGGCGTGGGCTTTGCCAGCGGGATCGCCTGGCATCAGCGTCTGAAACAGCAGCCGTGGCACAGCTACGTCGTGCTGGGTGATGGGGAATGCAATGAAGGCTCCATCTGGGAGAGCGCGATGTTTGCCGCGCACCACGGGTTAGATAACCTGACGGCAATTGTCGATGTGAACGGCTTCCAGTCGGACATCGCCTGCGAACAAACCCTCAGAATGAATTTCCCGGCCCTGTGGCAGGCCTGCGGCTGGCATGTCGAAACTTGCGACGGCCATGATATCGCGGCGCTCCAGCAGGCTTTCGCTGCACCTTCCCACGGCAAACCGAAAGCGGTGATTGCCGCTACCGTGAAAGGGAAAGGGATCTCCTTTATGGAACACAACAACGCGTTTCACCGCGCGAAACTCTCTGCGGCGCAGCGCCTTGCCGCCCTGGAGGAGCTGGTATGAATATCTCCGTCTCTCCGGCAGAGGTCCGGGCCTGGTCGATGATGGGCACGCGCGGCACCTTTGGTGTGACGCTCCTGAATCTCGCCCAGCAGAACCCCGATATCGTGGGGCTGACCGCAGATCTGGGGATTACCTCGGGCATGGAGCGTTTCAGCCATACCTTCCCCGAGCGCTATATTAACGTCGGTATTGCCGAGCAAAATCTGATTGGCGTGGCGGCAGGCATTGCCTCCCAGGGCAGCATTCCGTTTGCCACCACCTTCGCCAACTTCGCAGCACTGCGTTCCTGCGAGCAGATGCGCCATTACATGGGCTATCTGCAGGGCAATATTAAAGTGGTTGGGCTGGCCTCCGGGTTTGCGATGGGGATGTTTGGCACCACCCATTACGGGATTGAAGACATCGCCACGCTGCGCTCGATAGCCAATCTCACCATCCTGTCACCTGCGGATGCGACGGCGACGGCACTGCTGACGCTCGCGGCGGTTGAACATACCGGGCCGGTCTATCTGCGCCTGACAGGCGGAATGCGCACGCCAATCGTCTATCGCGACGCGCAGGCATTCACCCCTGGCAAAGCCAACCTGCTTCGCGAAGGCTCTGACGTGGCGCTGGTGGCGACGGGGAGCATGGTTTCAGCCTCGCTGAAAGCGGCGGAGATCCTCGCCGAGCGCGGGATCAGCTGCAGCGTTACCGATATGTTCACCATCAAGCCGCTGGATACGGAAGCGTTAAAAAATCAGTTCGGCTGCAAAATGATGGTGAGTCTTGAAGAGCATAGCGTCATTGGCGGACTGGGCAGCGCCGTTGCCGAGTTTCTGGTGACCCAGCCACAGGCGCCGCGTCTGCTAACCATTGGCATACCGCAGGGCTACGGCCCGGCGGGCGAGTATCAGTGGATGCTCGAGCAAAACGGCCTGACCGGGGCGCAGATTGCGGGCACGATCCTGGAGAACCTGTCATGACGCCATTCTGGCAGCTGTCGGCTGACAGTGATGCGGTGGCCGTGATCGACGACCAGAACATCGCGCTCACCTATCGCGAGCTGGCGCACTCGGTCGCGGCACTTGCCGAAACATTGCCAGCCCGCGCGCTGGTTTTTTGTTTATGCGATAACAGCCCCGGCGCGCTGGTGGGCTATCTCGCCTGCCTGAACGCCCGCGCGGTTCCGCTGATGCTGGATAAAACTATCGCCCCTGAACTCCTGCAACAGCTGCTCGATATCTATCGACCCGGCTTTATCTGGCAGCAGGGTGCTGAGGGCTATGCGCTTGAGGATTTACAGCAGCCAGCGCCGGAGATGGATGACTCCCTGGCCTTGCTGATTGCCACCTCCGGCTCGACCGGCAGCCCAAAACTGGTGCGTCAGAGCTATCAAAACCTGCTCTCGAACACCCGCAGCATCATTGATTATCTTGGCATCGACCGTCACGAGCGGGCGCTCGCCTGGCTGCCGATGAACTACGTCTACGGACTGTCGATTATCAACACCCATCTGGCGCAAGGTGCCACGCTGCTGCTGACCAACAGCGGCCCGGTGCAGCCGGGGTTCTGGCGTTTTGTGAAACAACATTCAGCCACCTCGCTCTCCGGCGTGCCTTACAGCTGGGAAATACTGAAAAAACTGCGCTTTACCCGCATGGATCTCCCGTCGCTGAAAACCCTGACCCAGGCCGGAGGCAAACTGCGCCCGGAGCTGCACAGCGAGCTGGCGGCGTGGGCTCTTGATAAAGGGTTACGCTTTTTCGTCATGTACGGTGCATCAGAAGCCACCTCGCGGATGGGCTATTTGCCTCCCGAGCTGGCGGCAGATCATCCGGGCGTGATGGGAAGGGCGATCCCGGGTGGCCGGTTTGCCCTTGAGGACGAAACTGGCGCAGAAATCACCGCCGCCGGTGAGCGCGGTGAGCTTGTCTATTATGGCGAGAACGTGACCCTCGGGTACGCCACCTGTCGTGCAGATTTGGCCAAAGGCGACGAGCACCGCGGGCGTCTGGCGACCGGGGATATGGCCAGCCGTAATGAGGCCGGGCTTTACACCATCGTCGGGCGTAAAACGCGCTTTCTGAAAGTCTTCGGCAACCGCGTCGGGCTGGATGAACTTGAGCATCTGGTGGTGAATGCATTCCCCTCTACCGAGTGTGTGGCGGTCGGGCGCGACGACAACGTGCAGGTGTTTATTACCGATGCGCATCAGGCAGAAGCGGTCAAAAGCTATCTGGCGAAAACCTGCCAGCTGCACCACTCCGCATTCAGGGTGACGGGCATCGAGGCGATCCCGAAAAACCCGGCGGGGAAAACCTTATACCGTCAGCTGGAGGCATTGTGTGACTGAATTTGATGCCTGGCTCGAACATGGGCCTTACGCCTTAAAGCGCGACGAAAAACGCCAGCATCTGCTGGCGCGCATGCGCAGGCTGACGGAACACCATCAGCAGAATTGCGAGCCTTACCGCAATATGCTGCAGGGGCTGGGCTGCGACGTGACCCGGCTGAATCAGCTTGAAGACGTGCCGTTTTTGCCCGTTTCGCTGTTCAAAACTCTGTCCCTACAAAGCGTGCCGGAAGAAGAGGTGGTCAAAACCATGACCTCTTCAGGCACCACGGGGCAGCAGGTTTCGCGTATTTTCCTCGATAAAATGACCGCGGCGCGCCAGCAGAAAACGCTGGTGCGCATTGTGAGCCATTTTACCGGCGCAGGGCGATTGCCGATGCTGATCCTCGACACCCCGGCGGTGATGAAAGATCGCAACATGTTTTCCGCGCGTGGGGCGGGCATTCTCGGATTTTCGATGTTCGGCTCTGAGCGCTGCTGGGCGTTAACGGAATCCATGGGTCTGGATGTGGAAGGCATCAGTGCGTTCCTGGAGCGTCATCAGGGGAAACCCATTCTGCTGTTTGGTTTTACCTTTATGGTCTGGCAGCATTTTTACCAGGCGTTAAAGGCCAGCGGCAAGTCTCTCAACTTAGAGAACGGGATCCTGATCCACGGCGGCGGCTGGAAAAAACTCCAGTCGCAGGCGGTTTCCGCCGCAGAGTTTGCCGATGCGCTGCACAGCGTGTGTGGCATTAATAACATCTCTGACTATTACGGCATGGTGGAACAGACCGGCTGCATTTATATGCAGTGCGAGCAGGGCCATCTCCATGCCAGTATTTTCTCCGATGTGATCGTCCGCGATCCGCGCACGCTTTCTCCGTGCCCGCCGGGTCAACCCGGTATTATCCAGGTCCTGTCGACGATCCCGGAGTCCTATCCGGGGCATTCGCTGTTAACTGAAGATGATGGGATGATCCTCGGAGAAGATGATTGTCCGTGCGGCAGGGCAGGGAAGTATTTCCGTATTCTTGGCCGACTGAAAAATGCAGAAATAAGAGGATGCAGTGACACCTATGCCGCAGAGTTTTGAATCGTTACGCTTCCGGGTGGGTGACGGGCAGGTCCTGGCGCAGATGCCCGAGGCAAAGCCGCGTATGCCCTTTGATCCTGAAGTCATGGCATTCCTGCAGACCTTCTCGAAAATAGTACTGGCAATGCCGCAGGCGCGTCCGCACAGCGATGTGATCTCACTCGCATTCTGGTGTCGAAAAGCGGCGCTGGAGAAAATGAAACAGCGGCTACAGTATAAAGAGCATCTGTTGGGCCGGGGCGTTGCGTTTCATATTGCGCCGTCGAATGTGGCAGTCAATTTTGCTTACTCGCTGTTTGCCGGATTACTCACCGGAAATGCCAATGTTGTGCGCCTGCCGTCAAAAATGTTTGTGCAGGTCGATATTATTTGTGAGGCGCTTAATCAGGCGCTGCAACAACATGTTGCGATACGTGAATTGATTTGTCTGGTGCAATACGGGCATGAGCGCGAAATTAATAACGCGCTGTCAGCACTGTCTCAGTCACGTTTAATTTGGGGCGGCGATAAAACCATTGCCTTAATTCGCCAGTCGCCGCTTTCCCCTCGCGCTGTCGATGTGGCCTTTGCGGATCGCTATTCCATTGCCATTATTCATGCCGATGAATATCTCGCCGCCGACAATAAACAACGCATCGCCCAAAACTTTTTTAACGATACCCTGTTAACCGATCAGCTGGCGTGTACCTCGCCAAAAGTGGTGGTGTGGCTGGGAGAACGAAAAGCCGAGGCGCGCGCGCAGTTTTGGGCGCATTTTGAAACTTACCTGCAAGACAGGCCTGATCCCGAAGCCGTTTCGGTGGTGAAAACTCTCGCCGATTATTGCCAACTGGCGGCACAAAACCCGGCGTTAAAATATATTCCGTCAGAGACGCGACATATTTTCCGGGTAGAGGCAGAAGCGGTAAGTCAGGAGATGCTGGACACTCATCACGGGAATGGACTCTTTTATGAGTGGCTGGTGAATGACATCAGTGAAATTATGTCTATCTGCGGGGAAAAATGTCAGACTGTTGCGACATTCGGCGTATCAAGAAATAATATTGAGGCGTTTATTGTTAACCATGCCCCTAAAGGCGTTGACCGAATAGTTTCTTTTGGTGAAACCATGGAGTTTTCACTGCACTGGGACGGCTATGATCTGCTAAAAACATTAACGCGGACAATCACTTTGTCGCCTGACTATTAGTCGGGCGGCCCCCGTTTTCGCATTACCCCCCAAATAACCCCCGATTTCACCCACTATTCATCCGATTAAAACCCCTCCAGAATTGGATAATCATGCCGATAACTCAATTAACGCAGGGCTGTTTATCGTGAATTCACTCTATACCGCTGATGGTGTAATGGATAAACACTCGCTGTGGCAGCGTTATGTCCCGCTGGTGCGTCATGAAGCGTTGCGCCTCCAGGTGCGATTGCCGGCGAGTGTGGAACTGGACGACCTGCTACAGGCGGGCGGTATCGGGTTACTGAATGCAGTGGACCGGTACGACGCTCTGCAAGGAACGGCATTTACGACTTACGCAGTACAGCGTATTCGGGGTGCGATGCTGGACGAACTGCGCAGCCGTGACTGGGTGCCACGTAGTGTTCGCCGCAATGCCCGCGAAGTGGCACATGCAATAGGACAGCTGGAACAGGAACTGGGACGTAACGCGACGGAAACTGAAGTGGCGGAACGTCTTGGCATTGCTGTGGCAGATTATCGCCAGATGTTGCTCGATACCAATAACAGCCAGCTCTTCTCTTATGACGAGTGGCGTGAAGAGCATGGCGATAGCATCGAGCTGGTGACTGATGAAAATCAGCAACAAAACCCGTTACACCATTTACTGGAAGGTAATTTGCGCTCGCGCGTGATGGAAGCGATTGAAGCGTTACCGGAACGTGAGCAGCTGGTGTTAACCCTCTATTACCAGGAAGAGCTGAATCTGAAGGAGATCGGCGCGGTACTGGAAGTCGGGGAGTCGCGGGTGAGCCAATTGCATAGTCAGGCCATCAAACGCTTACGGACCAAACTGGGTAAGTTATAGGCGATGAACGCCCGAAAAGTGCCGCACAACGTATTGACAACCAGGAGTTATCATGACGGTGCAGCAATCTAAAAGACGGCCTTTAAGCCGCTACCTAAAAGACTTTAAACACAGCCAGACGCATTGCGCCCACTGCAATAAGTTGCTCGACCGTATCACGCTGGTTCGTCGCGGCGAAATCGTGAATAAGATCGCGATCTCTCGTCTCGACACCCTGATGGATGAATCCGCGTGGCAGGCAGAGCAGCAGGAGTGGGTGGCACTCTGTCGATTCTGTGGCGATCTGCATTGCAAAGAGCAAAGCGATTTCTTCGACATCATCGGCTTTAAACAATTCCTGTTTGAGCAAACTGAGATGAGCCACGGCACCGTGCGCGAATATGTGGTTCGCCTGCGTCGTCTGGGCCAGCATCTGACACAGCAAAACATCTCCCGCGATCTGCTGGACACCGGTTATCTGGATGAGAATCTGGAGCCGTGGTTGCCTGCAACCAGCACCAACAACTATCGCATCGCCCTGCGTAAGTACGCGCAATATAAAGCGCAAATGCCGGGCGTGATGAAGCAGAAAGTCTACGCCGGAACAACTTCTGATATATATTAAAATTGAATAAGATGTAGCGGACTCGTGTTTGACGTTATAAACGAAAGCCCTACACTACTCAAAAACCACTATATCGGGGTCACTATGAAATTAGCACTTCTGGGTCGTCAGGCGCTGATGGGCGTCATGGCTGTTGCGCTGGTCGCAGGGATAAGCGCGAAAACCTTCGCCGCTGAAAATCTGCTGAATAAAGTGAAAGAACGCGGCACGCTGCTGGTGGGACTGGAAGGCACTTATCCGCCATTCAGTTTCCAGGGCGATGACGGCAAGCTGACCGGTTTCGAGGTCGAGTTTGCTGAAGAGCTGGCAAAACATCTGGGCGTGAAAGCCTCGCTGAAACCGACCAAATGGGACGGGATGCTCGCCTCGCTGGATTCCAAACGTATCGACGTGGTCATCAACCAGGTGACCATCTCTGACGAGCGTAAAAAGAAATATGATTTCTCTACGCCGTACACCGTCTCCGGTATTCAGGCGCTGGTGAAGAAGGGCAACGAAGGCACGATTAAATCTGCTGCCGATCTGAAAGGCAAAAAAGTGGGTGTGGGTCTTGGCACTAACTATGAAGAGTGGCTGCGCCAGAACGTACAGGGCGTGGATATTCGTACCTATGATGATGACCCGACCAAATATCAGGATCTGCGTGTAGGCCGTATCGATGCGATCCTGGTTGACCGTCTGGCCGCGCTGGATCTGGTGAAGAAAACCAAAGACACCCTGGCCGTGGCCGGTGATGCCTTCTCCCGTCAGGAAGCCGGTGTGGCTATCCGCAAGGATAACCAGGACCTGGTCAAAGCGATCGACGATGCGATTGCTGAGATGCAAAAAGACGGCAGCCTCAAGGCGCTCTCCGAGAAGTGGTTCGGGGCAGACGTCACCAAGTAAGTCTTTCCCTGAAAAAAAGGCGCTTTTAAAAGCGCCTTTTTCATTTCTGTCGCGACTGCGTGCATAATAAAAATAATAAACAAAAACAGCGTTACCGGAGGATCCATGTCACTGCAAAATTTAACCCGCTTTCCGCGCCTCGAGTTTATCGGCGCGCCCACGCCCCTGGAGTATTTACCGCGTTTTTCTGACTATTTAGGGCGCGATATTTTTATCAAGCGTGACGACGTGACCCCAATGGCGATGGGCGGGAACAAGCTGCGCAAGCTGGAGTTCCTCGCCGCTGACGCGCTGCGTGAAGGCGCTGATACGCTGATCACCGCCGGTGCGATCCAGTCCAACCACGTGCGCCAGACGGCGGCGGTGGCGGCGAAGCTCGGCCTGAACTGCGTGGCGCTGCTGGAGAACCCGATCGGCACGCGCGCGGAAAACTATCTCAGCAACGGCAACCGCCTGCTGCTGGATCTCTTTAACGTGCAGATTGAGATGTGCGACGCCTTAACCGATCCGGCGGCGCAGCTGGAAGAGCTGGCGACGCGCGTCGAAGCCCAGGGTTTTCGTCCGTATGTCATTCCGGTCGGCGGCTCGAACGCGCTGGGTGCGCTGGGCTACGTCGAAAGTGCGCTGGAGATCGCTCAGCAGTGTGAAGGGGCGGTGAGTCTCTCGTCTGTGGTGGTGGCCTCCGGCAGCGCCGGAACGCACGCCGGGCTGGCGGTTGGGCTTGAGCAGCTGATGCCGGAGGTGGAGCTGATTGGCGTCACTGTGTCCCGCAGCGTCGCGGATCAGAAGCCGAAAGTGGTGACTTTGCAGCAGGCGGTTGCGCAGCAGCTGGAAGTGCAGGCGAAGTCGGACATTTTGCTGTGGGATGACTATTTCGCGCCGGGCTACGGCACACCGAACGAAGAAGGGCAGGAGGCGATCAAACTGCTGGCGCGTCTGGAAGGCATTCTGCTCGATCCGGTTTACACCGGTAAAGCGATGGCGGGGCTGATCGACGGCATTACCCAGAAACGCTTTAAGGATGAAGGGCCGATTCTGTTCGTTCACACCGGCGGAGCGCCTGCGTTGTTTGCCTATCATCCTCACGTCTGAATCACGGGTCGAAAATAATAATGCAAGAAAGTATTCAACTGGTTATTGATTCCCTGCCGTACCTGCTGAAAGGGGCGGTGTTTACGCTGCAGCTCAGCCTGGGCGGGATGTTCTTTGGGCTGGTGCTGGGCTTTATCCTCGCATTGATGCGCATGTCGCCGATCCTGCCGGTACGCTGGCTGGCGCGGTTTTACATCTCGATATTTCGCGGTACGCCGCTGATCGCTCAGCTGTTTATGATCTACTACGGCCTGCCGCAGTTTGGCATCGAGCTGGATCCGATCCCGGCGGCGATGATTGGTCTGTCGCTCAACACCGCGGCGTATACCTCTGAGACCCTGCGGGCGGCGATCTCCTCGATTGATAAGGGGCAGTGGGAAGCGGCGGCCAGCATCGGCATGACGCCGTGGCAAACTCTGCGCCGCGCCATTCTGCCGCAGGCGGCACGGGTGGCGCTCCCGCCGCTCAGCAACAGCTTCATCAGCCTGGTGAAAGACACGTCGCTGGCGGCAACGATCCAGGTGCCGGAACTGTTCCGTCAGGCGCAGCTTATCACCTCGCGCACGCTGGAAGTGTTCACCATGTATCTGGCGGCGTCGCTGATTTACTGGGTGATGGCGACGGTGCTTTCCGCCCTGCAAAACTATTTTGAAAACCAGCTTAACCGCCAGGAGCGAGATCCGAAATGAGTGCTATCGACGTCAAAAACCTGGTCAAAAAATTCCACGGGCAGACGGTGCTGCACGGCATCGATCTGGAAGTGCAAGAGGGCGAAGTGGTGGCGATTATCGGGCCGAGCGGCTCCGGGAAAACCACGCTCCTGCGCAGCATTAATTTGCTCGAGCAGCCCGAGGGCGGAACCATTCGCGTCGGGGATATCACCATTGATACCGGGAAGTCCATCGGGCAGCAGAAGGGGCTGATCCGCCGTCTGCGCCAGCACGTGGGCTTTGTCTTCCAGAGCTTTAATCTCTTCCCGCACCGTACGGTGCTGGAGAACATTATTGAAGGGCCGGTCATCGTAAAAGGTGAGCCGAAGGAGGAAGCGACCGCGCGCGCGCGGGAGCTGCTGGCGAAGGTGGGGCTTTCGGGGAAAGAGACCAGCTATCCGCGCCGTCTGTCGGGCGGACAACAGCAGCGTGTGGCGATCGCCCGCGCACTGGCGATGCGCCCGGACGTGATCCTCTTCGATGAGCCGACCTCGGCGCTGGACCCGGAGCTGGTGGGCGAAGTGCTGAACACCATCCGCCAGCTGGCGCAGGAGAAACGCACGCTGGTGATCGTTACCCACGAGATGAGCTTTGCCCGTGACGTTGCCGACAGGGCGATTTTCATGGACCAGGGGCGCATCGTGGAGCAGGGCCCGGCAAAAGAATTGTTTACCCATCCGCAACACCCGCGCACGCGTCAGTTCCTCGACAAATTCCTGACGCAGTAATCTTATCTGCGCTGATTTGCTCCAGAAAGACGTTCTGGAGCAAATCATTCTCCAGTTCTGCGGTTTTTTAGATGGTTATATTCTAAATATCAACACTTAAAGGGCGGGAAATGAAAGCTATTCTCACCTGGGGCGATATTTTATACATATAAATAAGATTTATGTGTTAGGTTATATTCACCATAATAATGATTATCTTTTTCAGGGGCTTCATTCAGTAAGTATGAGGGATACAGACTTTTTTACATGGCGGCGGAATTGCTTCCTCCGTTTCCAGGAGATGGGAACGGCCGACGAGGTTTATCACGAACTTCAGCAGCAAACACAGGCTCTCGAATTCGATTATTACTCACTCTGTGTGCGTCATCCGGTGCCGTTTACCCGTCCAAAAATTACGGTTCATTCCAGCTATCCGGCTGAATGGATGTCGCAATATCAGGCAGAGAATTATTTCGCGATTGATCCGGTATTAAAGCGGGAGAATTTCATTCAGGGTCATCTGCCCTGGACGGATGCATTATTCGCTGAGGCGCAACCTTTGTGGGACGGCGCGCGCGACCACGGCATTCGTAAGGGGATCTCGCAATGTTTAATGTTGCCGAATCACGCGCTCGGTTTTCTCTCCGTTTCCCGCACCAGCCAGTTTGGCAAAATGATGGACAGCGATGAAATAGAGCTGCGTCTGCAGATGTTAGTGCAAATGGCGCTGACCACGTTGCTGCGATTTGAACATGAAATGGTGATGCCGCCGGAGATGAAATTCAGCAAACGCGAGAAGGAAATTCTGAAGTGGACGGCAGAGGGGAAAACGTCGGCTGAAATCGCGATTATATTGTCGATCTCAGAGAATACGGTGAACTTCCATCAGAAGAATATGCAGAAGAAATTTAATGCGCCGAATAAGACGCAGATTGCCTGCTATGCGGCGGCAACCGGATTCATCTGACAACACTCTTACTGTTCTGCGTGCCAGACACGAAAACGGCTGAATGCAATCGCATCCAGCCGTTTCTTTTTTTACTGGCGGTAAGCTTGTTTAATTTGCTTAACCGTACCGGCAAATACATCTGCCTGGCTCTGATCTTCCATTTGGGCGATCTGTTTTTCCATCTTAATGATCACACGACCCGCGTCGGCCTGGCCCATCGCCTGCAGCATCAGAGTCAGTAGCGCTTTCAGACAGGATACTTCCTGCGCCAGTTCTTGGTTATTTTCGGCGGTGGCGAATTCAGGTGTGCTCATGGTTATTCCTCAGGACAAAACGGCGCTTGAGCGCGACGATGAAAGTTATGGCGGCGGAGTATACCACAAGCCGGAGGAAAAAAAGCAGTGGTTATTTTTTGTACATTTTTAGACTTTGTTTATTTGGGTAAACTATCATTAAGTGTAATCGCAATAATGTTTTAACATTCCTTAATTGTTTATGGCTGGTGTGCATCTTGTTAATTATTGTTACAAAAATATAAGTGCGACGCTGTGCCAGGACCTGGGCAGTCTTTCGTAACTTTTTGAATACAGAAGCTTAAAAATAACGACGATCCGACTTTTTAAATGGGATTCCCTTTCCACTTGCTGTACAGGCTAATTTCCAAAAACGAGAAGGAAATCGAATGGCGCACTTTTTAGCGTTTTAAAGTTGGGATGAAAACCGTTAATATAAGCCAAATTAGTAGTCAGTAGCGTTATCCCTATTTCTGGAGACATTTCCTTTGATCAACGTTCTTCTTGTTGATGACCACGAACTCGTGCGCGCAGGGATACGACGCATACTTGAAGATATAAAGGGTATTAAAGTCGCCGGTGAAGTTTGCTGCGGCGAAGACGCCGTGAAGTGGTGTCGTACTCACACAGCCGACGTAGTACTGATGGACATGAACATGCCCGGCATTGGTGGGCTCGAAGCCACGCGTAAAATTGCGCGCGCCTACGTTGATACCAAAGTCATCATGCTGACCGTCCACACGGAAAACCCGCTGCCCGCAAAAGTCATGCAGGCCGGAGCCGCCGGTTATCTCACCAAAGGCGCAGCGCCACAGGAAGTGGTCAATGCGATTCGCTCCGTTTTCGCCGGTCAGCGCTATATCGCCTCGGATATTGCTCAACAGATGGCGTTAAGCCAGATTGAACCGGAAAAAACCGGATCGCCATTTGCCAGTTTGTCTGAGCGTGAATTGCAGATTATGCTGATGATCACCAAAGGCCAAAAGGTGAATGAGATTTCTGAGCAGCTGAATCTCAGCCCGAAAACGGTGAACAGCTACCGCTACCGTATGTTCAGTAAACTGAACATTCATGGCGATGTCGAACTCACTCACCTGGCCATTCGACATGGTCTGTGCAATGCAGAGACCCTAACCAGTCAGTGAGTGCTGTGTTCGATTCAAAATCTTTCCTGAAAACCGTCACCAGCCAGCCAGGCGTCTACCGGATGTATGACGCTGGCGGTACGGTTATCTATGTTGGCAAAGCCAAAGACCTGAAAAAGCGTCTTTCCAGTTATTTCCGCGCCAATCTGGCCTCCCGTAAGACGGAAGCGCTGGTGGCACTGATCCAGCAAATCGACGTCACCGTGACCCACACGGAAACGGAAGCGCTGCTGCTGGAACACAACTACATCAAGCTCTATCAGCCGCGCTATAACGTGCTGCTGCGCGACGATAAATCGTATCCGTTCATTTTCCTCAGCAGCGACACTCACCCGCGCCTCGCCACCCATCGCGGGGCGAAACATACGAAAGGGGAGTACTTCGGCCCGTTCCCGAACGGTTATGCCGTGCGTGAAACCCTGGCGCTGCTGCAAAAAATCTTCCCGGTGCGCCAGTGCGAGAACAGCGTTTATCGCAACCGCTCGCGCCCGTGTCTGCAATATCAGATTGGCCGCTGCCTCGGCCCGTGCGTCGCGGGGCTGGTGAGTGAAGAAGAGTACGCCCAGCAGGTCGACTACGTGCGCCTGTTCCTCGCCGGAAAAGACGATCAGGTGTTAACCCAGCTGATTGCGCGCATGGAAAAAGCCAGCCAGGCGCTGGCGTTTGAAGAGGCCGCGCGTATTCGCGATCAAATCCAGGCGGTACGCCGCGTCACGGAAAAACAGTTTGTCTCAAATACCGGTGACGATCTGGACGTGATAGGCGTCTCCTTTGATTCCGGCATGGCCTGCGTCCACGTCCTGTTTATCCGCCAGGGCAAAGTGCTGGGCAGCCGCAGCTACTTCCCGAAAGTACCGGGCGGCACAGAGCTTGGCGAAGTGGTGGAAACTTTCGTCGGCCAGTTCTATTTGCAGGGCAGCCAGATGCGCACCTTGCCGTCGGAGATCCTGCTCGACTTTAATCTGCATGATAAAACCCTGCTGGCGGACTCGCTGTCCGAGCTGGCGGGGCGACGCGTCAACGTTCAGACCAAACCGCGCGGCGATCGCGCACGTTATCTGAAGCTGGCGCGCACCAACGCGGCGACGGCGCTGACGACCAAACTCTCTCAGCAATCGACGGTAAATCAGCGTCTGGTGGCGCTGGCGGCGGTGCTGAAACTGCCGGAAGTGAAGCGGATGGAGTGTTTCGACATCAGCCACACCATGGGCGAACAGACCGTTGCCTCCTGCGTGGTGTTCGACGCCAACGGCCCCGTGCGTGCGGAGTATCGCCGCTACAATATCACCGGCATTACGCCGGGCGATGACTACGCGGCGATGAACCAGGTGCTGCGTCGTCGCTACGGTAAAGCCATCGAAGAGAGCAAAATCCCGGACGTGATCCTCATCGACGGCGGGAAAGGGCAGCTCGGTCAGGCGAAAACGGTTTTCGCTGAACTTGATGTGCCGTGGGACAAGCATCATCCGATTCTGCTCGGCGTGGCGAAAGGGACCGATCGTAAAGCCGGTCTGGAGACGCTGTTTTTTGAGCCGGAAGGGGAAGGGTTCAACTTGCCGCCGGATTCTCCCGCGCTGCACGTGATCCAGCATATTCGCGATGAGTCGCACGACCACGCGATTGGCGGGCACCGTAAAAAACGGGCGAAGGTCAAAAACACCAGTACCCTTGAGACCATTGAGGGCGTTGGGCCAAAACGCCGACAAATGTTGTTGAAATACATGGGCGGATTGCAAGGATTACTCAACGCCAGCGTGGAGGAAATTGCAAAAGTGCCGGGTATTTCGCAAGGGCTGGCAGAAAAGATCTACTACTCGTTGAAACATTGAGGGCTCTGTAGCAACATAGAGCTAAATTTTACTGACAACAGACAGTTACCGTCACTATGCGATTTAACATCCCTACGTTGCTCACGCTTTTTCGCGTCGTACTTATCCCGTTCTTTGTGCTGGCTTTTTACATGCCATTCACCTGGGCTCCTTTTGTATGTGCGCTGATCTTCCTTGTGGCCGCGGTGACCGACTGGTTTGATGGCTATCTGGCGCGTCGCTGGAACCAGAGTACGCGTTTCGGTGCCTTCCTCGATCCTGTTGCCGATAAAGTGATGGTCGCCATTGCGATGGTGCTGGTGGCAGAGCATTACCACACCTGGTGGGTCACGCTGCCGGCGGCGACGATGATTGGCCGAGAAATTATTATCTCCGCCCTGCGCGAGTGGATGGCGGAGCTGGGTAAACGCAGCAGCGTGGCGGTCTCCTGGATTGGTAAAGTCAAAACCACGGCGCAGATGGCGTCTCTGGTGTGGATGCTGTGGCGTCCGAACGCCTGGGTAGAGTGGGCGGGAATCGGCCTGCTGTGGGTCGCTGCGGTGCTGACCCTGTGGTCAATGCTGCAATACCTGAACGCCTCACGCGGCGATCTGCTTGATCAGTGATCGTTTCGGCGTAATTTTCAGCAAACGATCCAGGGAAGCAAAATTAACGTTGACTCAAATCGTCATATAAGTAGAATGCAACGCATCGAACGGCGGCACAGTCAGCCGGACGATAATGAAATCAAGTGATTACAAATAACTTGATGACATGCGGGAATAGCTCAGTTGGTAGAGCACGACCTTGCCAAGGTCGGGGTCGCGAGTTCGAGTCTCGTTTCCCGCTCCAAATTTAAGCATCGGCAGTTTGCGGGTGCAGGTCGGAAGACCACAAAGATTTAAGGCGCGTTAGCAAAGCGGTTATGTAGCGGATTGCAAATCCGTCTAGTCCGGTTCGACTCCGGAACGCGCCTCCAATTTCTTCCCGAGCCCGGATGGTGGAATCGGTAGACACAAGGGATTTAAAATCCCTCGGCCATAGGCTGTACGAGTTCAAGTCTCGTTCCGGGTACCATGGGAAAACAAGAATAATCAAAGCAATAAGCAGTGTCGTGAAACCACCCTCGGGTGGTTTTTTTGTTTTTATTTCTCCCCCGTTTCCACTCTTCTCATCCTCACTTATTCATTTCAACGCTTATTAATCTCACGCTATTTTAATTCTGAGTAACTGGCGAAAATATGAGCTGAAATGCCTGGCATAAGAAAGAATAAATAAGACGATGGCACACGTCAGTGTTCAGAAAAAAGCTTAGAGAGGGGGGTAATGGTTTCAGCAGAAAGTATGAGGTGAGGAAACAAAGCACCCTCCATAGTTATGACCATAACAAAACTGTCATCTTAAATTAAAACTGAAATGACAGTTAAGCCTCACTAATATATTACCTTTGTGAAAATACAATCTGACTGAGTTATTAATCATTCATTAGCCGAATATAAAAGCACGGTATTTATTCCCGATTTTCCATTGGGAAAATTAATCTGACAGGATAATTTCTCCCCGCATTACGGATTCAGGGTCTGGCTTGTTGTGCTTAAAACGTAAACGGACTTCAGCGATCGACGACCTTAAGGTGATTAATTCTATCTGATGAGGATCATTCTTTATCTGTTGCGGCAGCGCCGTGGCGGAAATGGATGATGATAGCTTAATAAACAGAGGTAATGATTATGTCTACGCAATATGATTTTACCGTCACGCTCCACGATCTGGCGTTTATTCTGCAGCAGATCAAAATATCGGAAGCGGCAACCAATCCTGACGGATCGGTTAATGGCGAGCTGCTGCGCGAACTGGTCTCCAGCCCGCTGTTGCCCTATGGGCTTCGTACCGTGGATGGCTCCTGGAACAACCTGCTACCGGGCCAGGAGCTCAACGGGGCTGCCGATCAAACAATGCCCAGGCTGGTGACGCTGGATTTAAACGATCTGCAGGCGCTGCAAAAGTATCTGATTCTCAACCCGAATCAGATGGTGGTGGACGCCGACCCCCGCATCATCAGTAACCTGATCTCGGACCAGACCGCCTCCAACCCCGCCGCGCAGGAAGCCCATGACGGACTCGCTGACGCCCCCGGCGGCGGCACGGTGTCGGACAATGGCAGTTTATCTATCCCCAATTTATCGCCGGATATCGGCCTGTCACCGGCGTTCAACGGCTGGATGACCTTCTTCGGTCAGTTCTTTGACCACGGTCTGGACTTGATCCCCAAAGCCGGGAACGGGATTGTCTTTATCCCGCTCATGCCGGACGACCCGTTATTTGTCGAGGGCTCGCCGACCAACTTCATGCTGCTCACCCGCGCTCAGGTCGACGCCAACCACAACACCACCAACATCACCACGCCGTTTATCGATCAGAACCAGACCTATACCTCCCATCCTTCCCATCAAATTTTTATCCGCGAATATGCGATGGTTGACGGCAAACCTGAGCCAACCGGGAATCTGCTGGAAGGCGCGGGCGGCGGGCTGGCCACCTGGGCTGACGTGAAACATCAGGCTGAAACCCTGCTGGGGATTAAGCTGACGGATCAGGATGTGTTCAACGTTCCGCTGCTGGCGACAGACCGCTACGGCAACCTGATCTTGAGCGACAACGGTAAAGTGCAGATCGTCACCGCGCACGGCCTGGTGGAAGCCAACGGGGATGTCCTGCCAGCAGACACCATCCGCACCGGCCACGCCTTCCTCGACGATATCGCCCACACCGCGGTGCCAAAAGCGGGCCTGGTGGCAGATGACGATACGGAAACCGGCAACGCGCAGACCGCCGGAACCTACGATGACGAACTCCTTGACCGCCACTTCATTACCGGCGACGGACGCGGGAACGAGAATATCGGCCTGACTGCCGTGCATTCCGTGTTCCACAGCGAACACAACCGCCTGGTCGAGCAGTACAAAACCACCATTCTTGAAAGCAATGATATTGCGCTTATTAACCAGTGGCTGTTGCCGAATCACCAGATCACCGAAATCCCGGCTGATACCAGCACGCTGCAATGGAACGGGGAGTATCTCTTCCAGGCGGGGCGTTTTGCGACGGAGATGGAGTACCAGCATCTGGTGTTTGAAGAGTTCGCCCGCGCCGTGCAACCGGCGGTCGATCCGTTCGTCTTCTCCAACAGCGCGGACATCAACCCGGCGATTTTCGCCGAGTTCGCCCATGTGGTGTACCGCTTCGGCCACTCGATGCTCACCGAGACCGTCGCCCGTACCGATGAGGACATGCAGAGTGACGATATCGGGCTTATCGAAGCCTTCCTGAACCCGGTCGCGTTCCACGAACTCAACGGCCAGACCATCTCCACCGAGCAGGCGGTAGGGGCGATTGTGCGCGGGATGACCCGTCAGGTCGGCAACGAAATCGATGAATTTATCACCGATGCGCTGCGCAATAATCTGGTCGGGCTGCCGCTGGATCTCGGCGCGCTGAACCTGGCGCGTGGGCGCGATACGCTCATGCCGACCCTGAATCAGGCCCGAGAGCAGTTCTTTGAATTAACCGGCAACAGCGAGCTCAGGCCGTACACCAGCTGGGGCGACTTCGCCTCGTTCCTGAAAAACCCGGCGTCAATCATCAATTTCATGGCTGCCTACGGTCAGCACGATCTGATTCGCAACGCCACCACCATCGAAGGCAAGCGCGACGCGGTGAACTTCCTGCTGTTTGGCGATGCTGACGATCCTGCCCGCGCCGATGCGCTGGATTTCTTTATGGGGACCGGGGCGTGGGCCACCAAAGAGACCGGGCTGAACCTGGTCGACTTCTGGATTGGCGGGCTGGCAGAGCGCAAAAATGAGTTTGGCGGCATGCTCGGCTCCACCTTCAACTTCGTGTTTGAAACCCAGATGGAGTTGCTGCAGGACGGCGACCGCTTCTACTACCTGAGCCGCGTGCAGGGGCTGAACCTGCTCAACGAGCTGGAGGGCAACTCCTTCTCGGCGCTGGTGATGCGTAACAGCGATCTGGGCGATGCGGGATCTTCCCATCTGCCCGCCCACCTGTTCCAGACCCCGGATTACACCTTTGAGGTCGATAAAGCCCTGCAAACGCATGCCGATCCGAAGTGGGGGAATGCGCTGAAAGATCTGCTCTTCCCGCTGGTGGTGCGGCGCGCGGCCGGGCCGGATGTGGACGGGGATGGCGCAGCCGACGGCGCGTATCTGAAATACACCGGTGACGGGCACGTGGTGCTCGGCGGCTCGGCGGGAAATGACACGCTCATCGGTGGGAAAGGGATCGACAGCCTGTGGGGCGATGCCGGCGATGACCGTCTGGACGGCGGCGACGAGGCGGACGTGGTTCACGGCGGTGACGGGAACGACATTATCACCGACACCGGCACGCCAATCGGCGGGGCCGATTTCCTCCACGGCGATGCAGGTCACGACGTTATCTTCTCGGGCAACGGCAACGATCTGATCTTCGGCGGCAGCGGGAGTGATTTTATCGTGGTAGGCGAAGATGCGCAGGAGGTCTTTGCCGGGCGCGACAACGACTTCGTCCTCGGCGGCTCCGGCGGTGACGCGCTATTGGGTAACGAAGGCGACGACTGGCTGGAGGGCGGCGACGGGTTTGACTCCCTGACCGGTGAAAACTCCGAGCTGTTCTTCAACAGCACCATTGTCGGGCACGACGTCCTGAATGGTCAGGGTAATGACACGGACTACGACGGCGAAGCGGGCGACGACATCATGGTGCAGGGCGCTGGCATCCAGCGTAACAACGGCATGGCCGGTTTCGACTGGGCGATCCACAAAGGCGACCCCAACGCGGCCAACTCGGATCTGGGCATTCCGATCTTCGTCAACCAACAGGAGTTCATCCTGCGCGATCGCTTTGACCTGGTGGAAGGGTTGTCAGGCTGGAAGTTTGACGATGTCTTAACCGGCACGGAACAGCCGGTCGGGACTGCGCCGGTTCAGGGCGTACCGCTGTCCAATAACCTCACGCAGGAAGGCGTCGACAGGATCGCCGGTTTGCAGAGCATTGTCGGCGGACAGCGCCTCGCGGATCCGAATGCGGTGGTCTTTAACCCTGATACCGGCGGCGACATTCTCCTCGGCGGGGGCGGCAGCGACCGCATCACGGGCAAATCCGGGAATGACATTATCGACGGCGACGCCTGGCTGAACGTGCGCATTGCGGTCTCCGGCATGCCAGGGCTGACCAGCGCCGACAGCATGAACGAACTGAAATCCCTGATGCTGGCCGGAACTCTGAAGCCGAATCAGCTCTCCATCGTGCGTGAAATTTTGCAGGAGGGGGCAGGCACCGCGACGGACGTGGCGGTCTATCGCGATCTCAGCAGTAATTACCTGTTCAACCGCAACGCTGACGGCAGCCTGACGGTGAATCACGCCACGCCTGCGGCCGGGCTGGCGTTTAACGATGGCGTCGACCGCCTGCTGCATATCGAAAAACTGGAGTTCGGCAACGGCGAGCAGCTGTGGGTGACGGCCCAGGCCGCTACCGGCAACCTCTCGATCACCGATTCCACGCCGGAGGTAGGCGATCTGCTGCGCGTCAGTCTGACGGACCTGCAGGACGGGAACGGCATCGCGGTGAATGCCCCGATTGTGCTGACCTGGCAGGCGCTGGTGGGTGGGCAATGGCGCGATCAGGCCAGTGGCGAAACCTTTCGCGTGCCGGGCGGCATTCTGGGCGCGCCGCTGCGGGTGATTGCCAGCTTCACCGACCGGATGGGCGATGCCGAGCGGCTGGTCTCCGCGCAAACCGGCGCCGTTCAGGTGCGCGATCAGCCCACCACCGGCGCACCGGCGATCAGCGATTCGACGCCAACGGAAAGCGTCACGCTGACGGCGATCGTCTCGGGGATTGCCGACAGCGACGGTCTGACGGGCGGGAATTTCAGCTACCAGTGGAGAATGAGCCAGGGCAACGGGTTCGTGAATATCGCCGGGGCTACCGCCGCGACGTACACCCCCGGTCAGGCGATGATTGGCCGCGCAATGCAGGTGGTCGTCACCGTCGTCGATGACGAGGGCAACCCGCCAGTGGTGCTGACGTCCGCTGCGACTCAGCCTATCGGCGATATGGTGACGGGGAATAACGCGGCGAACACGCTGGTGGGCACGGCGTGGAGCGACATCATCAACGGCGAAGGGGGGAATGACACCTTACTCGGTCAGGCGGGGGACGATCTGCTGAACGGCGGGGCGGGCAATGACGACCTGGATGGTGGTGCCGGTCAGGATATCCTCAACGGTGATGCCGGCAACGACGAACTCGATGGCGGCACGGGTGCGGACATCATGGCCGGTGGCGCTGGCGACGATCTCTATATCGTCGATAACGCCGCAGACGTGGTGACGGAGGGGCTCAACGCCGGAACGGACACCGTCCGCACCGCGCTGGCCAGCTACGTGATGGCTGAAAACGTGGAAGTGCTGGTCTTCACCGGGCAGGGCAATTTCACCGGCACGGGGAATGCGCTGGCTAACACCATCACCGGCGGTTCGGGGAACGACAGGCTCTCCGGCCTGGGCGGGAATGACCTGCTGCAGGGCGGGATCGGCAACGACATTCTCGACGGCGGCGACGGGAACGATAACCTCGTGGGCGCTAACGGGAATGACAACCTGAGCGGGGGCGCGAATGACGACGTGCTCTCCGGCGGGATTGGCGACGATATCCTCTCCGGCGGCGCGGGGAACGACGCGCTCGACGGCGGGACGGGCGACGACCGGTTCGCGTTTGCGGCCGGTTTCGGACGGGATCGCGTGACCGGCTTCGACAGCGACTCGCGCGGCGGTCAGGATCTTATTGATATCAGTCTGCTGGGTATCACCGCAGGGAACTTCGGCAGTCGCGTGGCGATTGCGGCCAGCGGCGGCGATGCGATCATCACCATTGATAATAACGTCATTACGTTAGCAGGCGTCACCGCCAGCACCGTCAATGTGACTGACTTCATTTTATAACCTCCTGCTGCGACGGCCATGAGAATGGCCGTCGCTCACCGCTCAAATAAGGAGAAGCTTATGCCGCGCCCGCATCCGTCTACGGAAATGAATACGGCTTTAAAAGGCACGCGTCCGGTATTTCTTATGCTGCTGTTTTTTAGCAGCACGATCAATATTCTGATGCTGGCTCCGGCCATCTATATGTTGCAGGTTTACGACAGGGTGCTGGTCAGCAAAAATACCACCACCTTGCTCATGCTCACCTTATTAATCGTCGGTCTGTACACGGTTATTTCGATGATTGAATTCGCCCGCTCCAGCGTCATGACGCGCCTCGGCAACCGACTGGATGTGAAACTCAATCAGCTTATTTTTAATGCCACCTTTAAACGGCGGATTGCCACCGGAGATAATAATCCCGCGCAGGCTATTGCGGATTTAGCGCAGGTTCGCCAGTTTCTTTCCGGGAGCAGTATATTTGCGCTGCTGGATATTCCCTGGACGCCTTTATATTTATTCATCGCCTTTCTGGTGCATCCGCTGCTGGGATATTTGTCCGTCGGCGGGATTGTGATTTTATTTGCCCTGACGCTGATGACCGAATTAACCACCAAAAAGCCGATTCAGCAGGCGCACGCCTTAACCATCAATAACACCAGCAAGCTGAATAAACAGCTGCAAAACTCCGACACCATTGAAGCGATGGGGATGCTCTCGACTCTGAAAAATCACTGGCTGGAACAGCACAGCAAATCCCTGGTGATCCAGACCCATATTGCCGACAAAACGGCGGGGCTGAGCAGCCTGAGCCGCTTCGTGCGCATCCTGCTGCAATCCGTGGCGCTGGGCGCGGGGGCGCTGCTGGTGATCGCCGGGGAAATTACCCCAGGGCTGATGATCGCCGCCTCGATTATTCTTGGCCGCGTGCTCAACCCGGTCGAACAGGTGATCGGCAACTGGAAGCAGTTTGTGCAGTTCCGCCACGCCTGGCGTCAGCTGTCCCGCCTTCTGAGCGACTACCCGACGCCGAAAGATATTTTGACGCTGCCCCGTCCGAAAGGAAATATCAGCGTCGAAGCGGTGTTTGCCGCGCCTCCGGGCCAAAAGACGCCGGTGCTGCGCAATATTTCTTTCCAGCTGGAACAGGGGGAAGTGCTGGGCATAATCGGCCCGTCGGCGTCGGGGAAAACCTCGCTGGCAAAACTGCTGGTCGGCGTCTGGGCGCCCCTGTCGGGGAAAGTGCGCATTGACGGGGCAGATATTTGCCAGTGGGACAAAGCCCTGCTCGGCCCGGCCATCGGCTATCTGCCGCAGGATGTCGAGCTGTTCGACGGGACTATCGCGCAAAACATCGCCCGCTTTACGCAGAGTGACAGCCAGCCGATCGTCGCTGCGGCCACGCTGGCCGGAGTACACGAGATGATTTTGCGCCTGCCGGAAGGGTACGACACGCCGCTGGGTGCGCACGGATATCAGCTCTCCGGCGGCCAGCGTCAGCGCATCGGCCTGGCGCGCGCGGTCTTTAACAATCCGGCTTTTCTGGTGCTGGATGAGCCCAACGCCAGCCTCGACGACGCCGGGGAATATGCCCTTATCCAGGCGATCAATACCCTCAGAACCCAGGGTCAGACGGTGGTGATCATCTCCCATCGCCCGACGCTGCTGGGCGTGGTGAACAAAATCCTGCTGCTCAACGAAGGGACCATCCAGGAGTTCGGTACCCGCGAACAGGTGATCGCCAATCTGCGCCAGGCCAACATTCTCAAACCAGTGGCCACCGCTTCCTCACCGCAAAGTGAACCGCAACGCGAGGCATTGTGATGAAAAAGAATCAGGATCATACCGTCGATACCAATATCTGGCCGCCGCTGCTGCGGGGCATTCTGGTCATTGTGCTCGGCGTCGGCGGCTTTCTGCTCTGGGCGGTACAGGCCCCGCTGGATGCCGGTGTGGTGGCTGACGGGACGGTGACGGTGTCGAGCAACCGCAAAACCATCCAGCATTTAAGCGGCGGGCGGGTAACGGATATTTTTATCAAAGAGGGCGAGACGGTTAAAAAGGATCAGGTTCTGGTGCGGCTGGATAAAATCCAGCTCGATATGCGCTACAGCGCGCTCAGTGCCCAGTATATTGCGGCGAAAACCGTCGAAGATCGGCTGCTGGCCGAGCGCGACGGGCTGGAATCGATCGCCTTTAGCGACGCGCTGACGCAGCATTTTGCGGGCAACAAACGTCTGACGGAAGTCCGTCGCCTGCAGGAAAAGCTCTTCGAGACACGCAAGAAAACCATTCAGGATGAGCTGTCGATGATCCAGGAGACGCTCGACGGTCTGGCCGGGCAGACGGAAAATCTGAATAAAATTAAAGGCTACCGTGAGCATCAGTTCACCCTGATCAACCGCGAATTAGGCACACTCAGATCGCTCAGCGCAAAAAATTACTACCCGAAAGCGCAGCTGCTGGTGCTGGAGCGGGAGGCGGCGGAAATCTCCAGCAGCGTGTCGGAAGATATTCTCAACATCGCCAAACTGAAATCCCAGCAGAATGAGTTAAAAATCAAAGCGTATCAGGTGCAGCATCAGTTTATCCGCGAGGTGGAATCTGAGCTGACGGTGAATCAGAAAGATGTCGCGACGCTGGAGGATGAGCTGGCCTCCACCCGCCATGAGCTGGAAAACACCGAGATTCGCTCGCCGATTGACGGGATTGTGCTGGACGTGAAAGTCAGCACCGTCGGGGGCGTAATCCAGCCTGGCGAACATCTGATGGATATTGTCTCGGCCAATCAGCCACTGCAGATCGACGCCAAAATCCCGGTGCATGCCATTGATAAAATGGTGCCGGGGCTGACGGTGGATGTGCTGTTCCCGGCGCTGAACCATGCGCTGCTGCCTTCGGTTCCCGCGCGTGTTTTAACGGTTTCGGCGGACAGGCTGATCGATAAAGTGACCCAGCAGCCCTATTATCTGGCAGAAGTGCAGGTCAGCCCGCAGGGCGTGCATTTGCTTGGCGACTACAAAATCAAAGCAGGGATGCCCGCCAGCGTGACCATCAAAACCGGCGAGCGCACCCTGATGAGCTATCTATTTAAACCGCTCATTGCCCGCCTGGAACTGGCATTTAAAGAGTACTAGCCTGAAGTGTGGTAAGCTCCTTTTCTTTTTTTCAGGAGTATCAGCAATGACTGAAGGCCCATTATCTGAAAACGAACTGGAGTGGCTGGAAGAGACGTTGATGTCCTACGGTCACGAAGAAGCGTCGGTGATTGACGTTTCCGAACTCGACGGCATGTTGACCGCGGTGTTGTCCGGTCCTATCGTCGTCGAACCCGACACCTGGCTGGTGGCCGCGTGGGGCGGGCAAAAGTACATTCCACGCTGGAAAAACGACCGCGAAATGCACCGCTTTATCGATCTCTGCTTTAAGCACATGAACGATATCGCCGAGCGCCTTAGCGATTACCCTGACCAGTTTGAGCCGGTGTTTGGCGAGAACGAAGTCGACGGTAAAACCTACACCGTGGTGGAAGAGTGGTGCTATGGCTACATGCGCGGCATGGCGCTGACCGACTGGTCCACGCTGCCGGAAGAGCTGAAGCCGGATCTGGCGGTGATTGCCCTGCACGGTACGGAAGAGAACGTCGACCTCGTCGAAGAGATGACGGAAGACGAGTACCAGGCGAGCGTGGACAGCATCCGTCCGGCGGCGATTCGTCTGTACAACTACTGGCTGGCAAATCCGCAGCAACCGTTGTCACAAAAACCGATCGTCAACGGGACCAAAGTGGGACGCAACGATCCGTGCCCATGCGGGAGCGGGAAGAAGTTTAAGAGCTGCTGCCTGCATTAAAATCCTGCCGGGTGGCGCTGCGCTTACCCGGCCTACAAAACCCTGTAGGCCCGTGCAAGCGAAGCGCCGCCGGGCGGTTTATCTCACCGCTGCACCGCCGGAATATTCCCCGTATCATTTAGCGCACCAGGAAAGGTTTTTAACCACTCGGATACGCGCTGTTTATTAATACTCACCACGCTCATGCCTTCCAGACAGCCCCACAACTCGCGGGTGTTTTGCGGGGTGATGATGATGCAGTCCGGCATCACACGAATTTTCACCGGCATCCCGTCGATAAAACCGGCTTTCGAAAGCCACTCTCCGGTAAGAGGTAGATAGCTGTGTCCCATGCGCGAATAAAGTTCGCAGCAGGCGGTGCTGGACTGAGGCGTGTCAGCTCGCGCATGCACCATGGCGACATTCAGGGTTTTACCGTGCAGACGACGGGCGTCTTTTTTGCGAGTCACCTCGGGAAAACGATCATTACCCTCTGATCTCTCAGGATCTGTTTGGGCAATAGTGGGATCTGGCATAAACTCGTTCGCAGCCATAAATAACTCCTTTTCAGTTTTTTGTGGTTAGCGGTGTAACGGTGTTCCAGCACCTTTACGCCGCGCTTCATATTTTCCCGCTCTGAAGAACCCCTCCATCGCGTAAGCCTAATAATACTCCTCTGTATAAAAAAACAGTGCCCCAAAATCAGAGCAAATTCGCAAAATGCGAAGCCGCTTCCGACAGAATTAAAGTCAGAATGAAACGTTACATTGGGCACCGGTGTGGGTCCCCGCAGAAATCGGCGAACCGGAGGCCGGATGACAAGGTCTGGGCGCCAGGGATGGCGACCAGAGGTGAAACGAGACAGGACAAAATTGCCGGGAGCAATTTTGAACAGCGCTTGCGCTGGCCCCGTAGGGGCGAGTCCCATGGATGGGACGAGTAATCACGAGTCGAGCCGGCCGCGGGCAGCAGGCCGGGAGATGAGCGCAGTGCGAAGCACCGATTTCATGGCGGGGCGCGGGGATTGAAAAGGGGGCCGCGCAGCCCCCTTTTCACGTTCACAGGTTATGCAGCCATTATATTCTGTCGAACATAAAGTGAACGGAACAACCTCAAATGCTTCAAAAACAGGATCACCCGACCTCGGGCAACACCCCCGCCACAATCAAAAACTGCACCAAAATCACCCCAATCCCACACACAAACACCAGGCCTAACAACGGCTTCCCGCCCCACACCCGATAACCCGAATCCGGATGCTGCTGGCGGCTTTTCCATGCCAGCAGAGAAGGGAGCAGCAGCGCCAGCACCGCCAGCGCCACGCCCGCGTAACCCAGCGCCATCACAAATCCGCGCGGATAGAACAGCGCGAAGGCTAGCGGTGGCAGGAAGGTGATCAGTCCCGTCTGAATGCGTCCGCCGACGGAGCGATTACGCTGGAACAGATCCGCCAGATAATCGAACAACCCCAGCGCCACGCCGAGGAAGGAGGTGGCCAGCGCCAGATCGGCAAACAGATGCACCGCCAGCTCTACGTGCGGCGAGGCCACTACTTCACGTAACGCCTGCAGGAATCCGTTCAGACCCGAGTGATCGGCCATTAAGCCCATAAAGGTCGAAGAGCCAATGCTGCCGAGCGTCACCAGCTGCCAGAAAATATAGGCAATCAGCGGGATCGCACTGCCGATAATAAACACGCGACGCAGCTTACGAATATCGCCATTCATATAGCTGACGATGCTCGGCACGCTGCCGTGAAAGCCGAAGGAGGTGAAAATCACGGGGATTGCGGAAAGCGCCAGACCCTGTTGCAGAGGCAGCGTCAGCAGATTCACTTTGTGAACGTGCGGAGCCAGCAGGGCCAGCATCACCACCAGGAAAATAATCTTGGCGGTGAACAGAAAACGGTTAAACAGATCGACCAGCGATGTACCGACGCACACCACGCCGCCGCCAATCAGGGTAAAGAAGACAACGCCGGTGGCCGGAGAGATATCCGTGCCAAACCAGTCGTTGACGCTCGATGCAATCAGCTCGCCCGCGCCGCTCATGTACGCCGCCGTCAGGGCATACATCAGGAACATCATGCTAAAACCGGTGATCCACTGACCGTAGCGGCCAAGATAGCGCGCGGCCAGCGAGCCGAGGCCCGTATCCGCCGGAACGTGCTGATACACTTCCAGCAACAGCAGGGCGGTGTAACACATCAACGCCCACAGGCAACCCAACAGCACCAGCGTCACGCCAAATCCGACGCCCGCGGCGGCCAGCGGCATCGCCAGCATTCCTGCGCCAATCGTCGTACCTGCGACGATAAAAATACTTCCCAGTGTTCTGTTCTTCACGCTTTCCTCTACCACAACCGCTAATCGCAACCTAATCTGCGGCGCAGAGTAAGACAAAAGCGCAACCTCGTCAAATCCCCGTTACAAGTGGTGTAATGGAATTTTTACAGGGATGAAGCAGTGTTAGCGCAGGCGGCGAGAGGGAATTTTATCAAGGGGGGAAGAGGGGGTTTTCAACGCACGAAAATAAAATCTGTCGCCAATAAAAAAAAGGGAGCCAGAAGGCTCCCCAAAACTTTATTTCTGTGTGTCGAGAGTCGACAACTCTTTATCAATAAAGTACAGACCTTCGCCTGATTTACCCGCCAGCGATAATTTATCGAGTACGGATTTAAACAGTTTCTCTTCTTCGTGCTGCTCTGCAACATACCATTGCAGGAAATTAAAGGTCGGATAATCCTGAGCCACCATCGCCGCGTGAGTCAGTTCGTTAATTTTCTGGGTGATCAGCTGTTCGTGTTCGTAAGTGGCGCGGAACAGTTCGTCCAGAGAGGCGTACTCGGCAAACGGAGACGCAACCGGGTTGATGCGAGGCAGGCTGCCGGTGTCAGAGAGATAATCGAAAAGACGCTGCATGTGCGTCATCTCTTCCTGAGCGTGGCGACGCAGAAACGCAGCCGCGCCTTCAAAGCTGTGGTAGCTGCACCAGGCACTCATCTGTTGATAAAGCAGGGATGAAAAAAGCTCAAGGTTCATTTGTTCGTTGAGCTTATCGATCATTTCAGTTTTCAGCATAGCGCAGCTCCGGGAAATTATTAGTCAGTCAGGGCGTCACTATAATTTGTTATTTAATTATTTGCAAAAGGTAAAATAAGTATATTATTTATTAAAAATACGAATGGGAATAAAACGCATTGGCGCTTATTTATATTTTAATGAGAATGGTTTTGCTTCGTATTAAATAAGCTGCCAGAACAATACTGGCAGCACTATTATTAATAGTAGGTTTGGGTAGGGCCAGGATTTATCGCATAGCCCATGCATTTGTACTGAATGGTGACGGTCTGGTTGAGGCAAACCGACCCGCTGAACAGGCTACAGGTTTTAATCGGCTGGCCGTAGAAAGAGGCGGTCGCGAAGCCCATGCTCTGACACTCGCGCGTGGCGGTCCCGTTGGTGACGTAGTCATCGTAACGGGCATTCTGGAAAATTGGCTGACCGTAATCCAGTCGGACCACGCCGCCAGTCGCATCGGCATTGCTCACCTGCGCCTGGCGGGTGACCGTGCAACCCGCGAGGAGCAGCACTAATCCTGCAACGAATACTCTCTTCATATCTCGCCCTGATCTGATGTAAACAGGTTATCTTACTGTCTGATAAGCCAGACAATGCCAGGAATAGCCGGACGAATTTCCCTTTCTCTTCACAACGGCATGATTTAGTCGGCGAGACTGTCGAAGATCATGCGGAATTTCAGATGGTGCTGGCGGAACAGGGCGATCAGCTGCGGATCGAAATGTTTTCCGGCACCCTCAAAAATCACTTCGCACGCCTGCACATGGCTGAATCCGGGTTTATAGACGCGCTTTTGCCGCAGGGCGTCGTACACATCTGCCAGCGCCAGAATGCGCGCTTCGAGCGGAATATTTTCTCCGCGCAGCCCTTCGGGATAGCCGCTCCCGTCCCATTTCTCATGATGGAAGTGAATGATGTTTTCCGCCACCGGGCCGAGCCCCAAACCCTGAATAATCATATAGCCCTTGGTGGTGTGCAGTTTCATCTCGCTGAACTCTTGTTCCGTCAGCGGGCCTTGCTTGCGCAGGATCCTGTCCGGCACCGCAATTTTCCCGACGTCGTGCAGCGACGCAAAATGTTCGATCTCTGTCATCATTTTGCGCGACAGATTCAGTTCCCGCGCCATCATTCCGCAATATTTCGCCACGCGCTGAATATGGCATCCGGTTTCATCGTCGTGGGCGCGGTTCACCTTCTCCAGCGCCTGCACAATATTGCGGTTCACCAGACGGCTCTCTTTTATATGCCGACGCATCATGAACAACATCCCAATACTAAAAAGCACGGTGACGAAGAGGATCACGCTGATAATTTTTAAGGTGTTTTTGGTGAGCGCCGGGAAGAACTCGTGCACCTCATGACGTTCGAGCTGAGTGCGGAAGCTCGACAGGCGGTTAACCTGAGTCAGCAAGTGGTACAGCGGATGATCGGGCTGAACCCAGGGGCCGACGATGAATTCGCTGCGGGTGACGCCCGCGACTTTCAGCACTCCGCGAAACAGTTCGTTGCCGCGCAGGGTCGATTCCAGCGAGCTCAGATCCCCCAGAATGAAGTCGACTTTATTGTTCTCCATCGCGTCGATAAGCCCGTTTACGCTGTGACGGGTGACGATCACCACGTCGCTGCCAAAGCGATTTTGCAGATAGCGGGCCGCGAAGGATCCCTCCAGCACGCCCACGCGCTGGCTGCGGATACTCTCTTCATCCCACAGGAAAGGCTGCTTGATACGGTTGTAGTAAACGTTATGCCACGCCACATCCGGCCCGATGCGGCCAGCGGCGTGCTCGGGATCGGTGGTTTCCGCGACATTCACCAGGCGGACCGGCCAGCGCTGCTGCCTCAGCGCGTCGGCATAGTGATCGATAAAATGGACATCCACTTCCATGCCCAGCAGGTCGCGCATGTCCTTAATCATGTTGATAGCGGTGCCCTGATAGCCGCGATCGTCCTTCCAGACCACCGGCGCAAAGTTCTCATTTTTCGGCAGCCAGATTTGCAGGCGGTTATTCGTAAGCCACGCGCGCTCCTCTTTTGAGATGGAAATCCGGCTGAGGAGGTAGTGGCGCTTGCTCTCTTCCAGCGTCCTGTACATCTCCCCACTGCGATACCACTCGCCGAGAAACGCATTCACCTTTTCACGCAGATCTTTCAGCTCCGGGCTGAAGGCCAGCACCACCGGAATACGCAGTTCGGGAAAGGGGCGGGAGATCAGATAATAGCGCTGTGTGTTTTCCATTTCGCTGGCGTCATTAATGTAGAAATCCGCCTTGTGCTCGCTCAGCAAACGGAACGCCTCTTCGCTGCTGGCGACCAGATGCAGCGAGCGGAATTTCAGATCCGGATAACGCTTCTGCACGCTTTCCAGAGTGGCGTCGTTCTGGCGAAATAGCACGCGGGCATTCGCCAGCTCTTCAACCGTATTCACGGACATGCTCGGGCTGGCGGCCACCACTTCATTATTGAACAGCTGCGAGGAGAGAATTTTGGTCCGGGCGCGGGCCTCGGTTCTGAGCACGCCCGCATACACGCCGTAGATGTCGCGGTTAAAACGCTGGCCAATCTCGGGGCCGCTGACCGGCGTGAGTTCCAGACGGGTGCCATATTTTTCATTAATGGCGCGCACCAGTTCCGGGTAAAAACCCTGTGATTCGCCCTGCGGCGAGCGCCAGAATTCAAAGCTGTCGGCGTCATATATCCAGACGGGAATGGCGTGGGTTTCGGCAGCGGGCTGGGCAAAAGCGGCTCGGGCCCAGACCAGGGCCATGAGGATAAGTATCCAGAAAAGCGATGTGATGCGAGGCGTCCGGCGGCGCATATTCACCATTGTTCCCCAAAGGATTTTTATAGTCTTTTAAAAAGCAGTCTAGCTAACAGCCAGATTCGTGAGTAGAGATTTCTTAAGTTTGTGCATAAGCACGCTATTTCCGCGAGACAGGTCGAAATTGTGAAGCGGCTTTCGTTTTTTAAAACATTTTTTCAGTTAATTTGAAAGTGCGTTTGTTAGATAGTAAGGTTGGGTGGATTCGCTATCTTTGGCGGCAAAACCCGCAACGCATTCAGGAGATGAAGAATGAAAATTGCACTGATGATGGAAAACAGCCAGGCCGGTAAAAACGCCACTATCCTCAACGAACTTAAATCCGTTGTCGATGAGAAGGGCTTCCCGGTCTATAACGTCGGGATGAGTGATGAGAACGATCACCACCTGACCTATATCCATCTGGGTATTATGGCCAGCATCCTGCTGAATGCGAAGGCCGTTGACTTCGTGGTGACCGGCTGCGGTACCGGGCAGGGCGCGCTGATGTCACTGAACATTCATCCGGGCGTGATCTGCGGCTACTGTATCGACCCGGCAGATGCCTTCCTGTTTGCGCAGATCAACAACGGTAACGCGCTCTCCCTGCCATTCGCCAAAGGCTTCGGCTGGGGCGCAGAGCTGAACGTGCGCTTCATCTTCGAAAAAGCCTTCACGGGCCGCAAAGGCGAAGGTTATCCGCCAGAGCGTAAAGAGCCGCAGGTGCGTAACGCCGGTATTCTGAACCAGGTGAAAGCCGCCGTGGTGAAAGAGAACTATCTGGATACTCTGCGCGCCATCGATCCTGAACTGGTGAAAACCGCGGTTTCTGGCCAGCGCTTCCAGCAGTGTTTCTTCGAAAACTGTCAGGACAAAGAGATCGAAGCCTTTGTTCGCGGTATCGTTGGGTAATCTGTGGTCTGATTTTTGCCGGGTGGCGCTGCGCTTACCCGGCCTACAACACCTGAGCCAGCGTAGCTGGCTTTTTTAACGCTTATTCGACACCGCGCTTCCCGCATCCTTCGTCAGCCGCAACGTATCCACCATCCCCACCAGACAAATCAGCGCGATGGCGACAAAGGCCAGGCGGAAGCTGATCCCCGGCACATCGGTGATACCCAGAACACTCCCGAGCTTTTCCCCGATACGAATCCCAATCGCCCCGAGCGTGATCCCAAGCCCCACCGCCAGCTGCGTGGCCGTGGAAAACAGCGTGTTGGCGTAGCTCATCTGTGCCGACGGCACGTCCGCAAAAGCCAGGGTACTCACCGCCGTAAACTGAATCGAGCGGAACACGCCGCCCAGATAGAGAATCAGCATGATCAGCCAGACCGGCGTTTGCGGTGTGATAATTGCGCAGGCCAGCAGCGACAGGACATTTAACGCCCCGTTGATCAGCAGCAGCTTTCGAAAACCAAGGCGGCGAATCAGCGGCGTGGTCGCGGGTTTGATCGTCAGGTTGCCGACAAACACCGCCAGTACCAGTAGTCCGGAGTGGAACGCGTCCATGCCAAACCCGACCTGAAACATCAGCGGCAGCAGGAAAGGCACGGCGCTGATAGAGGCGCGGAACAGCGATCCGCCGTACATCGTCACGCGAAACGTCGGAACCTGCAGGGCGTCGAGGCGAATCATCGGCCACTCGGCGTGCTGAAAATGGCGCAGGGCGTAGATGAGCGTCACCACACCGACCGCCAGCAGCCCGACGGTGAGAAGCCCGTCCGGATGCTGCGCTCCCATCGACTCCATGGCGTATACCAGGCTCACCATCGCAATGGTGGTGGCGATAAAACCGGGTGTATCAAAGGGACGGCGCGCGTCGTCGTGCAGGTCGGGAATGATGCGCAGCGCCAGAATAATCGCCAGCATCCCGAGCGGCACATTAATAAAGAAGATCCAGCGCCAGTCGGCGTAACTGGTGATAAACCCGCCGAGGGGCGGACCGATGATCGGAGCCACCAGCGCGGGCCAGGTGAGGGTGGCGATGGCGGTGATCAGCTGATGTTTGGGCGTCGTGCGCAGCACGGCAAGACGACCGACCGGAACCATCAGCGCGCCGCCCATCCCCTGCAGCACACGCATGGCGACAAACTGATCCACCGTGGTAGACAGCCCGCACAGCACGGAGGCGAGAGTGAAGATTGCCAGCGCCACGGCGAAGACTTTGCGCGCGCCAAAGCGGTCGGCAATCCAGCCGCTGGCGGGGATCAGCACCGCCAGGGTAATCAGATACGCGCTGATACCGATGTTCAGATCCACGGCCTGCACGCCAAAGCTTTTCGCCATATCGGGCAGCGCGGTGGCAATCACCGTGCCGTCGAGAAACTCCATAAAGAACGCCCCGGCAACCAGCAGCGCCGCAGGAGACAAACCGCGGCTCTCTTTTCCGGTGATGTTTTCACTCATTTTTACCCTGCCATATCAAAAAATTTTATAAAAATTTACTGGAACTTATAAGTTCCTAACCTGCGGATTTGCCTTGTGTTTTTATAACAATCTCGCAGCATTGTGGTTTTTTTAACCGTGATGTGCATCACATAACCGTTGATTTTTGTGATGTTGGTCATATTATATGCTGATAGACAATAACACCTGCATAACACATTACCGGAGCATCAAATGAAACTGCGCAAAATCCTGAAAAGCATGTGGGCTAACTACTGCAATACGTTCAAAGACGTACCGCCAGGCGCAATGTTCTGATGAAAAAAACCTGCTTCGGCAGGTTTTTTTATGCCTGCGTTCGACGAGAGGGAAGATGAAAGGGCCGTGGTTTTGCTACTATAGCGCTCTTTATTGAAGGAGCTTCCTATGTCTCAAAATCTGAGCGCCGATCAGGAACTGGTGTCTGACGTCGTCGCGTGCCAGTTGGTCATCAAACAAATCCTGGATGTGTTAGACGTTATCACCCCGACCGAAGTGCGGGAAAAAATGTCCACCCAACTGAAAAACATCGATTTCACCAGCCATCCTGCTGCAGCGGACCCCGTTACGCTTCGCGCCATTCAAAAAGCCATTGCGCTTATCGAACTCAAGTTCACACCGCAGGGTGAGTCACACTAAAATAAACCGATGTTTTGAATTTTGAAACAGGTTTTTGCCGGGTGGCGCTTCGCTTACCCGGCCTACAAAACCCGTAGGCCCGGCAGCGCATGACGCTTAGAAGAAGGTCTGCACCAGCAGATAGCTGGCGGCACAGGCGCAGCTCACGCCGATAAGGCCTGGCAGAATGAAGCTGTGGTTGATAATGAACTTGCCGATTTTGGTGGTACCCGAGCGGTCAAAGCCGATACAGGCCAGATCGCTGGGATACGTCGGCAGCACGAAGTAACCGTAAGAGGCCGGGAAGAATGCGATCAGCATTTTCGGCTCGATGCCCAGCATCAGGCCCATCGGCGCGACGGCGGTGAGGGCCGCGGCCTGACTGTTCACCAGTTTGGAGACCAGGAACAGCACGATGGCGTAGGTCCACGGATGACTCTTCACCACGCCTTCCAGCGCCATTTTCAGCTCATCGAGGTGCGCCTGGAAAAAGGTATCGCTCATCCATGCGACGCCGAACACCGAGAAAATCGCCACCATCCCCGCTTTAAACACCGCGCCGTTCGAAATGGCGGAGGCGTTGACCTTACAGGCAATCAGCATTACCGCACCGGCGATCAGCATCATCATCTGGATCACGAGGTTCATCGACAGCGCTGTCATTTTGCCTTTGATTTCAAACGCAGGGCGCAAATCGGGCAGAGCACCCAGCAGAACCACCACGGCGATCCCGGCGAAGAAAATCCACGTTGACCAGTAGGCCTGCTTCGGGAAGCGCTGGTTCATCAGGGTTTCGGTGCTGCCATAGATAAATTCACGCTGTTTCGGGTCGGTGAGTTTTTCCTGAAACTCGGCGTCATCCGCCAGATCTTTCCCGCGGCGCAGGCTCCAGAGGGCGGCGATCATCACGCCAAACAGTGAGGCGGGAACGGAGACGGCTAAAATCTCCAGGATCCCCCACGCCTGACCCACGCCGTGCTGGGCGCCAATGATCGACACCAGCGACACCACGGCGACGGAGACGGGCGAGGCGGTAATCGCCATCTGCGAAGCGATGGAGGCCACCGCCATCGGGCGCTCCGGGCGAATCCCTTTTTTCAGCGCGATATCCGCGATGATTGGAAACATGGTGTAAACCACGTGGCCGGTGCCACACAGAAAGGTCAGCATCCAGGTGGTGAACGGCGCGAGGAGGGTGATGTGCTGCGGGTGTTTCCTGAGCAAGCGCTCCGCAAACTGCATCATCACATTCAGACCACCGGCGGTTTGCAGCGTCGCGGCGCAGCCGATGACCGCGAGGATCGTCAGCATCACGTCCACCGGCGGTTTGCCGGGCTGTAATCCAAACACAAAGCTTAAAATGAAAAGGCCGATACCGCTTATCAGCCCAAGGCCCATCCCGCCAAACCGCGTTCCCACCAGCAGGCAGAGAATAATGACAATAAACTCGATGGTGATCATGAAGCTCCCTCGTCAGTCAAAGTGAAATGAATTAAATCATTTCACTTTGTAAGGTTATGGGTTGGGAGCCAGATCTGATTTGTTAAAATTCAATTAAAGCAATGACTTGATAACTATTAATTAACAATTCCCGTAATACGAAACGATTTTAGTGCTGCTGAAAGTTCACCAGATTCAGCAGATGTTGATCCGTCTGGGTCATGCACAGACCGGCGCGTCGGGCACTGCGTACCTCGTCGAGAATGGTTTTCAGCAGCAGGCCATCCTGCTGCTGCTCTTTCCCTATATCCCGCAGGAAGTCGAGGGTGTCGTCGTCGTGCAGCGCTTTGGCTTCTCCGGCGAGGGTTTTCAGCATGGTACAGCGCTGCTCATACTCTTCGAGGGTTTTCTGGAACAGCTCTTCCAGGGATGAGCAGGACTCTTCGGAAACCACACGGGCTTTAACAATCGGGTTGGCCCCGGCCTGTTTCATATATTCGAAGACCCGCATCATCTGGGTGATATTGCTTTGCGCCTGGGTACGCAGGAAGGTGGCGGTACCGTTGAGGCTGTGCTCGGAACACCAGTCGCTCAGCTGTAAATAGAGATTGGAGGCGTTGAACTCGAGGTTCATCTGGGTGTTGAGTTTCTGAATCATTCCTGAAGTCGTCATTATAATGTCCTTATTTCGGGGAGGGATGATTAACACCAGAATAAAGCCGTTCAGTATTGTCTTAATGTGACCGGCTTTTCATTTCCTTTGATTTCAATGCTATTTCTCAAAAGACCGAACTGTGATCCACCCACGAGTTTGCCCAATGACTTTCTGTAAAATGAAACGATGTTTTATCTATTTTATTTGTGAGGATCAAAATGGCAAAAGTGGCGGTGTTACTGGCACCAGGATTTGAAGAAGCGGAAGCAATTATTACCATTGATATCCTGCGCCGCATGCAGATTGAAGTGGAAACCCTGGCCTGTGCGGAGTCGCGCGCGGTGGTGAGTTATCACAACATTCCGATGGTGGCCGACAGCACGCTGACCGAGCGCGCCGCCACCCTGTACGATGCCATCGTGCTGCCGGGCGGGCCGCAGGGGAGCGTTAATCTGGCCGCCAGCCAGGACGTTATCGCTTTTGTGAAAGCCCACGACGAGGCCGGAAAACTGATCTGCCCGATCTGCTCCGCCGCCGCGCGGGTACTGGGCGGAAACGGTCTGCTGAAGGGGCGTCGCTACGTCTGCTCCGGCGATCTGTGGGAGACGGTGAAAGATGGCGTGTATGTCGATGCCCCGGTGGTAGAGGACCAGAATCTGCTCAGCGGAAAAGGTCTCGGCCATGCCTTTGATTTCGCCCTGACGCTTGCAGCGCGTTTGTTGGATGATGAAACGGCGGTTCGCGATCACGCGGATCATATTTACTACGCCTGGTAAATTCTTAACCGGGCGCTACGGCGCCTGGGTTACAGGGACGCGTTAGCTGACTCTATGGATAATTCTGCTTAATCCCCTTCTATTTGTCCGACAATAGCCGCCTTTTTTATGTCATTTATCGCTGAATCTATGTACGCAATTACTGTAATTCTGCGGTGTGATGGGGCTCTCTTATGGATGATTAATTTCCCGCTAAAACTATCTCCAGCACTATCACTTATTCATGGGTGAGCGCTAATACCTTGTTTTATGTCCGATTAAATAAAAAGCACGACAATATACCCTACATAAAAGAATGCTCATGCTGGAGTTAACCATGCACAAATTTACTAAAACGCTGGCGGCCATCGGCCTGGCTGCCGTTATGTCACAATCCGCTATGGCGGAGAATTTAAAGCTCGGTTTCCTGGTCAAACAGCCGGAAGAACCCTGGTTCCAGACCGAATGGAAATTTGCGGATAAAGCCGGGAAAGATCTCGGGTTTGATGTCATCAAAATTGCCGTGCCCGACGGCGAGAAAACCTTAAACGCCATCGACAGCCTGGCGGCGAGCGGGGCGAAAGGCTTTGTGATTTGTACGCCGGATCCGAAACTCGGCTCGGCCATCGTGGCAAAAGCGCGCGGCTACGGCATGAAGGTGATAGCGGTGGACGATCAGTTCGTCAACGCCAAAGGCAAACCGATGGACACCGTGCCGCTGGTGATGATGGCGGCGACTAAAATCGGCGAGCGTCAGGGCCAGGAACTTTATAAAGAGATGCAAAAACGCGGCTGGGACGTGAAAGAGAGCGCCGTGATGGCGATCACCGCGGACGAACTCGATACCGCGCGTCGTCGCACCTCCGGTTCGATGGAGGCCCTGAAAGCGGCCGGATTCCCGGAAAAACAGATCTATAAAGTCCCCACCAAATCCAACGATATCCCAGGTGCGTTTGACGCCGCAAACTCGATGCTGGTTCAGCATCCGGAAGTGAAACACTGGCTGGTGGTCGGCATGAACGACAACACCGTGCTGGGCGGCGTGCGCGCGACGGAAGGTCAGGGCTTTAAAGCCCCGGATGTCATCGGGATCGGCATTAACGGCGTGGACGCGGTGAGCGAACTCTCCAAAGCGCAGGCTACTGGTTTCTACGGTTCGCTCCTGCCAAGCCCGGACGTACACGGCTATAAATCCAGCGAAATGCTCTACAACTGGGTCACCAAAGATGCCGAACCGCCGAAATTTACCGAAGTCACCGACGTGGTGCTGATCACCCGCGACAACTTTAAAGAGGAACTGGCGAAAAAAGGGCTGGGCGGTAAGTAATTTGTTGTGATTGCGCCCCTCGATGTTGAGGGGCCAGACGTACACTACTGGAATCACGGAGACGTTATGCAACAGTCTGACCTGACTCTCTCTTTTCGCGGCATCGGGAAAACCTTTCCCGGTGTGAACGCGCTGACCGATATCAGTTTTGACTGCTATCCCGGTCAGGTCCACGCCCTGATGGGGGAGAACGGCGCGGGGAAATCCACGCTGTTAAAAATCCTCAGCGGAAATTACGCCCCGACGACCGGCACGCTGGCCATTCGTGGCGAAGAGATGGCGTTTGCCGATACGACGGCGGCGCTGAATGCCGGGGTCGCGATCATTTATCAGGAGCTGCACCTGGTCCCTGAAATGACGGTGGCGGAAAACATCTATCTGG
Source organism: Lelliottia wanjuensis (assembly GCF_030238365.1). GTDB lineage: Bacteria > Pseudomonadota > Gammaproteobacteria > Enterobacterales > Enterobacteriaceae > Enterobacter > Enterobacter wanjuensis. The sequence continues at coordinate 280,377 of NZ_JASSOT010000063.1, read as the reverse complement.
GGCAACTGCCTCACAAAAGCGGGATCGTTAATCGTTCGCTGCTCAACTACGAAGCCGGGCTGCAGCTCCAGCATCTCGGGCTGGATATCGATCCGCAAACCCCGCTGAAATACCTCTCCATCGGCCAGTGGCAGATGGTGGAAATCGCCAAGGCGCTGGCGCGTAACGCCAAAATTATCGCCTTTGACGAACCGACGAGTTCCCTCTCGGCGCGCGAGATCGACAACCTGTTTCGCGTGATCCGCGAGCTGCGCAAAGAGGGGCGCATCATTCTGTATGTCTCTCACCGTATGGAAGAGATTTTCGCCCTGAGCGATGCGATCACCGTCTTCAAAGACGGGCGCTACGTGCGCACCTTCACCGACATGCAGCAGGTGAATCACGACCAGCTGGTGCAGGCGATGGTGGGCCGCGAGCTGGGGGATATTTATCACTGGCAACAGCGCGAGTACGGCACCGAACGTCTGCGTCTGGAGAGCGTGAAAGCGCCGGGCGTGCGCACACCGATTTCGCTCTCGGTGCGCAGCGGTGAAATCGTCGGCCTGTTCGGGCTGGTAGGCGCCGGGCGCAGCGAGCTGATGAAAGGGCTGTTTGGCGGCACGCGGATCACCGCAGGCCAGGTATACATCGACGGCCAGCCGGTGGATATCCAGAAACCGGCCCATGCCATTCGCGCCGGTATGATGCTCTGCCCGGAAGATCGTAAAGCCGACGGGATTATTCCTGTCCATTCCGTTCGCGACAATATCAACATCTCAGCGCGGCGAAAATTCCTTCGCGCCGGGTGTTTAATTAACGATCGCTGGGAAAACATTAACGCCGATAACCATATTCGCTCCCTGAATATTAAAACTCCCGGCCCTGAGCAGCTGATTATGAATCTCTCCGGCGGCAACCAGCAAAAAGCGATTCTTGGCCGCTGGCTGTCGGAAGAGATGAAAGTCATTTTGCTGGACGAGCCGACGCGCGGCATCGACGTCGGGGCGAAGCACGAAATCTATAACGTCATCTATGAGCTGGCAAAACGCGGCGTGGCGGTACTTTTCGCCTCAAGCGATCTGCCCGAAGTGCTGGGCGTCGCCGACCGCATCATCGTGATGCGCGAAGGGGATATCGCCGGTGAGCTGTTACATGAACAGGCGAATGAACAACAGGCGTTGAGCCTCGCCATGCCTAAAGTCAGCCAGGCTGTCGCCTGAGCAAGGAGTGAATGATGTCTTCTGTTACTACCTCCCGCGCGCCGAAGTCGGCTTTTAACCTGGGGCGCATCTGGGATCAATACGGGATGCTGGTGGTCTTCGCGGTCCTGTTTATCGGCTGCGCGATTTTCGTGCCGAATTTCGCCAGTTTTATCAATATGAAAGGACTGGGGCTAGCGATTTCCATGTCAGGCATGGTCGCCTGCGGAATGCTGTTCTGTCTGGCGTCCGGGGATTTCGATCTCTCCGTCGCGTCGGTTATCGCCTGTGCCGGGGTGACGACAGCGGTGGTCATCAACATGACCGAAAGCCTGTGGATTGGCGTGTTCGCCGGTCTGATGCTCGGCGTGCTCAGCGGCCTGGTGAACGGCTTTGTCATCGCGCGTCTGAAAATTAACGCCCTGATCACCACGCTCGCGACTATGCAGATTGTGCGCGGTCTGGCCTATATTATCTCTGACGGTAAAGCGGTGGGTATCGAAGACGAGCGCTTCTTTACTCTCGGCTACGCGAACTGGCTGGGTTTGCCGGCGCCAATCTGGCTGACGGTGGGCTGCCTGATTATTTTCGGCTTCCTGCTCAACAGAACCACCTTTGGCCGCAACACGCTGGCGATCGGCGGGAATGAAGAGGCGGCGCGTCTGGCTGGTGTCCCGGTAGTGCGCACCAAGATTATTATCTTTGTGCTCTCCGGGCTGGTGTCGGCGGCGGCGGGGATTATTCTGGCCTCGCGTATGACCAGCGGTCAGCCGATGACGTCCATTGGCTATGAGCTGATTGTGATTTCTGCCTGCGTTTTAGGTGGGGTTTCACTGAAAGGCGGCATCGGAAAAATCTCATATGTGGTGGCCGGTATCCTGATCCTCGGCACCGTGGAGAACGCTATGAACCTGCTGAATATCTCCCCGTTCTCGCAGTACGTGGTACGTGGCCTGATCCTGCTGGCAGCGGTGATCTTCGACCGTTACAAGCAAAAAGCGAAACGTACCCTTTAGGTAAAATCAGGCTCAACTTTTAAGTCTAGTCCCACCTTCCCACCGCCTGCCAGCTTCGCTTGCAGGCGGTGTTCTAAATGGCGAGCAGCGTCACACTGTCTATACTTACATGGCTACTGAGATGTTAAATGTCTGACATCTCGAAAACCGTAAGGAGGACAAGGGTGGCAGACTCGTTAACCGTACCGCCTGCACTGACCGGAGAATTTGCACTCTTTTTCGATCTCGACGGGACCCTCGCCGAGATCAAACCACACCCTGATCAGGTGGTGTTACCCGCCGACATTCTCCGGGTACTGGAACAGCTCTCACAAGACAATCAGGGAGCACTGGCATTGATATCAGGGCGCTCAATGGCCGAGCTTGATGAGCTCGCCAGGCCTTACCGCTTTCCGCTTGCCGGTGTGCACGGAGCGGAGCGCCGCGACATCCATGGCAACGCGCATATCGTCTCACTCCCCGACTCGCTGATTCAGACGCTCACGGCGCAGCTGACGGCTGCACTTGCGCATCTGCCGGGTACGGAGCTGGAAGCCAAAGGGATGGCCTTTGCGCTGCACTATCGGCAGGCGCCAGAGCACGAGGCGGCGATAACCGCGCTGGCAACCTCAGTCGTGGCCGCGCATCCGCAGCTCGCGCTGCAGCCGGGGAAATGTGTGGTTGAAATCAAGCCTAAGGGCATTAACAAAGGCGAGGCGATTAGCGCCTTTATGGGCGAAGCGCCGTTCGCGGGCAGGACGCCGGTGTTTATCGGCGATGACCTGACGGACGAGAGCGGTTTTCGCGTCGTGAATCAGGCTGGAGGGATTTCTATTAAAGTCGGACAGGGGGAAACCTGTGCCGGATGGCGACTGCCTAACGTCGCCAGCGTCTGGCAGTGGGTCACTGAAGTCGCTAACCAGCAACAAGAAGAAAAAATAGCGCATAACAACAGGAGAAAACATGATGGGTCGCTTAGTCGTAGTCTCTAACCGAATTGCGCCACCGGACGATAAAAAATCCAGCGCGGGTGGTCTGGCGGTGGGGATTTTGGGTGCCTTAAAAGCAGCCGGCGGGCTCTGGTTTGGCTGGAGCGGGGATGTCGGTAACGAGGATCAGCCGCTAAAAAAGGTGACACGGGGCAACATCACGTGGGCATCCTTTAATCTTGGCGAGAAGGATTACGAAGAGTATTACTCGCAGTTTTCCAACGCGGTGCTGTGGCCTGCGTTTCACTATCGCCTGGACCTGGTCAAGTTCCAGCGCGAATCCTTCGAAGGGTACATGCGCGTCAACGCGCTGCTGGCGGATAAACTGCTGCCCTTAATCGAGGAAGACGATATTTTATGGATCCACGATTATCACCTGCTGCCGTTTGCCAGCGAGCTGAGAAAACGTGGCGTGAACAACCGGATCGGCTTCTTCCTGCATATCCCGTTCCCGACACCGGAAATTTTCAACGCCTTGCCGCCGCACGAAGAGCTGCTGGAAGGGCTGTGCGATTACGATCTGCTGGGCTTCCAGACCGAGAACGACCGTCTGGCGTTCCTCGATAGCGTCTCCGGTAAAACGCGCCTGACCACGCGTAGCAAGTCTCACACCGCGTGGGGGAAAACCTTCGAAACCGAGGTCTATCCGATCGGCATCGAGCCGGATGAGATCGCCGCCGATGCCTCTGGCCCGCTGCCGCCGAAACTGGCGCAGCTCAAAAGCGAGCTGAAAAACGTCAAAAACATCTTCTCCGTCGAGCGTCTGGATTACTCCAAAGGCTTGCCGGAGCGCTTCCAGGCCTATGAGCGACTGCTGGATAAGTTCCCGCAGCACCACGGGAAAATCCGCTATACGCAGATTGCACCGACCTCCCGTGGGGAAGTGCAGGCCTATCAGGATATTCGCCATCAGCTGGAAACCGAAGCGGGGCGGATTAATGGCCGCTACGGCCAGCTGGGCTGGACGCCGCTCTATTATCTGAATCAACATTTTGAGCGCAAAATTCTGATGAAGGTATTCCGCTATGCGGAAGTGGGGCTGGTGACGCCGCTGCGCGACGGGATGAATCTGGTGGCGAAAGAGTATGTTGCCGCGCAGGACCCGAAAGATCCCGGCGTGCTGGTGTTGTCGCAGTTCGCGGGAGCGGCCAACGAACTGACGTCGGCGCTCATCGTTAATCCTTATGACAGCGATGATGTAGCGAATGCGCTGGACAGGGCGCTCACCATGCCGCTGACGGAACGCATTTCACGTCACGCGGAGATGATGAAGGTCATCCGGGAAAACGATATTAACCACTGGCAGGAGCATTTTATCCGCGATCTTGAGCGGCTCACGCCACGCAGTAAGGAGAGCAACCTGCAAAAAAAGGTCGCCACCTTCCCTAAACTCGCCTGAGTAGCGCCCCTCGGTGGTATCAGCTGCCGAGGGGAACCAGCAGCACGTCCACCTGACTTGAGCTGACAATCGCCTTGGCGGAGCACGCCGCGCGCGAGAAGAAGCTGTGGTTATGGTTCCCGCAAATCACCAGATCGACCTGCTCCTTGCGACAGATATCGAGAATGTGCTCGCTCAGTTCACCCGTTGCGATAAAGGTTCGCGCGATAGGGTACTGAGCTTTATCTTCCAGCTCCTGCAAAAACTGCTGGGTCTCTTCCTGCAGCAGACCACGAATATCTTCCAGCATTGGCGCGGCCAGCTGGTTGTACATTTCGGGTTCGGCGGCAAGGGTAACAAGACTGACCCGCGCGTTGAGCGGGCGGGCGATAGAGACGGCACGCGCCAGTAGCTGATGGCTTTCTGGTGTCACCGCAACACACACAAGAATATGCGAGTAACTCATAGCTCACTCCTTTGATGTCCTGAGACAGAGGATTCTTCACCATTAGCGCGATTCGCAACGCTTCGCAATAGGGCAATACGACAATGGTGTGACGCTTATCATAATTATTCATTAATTATTCTTATAAAACGAATAGTGGCATAACGCAGCTTAACCACCGAAAAGAACGCCTTAAGTTAAATGTCTACATTTTAATAATGAGTGGATGAATCATTTTAACGCCCTGTCAATAAGTCAGTTACCATCACCAGACGAAACTATTTTATTTGGTTAAAGCTGTAATCCATTGTTTTTATAAGTAAATAAATCAATGTATACAATATTGAGATGAAATGTTAATGCCTTGATCGCATCTGGTGTAACAACAGTTGAGGGTCCTCTCGCAACGATGGTCACTGTGCATGAGTATTCGCATGGTAAGAATATAAAAGGCGTTCAAGTGGTCAATATTTGTTCAAATTACAAATCAAACTGATGGTTCATTCCGTTTTTATACCGTGGTTTTTGTGATCTGGATCACATTTTTTTTAAATTTCGGGAGGGGCTGCATTGTATGTCGGAAAACGGACGAGTAGAGTTGCCTCGAATTAGGAAAAATCTTAGTTATTTGTAAGTAATGATAAGACGCAATGGTCAAGGATCACCATTTTAAACACCGCGCGTTTTATCCAGTTTAACCTTAATTCGACTATGCATTTTCGCCTTTTCTTTTTTTTTACCGGGGTTTTCCCGGCGACATCACGGGGTGCGGTCTTACCGCATAAAAAATTATAGTTGGTTATTCTGGATGGGAAAAATGCATACATCCGAGATGCTTAAACATGTCTATGACATAAATTTGTCATACTTATTACTTGCGCAGCGTTTGATTAGTCAGGACAAACCGTCCGCCATGTTCCGTCTGGGTATCAGCGAAGAGATGGCAACAACGCTTGGCGGATTAACCCTCCCTCAGATGGTCAAACTGGCGGAAACCAATCAGCTGGTGTGTCAGTTCCGCTTCGACAGTCATCAGACGATTACCCGTCTGACTCAGGATTCACGCGTAGACGATCTGCAACAGATCCATACCGGAATTTTGCTTTCAACCCGCCTTCTCACCGAAATCAGCCAGCCTGACGACGTGGCCCGTAAGAAAAGGGCTTGAAGATGAGCGAAAAAAGCATTGTTCAGGAAGCTCGCGACATTCAGTTAGCTATGGAACTGATCACGTTGGGTGCTCGCTTACAAATGCTGGAAAGCGAGACTCAGCTGAGCCGCGGTCGTCTTATCAAATTGTACAAAGAATTACGCGGTAGCCCGCCGCCGAAAGGCATGCTGCCGTTCTCTACGGATTGGTTTATGACCTGGGAGCAAAACATCCACGCATCGATGTTTTGTAACGCCTGGCAATTTCTTTTGAAAACGGGTTTGTGCACCGGCGTGGACGCCGTTATTAAAGCGTACAAACTCTACCTTGAACAATGTCCTCAGCCGGAAGAGGGGCCACTTCTGGCGCTAACCCGTGCATGGACTCTGGTGCGCTTTGTCGAGAGTGGATTGCTGCAATTGTCGCGCTGTAATTGCTGCGACGGCAACTTTATCACCCACGCTCACCAGCCCGTAGGTAGCTTCGCCTGCAGTTTGTGTCAGCCGCCTTCCCGTGCGGTAAAAAGACGTAAACTTTCCCCGGAAGCTGCCGATATTAATCCACAACTGCTGGATGAACAGATCGAACAAGCTGTTTAACCCGAACGTGTGGGAAAGATTCCAGCAGCGGTAAGCAATTACCGCTGCTTTTTTTTACCCTGCGATCCGGTTAAGTCTTCAACCTGAACATCCTGCCATAGTCACTAGCAGAAGGATGATGTCGTGCTTATCTTATTAGGTTACCTGGTCGTACTCGGTACCGTTTTCGGTGGATATATGATTACCGGTGGGGAACTGGGAGCACTCTATCAACCGGCTGAATTTATTATCATCGGCGGCGCCGGGATAGGTGCGTTTATCGTTGGTAACAACGGTAAATCGATTAAAGGGACGCTGAAAGCGCTCCCGTTACTGTTTCGTCGTTCGAAATACACCAAAAGCATGTATATGGATTTGCTGGCGCTACTCTATCGTCTGATGGCGAAGTCGCGTCAACAAGGCATGTTCTCGCTGGAGCGTGATATCGAGAACCCGAAAGAGAGTGAAATTTTTGCGAGTTATCCGCGCATTCTCGCCGACGCGACAATGCTGGATTTCATCGTCGATTATCTGCGACTGATCATCAGCGGCAACATGAACACCTTCGAAATCGAAGCGCTGATGGACGAAGAGATCGAAACGCATGAAAGCGAGTCCGAAGTCCCGGCGAGTGCGCTGGCGACCATGGGTGATTCACTGCCCGCGTTCGGTATCGTGGCGGCGGTGATGGGGGTGGTTCACGCTCTGGCCTCAGCGGATCGTCCGGCTGCAGAGCTCGGCGCGCTGATTGCTCACGCCATGGTGGGGACCTTCCTCGGGATCCTGCTTGCCTACGGTTTCATCTCGCCGCTGGGAACGGTATTGCGTCAGAAGAGCGCGGAAACCACCAAGATGATGCAGTGCGTGAAGATCACGCTGCTGTCAAACCTGAACGGCTACGCACCGCCAATCGCGGTAGAGTTTGGGCGTAAAACCCTGTACTCCAGCGAGCGTCCATCGTTTGTCGAGCTTGATGAACACGTTCGTGCTGTGAAGAACCCGAACCAACAGACGACGACTGAGGACGCATGAAAAACCAGTCCCATCCCATCGTCATAGTCAAAAAGCGCAAGCACAAAGGTCATGGGCACGGTTCCCATGGCTCGTGGAAAATCGCTTACGCCGACTTCATGACCGCGATGATGGCCTTTTTCCTGGTGATGTGGCTGATTTCCATCTCCAGTCCGAAAGAGCTGATTCAGATTGCGGAGTATTTCAGAACCCCGCTGGCGACGGCGGTCACGGGTGGACACCGTATTGCTAACAGCGACAGCCCAATCCCTGGCGGCGGTGACGATGTCACCCAGCAAAAGGGTGAAGTGAAGAAAGAACCGAATATCGACGAGCTGAAAAAGCGTATGGAGCAGGCGCGGTTGAAAAAACTGCGTGGCGACCTGGATCAGCTCATCGAGGCAGACCCGAAACTGCGCGCCCTGCGCCCGCATTTGAAGATCGATCTGGTGCAGGAAGGATTACGTATCCAGATTATTGATAGCCAGAACCGCCCGATGTTTAAAACCGGCAGCGCAGAAGTAGAGCCTTACATGCGCGATATTTTGCGCGGTATTGCCCCGGTGCTGAACGGGATCCCAAACCGTATCAGCCTCTCGGGTCACACGGATGATTTCCCGTATGCCAGCGGGGAGAAGGGATACAGCAACTGGGAGCTATCTGCCGATCGTGCCAACGCCTCGCGTCGCGAGCTGGTGGCCGGTGGGCTGGATGAGGGCAAAGTCCTTCGCGTCGTCGGTATGGCCGCCACCATGCGCGTCACCGACCGCGGCCCGGACGATGCCATCAACCGTCGTATCAGTCTTTTAGTGCTCAATCAGCAGGCGGAGCAGACCATTCTGCACGAAAACGCCGAAAGCCAGAATGAGTCACTGGATGATTTAAAACAGCCAGGGGCAGTGCCTTCGGCTGCCGTTCCAACATCGCCACCAGCCAATCCGAGGTGATAGCGTGAGCATGGATATTAGCGATTTTTACCAGACGTTTTTTGACGAAGCCGACGAGTTGTTGGCCGACATGGAGCAGCATCTGCTGGATTTAGTGCCTGAGGCACCGGATTCAGAGCAGCTCAATGCCATTTTCCGTGCCGCACATTCCATTAAAGGTGGCGCCGGAACATTTGGATTTACCATCCTGCAGGAAACGACCCATTTAATGGAAAACCTGCTGGATGAAGCCCGTCGCGGTGAGATGCAGCTCAACACCGACATTATTAACCTGTTTTTGGAAACCAAAGATATTATGCAGGAACAGCTCGACGCCTATAAAAGCTCGCAAGAGCCAGATGCTGCAAGCTTTGAATACATCTGCAACGCTCTGCGCCAGTTAGCTCTGGAAGCGAAGGGCGAAGTCGCGGCACCTGCGGTCAGCGCGGCAAAACTGAGCGTGGTTGATGCCCTGGCCTCCGACGAGGTGACTCCGCCTGCAGCCGAAGCGAAGCTGCGCGTGGTGCTCTCTCGTCTGAAAGAGAGCGAAGTGAATTTGCTGGAAGACGAGCTGGGTAACCTGGCGACGCTGAGCAATGTCGTGAAAGGCCCGGACAGCCTGGCCGCCACCATCGATGGGGGTATCAGCCAGGATGATATCGTCGCGGTGCTGTGCTTCGTAATTGAAGCCGACCAGATTAGCTTTGAAACCGAAGCTGCCGCTGTTGAAGCGCCTGCCGAAGTGGCTGAAGTGATGGCCGCGCCAGAAGTGGCGATGCCTGCGGTGGTGGCTCCGACGCCTGCGCTGAAAGCGGTACCGAATGACGCGGCTGCGCCAAATCGCGCGGAACGTGAAAAACCAGCGGCCCGCAGCAGCGAATCGACCAGCATCCGCGTGGCGGTTGAGAAGGTCGATCAGCTGATTAACCTTGTCGGTGAACTGGTGATCACCCAGTCGATGCTGGCCCAGCGTTCAAACGAACTCGACCCGGTCACCCACGGCGATCTGATTACCAGCATGGGTCAGTTACAACGTAACGCCCGCGATCTGCAGGAATCAGTGATGTCCATCCGTATGATGCCGATGGAATACGTCTTCAGCCGCTTCCCGCGTCTGGTGCGCGACCTGGCGAGCAAGCTGAACAAACAGATTGAACTGACTCAGGTGGGGAGCTCCACCGAGCTGGATAAGAGCCTGATCGAGCGCATTATCGACCCGTTAACGCACCTGGTGCGTAACAGCCTCGACCACGGTATCGAATCTCCGGAAAACCGCATCGCGGCCGGGAAATCCCCGGTCGGCAACCTGACGCTCTCCGCAGAACATCAGGGCGGCAACATCTGTATCGAAGTGACCGATGACGGCGCCGGTCTGAACCGCGAGCGTATTCTGGCGAAAGCGATGTCTCAGGGCATGTCCGTCAGCGAAAACATGACCGATGAAGAAGTGGGGATGCTGATCTTCGCGCCTGGCTTCTCGACGGCAGAGCAGGTGACTGACGTCTCCGGGCGAGGCGTGGGCATGGACGTGGTGAAACGTAACATCCAGGAGATGGGCGGCCACGTTGAGATCAAGTCCAAGCAAGGTTCCGGCACCACTATCCGTATCCTGCTCCCGCTGACCCTGGCAATCCTTGACGGGATGTCGGTGAAGGTCGCAGGCGAAGTCTTCATCCTGCCACTGGGTGCGGTGATGGAATCCCTGCAGCCGCGTGATGAAGATCTGCATCCGCTGGCGGGCGGTGAGCGCGTGCTGGAAGTGCGTGGCGAGTATCTGCCGCTGGTGGAACTGTGGAAAGTCTTTGAAGTCGACGGAGCCAAAACCGAAGCGACTCAGGGCATCGTGGTTATTCTGCAAAGCGCGGGCCGCCGCTATGCGCTGCTGGTCGATCAGCTGATTGGTCAGCACCAGGTGGTGGTGAAAAACCTCGAAAGCAACTACCGCAAAGTGCCGGGAATTTCAGCTGCCACCATCCTTGGCGATGGCAGCGTCGCACTGATCGTCGATGTGTCGGCGCTTCAGGGTTTAAATCGTGAACAACGTGTGGCGTACACAGCCGCCTGATTAGTTAAGAAGGTAAAAACATGACCGGTATGAGTAATGTAACGAAACTGGCCGGCGAGCCATCAGGGCAGGAATTCCTGGTTTTCACTTTAGGCGATGAAGAATACGGCATCGATATTCTTAAAGTGCAGGAGATTCGCGGCTACGATCAGGTGACTCGCATTGCCAACACACCTTCCTTTATCAAAGGTGTGACCAACCTGCGTGGGGTAATCGTCCCTATCGTCGATCTGCGCGTGAAGTTCAGCCAGGGTGACGTGGAGTATAACGACAACACCGTGGTGATTGTCCTGAACCTCGGCCAGCGCGTCGTCGGTATCGTGGTGGATGGCGTGTCTGACGTGCTGTCCCTGGCTTCCGACCAGATCCGTCCGGCTCCGGAATTCGCTGTGACTCTGTCAACCGAATACCTGACCGGCCTCGGCGCACTGGGTGACCGTATGCTGATTCTGGTGAATATCGAAAAACTGCTGAACAGCGACGAAATGGCCCTGCTGGATATCGCGGCAAGCCACGTGGCGTGATGTGCCTCATCATTCTTTTTATGAATGATAAGTTAGAGTGTGTTAACCAGGAATGAACGTCACAAGAGGACCGCGAGGTCCTCTTGTTGATTTTTTGACCGGACGTTACCTATCATCATCCATTGGCATTCGTATTGAGTGTGAGAATTTATGCGTGGCGATATGATATGCATACTTAAGAATCACCAGACACTATCACTCATAGTAGTGAGACCGATGCCTGTATATCATACCCGACATGTTGCTTTATGAGTTGTAGAAAATAATGACATACCGGTTTGTGATAATAACTATATTATTAATATAGCTTAACTTTAAATGGCTACATTTATCATGCGTTTAGGATAGTGGGCGTGGGAAAAACTCCCTTTCACTGTTTAGTAAATGCTGTCTCTCGACCTTATGGGTGTTGCCTAATAATTTCAATGATAAAGATGATGCTCCAAAAGAGAAAGTATGGCTGTCACTATTGGTAATGATATTCCATTTAAAATATTGCGGGAGACGAAGTGTTGTTTCAATTGCCTCCCTTTGTATATCAATGATATACACTCCGCTTTCCGAAGAAGTGTAGTTACTGTTTGACCAGGATATTCTTGCATTTAAATCTGTAACATGGTGAAAAGAAAGTAAGGCTTGCGATACGGAGAATGTCTTAATTGTAGTTTCAGAACATTCTCCCTATTGCAAAATATGGTCTATATCAAAAACAAGTGTAGATTCCTCGTTTTTTTCATAGCCAGGCAGTAATATTCCATGGATTGCATTGTCATGGAAAGAATAGTTTTCGAAATCATACTTCATAGAATTGACTCCATTTTATCAAGGTGCAACACCACATCCTCCAAATACATGCTTTGCATGTTTGCACTCACACGTTTTTGGTATCTGCCTGTTCACATCATAATGCCAATGAACAGGACTTCCTGTTTTTGCCATACATCCATGGCTTCCCTCGAGTGGATCCGGGTCCCTGCCCTGTTTTTCATAATGAGTTACTTTGTTAAACATTTCACCTGCTGGTGGACTGCATGGCGGGCACTCTTCTTCCTCTGTATCACTAAATGTCTTATTAAACCACTTTGTGAGAGCTTTCGCTGCGTTGTCATTTAGTTCGCTTGAAGGGTTCGATACCCAGGGGACAGGTATTGGTGGGAGTGGAATAGCAAACAATCCTAATGGATCTTGCCTGTTTACTGGAGCTAATGGATAAACATATCCATTAGCTCCACCCGACAACCCAATTGGATCCTGCGTAATATACCGTCCCTGCCTCGGGTCATAATACCGGTGCCGGTTATAATACAGCCCCGTCTCAACATCGTACTGCTGCCCCGGTAGGCGAATAAGCTGTTGCAGACTTTCCGGGTTCTCTTCGTGCAGCAGGTTTCCCCATTCATCAAACTCGGCCTGCCACGCAATGTGGTCGTGAGTGTCAATCAGCGCCAGCCCCGGTGATCGCTGTGGTACAGGTGAAACTTCCGCTCTTAGGTATATGGCTGCACTGTTAGCTGTGCCCGCTGAACTGGTCACTCCATTTTATTTGGCGGGGGTAGCTAACTGTAGAATATACGCTATTTCCAGAACTCACCCTTATGAATTATCACGCATTGAAGCAATTGAATAAAGCCGGGAAATATATGATTCCTTCATTAATTCCTTCAAGTCATTATCAAATGCCTCACACTTTATTATATAAGAGCGAACATCATCAGCCATCAGTTGCTCTAAATCAAGAAATGTCAAATTAATCAATTTAATCAAGGTGTCTTTATCCGGATTTCGTCTTATCCACCAATGAAATGCTCCGTTCCTATAATGTTCAGAAGATTCCTCATCATTATCTTCACGATACAGATTAATCTGGTTTTTAAATAACACGTCAGGATATAGATTGAACGTTATCCATTCAATAGGGAAATGCATTTTCATTAAAAAATGCTCTTTTTTCATTTTATATGTTCTCCTTATACTTCATCGGGGTTAGTTATTTCCCCACCTAGATACTCAAACACTGAACACATATTAGAGTCACCTTGTAAACACAGCTCACGAGCCCCACCATCTGATAATTGTTTTACAATACCGGGTAGACTGAAAAACCTGCCTGTTTTAAACACCTGTTTCACCCGGTTAGTAAGAGCTTTTTAATATATCTAAAGTTCTGATTGCCACTGACAGAGACATACACTCTTCTTCATTACTAGCAAAATCTATTTGCCATAGCACCCATGCCTGAAGAACTGCATACTCCTCAACGGTTAATCCCGTCCACCGGTTGATGAAAAAACCCTCCCAATTATCAACATTTGGACTTCGATTAAGGTTGGAAATCAGAACCTCGCACACAATCAGACCAGGTATGTTGTCTGATAGCGATGCCTTTAATATTCCAGGAAGAAAATATCGAAATGCATCAGGTGAGAAATAATGAATTACCTCGAAATATTTCTCCCATAGTGACGATGTCGTTTCAGACCAGCTAAGTGCTGAGAATATGTTGACTTCAGACAGTTCATCATGGGGTAACACATGACTGTATGCCAGAACCTCTGGTTTAGTGCGCCATGAAAAAGCTTTTTCAATTTGCTCAGTTAATGCCATTACTTCAAGAGATTTGCACATGCTGAAACTTTCTCCCATGCTGTTGCCTGAGGCGCTAAATGATCTTCGTCCCCTCCACCATAACAAACGTTGTCTCTATGTAAACAAGCCTGTGCGAGGGCCATCCAGTCATTAACTCCTGTGGCAGCAACATGGGGCAGGTGTACATATGTATTCCTCTAACCGCGGTGTATTCTGGCTCCATCGGCCAGCTGCTGCTGACCAATACAGTTCGGGATTTTAGCATTTCATATGCCATTAAAAATAGAATTTCAGTCATAAATAATATCGACAACCATCTGCCAAGTTTATTTTGATAGTGTTTTCTTCAACAAGATACTGAGTGTAAATCCAATGAAAATATCAACAAAGGCCAAACTGAAAAAAATCAACAACAGCCACATACTACCAATCCATCCTGGAAAGTCTGTGGGTTGATTCTGCTGATAAATAAAAATATTATACAATGCAATGGATGTTGCTATTAAAAACGCATATACACAACATAACCACCATGCGCCAAAATTAATACACCATGCTACTCTGGCGCCACAAATAAATGGGAGAAGCCAAACAGTGATTGTAATTAAATTTTCTGATAAACCCAGTCTATTATATAAATAAACGGGTGTGTTTTGCAAAGCAAAAAGTAAAAAAACAAATAGAAATATCCATATTAACTCTGTCAGGAATATTTTTTTCATTTTATCCTTCACCTAGATTAGAACCAAATACGGGTGCACGGTTATAACCCGGTTCTCCAGGTTGAGGTCCCGGATTCACTGGGGAATTGGGCCATAATGTTTTAGGAAGAAACGCTCCGCAAGCCTTCATTGCCTGTTCTGCACAATGGCAGCAGTTAAATTCAGTGAAATTATAATTCTCCCCTTTACAATTTTTCATAGCTTCTCTAATGCATTCATCTAATGATGAGCTTTGCTGCTCTGTGCAAATCGTTCCAGCTTTATTAAGTGCGGGATCTGCATGAACGCCTTTATTGTCAAAGCTTGAAGTTGTTCCATCTTCAAATTTTATGTAACAATGTCTTGCGTATGGAACTGGAATGGGATCGAATTTCCTATGACACATTTGATAAAGACCTGGTGGGTCTATGAATTCATTTGGATTTAAAGCGTAAGAGTATGCACTCCATCCCCCTCGTAATCCAATCGGATTCTGCGTAATAAACCGTCCCTGCCGAGGGTCATAGTACCGGTTCCGGTTATAATACAGCCCCGTCTCTGTATTGTACTGCTGCCCCGGAAGACGAATAAGCTCTTGCAGAGGTTCAGAACCTCCTCCCTCAACAGTTTTCATGATCCATCATCTTCAGGCCGGGAAATGAGTCCATTAGTGTCTGCGTTAGACTTTTGGCCGCAATTTTAGATATGCAGTCCCGTGTAATTTTGCTTTTTCACCCAACTCTTCGCTTTAGCCAAACGTCATTTTCGCTCATCATTTAATAAATATTGTCGATTTACTGTCATTGGTGCTCCAATTAACTCAAGTGACATTGATGATGCTCCAAATTTTATGATGCTATTCTTGTTAGTTGTAAGAATTTCCCACTCGTAATAATTCTCTGCTCGCGGAGCAAGTGGGGATTCTATTTTTCTTTTGATTATATCAAGAATATAGATGCCTGAACTATAACCTGCATACTTGGTGTATTGAGTATTCCCCCAAGAGATATCTAAATTTAAGTCGCTAACATCATGAAATTTTAGTAGTGCTCTTGATACCGAAAAAAGTGATTCACCTTCCTTCACAGAACAGTGAACCCACTTAACTATATGGTCAATATCAAAGTGTATATCAGAACTAAAATCACCAACTTCTGACGCAAAGATAACTCCACGGATTAGGTTGTCATGGAACTGATGCTCGTCAACAATATTTGTATTCATAAATTTTCCTCAATAGATTAGTTGGTTCTTTTAAGGCGTTCCACAACCGCCAAAAACATGTTTCTTAGGATGGCAGTCGCATGTTTTAGGGTTTTGATGATTTTCATCATAATGCCAATGTATCGGGCTGCCAGTCAGTACTTCGCATCCATGAGATCCATCTTCTAAGCCTCTTCCTTCATGCGATTCATAGTGAACATCAATATTAAACTTCTCACCTACAGGAGGGCTGCATGGCGGACATTTTTCCTCCTCAGTCCCACCAAAAGTTTTATTAAGCCATTTAGTTAAGCCTTTTGCTGCCTTGTCATTCAAATCGTTGCAAGAATTCAACATCCCAGGAACAGGCATTGGCGGAAGCGGGATAGCAAACAATCCCAGAGGATCCATTCCCGTCAATGGATTCAGCGGGTAGCTATAGAAATTAACTCCACCCATGAACCCAATCGGATCCTGCGTAATATACCGCCCCTGCTGCGGATCATAATAGCGATGCCGGTTATAATATAGCCCCGTCTCTGCATCGTACTGCTGCCCCGGCAGGCGAATAAGCTGTTGCAGACTTTCCGGGTTCTCTTCGTGCAGCAGGTTTCCCCATTCATCAAATTCCCCGCTCCATGCGAGGCTGCCGTCTTCGTTAATTAAGGCCAGCGGCAGCCCCCGGTGGTCGCAGTGGTACAGGTGGATTTTCCGGGCCGGGGTGTATTCCGGCTCCATCTGATTTTTCATCTGCTCCGGCGTCAGGCCGCACTGTGCCAGCCACTGGTGGCTGTGGTCGCTGAGCTGGCCGGTCTGCAGTTCGCATTCCAGATTATCCAGCATTGCGACCAGCTCCGGTACAAAATCCACTCCCGCGTCCTGTTGGAGTTTCTCTGCCAGAGTGCGACGAATGGCTTTTGTCAGCTCACCGGTGGCCGTTTCGATGCGGATTAACGGCGCGAAGGTGCCCGGCTGGTAAATCGTCTGGATGCGGGTGGTGTCGGTCTGGGTGGTGGTCAGCCGGTCGCCGTCCCAGCCGTACCACACGGATTCAGCGGGGGCGGTCGGGAGATACCAGATACCGTCGTATACCCGGCCGTGCCAGACCTGTTTGCAGATACGGCGCCCGAGCGGGTCATACGCGTAGCGGCTCTCGGTCAGCAGGTGACCGCTCTGCCTCTTTTGGTAGTGTGTCAGCCGGTGCTGGTTATCGTACCCGTAGTGATGGGTAATGCTCCCGTCCCGATGGATACGGCGCTCGTCTTTTTCTGTCAGGCTGCCGTGGACGTCGTAATGATAAAAATGCTCTGCGTCCTGAGTGATGCGGTTATCCCGCCACACGTCCGGCAGAGTTTCCTGTGCCGCTGTGCGGTTCCCCGCCGGGTCAGTCGGGGTCTGTTGCGACAGGTCGTGATGCGCGGACTGTATGTGTGTGCTGAGCAGGCGTCCGTTCTCATACCCGTAGTCGCGCTGGTCATGCGGGCCGCGGATGTGAGTGAGCTGTCCGTCCGCATTCCAGGTGTAGTCCCGGCTGAGCTGCGGGATGTTGAGGTGGTGGCTCTGGAGCTTTCCGCCGGGCGTGTACATCGTCGCCAGCTCATAGCCACCGAACCGGCGCTGCGTTTCCCGGTGCAGGCGGTCACGGGTGTACTCGATGAGCGGCGTGTCGCCGAGCTTCATCCCCGCCAGGTAACCAGAGCCATACGTCAGCCATTCCACGGGCGGCAACTGGTCCGGGGTCAGGCGGCTCGCCATGCCCGAACGATAGTCATGCCGGGTGACATGCTGCCACAGCAGGGTATCTGTTTCGGGACAGTGCACCGTCTGGCGCTCGGCCGTGAGACGGCCTTCGGGGCTGTAGTCATATGAAACCGTGACGCGGTGTCCTTCGCTCAGATGGCTGATACACGTCAGCCAGCCGCGTTCTTCGTAGCACCACTGCTCTGCGGGTTCACCGTCAACCATGCGGCTGAGCAGGCGTCCCGCGTCGTCATACTGCCAGACGGTAGTCAGGCTTTCGTCTTCGCTGTGAACCAGTTGCCCGCTGGCGTTGTACCGGTAGCGTCTGATGCGTCCGTCAAAACCGGTCTCCTGCGTCAGACGGTCCAGCGCATCGTAAGCGAATTCAGTGTGGCTGCCGTTCTCGTTAATAAGCGTGGTGACGCGACCCGCGACGTCGTACGCCATCCGCCGGGTGAGGGTGCCCTGCGCTGCGAGGACGATATTTCCCCGGGTGTCAAAACCGGTTTCGCTGCGCTGACCGTCAGGGCTGATAACCGCCGTCAGGTCGCCTGCGACGTTGTATTCGTAGCGGGTTTGCCGGCCTGTGGCATCTGTCTGGCTGACCAGCCTGCCGCGCGCATCGTATGCCCGGTACTGGCTTAAGCCTTCCTCTCGATGGACAGCCGTCAACTGCCCGAAGCGGTCATATTCATAGCGGGTTTCATATCCCGAACAGTCAGTATAAGAAAGCAACTGGCCGTAGCGGCTCCAGGTCATCTGCTTCTTGCTGCCGGTGGGGTCTTCGGACGCAGTCGGGTACTCGCTGTGCGGGTCATCATACGCATAACGCGTCACGTCGCCCTGGCGTGAGGTGTCGGCGGTCAGCCTGCCCAGGTCGTCGTACTCCTGCCGGCTTTCCAGCCCGTCCGGATACACCGTGGCGGTCAGCTGACGCTGGCTGTTGTAGTAAAATTCCGTGAGCCTGCCGTCCGGCGTGACCGTTGCTGCCAGCAGGCCCGAGCCGGGACTGAGCCGGTATTCAGTCCTGCGGCCTGCCGCGTCGGTCTGCGCCACCAGGCGGCCCGCGTTGTCGAATTCACTCTGTGTGATGCTTCCGTCGGTGAATTCCTTTTTCACCACCCGCTTCAGGCCGCCTTCGCCTTCGGTGTGCAGCACCTCGCGACGGTTCAGGCTGTCGGTGATGACCGTGTGGTGTTTTTCATACTGGTAGCGGTAGCTCAGACCGTCCGGGTTGTGCTGCTCCGTCACCTGCCCGGTGGCATCGTAGCGATAGGTCGTCTGCGGCCTGCCCGTATACTGATGGGCCACCATCCGGCCCGGATGCCTGTCGTCATACGTAAACTGACGAACCTGCGTGCCGCTGCGGTCATACGCCGCGGAAAGCTCGCCGCGGGGCGAATAGTCGTAACGCGCCAGAGGTGCTGCGGGCAGGTTGTCCGGATACTCCGGGTCGTGTGCCAGCCAGACTTCGGAAAGACGAACACCAGTGGCTGTGCTGGTCAGCCCCAGCCGGAAGCGGCGGCCTGCGCCGTCGGTCACTCCGGTGATGCTCCCGGCAAACTCACCTGAAGGGGCGCGGTGAAACGTCAGCGTGCGACCAAAATTATCCACCAGCCCGGTCAGCACCCGGTACGGCGGGAGCGGGGCGGGCAGGACTTCGTCCACGGACGGCACGCGCTCCGCCCAGCCGAGCAGCCACCACGGGCCCTGCAGGCTGTTGGTGGCCAGGTAAATGTTGGGGCTGAGGCGGACGTCCTCCGGCAGGGCCTGCCAGAGACGGTGCAGGGGATGGACGGCATTCAGGTTCAGCACACCGCCGCGTGCCAGCCAGAAGGACTCCGTGCGGCTGAACGCCACCTCGCCCGGCAGGAGCGGGTCAAAGTGAATGCTGCGCCCGCCGTTGTCGTTGAGGATAAGTTCATTGTCGCGAAGTTGCAGGCGGATATCGGAAGGCGCTTTCCAGCCGGGACCAAAAATACCCTCTGGCGCCGGGGTTCTGGTGCGGTAACTGCTGTAGGTGCGCGACAGAACAAAGGACAGCGGGCCGGGGAGTGCGAGGTCCGTTTCGCCGGGCAGGACTTTGGCCCCGAGCAGCGGGTTCACCGGACTGCCGGACACCACACCGCCCGGACACACCGAACAGGCGACGCCGGTCGGTGCGCCAATCATCACCCCAAGGCTGCCCTGCACAATCGGGCCGCCGATGGCGGTCATATCGCCCTGGCGGGCGGCGGGTTTTCCGCTCATGGTCAATTCCTTTTGTGAATGTTCAGATAATCCATGGTATCGACTAGGCCTGAGGCGGGGTTTCTGCCACGCCGCAGTTCCAGTTAATCAATAACCCGTCGCCGCTGATTGCCCCTGCACCCTGCAGGTTGATGGTGGTACCGTTAAGAAATATTTTTCCATCCTTGGTCAATACCAGACGGGCCATACCACAGCACAATTCAAGATGATCGCCAGCTGAGTAAACCGCTACTTTTCCGGTACTTTCACTCTTATTTTTCCCAACAGTAAAGGTGACGTTTTCCCCCACGCTAACGTCATAACCTTTACCAACCAGAAGAGATTTCTGTATTCCAATCTGTGAGGATTGTGTCATTGCCACAGAGGTGTTCATCACTCCGCCCACCGTGGTCTGGTAGGCAACACCGACCGTCAGTGCCCGGGCCACGCCGACCGTCTCCGCCTGATTCAGGCCAACGGTAATTATTTGGTTTTGCCCCACGGTCTCTTTCTGGTTTTGCACCACCGTCTGGATCTGGTTTTGCTTCACGGTAATCATCTGGTTTGCGCCGATGGTTTCCATGTGATTCACTTTCACGTCGGTTGTGCGGTTGTTAAGGACCTCGGTGTCCATGTTTTTCTGAGCATGGATATAGACTTGCTCATTACCGGTCGCATCATCGAATTTCAGTTCGTTGAACCCGCCGCCTTTGTAGGTTTTTGAACGAAGCGTCATTTGGGTTTTGGTCCCAGGCAGGCTTCCCGGAGAGCGGTTATCTTCGTGGTAGGTGCGGCCCATCACAATGGGTTGGTCCGGGTCGCCATTGAGGAAATCGACAATCACTTCCTGACCCACACGTGGAATGGCGAGATGACCGAACCCCGCTCCGGCCCAGGACTGAGATACACGCACCCAGCAGGAACTGTCCTCGGTTGCGCCGTGATATCGATCCCAGCGGAATTTCACGCGGATGCGCCCATGCTCATCGCAGAAGATCTCTTCCCCCGCTGGGCCTGTGACCACTGCGCTCTGCGGTCCGTCCACTTTCGGCTTTGGTAACGGGTTCGCACGCCAGGTTTTATCTGCCGGAACGACCGCAAACAGGTTGTTCAGCGTGGTGCCATTGCCCTGACTTCCATGCAGGGCCTGCGGTTGTTCGCCGTTCAACATGCTGCTTATCACCTGCCAGTCGCGGTTGAGCGTTTGTACAGGATGCCCAGTGAGAGTGAAGATGACGCCGGGCGACAAGGTGGGTGAGTTGCTGGCACAGGTGGCCGTTTCTGCATTGTTACGCAAGCCTTCAATCTGATAGCGGGCAAAATCCTGCCCATGTTGTTCATCTTTGAAGCGACCCGGATAATCGAAAATTTCATACTGTGTGTATTGCCCGTTCAGATTTTCCCCGGGTTGCCCGTAATATCCCGGCCACTGAGGGACTTTGAAGGTATAGTCCTGCGTTTCGACGGAAGAAGGGCGAATCTGAGCCTGATAGCTAAAGGCGCTGATACATTCAGTGGAAACTTCTGTGGCGGTATTTGGATTAAAAGGGAAACTACCTGCAGTGGATAATCCGGCCACGCCATCACAGAGCGTCAGTGTTTGGGCCGGACCGTCTTTTGCCATTTTGTCGTAAAAGAAAATACCTTCTTCTGACCACAGGCGAGCGAGAAATGCGAAGTCGCTCTCCCCGTACTGAACGCAAAATTCTCTCGTCGGATGATCTTCGTAAAATACGGGCTTCCAGTCAGTGATGCCGTTTTCATTAAGGAGAAGGGCAGAAATAGTCTGAATGTCCTGCTGCTGAAAACTGCGGAAATTTTGCCGCAGGGCGCTGCGCCAAAGAGGAGGATGGATACGCAAATGGTATTGCATCTGCCAGCCGTTGTTTTCTTTCATTCCGAAGGCTGCAACAGTACCGCTGACATAACGTAGCGCCTGCGGCCCTTGCCAGATAGTCAAAGTGGCATTTTTCTCCAGCAGTTGTTCGGCTGTTTGATTAAATGAATCGCTTGCAACATCCACTTCCAGAACAAAGGGTGAGGAGTAGTTCTGAGTTAATCCGAACCTGACCACGGCAAAAGTATTTGTCGCCAGACCCTCGACTTCCAGTGTAAAACGCAGTCCATGTAATGACATATCTCTTCCCTGTTGTTAATGAAAACCGGATGGAAATAAACGGCAGTGTGGCAGAGCGAAAATGTTTCAGGTAGTACAGCATCGGACAATATAAGAAAGAGTAGGGGATACACTGTCGTGGTTTTTTCTTTTTTGACTGGGGTCAATAAGTTAGAGCTATTGTCCGTTAATGATTAAATAATTAATCATGTGCACTTTAAATTATTATTGTTGTATATGAATGGTTTTTTTAAATTTGTGGGATGAATAAATAAAATGATGAGATGGGTATCAGGAAAATGTGGGAAGTAAATTCAGATTAAAAAAACAGGCCGGGTAAGCGTCAGCGCCACCCGGCTTTTTTACACCTTACGCTTCCTGCTCCACCAGCTCTGGCTCTTCTTCCAGCAAGCCCTCATTCTGCGCCAGCATCGCGGTGGCGATCCCGTTGCCCAGCACATTAATCGCCGAGCGGCCCATGTCGAGGAAATGATCGATTCCCATCAGCAGCAAAATCCCTGCAACCGGAATGTTGAAACTCGGGATAGTCGCGGCGAGCACCACCAGCGCGGAACGCGGGACACCGGCGATGCCTTTTGAGGCCAGCATGAGCGTGAGCATCAGGACGGTCACTTCGGCAAAGCTCAGATGAATATTGTAAGCCTGGGCGATAAACATCGACGCAAAGGAGCAATAGACCATCGAGCCGACCAGGTTGAAGGAGTAACCAATCGGCAGGACGAAGGAGACGATATTGCGCGAGCAGCCAAAGCGGGTGAGCTGCTCCAGCGTTTTCGGGTAAGCGGCCTCTGAGCTACTGGTGGTAAAGGCCACCAGTACCGGATCTTTCAGCATGCTGACCAGGCGGAAGACCTCTTTTTTCAGCACCATATAGCCCACCGCCAGCAGCACCAGACAGGTCAGCAGAATGGCGACGTAATATCCGCCGATAAACGAGGCGTAGTTGAGCAAAATGCCCAGTCCCTGCGTGGCGATAACTGAAGAGATGGCGGCGAAAATCGCCAGCGGCGCAACGTACATCACGTAGCCGGTCACCTTCAGCATGATATGCGAGACCACGTCCAGCGCGGCGACCAGCGGGGCGTTGAACTTCTCGCCCAGGGACGCGCCGCCGATGCCGAAGAACATCGAGAAGACCACGATCTGTAGAATTTCATTATTCGCCATCGCGCCGACAATACTGGTCGGAATCGTGTGCGACAGGAACCCCTTCAGCGACATCCCGCTGACCGCCAGCCCGGTGTCAACAGAGCCCGCAGGGATCGTCAGGTTCAGGCCCGTGCCGGGCTGCTCCAGGGTGACAATAAACAGACCGACCAATATGGATAGTACCGAGGAGCTGATAAACCACACCATCGCTTTCCCGCCGACGCGGCCAATGGTGGAGGTTTCGCCGAGCTTCATAATGCCCACCGTCAGTGTGCTGAACACCAGCGGAGCGATCACCATTTTGATCAGTCGGAGGAAAATATCGGTGAGGAGTGTGATGTTGTCTGCCCAGGTCGCGATAGCGTCGGCAGACGCGTACTCGTGAATGACTGCCCCTGAAAGAATACCCGCCAGCATGAAAATCACGATGAAGAGCGTGAGTTTGTTTGCACTTGCCACGAAAAAAGACCCTCTGTTTATGCGCCTAAGTTGTCATCAGTGCGCTGAGTCATATGTTTTTTTTATTTCAGCGCACAAATACATTCATCGCATAAATTGAAGTAAAGCGAATGCAGATACAACAAATTTTTAAGTTTTATTAATTTTGTTGCTAACGGGTGAGCGATATATTGTGACGCTAATCACATTATTGTGAATATATCCTCAACAAAGCGGCGTTTAAACCTATCGCACAACATGTAACTTATTGTTTTAAATTGGAATAAAACATCAATAGGGCAAAGGTATGAGGTCCAATTGCCCTGGTGGTTGAACCGCGATCCATAAACTAAATTCTCAATAAGCGCTGATTGGGAATGTTAAGTGGTGCTAACAGATTGAGTGGTATAAATAAAATACGAAGGGCAACACTTTCTGGAGGGCTGTAAATGAAAAGTAAACTCCTTCTGATCTGTACGGGCGGCATGCTGGTTTTCGTAGCGCAGCAGGCGATGGCGGTGACCAGCAGCGGGACCATCGGTGCCACGTTGACACTAACCAACGGCTGTCTGATCAACGGCTCTCCGACCCAAAACGGCATCAACTTCGGTAGCCTCGATTTCGGGACCCATCCCGCCACTTTCTCCACCCTCACCACCCAGTTAGCGGGTGCCAGCGGAGGGAACACCTTCACCATCCAGTGTACGACCGCCAGCTATACGGTGGCGATCACCGGAAACACCAACTCCACCGCGCCGGGCACCGTTGTCGGCACGCCGGGCACGCCTGCGCGCTACCTGGTGAATACCGCCAACACCGCGCAGGGCGTGGCCTACAGCCTGTTTAGCGACAGCGGATTTAACAACGTGATCGCCAACAACGCACCGCTCCCGGTGGCCTCCACCGCAGGCGGCGTCGACAGCTACACCCTGTATGGCCGAATTACCGGGGGCGGGAACAGCGTCACCGTGGTACCGGGAACCTATACGGACACCATTAACGTCAGCGTGACCTACTAGTTCCAGCGCCGGAAATGACCGATGTCATCTCACGTCTGCGAAAAATCGCAGAGGGAAAACTGCGCCTTTTATTTGTGCTCATCGCCGGGGTAGCGGCAGTGGGAACGGCGCACGCGGTCACCTCGCAGTCGTTTCAGGTGTCGGCGACGATCGTGCCGGGCTGTTCGGTGACAACAGGCACCGGCGGCGTGCTCGGGACGCTTAACTTTGGTACGCGATCCGGCGTTGCGACCGGGCAGGTCAGCACCAGCTTTGTGCCGAACGGCTCCTTGTCGATCGCCTGCACGCCCAACGTCGCCCTGAGTATGAGCATCGACGGCGGGCAGCACTACTCTTCGGTGCGCAGGATGCAGCGGGCCAGCGGGACGGAAATGGTGGCCTACCGCCTGTACAGCAGCAGTTCGCTGGCGGCTAACAGTGAGATCGGGGTCAATCAGGCGGTGCCGGTGACCTATACCAATAGCAACAATATTGCGCTGCCGCTGTTTGGTGTGGCGCTGCTGACGGGGTTTAGCCCGGCTGGCACCTATTCAGATCAACTCACTGTGACCTTGTCATGGTGAACTAAGGGAGAAGGTCAATGAAGGCATCATCTATTCGCTATGGCGTACTGGGGATGTGGGCCGTACTGGCCGTGATGACGGGGAGGGCCAACGCGGCGGCGACCATTCTGCTGTGGCCGATCGACCCCTGGCTTTCCGCGGATACCAAAGCCACCGAGCTGTGGATCCAGAATCAGGGTAACAGTGCCACCACCATGCAGGTGCGCATAATGCGCTGGAAGCAGGAGAACGGTTTCGAGCGCTACACCGCTCAGCAGGATGTGGTCGCCAGCCCGCCGATTGTCACCATTGGCAAAGACGGCAAACAGTTGATTCGTCTGATCAAACAGAACGACGTTCCGATGGGCGTCGAGCAAGCCTACCGCATTATCGTCGACGAAATTCCTCAGCCCGGCGACAAATCCCGTCCCGAAATCGGCCTCAAAATCCAGATGCGCTACTCCATTCCGCTGTTCGTCTACGGCCAGGGCATCCCGACGATCAAAGAGGGGGCGCATCACGCCCTGGCGGAGCCGCAAAACCTGAGTTGGAAAATTGTGCAGGAGGACGGTAAACCCGCCCTGCAGGTACGCAATCGGGGCGATGTCCACGTCCGTCTGAGCCAGGTGGTGCTCGACAAGCGGACCATCGCCGACGGCCTGCTGGGGTACGTCCTCCCGGACAGCACCCGCAGCTGGCCGCTGCCGGCAGGCGTGCATCAGGCAAGCCAGATGAGTGCGCAAATTAACGCCGGGAACGCGCAATGGCAGTCGGCGCCCGCCCACTGAAACCGGCGATGATCATCCTGCTTTGCGTGACGACCAGCGCCTGGGCCGAAAACGGTGATGACAGTTTTCCGCCGCCGCCGGATGCGCAGGCGCTCAACAGCGAGGCCGTCTTTCAGCTCTCGGTGGTGATCAACCACTACGACACCGGCCTGGTGGTCCCCGTCACGCAGCGCAACGGGACTTTTTTTATCTCCAGCGCCGATCTGCTGCGCGCCGGTCTGCCGCCGGAACAGGTGCCGAACGGCGAAGTCGATCTCTCCCGGCTGGCGCATGTCCGCGTGGAGTATGACAGTGCCGCCCAGCGCCTGCTGTTGAGCGTCCCGCGCGACTGGGTATCGAGCCGGGTCACGCCCTTCGGTGGACAGACCGCCCAGAGCAAGCCCCAGTATGGCAGGGGCGCGCTGCTCAATTACGATCTCTACACCAACCACACGGAACACATCGGCGGCCAGGCCTCGCTCTGGCACGAGTTCCGCTATTTCAATGAAAACGGGTCGCTCTCTTCAACCGGGTATACGCGCAAAAGTTTTGCCGGCGACTCGGGCCAGCAGGAAGGGTACGTCCGTTACGACACCACGGTGATGATCACCAATGAAGACGACGCCACCACCTGGACCGCCGGGGATGTGATCAGCGATGCGTTAAGCTGGAGCAGCAGCGTACGCATGGGCGGGATCAGCTACGGGCGCGACTTCTCCCTGCGCCCGGACCTGGTGACCTGGCCGCTGCCGGAGTTTTCCGGCGAAGCGGCGGTGCCGACGTCGGTGGATCTGTTCATCAACGGCTACCGTTCCGGCTCGACGCAGCTCCAGCCCGGCCCGTTCACCCTCACCAATCTGCCCTACATCAACGGTGCAGGGGATGCGGTGCTGATCACCACCGATGCGCTCGGGCGCCAGGTCAGCACCACCATGCCGTTCTATGTCACCAGCGATCTCCTCAAGCAGGGGCTGAGCGACGGGGCGGTGACGCTGGGGAGTCTGCGCCGCAGCTATGGCATCAAGAATTTTGACTACGGACCGGCGGCGGGCAGCGGCTCGTATCGCTACGGCTTAACCGACTGGCTGACCCTGGAAGGGCACGGCGAAGCGGCAGAAGAGTTGGCGCTCGGCGGGGCGGGAACGGTGGTCAAACTGGGGCAGCTCGGCGTGGTCAACGGCTCATACACCCGCAGCCGAATGCGAGGCGACGACGGCGGGCAGATCAACTGGGGCTATCAGTACAGCACCAGCGCCTTTAGCCTCGCGACGCAGCACTCCCGGCGCGATCGCGGATACGGCAACCTGGCGCTCTACGACCAGCCGACTATCTATGATGAGCACGATCAGCCCATCGCCAGCCTGAGCCGCAATACCGACCAGTATTCGCTCACTTTTAATCTCGGTAACTACGGCAATATCGGCGCGGCGTGGATTGGCGTGGAGAGTTTTGACAACCAGAAAACCGAGCTGCTGAACCTCTCCTGGAGCCGCAATCTGTGGGGAAGCAGCAGTATTTATCTCGCCGCCAGCCGCGACCAGCAGCGCGGCGACTGGACGGTGGCGATGTCCCTGCAAATTCCAATAGGCGAGCGGGACAGCGCCGCCGTCACCTTTGAAAATACGCCGGATTCCGGCAGCACTCAGCGCATTAACTACAACCACTCGATGCCGTCCGACGGCGGACTGAGCTGGAATATGGCGTGGGCGAATCAGTCGAGATCGCAAAACTATCAGCAGGCGACGCTGGGCTGGCGCAACAACAATATTGAAGTGCAGGGCGGGGGATATGGCGAGCAGGACATGATGACCTGGTGGGGCGAGGCGATGGGCTCGATCGTCCTGATGGACAACGAACTGTTTGCTGCCAATAAAATCAACGACGCCTTCGTGGTGATCAGCACCGACGGCCACCCGGACGTGCCGGTTAACTACGAAAACCAGCCGGTCGGCAAAACCAATCACAACGGCTATCTGCTGGTCAGCGGCGTATCGGCCTACTACCCGGCGAGCTACAGCATCAACACGCTCAATCTGCCCGCCGATACGCGGCTTAAAGAGACGGAGCGCCGCGTCGCCATTCGCCGTCACAGCGGTTATCTGGTGGATTTCCCGATGGAGCAGGAGCGAGTGGCGAGCGTGATTCTGCACGATCCGCAAGGGGAGGCGATCCCCGTCGGCAGCCAGGTGAAACGCGCGGCGCGCAGCACGGCGGTGGTCGGGTATGACGGCATCGCGTGGCTGGAGAATCTCAACAACGTGAACCCGCTGGAAGTGATTCTGCCGGAGGGGAAACGCTGCTATGCCACCCTGACCATCGGCGCGAATCCGGATCACAAGCTGCAAACCTTCGGGCCGCTGACCTGCCGGGAGGCCCCGTGAAACGCCTGCTGATCGCCCTGATGTTGCTGATGTTCTCGGGCGGTAGCTGGGCGGTGTGTAACATCAGCACCGTCAATGCGAATTTCGGCAGCGTGACGTCGTTTGCCTTGAGCGGCACGGGCGAAGTCGAAACCACCGGCACGCTGGTGGTGAGCTGCGATGCGATCCTGAACCTCATCACCAATGACTCCGTAACCCTGAACTACACCGCCGCGACCGTCTCAGCTAACAGCCGCGCGACCATGAAACGCACGGACAATGCGACCATCACCGATGTCATTCCCACCCGGCTGTGCGGGCTGTCGGGCTGTTCCGGCAGCAGCGAAGTGCAAATCGCCAAAGCCTATACCTGGAGCGGCGCAACGCTGCTCAACCTGCTGGGGGCCAAGCAGTACAACATCCCTCTTTATTTCCGCACGGTAGCGGGGCAAAACGTGACGGCGGGGCCGTATCAGGTGGTGCTGACCTTTAGCATTAACTACAACGTCTGTTCCGTCGGGGCCGTCGGACTCTGCCTCACGCCGCAAACCGGCACCGCCACCACCAGCATTACGCTCAACATGAACGTCACCAACGATTGCAGCGCGATGACCACGCCGAACGTCAACTTTAACAGCGCGCCGCTGGTGCAAAATTTTCCCACCGTCTCGCAGGCCATTTCCGTCACCTGCACCAAGGGCAGCACCTACACCATCGGCATCAACAATGGTGCCAATGCCTCGAATGGCGTGCGCCGAATGGTAAGCAACGGTAATTATATTAATTACGACATTTATAAAGAGGCGACCAGCAACCGCTGGGGCGGTAGCGGAACCGAGCGCTGGACGAGCGCCACCTCATCACAGGTCAGTACTGACGGGCTTCTGCGCACCTATAACTACACCGCCAAAGTACTCACCGGCCAGACAACTCCCCCCGCCGGAACCTACTCCGACACCCTGATCGTCGACGTCGCATTCTGAGCCGACGTTTTTCCCTTTCGCAAATGTAAAGTTCCCGCAGCCTGTGCCGATAACACCACTAATAATTCTTAGAGAAGGTGTTGTATGT
Organism: Lelliottia wanjuensis; assembly: GCF_030238365.1. Taxonomy (GTDB): domain Bacteria; phylum Pseudomonadota; class Gammaproteobacteria; order Enterobacterales; family Enterobacteriaceae; genus Enterobacter; species Enterobacter wanjuensis. Next base: position 251,196 of record NZ_JASSOT010000063.1, on the reverse strand, counting down.
TGAACCGTATCCGCGTTGTCACAATGCTGATGATGGTGCTGGTCATTTTCGCACTTCTTCAGCTTATTTCCGGTGGGCTGTTTTTCTCATCTTTAAAAAATAACCAGCAGAGTTTTGCTGTTTCCAATGATTTACGTCTCCAGCAGAGTGAGCTGACGTCGACCTGGGATCTGATGCTGCAAACGCGTATCAACCTGAGCCGCTCTTCCGCCCGCATGATGATGGACCCGAACAATCAGCAGAGCAGCGCGAAAACCGATCTGCTGAAAAATGCGCGCGCGACCCTGGCCGATGCCGCGAAACACTACGACGCCTTCAAAAAGATTACGCCGCTGCCTTCCATGGTGCAGGCGAGCGAAAACATTGACGAAAAATACACGGCCTATGCTGCCGGACTGGCGGAACTGACCCAGTTCCTCGAGAACGGCAATATGGACGCCTATTTCGCCCAGCCGACGCAGGGGATGCAAAACGCCCTCGGTAAAGCGCTGAGCGAATACGCTACCGCCAGCAGCGAGCAATACCTCGCGGCCTTCAACGAAAGCAAAAGCGACTACCACTTTGCCAAATGGCAGATGGCGATCCTGGCCCTCGCGCTGGTGATTGTGCTGGTCGGCGTGTGGTACGGCATTCGCGCCATTCTGCTCAACCCGCTGGCGCGGGTGATCGGTCACATTCGCGAAATCGCGAGTGGCGACCTGACCAAAACGCTGGTGATTTCTGGTCGCAACGAAATCAGCGAGCTGGCGGGCAGCGTCGATCACATGCAGCGCTCTCTGACCGACACCGTCACCAACGTGCGTCAGGGATCGGATGCGATCTACACCGGCACCAGCGAAATCGCCATGGGCAACAACGATCTCTCCTCGCGTACCGAAGAGCAGGCCTCTGCCCTGGAAGAGACCGCCGCCAGCATGGAAGAGCTCACCGCTACCGTGAAGCAAAACGCCGATAACGCCCGTCAGGCGGCGCATCTGGCTGAAAGCGCTTCGGAAACCGCCCAGCGCGGCGGCAAGGTGGTGGATGGCGTGGTGAAAACCATGCACGAGATCGCCGGCAGCTCGAAAAAAATCGCCGATATCATCAGCGTGATCGACGGGATTGCCTTCCAGACCAACATCCTCGCCCTGAACGCCGCCGTTGAAGCGGCGCGTGCGGGCGAGCAGGGGCGTGGCTTTGCCGTCGTCGCCGGGGAAGTGCGCAACCTGGCGAGCCGCAGCGCCAACGCGGCAAAAGAGATCAAATCCCTGATTGAAGATTCTGTCGCTCGCGTCGATACCGGCTCCGTGCTGGTTGAAAGCGCGGGTGAAACCATGAACGACATCGTCAACGCGGTGACGCGCGTGACCGACATCATGGGCGAAATCGCCTCTGCGTCCGATGAGCAGAGTCGCGGGATCGACCAGGTGGCGCTGGCGGTGTCCGAAATGGATCGCGTCACACAACAAAACGCCGCGCTGGTGCAGGAGTCCGCGGCCGCGGCCGCTGCGCTGGAAGACCAGGCGAGCCGTCTGAAGATGGCCGTCTCGGCGTTTCGCCTTACCTCTGGACCACAAAATACGGTGGCGTCCCGGGCAGTCTCTGCCGGGGCCGTGCCTGCCGCAAGGATGAACAACACCCGCGCGCAGGCCGCCGGACAAGAAGAAAACTGGGAAACATTTTGACTGACATTTAACCGCGGCTAATGACCGCTTGATGGGAGCGTGGATGTTAAATCGTATTCGTATCTCGACCACACTGTTTTTGATTCTGATCCTTTGCGGTGTGTTGCAAGTTGGCAGTAATGGATTGTCTTTCTGGGCTTTTCGCGATGGCTATCAGAACTTACAGGAAGTTGAGACGAGTAATCAGCAGCGCTCCTCGCTCGCGCAAACCCGCGCGGTGCTTTTGCAGGCCAGCACCGCGCTGAATAAAGCGGGCACATTAACGGCATTAAGTTATCCGCCTGATGACATCAAGGCGCTGATGACCACCGCGCGTGACAGTCTGAAACAGGCCGAAGCGCAGTTTAACGCCTTCGGCGCGCAGGAGGCGCTCAGCGACAAAGCCAAAGCGCTGAAAGCCGAGATGCAAAAGGGCTATAGCCAGTGGCATAGCGATCTGGAGCATCAGGCCACCTGGCTTGAGAACAACCAGCTGTCAGATTTTCTGACGGCGCCGGTACAGGACTCCCAGGCCGCGTTCGATAAAAGCTTTAACGCCTGGCAGCAGGACATGAACCAGTTCGTTGAAGAGGCGAGCAGCGACAGCCGCACCAGCTATCACATGTCGGGGGTGATTTTCGCCACCGTGGTGATCCTGGCGCTGCTCCTCACCGGCGGGGCGCTGCTCTGGTCGCGCAAGATGATCGTCCTGCCGCTGGCGATTATCAGCAGCCATTTTGACAGCATCGCCAAAGGCAACCTGGCGCGTCCGGTGGCGGTGTTTGGTAAGAACGAAATTTCGGCCATTTTTGCCAGCCTGAAAGCAATGCAGGGATCGCTTCGCGAAACGGTGACCGATGTGCGACAGGGCAGTTATGCGATGCACACCGGTATTTCCGAAATCGCGGCAGGGAACAACGATTTGTCGTCCCGTACTGAGCAGCAGGCTGCGTCTCTGGCGCAAACGGCGGCCAGTATGGAAGAGCTGACGGCCACCGTCAGCCAGAACGCCGACAACGCCCGGCAGGCATCGGACCTGGCGAAACAGGCGGCTTTAACGGCGAAGAAGGGCGGGGATCAGGCGTCGCATGTGGCCAGCACCATGCAGCAGATCGCCACCAGCTCGCAGAAAATTGGCGACATTATTAGCGTGATCGACGGTATCGCGTTTCAGACGAACATTCTGGCATTGAACGCCGCCGTTGAAGCGGCGCGTGCCGGTGAACAGGGCCGTGGTTTTGCGGTAGTGGCAGGCGAAGTGCGCAATCTCGCCAGCCGCAGCGCGAACGCGGCGAAAGAGATCAAGGTATTGATTGAAGAGTCCGTCTCTCGGGTGCAACAGGGTTCTCAGCTGGTGGATACCGCTGCCCACACGATGACGGAAATTGTCACCTCGGTGACGCGTGTAAACGACATTATGGGCGAAATTGCTTCCGCCTCAGACGAACAGCGTCGCGGCATTGAACAAGTCGCACTGGCCGTGACGCAGATGGATCAGGTAACGCAACAGAACGCTTCTCTTGTTGAAGAAGCGGCTGCCGCTACCGACCAGCTCGCAAACCAGGCCGATCATCTGACGGGTCTGGTCGCCGTTTTTAACGTAAAAGAGCAAGTCGAAAAAGTAGCAGAAGTCGGGCGGTCACAGGCCGTGCCAGTTGTAACCTGAAAGTGATAAAGAAGGCGCTATGACCTCACCAAACCCCTCGGGGCAATCGTCATTATTGCAGCAAATGACCCAGCGCCTCGCGCTGTCCGACGCGCATTTTCGTCGGATATGTCAGTTGATTTACCAGCGTGCAGGGATTGTGCTTGCCGACCATAAGCGAGACATGGTCTACAACCGACTGGTCCGGCGCTTACGCACCCTGGAGCTTGATGATTTTGGTCGTTATCTGGGCATGCTGGAGGCAAACCCTAACAGCGCCGAGTGGCAGGCCTTTATCAACTCGCTGACCACGAACCTGACGGCATTTTTCCGCGAAGGTCACCACTTCCCGGTACTGGCGGAACATGCCCGCCGTCGTAGCGGGGAATATCGTGTCTGGAGCGCGGCGGCGTCGACGGGCGAAGAGCCTTACTCGCTGGCGATTACCCTCGCCGATACGCTGGGCATGGCGCCCGGTCGCTGGAAAGTGTACGCCAGCGATATCGACACCGAAGTGCTGGAGAAAGCGCGCAACGGCGTCTATCGCCAGGACGAGCTGAAAACCCTGTCGCCGCAGCAGCTGCAGCGTTACTTCATGCGCGGCACAGGCCCGCATGAAGGGCTGGTTCGCGTGCGTCAGGAGCTGGCGAATTGCGTGGAGTTCGCTCCGGTCAATTTGCTGGATAAACAGTACAACGTACCGGGTCCTTTCGACGCGATATTTTGCCGTAACGTAATGATTTATTTTGATAAAACGACGCAGCAGGAGATCCTGCGCCGTTTTGCTCCGCTGCTCAAGCCCGATGGCTTGCTGTTTGCCGGGCATTCGGAGAACTTCAGCAACCTCGCCCGCGAATTTGTTCTGCGCGGCCAGACGGTTTATGCGCTGAGTAAGGAAAAAGCATGAGTAAGATCAGGGTGTTGTCTGTCGATGATTCCGCGTTGATGCGCCAGATCATGACTGAAATTATCAATAGCCATAGCGACATGGAGATGGTGGCGACTGCGCCCGATCCGCTCGTCGCGCGGGATTTAATTAAGAAATTTAACCCCGATGTGCTGACGCTGGACGTCGAAATGCCGCGCATGGACGGGATTGATTTCCTTGAGAAATTGATGCGTCTGCGTCCGATGCCGGTGGTGATGGTCTCCTCGCTGACCGGGAAAGGTTCAGAAATTACCCTGCGCGCGCTGGAGCTGGGAGCGGTGGATTTTGTCACCAAACCGCAGCTGGGCATTCGCGAAGGGATGCTCGCCTACAGCGAGATGATCGCCGAGAAGATCCGCACCGCGTCGCGCGCCAAACTGACGGCGCACACCCCTGCGGCCGTCCCTGCGACGTTGAAGGCCGGTCCGCTGCTGAGTTCGGAAAAACTGCTGGTGATCGGCGCGTCAACCGGAGGAACAGAGGCAATTCGCCATGTACTCCAGCCATTGCCGCTTTCAAGCCCGGGTATTCTTATTACCCAGCATATGCCGCCAGGCTTTACCCGTTCGTTCGCTGAGCGCCTGAATAAGCTATGCCAGATTAGCGTGAAAGAGGCGGAAGACGGTGAACGTGTTCTGCCGGGTCACGCCTATATCGCACCGGGCGACAAGCATATGGAGCTGGCGCGCAGTGGCGCTAACTATCAAATCAAAATTCATGACGGTCCGCCGGTTAACCGGCACCGTCCGTCTGTGGATGTGCTGTTTCATTCGGTGGCGAAACATGCGGGGCGCAACGCCGTTGGGGTGATCCTGACGGGGATGGGCAACGATGGTGCCGCCGGAATGCTCGCGATGCACCAGGCTGGCGCCTGGACGATTGCGCAGAATGAAGCAAGTTGTGTGGTGTTCGGCATGCCGCGCGAGGCCATCAATATGGGTGGCGTGAGCGAAGTGGTCGATCTTAGCCAGGTAAGCCAGCAGATGCTGGCGAAAATCAGTGCCGGACAGGCAATACGTATTTAACGAGGAGAAGGTTTTTATGGCGGACAAAGAGCTCAGATTTTTGGTTGTGGATGACTTTTCCACCATGCGTCGTATCGTGCGCAACCTGCTGAAAGAGCTAGGTTTTAATAACGTTGAAGAAGCAGAAGATGGCGTTGACGCCCTCAACAAATTACAGGCCGGTGGCTTTGATTTTGTGATCTCTGACTGGAACATGCCAAACATGGACGGTCTGGATCTGCTCAAAACGATTCGCGCTGACGGCAAAATGTCCGCTCTTCCGGTTCTGATGGTGACAGCAGAAGCGAAGAAAGAGAACATTATTGCGGCAGCACAGGCGGGCGCAAGCGGGTATGTGGTGAAACCATTTACGGCGGCGATTCTGGAAGAGAAACTCGGCAAAATCTTCGAGAAACTCGGCATGTGAGGTGCTGGTGATGATAAAACCTGCTATGAAACCGGTCGAGGAACATTCGGCCAATGAGATTATTGTCCGTATCGGCAGCCTGACGCGTATGTTGCGCGACAGCCTGCGCGAGCTGGGCTTAGATCAGGCGATTGCCGAAGCGGCAGAAGCCATCCCCGATGCGCGCGACCGTCTCGACTATGTTGTGCAGATGACCGCTCAGGCGGCAGAGCGCGCGCTGAACAGCGTTGAAGCCTCTCAACCGCACCAGGATGAGATGGAAAAGGGGGCGAAAGCCCTGAGCAAACGCTGGGACGAGTGGTTCGAAAACCCAATCGAACTCGCGGATGCCCGTGAGCTGGTGACGGATACCCGTCAGTATCTGGGCGATGTCCCGGGACACACCAGCTTCACCAACGCGCAGCTGCTGGACATCATGATGGCGCAGGATTTCCAGGACCTGACGGGTCAGGTGATCAAGCGCATGATGGATGTGATCCAGGAGATCGAACGTCAGCTGCTGATGGTGCTGCTGGAGAATATGCCAGAGCCTGCGGCGCGTCCGAAACGCGAGAACGAAAGCCTGCTCAATGGCCCGCAGCTCGACACCACCAAGGCGGGCGTGGTGGCCAGCCAGGATCAGGTGGACGATCTGCTGGACAGTCTCGGCTTCTAATCCCGGCGAGGTTTTCTCAGGCTGCGTGCGCAGCCTGAGGAGCCTTTATCGCAAGTCCATTTTTACCGTCACATTCCCTTCAAATTTGCCCGGTTCCGGCGTGGCACTGGCTGTGCTTACGGGCGCCGCTTTGATCTTCACTGAACCATTTCCCTGCTCGTCCATGGTGACCGGAAACTCGTAGCTGCCGTCGAGTTGTACGTTCTTATCGTCTTGCGTAAAGACCCTGACCCCAACATCGTCCCGGTTGAGCATTTTTGCAATCAGCGGATTGCTACTGTCCTCGACGCCCTGATCGGCGCTCAGCGTGAGTTTTATGCGGTTATCATTCCCCACGGCGTTATCGTCACAGTGATAGGAGATGTCCACGTTTTTCAGCGTATAGCCCTGCGGCATAACCCCTTTGACTTTGAACTGCTTGCTGACGATATTGCCAAAATCGACCTCGATGGTGCTGCCTTCGTTGATTGTGCAACTGAGGGGAGCGGAAAGGGATCCGCTGAGCCAGATGTTGGATACCAGTTGTGCGCTTGCAGCATCACAGCTCCCAGTATCGTAATAGAGGCAGGCATAGTTCTGAACCACCAGGGTAGGGGGAATAATCTCTTTGCCGAGAATCGGTTTTTTAATGTGAAACGTGGCATTCATGACGTTCCAGCGGAACTGGCGTTTTGCAGGGGGAGACTTCTCCGGACGAGTGCTTTCGCTGCATACGCTGTTTGTGTTTTCTGGGACAATTCTATTGTCCGCAAATTTTGACATCGAAGCGATGGGGGTTGGATATTGATTTATGCTTAACGGGTGTAACCCCGATCCGTCAGGAGAATTGATCGCATCGTCATACCCCCCAACGTCAATATCAAACTTATCGGTGAGATAACCATAGTCGTCGCTTCCAGGCGGAAGCGGGCTTCCTGCCAATGTTAATTCCTTGACCGCAATTGTCTCATCCATTGAAGAAGGGCAAGTACAATTAGCCTCCATGACCGTACTCTCTGCAACCAGATGTCCCGGAACATCAACGTCGTGACCAGCCAGATTTTCATTCGTCGTGAGATCACGGTCGTATGCGATGTGGTAATCCACAGGGACAAAACAGTTGTGCAAAATCGTCACGGCTTGCGCCGAAACTGGAATGCAGAGGCACAGGAACAACACTCCTGAAAAAAAACGTGAAATTGAATTAATTAACATGTTGTGGTTCCTGCTGACAAAGGGCATTGACGGAGCGAATTCCCGCCGGATTTGAAGCCTGTACTGCCGCACCGAGAGAGACATGGGCGGTGCATTGCTGATCCGCTGCACTTCCCCATTTCACGCTTAACTGAACGGTGTCAGAAACCCCTGCCAGATAAACAGTGCCCTTATCATCAACGATACCGCTGATGACCGGCGAGAGAGCGGTAACGATGGCGCCGAAAGGTACCGTTTTGCCATCCGGGCGCATGAGCGTGATCAGGACGCGATAGCCGACATGGGCATCGAAATTCGCGACGACCGCGGCATTGCGGGAAGGGATAACCGTGACCGCCGTTTCGGTCGTATCGACATCTTCCGGCAGACTGGTGGTATCAACACGGATGCTGTTTTCCTGATACGGACTCAGGGACGGAATCACCGCATTGCCCTGCCAGTCGGTCTGAATGCCGCGCTGGTTCTGGAAACGCACGCCTGACGCGTGGTTCGCGTTGACGATAGCGAACTGGCTGCCCAGCGGTTGGGCGAGGGTGACCCCATGCGGGTGCGCGACAACGGCACCGCTCAAACCGTAGCTCAACTGCCGGGAATTATCGGAGGAGTAGTAATACCCGGCATTCATATTGGCGTACTGCGAGCGATAGCTGCCGTACAGACTGCTGGTGTCGTCGCCATCGTGATTCGAATGGCTTTGCTGCAGCGAGTAGCTCAGGCGCTCGTCATCCAGCAGTGTTCCGTTGAGCCCCAGGCTTTGGCGGGTATAGCCGTGTTTGCTGTTGCTCAGGTTATAGCTGCTCCAGGCGCGCGGCAGGAAGCGGCTTAGCGGCATACTAAAGCCGAAAGAGACCATCTGGTCACTCTGATCCTCGTCTGTTTTGCTGTAGGTGTACGCCACATGAAGGCTGATGCCTTCAACGACAGTGTTCAGGCCCGCAGAGACACTTCGTTCTTTTTGCGAGGTATGCCAATAGTCCTGCTGATAGCCATTGAGATAAAAACTGACGCCGGAGATGTTCTGGCTGACGCTGGCCTGGATGCGGTTACGCTTGTTGTAATTGAACAGCAGATCCTCTTCGTGCTCATCGTATTTCTGATTGGCATCGGCAAAGCTGTAGTAGCCGCTGGTGGAGTAGCGATAGCTGGCAAGGGTAAAGTTAGTGTCAGTGGTATCAATTTTACCAGAGTAGAGCAGGCGATAAGACTGCCCGGTGCTCTGGGTACCATTGTCGAGCTGCGTTTTCGCGGCGGTCACATCCGCTGACAGGGTACCGAGCGATCCCAGGGCGATACCCGCGCCGCTGTTCACCGCCTGATAGTCATCCGACGCGGTCAGACCGCCAAACAGCGTCATGCTGTTGTTCAGACCATAGATTAGACTTCCCTGAGCAAAGAGCGGTTCGTTTTGATCGCTGCCGCTGTCCGCGCGATAGCGGGCCGCCGTGATCTCATATTTCATGTGTCCAGGCCGCTGCATCACCGCGATGCTGGAGTAGGGCTGGGTGAAGTGGTGCTCGGTCCCGTCGGCCTCTTTGACGGTCACTTCCAGGTCGCCGCTGTTGGTGGTGGAGTAGAGATCGTTAATCTCGAACGCGCCCGGCGCGACGTTCTGCTGATAGATCAGATACCCATTCTGGCGCACCGACACTTCGGCATTCGAGCTGGCGATACCACGAATCACCGGCGCGAAACCGCGCTGGCTGTAAGGTAGCATCTCTTCATCGGAGGCCACGTTGATGCCGCGATACTGCAGGCTGTCGAACACTTCACCCTGAGTGCTGCTCTCGCCGCCCGTGAACTGCGCTTTTATCGCATCGATATCATGTTGTACGTAGGTATTGACCGTGTCCCAGCTGTTGGCGTCGTCCGTTTTACTCCACGTGGAGTAGTTGCGCACGCGCCAGCCGCCGAGATTGGCGCCGCTTCGCATATTAAGATACTGATTCGTTGTTGTATTTTGGCCACTGTCCTGGTTCTGTGAGCCGGAAAACGAATAATCAGCGAACGCGACAGGGACACCGTCATCCCAGCGTGAAGGGGCGATATAGTCTCTGCCATTCCCGGCTACGGCGGCCTGCGGGATGCTGAGATGCAGCGTCATGGTCGAGAAGTCGAGCGTGGCCGAAGCCTGCGGGATGTAATCCCCTAACGGGTGAGGGAGCGGAACCACCGCATCCAGCGCGGCAAGCTTTGGATATTTATCGATATCCACACCCCAGTTGCGCAGCATATCCGGCGTCAGCTGTGGTGCCAGTTCGCCGTTTTTGGTCCCCAGATAGGTGATACTGGCATCGCCTGCCCGCCGATCGTTGAACATGATTCGGGAGGGATAGACGCCCGGCAGCTGGGTATTGGCGTGTGAAAACAGCGACAGGTCGATGTCCTGCTGCGAGAGCATATCGCCTTCCAGTGACGAGGCGGCGAAATGGTACTCCCGGGCCTCAGCGCCGACTGACGTCACGAGTAAAACACCACTCAGACAACGTACCAGCGGGTTAAGACGCCAGAAACGCTGGCGGGACACATCATGCAGTCCTTTTGCCATTTTGTTCTATTCCTGAACCAGCGTGGAAACGTATTTGTCGGAGGCATTGCCGTAATCCGTGATGCAGCGCCAGCTCACCTGCGAACCGGAAGCCGTGTCCGGTAACGGGATCTGAACGCTGGACTGAGGATTGACCATGTCAGCTTTAACGATTTTTGTGCTGCCCAGCAGCAGACTGTCGAAGGTGCTGTGGAAGGCACCGTCATTGGTGATCGTCAATTGCTTGCCGCTGCGGGAAAAACGCAGATTTTGGCACGTCTCCTCCGGTGAGCCTTTCAGCCCCTTAGGGCGCCAGAAGAGCTTGATTCGGGTTTTGTAGATCAGTCGTAAAACGTTCTTATCGTCGTCTTCCGCCGCGGTGGCGGGAATGGTACGAACGTTCATGTAAAACAACGATTCTTTGTTTTCGGGCAATGCCGTGCCATTCCACGCTATTCTCAGGCTTTGTTCTTTCTGTGGCTCAAGGCGAAATAGTGGAGGGGTGACAATAAAGGGACCACGGGTTTTTCCATCGCCCGTATCGGTCCAGGATTGTATCAACCAGGGTAGGGCATTTTCTTTATTGATAAGCGGTAGTGAGATCTCTTTCTTGCCGGCATCATAGATGATTCGCGTGCGCCCAACCTGAATGCCTGCTGCATGGCTTAGTGAGATGAAAATAACGGGGGTTAACAATACAGCTAGCGGGGAAATACGCATGGCAATACCTGTTCCGGTTTTTAAAATAAAGGAAATCCCAAGCTCACTATAAGGTTGGGATTTCCTTACATACACCCATTTACATCAATATTTTCTGGGAAATAATTGATATCAAGAATGGATAAAGTATAAATATTAACGGTAAATAATATTTACGGTCATATCAGCATCTGCAGGGCCTGCTTCGACTGTTTTAGTGAATGACCTATACCGAGCGTTGAAATTGGTGGTAAGAATGTCATCCACCTTATTTGTGAGTGGCACTTTAACCTGACCTTCAGCACCGTCCATAGTGATAAGATTCGTATCTTTTCCGTCAAGGCTGACCGCAACACCCACGCCTAAAGCCGCCGTCGTTCCTGCGGTGGTTTTTTTGCTTACATCAAGCAGATTATTTACCCCCGTCAATGTAGTGGTGCCAGTGAACGTTAATTGAACTGAGGGCAGACCGTCGCTTTTTAATGGGCAATCTTTCAGTGAAATGGAGAAAGGCACCAGTGTAGATTCCACGCCAACGTCAGTAAATAACGACGTCGGATAGGTTCCCAAAGGAACGGTACTGTCTGTACCATCATCGCCTTCGATAACACAGCTCGGTTCGATTATCTCACCTGTAAAGTGAATCGTACCTGCATTCATTTCAGCGGCGAATCCACTCATTGAGGCTAATGCCAGCAAGGATCCCGAAATGATATTGTTCCTGATGTTCATGGTATGACGTTCCTTAGCAATATAATCCATATAGACACTGTTTTAGAGAATAATCCCAATAAATAAAATTATTCCACGGACAGTATACAAAGATATTTACCTCAGGCGGAAGTGTGGCTTAATTGATATTGTTTGCATGATAATGGATTTCACGGAAATAGTGAAATCAACAATTATGAGTCAATTCTATAATCATTATCTTAGTGATGTTAAATGTGCTGTTAAATATTATTATTAAAATGTAAATTGTATTTTTTATGTTGCATTTGATTTGTTGATATTGGCGAGAAAGGGTGTTTGTAGTGTTTTAAAATAAAAAATCAGGATGCTTTTTCCTGTTTCGGCAAATTCAAATTTGATCCTCTGGGGTCTAAAATTAGATCGAAAAGTTTATCTGAATCGAGTTATTTCACTTTAAAGAGGATAAAAACGACCAGTTTTACAGGCTTTTCTGTCCATTGAATCCACCCGGCTCTGACATGATACGCGTGACGAAATGGGCAGAGAGTACGGACCGTGTCAGAAGACAGCGACGACAAAACAGAAGCCCCCTCACCCCACCGACTAGAAAAGGCGCGTGAGGACGGGCAAGTCCCCCGATCCCGAGAACTGACATCCCTGCTGATTTTAATCGTAGGGGTTTGCATTATCTGGATGGGAGGGGAGTCGTTTGCCCGCAGGCTGGCGGGCATGCTCTCGGCTGGCCTGCGTTTCGATCACAGTATGGTCAACGACCAGAATCTGATCCTCAGCCAAATCATTCTGCTGCTCAAAGACGCCATGATCGCGCTATTGCCGCTGATCTCCGGCGTGGTGATTGTCGCCCTGGTCTCGCCCGTGATGCTGGGCGGATTGATATTCAGCGGCAAATCGCTGCAGCCCAAATTCTCTAAACTCAATCCGCTCCCGGGCATTAAGAAGATGTTCTCGGCGCAAACGGGCGCGGAACTGCTGAAAGCGATCCTCAAATCGACGCTGATGGGCAGCACCGCCGGATTTTATCTCTGGTTCCACTGGCCAGATATGATGCGGTTGATCAGTGAATCGCCGCTGACGGCCATGATCAACGCCATGGACCTGGTGGGAATGTGTGCGGTGCTGGTGGTGCTCAGCATTATCCCGATGGTGGGATTCGACGTGTTCTTCCAGATCTATAGCCACATCAAAAAGCTGCGTATGTCCCGCCAGGACCTGCGCGACGAATACAAACAGAACGAAGGCGACCCGCACGTCAAAGGGCGTATTCGCCAGATGCAGCGCCAGGCGGCGCGTCGTCGCATGATGGAAGATGTGCCGAAAGCGGACGTGATCGTGACCAACCCGACGCACTACTCCGTGGCGCTGAAATACGACGAAAACAAAATGTCTGCGCCAAAAGTGGTGGCGAAAGGGGCGGGACTTATCGCGCTGCGCATCCGTGAAATTGGCGCGGAACACCGCGTGCCGGTACTCGAGGCGCCGCCGCTGGCGCGTGCCCTGTATCGTCATGCAGAAATTGGACAGCAAATTCCAGGTCAGCTTTACGCCGCCGTGGCGGAAGTGCTGGCATGGGTATGGCAGCTGAAACGCTGGCGTTTGGCAGGCGGTCAACGACCTGGTAAACCTAAAAATCTTCCGGTGCCTGAAGCACTGGATTTTATGAACAAGAAGGACACTGATGGCTAATCTGGTGGCAATGTTGCGCCTGCCGAGCAACATTAAATCGACGCAATGGCAGATTCTTGCCGGGCCGATTCTCATCCTGCTAATTTTGTCGATGATGGTGCTGCCGTTGCCAGCATTTATCCTCGATCTGCTTTTTACCTTCAACATTGCGCTCTCGATTATGGTGCTGCTGGTGGCGATGTTCACCCAGCGCACGCTGGAGTTTGCGGCGTTCCCGACCATCCTGCTGTTCACCACCTTGCTGCGCCTGGCGCTGAACGTGGCGTCGACTCGTATCATCCTGATGGAAGGGCATACGGGCGGCGCGGCGGCGGGTAAAGTGGTTGAGGCCTTCGGCCACTTCCTCGTCGGCGGCAACTTTGCCATCGGTATCGTGGTGTTCGTCATCCTCGTGATCATCAACTTTATGGTTATCACCAAAGGTGCGGGCCGTATCGCCGAAGTGGGCGCGCGTTTCGTGCTCGACGGGATGCCGGGCAAACAGATGGCGATTGACGCCGATCTGAACGCCGGTCTGATTGGCGAAGACGAAGCGAAAAAACGCCGCTCCGACGTGACCCAGGAAGCGGACTTCTACGGTTCGATGGACGGTGCGAGTAAGTTCGTTCGCGGTGATGCTATCGCCGGGATCCTGATCATGGTGATCAACATCGTCGGCGGCCTGCTGGTGGGTGTTCTCCAGCACGGCATGGACATGGGCCACGCGGCGGAAAGCTATACGCTGCTGACCATCGGTGACGGCCTGGTCGCCCAGATCCCGGCGCTGGTTATCTCGACCGCGGCGGGTGTTATCGTGACCCGCGTCAGCACCGACGAAGACGTCGGTCAGCAGATGGTCAGCCAGCTGTTCACCAACCCGAACGTGCTGATGCTCTCCGCAGCAGTGCTTGGCCTGCTGGGGATGGTGCCGGGCATGCCTAACTTCGTCTTCCTGCTGTTTACCGCAGCCTTACTGGGTCTGGCCTGGTGGCTGCGCGGGCGCGACATCAAACCGGCGGCAGAACCGATGCCGGTCAAAATGCCGGAAAACAATCAGGCGGTGGAAGCGACCTGGAATGACGTTCAACTGGAAGATTCCCTCGGGATGGAAGTGGGTTACCGCCTGATCCCGATGGTCGATTTCCAGCAGGACGGCGAGCTGCTGGGTCGTATCCGCAGTATCCGTAAAAAATTCGCTCAGGACATGGGCTTCCTGCCGCCGGTGGTGCACATCCGCGACAACATGGATCTGCCGCCTGCGCGCTATCGCATATTAATGAAAGGCGTGGAGATCGGCAGCGGCGACGCCTATCCTGGCCGCTGGCTGGCGATCAACCCTGGCACCGCGGCGGGCACGCTGCCAGGCGAACAGACGATTGACCCGGCCTTTGGCCTGGCGGCGATCTGGATTGAAAGCGCCCTGAAAGAGCAGGCGCAGATCCAGGGCTATACGGTGGTGGAAGCCAGTACCGTGGTCGCGACGCACCTGAATCACCTGATCGGCCAGTTCTCGGCGGAGCTGTTTGGCCGCCAGGAAGCGCAGCAGCTTCTCGACCGCGTCACTCAGGAGATGCCGAAGCTGACGGAAGATCTGGTGCCGGGCGTGGTGACGCTGACCACGCTGCACAAAGTCCTGCAAAATCTGCTCGACGAAAAAGTGCCGATCCGCGATATGCGCACCATTCTGGAAACCCTGGCGGAACATGCGCCGCTGCAAAGCGATCCGCACGAACTGACCGCCGTGGTGCGCGTGGCGTTAGGCCGGGCGATCACCCAGCAGTGGTTCCCGGGTACCGGCGAAGTGCAGGTGATTGGTCTCGATACGCCGCTTGAGCGTCTGCTGCTGCAGGCGTTGCAGGGCGGCGGCGGGCTGGAGCCGGGTCTGGCGGACCGTCTGCTGGCCCAGACGCAAGAAGCGCTCGCCCGTCAGGAGATGCTCGGCGCACCGCCGGTGCTGCTGGTGAACCACGCATTGCGTCCGCTGCTGTCGCGCTTCCTGCGCCGCAGCCTGACGCAGCTGGTGGTGCTGTCGAATCTGGAACTGTCGGATAACCGCCATATTCGTATGACGGCGACCATTGGAGGCAAATGATGCGCCACTGGTTATGGATCTTACTCTTCCCGCTGATGGCCCAGGCAGCAGGGGAGGGGACGTGGCAGGCGAGCAGTATCGGCATCACGCTGAGTAATCGCGGCGTATCGGCCTCGTCGCGACCGCTGTCCGCCTCAGAGCCGGTCTCCGGTTTGATGACGCTGGTGGTCTGGCGCTATCAGCTGATCGGCCCGACGCCTGCCGGGCTGCTTGTGCGCCTCTGTTCGCAGACGCGCTGCACCGAGCTGGATGGTGAGAACGGCACCACGCGCGCCTTCAACGGCGTGCCTGCCGTAGAGCCGCTGCGCTTTGTCTGGGAAGTGCCGGGGGGAGGACGTCTGATCCCGGCCCTGAAAGTTCAAAGTAACGAAGTGATCGTCAACTACCGCTAATTGCCTGCCTTTTCACCAGCCGTCAGACGAAACTGACGGCTGGCTCGCAAAAAATGACCCCGCCTTTTGATGCAAAAGAAACGCTGTTTTATAAATCAGTGACACGCGTATGGAATCTCTTTGCATTATTGCCATTTGCCCTTGCGCGATGGCAGAAACAGAAAGGTATCAATATGACGATGCTTTTACTTTAGCCGTGTAAAAACTCCCGGATGAGGGGGAGTCTCCCAACACTGAAAGGGTTGACGGCAATGAAAACACGTAAAATTGGACTCGCAAATTACCTGGCCTACGGGTCGGGCGATTTCCTTGGGGCAGGGACCACCGCGCTGACGGCGGCCTGGCTGTTATATTTTTATACCACCTTCTGTGGACTCTCGCCGATTGAGGCGACCTTTATCTTCGCCGCCGCCAGGGTGCTGGACGCGGTCGTCAGCCCGCTGATGGGCTTCCTGACCGATAACTTCGGCACCACCTGGCTCGGCAAACGCTTTGGCCGCCGTAAGTTCTTTATCCTGCTCGGTATTCCCTGCGTCTTTAGCTACTCGATGATGTGGGTCGGGGACATGGGCTTCTGGTATTACCTGGTCACCTATCTGATCTTCGACATCGTCTACACCATGATTCTGGTGCCGTACGAAACCTTAGTCCCTGAAATGACCGACGATTTCAAACAGAAAACCAAATTCTCCGGGGCGCGTATCTCCATGGCGCAGATGTCGGCGATTCTGGCCTCCTTCCTGCCGGGCATTCTGCTGACCCACTTCGGGAAAGACAACGCTATCTCGTTCTTCTACGCGAGCCTGGTCTTCTCGGTGCTGTGCGCGATGATGCTGACGTTTGTGTGGATCTTCACCTGGGAACGTCCACGGGAAGAGTGGTCTGAGGCGGCGCTGCGCGCCGAAGAGGAGAAGAAAAAACTCAACCTCAGCCAGAGCCTGAACCGTCTGTTCGTCGAGCTAAGCTCCACCCTGCGGGTGAAGATTTTCCGCCAGCATCTGGGGATGTACCTCGGGGGCTATATCGCGCAGGACGTCTTCAACGCCGTGTTTACCTACTACGTGGTGTTCGTCCTGATGCAGGAAGCGTCGATGGCTTCGAACCTCCTGGGCACTATGGCGATCTTCCAGTTCATCGCCGTTATCGCCATGATCCCGCTCTGCATCCGCTTCGGACCGGCTCCGTCTTATCGCATGGTCGTCGTGCTGTTTGGTCTGGCCTCTCTCTCCTACGCGATGCTCTACTACGCCGGGCTGAGCGACGTTTACTCCCTGTTGCTGCTGATCTCTGCGGTTGCCGGCCTGGGTCGCGGCGGTATCAACTATGTGCCGTGGAACATCTACACCTACATTGCTGACGTGGATGAAGTCATCACCGGGCAACGTCGCGAAGGTATTTTCGCCGGGATCATGACCCTGACGCGTAAAGCCTCGCAGGCGGGTGCCATCATGCTGGTCGGGATTGTGATGCAGATGTCCGGCTTTGTCAGCGGGCAGAAAGTCCAGCCTGCGGAAGTGAGCCACACCATTCTGATGATCCTGAGCGTGGGTACCATTCTGGTGCTGATCTGCGGCTTCCTGGTCTCCCTGCGCTTCAAACTGAACTTACACACCCACAGCACCCTGCGGGAAGAGACTGCCAAAATGCGCGAGTCTGGCCGTGCGATGCCGGAAACCGCGACGCCGCAGGCCCGCGCCACCGTCGAACTGCTGGCCGGGATGCCGTACGAATCCCTGTGGGGCAACAACAATATTGGTTACCTGAATCGCAACAAACCGGCGGCACCTTCCCTGAAGGATCGCGCGGTACTGAATTCGACATATCACAGAGGTTAAGATTATGAAGGTTTGGCCTGTCAAACATAGCCCGCTACTGCGTCAGCCTGAGCACTTTATTGCCAGGGATGAACTGAAATCACTGATTGAAAAGGTGACGCACAATCTGGTGAACATTCACGATAAAACCGGCGAATTTTTGCTGCGACTGGACGACGGGCGGGTGATCGACACCAAAGGCTGGGCGGGATGGGAGTGGACGCACGGCGTCGGCTTGTACGGTATCTGGCAGTATTATTGCCAGACCGGCGCGAGCGAGATGCGTGACATCATCGACGGCTGGTTTGCCGACCGCTTTGCCGAAGGCGCGACCACCAAAAACGTCAATACCATGGCCCCGTTCCTGACGCTGGCCTGTCGCTATGAAGAGACGAAAAACGCCACCTGGCTGCCATGGCTGGAGAGCTGGGCGGAGTGGGCGATGAACGACATGCCGCGCACGACGCACGGTGGGATGCAGCACATTACGCTGGCCGAAGAGAATCATCAGCAGATGTGGGATGACACGCTGATGATGACGGTTCTGCCACTGGCAAAAATCGGCAAGCTGCTCAACCGCCCGGAGTATGTGGAAGAGGCTGTCTATCAGTTCCTGCTGCACGTGCAGAATCTCATGGATCGGGAAACCGGCCTGTGGTTCCACGGCTGGAACTACGACGGGCAGCATAACTTTGCGCAGGCCCGCTGGGCGCGCGGCAACAGCTGGCTGACGATCGTTATCCCGGATTTCCTCGAACTGGTGGATCTGCCGGAAAACAACGCCGTGCGCCGCTATCTGGTGCAGGTGCTGAACGCGCAGATTGCCGCACTGGCAACCTGCCAGGACGAAAGCGGCCTGTGGCATACGCTGCTCGACGATCCAGACTCGTATCTGGAAGCGTCGGCGACGGCCGGTTTTGCCTATGGAATTCTGAAAGCAGTGCGTAAGCGTTACGTCGGCGCGGAGTACGCGGAAGTGGCAGAGAAGGCGATTCACGGCATCGTGAAAAACATCTCGCCGGAAGGGGAGTTACTGCAAACCTCGTTCGGCACCGGGATGGGCAGCGATCTGGAGTTTTATCGCCAGATCCCGCTGACCTCCATGCCGTACGGCCAGGCGATGGCGATTTTGTGCCTGACGGAATATCTGCGGAAGTATTTCTAAGGTGTGATTTTGTAGGCCTGATAAGCGAAGCGCCATCAGGCAATTTCCCCGGTGGCGCTGCGCTTACCGGGGCTACAAAACCTGGCCCCCACATCATTTTGTGATGCTCTTCTCCCTTTCCATCTTCCGCATTTGCCATTTATGTTCATTTTAATGAAGATATAACCATTCAATAAAATGAAGATAAATAATGAGCCGTAACTTTATCAAGAAAGAGGGCGTCGCGCAGAACAGTCTGGCGCGCTATTTACTCGGCGAAAAAACCGGGAACCGTCTGAAGACCATTGATGAACTGGCCGGTGAGTGCGGGTTTTCCGTCGGCCTGATCCAGGCTGCGTTAAAAACCCTTGAAAGCGCCGGAGCAGTTGCGGTGGAACGCCGTGGGCGCAACGGCAGCTTTCTGGTCAACATGGACCACAAACTGTTACTGGATTTCGCCGATATCGGCAACGTCGTCTGTGCGATGCCGCTGCCCTATACCCGGCTGTATGAGGGGCTGGCCAGTGGGCTGAAAGCGCAGTTCGACGGCATCCCGTTTTACTACGCCCACATGCGGGGTTCGGATGTCCGCGTGGAGTGCCTGCTCAACGGCGTTTACGACCTGGCGGTGGTTTCTCGGCTGGCGGCGCAAAGCTATGTCGACAGAGGGGATGTGTACATGGCGCTGGAACTCGGCCCCCATACCTATGTGGGCGAGCACAAGCTGATTTGCCGGGCGGGTGCGCAACAGATCAAACGGGTGGGTCTCGACCCGCGCTCTGCCGACCAGCGCATCATGACGGATGTGTATTTCGCCGGGCAATCCGTCGAGCTGCTCGATGTACCGTACCACGAGTGTCTCGCCCGGATCGTCAAAGGGGATATCGACGCGGTGATCTGGAACGTCGCGAACGAGATCGAACTCGATACCCACGGTCTGGTGGCGCAACCCCTGAAAGGCGACCCGCGTTTTGAAGATGCCTCGGAAGCGGTGGTGTTGACGCGGGTGGACGACATCCCCATCCAGCAGCTACTGCGCACGGTGGTGAACAAATCTGCATTACTGGCTCATCAGCAGCGCGTTCTGGTGGGCGAACAAGAACCCAGTTATTGAGTGTTGATTAAATGAGGTAAGGCGATGGAAGAGAGGCTCAACCTGCTGTGTCAGGCGGGGATCATTGATAAGGATATCTGTGACGGCATGTCAGGTGTCGTCGCGCAGCTCGAAACGGTATGGGCCATTTCCGTGCACAACGAGCAGGGCGAGATGGCGATCACCCATATGGCGAATGCGCTAATGCGCAGCCGCCGTGGTGAGGAGATTGGTCCGCTGGACGCGGGTATTCTTGACGAGATGCAAAGCTGTGACATCTGGCCGCAGGTCGAGTCTGTACACCAGGCGGTGCTCGCGCCGTTCGATGTCCGGCTCCATCCCAACGAGGAAGGCTACCTGCTGGCGAATCTCTTTAGTTTATGGATGGCCAGCAAAGGCTAAACGGTGCGTCAGGAACGAGCGTCTACGCATTAAATATTCAAAAAAATGATGATTTAAGTTGTTATCGTCTGCATGGAGTCGAGAGGCAAGGGCATGTTTACTGGAGCACTCAAGGCACAGAACCCGGCGCTGATAGAGGCCGCGTGTGAATTATGGCGGCAGGGAGCCATCCTGCCGGATACCTGGGTTATCGACGTCGATCGGGTGATGGAGAATGGCCGTCTCCTGCTCGAGACCGCAGCCCGGCACGGCATCACGCTCTATCTGATGACCAAGCAGCTCGGGCGTAACCCGTGGCTGGCACAAAAGCTGATAGAACTCGGTTTCCACGGCACCGTGGCGGTGGATTTTAAAGAGGCCCGCACGCTGCGTAAGGCCGACGTGCCGGTCTCGCACGTGGGCCATCTGGTGCAGATCCCGAAAAGCCAGATAATGGAAAACGTCCTCGCGCCGGTCGAGATGATCACCGTCTTCTCACTGGAAAAGGCGCGGGAGATTTCGGCTGCGGCGCTGGAGAACGGACGCGTTCAGCCCATCATGTTAAAAGTTTTCGACCCACAGGACAGGCTTTATCCGGGTCAGGAAGCCGGTTTTTCGCTCGCGGTTCTGGATGAGGTTGTACCGGTGATCCGCTCGCTTGCCGGGGTGAAACTGGCGGGGCTGACGCATTTTCCCTGCCTGCTGTGGGATGACGAGCAGCAGCAAACCCTGCCTACGCCCAACTTACACACTCTGCTGAAGGCCCGCGATCGTCTGCTCGCCCAGGGCGTTGAGCTTCAGCAACTGAATGCGCCCTCGGCCTCGAGCTGTAGCACCCTTGCGCTGCTGGCCAGTTTCGGCGTGACGCATGCGGAGCCAGGCCATGCCCTGACGGGCACCATTCCGGCGAACCAACACGGCGATCAGCCCGAGC
The DNA here is from genome assembly GCF_030238365.1 of Lelliottia wanjuensis. Taxonomy (GTDB): domain Bacteria; phylum Pseudomonadota; class Gammaproteobacteria; order Enterobacterales; family Enterobacteriaceae; genus Enterobacter; species Enterobacter wanjuensis. Next base: position 230,251 of record NZ_JASSOT010000063.1, on the reverse strand, counting down.
GCATCGCCATGCTCTATCTCACGGAGGTTTCTCACCATTTCCAGGGCAACAGCTACTGCTTCGGCGGCGGGTACTATCGGCGCGGGCATGCGCAGAACGCGCTGGTTTATCCGCTTCAGGGCCACACCGGCATTCCCGCCAGCCTGCTGCCCATGGATGAGAGCAGCATTGATTATCACATTCCGCTGGCCGGTGAGTTCCCGGTCGGCAGTCCGGTGGTGATGTGTTTTCGCACGCAAATTTTCGTCACACGCAGCGATGTGGCGCTGGTGTCCGGGATCTCCCGCGGCGCGCCGGTGCTGGAAGCCGTGTATGACAGTCTCGGCAACCCGGTGTCAGGAGGTGGCAATGAGTAAGTTTGTGGTGGTGGTGATAGACAGTTTTGGCGTCGGAGCAATGGACGATGTGCCGCAGGTCAGGCCGCAGGATATCGGGGCCAACACCTGCGGGCACATTTTGCAGCATTTCCCCCGGCTTCGTTTACCCGTGCTGGAGAAGCTTGGACTGATAAACGCGCTTGGGCAGGACGTGGGCGTGATGAAGCCATCAGCGAGTGCGGTCTATGGCACCGCGGCGTTGCAGCATGAAGGGGGCGACACCTTCATGGGGCATCAGGAGATCCTCGGTACGCTTCCCAAATCGCCGCTGCGAATGCCTTTTTCCACGGTGATTGATGAGGTTGAACAGGCGCTGATCGCCGATTGCTGGCAGGTCGAACGTCGGGGCGAAGGGCTGCAATTTCTGTGGGTGAACCAGGCGGTGGCGATCGGTGACAACCTCGAGGCGGATCTGGGGCAGGTGTTTAACATCAGCGCCAATCTCACGGATATCTCCTTTGAGGAAGTCCGCACCATCGGCGAGATCGTTCGCCGCCAGGTGCAAGTGGGACGCGTGATCGCCTTTGGCGGTCTGCTGGAAAGCAGCCAGCAGATCCTCGACGCCGTGGAAGAAAAACAGGGCGTTTATATCGGGGTTAACGCCCCGCGTTCGGGTGTATATAACAACGGTTTTCAGGTCGTGCACATGGGCTACGGCGTGGATGCCAGCGTTCAGGTTCCGCAAAAGCTGCACGAGGCAGGCATCATAACCGTGCTGGTCGGCAAAGTGGCGGATATCGCCATCAACCCGCACGGCGTGAGTTACCAGAATCTGGTGGACAGCCAGCGCATTCTGGACATCACGCTCGATGAAGTGTGCCAGCCGGGTGATGCCTTTATCTGCACCAATATTCAGGAAACCGATCTCGCCGGACACGCCCAGGACGTGGCGCGCTACGCCGACCGCTTGCAGCTGGTGGACGGCAATCTTGAGCGCCTGATGGAGGCCATGCAACTCGGGGACTGCCTGGTGGTGATGGCCGATCACGGCAATGACCCGACGATCGGCCACAGCAAACACACGCGTGAAAAAGTCCCTCTGCTGGTCTGGCAGCCGGGCGTAGAGCCTGCACAGCTGGGGGCGAGGAAAACCCTGTCTGACGTAGGGGCCACAGTCTGTGACTTTTTCCACGCCGCCGCGCCGCAAAACGGCACGTCATTCCTCGCTTCGCTACATATGACTGACAACGGAGGCCATCATGGCTGAACAGATTCGTTTTGATGCGTCGGGCTATACCTATGCCCACGAGCATCTGCATATCGATTTGTCCTCGTTCAAAAACAACATCGACTGCCGCCTGGATCAGTATGCGTTGATTTGTGCGGAGATGAAGACGCTCTACGCTCAGGGTGTGCGCAATATTATTGAGATGACCAACCGCTACATGGGGCGTAACCCGCAGTTTATGCTGGATATTATGGGCGATACGGGGATGAACGTGGTCGCCTGCACCGGTTATTACCAGCATGATTTTTTCCCGGCCCACGTTGCGACCACGCCGGTAGAGGCCCTGGCACAAGAGATGATCGACGAGATCACCCTCGGTATTGACGGCACCGAACTGAAAGCCGGGATCATTGCGGAAATTGGCTCGAGCGTGGATGTCATCACCCCGATTGAGGCCAAAGTGTTTGCCGCCGCGGCAATCGCGCACCGGGAAACGGGCCGCCCCATCTCCACACACACCTCATTCAGCACCATGGGCCTTGAGCAACTGGCGCTGCTGAAAAGCCACGGCGTGGATCTCTCCCGCGTGGTCATCGGGCACTGCGACCTGAAAGACAACCTCGACAACATCCTGCGGATGATCGATCAGGGGGCCTTTGTTCAGTTCGATACCATCGGTAAAAACAACTACTACCCGGACGAAAAGCGCGTGGCGATGCTGGTCGAGATTGCCCGCCGCGGCCTGCTCGGCCATGTGATGCTCTCCATGGATATCACCCGACGCTCGCATCTGAAAGCGAACGGTGGCCCCGGCTTTGACTATCTGCTGACCATCTTTGTGCCTCTGTTGCGCGAGGCAGGCTTCACCCAGGCCGACATTGATTTGATGTTACGTGATAACCCCTCTGTCTTCTTTAAATAAGGATCTCCCATGAAAAAGATCGGTGTTGCTGGCTTACAGCGCGAACTGATGAAAAAGACCATCGAATCCGCCGCGCCTGGCTGCTTTGAGGTGTTTATTTATAACGATATGGAAGCCGCGATGAAGGTAAAATCCGGCCAGCTCGACTACTACATCGGGGCCTGTAATACCGGTGCTGGCGCGGCGTTATCCATTGCGATTGCGGTGATTGGCTACAACAAAAGCGGCACTATCGCCAAACCCGGCATTAAGGCGAAGGAAGATCAGGTCGCCAAAATGGTGGCGGACGGCAAAGTCGCCTTTGGCCTGTCGGTAGAGCATATCGAACACGCCATCCCGATGCTGATTGCGCATTTAAAATAGAGGCCGCGCTATGGATTTCTATATTCAAATTTTAGTCGTGGCCTGCCTCACCGGAATGACGGCGCTGCTGGCGCACAAATCTGCAGCGGTCTTCCACGACGGTATCCGCCCGATCCTGCCGCAGCTCATCGAAGGCAATATGAACCGCCGCGAAGCGGGGAGTATCGCGTTCGGTCTGAGCATCGGTTTTGTGGCGTCAGTGGGCATCTCATTCACCCTGAAAACCGGGCTGCTGAACAGCTGGCTGCTGTTTTTGCCGACGGACATTATCGGCGTGCTGGCTTTTAACGGCGCGCTGGCTTTTGGGCTCGGCGCAGTCTGGGGCGTGCTGATCCTCACCTGTCTGCTGCCGGTCAACCATTTGCTGACGGCGCTTCCGGTCGACGTGCTGGGCTCGCTGGGCGAACTGAGCTCGCCGGTGGTGTCGGCCTTTGCGCTGTTCCCGCTGGTGGCCATTTTCTATCAGTTCGGCTGGAAAAACAGCCTCTTCGCCGCGTTTGTCGTGCTGATGACGCGCGTGATTATCGTGCGCTACTTCCCGCACCTGAACCCGGAATCCATTGAGATTTTCGTGGGGATGGTGATGCTGTTAGGCATCGCGATTACTCAGGATCACCGTACCCGCGGCGAGCGCGAACATGACGACGCCGGGCTGTCAGTGTTTGAAGAACGAACCTCGCGGATCATTAAAAACCTGCCGTATATCGCCATCGTTGGCGGGCTGATTGCTGCCGTGGCCAGCATGAAGATCTTCGCCGGTTCCGAAGTCTCCATTTTCACCCTTGAAAAAGCCTACCATGCAGGACTCGATCCGGCGCAATCTCAGACCCTGATCAATCAGGCGGCGCTGGCAGAATTCATGCGCGGTCTGGGCTTCGTCCCGATGATTGCCACCACGGCGCTGGCGACCGGCGTCTACGCGGTGGCAGGCTTTACCTTCGTGTTTGCGGCAGGTTATCTGATCGCCAATCCGCTGATTGCCTTTGTGGTGGGGGCGCTGATCATCTCTGCCGAAGTGCTGCTCCTGCGCTCGATTGGCAAATGGCTGGGCCGCTACCCGTCGGTGCGTAACGCGTCGGACAATATCCGTAATGCGATGAACATGCTGATGGAGATGGCGCTGCTGGTGGGCTCGATCTTTGCAGCCATCAAAATGGCCGGTTACACCGGCTTTACCATCGCGGCGGCGCTTTACTTCCTGAACGAATCTCTGGGCCGTCCGGTTCAGAGGATGGCGTCTCCGGTGGTGGCGGTATTAATCACCGGGATTGTGCTCAACATTCTCTTCTGGTGCGGCCTGTTCGTTCCGGCCTGATCCCTTGCGAAACCTGCTGCTTCGGCGGCAGGTCTTCATGGAGTGAACCTATGAATACCTGGCCTTTGCAGAGCCTGACCATGGAACAGGCGCAGCAAAAACAGTTTCAGCTGGTGGATATTATCTGCCGTCATTTTCCGGGAAGCGATTTCCTCAGCGGCGGAGATTTGGGTCTGGTTCCTGGGCTTAACCAGCCGCAGATGACCCAGCGGGTCGAAGCCGTCATCGCTGATTTTTTTAATGCGCCTAAAGCGGCGCTGGTGCAGGGGGCGGGGACGGGCGCGATTCGAAGCGGCCTCGCGGCTTTGCTCAAAGCGGGGGAGACGCTGCTGATCCACGATGCGCCGGTTTACCCGACCACGGAGGTGATCGTCGAACAGATGGGCCTTCGCCTGATTCGTGCCGATTTCAATCAGCTTGATGAGGTGGCGAAAGCGATTGAGGCACATCGCCCGCAGGCGGCGCTGATCCAGCATACGCGCCAGAAAATGGACGATGCCTACTCCCTGGAGGACGTCATCGCCTGCCTGAATCATTACGGCATTCCCTCGCTGACGGACGATAATTACGCGGTGATGAAGGTTGAGAAGATTGGCTGCGAATGCGGCTCTGGCCTGTCCACCTTTTCGAGCTTCAAACTCTTTGGCCCGGCGGGAGTGGGGGTGGTTGTGGGTGACGATAATGCCGTGAGTCGCGTGCGCCAAAGCATGTACTCCGGCGGCAGCCAGGTTCAGGGCGTTCAGGCGATGGAGGTCCTGCGCGGGTTAGTTTTCGCGCCCGTGATGCACGCGGTGCAAGCGATGGTGAATGACCGGGTGGTGGCGGCCCTGCAAAGCGGGGCGATCCCACAGGTGAAGCAGGCGTTGATAGCGAACGCGCAGTCCAAAGTGCTGCTGGTGGAGTTTCATCAGCCGATTGCGGAGAAAGTACTGGCCCGTGCCCATCAGCTGGGGGCGCTGCCTTACCCGGTTGGGGCCGAATCGAAATATGAAATTCCGCCGCTGTTTTACCGGCTTTCCGGGACGTTTCGCCAGTTCGACCCCACGCTTTCACAGCGCATGATCCGCATCAACCCGAATCGCAGTGGGGCTGAGACGGTACTGCGCATTTTGCGGGAAAGTTGCAGGGACCTGTAGGCCTGATAAGCGAAGCGCCATCAGGCAATTTCCCCGGTGGCGCTGCGCTTACAAAAAACCCGGCCATCGCCTAATGCTGGTCAGTGAAGCATCTGAGGTTGTTCCGTTCACCTTATGTTCAGCAGAATATAATCGCGTCACAACCTGTGAACGTGCAAAGGGGGCTACGCGGCCCCCTTTGCAATCCCCGCGCCCCGCCATGAAATCGGTGCTTCGCACTGCGCTCACCTCCCGGCCATCTGCCTGCGGTCGGCTCGACTCGACTTCCTGTCTCGTTTCGCCTCTGGCCGCCATCCCTGGCGTCCAGCCCTTGTCATCCGGCCTTCGGTTCGCCGATTTCAGCGGGGACCCACACCGGTGCCACATTCAGACGGCTGAAAAGGTTGAGGGAACGTGAGTCCGGCTGAAAATCGCCGAAGCGTTTCCTGGAGGCCGGGTCGAGGCGCAGGGAAGCGCCGAGAGGGTGCGACCTGCATGGATGCAGGATCGCGCCCGACCCGATAGCCGCAAGGAATAAGCTGAGGGCACCGCGAAGCGGCGATTTTCTTTGCCGGGAGCCGGGGTTGCCAGGGTGGTGGCGATTGAGCCACCCTGGCACGTTCACCGCAGAGAGATGGACCGGAAGCAGAGGAACGAAAGTGAACGGAACAATTCCACTGATGCCATAAAGGTCCTGGGGCAAGCAAAATAATGAATTTAAACTCATTATTTTGCTTAACTGACTGGCATTAAGCCATCGCCGGGTTTGTTTTTACATACGTTCTACGGTTTCGATCCCGAGGGTATCCAGCCCCAGCTTCAGCGTCTTCGCGGTCAGCTGTGCCAGTTTCAGGCGGCTGTTGCGAATTTCTTCGCTTTCGGCGGAGAGAATCGGGCAATGCTCGTAGAAACCAGAGAACAGACCGGCCAGATCGTACAGGTACGCACACATCACGTGCGGCGTGCCTTCGCGCGCGACCACCGCCAGCGTCTCTTCGAACTGCAGCAGACGGGCGGCCAGCTGCGCTTCGCGATCTTCGTTGATCACTACGGTCGCATTCGCCAGCGCGCTTTCGTCGATGTCGGCTTTACGGAACACGGACAGCACGCGGGTGTAGGCATATTGCATGTACGGCGCGGTATTGCCTTCGAAGGCCAACATGTTGTCCCAGTCGAAGATGTAGTCGGTGGTACGGTTCTTGGAGAGATCCGCGTATTTCACCGCACCGATACCCACCGCTGTCGCCAGTTTTTCCAGCTCGTCGGCTGGCATATCCGGGTTCTTCTCAGCGACCAGACGACGCGCACGTTCCAGCGCTTCATCCAGCAGGTCGGAAAGTTTCACGGTGCCACCGGCGCGGGTTTTGAACGGCTTACCGTCTTTACCCAGCATCATGCCGAACATGTGGTGTTCCAGCGGCACGGAATCAGGCACGTAACCGGCTTTACGTACGATGGTCCACGCCTGCATCAGGTGCTGATGCTGACGGGAGTCGATGTAGTACAGCACGCGGTCCGCATGCAGGGTTTCGTAGCGATATTTCGCGCAGGCGATATCGGTGGTGGTGTAGAGATAGCCGTCATCCTTTTTCTGGATGATCACGCCCATCGGTTCGCCTTCCTTGTTTTTGTACTCATCAAGGAACACCACCGTTGCGCCTTCGCTCTCCACCGCCAGTTTTTTGGCTTTCAGATCGGCCACGATGCCCGGCAGCATTGGGTTGTAGAGACTCTCGCCCATCACGTCGTCGCGGGTCAGGGTAACGTTCAGACGGTCATAGGTTAACTGGTTCTGAGACATGGTGATGTCGACCAGCTTGCGCCACATTTCGCGGAAGTAGGCGTCGCCACCCTGCAGTTTTACGACGTAGCTGCGCGCGCGCTCGGCGAAGACTTCATCTTCGTCGTAATGTTTTTTGGCTTCACGGTAGAAACCTTCGAGGTCGGCCAGCGCCATTTCGCCCGCGTTTTCCTGCTGCTGCTTTTCAAGATACGCAATCAGCATGCCGAACTGCGTACCCCAGTCGCCGACGTGGTTAGCGCGAATCACTTTATGGCCGAGGAATTCCAGGGTGCGCACCGCGGCATCACCGATGATGGTGGAGCGCAGGTGACCGACGTGCATCTCTTTCGCCACGTTTGGCGCAGAGTAATCGATAACGACGGTTTGCGCTTCCGGCTGGGACACGCCCAGACGCTCTGATTTCAGCGCCGCGTCGATGTGACCGGCGAGGAAGGCCGGGTCGAGGAAAATGTTGATAAAGCCCGGGCCTGCAATCTCAACTTTACTGGCGATGCCGTTGAGATCCAGATGAGTCAGCACCAGCTCAGCGAGTTGTCGCGGCGGCATGCCCAGTTTTTTAGCCACTGCCATCACGCCATTAGCCTGATAGTCGCCAAACTGTACTTTTGCTGACTGACGAACCTGCGGTTCGCAATCCGCAGGAGCACCTGCGGCAATCAGTGCCTGACTGACTTTTTCGGAGAGAAGAGCCTGAATATTCACCTGGATACCTTACTTTTTTGCTGCGGGCGAGTTGAACCCACACCAGTTTGAGAATTTAGGGCCGGAGTATACTGCAAATGCCCTCTGGCGTCAGCATTGCACAGGCTGAAGAGCGCTCAGAAAACAGGCGATGAAATAGTGCATAAGCATGCAGTGGGAAAATCGTGAAATCTGCGGTTGGTTGCAGCCATGCAACAGAGTAAATTAGCGGCTTTGCGACAGGATAAGAGAACCGCTGATGACGAACTGGCAATCCATTGACGAACTGCATGATATTTCCGCAGATTTACCGCGTTTCACCCAGGCGTTCACAGAACTTGCCACCCGGCTGGGGCTGGATATCGCTCCGCTCGACGCCGATCACATTTCCCTGCGCTGTCATCAGGACGCAACGGCGGAGCGCTGGCGTCGCGGGTTTGAACAGTGCGGCGAACTGCTGTCGGAAAATGTCATCAACGGTCGCCCGATTTGCCTGTTTAAACTCCATGAGCCCGTCTGCGTGGCGCACTGGACATTTCACGTGGTTGAATTGCCGTGGCCGGGCGAAAAGCGCTATCCGATCGAGGGCTGGGAGCATATCGAAATCGTACTGCCTGGCGACCCCGACACCCTGAATGCCCGCGCGCTGGCGCTGCTGTCGGACGACGGCCTGAGCCAACCCGGTATCTTTGTGAAAACCAGCTCGCCAAAAGGGGAGCGCGAGCGCCTGCCGAACCCGACGCTGGCCGTGACCGATGGAAAAGTGACGGTGAAATTTCACCCCTGGACCATCGAGCAAATCGTCGCCAGTGAAGCATAACCCGCAAAAGAGTGTGAACTCACGCCAGGTCCGCCGTTTTACGGCGTGGCATGATGGTTTATTACCGTGAATGAAAGGAGGAAGTGTGGCGCTACTGGAGATCTGTTGTTACAGCATGGAATGTGCTGTCACGGCGCAACAAAACGGGGCCGATCGCGTTGAACTGTGCGCCGCGCCGAAAGAGGGTGGTCTGACGCCGTCATACGGCATGCTGAAATCTGTCCGCGAGGCGGTGACCATCCCCGTCCACCCGATTATTCGCCCGCGCGGCGGAGACTTTTGTTACTCGGCGGGTGAATTTGACGCCATGCTGGAAGATGTGACGAGTGTTCGCGAACTGGGCTTCCCGGGTCTGGTGATCGGCCTGCTTGATGAAGAGGGTAACGTCGATATGCCGCGTATGCGCCAGATTATGGCGGCAGCAAAAGGGATGGCGGTGACTTTTCATCGCGCGTTTGATATGTGTAAAGATCCGATTCAAGCCTTTGAAAATCTGGCCGAATTGGGCGTGGCGCGCATCCTGACATCCGGCCAGCAGTCGAGCGCTGAAAAAGGACTGCAATTAATTATGGAACTAAAAGCGCATTCCGGTGTTCCAATAATAATTGCAGGTGCGGGAGTCCGCGCCAGCAATCTGGAAACGTTTTTAAACGCAGGGGTGGAAGAGCTTCACAGCTCGGCAGGCAATTGGACGCCTTCGCCTATGCGCTATCGCAACACAGGATTGTCAATGTCGACAGATGCCGAAGCGGATGAGTACTCCCGCTACGGGGTAGATGGAGAGTCGGTTGCGGTAATGAAATCAATGATTGAGCAGTTTCACGTGTAGCAGCGATTTTTACCGCGCATCATGTCGCCCAATATGATGCTTGCTTGTACCAGGCCCCTGCAATTTCAACAGGGGCCTTTTTTTCTCCTTCATATTTCAAGCCGCAGCTGCGTTGGCTGCCTCGCTCACACCGGTCACTGACTCATGTCAGCTCCCGGCGATTCGCTGCGTTGCCGCCTTGCTGCAACTTGAACTATTTTGGAGAAACCGGGCTAACTGCCGGGTGGCGGCTTCGCCTTACCCGGCCTACAAAACCGTAGGCCCGTGCAAGCGAAGCGCCGCCGGGCAAATCACGGCTTAGTCGCAATCAACACCGCACGCATCGGTGCGGGATAGCCTTCGATGGTTTTGCTGCTGTCGTTCGGGTCGAGGAATTCAGCCAGCGACTCGGTGGTCAGCCACTCGGTGCGACGCTGCTCTTCCGTCGAGGTCACGCACACATCCACAATGCGGATATCGACAAAACCACACTTCGCCAGCCAGTTTTTCAGCGCCAGCGCGGACGGGATGAAATAGACGTTACGCATCTGCGCGTAGCGATCGCCCGGCACCAGCACCGCGTTTTCGTCGCCCTCGATCACCAGCGTTTCCAGCACCAGTTCGCCGCCGCTGACCAGCTGATCTTTCAGCTGCCACAGATGCTCCAGCGGGGAGCGGCGATGGTACAGCACGCCCATCGAGAAGACCGTATCAAAGGCGTTCAGGGCAGGGAGTTGTTCAATGCCCAGCGGCAGAACGTGCGCGCGCTGATCGTTACCCAGCAGTTTACGCACCGCTTCGAACTGGCACAGGAACAGCTGCATCGGGTCGATCCCGACCGCCAGATGCGCACCCGCGCCAATCATGCGCCACAGGTGATACCCGCTCCCGCAGCCGACGTCCAGAATCGTGCGACCGGTCAAATCCGACAGATGCGGCAGAACGCGATCCCACTTCCAGTCGGAACGCCATTCGGTGTTAATGTTCAGACCGTACAGGGAGAACGGCCCTTTGCGCCACGGCATCAGGTTGCGCATCAGCTTTTCAAGACGCAGCAGTTGGCCTTCGCTCAGTGGCTCGGCACTTTCCGCCGTCACGCTGTGCAGCAGGTCCAGTTTGTAAGGCGTCATTTCCGGCAAAAACTCGACCGCGTTGCTCCACTGCTTAAACTGGCCGTGCAGGGAGTCGCGCTGCCAGGCCGCAACCTGCGCAGGCAGGGTCTCCAGCCAGTGGGAGAGGTGGTTTTTGGCGATAAGCTGATAGAAATTGCTGAAGTCGATCATGCGTTGTCCCCTTTCAGAGCCACCAGGGAACCAAAGTTAAAGCACTGGAACCAGAGTTCGCTGTGCTCAAAACCGGCTTTATGCAGGCGCGCTTTATGCGCTTCGACGGAGTCGGTGAGCATCACGTTTTCCAGCATGCTGCGCTTCTGGCTGATCTCCAGCTCGCTGTAACCGTTGGCACGTTTGAAATCGTGATGCATGTTGAACAGCAGTTCGCCGACTTTCGCGTCTTCAAAACTGAATTTCTCTGACAGCACCAGCGCGCCGCCGGGGTTCAGCCCCTTGTAAATTTTGTCCAGCAACAACTGGCGATCTTCGGGCACCAGGAACTGCAGGGTAAAATTCAGAACTACCATCGAGGCGTTCTCGATGTGGATATCGCGAATGTCGCCTTCAATAACCTCAACGGGGGTCGGCGCTTTATAGGCGTCCAGATGACGGCGGCAGCGCTCGACCATCGCCGGAGAGTTATCGACGGCAATGATCTTGCAGCCTTCGTGATGCACGTTACGGCGAATCGACAGCGTCGCGGCGCCCAGTGAACAACCCAGGTCATAAACCTGCGTACCGGGTTGAACAAAGCGTTCAGCCAGCATGCCGATCATAGAGATAATATTGGAATAACCTGGAACAGAGCGCTGGATCATATCCGGGAAGACTTCGGCTACCCGTTCATCAAAGGTCCAGTCGCCCAGACTGGCGATAGGCGCGGAAAAAAGCGTGTCGCGATCAGACATAACGTAAAAATCCGGGAAAAATAAAGTGGCGTATTGTGCGCTAATGGAAGGAGAAAACCAACTCCCACGGCATATACCACAGGTTAGCCAGCACCATCAGCAAAAGCGAACACCAGGTCGCGCTCATGCCGGAACGACGCCAGCGGAATAAGCGGTGGTGAAAGCCGTAATAGTGCATCAGTCGTCCAGCGATCAACAGCAGACCGCAGACGTGAACCATCCAGGTTTCCGCGCCGTCCATCTCCATGAGCAGCAGCAAAATCAGCGCAACGGGAATGTATTCCACCGCATTACCATGAATACGGATGGCGCTTTGTAACTCCGAAAACCCACCGTCACCGTATGAGACGCGGTATTGCATTCTCAGGCGCACAACATCAAACGAAAACTTAATCAGTAGTAATGCTCCTAACACCGCGTACAGTGCGCTGACCATACAAACTCCCTGTTTTTGGCAGATGGCACTTCTATGATAGGGCCTGACGTCAGAAAAGAGAAGATTGTTGTGGGATGGAGGGGGCAGGGCCAAGGGACGGAACCGCAGCCTGCAAGGCTTGCCACAGAGCATCGACCAGTTCAGGTGCCTGTGCGATATCCGGCGTGTGCAGGAAAAGGTAAGGGGTGGTGGTTTGCTCCCATTTCGGCAGCGTTTGCAGCCACACGGCGAACATCTCGCGATTTTGCTGCATATTGTCGCTGCCGATGAACCGTACCATCGGATTGTTGGCCGTCACCACGGCGTGAACCGGCACTTTCGGTTTTTTGCGCTGGGCGTCGATAATGGCTTCGTTATGCGCCACGGCGCTGTGGACCGGGCGGCTGTCCAGAATGACCCGATTCACACCGCGCTCATGCAGCCCACGGTTAAGCGCCTGTTCCGCTTCGCCTTTGGCGAAAAATTCCGGATGACGCACTTCCACGCCGTAGGTGAATTCGCGGGGAAGGGCGTCGAGAAAAGCCCACAAGGCGGGCAGATCGCGCGGGCCAAAGGTGGCCGGGAGTTGCAGCCAGTACTGGCCGATGCGGTTCGCCAGGGGCGACATCCTTTCGAAAAACTCCTCGGTTAAATCTCCGCACTGGCGCAGCGCGGCCTGGTGGGAAATGGTCGCCGGGAATTTAAAGCAGAAGCGGAAGTCGTCGGTGGTCTGCTCGCGCCAGCGCGCGACGATCTCCGCGCGCGGCAGGGCGTACAGCGTGGTATTGCCCTCCACACAGTTAAAATGGCGGGCATACTCTTCAAGGCTGGTAATGCCAAGGCGCACCCATTTCGGGTGCGACCATTGGGGCAGGCCCAGGTAAATCATAACGCGCTGAGGATCTCGTCGGTGCTGCGCACGCGACCGATACGCGGGAAGATATGGGTCATGCTGCCCTGATGCTGATCCGCCGAGGCAGCGCTGCACGCGTCTTCAGCAATCACCAGGTTAAAGCCCAGCTCCCAGGCGTTACGCGCGGTGGATTCCACGCCGATGTTGGTGGAAATCCCGCACAGGATGATGGTGTCGATCCCACGACGGCGCAGCTGGAGTTCCAGATCGGTGCCGTAGAACGCGCCCCACTGGCGTTTGGTGACTTCGATATCGCTATCCTGTTTGCCAAGCGTTTCAGGATAGGCCCACCAGTTTGCCGGCAGCGCGGCGGCAGGGGCTTGCGCATCCACCGGCTGTTTCAGCGCTTCGGCGAAATCGGCTGACCAGCCTACGCGCACCATGACCACCGGCGATCCGCTGGCGCGGCATTTATCCGCAAGACGTGCGCTGCGGCTGACCACATCCGAAGCCGTATGCGGGCCTCCGGCGAACGGCAGAATGCCTTCCTGCAAATCGATCACGACAAGTGCGGTTTTGGTGGCATCAAGTGTTAACATCATTACTCCAGTCAAAAGATTAGCGTCCGTCACACCTTACGATGATACAGGGTAAGTAAGATCGGATAATTTTGTTAATTTTTGTGAGAATGCGCAATAAGAGCGCAGCAATCGCGCGTCTGGCAAGCTTCTCTCTTATCGTACGGCGGAATTTCCAGTATAATAGCCGCCTTTTTTCATCCAGTTGTGACATACAGAAAGCTGCGACATAGTAGCCTGTAACTCAGGCGACATTTAGCCTGCGGCTAAATTAAGGGATATCTCATGCGTACAGAATATTGCGGGCAGTTGCGTCAGTCCCACGTTGGACAGCAGGTGACCCTGTGTGGTTGGGTCAACCGTCGTCGTGATCTCGGTAGCCTTATCTTCATCGATTTGCGTGACCGTGAAGGCATCGTGCAGGTGTTCTTCGATCCGGATCGTGCGGACGCGTTAAAACTGGCCTCCGAACTGCGTAATGAGTTCTGCATCCAGGTCACCGGCACCGTGCGTGCGCGTGACGAAAAAAATATCAACGCCGATATGGCGACGGGTGCCATCGAAGTGCTCGCGTCCGACCTGACTATCATCAACCGTTCAGAATCGCTGCCGCTTGACTCCAACCACGTCAACACCGAAGAAGCGCGTCTGAAATATCGCTATCTGGATCTGCGTCGCCCGGAAATGGCTCAGCGCCTGAAAACCCGCGCGAAGATCACAAGCCTGGTGCGTCGTTTCATGGACGACCACGGTTTCCTCGATATCGAAACCCCGATGCTGACCAAAGCCACGCCGGAAGGCGCGCGCGATTACCTGGTTCCGTCTCGTGTACATAAAGGCAAGTTCTACGCGCTGCCGCAGTCTCCACAGCTGTTCAAACAGCTGCTGATGATGTCCGGTTTCGACCGCTACTATCAGATCGTGAAATGCTTCCGTGACGAAGACCTGCGCGCTGACCGTCAGCCTGAATTCACCCAGATCGACGTCGAGACCTCCTTCATGACCGCACCTCAGGTGCGCGAAATCATGGAAGCGCTGGTGCGCGGCCTTTGGCAGGATGTGAAGGGTGTGGATCTGGGCGATTTCCCGATCATGACCTTCGCCGAAGCGGAACGTCGTTACGGCTCTGACAAACCAGACCTGCGTAACCCGATGGAGCTGGTGGACGTTGCTGACCTGCTGAAAGCGGTTGAGTTTGCGGTCTTCTCAGACCCGGCTAACGATGCGAAAGGTCGTGTGGCTGCTCTGCGCGTACCTGGCGGTGCAAGCTTAAGCCGTAAACAAATTGATGACTACGGCAATTTCGTCAAAATCTACGGCGCGAAAGGCCTGGCTTATATTAAAGTCACCGAACGTGCGAAAGGCATCGAAGGCATCACCAGCCCGGTGGCGAAATTCCTGAACGCAGACATCGTGGAAGCGATCCTTGAGCGCACCGGCGCACAGGACGGCGACATGATCTTCTTCGGCGCAGACAACAAGAAAGTGGTTGCCGACGCGCTGGGCGCACTGCGCCTCAAACTGGGTAAAGACCTGAACCTGACTGACGAAGCCAAATGGGCTCCGCTCTGGGTGATCGACTTCCCAATGTTTGAAGATGACGGTGAAGGCGGCCTGACGGCGATGCACCACCCGTTCACCGCACCGAAAGACATGACCGCGAGCGAACTGAAAGCTGCACCGGAAGAGGCGGTTGCGAACGCCTACGATATGGTGATTAACGGTTATGAAGTGGGCGGCGGTTCCGTACGTATCCACAGCGGCGAAATGCAGCAGACCGTGTTCGGCATTCTGGGCATTAACGAGCAAGAGCAGCGCGAGAAGTTTGGCTTCCTTCTGGATGCCCTGAAATACGGCACGCCTCCGCACGCGGGTCTGGCGTTTGGTCTGGATCGTCTGACCATGCTTCTGACCGGCACGGATAACATTCGTGATGTGATTGCCTTCCCAAAAACCACCGCCGCTGCGTGTCTGATGACCGAAGCGCCAAGCTTTGCTAACCCGGCCTCTCTGGCTGAGTTGGGCATCGACGTGGTGAAAAAGGAAGAGAAAAACTGATATGGAGTATAAGCGTCCCGTTTCGGTCTTAGTGGTGATTTACGCGCAGGACACTAGGCGGGTGCTGATGTTACAGCGGCGCGACGATCCCGATTTCTGGCAGTCGGTTACCGGCAGCCTGGAAGAGGGCGAAACCGCGTCGCAGGCCGCCGCGCGTGAAGTAAATGAAGAGGTCACCATTAATGTTGCTCAGGAGCAACTGACCCTGAAGGACTGTCAGCGCACGGTGGAGTTTGAAATTTTTAGCCATTTACGTCATCGCTATGCTCCGGGAATTAAGCGCAATAAGGAATCGTGGTTCTGTCTTGCGCTTCCCCATGAACGGCAGATCGTGTTCACCGAACACCTGACCTACCGCTGGGTTGAGGCGGCCGAAGCGGCCACCTTAACCAAGTCGTGGAGCAACCGGCAGGCGATTGAAGAATTTGTAATTAACGTTAATTAGTTTTCCCAAGAATTTCAGTTCTCAGGAAGGCGGCAAGACCGAGAGTCACCCTGAGCTTACTTCAGTAAGTGATGGGTGCGAGCGGGCGCAGCCAACGCACCTGAGGGCTGAAAGGCGACGGGAAATGGAGAACTTTTTATGGCAGGTCATAGTAAGTGGGCCAACACGAAGCATCGCAAAGCAGCACAGGATGCCAAACGCGGTAAGATCTTTACCAAAATCATTCGCGAGCTGGTGACGGCAGCCCGTCTGGGCGGCGGCGATGCGGGTTCTAACCCACGTCTGCGCGCAGCGATTGATAAAGCACTGTCTAACAACATGACGCGTGACACCCTGAACCGTGCGATTGCACGTGGCGTGGGCGGCGATGACGACGCGAACATGGAAACCATCATTTATGAAGGTTACGGCCCTGGCGGTACAGCGGTCATGGTTGAGTGTCTGTCCGACAACCGTAACCGTACCGTTGCCGAAGTGCGCCATGCGTTCACCAAAACCGGTGGCAACCTGGGCACCGACGGTTCCGTGGCTTACCTGTTCAGCAAAAAAGGCGTGATCTCCTTCGAGAAAGGCGACGAAGATGTGATCATGGAAGCGGCGCTGGAAGCGGGTGCAGAAGACGTGGTGACCTTCGACGACGGCGCGATTGACGTTTACACCGCCTGGGAAGAGATGGGCGCGGTACGTGATGCGCTGGAAGCGGCAGGTCTTAAAGCAGACAACGCTGAAGTGTCGATGATCCCATCGACCAAAGCCGATATGGATGCGGAAACCGCGCCAAAACTGCTGCGTCTGATCGACATGCTCGAAGACTGCGATGACGTGCAGGAAGTTTATCATAACGGTGAGATCTCTGATGAGGTCGCCGCGACTCTCTAATGAGAGTCATTGAACCTCTAACCGGAGACGCGTGATGTCGATTATTCTCGGGATTGACCCCGGCTCACGTATCACCGGTTACGGCGTTATCCGCCAGGTGGGTCGCCAGCTGACCTACCTCGGCAGCGGCTGTATTCGCACCAAAGTCGATGATTTACCGTCGCGCCTGAAACTCATTTACGCGGGCGTGTCGGAAATCATCACCCAGTTTCAGCCCGACTTTTTTGCCATTGAGCAGGTCTTTATGGCGAAAAATGCCGACTCGGCGTTAAAGCTGGGCCAGGCGCGCGGCGTGGCGATTGTCGCGGCGGTCAACCAGGATTTGCCGGTGTTCGAATACGCGGCGCGTCAGGTCAAACAGACGGTGGTGGGCAATGGCGGGGCAGATAAAGTGCAGGTCCAGCACATGGTGCGGACCTTGCTTAAACTCCCGGCCAACCCGCAGGCGGATGCCGCCGATGCGCTGGCAATTGCGATAACCCACTGCCATGTGAGCCAAAACGCCATGCAAATGAGCGATTCGAGGCTCAATCTGGCGCGAGGCCGGTTACGATAATCACAAATCAGGCTGGATAAACATCCAGCCTTTTTTTATGATGACGGAAGTTAATTTCGCATCTCACGCAGGAGCATCATGTGATTGGCAGACTCAGAGGCATCATCATTGAAAAACAACCCCCGTTAGTTCTGCTGGAAGCGGGAGGCGTGGGGTATGAAGTCCATATGCCGATGACCTGTTTCTATGAACTTCCGGAGTCGGGTAAAGAGGCGATTGTTTTCACCCAGTTCGTGGTGCGTGAAGATGCCCAGCTTCTGTATGGCTTTAATAACAAGCAGGAACGCATGTTGTTCCGCGAGCTGATTAAAACCAACGGCGTCGGGCCTAAGCTGGCGCTGGCGATTTTGTCCGGCATGTCGGCGCAGCAGTTTGTGAATGCCGTTGAGCGTGAAGATCCCGCTGCGCTTATCAAACTCCCGGGCATCGGCAAAAAAACCGCTGAACGCCTGATCGTCGAAATGAAAGACCGCTTCAAGGGTCTGCATGGCGACCTGTTCACACCTGCGTCCGATCTGGTGCTGACCTCGCCGAACGGTCCGACGGATGACGACGCAGAGCAAGAAGCGGTGGCTGCGCTGGTGGCGCTGGGCTATAAACCACAGGAAGCCAGCCGGATGGTGAGCAAAATCGCCAAACCGGATGCCAGCAGTGAAACCCTGATTCGTGAAGCGCTCCGCGCGGCATTGTGAGGTAGTAGAGGATGATTGAAGCAGACCGCCTGATTTCGGCAGCCAGCAATGTTCCAGAAGATGTGGTGGATCGCGCGATCCGCCCGAAGCTGCTGGAAGAGTACATCGGCCAGCCGCAGGTTCGCTCACAGATGGAAATCTTTATCCAGGCGGCGAAACTTCGCGGGGATGCCCTCGATCATCTGCTGATTTTTGGTCCTCCCGGCCTCGGTAAAACCACGCTGGCGAACATCGTCGCCAATGAGATGGGCGTGAACCTGCGCACTACCTCGGGCCCGGTGCTGGAGAAAGCGGGGGATCTGGCGGCGATGCTGACTAACCTCGAGCCGCACGACGTGCTGTTTATCGATGAGATCCACCGTCTTTCGCCGGTGGTGGAAGAGGTGCTCTATCCGGCGATGGAAGATTATCAGCTGGATATCATGATTGGTGAAGGACCGGCGGCGCGCTCGATTAAAATCGATCTGCCGCCGTTTACCCTGATTGGCGCCACCACCCGAGCGGGTTCACTGACCTCGCCACTGCGCGACCGCTTCGGCATCGTGCAGCGCCTGGAGTTCTATCAGGTGGCGGATCTGCAGTACATCGTCGGTCGCAGCGCCCGCTTCATGGGGCTCGAGCTGAGCGACGAGGGTGCGTTTGAAGTGGCTAAGCGCTCGCGGGGCACACCGCGTATCGCCAACCGTCTGCTGCGTCGTGTACGCGACTTCGCGGAAGTGAAGCACGATGGCACCATCTCGCTGGATATCGCCTCCCAGGCGCTGGATATGCTGAACGTAGATGCCGAAGGGTTTGACTATATGGACCGCAAGCTGCTGCTGGCGATTCTGGATAAATTCTTTGGCGGGCCGGTCGGGCTGGACAACCTGGCGGCGGCGATTGGCGAAGAGCGTGAAACCATCGAGGACGTGCTGGAGCCGTATCTGATCCAGCAGGGCTTTTTGCAACGCACACCGCGTGGGCGTATGGCAACGGTTCGCGCGTGGAATCACTTCGGGATTACGCCACCAGAAATGCCGTAGTTCGCAGCCGAAAAAAAGCCGGATGTCGGCTAACGCCTTATCCGGCCTACAATGAAACATGTCGCCCGGTACGCGCAGCGCCACCGGGGAAAACAGTTAGCTCGCGGGTTTCTTCATCATACTGAAGATAAACATCAGTGCAGCGCACAGCACCACTGACGGGCCGGCTGGCGTGTCGTAAAACGCCGAGAAGGTTAATCCACCGGTCACGGCAATGATGCCGACAATCACCGCCACACCCGCCATTTGCTCCGGCGTACGGGCGAAACGACGCGCGGTTGCGGCCGGGATAATCAGCAGCGACGTAATAATCAGCGCGCCGACAAACTTCATCGCCACCCCAATCGTCAATGCGGTCACCAGCATCAGCAGCAGCTTCACGCGCTGCAGTTTAACGCCATCCACAAAGGCCAAATCAGCACTGACGGTCATCGCCAGCAGGTTGCGCCATTGCCACAGCAAAATCCCGAGCACGATTGCCACGCCAATGGCGATAGAGATCAGATCTTCTGGCGTCACCGCCAGCAGGTCGCCAAACAGATACGCCATTAAATCGACGCGAATGTTCGACATCAGGCTCACCACCACCAGACCGAGCGACAGCGCACTGTGGGCCATAATCCCCAGTAATGTATCCACCGCGAGGTGAGGGCGCTTCTCAAGCCACACCAGACCGGCGGCGAGCAGCAGCGTCACAGCAATCACCGCGTAGAACGGGTTCACATTCAGCAGCAGGCCAAAGGCCACGCCCAGCAATGAGGCATGGGCCAGAGTATCGCCAAAATAGGACATCCGGCGCCAGACAACAAAAGAGCCCAGCGGGCCCGCGGCACAAGCGAGCATCACCCCGGCTAACCAGCCGGGTAATAACAATTCAATCATGAGTGTCCATTTCCCCGACGCAGGACAATCCGTCCCTGTAAATCATGGCGATGATTATGGTTGTGGCGATAAATCCCCAGCTGTTCGGCCCCGCGAGAGCCAAACATGGAGATAAATTCAGGATGCATCGACACCACTTCCGGCGTGCCGGAGCAGCAGATGTGGTGATTCAGACACAGCACTTCGTCGGTCTTCGCCATCACCAGGTGGAGGTCGTGCGACACCATCAGGACGGCGCAGTCCAGCTCGCGGCGCAGCTGATCGATCAGGTCGTACAGGGCGACCTGGCCATTGACGTCGACGCCCTGGGTTGGCTCGTCGAGTACCAGCAGCTGCGGCTTGCTCAGCAAGGCGCGTGCCAGCAGAACGCGCTGGGTTTCACCGCCGGAGAGTTTCTGCATCGGCGCTTCGACCAGATGCCCGGCCTGAACGCGCTTCAGCGCGGGAAGGATATCGTCTTTACGGGTGCCCGGACGCAGTCGCAGAAAACGACCCACCGTTAAGGGCAGGGTGGCGTCGAGATGAATTTTTTGCGGGACGTAGCCGATTCGCAGCTTGTCGTCACGCTTGATGACGCCTGAATCAGGTGCTACCAGCCCGAGAACCACGCGCACCAGCGTCGATTTGCCCGCGCCGTTTGGGCCGAGCAAAGTTAAAATTTTGCCGGGTTTGAGGTCCAGCGATACGTCAGAGAGGACGCGGCGCTGACCAAAAGAAACCGAGATATTTTCGAGAGAAACTAAATTCGTCATGTCAATTTAAGCTTGCAGAAGTCAACGAATGTTATAATATCACATTCCACGCATTCATTACGATCATAAGTTGCATTATGTTACATAAAAATACGCTTCTTTTCGCAGCATTATCCGCTGGCCTTTGGGGTTCAGCAGCACAAGATGTTAACGCCGCCGTTGTCGCTTCGCTTAAACCACTGGGATTCATCGCTTCGGCCATTGCCGATGGCGTGACAGAAACCCAGGTTTTACTGCCTGACGGGGCCTCCGAGCATGATTATTCTCTGCGCCCATCCGATGTAAAACGCTTACAGAACGCGGACTTAGTGGTGTGGATTGGTCCTGAGATGGAAGCCTTCATGCAAAAGTCCGCAAGCAAAGTTCCGCCGCAAAAACAGGTGACCATCGCCGAGCTTTCCGGTGTGAAACCGCTGCTCATGAAAGGGGCTGACGACGACGATGGCGATCACGACCATGATCACGCCGAGGGCGAAAAAGGTGACGACCATCACCATCATGGCGAGTACAACATGCATCTTTGGCTCTCCCCAGAGATAGCGCGGCTCTCAGCGGTTGCAATCCATGACAAATTAGTGGAACTTATGCCGCAAAGTCGAGCCAAACTAGACGCCAACCTGAAGGATTTTGAGGCACAATTAGCCGCAACCGATAAGCAGGTGGGTAACGAGCTCGCACCGTTGAAAGGAAAAGGGTATTTCGTTTTTCATGATGCCTATGGCTACTACGAAAAACACTACGGCCTGACCCCGCTGGGTCACTTTACCGTCAACCCGGAAATTCAGCCTGGTGCGCAGCGTTTACATGAAATCAGAACACAGTTGGTTGAGCAAAAAGCGACATGCGTTTTTGCTGAGCCACAGTTCAGGCCAGCGGTCGTTGAAGCCGTGGCCAGGGGAACGTCCGTGCGCATGGGGACCCTGGACCCGCTTGGAACCAATATTCAGCTGAGCAAGGCGAGTTATTCGCAGTTCCTCAGCCAATTGGCGAACCAGTATTCGAGCTGCCTGAAAGGAGATTAACGAGGAAGTGAACACGTGCAACAGATAGCCCGCTCTGTCGCCCTGGCATTTAATAATCTGCCTCGACCCCACCGCGTTATGCTGGGGTCCCTTACAGTTCTTACATTAGCGGTCGCCGTCTGGCGGCCCTATGTGTACCACCCACATTCAGCCCCCATCATTAAAACCATCGAACTGGAAAAGAGCGAAATCCGCTCCTTGCTGCCCGATGCCAGTGAGCCTATCGATCAGGCCGCTCAGGAAGACGAGGCCATTCCTCAGGATGAGCTGGATGACAAAACCGCGAACGAAGCGGGCATCCACGAGTATGTTGTCTCGACGGGCGATACCCTGAGCAGCGTGCTCAACCAGTACGGTATTGAGATGGGTGATATCAGCCAGCTCGCCGCATCCGATAAAGATCTGCGTAACCTGAAAATTGGTCAGCAACTCTCCTGGACACTCACCAGCGATGGCGATTTACAGCGTCTGACCTGGGAAGTCTCGCGTCGCGAAACCCGTACCTACGATCGTACTGAAAACGGTTTCAAGATGACCAGCGAAATGCAGCAGGGCGACTGGGTCAACAATGTGCTGAAAGGCACCGTGGGCGGTAGCTTTGTCGCCAGCGCGCGCGAAGCCGGGTTAACGAGCGGTGAAATCAGCTCAGTCATCAAGGCCATGCAGTGGCAGATGGACTTCCGCAAACTGAAAAAAGGCGACGAATTCTCGATCCTGATGTCCCGCGAAATGCTGGACGGCAAGCGCGAGCAGAGCCAGCTGATGGGCGTGCGTCTGCGCTCTGAAGGTAAAGACTATTACGCCATCCGCGCTGAAGACGGTAAGTTCTACGACCGCAACGGTACGGGCCTGGCGAAAGGCTTCCTGCGCTTCCCGACGGCGAAACAGTTCCGCGTTTCATCCAACTTTAACCCGCGTCGTCTGAACCCGGTCACGGGCCGCGTGGCGCCGCACCGTGGCGTTGACTTCGCGATGCCGCAGGGCACGCCAGTGCTCTCTGTCGGTGACGGTGAAGTGGTTATCGCCAAACGCAGCGGCGCGGCAGGGTACTACGTCGCCGTTCGTCACGGTCGCACCTACACCACCCGCTACATGCACCTGCGCAAACTGCTGGTCCAGCCGGGTCAGAAAGTGAAACGCGGCGACCGTATCGCGCTGTCGGGCAACACCGGCCGCTCTACGGGCCCGCACCTGCACTATGAAGTGTGGATTAACCAGCAGGCCGTGAACCCGCTGACGGCGAAACTGCCGCGCACCGAAGGTCTGACCGGTAAAGACCGCACCGATTATCTGGCTCAGGTCAAAGAGGTTATGCCGCAACTGCGCTTCGACTAACCTTTTGTTATCTTAAAGCCGGTGCAGAGATGCGCCGGCTTTTTCTTTTGTGCGATGCAGCCTGCCTCGCTACACTAACTGATGATTATTTTTAGCTTCACCAGACCCTGGAACCCGCATGGAAACCCAAAAAAACAATAGTGAATTCATTCCCGAGTTTGAGAAATCTTTTCGCCATCCGCGCAACTGGGGCGCCTGGCTGGGCGTTTATGCGTTTGCGGGCATCGCACTGCTTCCTGCTTCCGTGCGCGATCCGGTCCTTGGAAAAATCGGCCTGATCGCCGGCCGAGTGGGCAAAAGCGCGCGCCGTCGTGCGCAAATTAATCTCTTCTACTGTTTCCCGGAAAAAAGCGACGCCGAGCGGGAAGCGATTATCGACGCCATGTTCACCACTGCGCCGCAGGCGATGGCGATGATGGGCGAGCTGGCGCTACGCGGGCCGGACAAGATTAAGGATCGCGTGGACTGGAAAGGGCTGGATATTATTGAGGAGATGCGTCGCAACGACGAAAAGGTGATCTTCCTCGTGCCGCACGGCTGGGGCGTGGATATTCCGGCCATGCTGATGGCCTCGCAGGGGCAGAAGATGGCGGCCATGTTCCACAACCAGGGCAACAAAATCTTCGACTACGTCTGGAACACCGTCCGCCGCCGTTTCGGTGGCCGACTGCATGCGCGTAACGACGGGATCAAACCGTTCATCAAGTCAGTGCGTGAAGGCTACTGGGGTTACTACCTGCCGGATCAGGATCACGGGGCTGAGCACAGCGAATTTGTGGATTTCTTTGCCACCTATAAAGCGACACTGCCCGCGATTGGCCGTCTGATGAAAGTCTGTCGCGCACGCGTGGTGCCACTTTTCCCTGTTTACGACGGCAAAACCCATCGCCTGACCATCGAAGTGCGCCCGCCGATGGATGACCTGCTGGAAGCAGACGACAATACCATCGCGCGCCGGATGAACGAAGAGGTCGAAATTTTCGTGGGTCCGCATCTCGAGCAGTACACCTGGATCCTGAAGCTTCTCAAGACGCGCAAGCCCGGTGAGACTGAGCCGTATAAGCGCAATGAGTTGTACCCTAAGCGATAGACGCTAAGCGCGTATAAGAGGTTTTATACGCGCTAATCTGCTGTATCTCACCTTACCATTTTCCGTACGGATAGGTTTTGCCTTTGATGAAATTTTTGATGCTTTGGTCGTATCCATCAGGGATGGTATAAGACATCTCAAGGCGGCTAATACCTTTACAGCCATCCAGTTTATCTCCAGACAATGTAGTTATTTTTTCTGGTTGCACGAGAAGATTGTCACCCCCACCACTATTTTGGAGCCAGATTCTGACCTTACCCTCAGGAGCCAGACCAAATAACATCGTGCTGTACCATGCCTTTTCGCCGAATATATCTACCCCTGTCGACACACTCATTTGCGTACGCACCGATTTAGGAAGAGTAATTCTCGTTTCATAGCTGCGTTTATCAATAATGGAATCCCAGCAAAACAGCATGTTTACGGGGGGATGAAGTGCTTTGTTAAACATTGCAAAACGCATGTACCTTTTATCCCACGAGGAAACACTTGCATCATCCTCATCTGTACTGTCTAAATTTCTGAATGAATAGAGGATGTTGTTTTCGTCGATAATACCAACATAATTGACGAAAGCGGGCAGTTCCTTAGGTGTGAAAAAAACGAAACCCCATTTTCCGTAAGGCATTTCTCCTGCTTCTTCCGAAGAGGGTGGGATGCTGGAATGGCAGGCTGTTGTCGTCAGCATCAGAGTGAGGGTGAATATTTTTCCATGTCTCATTTTTTATTACCGTCCATGTTGTACGTTGTGCGCCGCCAGTTTTCATCTGGCCGGTTAACAAAACTTAGGGTCTCGGACACGGACGCGCCGCCATAGGGTTTTCTTGCGCTATCAAGAACAATGCTGTTCCAGTTTGCTGAGCAGTGGATATACTCCTTCGCCAAAAGGTCAATTTCCGAAGGATCGAGGTGAGTCGCTGATAAACCGCAACGTATTGCAGCCCCTGAAGCCATAACCTTTGAGCACAACGGTAAAAGATCGGAAGTGATACTTAGCTCTTTGTCTTCTTTTTTAATCGGTTTAAACACCGCCCCCGCATCCTGCGCCGCATCGAGCATTACCCTCAGCACCACCTTCGACCAGTCGTTCTTCACGATGCGCTTTTTCATTGCCAGAGCGGCAAACGCGCGCTTCTGCACCCCTTCTCTCGGATGAGCAGGCATCCTCGTGTCCTCCCAGGCTTCAGCCGTGATGTCATTGGTGCGGATGAGCGGGGCTGCAACCGCGGAAGATTCCAGTATTTTCAATTGATTCAGAGCATGTTGATAAGCTCGTGAGCTGGCAAGTGGTGTATCCAGCGGTACGGTTTCCACTTCCGGACGCGTCAGATAGAGGTTTTCCCGCATCACGGGCAGATAACCGCCGCCGATATCAGAGTGCGCTCCGGGCAGAGACAGCTCCGGCCAGGCGGGCTGCACGCTGTTCAGGGCGAAGTTAAAGCGGCATTCATGCTGCGCCGTGATATGGAACACGTTCTCCGCCACACCGGGACGCAGTACGATATTGACGTCACCGGTGTTCGCCGTGTGAGGATTGAGACCGTTTTGCGGTGTGCCGATGGCAGCGACCGTATCAAAAATACCAATAAAGCGGGTTTTTCCTGCCGGAGTACCAGAGTATTTAAAATCATTCATACCCTGACGAATGGCATTAATAACAGGGCGGTCCTCCGCCTGAACTCGATTAGCGAAGTGGCGTGCCGCCGCCGCGCCGCGGCTGAAACCGAAAATATCGAACTGGAAAGATGTGACCGCAATAACGCATCCGTGCATTTTCTGCTGTAACTTACGCAATGCGTCTTTTATGGCCTCAGCTATCTGCTTCACCGCCAGATCCGTCTTCGCAATCACCCCGGTATCTGCCACGCCTAAGCTAAGCCCAATCATGCTGTCCGGTTTTCCCGCCTCGGTGCCGATCCCCTCAACGTAAATGGCTGCCTGTGCTTGCCCTGAATCAATGGGCAGATCCGTTTTGTACAAGGTATTTAACCAGTGAATATTGGTGTACCCGCCGGTATAGCTGGTGGCCCCCGTGCCGGAGACGCCCATCTGTTCCTGCGCTGTACGCGCCAGAATGCTCTCGGCGTCCGGGTCGGAGAGGTCAAAGTGCGCGGCGGTACAGGCGGCAAGCATGTTTTGCGTGTTGACGGCGTTATTACCGGTCCCGTCAAAAAATACCCCGAGCGTCAGGGTAATATCCCGTTTTTCAGGTTGCTTTTGTTCAGTCGGAGGGAATATTTCATTATACTTTTCCGGCAACACCAGATCGCTAAATTCGGTGTTCGCAATAAGATGTTTACTGCGAATATAATCATAACTCACGCTGATACTTTCAGTATCCAACATATCCTTCGTCACTGAGCTCGATATAGCCTGAATCGACGCGCCGCGCAGTTCAATATGAAAATACTTTTCCTGACGGCCAAAGCGATTGGTACGGTAATAATCAAAACTCAGCCGCAGTTTTTCATTTTCATTAATCGCCGCCATCAGAAGCGGTGAGCTTTTGTCGACCGGCTTGGTGAAACTCAGCCCCTGGTGATGCGCACCACCTGTGGTGCTGACGCTGCTGGATGAGAGCTGATAAACAAGGATTTCGTTTTCATGTCGGTACTGAAAGCGGTTGCCGATCGATTTTTCCGTGCCACAGCCAGAAGATATTTGTCCCTGATGCTCTCCCGTCAGCGTTAAATAGATAACGTTGCTCATTCAATGACGTCCTTTTCATTGTTCAGCTAAATAATCAGAAGTGATTATCCAATCAAGTTGGAAGTGTAATGTATTTAATCGGCGGAGAGTTATTGGCAATATCCTGGAATAAGAAAATAAAAAATTGCCAGAGGAGTGGGTTTCCACTTCCGGATATCAGTATGAAAGAGGTTGCAACTAAGAAAGGGGGAAGATGGACTGACGGAGAGAATCTCCGGCAGTCCAGGATATAACAGTATTACTCGACAGTCATCACGCGAGTGGTGTTGGTCGAGCCAATGGTGCTCATCACATCGCCCTGGGTGACGATTACGATATCACCAGAGACCAGATAGCCTTTATCGCGCAGCAGATTGACCGCGTCGTTCGCTGCGGCAACACCGTCGTTGGTGCTGTCGAAGAAGACCGGAGTCACGCCACGATACAGGGCCGTCAGGTTCAGGGTGCGTTCATGACGGGACATGGCGAAGATCGGCAGGCCGGAGCTGATACGGGAAGTCATCAGCGCGGTGCGGCCGGATTCGGTCATGGTGATGATCGCAGTCACGCCTTTCAGGTGGTTCGCCGCGTACATGGCGGACATGGAAATCGCTTCTTCCACGTTATCAAACTGAATGTCCAGACGGTGTTTGGAGACGTTGATGCTTGGGATCTTCTCAGCGCCCAGGCACACGCGCGCCATCGCGGCCACGGTTTCAGCCGGATACTGACCCGCTGCCGTTTCCGCAGAGAGCATCACCGCATCGGTACCATCCAGCACGGCGTTGGCGACGTCCATCACTTCCGCACGGGTTGGCATTGGGTTAGTGATCATCGACTCCATCATCTGGGTCGCGGTGATCACGGAGCGGTTCAGCTGACGCGCACGACGGATCAGCGCTTTCTGGATGCCGACCAGCTCAGGGTCGCCGATTTCAACGCCCAGGTCGCCACGGGCAACCATTACCACGTCAGACGCCAGGATCACATCATCCATCGCTTCCTGGCTGCAGACGGCTTCCGCACGTTCCACTTTAGCCACGATGCTGGCGTCGCAGCCTGCATCACGCGCCAGACGGCGAGCGTAGTTCAGGTCTTCGCCGCAGCGCGGGAAGGAGACGGCCAAATAGTCGACGCCAATCTGCGCGGCCGTGATGATGTCGGCTTTGTCTTTTTCGGTCAGGGCTTCAGCGGAGAGACCACCGCCGAGTTTGTTGATGCCTTTGTTGTTGGAAAGCGGGCCGCCCACGGTCACTTCGGTGAACACTTTCATGCCCTGGACTTCGATCACTTTCAGCTGCACGCGACCATCGTCGAGCAGCAGGATATCGCCCGGCACCACGTCAGCAGGCAGACCTTTATAGTCGATGCCCACTCGCTCCTTGTCGCCTTCGCCTTTACCCAGGTTGGCGTCGAGGAGGAATTTATCGCCGATGTTAAGGAAAACTTTGCCTTCTTTAAACGTCGAAACGCGAATCTTCGGACCCTGCAGGTCGCCGAGGATAGCCACGTGACGTCCCAGTTTTGCCGCGATCTCACGGACCTTGTCTGCACGTAATTTGTGGTCTTCTGGCGTACCGTGAGAGAAGTTCATGCGTACCACGTTGGCGCCCGCGGCGATAATTTTCTCGAGGTTATTATCGCGGTCAGTTGCCGGACCTAAGGTGGTAACGATCTTGGTTCTGCGAAGCCTTCTGGACATGTAATACTCCGTTGACTGAAACAACTTTGGTGTTGCGTGAACATAGATTCGGCGCTGTGTAGAAACTACCGAATACCGAAAAAAGTAACAACCTTATAAAAACATTCAGGGTACATCGCCCTTAATGAGCAATTCTTTATCAAAACGCGATTCCTTGAGCGCTTCTTTGACCCGCTTCAAGTTATCTCTGAATTTCGCGCCGCGACGCAGGGTAAATCCCGTTGCCAGCACGTCGATGACCGTTAACTGCGCCAGCCGGGAGACCATCGGCATATACATGTCCGTATCTTCCGGCACATCCAGCGTAATGGCCAGCGTCGCTTCACGCGCCAGCGGCGTTCCGGCGGTGGTGAGGGCAATCACCATGGCATCGTTTTCACGCGCCAGCTGCGCCAGCTCCACCAGACTTTTGGTCCGCCCGGTGTGGGAGATCAGCACCACCACGTCATCTTCGTTACAATTCATACAGCTCATGCGTTGCAGCACAATGTCATCGGAGTAAATCACCGGGACATTAAAGCGAAAAAATTTGTTCATTGCGTCGTGGGCCACGGCAGCGGAAGAGCCCAGCCCGAAGAAGGCGATTTTTTTCGCCTGGGTGAGCAGATCCACGGCGCGATTGAGCGACGCTTTATCCAGCGACTGGCGCACATGGTCGAGGGTCGCCATCGCCGATTCAAAAATTTTGCCCGTATAGGCCTCTACGCTGTCGTCTTCATCGACATTGCGATTTACATAGGGCGTGCCGTTTGCCAGACTTTGGGCCAGATGCAGTTTAAAATCAGGAAAACCGCGCGTCTCAAGACTGCGACAAAAGCGGTTGACGGTAGGCTCGCTGACCCCCGACTCCTGCGCCAGAGCGGCGATGCTGGAATGAATGGCCTGAGTCGGTGAGGCGAGAATAACTTCCGCCACTTTACGCTCGGATTTGCTAAGGTGTTCCAGTTGAAACTGGATTTTTTCCAGCATGTTCATGATGACAAGACGCTCATGGGTGGAAACGATTTCATTAATTGATGAAATCGTGATTCGAATTAGGAAGAATATACCCCTCTGACCTGGTCGAAGGGTAATGAACAACACGAAAAGTTGTTGTTTTTTTTCATTACTTGATCGCGGTCGGGTTTTCGCAACGGCCCGGCCGCGCAAAGATCCAACGGATTCGTCGTGATTCCCGTAACTGAAGCGTGTAAACAATCAAAAATCGCGTTATCGCACGCGAGGTTAAGCGCTAATGGTTTCGGGAATGACGTAAAAGCAGTACAGTGCATTGTAATAAAATTACAACGATATTCTGGCAAAAGCACCAGGATATCCAACTGAGGAGAATGACATGGCGGTAACGCAAACAGCCCAGGCATGTGACCTGGTCATTTTCGGCGCGAAAGGCGATCTTGCACGCCGTAAATTGCTGCCTTCCCTGTATCAACTGGAAAAAGCAGGCCAGATCCACCCGGACACTCGCATCCTGGGCGTGGGCCGCGCTGACTGGGATAAAGACGCCTACACCAAAGTGGTGCGTGAAGCGCTCGAAACGTTCATGAAAGAGAAGATCGATGAAAGTTTGTGGGATGCGCTGAGCGGTCGTCTTGATTTCTGCAACCTGGATGTCAACGATACCAAGTCGTTTGGCCGTCTGGGCAAGATGCTGGACCAGCAAAACCGTGTGACCATCAACTACTTCGCGATGCCGCCAAGCACCTTCGGCGCCATCTGCAAAGGTCTGGGCGAAGCGAAACTCAACGCCAAACCGGCGCGTGTAGTCATGGAAAAACCGCTGGGGACTTCTCTTGCGACTTCGCGTGAAATCAACGACCAGGTCGGGGAATACTTCGAAGAGTGCCAGGTTTACCGTATCGACCACTATCTGGGTAAAGAGACGGTGCTGAACCTGCTGGCCCTGCGTTTTGCGAACTCCCTGTTTGCGAACAACTGGGACAACCGCACCATCGATCACGTGGAAATTACCGTGGCTGAAGAGGTGGGCATCGAAGGGCGCTGGGGTTACTTTGACCAGGCTGGTCAGATGCGCGACATGATCCAGAACCACCTGCTGCAAATCCTCTGCATGATCGCCATGTCTCCGCCGTCCGATCTCTCTGCGGATAACATTCGTGACGAAAAAGTGAAGGTGCTGAAGTCTCTGCGCCGCATCGATCGCTCGAACGTGCGTGAGAAAACCGTCCGCGGTCAGTACACCTCCGGTTTCGCGCAGGGTAAAAAAGTCCCTGGCTATCTGGAAGAAGAGGGCGCGAACAAGTCCAGCAACACCGAGACTTTCGTGGCGATCCGCGTCGATATCGACAACTGGCGCTGGGCGGGTGTTCCGTTCTATCTGCGCACCGGTAAACGTCTGCCGACCAAATGCTCTGAAGTCGTGGTCTATTTCAAGAACCCGGAACTGAACCTGTTCAAAGAGTCCTGGCAGGAGCTGCCGCAGAACAAACTGACAATCCGTCTGCAGCCTGATGAGGGCGTGGATATTCAGGTGCTGAACAAAGTGCCGGGCCTGGATCACAAGCACAACCTGCAAACCACCAAGCTGGATCTGAGCTACTCCGAAACCTTCAACGAAACGCACCTGGCCGATGCTTACGAGCGTCTGCTGCTGGAAACCATGCGTGGGATCCAGGCGCTGTTCGTGCGTCGCGATGAAGTGGAAGAGGCGTGGAAGTGGGTCGACTCCATTACCGAAGCCTGGGCAGCCGATCAGGATGCGCCAAAACCGTATCAGGCAGGCACCTGGGGACCGGTCGCGTCAGTAGCGATGATCACCCGCGATGGCCGTTCCTGGAACGAGTTCGAGTAAGACGGAAGCTAATCCAAACGGGTTATTTTACCGGTAACATGATCTAACACAGATTGTGGCACAATTTTTAATCATTTAAGCTCCGCGTGGATTCACCCGTGGAGCTTTTTTTATTACACTGGCTGAAGCGATTTTGCCCCCGAGCTACGGACTGCAAGCGTTTCAGCCTTGTTAAGACAAGCGATTCATCTTGTTAACTCCTGCGCCTGGACAGATAAATTAGAGGAGCTTCTATGAATCCTGTATTGTTACGCGTAACACAGCGCATTGTTGAGCGCTCGAAAGAGACACGTTCTGCCTACCTCGCCCGCATCCAGCAGGCAAAAACCGACACGGTCCATCGTTCACAGCTCGCCTGCGGGAATCTGGCCCACGGTTTCGCCGCCTGCCAGCCGGACGATAAAGCCTCGCTGAAAAGCATGCTGCGTAACAATATTGCGATCATCACCTCCTACAACGACATGCTCTCCGCACACCAGCCGTACGAACACTACCCGGAAATTATTCGCAAAGCGCTGCACAGCGCCAATGCGGTCGGGCAGGTGGCCGGTGGCGTGCCAGCCATGTGCGACGGCGTAACCCAAGGCCAGGACGGGATGGAGCTCTCCCTGCTAAGCCGCGAAATTATCGCTATGTCTGCGGCGGTGGGCCTGTCCCACAATATGTTCGACGGCGCACTGTACCTCGGCGTGTGCGACAAAATTGTCCCGGGCCTGGCAATGGCGGCCCTGTCGTTCGGTCATCTGCCCGCGATTTTTGTTCCGTCTGGCCCGATGGCGAGCGGTCTGCCGAATAAAGAAAAAGTGCGTATCCGCCAGCTGTATGCGGAAGGCAAAGTGGATCGCAGCGCGCTGCTGGAAGCGGAAGCCGCCTCATATCACGCGCCAGGCACCTGTACGTTCTACGGGACTGCCAACACCAATCAGATGGTGGTGGAGTTCATGGGTATGCAGCTCCCTGGTTCGTCGTTTGTTCAGCCAGATGCGCCGCTGCGTCAGGCCCTGACCGAAGCGGCTGCGCGTCAGGTGACGCGTCTGACCGGCAACGGCAACGAGTGGATGCCGCTCGGTAAAATGGTTGACGAAAAAGTGATCGTCAACGGGATCGTCGCCCTGCTGGCGACCGGCGGTTCCACCAACCACACCATGCACCTGGTCGCGATGGCGCGTGCGGCGGGGATCCAGATTAACTGGGATGATTTCTCTGACCTGTCTGAAATCGTGCCGCTGATGGCGCGTCTCTACCCGAACGGTCCGGCAGATATCAACCACTTCCAGGCGGCGGGCGGCGTACCGGTACTGATCCGCGAGCTGCTGAAAGGCGGCCTGCTGCATGAAGACGTCAACACGGTGGCCGGTTTCGGTCTGCAACGCTACACCATGGAGCCGTGGCTGAATGACGGCGAGCTCGACTGGCGCGAAGGCGCGCAGGATTCCCTCGACGAGCAGGTGATCGCCACCTTCGCGAAGCCATTCTCCCATCACGGCGGCACCAAAGTGCTGAGCGGCAACCTCGGTCGCGCGGTGATGAAAACCTCCGCCGTGCCGGTTGAAAACCAGATCGTGGAAGCGCCAGCGGTGATTTTCGAAAGCCAGCACGACGTGCTGCCTGCCTTCGAAGCTGGCCTGCTGGACAAAGACTGTGTGGTAGTGGTTCGTCACCAGGGACCAAAAGCGAACGGCATGCCAGAATTACATAAACTTATGCCACCACTTGGTGTATTATTGGACCGCTGTTTCAAAATTGCGTTGGTCACCGATGGACGACTCTCCGGCGCATCAGGTAAAGTGCCATCAGCAATCCACGTCACTCCCGAAGCTTACGACGGTGGGTTACTGGCGAAAGTCCGCGATGGCGATATGATCCGCGTGAATGGCCAGACAGGCGAACTGACCCTGCTGGTGGATGAAGCCGAACTGGCCGCCCGTAAGCCGCATATTCCTGACCTGAGCGCGTCGCGTGTGGGAACAGGGCGCGAAATGTTCAGTGCACTGCGCGAGAAGCTCTCCGGTGCTGAACAGGGCGCAACCTGTATTACGTTTTAAGACGACAAGAATTAACGATCTGGCGAGAGAAAAACACTGATGAAAAACTGGAAAACAAGTGCAGAAGCAATCCTGACAACTGGCCCGGTAGTGCCGGTTATCGTGGTGAACAAACTGGAGCACGCCGTCCCGATGGCGAAAGCGCTGGTTGCAGGTGGTGTTCGTGTTCTGGAAGTGACGCTGCGTACCGCATGCGCGATGGATGCGATCCGCGCTATCGCCAAAGAAGTGCCGGACGCAATTATCGGTGCCGGTACCGTGCTCAACCCTCAGCAGCTGGCTGAAGTGACCGAAGCGGGCGCACAGTTCGCCATCAGCCCGGGCCTGACCGAGCCGCTGCTGAAAGCCGCAACCGAAGGCACGATTCCGTTAATCCCAGGTATCAGCACCGTGTCTGAACTGATGCTGGGTATGGATTACGGCCTGAAAGAGTTCAAATTCTTCCCGGCTGAAGCCAATGGCGGCACCAAAGCGCTGCAGGCGATTGCGGGCCCGTTCTCTCAGGTGCGTTTCTGCCCGACGGGCGGTATCTCTCCGGCGAACTACCGCGACTACCTGGCGCTGAAAAGCGTCCTGTGTATCGGTGGCTCCTGGCTGGTTCCGGCGGATGCGCTGGAAGCGGGCGACTGGGATCGCATCACTAAGCTGGCGCGCGAAGCAGTGGAAGGCGCGAAGTAATTTTTTGCTGTGGCGGGTGGCGGCTTCGCCTTACCCGCCCTACAAAATCTAACCGGGCAAACATCTGTTGCCCGGTTTTTTTATCCCTTCACACTGACGGCCTGCGCTGCACTTTTCGCGCGCTCAACCGCACTTTCCACGCTATCCCCGGTGGCTAACGCCACGCCGAGACGACGGGTGCCGTCAATTTCCGGTTTACCAAACAGACGCAGTTGCAGACCCGCGCCGACGGCGGCCTCAACATTATCAAAGGTGACGTTCTGGCTGGTCAGCTGCGGCAGGATCACCGCCGACGCGGCCGGGCCGTACTGACGGATGCCGCCAACCGGCAGACCGAGGAACGCGCGCACGTGCAGGGCGAACTCCGAGAGATCCTGGGAAATCAGCGTCACCATTCCGGTGTCGTGCGGACGCGGGGAGACTTCGCTGAAAATCACCTCATCGCCGCAGACGAACAGTTCAACGCCAAACAGGCCGTAACCGCCGAGCGCCAGCACCACTTTGCGGGCCATCTCCTGCGCGCGTTCCAGCGCCAGGGCACTCATCTGCTGCGGCTGCCAGGATTCACGATAATCGCCATCCTCCTGACGATGACCAATCGGATCGCAGAAATGCACGCCGTCCACGGCGCTGACTGTCAGCAGGGTGATTTCAAAATCAAACTTCACCACACCTTCGACGATGACGCGACCGGCGCCCGCGCGGCCACCCTGCTGGGCGTAATCCCACGCCTTATCGAGCGCGGAGGCGTCACGGATAAAACTCTGACCTTTCCCGGAGGAGCTCATTACCGGCTTAATGATGCACGGGTAGCCAATCTGTTCGACGGCCTGCAGAAACTCATCTTTCCCATCGGCAAAGCGGTAGCTCGACGTCGGAATCGCTAACTCCTCGGCGGCCAGACGACGAATGCCTTCCCGGTTCATGGTCAGTTTAGCGGCGCGGGCGCAGGGCACCACGCGCTGGCCTTCCTGCTCGAGGGCAATCAGCGTATCGGTGGCGATGGCTTCGATTTCCGGTACCACAAAGTCCGGTTTTTCCTCGGCAATCAGAGCGCGAAGGGCGTTCCCATCCAGCATATTGATCACATGTGAGCGGTGGGCGACGTGCATCGCCGGGGCGTCGGCATAGCGATCGACGGCGATCACTTCAATCCCCAGGCGCTGGCACTCGATAGCCACCTCTTTTCCCAGTTCGCCAGAACCCAACAGCATGACGCGCGTCGCGGCCGGACGCAGAGCAGTTCCTAAAAGAGTCATAAAATCCCCCTGAAAAAGTTGCGCGCAGTATAAACGAAAACGTTTGCGTCTGTCTTCCCTCAACGGACAGCGTGATGATGGGCGGGGGAAATTTGCGCTTCTTTAGCGCCGACAGACATTTCCTGACATCACCTCGCATAGGCTGTACCCATTGCGAACCGTTAAGTGGGGAAAATCATGTCAGGCTGGTTGAATCAATTGCAATCCATGTTAGGACAGAA
The DNA here is from genome assembly GCF_030238365.1 of Lelliottia wanjuensis. GTDB lineage: Bacteria > Pseudomonadota > Gammaproteobacteria > Enterobacterales > Enterobacteriaceae > Enterobacter > Enterobacter wanjuensis. The sequence goes on along the minus strand of NZ_JASSOT010000063.1, from coordinate 194,877 downwards.
GGCGTCGTCATCAGGCGGCGAGGGGCTGAGCAAGCTGCTGGTGCCCGGTGCGCTCGGCGGACTGGCGGGCCTGCTGGTCGCCAATAAATCCTCGCGCAAACTGCTGACCAAATACGGCACCGGCGCGCTGCTGGCCGGTGGTGGGGCCATTGCCGGAACGGTGCTCTGGAACAAATACAAAGAGAAAGTGCGGACAGCTCATCAGGATGAACCGCACTTTGGTGAGCAAATTTCACCGATGGATCTGCGTACCGAACGCCTGATCCTGGCGCTGGTGTTTGCCGCGAAAAGTGACGGCCACATTGATGACAAAGAGCGATCAGCCATCGAGCAGCAGATGCGGGAAGCGGGCGTGGAAGAGCAGGGCCGAGCGCTGGTGGCGCAGGCGATTGAACAGCCGCTCGATCCACTCCGTCTGGCGCAGAGTGTGAAAAACGAGGAGGAGGCGCTGGAACTCTACTTCCTGAGTGCCGCGGCCATCGATATCGATCACTTTATGGAGCGAAGCTATCTGAATGCCCTCGGCGACGCGCTGAAAATTCCGCAGGATGTTCGGGAAGGGATCGAACAGGATATTAAGCAGCAAAAACAGGCATTACAGGGGTAATTTTATCTGACGGCTGTCACGTTTCGCTTGCATCGTGCGCGCGTTTTGCCACCCTTATAGGGTGTAAAACCAAAAAGAAAAACTGACATGCTGCCAAAAGCCCGACGCATTCCCAAAGCGCTCACCACTCACGGTGACACGCGCATCGATAATTACTACTGGCTGCGGGACGACGAACGCTCGCAGCCGGAAGTGCTTGATTACCTTCATCAGGAAAATGATTACGGCCGCAAGGTGATGTCCTCGCAGCAGGCGCTCCAGGATCGTCTGCTGGAAGAGATGGTCGCGCGGGTTCCGCAGCGCGATATTTCTGCGCCCTGGACCAAAAACGGCTACCGCTATCGTCATCTCTACGAGCCGGGCAGCGAATACGCCATCTATCAGCGCCAGTCTGTGCTTTGTGCCGAATGGGATGACTGGGAAACCCTGCTCGATGCCAACCAGCGCGCGGCGCACAGCGAGTTCTATACTCTCGGCGGGATGGGTATTTCGCCGGATAACACCATCATGGCGCTGGCGGAAGATTACCTGTCACGCCGCCAGTACGGCCTGCGCTTTCGCAATCTGGACACCGGGAACTGGTATCCGGAAATGCTCGATAACGTCTCATCGGATTTTGTCTGGGCGAACGACTCTGAAACCGTCTATTACGTCAAAAAGCACGCCTCAACGCTGCTGCCTTATCAGGTCTGGCGACATACGGTCGGCACCTCTTCCGGCACCGATGAGCTGGTGTACGAAGAACAGGACGACACCTTTTACGTCAGCCTGCACAAAACCACCTCGCGCCACTATGTGATTATTTCGCTTGCCAGCGCGACGACCACCGAAGTGCTGCTGCTTGATGCAGAGCTGCCCGACGCCCAACCGCTCTGTTTTCTCCCGCGCCGCAAAGACCACGAATATAGCCTCGACCATTTCCAGCACACCTTCTATCTGCGCTCCAACCGCGACGGCAAAAACTTTGGCCTGTATAAAACCAAAGTGCGCGACGAGCGTAAATGGGAAGTGCTGATCCCGCCGCGCGAACAGGTGATGCTCGAAGGCTTCACCCTGTTTACCGACTGGCTGGTGGTGGAAGAGCGTCAGCGCGGGCTGACCAGCATCCGGCAAATCAACCGCAAAACGCGCGAAGTGGTGGGGATTGCCTTTGACGATCCGGCATACGTGACCTGGATTGGCTACAATCCTGAGCCCGAATCCTCCCGGCTGCGCTACGGATATTCGTCGATGACCACGCCCGACACGCTGTTTGAACTCGATATGAATTCCGGCCAGCGGAAAGTGCTCAAGCAGGCCGAAGTGGCCGGGTTTGACGCCAGCCATTACCGCAGCGAACACCTGTGGATCACCGCGCGCGATGGCGTGGAGGTCCCGGTGTCGCTGGTGTATCACAAAGACCATTTCCAGAAGCGTAAAAACCCGCTGCTGGTGTACGGCTACGGCTCTTACGGCGCCAGCATGGACGCCGATTTCAGCAGCAGCCGACTAAGCCTGCTCGACCGGGGATTTGTCTTCGCCATCGCCCACGTGCGCGGCGGTGGAGAGCTGGGCCAGCACTGGTACGAAGAAGGTAAATTCCTGAAAAAGAAAAATACCTTTAACGACTATCTGGACGTGTGCGACGAGCTGATTGCTCAGGGCTACGGCGATCCGAAACTGTGCTTTGGCATGGGTGGCAGCGCGGGCGGTATGCTGATGGGGACGGTGATCAACCTGCGTCCTGAGCTGTTTAAAGGTATCGTCGCCCAGGTACCGTTCGTTGATGTGGTCACGACTATGCTCGACGAATCGATCCCGTTAACCACCGGTGAATTTGAAGAGTGGGGCAATCCGCAGGACGAGACCTACTATCGCTATATGAAAGAATACAGCCCGTACGATAACGTCGAAGCGAAGGCTTATCCGCACATGCTGGTGACCACCGGTCTGCACGATTCGCAGGTGCAGTACTGGGAACCGGCAAAATGGGTGGCGAAACTGCGGGAGCTGAAAACCGACGACAACCTGCTGCTGCTGTGCACGGATATGGACTCCGGTCACGGCGGGAAATCGGGACGCTTTAAATCCTACGAAGGGGTGGCGCTGGAGTATGCCTTTCTGATTGGCCTGGCGCAGGGGACGCTGCCAGGCCATGTTGCCGCGGATTAGGCGTCGTCGAGGTAATGGCGGAGTGTGAGACGCAGCTCCGGGCTCATGCGGTCGAGGTTGTTGTACAGCCAGCGCAGATAGCCCGGATCGCGCTCGGCCACTTCGGAGACTGGTTTGCCGCGATATTTACCAAAGGTAAAGGTGGTTAACAGCGCGGGGCGTCCGGTGATGGTCGCCATCTCGTCCGGCGTCCAGCCGGTGTTATTCATGATATCAATGAGTAACGCCGCCGTGATGTAGCAGTCGTAGAGCGCACGGTGATGATGTAACCCTTCCGGCGTTTTCACGCTGAGCTTGCGGGATTTATACAACGCCATATTGCTGTATTTAATCCCCGGCCAGGCGCGGCGCGCCAGCTTCATGGTGCAGATCCACTCGCCGGGCATCTCCGGCAATACGCGGCGGTCAAAGCTGGCGTTATGCGCCACGTACCACGGGCTACCGAAATAGTTCGGGATCACTTCCTCGATCCAGGGTTTATCCGCCACCATCGATTCCGTGATGCGGTGAATGGCCATCGCCTGCGCGCTGATAGGACGGTCGGGGCGAACCAAATGGCTCATGGGGTTGACGATCTGTCCGTCAATCACGTCAACGGACGCGACCTCTACAATCCCGCCCTGAAGATCACAGGTTTCGGTATCGATTACACGCAGCATGGCTCACTCCTGGCCTTAAAAACGTTAGCGTAATGGAATGATATCACCTTGCCAACCCTGCTTACCCCATGTTCCGGTTAATAACAGCTCGCCGCTGTCGGCGCGAACAATCAATTGCCCGCTGGCATCCCACAGGGCGCTGTGGCCGAGCGAGTTCGCCATCAGCACCGCAATGGCGTATTTATGGGAAAAACGCTGCAGACGACTGATGGCGTCGCGCCAGCTGCTCTCACCGACGGCCTTGCTGCAGGTGAATAGCGCGGCGAGAGGATCGAGACTCGGCAGTTCCGTTTGCCCCTCCACGATAGTGAGCTGGGGTTTGCCGGGTATCAGACATGCGCCGCTGCCCTGCGGGTAGCGCATGGCCTGAGTGTGATTCGGGGAAAAGAGGGCCAGCCCTTTCTGCCGCACGCCGTGCGTCTCCAGGGGCATTCCGGCGATCACCGTGATGGAAAGGGTGTGGGCGGCGTCAACAATCGGAGCCAGTGTCTGTTCGTCAGGCGGCTCAGGCAACGTCACGCCATCGACGGCAGGACCGGTCAGCGAAAGTTCAGGGAAAACGAGCAGATTGCACTGCTGTCGGGCAGCAGCATCGATAAAACGAAGGTGATGCTGAACGTGAGCATCGATGCAGTTATGCCGGGGAGCATACTGCGCGGCGGCAATATTCCATTGGGACATCGTGACTTCCTTATACACTCGTCTCAGGGATTCGATAATTCCCATGAATACTTCAGGGTTTTCTTATCCTGCCACAAACCCTGTAAGGAAGTGTAACGAAATGCCGCGTTTACTTAACTTTAGGTTCGTACGGAAGACGCGACAGCGTGACGGACTTCAGGCGATGCGCAATTAAACGCTCGCGAAACCAATCGCGCAGATGAGGGGGCTGTTCGCGCTCAACGACTTCGGCGATCACCGGCATGTTATAGCGCTCTTTGAACGCCACGCCTGCGGCCGCGAGATCAACATTCACTTTGACCATTTCATCCTGAGGGATGGTCGCCAGATTAATCTTCATTGCCTTCTCCTGATTATGCGGCGCTGACCTTACCGCGGTTGTCCTGCGTTGACAAGCCTGCGCAGGATCATCCTCGACTCAGATATTATACAGAGTTATCCTCTGTCATATAGACATAACAAAAAGGAATGATTGATATGGTATTCACCCCATCCCGCGCGGCCTGCGCACTGACCTTTCTGCTTTCTATGGCGACGGCTCCGGCTGTGCTGGCTCATGCCCATCTTAAACATCAGTACCCGGCTGCCGACGCCGCCGTCAGTGCTGCGCCGCAGGCGCTGACGCTCAATTTCTCGGAAGGTATCGAACCGAAATTCAGCGGCGTATCCGTCACCGGTGATAAGCAGCAGATCGTTAAAATCGGTGCGGTGAAACGCGCGGAGAATGACAACACCCAGCTCATCGTTCCTCTCGAACAACCCCTGACGCCGGGGACATATGCCGTTGACTGGCATGTGGTCTCCGTCGACGGTCACAAAACCAAAGGCAGCTATCACTTTAGCGTGAAATAAGATGCTGGCGTTCAGTTACGTCGCCCTGCGCTTCGTCCATTTTGCGGCGCTGATGCTGATTTTTGGCAATGCGTTTTACAGCGCGTGGCTGGCACCGTTCTCCCTGCAACGGCTGATGACCCGCCGTTTTCAGCGGCAGCAAAAAATCGCGGCGCTGGTCAGTCTGCTGACGGCGCTGCTGATGCTGGCGGTGCAGGGCGGGCAGATGGGTGACGGCTGGCGTGACGTGGTTCAGCCGGAGATCTGGCAGGCGGTCGCCAGCACGCGGTTTGGCGGCGTGTGGCTGTGGCAAATCGTCCTGGCGCTCCTCACCGCCTGTGCGGCCTGGATCGCACCCGCGAAAAGCGCGCGCCTGTTGCTGTTGCTCGCCATCGGCCAGTTTATTTTACTCGCGGGTGTCGGTCATGCGGCGATGCGCGACGGCGTTCCGGGCGTTCTGCAGCGGGTTAATCACGCGGTTCATTTGCTCAGCGCAGCGACCTGGGTCGGCGCGTTGCTCCCGCTGGTGTTTTGCATGCGGCTGGCAAAAGGGCGCTGGCGCGTTCCGGCTATCTATACCATGATGCGTTTTTCGCGTATCGGGCACTATGCGGTGGCGGGCGTGATCCTGACCGGTGTGGTCAATATGCTGCTGATCCTCGGCCTGAACTGGCCGTGGCGCACGGAATATGGGCAGTTGCTGTTGTTGAAATGTGCGCTGGTGGCGATGATGGTGGTCATTGCGCTGCTGAATCGGTATCTTCTGGTTCCACGATTTCGTCCTGAATCGGGGCGCGAACAACAATTCTTTATCTGGATGACACAGGCTGAGGTGGTTCTGGGGGCGCTGGTCCTGGCAATCGTCAGTCTGTTCGCGACCTGGGAGCCTTTCTGACAAGGTTTAAAACGTATGAAAAAAACAGTTCTTTCTCTCGTCTTGCTGGCGTGCGCCGGTTCCGCGTTTGCGGCACCACAGGTGATCACCGTGAGTCGTTTCGAAGTGGGTAAAGACAAATGGGCCTTTAACCGCGAAGAAGTGATGCTGACCTGCCGTCCGGGCCATGCGCTGTATGCCATAAACCCAAGCACGCTGGTGCAATATCCGCTCAACGATGTTGCCGAACAGCAGGTTGCCAGCGGCAAAAGCAACGGCCAGCCGATCGGCATTATCCAGATTGACGACCCGGCAAACCCGAGCCAGAAGATGAGCCTCGCTCCGTTTATCGAGCGCGCCGACAAGCTCTGCTAATTTCAGGTTTCCAATAAAAAAACCGCAGGCTTCTGACAGGAAGCAGTGCGGTTTTTTTGTATTGGGATGCTCAATCGCGAAATTTTCTGACCACTTTTGCTGCGGACTGGAAAACCTGGCGTCGTCATCTATTCTTAAAGTGTCAGGCGACTTGAGCCTGCATTAATGCCAACTTTTAGCGCACGGCTCTCTCCCAAGAGCCATTTCCCTGGACCGAATACAGGAATCGTATTCGGTCTCTTTTTATCTAGCTTTAATTTCAGTCACTTACGGCACTTCGTCCGAAAATGTCCTAAAATTGTCCGAACTTCAATATTCGGTATTTCCCGTTATACCACACCATTTTTAACATTCACAATTCATTTACACGCAAAAAATTAAATCATCACGAACTCTTTTTTTCTGCTGTCCAGGTACTTGGCGGTCATTTTTTCTGACTTGTGCCCGAACAGCTTCTGCGCAAATTCCTTTCCAAACTCCACCTCATACATCCTCCCGGCCAGGCTTCGGATTTCATGAAACGATGGCGGGTTGTCGGTAAATTCCAGCCCTGAAAAATTTCTCGCCTTCACAAAACCCTTTGTCAGACTATCCAGATTTATGCTGCCGTCCTCGCTGTTTTTGCGGATCCCCGGGCTTATCAAAAAATCACACCGGCTAACCAGGCGGCAGCGGTCGATCACCGTCGACAGGCGCAGGCCGGATGCTTTTAATGTCAGCGAGAGGGGGATAGCCAGGCAGGCGCCGGTCTTTTGCTGCTCGATGTACAGCCGGTCATCTTTGATATCGGTGAAGCGCATCCGGGCGACGTCCTCGCGGCGCTGGCCGGTGACGAGTGCCAGATCCATTGCCAGGCCAAACCATGATGGCATGCGTTCGGCACCGGCGCGCACCGCCATGAATGATTCGTACTCCAGGCGTTCGCGCAGCACTTCGATTTTCGGCGCGCGGGTCGGCGTCACCGGGTTTGCATCAACGCGCCCCTCAACGACCGCCTCGCGGAAAACATCAGACAGCACCGATCGCATGGTGCCCGCCATTGTCGTTTTGCCGCACGCCGTCCAGCGCTCCAGGAACTCGGCTACATCGCGGGTGGTGATGCTGGACAGCACCAGCGCGCCGAAGTGTTCGCCGATCGTCGCCAGCTGCCCGGCGCGCACTTTGTAGGTATTGGCCGCCAGCTTGCGGCGCTGCAGGATGACCTCATAACGATCGAGCCAGTTAGCCATGGTGTATTCGTTGGTGCCCTTCAACTGCTCAAGCAGTGCGATAGGGGTGAAGTTTTTTTCAATGTAGTGGTTTGCTTCGATGGCCTGGGCAACCGCATCCCTGCGGGATATTTTACCCAGTGATATTTCTTTTCCGTCGACAGGGTTGCGCCAGGCGTAGGACTTGCGCGCCTTCCGGTAGGTCAGATTTTTTGGCAGATTTGCATCATACTTGTCCGGCCTCCCCATCGATAATCCTCTCTATTAATCGCCCCTTTAGTGGGTGCCTGCTCTGGTTAGTATTTACGGTTTTGCAGTATTTGTTGGGGCGGATGTAGATCGCGTCCGGTCGCACCTGGTACTTTGTGCCTTCTTTTTCCGGTGGCGGGTAAATGTTCCCGTTGCGCGCCCATTTTCTGAGTGTTCCAATCGGCGGCGGATCTTCGTAACGCATCTCCGCCCAGCGCTCGAGTGATACAAGTTTCAATTTCACCTCGATAGCCAGCCGTTACGATACGCGCAACGGCTGGCGCAGGTTGATTATCAAAAATCAGTAGTCACAATTAGCCAAGCGACAAAAATCAGAATGGCAACCACTGCGACTATCAGCAGAACCGCGTCTAAAATTTCAGATGTGCTCATTTCACCTTTACTCCGCGCCCGGTGCCTGCCGCATCTATCACAACATGAAGCCACCAGTAGCCGTTGACCTGTTCAACCTTCCCGCGCTTTTCCAGCTCCAGCAGCGCGGCGATCGCTTCTTCGTTTTTCATTCCCGTGCGCCAGGCGATATCTCTCGCGTATGCCCGGCCACGCATCTGCAGGGTTTGAATAACCAGTAGCATGCTCAGTCGTTTTTCCATTACGCGCCCGCCAGGATGATTTTTCGCTCCAGTAAATGCACTCTTTCCTGCAGCATTTGAACTTCATCAAACAGTGCACATGCGTGCCTGCCTTGCTCTTTTGCGTGCTGCTGGGCATCCTGGTACGCCTCAAGCATGACGCTGAACAGATTACCGTCTTCGATCAGCTGCTTCAGTTCAGGTTTCCACGCGCAGCAGTCGTCGTTCGGATCCTGCATGTTGAAAACGTAGGTATCGAACGCGCCCATGAAGCGGCCAAAGCCGCCTTTGTCGTCTACCAGAACTTGCCAGGCGCGCAACAGGAAGAGCTTTTGCTCACGGCTTAAATCGGTTGCTGACAATTCGTCTGAAATTTCATTCAGATCGCTATACCAGCGATTTTCTACGCGCTGCGCGGCGTGAAACAGCTTCCAGAAATACGCGGTTTCTTCCGCGTCGGGGCGACTCTGTTTAATTTGCAGGGTGATTGATTTGCTCATAGCGCAGCCTCCTCGACATACCCCAGCGCAGCGCACGGATGTGCACCGCGGGAAATTTCCGGATAGTCACCGAATTGTTTGATTGAAGGATCGAGGTTCAACCCACCGCAGCGAACATAAAGATGCCCGGCGCCGCCGATGGTGCAGGATACTTTTTCGCATTCGTGACCGGCCATGCGCAGCAGGTAGCCCAAAATCCCTGAGGATTTACCGCAAAGCCATGCGCCTTCGTAATTCGCGTAATTGAGCATGACGAACTGGCAAAGCAATTCCGGGGACGGCACCTGCCCGCGCTCGCCAGCGGTCAACGGTTGCGGGGCGGCATAGAGGGGGCCAACATAATCGTCGTTACCCACGCGCCATCTGACATCGTGCTTTCTTGGAGTCTGCCAGTGACTCCACTCCACCGCATCAGCCACTGGCTCCTGGTTCAGACCAGCCAGCAGCGCGCTCGCCATTTCGATGCGTTCCTCCCACGACACGACGCAGATAGTGTTTTTGTTCGCCAGCTGCTCAAGGCGCTCTTTCGTTGGTGTGCTCATTGCGCAGCCTCCTCGGTGATGATCGCCTGGGCCATCAGGCAAGCCATCTCCGGTATTTCATCGCTGGTTGTGCAGTATGCGGGGTTAGCGCATAACCCCTGCAGGGCTGCGATCGTTAGTTGCTGCTGATAGGTGAGGGTGGTCGGCGCTGGCGCTGATAATTGCTCTGGTTCCGCGTCATTACTGGTCCGGATGGTGGTCACCGGCGCGCTGCTTTTTGGTGGCGCTGGCTTGCGGTATTCCACAACGTCATCGAGCGCAACTTTCTGGCGAACGTCAGCGCTATCTGACCATGATTCGAGAATGGTTGTAGCTGCGCTGTGAATTTCGTCGGCGCTGAGGTCTGGCGACAGACAAAACTCCGTAGTGGCAATATCAACTAGGAGAAGGGGGATCAGTTGTGAAATGCTATGGCCGGAGTTGGAGACAAGTCCGTCGATGTCATCCTGTCCAATAACGTTTGTGCGCGCCGACAGCAACTCGTTAAGTTCGGTAACGATCTCGAATTCACGCTCGCTAAGCGCTGGTGGCACTTCCTGTTTTTCGACTTCATTTGAGGGCTGCTGGCCCATCAGCGCATCGACAGAGAATACACCGCCGCCGAGGTTCTCAATTTTTGGCTGCTCGCTGCCATCAACCCATTTAGGATCGCTCGGGTCGCTGATGCCGGGAACGAATTCACCGCGTTCGGCTGCCAGCTGCTTACTGGTTTGTTCGTCTGTTGCCGCTTGCTCCCGTATTGCGCGATCAATATCCGCATTGAATTCTTTATCGCTAAGTGGCTTGTTTGCCGGTGCATCAGCTTCGCCTGGCGGAAGCGGTCGCGTTTCTTCATCGGTGGTTTCCTGATGGGGTACGGGTAGAGAGGAGCGACCGCAGGCAATGTCTACGAGCAGCGGATCCGGATTAATACAGTCATTAGATGCTATGAAGGCGTCGATATACTTACGAAGCTCTCCCGGGTAGATGTGAAGATGGTCATCACACGTTTTAACCATGGAAATAATCGCAGCGGGATGGAGATCGTAAACGCCGGGCGTGCGAGAAAGCGGCAGGAACCAGCTCGATATTTCGGTGTCGTTTTTATTGCACAGCATACTGTTAGCGCGCTGTTCTATTCCGATCGGTGTGCTGTTGATATCGAAATCCATTGAGCGAGCTATGCGCCCGCGAGCAATGTTGTAGCGCAGGCGGGTTTGTTCGTCCGGTCCTGCATCTTCATTATTGCTACCGGTGGCGGATTCGAGATCATTAATCCAACCGGTCACCCCTACTTGAATTTCAGGCGATTGAGCCCCCGTATCAAATGTCTGACGTATCCACGCCTGCAGATCCTCCAGTTGCTCAGCGGTGAGGTCTAATACGCGGAGCTCTTCGTTAAACGCCAGTGCGGTTTGATACTGAATACTGCCGTTATCATTCTCTATGAGATCAATAATCTTATCGTGCTGCGCGGAGGTGATTTCTTCGACCACGCCGAAGCGCACTAGGCAGGCGGTACGGGAGCGCAGATCGAGGAGGCTTACAAGCTTCATTGTGGGTGCGCCATCATCCTGATCGCTTCCATTGTCTCCCGGTTCCACCGTAAGCGGCATGGGCTCACCGGTTTTAGCATTCCACACAGCAACTGTTTCAAAAAAAACAGGCGACAAGGCATCAAAGCCAGGGCAGGGCAATTCCTCGCGGTGCTCCCAGATTTTCACCTTAAAATAATTATTCATGTGCTCAGGGAGAAACTTGGCAAACTCACCAGTAAGAATCACTTCGGCCACGCCTTTGTTTATCGCCCTTACCGCCATGGCAAGTGGTTTTAAATCAGGGAATTCTTTAAGCGCTTTATCTTTTGGGAGGTAAGCGCCGGGGAATACTTTTAATTCTACAGACATAATAACCTCAGTATGATTTCCGTGAATAATTGCGAATGTTGCTTTGAACCTGCTTTATTTGGGAAAGGGTTTGATGCGCTCTGACATACTTCAGATAGCAATCCGAATCCTTACAGAAATAAAGCGTTTCAAATCTGCGATAACGTTTGACCTGCCGTGCGTTCAGGTCGTCAGCGTCCCTGTGCTTTGAGCAGTGCGCACAAAAGTTGCTTTCCATATTTATCCTGGTAAAAAGCCCGCCCGAAGTGGGGCGGGAAGGGCTTATAGCAACGGCTTTGGATGAAATGATCCCTGCCGGTTAGGGCATTAATAAATTCAGGTTTAAAAATTAATTACTGACAGTGCTTAATTCACCTGCGTGAATTATTTTTTCAACCGGATAGCAATTAGCGTTGAAATAACGCTCCTCATAAATAACCTGTTCGCATTGAGCTCGGGTGTCGTAAACCTCTTTTACAACATCAGTGCAATCAGTGCTGTTGCTTGAACAGATAGTTAACACGAGCGCGAATAATGGGATCATTAAATGCCACCTCAGCAATAATTTTGGCTTTTTCGTTTCTTACCTGATTCAGCATTTCCTGATCTTCAAGAAATTCTGCGTTAACCTGCTTTACCAGAACCGCGTTGAGGCGATTGCGAACGCTCTGCATATCATTCATGAGCGATCACCCTGCGCAGTTCGTCCCCGGTAGCCTGCAGATCCGCTTCCTGCTCTGAATAACGCTGCTGGAGCTGAGCAATACGGCAATCACGGCAGTTCATTCCAACAACCGGAGAATGAGGGCACTCCGCATGGATTCGACCAGTAATCGAAATTGAGGTTTTGAAGCCCGACGCTTCCAGCGCCGCGACAATGGCGCTCACTTCTGAATCGTCGTTGGCAATGATTTGTACTGACATTTTTCCTCTCCATTAAACCCGCTTTAGCTTTAAATGCGCCTGTCTTTTTTCCACTTCAGGCTCGGTGGTATGCTGCAGTTCTCACACAAACAGCAAGGATATTTTATGACTTTTCAGGACTGCCCTATTTGCGGCACCCGCGTGGAATGCACGCCATTCACAACCAAAAACATGGATCAGATTTTAATTTTCAAGTGCCCACTTGAGGGGCATTATTCCGTCACATTCGAACTGGATGAGCGCCTAAGAAACAGGGTAACCAATCACGAGAGGGCCTTATTCCAGAATCGAGTAATGGAGCGAACCGGCAAGCTGAAGGATGAAAACGCCGAACAAGTTGCAGTTGTTCACTTTTCATCACTTGCTTAACCTCAAGGGATAAGTCGATCTCCAGCGCAAGAATACCCTTCCAAAAATCCCCAACCTGAACAATCGGCCTGCCATCTGGCAGGCGACCAACAATTTCCGGAACTCTCATTCTTCCAACCCCTTTGGTTATGCCCTTATCGCCAGGCTAGCGGAACATTTCACAGACCTTTAGCGCCCTGCATTGGGTTGGTTTTTAAACCCGATGCGTGTTGCTGATGTGATGTAGTAAACACCTTGCGTGATTTTATGTCAACACATCATGTGTTTTGTTTGTGAGGTTTTTTTTGCTGGGTTGAAAAAAGTGCAAAAAAATCCCGCCGAAGCGGGATGGTTGGTGGGGATGGGGCTGATTAAACGTCTTTACTCTTATCTCTACGTTGGATGTATTTTTCTATCCATGCGTCAGTATCTTTCAAGTGCTTGGAGAACGCCCTTATCATATTGTCTTGATCTCGCTCCTCCATCTGATCAAACAAGTCCAGCAATTGAGCCTGTTTCTCACTAAGCCTTCGCAGACCTTGAGCCTCACCACCAAAAACCAACTCCACAGGTGGAATACCCAACTCTTTAGCCATCGCTACGGCATCATCAAGGCCAATCGTCCTAGCGCCTGACTCGTAGTTTCCAATGCGAGACTGAGCCCACCCGCAGCGATCTGCGAGAACCTTTTGGGATATGCCTTTTTTCTCTCTGGCGGCCTTCAGGCGACCAGCAATCTGCTCATTCATGTTCATTAAGTTGTTTTATCACGCTGCGTGTTGAAATAAACACTGCAAATCGTGTTGCATAATCAACACAACGCGTGTTTAATGGTTGTGGTAAATGACTTTGAGGTAACCATGAACAACATCTCCAAAGAACGAACCGCGTTGAAGCTAACCCAGGAAACGCTCGCTGCAGATCTTGGTTGGCGTCAATCCCGCCTTTCGAATTATGAAGTCGGTGTCCGCAAGCCCGGATTGGTCGACTGCCGCCGAATCGTCGAAGCGCTCAATCGCGCTGGTGCCAGCTGCACGCTCGATTCTGTATTCCCACCATCAACTGGCAAGCACAGTACCGCATCAGCTCAAAAGGACAGTGATTAATGGAAATCAAACACGAGCAGATTGAGACGCTGGCATTGTCCCTGGCTGCAATGGTGGGGCAGGCGGCAGCGGCGACCATGATCACCGAGGAGTATCACAAACTCGGTGGCGGTAACTTGCCGCTGGTGGTCGGCAACATCTGGAACAACCAGCAGAACATTTTCCATCGCTGGCTGGAGGGCAGAACGCCGCACCAGCGCCTCAAGATTCGCGAACTGGCACCAGCTATTCAGGCAGCGCATGCGGCTGAACTGGCGCAGCAGAACAAGGTTCAGATTGATGTGGCCATCGCCAACCGGGAGTGCATCGAAGCCACCAGCGCGAAGCTGATGGGCAAGTCGCTGGCCGTAATCCAGCAGGAAACACTTGAAGCGATCGACGCGCTGGCGCAGCTGGCTGGCGTGACGGTCCACATCGCGCACGAACGGCGCGCAGCGTAACGATCCGGAGGCGACTATGCGCACTTCCCAGGAACACAGAGACGCTCTGATGGAGCGCTTTAAAAACGCAGCGAAAAACGCATCGGTTAACGCACCGGTGGAGCGTGGTGCTGAGTTATTTCCAGGGAAGCGGTACCGCGATGGATACGGGCGCATGGTGACGATCCTGCGGGTTTATCCGCTCGCCGTTGAATACTCCCGTGAGGGATATCGCGGAACCTGCACAATGGAACCCAAAAAATTTAAGTCGAAGTTCACAGAGGTGAAGTCGTGAGCCTGCTTTATGCGAAACACCCAATAGTTATCAATCCGGAGCTAGCCTCCGCGATTGGTTTGAATGAAGCCATCTTGCTTCAACAGTTGCACTACTGGCTCTCAGAAACCAGCTCAGGAGTGGAGAGGGAAGGGCGTCGTTGGATCTACAACACGCATCGCGAATGGAAAGAAAAATGCTTCGACTTTTTCTCTGAATCGACCATTAAACGCACTTTCGCTTCGCTAGTGAGCCAGGGACTGATTGACGTGAGACGGCTGTCAGATGACAACCGCGATCGTACTAATTTTTACACGATTAACTACGGAAATAAGGTGCTTTCCGGTCAGGTCAATTTGACCTCATGCAACAGGTCAGAACGAACTAATGCAAAAGGTCAGACTGACCCCGTGCAAGAGGTCAGGTTGGACCCGTGCACGGGGTCAGATCGGTCTCTTCTTCATACAGAGACTACTACAGATATAACTACAGATATTAAAAGATCTTGTCCGGTTCGTTCCGAACCTGACGAAATTTCGACCACTCCAGCCGAAATGGTTCTGGGGCATTTCAACCGCGTGACCAAATCCAGTTACCGGGATAGCAAAACTACGATGGGCTACATCCGGGGGAGATTGTCTGAGCCTGAGTATTCGGCAGACGATCTGATCCTGGTAACTGACTACGCCACGGCGAAATGGCTTAACGACCCAAAAATGTGTGACTACCTGCGCCCGAAAACCCTGTTTGGGCCGGAGAACTTCTCCGAGTACCACCAGAAGGCGCTCAAGTGGAATGAGGCCGGTCGGCCTGAATGCATCAACGGAACGTGGCTGAAGCCCGGACGTCGCGACATAAACAAGATTTCAGAACCAGACAACACGATCCCCCCTGGGTTTCGCGGTTAAAAATTTACGAGAGGGAATTTACATGGCAAACAAAACCAAGCCGGACTGGATTCAAAAATTTATCGATCTCACCCACGAACGCGGGCGCCTGACGCTCGCCGAGGCTGCTGAGATATCCGGATTCACCTACCGTACCGCCCGGCATTACTTCACCAGTGCTGTACGCCTGGGCAACCTGTACCGCACACCGAAATCAGGTGCATTTCCGAGCGAAGAGGTATACCGCGCATGGAACGCAAAGCGCCGGAAACAGTGGGAGCGTCTGCGCGACGAGGAAGAGAATCTGCCAGCGGGCGCAAAGCCCTACAACCCAGCCCGGAACGGCGTCTGCACTGAATGCCGCCGCAGCCCCGCGATGGTGCGCGTGCTGAATTTTTACGGGGTGGCCCTGTGACTGATTTACCAAAATGCCCAATTTGCGGCAATACCGTTGAGTATTTCTCCAGGGAGACCTGGTGTGCTGGAAATGCACAGATCCGCTGTGTTGGGCACCACCAAATTGGAAAGAGTTTTTCACCGGGATCTAAAAAAGCGACGAGAGAATTATTGATTAAGGAGTGGGAAGAATGGGCAAGGCAACAGGAGGAAACACAGTGAGCACAAACAAGCAGGCGCTGCGTGAAGCAGCTGAGAAGGCCACTCCGGGGCCGTGGAGGGCATTCAGATACGACAGCGGTGTTTGCGGTGTTAGTGGTGGTGAGTCGTTTGAAATACTGGTGTGCGAACGCATAAGCAGCAATCGGCCTGAAGATGCGAAATTCATCGCCTCAGCCAACCCTGCCACTGTGCTGGCGCTGCTGGATGAACTGGCAGCGGCAAACGTAGAAACTGAAAAATCTAATCTTTTGGTGGATGACCTTAGGCGCGAGAGAAATTTTCTGCAGGATTTGGCTGGAAAGAGACAAATTGAACTGGAAGCCGCAGAGAAGCGGATCGCTGAGCTGGAGTCGCGAACCGTGGTCATTCCTGATGATCTCGATTTCGACTGTGAATTTGAGAATGGTGAGTACGGCATTGCGGATGAACCGTGGCTGCGTGGCCGAGTTGATGGGTTCAACACTGGCATGAAGGAAATCACCAAGGCTATCCGCGCAGCTGGCATCACAGTGAAAGGAGAATAGGCATGGCGCTGACCAAAAAACAGCGTGCAGAACTGCGCATGAAGTTCGACGGTCGCTGTGCTTATTGCGGGTGCGAATTGCAGGAAAAGGGCTGGCACGCTGATCACGTTGAGCCCATCTACCGTGGTCGAGATTTTAACCGAACCATTACGGATGACGGCAGGCTGGAGTTTCAAAGCCGTGTAGCCGAGCGCGCCGCCCTGGATGTCTCAGAAAATCTCAACCCGGCATGTAAGCAGTGCAATTTATTCAAAGGCGGCCACACGCTGGAAGGGTTCAGAGAGCAAATTGCTCACCAGGCAGAGCGCGCCCGCGCATACAGCGTAAATTTTCGCACAGCAGAGCGTTTCGGCCTGATTGAAGTTATCGAAAAGCCAGTGATTTTCTGGTTTGAACAATACAACGGAGAGGCCCCGCAAGGGGCTTAAACAAAATGATTATTTCACCAATTTCATTGCGAATAGCTCAGGAGTTTGTGCGGCTTCACCATCGACACAATAAGCCTCCGCGTGGACATAAGTTCAGCATTGGCTTGAAAAATAGCTCAGGCGAGATCGTAGGCGTAGCGACTGCCGGTCGCCCGATAGCTCGTCACTTTGATGACGGCCTCACTCTGGAGATTAACCGCACTTGCACCACAGGTGAGCGCAATGCAAATAGCGCGCTCTACGGTGCTGTATGGCGTGCTGCAAAAGCGATGGGATACCGCCGTTGCATCACTTACACGCAGGCTGATGAATCCGGAGCATCGCTACGCGCAGCTGGTTTTGTGCGGGTTAAGGACATTCCGCCTCGTGCTGGGTGGGCGGCATCTAGTGTGGCATTAAAAGATAAGCGTGACCCTCTCGGAAATGGCGGTGTTGCTCGTGTTTTATGGGAAATAAGGAGTCATCAAAATGACAAATAACAAACTAACAGACGACCACGGCCTGAGCGCTCATCTCGAGGCGCTGGAGGCAATGACAGCACCGGGCGACACGGAGAATCAGCAGCTGATTTGTTTGCTGTTGGAGCTGAAGCGCCGCCGCACTAATCAGGCCGCTCTTGAGGCAGAGCTTGAGAATTACCGGAACGCGCAACAGCATCCTGCTGCAACACTCTATAACGGAAGCGGGAGAGTAAGCGTGATGATGGTAAGCGATTTACCAGCCGGTGAGGTGGATGTTTACACTACCCCGCAGCCAGTTCCAGTAGCGCACGATAATTTCATGATGCCCCCGCGTATCGAAAACATTGAATTGCGCTCACCGCTTGAGGTGGAGGATATGTGGCGAGCCAGGGTGCGTCATATGTTCCGTGCTTCCGGATTAAAACTGCATGAGGATGAATCCAAATGATAGACAATAAGCCGACAGACGAATTTTTGGAGAAGCTGATAGCTGATCGGGTTTATCCGATGGATAACGGTGGTTACGTTAAAGTTGGCGATGATTTGGTGGCGCTAGCTCGAGAGCTTCAGGAATACCGGAACGCTGCAGATCCCAAAAATCATTTTCTTGCCGGTTACGACGTCGGCCATTCACGCGGCCTGACTTGCGGTCAACTCTATAAAGGTGATGACCAGGTTCGATCTCATCGCGTGGCAGCAGCTGCAACATACATGGAGCAATTAGAGAATGACCAATAGCAAACTAACAAATCTTGGCTTGCGCCGGTTTGCACTTATGCGCCAGCAGTTCATTGACGCGATGTTTATAGAGCACGGTTTCATCACCCGAAAAATTTTAATGGCAGCACTCGGTATCGAATCGGCTATGGCCTCGCGTGATATGGCGATTTACTCCGCTTTGAATGACAACGTACTCCTGAATCACTCAAAAAAACGGTGGGAAGTAACTGAAGGATTCTCGCCAGTTGAGGGGCTACTAAGTATTAACGCCGCCGATTATTTAACTGCTGCGGGTGTAGTTTTTGGTTTCGAGCTGGGTGACATCCCCAGGACAAAAGTAGAATTTGGGGTGATTAAATGATCAATAACAAACTAACAGACGGTGAGCGCATATCAAATGCGACGCTCATTCGCTTGATTCTGTGGGCTGATGAACACAAAAGCCATTACGTCGCCGCAGCGCTGCGCGAGCTTCAGGAATACCGGAACGCGCAGCAGGTAGTGCCCAGCAAGCCGACAGAAAGTGATATTCCATCGTGGTTGAACGGAGAGAAAAGGCTTCACTGGCTCAGCGGGGCTGAGTGGATGCATAACACTTTCTGTGCCGCCCCGCAGCCACTAACGGGCGCGTCACAGGCCGCTCTCGATGTTCTGGCTGAGCGCCAGCGCCAAGTAACAGCGGAAGGCTGGACGACAGAGCATGATGACGAACATGTCAGTGGTGAACTGGCCCAGGCTGCTTCAACTTATGCCGCGCATTCGAACGCGCCAAATAACCCAATGCTGGTATCCATCTTGTGGCCGTTTGAATTCGAGACTTTTAAACCATGTGAGCCACGTCGAGCACTCGTCAAAGCTGGAGCGTTAATTCTGGCTGAAATTGAACGCTTAGACCGTCTGGAGGTTAAGCCGTTATGACTGCCAAGCTGACTGACTTACTGGACAAACAGGCTGATGTTTTAACTGCGCTGACCAAAGGGCACGCCGGGCAGATTGAGGGGATCCTCGCCGCGCACCGGTTCAAAATAGTTCAGCTGGTGCTGCATGAAAGCCCTGAGCCATTTGTACGTGAGATATTTGATCGGCTGCGCGATGACTTGCGCAGTACAGCGCATGAGCAATCCGGTCTTGCTGATGGAGAGGATGCTCGCTGTTTGCTGCGCATTCTTGACCGTATGCAAATTGCAGCGCTGGAGGGCAAGCCGCTATGACCAAACCAACAGACGAGCGCTTACGTGACATGCTCTGCGACCTGACTGACCTTGTCGGTGAATTTGATCCGCTCGACGATAACGACAAACATAATTACGAGATGTTTGACGAGATGCGTAGCGCCGTGCGTGAGCTTCAGGAATACCGGAACGCCCCCGTGTCGCTTTTGCGCTGTTTTTACGTTGCCTATGACGGCTGGCTGAAAAATGGCGCTAATGACGGCGGTATTTTCACTTTTGAGGCGGGGTTGTGCGCGAACGCTTACGACTATTTCCAAAATATTGGCGTCGATTCGACGGGCCCGCTAAATGAAATGCATGCTGCGTTTGTTGCTGCCGGGCTGAATGAAAAGCTGCCGTTCAATGAAAGCCCAGAACAATACGCCGAAGAGCAAAACAGGGGCGGCTGTCACGCAAACCCATCCCGCGTCGAGTGGGTGCGTAGCCAGGTGGCCGCAGCACCACAGCAGAAGGCTAATTACCCGCAGCAGGCCGCCGCGCCGTGCCGCCGTAACGAAATGGGGTTTATTGAACCTTGCCAGTGTCAGCAATGCAGGGCAGCGCTGGAATTGGCGCGAGGCATGGAGAACGATCCGATCGCTGGCGCAATGTCACTGGTGCCAGCAGATCGAAAGCAGGACCTGATCTGATGTCCCGTATTTACATAGCCGGTCCTATGACCGGCATACCGGAATATAACCGGCCAGCATTTTTCGACGCTGCCGCGCAGCTGGTGGATCGTGGACACACTGTCATGAATCCGGCCACGCTGCCGAACGGCCTGACCCAACCTCAGTACATGGATATTTGCTGTGCCATGCTGCGCTGCGCTGATGCTGTTTTCCTGCTGGAAGGCTGGGAACAATCAGCCGGTGCCAGGGCAGAACGCGCGTTGGCAGAAAAGCTGGAGCTGGGTGTGATTTATCAGGATGACTGGCAGATGGTGGCTGCGATGATTCAGGCTAAAAAGAAAAAAGACGAATCAGCTATTTGTAACCAACAAATCTCAGGTTTGTAGTTATGCGGATTATCACCAGAAAGAAACCGGCTTTCACTGACCTGTACCAGACCGGCGTCCTCACGCGTATTGCGGCGGTAAAAACAGAGGACGGCGGCTGGCGCCTGTTTGGTGTATGGCGGGATCAGGATGTCGCCGTGTTCGTGGAGGCGGCGCGCGGCGGCATCCGGGAATGGTCAGGGCTGGATTACCTGGCGGAGTTCGTTGCCAGTTGCGGTATCAGTCTGTGGGAGGTTCACAGTAAGACGGAGCGGAAGAATGTGAAGTGACTTGCGATAAAAGCAAAAACCCCAGGCTGGTGGCCTGGGGTTTTTGTTGTTGGGGAACAGCGGATAACCTGGATTTCCGCAGCCGCCCTTGACGTGACAAAATAATAGTAAACTATTCCCCGCAGAACTCAAATGAAAATGTTAGCCAGAAGGCCACAACTTAAGTAGAATCCACCCGTCATGTCATTGCTGTGTATAGGGTTTACGCCGACAGATTTTCCCCGCTGAAACGGGTGGTGCCGTCAGAGCTTAAGCCTGGAGCGCAGCTGCCCTTGATGTGACAATCAACCCGCCAGATTCGGGGAAATGTAAAAGCTGATCTGACAGGCTGCAATCCTCTGCAGAGGAAAACGGATGATGTTAAGCCGACACCTGGTTAAACAGGTAATACGGGTCATCATTGCTGTTTTACAGCTGATCCTGCTGTTCCTGTAATAGCAGGAAACGTAAATAAGGCGCGCCCAGCTTACCGGCTGGCGCGCCTTTAACATTTCCATTCCATCAATCCCATCCTAAATTTAATTTACATAATATTTACATTTCCCGCCCTCCCACTACGACCCATAGACCATCAACCCCGAACAATCAAGAATCAGGCGTTAATCGCATCAGCAGCTATTGACAATCAATCCCACCTTCAAACTGTGGTTAATCGATCGGTAAAACAGATCGATAACTTCAATTCGATCTACGGAGCCTATTAGACACATCCAGAAACAGCATCTTAAATGAAACTTCAGCGCTGAAAGGTAAAACGGAAAACCCCCGGCAGGGGAGGATCAATCCTTTGGGATTTCATAATGAAAATTGAAGACTTGATTGATTTTTTGGTTTCGCATGGAGTTGGAGAGTATCAGGTGAGCGTGCTGCCGGATAATCGATGCATCGCACGCCCGCTTACCGAACGTCAGATTATTGTTGAGCCTGAAATGATTATGGAAATGATCGCCAAGAGGGATGCAAAGAACGGCCAACTTGATTTATAATAATCAAATCAGCCTGAACAACTGATACAGCCTTTAGCGCCATCACCGGAGTAATGTGATGACGCCTACAACCGCAATACCCAATTCACACCGCGCTAATCAGGGCGGTGTTTCTGTTCGTGCTGGCGGTGCCGCATGAGCAAGTCAAAGACCAAAGCCGAAATACTCCACCTCTCCCGCGTCGCTGCGCTGGGCTGCATTGTCTGTCGCAATCTGAACCTGGGCGAAACACCCGCGGAAATTCACCACTGCAGTAAAGGCACGGGCCTGTCCGTTCGCGCCGATAACTTCCACGTAATCCCTCTTTGCCATATTCATCACCGCGCTGGCGGCCACGGCGTTGCCATTCATGCTGGCCGTAAAACATGGGAGGCGCACTACGGCACAGAAGGCGAACTGCTGGAACAGGTGCGCGCAGAAATAGGGCTGCCGTCATGATAACTCTCATCAACGAATGCTGCCTTACAGCAATGAACAGAATCCCCGCGGGCTCTATTGACCTGGTTTGCGCTGATATCCCCTACGGAACCACGCAATGCAAGTGGGACAGCGTTATTGATCTGGGTGAAATGTGGGAATGCCTTTACCGCGTTGCAAAACCCAGTGCGGCGTTTGTGCTTTTTTCAGCGCAGCCGTTTACCAGCGTTTTGATTGGCAGCAATTTGAAGCACTGGCGCAGTGAGTGGATCTGGGAGAAGAGCTCCGCCACGGGTTTTCTGAATGCGAAAAAACAGCCAATGCGTGCCCATGAAAATATCCAGGTTTTTTATCGCCAACAAGCAACGTATAACCCACAAAAAACACTGGGTAAGAAACATGTTAAAGCAAGGCGCCAGGGGCAAAAATCTACATGTTACGGTAAAGCTGAAAAAATCACCGAATACAGCAGTAGCGAGCGTTATCCGCGCACGGTTCAATTTTTTCCCAAAGACACACCACGTATCCACCCAACCCAAAAACCCGTTGCGCTAATCAAATACCTGATCGACACCTACAGCAACCCAGGCGAAATAATTCTGGATTTCACTATGGGCAGCGGTACCGCCGGGGTGGCCTGCTATCAGTCTGGCCGCCGCTTCGTTGGTATTGAAAAAGACCCGGATATTTTCACCATTGCGCGCCAGAGACTCAGCGAGGTGATCGCATGACCCATCTGAGCATCATTTTCGAACTTCGCCGCAAATGGGGTGCACTGCGCCGTTTCCGCCTGGCGGGCTCTTTGCTGGTGGATTACCGCATACTCCAGAACTACGCCGCCCGTTTACTGAAGGAAGAAAAGAAATGAAACTGGAAGCCATCGTTAAATATTTCTCCCCAAAATCTATGACGCCCGGTGCAGTTCCCTGCGGTATGACGGCTGACACCCTGACTATCACTGATGTAATGGCTTCGCTTGGCATGGCCGCCGCCCAATCAGCGATCGGCATTGAGCTCTATCTGGCAAAGGCGGGCGTTCTGCCGCCGGATAGCATCACGAACTACATCGAGCAACTGGCGACTGAGCGCAGCAAGAAAAACCGTGCACTGCAAAAGATGGGAACGCAAAGCCGCCGTGCATTCCTGCGCACCCTGGCGGAATACGTGTTCCGTGATTACTCGCTCAGCGCCGCCAGCACAGCGAAATGCGATTGCTGCAGCGGTACTGGATTTATAGACGCTGAGGTGTTCACGATGAAGGCCTGGCGCGTGCGTGATACCTGGCTCCCGCAGGAGCAAGACAGGGAGCAGATCCGCGTTATCTGTAAACCATGCAACGGGAAGGGCGCTATTAAGAATGAATGCCGCTGCCGTGGCCGCGGTGAAGTACTCGACAAAGAGAAAACAGATCTGCAGGGTGTGCCGGTGTATTCGCAGTGCAAACGCTGCGCCGGGCGCGGATACCCACGACTGAAGGAGGCGGAGATATACGCCGCACTGGGAATCCCCAAATCAACCTGGAGCCGAACCTATAAATTATTCTTCGACCGACTGGTGGAGCATTGCCATATGGAAGAATCCAGCGCTGAGCGATCTCTGTGTAAAGTGACCCATTAATAACCTCTTACATTGTGCGCCATTGAAAAAGCGGCCAGAATTGGCTACGCTGTTTCTAACGATGGGAAATTACGCCCGTTACGTTACAAGCATCGCAGGAAGCACAATGGAAAAGATTGAGAGCCCCAAAGAATTCGCGGAGTGGCTGCGAGACATCGCACAGCACATTGAAGAGAATAGCCCTCTGATTAAGTTGGTCAGAACGGAAAATAAAAACTCTGACAATGGCGACGCTATCAAGCTCATAGAGCTGACTTTCAACACCCCACGACGCTGACAATCGCACATCATCAAACCTCGCTCCGGCGGGGTTTTTTCGTTTCTGCTTTCCGAAAATCCCACTGTTACCTCATTCCTTACCGGATTGTCGTTAAATCAGGCAGCGGGATTTTCAGAAAGATAACTGCCATCAGTACTCCTTCCCCGGTCACTTCCGGGGTTTTTTATTCCCGATGCCCGCCACTGCGCGGGCATTTTTTATGGACCAAACAAAATGCCACACAAATCTGGCGCATTCCTGGAGTGGCTGCGGCTGTTATTTTCCACCCCGCATGAGGCTTTAGATATCGCGCTTACTCTGGTTCTGGGTGAGCTGGGCCGCTGGTGTCTGGGTGGCGGAAAGTTCCGTGAACGCCTGGGCGACCTGATCATTTGCCTGATGCTGTTTTACCTGGTCAGACCGTGGATACCAGTTATTCCGCCAGTGTTTGGTGTAAAGGTGTTGCCTGGCGCTGTGGCAATCGCCATCGCGCTGCTGGGTAGTCACGGCGTCGGCCAGATCCTTGCTTTCTACTTTAAAAAACGAACAGGTATTAGCCTGACAGGAGAAAAGAATGGGTAACGTATCCCCGCACTTTAACCGCAGTGAATTTGCATGTAAGTGCGGCTGTGGCTTTACCGCGGTTGACGTCGAACTGTTGAGCGTTCTTGAAGACGTGCGCGGCCACTTTAACGCGCCCGTCACGCTCGATTGCGCCTGCCGCTGCCCGACCCATAACAAAGCGGTAGGCGGCGTAACCAACTCGCAGCACGTTCAGGGCATCGCCGCTGATATCAAAGTAACCGGCCAGAGCCCTGACGCCGTGGCGGATTACTTTGAACGCAAATACCCGGACAGCTACGGGATCGGACGTTACGACACGTTCACGCATATCGACGTTCGCCCCGACCCGGCACAATGGGATGACCGCACCTAACCACAACAGCTAACGGCCTCGCAAACGCGGGGCTTTTTCTTACCTGTATAGGATCGAACAATGAAGCAATACACCGGAACAAAAACAATCAACGCAAAACCGATGAACCGTCAAGAATATAACGCCCTGCGCGGCTGGACTGTTCCTGCTGATGAAAATCCAGAGGACGCAGGCTATCTGGTTGAATACACCGACGGCGGCAAGCCAAACCACCCTGATTTCAGCGGCTATATCAGCTGGAGTCCGGCGGATGTTTTTGAGCGCACATATCATCCAGTTTTCCCGCCGCATCAGGCGCGCGTTATCGAAGAACTGGATCAGCTGCGTGATCGCCTCTCAAAGCTGACAGCCTTCATTGAGGGTAATCCGGTATTTACTGAACTGGACGCAAATGAGAAAAGCCGCCTGATCCTCCAGGCTGAAGCAATGACTGATTACGCCAACGTTCTCGCAAGTCGCATTGCTAATTTCAAGTAGTCACTACAGAGCGTCATTCTGATGGCGCTCGATAATGATTACTCAACCAACCCGGAGCGATCGCCATGCCACTGAAAAAAGGCTCTTCCCAGAAAACCGTAAGCGAAAACATTAAAACTGAAATTGCCGCAGGCAAACCCCAGGCGCAGGCGGTCGCCATCGCACTGGACAAGGCCGGGAAGTCTCAGAAGAAAAAGTGATCATCACACAGCCCGCTAATCAGTGGGCTTTTTAATGATTATGTGAGAGGGAGGCATTATGGCCCGGCAGAACTGGGAAGAGTTACACGCCCGGTTTCTCGCAGAGTATGCCGAAACAGGGATTTCACCCAAAGCATGGTGCGAACGCGAAGGGCTGGCCTTTTCCAGCGCCAAACGCTACATAAAAATAGCTGGTTATAAAACTGCGAATTCGCAGAAAAAACAGAGTGCGAATTCGCAAAAAAAAGCCCCGAAAAAAACTGCGAATTCGCAGATTAAAAACCCGCAAAAAGTGCCCGCAGCCGCACTGGCTGGCACTGCTGCGAAAACCTCCCCGGCGTTACCCGAACGCGCCGCCGTAGCCCCCGCGGATTACGGAATCTCTGAGCAGCAGGCGCTATTTGCCGATCATGTTGTGCAGGGAAAATCCCGCGTTGATGCGTACCGCCTGGCGGGCTACAGCGGCGAGGGGAATGTAGCTTACGCAGGTGCATCACAGGTATTAAGAAATATTAAGGTTTCCCGCTACCTTCACGCCCTGCGAAACGAGCGCCAAAAACGCTACGCCGTCGAGCTGGATGATCTGATTACGCAGCTCACTGCGATCGTTAATGCCGATCCTAATGCGTTGAGTCAGTACCGGCGCGTAAATTGCCGTTATTGCTGGGGCGATAACCACAAATACCAATGGCGTGATATCGAGGAGCAACTACAGGCAGAGAAGCGCGCGGAGATAGACAAGAATCCGCCACCGGATGTTTCTGGGGGTGTTGGTTTTGTCGATAACTCCGATCCCAACCCTGACTGCCCGCGCTGTCTGGGAGAGGGCAGGGGTGAAGCATATTTTCCGGATACTCGCGATATAGAGGGAGACGAGCGCCACCTGTTCCAGGGTGTGAAAGTCACGATGAACGGTGTGCAAATCGCCATTGCTGACAAAGACGCCGCACGGCGCGAACTGGCACGCTTGCTGGTAGTTCGCGGGGCAGACTCAAGGCAGACGGAGCTCAATATAGAGCGCCTGGAATTGCAGAATCAAAAGTTAGCGGCAGAGATTGCCGACATACGCCGCAACACACCCCCAGATGAACCACCAAACCCGGATGGGGTGACGGGCGATCTTCCGCCGGAGGACGCCGCAGCGCAGTACCGCAAGTTAATGGGCTGACATTATGCCAACACCCTTTGAATTTAATTTCAGAAGTCCCGATTATTCCGCCGTGTTTGCCTGGCGCGCGCAGAAACTAAAGGCCATCAGAGAGAGCCCCGAAAGCCTGCTGGCGCTTAAAGTTTTTTATCGTGATAACCCCGTGCAGTTTATTAATGACTGGGGAATGACGTTCGATCCCCGTAATGCAGAGTTAGGGCTGCCCACTACGATCCCGTTTATTCTGTTCCCTAAGCAGGAAGAATGGATCGACTGGCTATATGCGCGCTGGAAAGGGCGAGAGGACGGGCTTACAGAGAAATCCCGTGATATGGGACTTTCCTGGCTGTGCGTGGCGGTGGCCGTGCATATGTTTCTGTTTTATCCCGGCACGGTCATTGGCTTTGGTTCACGTAAAGAGGAATACGTGGACAGCAGCAGCGATCCAAAGTCACTTTTCTGGAAAGCCCGCCAGTTTATTAACCTGTTGCCGCGTGAGTTTCGCCCGCATGGATGGAACGAGAAAAAGCACGCGCCCTTCATGAAGATTCAGAACCCGGCAAACGGTTCAATGCTGGTGGGGGAGGCGGGTGATAACATCGGGCGTGGTGCGCGTACCTCGATATATTTTAAAGACGAATCGGCATTCTATGAGCGGCCTAATCTCATTGAGGCGGCGCTCTCGCAAACGTCAAACTGTCGTATTGATATTTCAACGCCAAACGGCAGCGGCAATCCTTTCTATCAGCGCAGGCATTCCGGTAAAACATCGATATTTACGTTTCGCTGGCAGGATGATCCGCGCAAAGACGAGGCCTGGTATCAGGACCAGTGCAAGAAGCTTGATCCCATCATCGTTGCGCAGGAAATCGACATTGACTATGACGCATCAGTCAATGATGCCTGGATACCGGGGCCAGCCGTTGATGCCGCTCAACGCAACACCATCGCGGACGTTGAGGCGATCGGCCCGTTACTGCTGACCGTTGACCCTGCGCGCTTTGGCGATGACAAAACGGCGATTATGTTGCGCCGTGGCCGCGTCGTGTACTGGTTCAAAGAGTTTGAGCACAAAAACACGATGGTTGTGGCCGGGCTTGTACGTGACGAGGTTATGGGTTCGCCTGTGCAAATTGAACAGATCGCAGTAGATGTAATCGGCCTGGGTGCGGGTATTGTCGATCGCCTTCAGGAATTCCCGGAGACTGCCGGAATCACGGTGGCGGTTAACTCTTCTCTGCGAGTGCAGGATGGGCGCAATTACAACGTGCGCGCCCAGATGGCCAGGAGTATGAAAGAGTGGCTCGAAGATTCACCGGCTGTTCTGCCGCTTTATCCGAATCTTAAGGCGGAGCTGACAACCTTTAAATACACCTACCGTAACGGCCTCCTGCTGATCGAGTCGAAAGAGGACGCAAAGGCGCGCGGTGTGAAATCTCCTAACCTTTACGACGCGCTGGCGCTCTCCTTTGCAATGCCAGTGATTAAAAAGCGCGCCCATAAGCCTGCGCCTTCGATGAAAACCTACTGAGTAACTCCCGATGGATGAAGATAAATTTCACGCTACAGCGCTGGCGCGCTTCGACGCGTCCTGGTCACTGTCGAAAGACGTGCGCGAGGACTGCCACGCCGCTGGCCGTTTCTGCTTTGTTCCCGGCGCGCAGTATGAAGGGAAGACACAGGGCGGCAGCGATTACGCAGAAATGGCGAAGCGCTTTCCGAAGTTCGAAATCAACAAAGTCCGCGCCGAAGTTCTGCGGATCGTCAACGAGTACAAAAACAGCCGCATTGCCGCGAAGTTTCGCCCCGGCAGCAGTCAGGCCAGCGAAGATCTTGCCGACAAGCTGAACGGCAAAATGTTGGCCGACTCCGAGGACAGCGCGGCCACAGAGGCCAAAAACAACGCCTTTACCGAAGCGCTTTCCGCTGGCTTTGGCTGCTACCGCCTCAGCACGCTGACTGACGATGAAGAAGGCGACGACCTACCGCCGCAGATTGTCTTTGATCCCATTTATGACGCCACTGCAACAGTCTGGTTTGATACGGACAGTAAGCGCCAGGACAAAAGCGACGCGAACTGGGCCTTTGTGATGCACGCCATGACCCCTGCGAAGTTTAAGCAGGAATACGGCAATAAAGGTGATGACACTGAAGGCGACGCGGACTCCATGCCGCAGACGCTGGATGGTGGCCGCAATTATGATTACAACTGGACGAACGGCAACGTAATCAGCGTGGCGCAGTATTACGAGCGCCGCCGCGAAAACGTTAAATTTGTGGCGTATGTCAATCCGCTGACCGGTCATCGGGCGGTTTACGACGAAGAGCAGATCGCCGCCATTGAAGACGAGCTGGCAGCCGTCGGCTACCGGCAGATTGACGAGAAAACAAAAAAGGTCTGGCGGGTGTATTGCAGCGTCATCAGTGGCGATCGCGTTCTTGAAAAGGCCGTGCGCCTGCCCGGCAGTTATATCCCGCTGGTACCGGTGTACGGCCAGCGCAACTATCTGGACAACGTCGAATACATCACCGGCCACGTTCAACCCTCAATGGATAGCCAGCGCCTGTATAACTACAGCGTGTCAGCCATTGCAAAAACGGCGCAGTTTGGCGGGCGCGCTATTCCGATCGTCAATGATGGTGAGGTGCTTGGCTACGAAAACGACTGGGCAAACGCGCTTTCTGACGATGCGGCATATGTTCGCCTGGCGATTCCGGATGACGTGGAGGGCACAAACCGCGCGAGCTATCGCCCCGGCCTACTGGGCACACTTCCTCCCGTTCAGGTACCTCAGGCTATTACACAGTTGCTGGAAGTATCAGACGGCGATATTACGTCCACCGCCGCTTCGGGGCAGTCCAATCAGGAAGTTCCAGGCAACGTTGCAAGCGAGACTGTTGCCAGCTTCATGACCCGCACGGACATGCAGTCTTACGGCTATATGGACAATATGGCGATCGCCGAACGTCATATGGCGAAAATCTGGCTGTCTATGGGGCGCGAGGTATACGGATCAGAACAGGAAGTACGCATTAAGCGCCCGGACGGTAGCGACGAAATCACGCACCTTTCCGTGCAGGTTATGGACCGTGAGTCCGGACAGATCACCGCAATCAACGACCTGACCACTGGTAAATACGATGTGGCGATCGACGTTGGCCCGTCGTTCGTGACTCAGCGTCAGGCAACTGTTGCCATGCTGGTAGAGCTGCTGAAAACCACGCCAGAGCAAAACCCGTATTACAACGTGCTTTACGCGATGCTGATTCAAAACGTTTACGCGCCGGGCATGGAGCCGCTGAAAGAGTTCAACCAGAAGCAGATGTTGCTCTCTGGCATCGTGCCGCCGAAAACGCCACAGGAAGCGCAGGAGATTCAGGCTGCACAGCAACAGCAGGCGCAGGCCGCACAGAACAGCCCGCAAGCGTTGCTGGCGAAAACCCAGATGATTCAGGCTGTAGCGAAGGCCCGCAGCAGTGTTGCGGATGAACTGAACGCTAAAGCGAAGGTTCTCGACACCATTACTGATACCTGGGTGAAAGAGGCGCAAGCCTACAACTACGTAAAGGGTGCCGACGCTAAATCCATCGACAGCGCTATGAATGTTCTTCAATCCGTTACGGACAACCTCGCCGCCGACATGGCTGCGCGTGTCCAGTCAACCACTTCACAGGAGATGCGCTAATGCCGCAGCCAAATACTGAAACCACCAATACCGAAACCACCACCGTAGCTGATCCTGATTTTGTGCCGCACGATCCGGGTGGTAATGACTTTGACTCTATGGAAATTGAGTCAGAAGAGGGGGGTGACGACGATAATAGCGGTGCCGGGGATGGCAGCACCAACAATGATAGCGACAGCGCCGACGACAGCAATGACGACGACTCTGATGCTGGCGATGGTGCTAACTCTGGAGAGGAAGAAAAAGACGGCATTTTCATCTACGACGATAAGCCGTTTGATCCAGAAAATACCCCCACAGAAACGGAAACAGAAAAGGCGCAGCGCCTTCAGATTCTGGAGCTGCAACAGAAGTTGTCAAAGCAACCTTCGGCAGAAACTGAGCCTACAGAGCCACTGAAGGAGCCTGGCTTTTATGATGCTGGCATTGATGGCGACCCGGATAAATATGCCGCTGCAATGAAAGCCTACGGTATTGAAGCCGGAAAGCGCGAGGCCGCACAGGAGGCTGAGAACCACAAGCAGGAGCAGCGCCGTCAGCAAGAAAGGGCGATTTACGAAACCAACGTACAAAACTACGACGCGCGCCGCGCAGCCATCAAAGCCACACTACCTGACATTGACCATGCTGATGTCATGCTGGCCCAAAACCTTCCGCAGATGCATCAGGCCGCAATCATGTGCGCCGGTCTGGAAAATCCAGAAATGGTGGTTTACGCGCTGTACAAAAGTCCTGAGCTGCGCGAAAAGCTGACCGCCGAAACCAACCCGATCCGCCTGGGCATGATGCTGGCTGATATCAGCAAAAAATCACGCCTCGCGCCGAAAGGGGAAAAACCACCAGTTAACAGAGAGCCACAGGTGAGAGGCTCACAGGGTTCGAATCCGAAGGGTAACGGCCTGCCAAAAGAATTCTCTTCCGCACAGTTTGAGTAACACCCACCGCAATCATTAAACCACTGACAAAAAGACCTTCACCGGCATAACGCGGGCGGGTTCTGCACGTCATTAACAAGGAGTAAAGCCACTATGGCCGGAAATAACATGAGCAAAAACGTCAGCCAGAAGGTGCTTCAGAAGTTCCTTCCAGAGTTCGCCAGTGATCTGGTACTGACTAAAACAATTGATCGTCAGATCATCGCCAACAAAATCGACAATACCACCGGCGACAGCATTCAGATCAAGCGCCCGCATCAGTTCAAGACTGAAAAAACCAAAACGGGCGACCTGACAGGAAAGGACCCTAGCGCACTGGTCGCAGCAACCGCCACGGCGAAAGTGGATGATTACATTACTGTCTATGTCAGCTGGTCCCAGTTGGAACAGGCGCTTGAACTCAACCAACTAGATAAAATCCTTAAGCCGATCGCCCGCACAATGGCGACTGAACTGGAAACGCGCGTTGCTAACTTCATGCTGGCGAACGGCGCGCTATCCATCGGTAATGCCGGTTCCGGCATCAAAGAATGGGATGAGGTTAGCCGTGCGGGGGCATTATTTGCGGATATGGGGCAACCCGGCACCAAATATGCCGCTCTGTCACCGTGGGCTATTTCTGCGCTGGCCGGTAAACAGATTGCGCTGGCAAATGGCGATCTGAACCGCAACGCATGGGAAAAGGCACAGATTCCGCGCAACTTCGCCGGTCTGGATGCAGTCTTTAGCACTAACTCACTGGCAACCCGCACTGCCGGGCAAGCCGCAGGCGTGGCAACGCTGACCGTTAAAACTGCGCCGACGATCGACTACACCTCAGTCAAAGACACTTATCAGTTCTCTGTTCCGCTGACCGGCGCAACGGCCAGCGTGAATGGTTTCCTGAAAGCTGGCGATCAGCTTGTCTTTAGCGCTACCGCCTGGGTTAACCAGATGAATAAACAGTCAATCATCGGTGACAGCGGCGACATCATCGCCTTTACCTGTACCGTTATGGCTGATGCCAACAGCGACGCCAATGGCAATGTCACCGTCACCTGCTCCGGTGTGCCGATTTATGACGCTGCCCTGCCGCAGTACAACACTGTTGCTCAGACCGTGGCTGCTGGTGATGCAGTTATGGTGCGTGGCGCGAAAAACAAGCTTATCAAGCCGTCTCTCTTCTACACCGATTCGTTTATGGGGCTGGCGACGATCAAGCTGCCTAAGCTGCACAGCATTGACTCATCAATCGTGAACTGGGAAGGGTTGTCAATCCGTGCGCACAAGTGGTCTGACGGCACCAAAAATAACCAGTTCATGCGTTTTGACCTGCTTCCGGCGTTTGCCTGCTTCAACCCGATGGAAGGCGGTCAGCTGGCTGGCGGTACCGCAGCTTAAACCCACCTAAAGGGGCTTTGGCCCCTTATCTTTCGAGTAAACGGAGAAATAACAATGTCACGAATGACGGTTTTCCATCACGCCAAAAATGAGGCGGGTTTTGTCGCAGCGGTTATCCATGTAGATGACTGCCATGTTTTTTATGGACTGGGCTTTGTCGAATCAGTTGATCACGTTGAACCGTATGCGCCGCCAGAAGACACAACCGGCGACCCTTCGGCACTGGTGAATGAGATAGCGCAGCTGAAGCAACAAGTCATCAATGAACAGGGCCAGCAAGCGCAGCTTAAACAGCAGCTGCTTGAATCCCAGGGCGAAATTAACGGCCTACAGCAGTTGCTTGAGCAGACGCGGGCGCAACTCTCCGCAGCGCGGGTAAAGAGTGACGCGCCGTTAACGGATTCTGACGGCGCAACCAAAGACCAGAAGAAAAACTCTAAGGCGTAATCATTATGATCACGAAAGGCGACATTGTAGACCTTGCGATCAGAAAGCTAATCGGCGACCGCTCAACCGCGTTAACCGGTATCGAGCCGGACAGTTACAGCAAAGCGGTTGAAGACCTTGAAGCGATGCTGGCGCGCTGGCAAAGCGACGGAATCGACCTGCTTTATAACTTCGCAGAAGATATGGACGTAAAGACATGGTCCCGCCATGACTCCGGCTTAGAACTCTGGATGAAAATGCCGGTGGCCTGCAATCTCGCCATTCTGATCGCGCCTGATTTTCACCGCGAACCGCCAGCAACCACCGTTGCGGAAGCGGGCCGGGGCTGGCGCTCAATTGCCAAAAAGTTTGGCAAATCCCGATCGCTAAAACCCGCGCTGCCGTTACCGGCCAGTGAAGGCGAAATGCATTCCGGGGAAGTCAATAACCCACACCCCGTAAATCCCGTAAGAGGTTTCCGCCGTGGATAAAACAACAACACTGCCGCTCATGAAGGGCACAGGCAAAAACCCGCTGATTTCCGATTACGTGAATCTGTTCCCCGTCAATATGCTGACCGTGCCGCCTAAAATCGTTACGGAAGGCGGCTACATGCGCAGCTTTCCTGGCGTGGTGAAACTTGCAGACGTGGACGGCGCGTCACGCGGGGTGCTGGCAAATCCGTTTGATAGTCTGGTCTACCGGGTATGTGGAAAAAAGCTTTATCAGGCGAGCGTTGAAATCGCCGATGTGGATGGAGAGGACCGCGTAAGCATGGCGGGGAGTGATAAATCAGTTGCTGTCGCAGCAGGCGGCCTGATGACGATCCGCAAAAACGATGGCACAACGTTTATGCTCGATAACTGGCCGCCCGCGAAATATTTTCCGGGTTCAACAGTCATTCTGGTGAGCGGCAATAAAGGCAGCGGTTTTGATGGCTCCTTGCCCCTGACCGAAACAATGACGGACAAAGGGCGGCTCATTCTGACGCTGACTCCGGCAACCACGTCCGGCGCGACAGGTGCAGTGCTGGAAGTTGATAAAATCCAGAAAACATTCAATCAGGATGTACCCGCAGCAGGAACGCCTTACCTCACTGATGTTTTTGTTTCTGGCTTCGATATTTCCGGCACCACGTTAACCGTTGGATATACGTTCAACGCGAACGGCGCTGACGGCAATGACAACACAGCCTTTGTATGGACTCAGGTTGTTGAGCCTTCGGACATTCTCTACGCGCAATACGACCTGGGCACCGTTGCTGATATCTGTCACGCAAACAGCCGCTATGCGTGGATTAAAGCTGGTACAAACACATTCGGCGTGACGGACATTGACGACGAGACACACCCCGATCGCTATCGACCGTTTATGACGGCAGAAGCATTCCCCGATCCTGCCGTGGGTATCGCTGCGCTGAATGGCGATATCGTTGTTTTCGGCACAGTATCGACTGAATTTTTCACACTGACCGGCTCCAGCGATACCACGAAGCCCATTTACAAAAGCCAGCGCGCCGCGCTTATTCCAGTGGGGATTGCGGGTGTTCACTGCAAGGCGCTTGTAGGTGAAAAATTTGCGGTCATCAGCAATCCGGCAGGGGGGAAGGTTTCCGTGTATCTGCTGGGTGACGGGCGCGCCACAGAAATTGCTTCCCCCGAAATATCCAGAGAACTGCAAAAGCTCAGGCCGGACGATCTGGCAAAGGGCGTTGTCGAGGCAGTGGGCGTCGGTATTCATCAGCTAATCATTGTGCGGGCCGGTTCGCTTGCCTGGTGCTATGACCTGACCAGTAAAAACTGGTGCAATCTGACCAGCGGCCCGGACATGAAGCCCCATATCGCCACAGATTTTGCGCTGGAAATGGCGCGCATCACCTGTGGGGATATTCGTCACGGCCAGTTGGGCTGGCTGGATGAATCCACGGCGGCGCAGTACGGTGAACCACAGTCCCATATTCTCTATACCCCGATGTTTTCAGCACCCGGCGCAGTGCTGGCCGATCTGGAGCTGAATACCGCCAGCGGCACCGCCCAAAGCATTGAGCACCTGGCGATCTCCGCCACCACCGACGGGGCAATATTCCCTTATGAGGTGCAGGTAATCAGCGATGGCCCGCAGCGCTACACGGAGCGCGTGTTACTGCCGAACGTGGGTTACGTGGCAAAAGATATCGCTTTCCGCTTTCGCTCATTCTCTCGCACGCCGTTCACGGCGACGAGTTGCAAAATCAGGGTGACGTAATGTCCGACACATCCTCAGAAAAAAATAATGTTCGCGTTCACCTTAGCGACATTCCTGAATTCTTCTCTAAAGCGCTTAAATCCTTCATCACCCGGCAGCCTGATTTTAATGACGACGTCCAGGAAAGGCTGACGCAGTCCGCCAAACTCATGGAAGTTCTTAATCAAAAAATTGCCGTGATGGAGCGTGACGCAGCGCAGAACAAAGAAGAACTCGCCAAATTGCAACAGACAGTCAGACGACTGCAAGGGGGCTGATATGGGGCTTATTGGAAGCATGGGGGCGGGAAAGGCTGCCGCCGCGCAGGCCAAAGCGATGAAGGAGATCGCAAAAGGTTACGGCAAGGTGGGCCAAAAACAATATGACTGGATCTCCCCATGGATGAATGCTGGCACGCAGGCGCTCACTGCGCAAATACAGATGCTGGCGAACCCGATGAACAGTCAGGCGGCGCTTACAGATTACTACGCAGGGCCACAGTATGCGCAGGAGCAGGAGCAGGCACAATATGCCGCAGAAGCTGGCGCAGAGGCGGCGGGCGGTCTGGGAAATACCGCGACGTCTAACATTCTGGCTTCGGAGTCAACGCAGCTCGGCCAGCAATATTTGCAGGGACTGGGTAAAGCACGCTCTCAGCAGTTTCAGCAGCTGGGCGGCATATCCAGTCAGGGTCTTGGGGCCACAAAAACCATGGGTAACTGGGCTTATCAGGACTATAACTCAGCCGCAGGCTATCTGGCGCAGGCTGCCGGGCTTTCAGGACAGGCGACAATGGCACCGTATATGGCTGCAGATCAGGCCGCAACAATGGCAGGCGGAATGGGGCTGTACGGGCTTGGCGGCATGATGGGCGGTCAGGGCGGAAAATCTGGCGGGGATGGTAGCGCACTGAAAACCGCCGGTAAAGCTGCTGCAACGGCCTTAATGTTTTTATAAGGGGATGAATCATGGCATTAGGACGCGGCATGAGCGGCTCTGTACCTGATTATATTGGTATGGCGCAAAGCTCTGACAAGCTCGGCTTACAAAAGGCTCAGGGGGCAACAAGTCTGCTGGAGCATGGTTTTGATTTTGGGGCGAAGGTGGAAGATCGCCAGCGCATGCAGCAGGCGCGCGAAGCTTTCCAGGGTGCATGGAACAGCAACAATCCGGAAGACGTTCAGCGCGTTATGGCTGCGTTTCCTGAGTATGCCGCAAAAATTCAGAAGCTTATTGGCGTGCGTGACGATCAGCACCGTAAAGATGTCGGCTCTATGGCTGTGCAGCTTAGCGGTCTGCTTGAAGGTGGGGATACTCAGGGGGCACAGGATTACATACGCCAGCATAAAGGAATGTTTGACCCTTCCGGCATGTTCAGTGCTGACAGCGTGGCAAACGCCATCGGCGCAGCTGCGCAGGACCCGCAAAAGCTGGGCATGTGGAAGGACTGGGCAAAAAAACTGATGCTGAGCACGCTCAATCCGAAGGAGATCACCGACTGGGCGACAAGCCAACAAAAACTGGGCCTCGATGCTCAGCGTATCGCCAATCAGCTCGAGCTGGGCACGCAGCGGATCAACCTGCAAAGTCAACTGGGTGCGCAACGTAATCAACTTGGCTACGCAAGACTTGAGGAGGCTATTCGTAGTCACAACATGCTTAATGAGACTCGCAGAGAGGGTATAGCCCAAAAAGGGAAGCTGGCTGGGAGTATATCTCTCGCTCACATCAACCCCTTAATGACTTCACTTAGCAAACCTTACTCCAAGCAATTGAGAACGCTAGGAGATAAGCAGATGTACTTAGATCAGCTAAAAACAGATATTCAGTTGCAGCGATCGGGCAACCCGGCTGGCTATAACGCTTTGCTTACAGCTGTTGCAGGGGTCGATAACCCTAACGTTAGTCCGAAAGAAGGGGCGATAGAGCGCATTGGCAACATTGGCGGACTTGGAGAGCAAGCCAAAAACTATCTCTCGAATAAGACCGGAGGGGTAATGACCTCGGAGGCTCTCGATCAGATCGAAGGCTTCTTGAATGCCCATCAAACCGACACGAACATGGAGCGGCAGGGTATTCATAACAAAATTTACAGCGCTGCAATGCCGTTTGTGAAAGATCCTGTGTTAGCTGCCGCCGTGGCTGATACCGTTTCGGCAGGTGGAGCGGTCGATGCTGCTGCCCCAGCAATATCTACAAGTGAGGCTCAAAATGATCGCGCTACAAAGCAGATCGAGGACATGACCGACGACGAACTACTTGATGGGCTCTGATTATGGCGACAAAAGAAGAGAAATACGCTGAAGCATATCGCCGGGGAATACTCCCGGCTGATAAAAAAGCAAAATATGAAGAGGCTGTTCGTCGTGGGTTAATGTCGAACCCTGAGCTTAAGGCAAAGCTGGCTGGTGTGGACCTCCCTGATATTGATATTCCCGAGCAGAAACAACCAACCCGCCTGCAAAAAGTGGAAGACTGGCTTACTGGGGGGCAGAGCGCCTCACAGATAACTGAACAGGCTGGGAGGGGGCTGGCTAATATCCCCTTTGATTTGCTTCAAGGTGGCGCGAGCCTCATTAACGCAGCAAGCCAAAATTTAGGCGGTCCGAAATTACTGGAGGATGTTTATCGCCCGGTCGACCGACCAACGGATCCTTACGCTCAAACTGGCGAAGTAATGGGTGATTACCTCGCCCCTGGTGCAGGTCCGGCTGGTGGGATGATTCTTGGGTCACTCGCTGAGGCCTCCAACGAGGAAGGTGATTTTGCAAAAAACGCCGCGTGGAATGGTCTGGCAAACCTCATAGCTCACGGAATGATGATTGGAATGGTTAAAGGGGTGGATTTAGGGCGTTCAGCAATCAAAGGGAAGGGCGTTCTGAAGGATATTGCCGAAGACCCAAAAGCCGCCGTCGAGAAAATTACGGAAGAAGTTAAATCTCAAGGGCCTTCATATTCTGCCAGTTTCACTCCCAAGCCAGATGTTGAGACGACACCGGCAGGCGAGGATAAGATTCTAAGTGTTATCGATGAATTGCGAAACACCGCCCAGAGGCCTGGTGCAAAGAATATTCAGCAGATAATGCAGCAGATCCAGCCGCGACAGGATGTCATTGATGCGGCGGAAAAACTTGGCATTGATAAAGCCGATCTTCTTGAGTCGCATTATTCTGGCAATGAAGCCTTTAAGCAGGTTCAGCAGGCATTTGCCTCTGAAATAGGAAGTCCGCTTTATCAGCGGGAATTGGGTGCTATTAACTCAATTGCAAAAAAAGCCGCTGATATTACGGATTTAGCTGGGGCGATGCCGGATAAACAAGCTATGAATGAGCGGTTTATCAAGGAGTTCTATGATACTCGGCAAAAACTATTAAACGAAGAAAACACCCTTTTCAGTGAGATAGGGAAGAATCTGCCAGCCCGGCAGGATGTTGAAGCGCCCAATACGATCGCGTATCTGAAAAATAAGGCTGATGATTTAAAAGGGGTTGAATTTCTGTCACCAGTCGAGCAACGCGTTTTTCGCGCCCTATCTAAGGGTGAGAATGGAGAGCTTCCTACTATAGCGAGACTGGAAAGTCAGCGCCGCCAGGTGGGCGCAATGTTGGATAACTCAATGTTCGGATCCGCAGAAGAGCGGGATCTTGAAGAGCTTTACGCTCATTTAAAGAAAGATAAAGCATTGGCCGCGAAAGATGCCGGTATGGGGGAAAGGCTTCAACAGGCGAACGCACTCACTGAGCAGCGGAAGTTGATGGAAAACAATGTCCGCAGTCTCCTTGGGAAGGGTTTATCCGGGGACATTATGTCTAAAGCCAAAAGCGCAATGGATGGCTTGATGAAGGGAAATACGAAGGCTTATCAAGAGTTAAAAAGAGGCGTTCCTGATAAAAACATGCGAAGGGATATCCTCGCCACGGCATTGAAAGATGCTTTCCGTACCGGTTCCAAAACAGAGGGTGAATTCAACTTGCCGGGCTTTGTGAAGTTTTTCTCCGGCCTGCAAAGAAACGGCACCCTGCGCCTTGTCGCTGATGAGCTTGGTCCTGACACTATGAAGCAAATGGGGGATTTGTACATTCTCAGTCAAGCTGTCAATGGCGCAAGGCGCTACCACATTACAACCGGCAAGCTTGCAACATTCCTGGATAAGTTCGATAAGCCGGAAGGGTTCGTTGATAAGCTGAAAAAACACGGTAAAAAAACCGCTCTTGGTTACGCCGTTGCACACATACCGATTATCGGCCCCGTTGCTGGACCTGCAATCATCGCCACTGCTGCCGCTAAGGATGCGGTTAAACCGGCGGCATCGGATGCTGTAGCGCAGCTGATGAATTCCCCTGTATGGCGGCGCGCGGTTGATGGGGCTAAATCTCCGGCAGCAACCCAGAATGCGATAGCGGGAGATTTAGAGAAAAGGATCAGTAAACTGGATGCCTGGAAGGAATTTTACCGTGGGATTTCCACTAAAGACAAACAGGCCATTGCGCGCATTGGTGTTATTGCGTGGCTAAGCGGTTCGAGTAGAGAAGAATAACCCCGGCGCTGACCGGGGCTGGGTGCAATCAGAACGGTAGCGCTTTCAAATAGGCTTGCCTGGTATCTTCAATCAGTCCGGCTATGCCTGTGGTTGTCATATTGGCTAGCATCTGAAAAGAAATCACCACCAGGCCTTTTCTCTTCGCCATATCGGAAAATGAGTCAAAGCTCATGACTATCTCATCGGGCATTATTGGTCTGCTGCATACTGGGATGTGGTTTTCGAAGTAGGTAAGAATGGAGTAATCACCATTGGGTTGAGTTGGTGGCTGTGATTGACGCTTAGCAAGCTCAATTTCCATTCTGTCGAACTCGGCAATGTAAGTCTCTTTGAATGCAGCAGCCTTTTTGCCAGTGAATCCCATCACCAGGAAGATGAAGCCGTTTTTGGTCATTTCGTAGGCTTCGATTTCGCGATCATTGAATCCAGCAGTGACGGTTACAACGACGGCTGAAAAGTTAGCTGTCGTGAAAGCCGGGGAGCATTCGA
Organism: Lelliottia wanjuensis; assembly: GCF_030238365.1. Classification (GTDB taxonomy): domain Bacteria; phylum Pseudomonadota; class Gammaproteobacteria; order Enterobacterales; family Enterobacteriaceae; genus Enterobacter; species Enterobacter wanjuensis. The sequence continues at coordinate 154,816 of NZ_JASSOT010000063.1, read as the reverse complement.
GGGATCGTATCTTCTGGAGGACATTTTTGTGCTCTTTTCCGAAGAAGTTGGCAACAGCTATGGAGGTGGTTACCGGGCGATTGTTGTGCACGGTGATTTCTGGGATAACGCAGGAGATTGATTCGATCATGGTGTAAACCCTTTAGTTTTTTCTAGTGAGCACCAAAGGTGGCGCCGGGAGGCTAGAAACGGCCTAAAGTACCGCAGACTTATTCCCCTTTCGGGTGTTGTATTCGTCGTCCTCCCGACTTTGATCGGGGTGGTGACCGCAGTTTGCGATCGCCGAATGACAGGCATAAAAAATCCAACACTGGTGTAGGGGTTGGTCAGCTACTTCAGGAGGTTTCTAGGCCTCACACAGCGGACTATACGCCAGTGTTGGATTTGATGTCAATCTCGCCTTACGTGTTTAAGTAGATCTTCATTGGGCCACTTAAAGAACGCCAACGACCAAAATGCTAGAAGAGATACTCCCGGTATTGACAAGGCAATTGCCATACCCCAGCCATAACCTGCTTTACGTGCAATTCTGATCGCCGGGACTAAATTAAAAAATAAAATTACCGACACCATGATAATTAATGTTAACGGTGAGCCTTGCTCTTTCATTTGTCTTTCCTGTTTTTGACTGAATTTATTTTTGTTAGATCCGTCTTGGATAAATAAGCATAAGTAAAAATATTAACAACAGGGATCGGTGTTAATAGGAAAAGCCAGATGCTTACGTTAATTTTCTTAAGGGTTTTGTACTGGAAGTAATAAAGTAGAATAAATAGAAATAAAATTATCACTTGCCATACCGATATTCCAAACATAAATCAATCCATTTCCTAAATATATTAACGTTAATTATTTACAGAGGTTATATGTCCAGTCTGGTCACAAACCCTACTGCACAATTTATAAACCCCCTATTTGGAAATCCTTGCGCTGACGCAAAGATATTCATCGGGAAAGTAAATACAGATGCAGCAAAGCCAGAAAACCGCCAGCAAGTTTATTTAATGCAATGGACTGATGAAGCCACGCTTAATAAAGTCCCATTGCCGCAGCCGCTGGAGACAAACAGCGCAGGTGTTATCGTTTATCAGGGATTACCGGTCACGCCCTGGGTGGATGGCGCATATTCAATAACGATTGTGGGATATGACGGCGCGCAACTGTACACCTCGTTTTACGTTGACGACCCAACGTACTGGCTACGCAAAGACCTCGCAACCGAACCAAAGAAAACGGCAGACGGTAAACACTACGATCCGGACGACGAGCACGGCGTAAACATGGTGGCCGGTGCCGCGCCAATTTTAAGCCCGGAATTTCAGGGGGTACCAACCGCCCCGACGCCGCCCGCAGGTGACAGCAGCACAAAGATCGCAACCACTGAGTTTGTGACCGAAGAAGTGCAGAAGATTGGCGATTCCGGCCCACTGGGGACTCATAGCTGGTATGTCGGTTCAACTCACCCGGCTAACTCTGTTGTTATGGACGGTTCGCAGCTCTCGAAAACCACTTATAAAGACCTTTACGCCATTATCGGCGACACCGTCGCCACGGCTAATGGCATGGTGCCGGATAGCGCTTCTTTTTATATTCCAGATCTTCGCTCACGATATATTCGCGGCACAGATAACGGCGCATCTCGTTCAAGTCATGCGCAGATGTTGAAGAATTACCCGGATGTTTTCAAAAAACATCACCATACCAGCCATTACACACTCGAGGGTGTGACGCTGGACGGCGACGACGATGCGCGTTTTTTGCGTCTCGATCCAGATAAAGCCAATGGCGGTGGATCATACGGAAGCGCGCCGGACGATATAACCAATGATGTTGGCGATTCTGAAACGATGCCAATGACCGTGCCCATGCTTCCGATCTTGTGGGTTACGCGCGCCTCCGCCACTGTTTCCACCTCTGTTTATGCCTGGCACGAAAAACCAGAGTACGAAGCCGCGCGCCCGGCCATCCACCATTACCACGAAGACACCGGGGAATATCTTGCTAGCTCACCTGCGCGCCCGTCACCGCTGGAGCCTGGCGTCTGGCTGACGCCAGCGCACGCCACGCAGCTAACACCGCCAGCGTCACGGCCTGGACATGTTCTCGCATTCCGTGAGGGTAATTGGCTGCATGATGCTGATCTCTTCCAGCAGCGGGAGCGGGCCAAAGAAGATGTCCGCCTGACGCGCGAACGGCGCAACACCGTTTTGATGGAAAACGCGAATAAGCACAAAGCGATTAATGAGTGGCTGAAACAGCAGGGCGCACCGTTCACGCTGGATGACCTGGAGAATATTTAATGCGTAATCGACTCAATCAACCCGCGCCGCTGGACCTGCCGCCGGTAGAAGTCATCCCGATCCGTATTTACGGCCAGCTCATTGGCCCCATGCAACGCCCGGAGGCATTCGTAAAAATATTGCTGAAGGCGATCACGACCAACCAGCTCGTTGTTCAGGATACCTGGTCTGAATGCACCGCCGATCAGGGTGGGAATTATGATTTTTCGGTCAACCCCGGAAAGTACGCCGTTTACTTTGAGCGCAGCGGCATTAAAACACGCGTGCAAAATATTCAGGTTTACTCGGACAGTGCGCCAGGAAACCTGCAATCGTTTATGTTATCGCCCGCGCCGGAATTACTCACGCCGCTGGTAGTTATGGAAATTAAATCCGCACTTGAGCTGGCATCCGCCGCCATGCTGCGTGCGCGCCAGTGGGCGGAAAACCCTGTTGATGTTCCGGTGCTGGATTTTGAGCAGGGCGCAGGCCCTGAATATTCCGCCTATCACTGGGCGCATAAAGCAATGGAAGCGCTGGACACTGATACCAATATCAACTGGCGCGGCGAATGGTCATCCACTGCCGCATACGCATTCCGCGATGCGGTGCGCTGGCGTCCTGATGCAAACACGGCATACAGCTCCTATTACTGCTTGGAAGCTAACACCAACCACACTCCGCCAACGATTGATGTGGGTGAAAATGAATTCTGGTCACTAATGGCGGCAGGCGGCACGAATGGGAAGGACGGTATTGATGGGAATGATGGTTCAGATAGCGTTGTTCCTGGACCACCTGGGCCAGCTACAACGCTTTCAATTGGCACAGTAACCGCTGTTCCATACGGTACCATCCCCACCGTTACGATTAGTGGCAATCCACCAAATCAAGTTCTGAATTTTAAACTTGAAACAGGACCGGAGGGGGCGGCGGCATCAGCAAACACGGCATCAAAGGCTGCAAACGGATGGTGGCAATGCGGAAGCACAGGCATTATTGAGCAGTGGATACAGGGTGGTACGGTTACATCTGATACAACAATTTCAGTTACTTTCCCTAAAGCTTTCCCGACAGCGTGCAGTATGGTTTTGGTGGGTACGCTAAATGCGGCCAGCGATCCAGATGCGGAAGCCATGTTCCAACTTGTTTCTAAGACCGCAACGGGATGTGTTGTTATTTCTAACAGAGCGTATGGCGATACAGGATCGGTCGCCCCTCTGATATATGCAGTGGGATATTGATATGGGCAAAATCTTTTATAGCGCCAGCAAAAGAGGATTTTTTCTTGAGGAGGACAAGGCGATTTATGAGGATGCGAGTGGATGGCCAATGGATGCCCTGGAAATATCTCAGCAGATGTATGAGGATTTGTTATCAGGGCAATCCAATGGCCAACAAATCATTCCTGATGCCACTGGATATCCTGTGCTGGTCACTCCAGAAGTTGACCCGACAGTCGTCACAGCACAAAACACCGATCAATTTAACCGCCTGCTGATTGCCACCAGTGCCGCTGCGTTTCCGCTGCAATCCGCCGTTACGCTCGGCATAGCTACATCAGAAGATCAAAGCGCGCTTGCAGCCCTGCAACAGTACGCTATTGACCTTGCAAACACAGATTTAAGCCAGAATCCTGCGGCGTTTCCTGCTGCACCGGCTGGCGTAAAACTTCCCATCTAATCAAAGGAAAAACAATGAGCACTATTAACAGCACTGTTAAGCCAGAAGACGGATGGTTTCCTCTTTACACCGGCCCGACAGCCAACCCCATTTCAGTTGAGAAAAGCAGTGGTAGTTCTGAAGCATACCTGGCGATCGGGACCGCATTACCTGTGCTTGATTTTGGACACAGCATTAGAAATGGTGAGTTAAAAAATGTCGTTCTTGAGGCGGGTGAAAATCTATACGTTAAATGCGTAGACAGCCTTTCACCGACAGCACAAAACATTTTCTCAGTAACGGATTAATCATCATGGGACAAATTTATAATTCTGAAGCGATCAGTATGGCTGCCGGTGGTGGTGATGGTGGTGTTACCGTTACGGTGCTGGAAAGCGGGGAATTTAATACCATCACAGCCGAGCCGGGTGTTTATTACCTGAAACCTGGGGTAACTATTGAGAACTGCCCCGATAATTTGATTGCCGTGTTTCACGCATTGGTGACAGTAAGAATAAAAGGGGAATCCGTAAACCTCATATTGCACGCTCATTTTAATCAAACGAGTGGGTATATTCATTGCGGTGAATGGGAGTTAATGCCTGATGGATCTGCATATCTCTGGTCTAGTCTTGGCCCCGGAGACAGCAGCAACCCATCGGCAGATAAAGATTTCCTTATTACTGCGACTATTCAATCAGGAAGAGGGGCCACCGGACCAGCGCCAGAGGATTACTATGTGGCGTTACTTGCAGGAAAGGTGTATGGCTTACTGACTCCAGAAGAGGATCAGGCACTTGAAGAGTTTACCGCAAAATCACTGGGAGAATTGAGGACGGCAAAAGAGAGTTTGTAAGCTAACCCCAACCCGCCACAGAGCGGGTTTTTTTATACCTCTGGAACTCACTATGAAGCTTATCCAGTGCCAAAAGCACTGCGCTGCGCTATCAGGAAAAGGGCGCGCCAGCTGCTGTGAATATCTTATCGAATCCCGCCGACAGTGCCTCGAGTGTCCGGTGTGGTTTACCCCGAAATTTCCCCGCCATATTTACTGCTCCGATGCCTGCAGGATGAAAGGATACCGCCGCCGGAATGGACCAAAACCCGCCGTAATGTAAAACCGTTACGCACGTGCGTAACATTCTGATAACTCAATAGAAACCCCGCATAAACCTGTCTATAACCACAGTGCTATCAACTCGAAAGGAGGCTGATATGCGCAACCTGACAGGTGGCGATTATGACGACAACGAATACCCAGAAGACCCGAAACCGGCAAGCCCGGTTAGCCAGGGTCCATCTGCTGTGCGCGTGCCGTCTGATTCGCCAAAACATGATGATGAAGGGGATTCTGAGATGGACAATCCATTCAAGAATGAAGTTGAGATTAAAGGTTTTCCTGTTCCTTATCCTATGCACGGCGGCTACGGTGGTGGCTACGGCGGTGGGTGTGGATTTGGTGGGGACGGTTTCGGCGGTGGTATCGGCGGTCTGCTGGTTGGTGCGCTGTTAGGCCGTGGTTTTGGCTTCGGCGGTGGTTTTGGTGGCGGTTACGGTGGCGGCGGTGGTTGTGGCGATAATGGCCGCGTGCTGGAAACCGCAATCCTGCAGCAACTGGGTAACGTTCAGGCCGCCGTGCCGCTGACTGCTCTGCAGACGCAGGCGCAGGTCGCTGAAAGCACCGGCAGCATCAACAACACCACGCTGCAACAGACCCTGATGCTGGGCGGCGAAATTGCTCGCGCATCGCTGGCAGGGCAGCAGGGTTTTGCCAACGTCAAAGATTCGGTCCAGAACAGCTTCGCTGTGCTGAATGCCGCAGTGCAGAACGCAACATCAGCTACAAACATCGGCACTTTGACCACTGCCATCGCAATCCGCGATGACGGCGACAAAACCCGAGCGCTGATCAGTTCTATTGACCGTGACAATCTGAACCGCCAGCTGACGGTCGCAGAAAACACGATCACCGAGCTGCGTCTGAATCAATGCCGCCGCGAAGACACCCACGGCCTGGAAATTCAGATGACGAACAACCAGAACCAGAACCAGCTCCAGTTCCAGGCGCAAGCGCAGGGTCTGGGCTGGCTGCAGCATGGTCTTAACGAGTGCAACCAGTGGGCAAAAGCCACTAACGCACAAGTTAACATCGGCTCTGGCACCCTGACGGGGGCAGCGCAGAACGCCGCACCCGTTAACGCCAAGCTTTAATCCTGGTGATTTAAATCGGCCCTTCGGGGCCGTTTTTCTGGATCTGGATGTCGAGGATAGAAAATGTATCCGTATGCCAATATGCCCCAGGCGAATCCGCTTGCCGGGCTCAATCTTTACGATCCGCAGGTTCGCCAGCTGGTGGCGCAGCATTACCCGCAATACGCCCACATGCTCCCGCAGGTGCAACAGCAGCAATATTACCCGCCACAGTATCAGCAGCAGCAATACGCGCCACCGCCGCCGCCTGCTGCCCCTGATTTTGGGCTTACGCTTGCTGAGCAGCAGTTTCTTTATCACAACGCGAACCTGATCCCGGCGTTTTACCAGACACCCGACGGGAAAGCGCTGAATAAAATGTTGGTGGAAGGGATGCAAAAAATGTTGGGGGTGAGTAGTGGCGCTAATACAGCCGCAGGGTCGCCCGCCCAACCCGGGCAGGCCACCTGACGACGGCGATTATGATGAGCGGGAATTGATAGCCATGGAAGGCAAAAAAACGTCCGAATCTCGTCCGAACATGTCCGAAATTTTGGGTAACTATATGATTTTCTGTGCCTGAAAACGCATCATGATCGGGGTGTTTTTTAATCTGAGTGATGCGTATTTTGTTGAAATGAAAGGAGAAAATAAAATCGAGGAATAAACAGGAATCGTATTCGGTCTCTTTTTATTTGTAAGTCACATCAGTAACTTACAGAAACCGCCCCGAAAATCCTCGAAATTTCCTCGAATTTCGATATCCGGTCTTTTCCTTTTATATCACAACAAAATCGGCCTTAACATTTTTTTCACAAGGAAAATTTAAATCATCACGTACTCTTTCTGACGCTTATCGAGGTACTTTTTGGTCATTTTCTCGGACTTGTGACCGAAAAGTTTTTGGGGAAATTCTTTGCCATAGGCTGCTTCTTAAAGCCGCCCGGAAAGGCTGCGGATCTCGTGAAAGGTTGTGGTGCCAAACTTCACCAGCACTGCAGTTCGAAGAATGGAGGACAGCTTAAACAACTGCGAAACCTCGCAATCTTCGTTTTTGAAAATCACAGTATTTCCGAACTTCACTTTTTAGGACAACATAATATTAACTCCTGAATTTAGGTTGAATGATTCCCTGCCCGTGAGGGCATAAATAAAGAAACGATAAATTTGCTGCTTAGTTAATTAACGCTTGCCCGCGCCCATCCAAAAGAATGGTTATCCAAATATCTTTCGTTCGGGTATTTTCCCGCAAATTACTTAAATAAAGAGAACCCTTTCGATTAGCTGACGCTTTCCAGATCTGGTCTTTATAAACAACCATCATGCCAGCCCGGACTCATCCCCTAATGACCTGTTGAGTTCCGTAATGTTGATGTTTCATGATGTCTCCTTTTTATGCCTGTCTTTTAACCACATCAGGCTCAGTGGTATACTGGTGTTCTCACACAACCAGTAAGGAAACGTTATGCAAAATTATCCTGCGCATTACATAATTTTTGGTAAGTACAAAGACCACGTAGCTCAGGTTCGAAATATTTCTATAAATAGTTCCGTAACACTCTCACAGATCAGCTGCGTTTATCATCGAGCAGCACAATTAACGCTTTTAGACGTTCTTCTGGAAACATACAGGCAGAAAAACAAAAGCATCTTTAATGACCTTCGTGGCAAACAAGCCCTGCATCATCTACTCTTCACCCGATACAACTGGCCGTTAGATAAGATCAGGAATCTGTCTTTAGAAGATGTTTTATTCATTCTTCACGATGACCTAAAAACTGATAAATTCGATCCGACAGTTGCAAAATACATTGACACTACATTAAGCAATTATCAGCAGATGAGTTTTCCTGATGTTATGGATGCTGAGTGGAATCCAGACTATGCGGAAGAACTTAAATAGATGCTTCACTGGTAAGTTGATCTATCCGTGATTCAATCTCAACCAGCACTTGTTCGATCTGCTGTTTTTCTGCAAGTGCTGCTCGAAGCGCTGATGCCTTTTGTGCTTTATCCTTCATCCAGGCATAGATCTGTTCATTCGTGAGTCCCTCCGCAACAATCTTTGGTTCTTTCATTGCGCATATCCTTTTTTATTGGCTGATTCATTAATATTCATCGGTTGAATATTAATGGGCGAAATATAGCACCTGCTTATTTTTACTCCTCAGGTGGCGGTGTTATCCTTACGGTAGTCCAAACCAAGTAAGGAAAATTGCATGTCTGATATTATCGACCCACCTACTTTCCCAGCACAGGCGGCACAACAGGTAATTATCGAGCTGATTAGAGCCGGTAAATTAACTGTTTCTGATGAAGGAATTTTCCTTCTGAAAGTCTATAACAGGCTCAAAAAGCAGTACGAGCAGGATAAAAAAAGTTACGAATAGAGTTCTTTAAAAGCTATTCGCACGGCGGATGCAGCTTCCTTTATATCCGCCGTATTTTGATTATTAACGCCTGGTGCTATTCTGATAAGGCTGCACCACAGAATTTCCAACACTCTCGCCTGAGCCACTTCTGGCAACTGATCCAGTTTAAGGCCGCTTTCTGGCGTACCCGCTGGCATTTTGAAAGTCATCGTTGTTTCGACGGTCTGTACCTGCGGAACCAACAGGTCGTATATTAGTTCGGAGAGCTCTTTATGCTGATATTTGTTGAAGCACAGGTACTGCTCGAAGAATTTCTGCCAGCCTGAAAAATACGCCACGATTTCTTCGTGGATTATCGCCAGCTTGGTGCCATCGGTTTCGCTACCCCCAAGGGGGAACGAGGCAACAAATCCGATTATTCGCCAGAGTTCGAAGAGGCCTGGTCGAAGTATTCCAAACGAGCTGGCGGCAACAGCGTACAGGCGGCGTTTAAAGCCTGGAATGCACGGATCAAATCTGGTGTTGCCGTGCAGGACATGATCGACGGCGCTGTGCGCTATGCGGCTTACATGCAGCAACTGGAAAAATTAATACCGAGTACGTGCTGCAGGCCGCAACATTCTTTGGCCCGTCCTGCCACTACGAAAACGAGTGGTTAATACCAACCCGGGGCAGGGATATCAACCACATCTCCCCGCCTGACAGTGCAATTCCACCAGGTTTCAGGGGGTAGACATGAAAAACGGATCTGCTGTTGGCGCACTGGAGCGCTGAAAAAAAATCTCCCGGCGGGCGTAACTCCCAAATTCAGCAGCGCCGCCGAGCTGATGGCGTGGCAGCAGGCCGAGGGCCGGAAGCGTGCCACCGAGGTGAGCAAGATAAACCAGCAGGCTCGTACTTAGAAAATTTTTGGGCGTTCGGGTATTCAGGAATTGCACCGCAGCTGCACGTTCGCCACCTAATGTGTCGAGGGGGAAGGGCAAAAACGAGCGCTGACGATGGCAAAAAGTTACGCGCAGAATTTTGGCACCGGCTTTGCCAGTTTTATTTTCAGCGGCAACCCCGGCACCGGAAAAAATCACCTGGCAGCAGCAATCGGTAATTACCTGCTGAAACAGGGCAAAAGCGTGCTGGTGGTGACCATACCGGATCTGACCATGCGCCTGCGTGCCTGCGTGCCTGCGTGCCTGCGTGCCTGCTACGACGGTGACGGGTCAGAATCGGCGGTGATTAACGATCTCTGCAGCGTGGATCTGCTGGTGCTGGACGACGTGGGTGTGCAGCGAGAATCCCGCGGTGAATGGGTGGTGCTGAATCAGATTGTGGATCGCCGCCTGGCAGCAATGAAGCCGCTCGGCGTGCTTACCAACTTGCACCACACAGAGCTCGAAAGGGTGATGGGGCCGCGCGTAATGGATCGCCTGACGATGGACGGCGCCATGTGGGTGAATTTTGATTGGGGAAGCTTCCGCGAAAGGGTGCGACACTTAAGAATTGTTAAGTGAATGCCGGACAAATCAGGACTATAATTCTATTAAATCTGTTCGAGCGGTACGATTTGTATGCTACATTTGCAATATCAAATGAGTGGGCGAAAAATGATTAAGAACAAAGGCTACAGTCTCGGTTTCACCAGCAATGATATTGAACGTATTGCTAAGAATTCGACCGCTGAGGTTGCAGCGAAGCAAATTGTGACCATCTCTGGTCGCAGCAATGGCACTGTTGCTGTAATGGGTTCTAGAGCTCAAGCTCCGTCACCTAAAGGTATTTATAGAGAACTTTCAGGGCGAAAAGCTCCGGCAAGGTCTAGTAAGCAAACCGAAGCCCTTGCTGGAAGTATTCTTTCGAAGAATTCTTCTGGCTATTCATCAAAACAGGCAGTAGACATGTTTAATCAGGCCTTTAAGAAAGTTAAAGCCTAAAAATATAGTTATTCTAAGCGCCTCCTTTTTGGGGGCGTTTTTATGTCTGGTGGGATATGACGCATAACAAAAAATGGGTGTTTTCTGAGTTAGTCAAGGACTCCAACGATCTAAGCCAGCTTATTGCTTATGCAATTTACAAGGCTGATAAAGACGGTGTGGCCAATGGATTGCGTGCACAGGGAAAGACAGAAGCAGAAATTCAGGTGAAATTAGATTCTTATCATGATTCCGTTGCAACGACTCTACGGTTGCAGCAAAGTTGTCGTGATCGAGCTGAAGCACTAATGATTACAGTTGTGAAAGGTATTGCTGATAAAACTAACAAACAGGCAGAACAGCAAATCAAAGCAATTAATGATGAAAATAAAAAAGCACTTGAAAAAGCAGGAACAAAAGCTGTTGATGAATATCACAAAAAAATCAAAAAGGACGTTCTCGAGAAGCAGTCTAAAAGCGCGTGGTGGTGGAGCTTTACGATTTCCGGCTTTTCTGGTGTATGGGCAACGATCGTCCTGATCATCATCGTATGGATCATAAGCATGGCTGCAGCGCCTGAAAGTGAAAGGAATCATCTTACAGGGAGCTTATTTAATCGAATGTGGAACTATGCAACTTCGTCACCATTACCTGATTCTGAGAGCGATATCGGCATTGGTAAAGATACATCCAGAATTGTGACAAGCCCTCCACAGAAGCCATAATCGCTGACAACAAGACATTGAAAAAGGAACCCGTTTTGGCGGTTTTTCTCATATCAAATAGTCTTCCAATACCTTCATCTCCTATAAGTGGTTAAAATATGTCTCATCCAAGCGTTTCAAAAAAGAAGAATTGAAACATAGTGTTAGAGTAATATTCTAACTTGACCTTGATCATCCACTGATGCATGATGCTGTATATAATTACAGTATTTGATAACGAAAAAGTTCGTGATGCCTGTCTCTAAACTGCCATATTCATACGATCAGCGTTTGAGTTAGAGGCTGTGTTTGCTTAACTGATCTGACGCGTGCGATGCACCGATCACCCTGGAGGCGCTATGGAAATCCCAGACAATCTTTTCCCCGGTCTTACGGAACACACAGGCCCGTGGACGTGATTGCACGATATTGACCGTAGCGGGAGTGGGAAACTTTCCCGCATTTTCAGGTCAGCTATTTGGGCGCAATAACGTGACAATGGCTGGCAGAAAGGAAATTGGCCCAATCCCCCCGGGTCGCTACTTTATTTTAAGTAGGCAAAGCGGTGGCCGGTTGGGCGCAATAACTGATTTCGGCCTGAAAAATTTCTGTGGCACAGACCGTTCTACATGGTTCGCTCTTTATAAAGAGGACTGGCAGATAGACGACGCAGTTTTTGTCGAGGGTGTTAAACGCTCTAGTTTTAGATTGCATCCGATTGGCCCGCGCGGGTTGAGTGAAGGGTGTATAACGCTTTGCAGCTTGTCAGATTTTGACTATTTGCGGGAAGCATTGCTAAACACGACGATGATGCCAGTTCCCTGTACGAGCTTTAAAGCACATGGAACGATAACCGTAACATGAGAACATTTTTGATATTTCTACTGAGTCTTTTCATAGCCATTATCATGTTTGCCGGTATATCAGCGGTGTGGTTTTACAATGTCCCTTTGTCGTGGATTTATGTGATTAAGGATATTTTTTCATTATCAGGGGATGAGGACACGCTCGATCTGCTACTGATATCGGGTTGGTTTGTTGCCGCAATACCTGCGCTGATTACATTAATCTGCTCTTATCGGCAACTACGATGACGTCGATTCATTTGTATTTTAAGCTTTGATCCCGCCGGGGCTTTTTCGTATCTGGCCCGCCAAATAGTGCTCTCATTGTGTGTCCCGCGGGGCACCTATTTAAGGCCGCTGATAGGTCTTTTTTGTGCCTGTTCCCCGTTTTCCTCTCCTGGACGGTCGGTTTTTTTTATTCCATACTCCCGCCCGTGTTGGTGCTTTTTTTCTGCCTGCAGGCGTGGAGCGCTTTATGCCACCACCGATTCAGATCCCGGATGACACTTCACATAACTACGTTTAATCGTGTGTAATGTTGAGGGATCCTACTTACGCTGATTAATTCAGCACCTATGATTTCATCCTTGTGGAGATTTGTTAGTAATCGCCGAACTATCAATCCCGAGGCATACAATGCGCTTTCGCAAGCAATATTCGAAGTTGAGAAATTTCATATTGGATAGGGGAACATCACGGGATAGAGAGGATGCCATCTCAGAATATTGGCGGGTTGCAGCTGTTCATGTCATACCACCTGATTCCGAGTTTGTAGACATATTCGAGAGGAAAGTCTATTACTGGCTATCTCCAGAGCAGTACAGCAGAGAGGATGTGTTAGGACATGACATGTCGCTGTTGATTGTCCTGCCTACTTGGGAATGATGATTTCGAGTTGTTCCTTGTTCACTGTATTTCTCTTTGGGTAAAACCTTTGTTGTACCACGCAACTTGATATCAATTATTCTTCTTAGTCACAGATAAAGAAACAAATCCTACCTTAATCTGGCAGGCGAAAGTCCAGTGCTTTTTGGCGGTTTTGTTAAATTTTTGTGTGGTGGCGGATGCCACCACCTCGGTTAAAAGCGGGCCTTAATCCCTTCGGCGATTTCATCCAGCAGGCCAAAACGGCGGCGGTATTCGGCGCGTTTTTTACTGGCGATTTCCTCAAGCGATTTACGTTCCATCTGTAACGGCAGCTGCCAGCGGAAGCGGGAGATTTTCTGGCCTTCGATGGAGGCCCAGAATTCATCATAGCTGGCGTGGAAATGGCGGCCTTTGCTCAGGCGATAGCGCAGGGCGCGGAAGACGTGGCCTTCATCGCTGACGGCGTAAATGGCTTTGATATCGCTGTGGGCAGCAAGGTTAAAAATTACCTCCATCAGCACGCGTTTTGGGAACAGGCCATGGCAGGCGCGGGTCGCTTTCTTGATCGTTTCGCGCGTCACGCCGCGACGGGGACCCTGCAGCCCGCCGATGACTAACGCCGAATGATCGCCTTCCGGCACGACGCTGAAGGTCACACTCGCCAGCAGCGTCTCTTCTTCATCGCGCAGCCAAAGAGTGCTTTCACCTTCGCGCTCTGCTTTGCTGGCGGACGAGGCATAGACGGCGTAACGCGCGTCATCCTTCGCCTGGAAATGGACGATCGGCTGTGCGACGGGATGGGTAAGGGCATTGGCCAGACTGGTATCCGGCAGGGCATCGAGCCACTCATAGTGGCGAACAACTGCCTCGGCGCGCTGGTTGGAATTGATACCGCGCGTCAGATACTGACGATGGGTTTTGCTCGGCAGCGTGACCTGAGCGGCCAGCAGGCGGTCAAAATCAGCGCGATGGGCCAGCGCGCTCAGCATGCGATTTGTCGAAGACCAGAACAGCAAAGAGCGCAGAAAGAACTTAATTCGATAGTCGCGCTTTTTCCAGATTGGCCCAGGGATAAGCTGACCGTTCGTCAGTGCGGAAATAATATTGGCAGGCTGTGCTTCTGGCATATCAATTTGCAGGCTGGTATTCGACACGATGATGACCTCATTAGAATTCTGAATCTATTCTAAGGGGCGGAACGCGTCGATTTAAGAGCGGCTAAACCTTTATTCCTGCTTCGTTTAATGATGATTGAAGTTAGCAACATCATCGAGCCAGATCCTGATAAATGTGTATTAGCTATACTTCTTCATGGAGGGGCTATGTACCAGATTCTTGAAGGTCATCAATGGCGTCACGTCTGGGTTGTGAGCGACATTCACGGTTGCTGGCAACGGCTGATGGATGAATTAAAACGCCTTCATTTTAATCCCTATCAGGATTTGCTTATTTCCGTGGGGGACCTGATCGATCGCGGCCCGGACAGCGTGAAATGTTTAGCGCTGATGCAGGAAAATTGGTTTCGCGCCGTGCGCGGGAATCATGAACAAATGGCGCTGGATGCGCTCAGTAATAATGATTTTGCACTCTGGACGATGAACGGCGGAATTTGGTTTTCTCGCCTGACGAACCCGCAGAAATTAGATGCGATGGCGCTGCTCGAAGCCTGTCGGCAATTACCCTATATTATTGAAATCACCTGTGCCAACGGGCTCAACGTGATTGCTCACGCCGATTACCCCTCTGAAAGCTATGAACGGGATAAGCCCGTCAGCCGCAGCCGCGTGCTGTGGGAGCGGGGGAGACTCAGCCATCTGATGAGCGGTCGCGGCGAGGGGATTTCCGGTGCGGACCATTTCTGGTTCGGGCATACGCCGCTCAATACGCGTTTTGACTTCGGGAATTTACATTACATCGACACCGGCGCCGTGTTTGGCGGCACCTTCACCCTCGCGCAACTCCAGTAGCTAAAAGTCACTGTATTCCTGAGCCGGGGTCCAGAAGCTGTCGATAAACTCCTCGACCGGGTAGCAGCCGCCGTGGCGAATGCGCTGCTCTTTTTTGGAGGCAACACACTGCATTTCGCTGTTATAGACATCAATCACGATGTCATCGCAGCCGCCGTCCAGATAACAAACAAAGAGTACCAGTGCGAACATCTCATCCTCTGATCTGGCGATCCGAATGATTAGTGTAGGGGAGGATTTATCGCAGGGGAAATTGAGGGCATAAATAACCCGCCTTCGGGCGGGTTCTTTTTGGAATCAGGCAAGGCGCATGACCCAGGCATCGGACTTCTGATCGTAATGTTCACGGTATAGCACGGAATGTTCGCCATCCAGGATCGCCGGAATGCTGGTATCAGCGTCCCAGGCATCGAGCTGCATACATAAATCCGGATCGGATTTACAGGGGATGGTTAACGTTCGATCGCCCTGATTATCGCCGCGCAACTCCGCATCGTCGATCTCAAAAGCGCCAATACGCACGCTGGTTTTCGTCATAATGCTCTCCGCAGTTTTGCTTAAAATCTGGTACGACCAGTGTGATCGCCCATTTTTCAGCGTAGTGCAGGAGAGCAAAAGCGCCAGTGAAAATGTGCTGTTTTTTATTCGCTGAGATCGTTACCGGTAAACAGGCGACCATCGCGAACCAGTTCGCGCGGGTAGCTGTTCTTCAGACGTGAGCCGACTTTCTTCGCCAGGCCCAGCGAGAAGCCCTGATAGGTGACGATCATTTCGTCTGCCGGTGGCGTGGCTTCCGGGTACACATCGCGGCCGCGATACCACTCTTCCGCCTCTTTATGCGTCAGGGCAAAGGTATTTTCATTCCCCGCCAGGGCAATGACCGCTTCATGCTGCCAGCGATAGCCTTTGTTGTGCACTTCCGCCAGGCGCATACCGATGCGGGAGAAACGGACTTTGCCGATGAGAGGCTCGATCTCGACCGGGAAGAGCCAGATCTCTTTGTCGCGCTGCCACAGGCGCAGATTGTCGTCCCAGTGAAGGCCGACTTTATTTGCGGCTTCGGTGACCTGCGCGGTTTCGCGTCCTTTCAGGGGGGAGAACGGGAAGTTGCCGACTTTAAATTTCGGGGCCGGTAAAGCGTCAATGGCGGCCGTTTTACGCAGGCGCGCGACAAAGAAGCCTTCGCAGTCAAAAATTTGCGGGAAAACGTGAAGGAAACCTTCCGCCGTCAGGGCCTCTTTTGCGCCGTCGAACAGTCTGTCCAGTGCCACGAATTCGACGGCCTGCGGGTATTGCTCTTTCAGCCACAGACAGACGGATTCGTTCTCATCGCGGTTCAGGGTGCAGGTGGAGTAAATCAGCGTCCCGCCCGGGCGCAGGGCGTGAAACGCGCTGTCGATGAGCTCACGCTGGGTGGCGGCAATCTCAAGGTTGCTGGCGACAGACCAGTTTTTAAGGGCATCGGGATCTTTACGCACCACGCCTTCGCCTGAACACGGAGCATCCAGCAGGATCGCATCGAAAGATTCCGGTACCGCAGCGCCAAAGACTCGGCCATCGAAGTGAGTCAGGGCAACGTTGCTGATCCCGCAGCGGCTGATGTTGGCATGCAGGACTTTCACCCGGCTTGCGGAAAATTCATTGGCCAGAATGGCACCCTGATTGCCCATCCGCGCGGCGATCTGTGTGGTTTTCGAGCCGGGCGCGGCGGCCACGTCCATCACCCGCGCAGGCTGATTGTTATCGGCGAACAGCGCGGCAACGGGCAGCATTGAGCTCGCTTCCTGAATGTAAAACAGCCCGCTCAGGTGCTCGGCGGTACTTCCCAGCGGCAGGGCATCTTCGTCATCGCGCTCAATCCAGAAACCTTCCGCACACCACGGGACGGGCGTCAGCTGCCAGCGGTAGGGCGACACCAGCGTCAGGAAATCGGCGACGCTGACTTTGAGCGTATTCACGCGAATGCTGCGGCGTAACGGGCGCTGGCAGGCGGCGATAAAATCATCCATCGAGAGATGAGCGGGAAGTGCCTCGCGCATCTGCGCCAGGAATTCGTCAGGAAGAAACACGGAGTTTTGAGCCACGGGCGTACCACAGGGAGTAGATAAGGCGCGCAGTGTACCATAAAGGCTCCGGTGCGTTGACACCGGAGCGTTCGATTAACGTGGCAGGGCGGTGCCCCATTCACGCCACTCTTTCGGTTCGCTTTCGAGCAACAGGAAGTGTTTGCCCGGCTGCGCTTTCGGGGCGAGTGGCGTGCCTGGAGGCGTCGCAAAGGCGATGCCGCCGCGGATGAACTGGTTAAAGGTCCCGGTTTTCACCACGCCGCCTGTCAGGCCGAAATCAAGGGAATACCCCGAGGCCAGCCAGAAGACGGAGTTGTTACGCACCAGATGCTGATAGCGCTCGCTGATCCGAAGCCCTACCATCACGCGATCCGACAGCGTACCCAGCGTCAGCCCGGTCACGGTACCGACCTCAATGCCGCGGAACAACACAGGCGTGCCGATACTCATGGAACCCGCTTCCGGCACTTCCACCACAATGCTCAGGCCATCGAGATAGCGGGAGTCCGTGATGGTCGCTTCCTGCAGCTCAAAGTCGCGGCGCGCGTTGCCGTTGCCCGGTTCGACGTTGATGTACGGCTGCAGGATGGTGTCGAGATGCTCAACGCCGGCGGCAGAAATCTGCGGCGTTACCACCGAGAAGCGCGTTCCGGTGCGGGCAAAGTTCTGCATGTATTCCGGATAAAGCACCGCCGTGGCCTGGACTTCATTGCGGGCAGTAATCAGCGTCAGCTTCTGGATCTGCCCGATATCAATGCCCAGGTAGCGAATCGGCATCCCTTCTGCGAGTTTGCCCGCGTCGAAGGCGTGGAGCGTAATCTGGCCGCCGACCGCGCGTGCGGCGGTTTCCGACGGATAGAGCACGCGTTTATCGCCTTTGCGCTGGTTCGCGCCTGCACCGCTTAAGTTATCAAAGCTGATCGCCCCACGCAGCGCGCGGGAAAGGGGAGAGGCCTGCACGGTCAGTCCGCTGCCGTTAAGCTGCACTTTCGCGCCGCCTTCGGCCCAGAAGACGCTGTTGGCGGTGAGTAAATTGCGATACTCCGGTTTGATATGCAGTTCGATATCAAAGGCGTCGGCGCGCGGACGCACGGTGATCACTTCGCCCACTTCGAATTTGCGGTACAGCACCACCGAACCGGCCTGCACGTCTGGCAGAGTGTCAGCGCGCAGCGTCAGGGTGGTGGTCGGCATATCGCTCAGGCTGTTTTCAATCGCTTTTTCCAGGTTGGCGTACAGCGGATAGCTGTCGCGCATCTCGCCTTTCTGGCCCGGCAGAATACGAATGCCGCCGTTGATCCATTCGCTGGCGCTGGCTCCGAGGAACTCGACGCCGTCGAGACCGACTTTGACGTCGACCCGGCTGTTGACCACAAACTTGCTGTCGCCATGCACCAGGTCACGGTATTGCGGATCGACCGCGACGGAGAAAGTGACGCCTTTTTCGGTCAGTTTGCGCTCCAGCACCTGGCCGACCTGTACGCCGTGCAGAATCAGCGGCTGTCCGGCTTCAATGCCGTAACTCTCTGGTGCGGTCAGGGTCAGGGTCATCACGCCAGGTTTTTGCAGTAAGGCTTTATCTGCGGGCGCGATAACAAAGTTGCTGTTGGGCTGGCCTTCGCCTGGGATCAGCTCAAAGGTGCTGCCCGTCAGCAGGCTGCTGATGCTGGCATCACTCAGTGAAATTTTCGGATTGCGCAGTTCGATACGCGTTTTTTCACGCAGAAGATCGACGACGCTCGGGTCGACGGTCATTTCGCCGGTCACCGAGCCGCCCGGGTTCAGCGTCAGTTTGGTGAGCTGCCCGACCTGCAAACCCTGGTACATCAATGGCGTCGAACCGGCGTTAAGTCCTTTGGCATCCGCCAGGGCCAGTTTGACGATCACGCCGCGCTGGCTGTGGGCCAGATCGGCATACAGGCCGAAGTTGTCGTCGGCGGCGGCGGTGTCCGAATTCTCCGGGGAATCGAAGGCGATCGCGCCATTGACCAGCGCGGCCAGGCTTTCGAGCTTCACTTTCGCACCGCTGAAACTGACGTCGGCATCCACGCCCGAGACATTCCAGAAGCGACTGCCTTTTTTCACCAGACCGGTGAAGCGGCGTTCGATCAGCACGTCAATGGTGACGCCCTGTTTGTTGGGGTTAATGGCGTAGTCATAGACGCGACCGACCGGGATTTTGCGGAAATAGACCACCGAGCCGCTGCTCAGGGAACCTAAGTCCGGCGAATGCAGATGGATCATCAGATCGCCATTGTTCAGCCGGTATTTGGGCTGGGTGTCCAGGGCGGTGAAATGGTCCTGCGGTTCGCCTTTCCCGGGCATCATGCCGATATAGTTCCCGCCGACCAGCGCGTCCAGCCCGGAAACGCCCGCCAGAGAGGCTTTCGGCGTCACCAGCCAGAACTGGGTTTCGCTGCGCAGGGCATCCTGCATATCGGCTTTAATACTGGCGCGAACCTGAATTTTGTTCAGATCCTTGCCGAGCCGGATATCCTCGACCGTTCCCACTTCGACGCCCTGGAAGCGCACGGGGGTTCGCCCCGCGACGATGCCGTCCGCCGTCTGGAAGTCAATGGTGATGGTATTGCCGCGATCCTGATAGCTCGTCCAGATAAGCCAGCCCGCAATCATCAAAGCGATGACGGGCAGCAACCAGAATGGCGAAATGCGGCGTTTTGTTTTAATTCTCGCTTCAGTCGTCGAAGCGGGCGTTTCCTGACTCATGTGCATCCCAAAGTAAGCGGCTATCCAGCCATTCCACTGCAAGAATAGTCAATATCACCGCAGAGCCGAAATAAAAAGCCGCGGGTCCCATAGTAAAAGCGAGCAACTGATCGCGATTGATCAGCGACATCATTAACGAAATAACGAACAGATCCAGCATCGACCAGCGGCCAATCCACGTGACAAACCGCAGGAGCAGGATGCGGGTGCGTAACCCTTGCTCACATTTAAATTGAATGCTGATGAGCAGGGTGAACATGACGATGACTTTGGTGAAGGGCACCAGAATACTGGCTATAAACACCACCCCCGCCACGGCGAAGTTACTGCTCGCCAGCGACACAATACCTGACATGATAGTGTCTTCCTGCCGCGCACCGTTAACGTAAATGATCGAAATCGGTAACAGGTTGGCGGGCAGAAGGAAAACGATCGAGGCAATCAGCGCGGCCCAGCACTTTTGCAGGCTCTGTTTACGCCGCAAACGTAACGGAATGTGGCAGCGCGGACAGCGACCACGCGCGTCCGGCAGGCCGGTAAAATGGCAGCCGAGGCAGGCGCGCAGATTCGGGTCGGGCCGCGTCGCCGGGCGCTGCGGGTAAAAGCGCTCCCAGAGCTGTTCCACGTTCAGATGGATCAGCGTCATGATGCTGAGTAACACCAGCGCGACAAAGGCAAACAGGCCGATGCCGGGCTGTAAGAACGCGTAATCCTGCACCTTAATCGACGCCACGCCGATGCCGACCAGATAGATATCCAGCATCACCCACTCCTTGAGCTTCTCCAGCATCAGCAGAACCGGGCGCAAGTTCATGCCCAGAATATTGCCGAACCAGAGATAGGCGATAGCGGCGACCAGTACCATTGGCGCGCCGACGGTGCAAAACAGCACCATTGCGCCGGTCAACGGATCGCCCTGTCGGGTCATCTGCCAAATCCCCATCAGCAGGTTGGCGTCGATGCGCACCCCCAGCAGATATAACTTGAGCAGCGGTTCGCCCCAGGCAAAGGGCATGAGCAGGAGCATGGTGACGGCCATCGCCGCCAGACGGGTCAATGACCAGTCGCGTCCATCGCGAATTTTGGCGTCACAGCGCGGGCAATACGCGCTCTGATGCGATTTCATCTTCGGCAACATAAAAAGCGTATCGCACTGCGGACAACGCTGATAATGTGCACGAGGTAGCGCATCGCTGACCGAGTGGACAGTGATCTTTTTTGCCGGCGTAATTCTTGGAGTATTGAGTGCCATCAGTCGCGCATTAAAGGATTAATTAACGTTATATTAACTCATCTTGGGATTCATCTTGAGAATGAGCGCATTTAATGTTTATTTTAATAGGCTATGCTCTATTTTTTGTACGACAACCAAGTGATTGATTAATGAACAAAACAGAATTCTACGCGGATTTGAACCGCGATTTCCAGGCATTGATGACAGGTGAGACCAGTTTTTTAGCTACGCTGGCAAATACCAGCGCGCTGCTGTTTGAGCGTCTGTCGGATGTGAACTGGGCTGGTTTCTACCTGCTGGAAGGGGATACGCTGGTTCTCGGGCCATTCCAGGGCAAGCTTGCCTGCGTGCGGATCCCGGTGGGACGCGGCGTGTGCGGGACTGCGGTGGCGCAAAATCAGGTTCAGCGCGTTGAAGATGTGCATGCCTTCGACGGACACATTGCGTGCGATTCGGCGAGTAACTCCGAAATCGTCCTGCCGCTGACCGTAAAAAATCAGATTATTGGCGTACTGGATATCGACAGCACGGTCTTCGGACGCTTTAGCGCCGAGGACGAACAAGGGCTGCGTGAACTGGTCGCTAATCTGGAAAACGTATTAAACGCGACCGATTATCAAAAATTCTTTGCGAGCGTCGCAGGATAATCAACGGATAACGTAGCATTTACGGATGACGTCATTATAATGTCGCCTGTTCATGCCTGCGGCTAGTTGGCAACGTCCGTTGTAATCAGGAAATTTCATGGAAAATCAACCTAAGTTGAACAGTAGTAAAGAAGTCATTGCCTTTCTGGCTGAGCGTTTCCCACAGTGTTTCACTGCTGAAGGCGAAGCTCGTCCCCTGAAAATTGGTATTTTTCAGGATCTGGTAGCGCGCGTTGAGGGTGAGATGAGTCTCAGCAAAACCCAACTGCGTTCTGCCTTACGTCTTTATACTTCAAGCTGGCGTTACCTTTACGGTATCAAGCTGGGCGCGACCCGTGTCGATCTCGACGGCAACCCTTGCGGTGAGCTGGACGAGCAGCACGTTGAGCACGCACGCAAGCAGCTTGAAGAAGCCAAAGCGCGTGTTCAGGCACAGCGTGCTGAGCAGCAGGCGAAAAAACGCGAAGCTGCTGCAGCAAATGGTCAAGAAGAAGCGCCGCGCCGTGAGCGCAAACCGCGTCCTGCTCCACGTCGTAGTGAGAACAGCGATCGCAAACCGCGTGCTGATAAACCAGCCGCTAAAGCACAGCGTGCGCCTCGCGAAGAACAACGCCACACTCCGGTTTCTGACATCAACGCGCTGAGCGTCGGTCAGGCTCTGAAGGTGAAAGCGGGTAACAATGCGATGGATGCCACCGTACTCGAAATCACCAAAGATGGCGTTCGTGTACAGCTGACGTCTGGCATGTCAATGATTGTACGCGCAGAACACCTGGTGTTCTGAAACGGAGGCCAAGCCTGGCATGAACACTCTTTTTAGGATCACCGCGCTGGCTGGCCTGTTTGCAATAACAGGCCACGCTTTCGCAGTGGACGATATTACGCGTGCCGATCAAATTCCGCTGTTAAAGGAAGAGACTCAGCACGCGACGGTCAGTGAGCGCGTCACCTCGCGCTTCACCCGTTCACATTATCGTCAGTTCGATCTCGATCAGGCCTTTTCGGCCAAAATTTTCGATCGCTATCTGAACCTGCTGGACTACAGCCACAACGTGCTGTTGGCCAGCGATATCGAACAGTTCGCGAAGCGTAAAACCGAAGTCGGCGATGAGCTGCGCAGCGGTAAACTCGATCTGTTCTACGATCTCTACAACCTTTCCCAGAAGCGCCGTTTTGAACGCTATCAATACGCGCTGAAAGTGCTGGAACGTCCGATGGACTTCACCGGCAACGACAACTTTAATCTCGACCGCAGCAAAGCCCCCTGGCCGAAAGATGAAGCCGAGCTGAATGCGCTGTGGGACGGCAAAGTGAAGTTCGATGAGCTGAGCCTTAAACTCACCGGTAAAGATGAGAAAGAGATTCGCGAAACGCTGACCCGTCGTTATAAATCAGCGATTCGCCGTCTGGCACAGACTAACAGTGAAGACGTGTTCTCTCTGGCGATGACCGCCTTTGCTCACGAAATCGACCCGCATACCAACTACCTTTCCCCACGTAACACCGAACAGTTCAATACCGAGATGAGCTTGTCTCTGGAAGGGATTGGCGCGGTGCTGCAAATGGATGAAGACTACACGGTCATCAACTCCATGGTGGCAGGCGGCCCTGCGTCGAAAAGCAAAGCGATTAGCGTCGGCGATCGTATCGTCGGTGTCGGTCAGACAGGTCAGGGCATGGTCGACGTGATCGGCTGGCGTCTTGACGATGTCGTCGCACAGATCAAAGGCCCGAAAGGCAGCAAGGTTCGCCTTGAGATTTTGCCTGCGGGTAAAGGGACGAAAACCCGTATCGTGACCCTGACGCGTGAGCGTATTCGTCTGGAAGATCGCGCGGTGAAAATGTCCGTGAAAACCGTCGGCAAAGAAAAAGTCGGCGTGCTCGATATTCCTGGCTTCTATGTCGGCCTGACAGACGATGTGAAAGTGCAGCTACAGAAGCTTGAAAAGCAGAATGTCAGCAGCGTGATCATCGATCTGCGTACCAACGGCGGTGGGGCACTGACCGAAGCGGTTTCGCTTTCGGGTCTGTTTATCCCGTCTGGCCCGGTGGTTCAGGTGCGTGATAACAACGGCAAAGTGCGTGAAGATGCCGATACGGACGGTGTGGTTTACTACAAAGGTCCGCTGGTGGTGCTGGTGGATCGCTTTAGCGCCTCCGCATCAGAAATCTTCGCGGCTGCGATGCAGGACTATGGTCGTGCGCTGATCGTCGGTGAACCGACCTTCGGTAAAGGCACGGTGCAACAGTACCGCTCCCTGAACCGTATTTACGATCAGATGCTGCGCCCTGAGTGGCCTGCGCTGGGCTCTGTCCAGTACACCATTCAGAAGTTCTATCGCGTGAACGGCGGCAGTACGCAGCGTAAAGGCGTGACGCCGGACATCATGATGCCGACCGGCACCGAAGAGACGGAAACAGGCGAGAAGTTCGAGGATAACGCGTTGCCGTGGGACAGCATTAATGCTGCCACCTTCGTGAAATCCGGCGACATGACCCAGTTCGGTCCGGAATTGCTGAAAGCCCATAACGACCGTATCGCTAAAGATCCGGAATTCCAGTACATCATGAAGGACATTGCGCGTTTTAATGCCCTGAAAGATAAGCGGAATATTGTTTCTCTCAACTTTGCTCAGCGTGAGAAAGAGAACGAAGAAGACGATGCAACCCGCCTGGCGCGCATCAACGATCGTTTCAAACGTGAAGGCAAACCGCTGCTGAAGAAACTGGAAGATCTGCCGAAGGATTACCAGGAGCCAGATCCGTATCTGGACGAGACGGTACATATCGCTCTCGACCTGGCAAACCAGGAAAAGAGTAAACCGGCTGCACAACCCGCTCCGGTGAAATAACACCCCCGACAGGCACAAGAAATTGTGCCTGTTTTTTTTAGTTCTGCATCCTCCCGTCAGCAAGCTCATAAACAATGTAAAGTTGTGTCTTTCTGGTGACTTACGCCCCTCGAATCCTTGAAAATAGCCACAATACCCATACGATGTGGGTAATCGCATAGTGCGTTTTGTTAAACAGAGGTTAAAAGAAAATTATGATGCGAATCGCGCTTTTCCTGGTCACCAACCTTGCGGTCATGGTGGTATTCGGGCTTGTGCTAAGCCTGACAGGGATCCAATCAAGCAGCGTTCAAGGCCTGCTGATTATGGCGCTGCTGTTCGGTTTTGGTGGATCGTTTATCTCGCTGCTGATGTCGAAGTGGATGGCGTTGAAATCAGTCGGTGGCGAAGTCATTGAGCAGCCACGTAACGATATGGAACAGTGGCTGATGAACACCGTGGCTCAACAATCGCGCCAGGCGGGTATCGCTATGCCGCAGGTGGCGATTTATCACGCGCCGGACATTAACGCCTTTGCGACCGGTGCGCGTCGTGATGCCTCGCTGGTCGCGGTCAGTACCGGTCTGTTGCAGAACATGAGCCGTGATGAAGCAGAAGCCGTCATCGCGCATGAAATCAGCCACATTGCCAACGGCGACATGGTGACCATGACCCTGATTCAGGGTGTGGTTAACACCTTCGTTATCTTTATCTCGCGTATTCTGGCGCAGATTGCCGCAGGCTTTATGGGCGGTAACCGTGATGACGGGGAAGAGAGCAACGGCAACCCGCTGATCTATTTCGCGGTCGCCACGGTGCTGGAACTGGTGTTTGGTATTCTGGCAAGCATCATTACCATGTGGTTCTCCCGTCACCGTGAGTTCCATGCGGATGCGGGTTCAGCAAAACTGGTCGGTCGCGAGAAGATGATTGCTGCACTGCAGCGTCTGAAAACCAGCTACGAGCCGCAGGAAGCAACCAGCATGATGGCATTTTGCATCAACGGTAAATCAAAATCCCTGAGTGAACTGTTTATGACCCACCCGCCGCTCGATAAACGTATCGAAGCGCTGCGCAGCGGGGAATACATCAAGTAATCAGGCAGTAAGAAAAAGCAGCCGGGTTGAGCAGAAATGCCGCCCGGCTTTTTTTATGCCTCGACGCGAGGCTGCGTGACGCGCAGGCCGCTGATGACGGCGGCGAGGGTGGCAAGCGTCCCGGCGGTGAACAGCGCGACATGCGTGCCGTTTTGCCCGGCGACGTTAAACATCAGCGCCACCAGCGCAGCCCCTGAACTTTGCCCTAACAGACGCGCGGTGCCCAGCATTCCGCTGGCGCCACCGCTGCGATGACGCGGAGCGGCGGTGATGATGGTGTGATTATTCGGCGACTGGAACAGGCCAAAACCAGCCCCACACAGGATCATGCGCCAGATAATATCCAGATCCGTCGGGGCTGTCGGCAGCATGGCCAGCGCGAACAGCCCGGTCGCCATCACCACCAGACCCAACGCCCCCAGTAATCCCGCGTGAACCCGCTCGATGAGATACCCGGCAAGGGGCGCCATCACCATGGTAGCCAGCGGCCACGGGGTGAGCAGTAAACCGGTTTCGACTTCAGTGCGTCCAATCACGCCCTGCAAGAAGAAGGGCAGGGAGACCAGGGCCAGCATCTGGGCGCAGAAAGAACAGATGGATGTGCCAATCGACAGGGAAAAGAGTGGAATACGCAGCAGATCGACGGGCAACAGCGGGGTGGGGAGTGCCAGCTGGCGGCGAACGAAAAAGAAGCCGATGATCAGCATGGCGACAATCTCCGCGCCAATCAGCGTCAGCGATTGCCCCTGAGCAAACCCGCTTAGCGCCGTGATCAGCAAACCAAAGGTCAGGGCATTCATCACCGCGCTCGGTAAATCGAAGCGCGGCATAGAGCTTTTCGCACTGTTCTCAGGCAGATAGCGCAGGGCAAACAGCAGGGAGATAATCCCCAGCGGGACGTTAATCAGGAACAGCCACTGCCAGGAGGCAACGGAAAGTATGGCCGCCGCGATGGTCGGCCCTGCGGCAGACGACACCGCGACAATAAATGAGTTAATCCCCATCCCGCGCCCAAGTTGACGCTGCGGGTAGATCAGACGTATCAGTGCCGTATTCACGCTCATCAGCGCCGCGCCCCCAAACCCCTGAGCGATACGCGCGAACGTCAGGGTGTGCAGCGAATCAGACAGCGCACAGAAAAGAGATGTGACCGTAAAGACAACCAGCCCGCACTGATAGACGCGGCGATAGCCAAACATATCGCCGAGAAACGAGAAAGAAAGCAAAGAGACGACGATAGCAATCTGGTAGGCATTGACCACCCAAATGGAGCTGGCCGGAGAGGCGTGCAGGTCGCTGGCGATAGTCGGCAGGGCGACGTTGGCGATGGCGCCGTCGAGTACCGCCATTGAAATACCGATGATTATGGTGGCGATTGCGCCGTATCGCTGCGGCAATGGCAAGCCATCAGAGGATTGTTTTTCCATGGGAAATGAAACGCTCGGGGAGATATTATTATCAGACTAGCTAGTTTAGCATCGTTATTTCGGTTTTATGTCGCAGATTTGTAACGAAGTAAACGCAGATCGATTGCAGCATGACGGTCACGAATTTATAATAAAAACCGGTTCTGATTTTTATAAAACACTCGCAATGAGGTGATAAATGGCAATCGCAGATTTGGATAAGCAGCCAGATTCTGTTTCTTCCGTGCTGAAGGTGTTTGGCATCTTACAGGCGCTGGGTGAAGAGCGCGAAATTGGTATTACAGAGTTGTCGCAGCGTGTGATGATGTCAAAAAGCACCGTTTATCGCTTTCTGCAAACCATGAAATCCCTGGGCTATGTCGCACAGGAAGGCGAATCTGAGAAATACTCTCTGACCCTGAAGCTGTTCGAACTCGGGGCTCGCGCGCTGCAAAACGTTGATCTCATTCGCAGCGCCGATATTCAGATGCGCGAGCTGTCGCGTTTGACGAAAGAGACCGTCCACCTGGGCGCGCTGGATGAAGACAGCATCGTCTACATCCACAAAATCGATTCCATGTACAACCTCCGCATGTACTCCCGCATTGGTCGTCGCAACCCGCTGTACAGCACCGCCATCGGTAAAGTGCTGTTGGCGTGGCGCGATCGCGAGGA
Organism: Lelliottia wanjuensis; assembly: GCF_030238365.1. Lineage (GTDB taxonomy): Bacteria > Pseudomonadota > Gammaproteobacteria > Enterobacterales > Enterobacteriaceae > Enterobacter > Enterobacter wanjuensis. Next base: position 127,343 of record NZ_JASSOT010000063.1, on the reverse strand, counting down.
AGTGAAAGAGATCCTCGAAGGCGTGGAGTATAAACGCAGCACCGAGCGCACCATTACCAGCACTGATGAGTTGCTGACGGTGCTCGATCAGGTGCGTGAGCAGGGCTACGGGGAAGATAATCAGGAGCAGGAAGAAGGGTTACGTTGCATCGGGGTTCCGGTGTTTGACCGTTTTGGCGTTGTCATCGCCGGTCTGAGCATCTCCTTCCCGACGCTGCGCTTCTCGGAAGAGCGTCTGCACGAATATGTCGCTATGCTGCATACCGCAGCACGCAAGATTTCTGAACAGATGGGCTACAACGACTATCCGTTCTGAAATCAGCAATAAAAAACGCCGCTGAGAAGCGGCGTTTTTGTCTTTCTGTTCTGTCGGTTATCCGTTGTCGACGACCTGCTGGCTTTTACGCAGAATCGGGCAGTTAGACATTCCGATGATCCCGCTGTCGCTGTGCAGATATTGCGCGGTGCTGATACCGCGGGCGGTGAGATATTTACACTGGATACCCAGTCCCGCAGCGTTCTCTGTGCTTCCCATCAGCACGCCGTATCCCGTCAGTAAAATACCAATCCACAAAATGGCGAGGACAATAATTGTCCGAATAATGATGCGCATGAAAGCCTCATTTTTTTGCTAATAATGCTGTTAAGACTAATAGTTTTACTCTATGAAACAAGTGCATGATTCCGAAAATTTTCTGATGAAGGTACAGTTAGTCCTTGTTTAAGATAACCGTGATAACCTGGTTCAATCAGGTCATAAGACGGAGTGTGGAGTGAAAAAATTTCGCTGGGTAATTCTGATTGTAGTACTGATTGCCTGTGTCATTTTATGGACGCAGACAATTAATGTCATGTGCGATCAGGATGTACAGTTCTTTAGTGGCATTTGTGCAATCAATCAATTCATCCCCTGGTAGTATTCATTTTGATAACAGATGGTATGCTTCCTCTGCGTCAGTGCTAAAATGGCGTTTTTATTGAGGTGGTAAAATGGGTGAGTTACTGAATTCGGGGCTGCTGAACGTAGCCTCACTGGCGATCTCTCTGATCGTGATGATTATCGGCCTGGCGCTGTGGTTCTTTGTCAATCGCGCCAGCTCTCGCACCGATGAGCAGATTGAGCTGCTGGAAGCGCTGCTTGACCAGCAGAAACGCCAGAACGCGTTGCTTCGCCGTCTGTGTGAAGCCAACGAGCCGGAAGAGAAAGAAGCGCCAAAAGCTGCAGCAGAAGTGGTCAACGAAGACGAAGATGATTTCATTCGTCTGGTCGCTGAACGCTAACGGCTGAAAGGGGGAGGTGGCTGTGGTCTGGAAAAATCCCTGGTATAACCCCTCCCTCAAACATCATACCCCCGACGGATTTCGCAATATCGACTTCACCGGTCATCAGCCGGGTGACGTCGAGCGCTGGCGAAAGGAGCGTAAAGCGGCCGGAGTACCGAAGCCGCCTTCACTTGGTTATCACGATTTTGTCCGCCAGTGGTGGCAGCCTGCCGAGCTGAACGACCTCTCAGAAGATGGCGTCTGGTGGCTGGGGCATGCCAGCGTGCTGCTGCGGTTAGATGGGCAATATCTGCTGACCGATCCGGTTTTCTCCCGACGCGCCTCTCCGTTACCCTTTGTAGGGCCGGAACGCAAAACCCCACCGGTTATCTCCGTTGAGACGCTCCCGCGGCTCGATGCGTTAGTCATCTCTCACAATCATTACGATCATCTCGATTCCGCCACTGTCCGCCGCCTGCTGCGCCGTTTTCCCGATCTCAGGGTGTTTGTACCGCTGGGCCTCGGCGACTGGTTCCGCCGTCGCGGGGCGAAAAGCATTATTGAACTCGACTGGTGGCAGAGCGCTATCTTTCAGGGGCTCGCGATTACCGCAGTGCCCGCTCAACACTGGAGTATGCGCACGTTCTGGAACCGAAATCGTTCGCTGTGGTGCGGGTGGGTGTTCGAAGGGACAACGCAACGTTTCTGGTTCAGCGGCGATACGGGGTATTCCCCACAGCTGCTCGCCATCCCCGAAAGGCTGGGGGAGATCACCGCCGCGGCGCTACCTGCCGGTGCGTATGCACCACGCTGGTTCATGTCGGCCCATCATATGGATCCGCAATCCGCCATCGCACTCTGGCAGCAGATGGGAATGCCGCGCGCCTTTCCGATCCACTGGGGCGTGTTTGAGCTGGCCGATGAGTCCCTCGACGAGCCGGTGCTGGAACTGACTCAGGCGCTGAGTAATGTAGCCCAGATTAATGACAACTTTAGAATATTGAAAATTGGTCAATATTTATCCCTGTGATCTCTCGCCGCTGCGCTGAATATATTCTTTATTACAATTCTGGCCCTTGTCGTGTATTTCCATCGAAACGTTTTTCTTGCTTTCTTTTGAAGCAAGGTCATAAAAGTTTCATTATTTTGGTGCAAAACTGAAAACTGGCGTCTCAGACTTATATGATGAAGGCGAACAATAAATAACCGGAAAATTTCATTGTGAAACTCAAACCCTTACGTTGATTTCAGCATAACTTTTCGCAAATTGTTCTAACTCAATCATTGCATCTAATAAAGATTCCGCGCTGGCTGGATCTATATCAAAGATTGAGCTAAGGTAAAATTGCTTTAGATTACAGGGCCTCTGTGGGCTCCTGTCTGACGGTAGGCGCTGGTTGACGTGCGGTCATGCGTGCATGCAGTTGTGCATAATGTCGCAAGGTCACATCAGAGTTTGTGCGGCGGATCTAGACACGTTTAAAAATGGCTTGCCATAATTTTCGTTGTATGTAATAACACGTTTTGGGTCAAACGAGGTACAGTTCTGTTTATGTGTGGCATTTTCAGTAAAGAAGTCCTGAGTAAACACGTTGTCGTTGAATACCGCTTCTCTGCCGAACCTTATATTAGTGCCTCATGCAGTAATGTCTCAGTTTTATCTATGTCAATGCCTGCGGGCTAAGAAAACAATCTAAGGAATTTTGCAAATGGCAAAGATTAAAGGTCAAGTTAAGTGGTTCAACGAGTCTAAAGGTTTTGGCTTCATTACTCCTGCTGACGGCAGCAAAGATGTGTTCGTACACTTCTCTGCAATCCAGGGTAACGGCTTCAAAACTCTGGCTGAAGGCCAGAACGTTGAGTTCGAAATTCAGGACGGCCAGAAAGGTCCGGCTGCTGTTAACGTAACCGCTATCTGATCGAATCCCTGCTGATTCAGAAACGCTTAAGCGTTTCGCTCTCAGACATCAAGCCTCGCCTGTGCGGGGCTTTTTTAATCCTCTTCTTTCAAAATGTTACCTCTTTAGCTTCTGTTAGTAGTTTGTTGCAAAGCTACGAGGTTAGAAGCATTGTTTTCGCACCAAAAGTCACGTTTTTCCCGTTAAATCAGGGCGTTGTTTATCAGACCTGGAGCTCGGGTGAAAAAGAAAACTACTCCTCCTGCCGGAAATTTCACCCCGGCGCGTTTTGTCCTGCTTTGCATCGCCATTTTAGGCAGCCTGACCTTCCTTCTGGGCCGCGTCGCCTGGTTACAAATCATCAAGCCTGACAACCTGGTGAAACAGGAAGATATGCGCTCCCTGCGCGAAGTGGCGATAAACGCGCCGCGCGGGATGATCACCGATCGTGAGGGCCGTCCGCTGGCGGTGAGTGTCCCGGTTCAGGCCGTGTGGGCCGACCCGAAAACGGTTCTCGCCAAAGGGGGCGTCGGCTTTGACGACCGCTGGCAGGCCCTGGCGAATGCCCTGCATATCTCCCTCAGCAGCCTGGCCGCGCGAATCAATGCCAGTCCTCAGGGGCGTTTTATCTACCTGGCCCGTCAGGTGGACCCCTCCCAGGCCCAGTGGATCGACAAACTCAACTTACCGGGGATTAACCTGCGCGACGAATCGCGCCGCTTTTATCCTGCGGGACACGTGGCCGCCAATCTGCTCGGCTTTACCAACATCGACGGGCAGGGGATTGAGGGCGTTGAAAAGAGCTTTAACGCCCAGCTAACCGGCAAACCGGGCGTTCGACGGGTAAGGGAAGACCGCTACGGCCACGTCATTGAGAACCTGACAGAAGTCTCGCCGGTTCCGGCGCATAACATTCAGCTCAGTATCGACGAGCGGCTACAAACCATCACCGAAGATGCGCTGGATAACGCCGTGGCGTGGAACAAAGCCGAATCCGGTGCGGCGGTGTTGATTAACGTCCAGACCGGGGAAATCCTCTCGATGGCGAGTTTCCCGGACTTCAACCCGAACAACCGCGAAGGGGCGACGCTAAACGATTTCCGCAATCGGGCGATCAGCGACACCTTCGAGCCCGGTTCCACGGTCAAACCGCTGGTACTGATGACGGCGCTTCAGCAGGGCCTGGTGAAACCGGACAGCGTCATTGATACGCATCCGTACACGCTGGATGGTCACCGGATCCGCGACGTCGGCTATTATCCTGAACTCTCCCTGACCGGCATTTTACAAAAATCGAGCGATACGGGCGTGTCGCGCCTGTCGCTGGCGATGCCCATTCAGCACCTGCTGGATACCTATCAGGGCTTCGGTTTTGGCTCAAGCACCGGACTTGGGCTGACGGGGGAGAGCAGCGGCCTGCTGCCGCAGCGTAAATTCTGGAGTCAGCTCGACCGCGCGACCTTTGCCTTTGGCTACGGTTTGATGGTTACACCGCTGCAGCTGGCGCACGTTTACGCCACCATCGGCAGCTACGGCCTGGAACGCCCGCTGTCGATTACACGCATCGATCCGCCGGTGATGGGCCACCAGGTGATGCCGGAGGAGATTGTCCATCAGGTCGAACATATGATGGAGAGCGTCGCGCTGCCGGGCGGCGGGGGCATCAAAGCGGCGGTGCGCGATTATCGCGTGGCGATCAAAACCGGCACCGCGAAAAAGATTGGCGACGATGGCAAGTATGTCGATAAATACGTGGCCTACACGGCAGGCGTGGCGCCGGCCAGCCATCCGATGTTTGCCCTCGCGGTAGTCATCAACGATCCGCAAAACGGCAGCTATTACGGCGGGGCGGTGTCGGCACCCGTGTTCAGCCAGATTATGGGCGATGTTTTGCGCATTGAAAACGTCGAACCCGACGGCCTGCCACCTGATTCTAACCATCTTATCGTGATGCGCTAAGCCAGGCGTTTTATACCAGGGCGAATAGCGGTACACTTTCGCCCTTTGATATTGCCTGGAGTTACCATGTCATTCAGTTGTCCCTTATGCCACGCGCTGCTGACGCACGAACACAATAGCTATACCTGTCCGCAGGGGCACCGGTTTGACAAGGCGAAAGAAGGCTATGTGAATTTGCTGCCCGTTCAGCACAAACGCTCCCGGGATCCGGGAGATTCCGCTGAGATGATGCAGGCGCGTCGCGCGTTTCTCGACGCCGGTCATTATCAGCCGCTGCGTGATGCCGTGGCTGAACGGCTCGCCACGGTGATGGAAGAGAACGCCACGTCGATTCTGGATATCGGCTGCGGAGAAGGCTACTACACAGCAGCCTTCGCGGAGGTGGCGAAAAGCAAAGGCGCCGAAACGGTGGGGCTGGATGTCTCTAAATCGGCCATTCGCGCCGCGGCGAAGCGCTATCCGCAGGTGACATTTTGTGTGGCCTCGAGCCATCGTCTGCCGTTTGAAGAGGCCAGCCAGGATGCGATTATCCGTATCTACGCCCCGTGTAAAGCAGAAGAGCTGGCGCGGGTCGTCAAACCGGGCGGATGGGTGATCACCGTGACACCGGGGCCGAAACACCTGATGGAAATGAAAGGACTGATTTACGACGAAGTGCGCCTGCATGCCCCGCATTCCGAACAACTGGCCGGTTTTGCGTTGAAGCATGAGCAGTCATTGGGCTACGAAATGACACTGACAGGCGAGGAGGCGGTGGCGCTGCTCCAGATGACGCCGTTCGCGTGGCGGGCAAAACCGGAAGTATGGGAAACTTTAGGGAAACAAGAGGTGTTTCGCTGCCAGACAGATTTCAGTCTTCACTGCTGGCAGCGCGAGGGTTAACCGTAGAAGTGCGACCAGAGGATCTGTCCGCCAATCCCGATTAACACGATACCGCCCAGGATTTCGGCTCGCTTACCTAACAGCGGGCCGATAAAGCGACCGACCATTATTCCCAGCGTCGACATGATCAGCGTGGCACAGCCGATAGCCAGCGCGGTGGCGATGATATTCACCTGCAGGAACGCCAGACCGACGCCGACGGCCATCGCATCCAGGCTGGTGGCAATCGCGGTGGTCACCAGCAGCCAGAAACCGTGGCGGTGAATCGGCGCTTCGTCTTCAGCTGTACTTCCGCGACACCCTTCAATCACCATTCGCCCGCCGAGGAACGCCAGCAGGATAAAGGCAATCCAGTGGTTCCACTCCAGCACAAACTGGCTGGCGAGCATGCCAAGTCCCCAGCCGATAAGCGGGGTGAGGGTTTCGATAGCGCCGAAAATAAGACCCGTGCGCAGGGCTTCAGAGAATTTTGGTTTGTGGAGCGTGGCACCTTTACCCATTGAGGCCGCGAAAGCGTCCATGGACATGCCGAAAGCGAGAAGGATCGTAGCGGAGATATTCATTTAAAGCGTCCAGACCGGGGATATCCATATGACACATCACTGCCCCCAGTAAACAGCAGTTGATGTATCTATGGTCTCGCCTGACCTCAATGCACAGAATCTGTGCAGAAAGCGATCCGTACGCACCACGTTTTTCAACGAGTATGTTGACACGTACATTTCCCTGGGACGGGAAATCGGCTACTCCCCAACGACGGGCGCAACCTTAACATATTTTGAGAATATAAAACAACAACAGGAAGGTATTATTCCATTAACTTGTTGATAACGATTTTCATTTAGATTTATTGGTGAGAATAACGTTAATAAATATAAGTTAATTCAGGCGGGAATATAGCTGTGGCTATATATTGCTCGCCGCGAAAAGAGACAATATATAGCCGTTGCTATAAATTTAACTCATTGAGTTTTAACCATTAATTTGTATATCTTCTCGAGGTCATCAATATTCTTCACCCGGATGAGCAGGCGGCGCTGCTCTAATTGCATGACCAGCACGCCGTCCTCGGATAAATTCATCTCTTTAATACGGTTATATTCTATCCACGCATTGGCGAAGAAAAAGCCATGACGTTTGAAGAGGATCTTCGGCGCTCTGATCCAGAAGAGATAAATCGCCATTAATGCCAGCGCACATAATAACCATGTGGTTAATAATGCACCGTGGCTCATGGCATTGTTGTAAATCAGAATGGCGAGCAGACCCGCGAAGATAAAAGCATCAACCCGACCGCGACGCAGGAGGGGGATGGAGAGCAGTGTCTCGCCGTGGCGGCGGGGCATCAGGAATTCGTCGTAAATGGCGTACGCCAGAAGGGCAACAATAAACAGAACCAGTACGATATCCGTAACCGTCATTCGTCCTCCAGAATAAAAAAACCGGGGGCAAGCCCCCGGTGGATAAAGCGAAAACTTACAGACCCAGCAGGCCGATAGCGTAACCCACGATACCGATGACGAAGAAGCCAACGATGATCCACAGGGCGTTCACTTTCTTACGCAGCAGCCACATACAGGCGAAGGTCAGCAGCAGCGGCACCAGGCCCGGCATCAGCTGGTCGAGGATGGTCTGCACGGTGGTCACACGCGTTTGTCCATCCTGACCGGTGATGGTCGACACCACCAGCGGGATGTTCACGTGCGTCCACTTGTTCACCAGGGCCCCCATGACAAAGAGGCCGAGAATGGACGCCCCCTCAGTCAGTTTCTGCAGGAAGCCGCCGCCCATATCAGAAACGATATCGACACCTTTACGGTAGCCGTAAGCCACGCCGTAGTAACGGGTCGCCAGACGGACTGCGTTGAACAGAATGAAGAACAGCAGTGGGCCGAGCAGGCTGCCGCTCATCGCGATACCCGCGCCGAGTGCCGCGAAGACCGGACGTACGGTACCCCAGAAGATTGGGTCGCCCACGCCTGCCAGCGGACCCATCAGACCGACTTTGATACCGTTGATGGCACCATCGTCAATCTCTGCGCCGTTTGCACGCTGCTCTTCCATCGCCAGAGTTACGCCCAGAACCGGAGCCGCAACATAAGGGTGGGTGTTAAAGAATTCCAGGTGACGTTTAATCGCCTGGCGACGTGCTTCGTTGTTTTCCGGATACAGGCGTCGAATCGCCGGTACCATGGAGAAGCAGAAGCCCAGCGCCTGCATACGTTCGAAGTTCCATGAACCCTGGAACAGATTCGAACGCAGGAATACGCCACGAATATCACCCGGAGTGAGTTTTTTCTCGGTGGTAGTTTTTGTCATATCAACCATTTCGCTCACCTGCTAGTCCAGTTCGTTATCGAGATCGTTGCTACCAGCAGCCTGCGCTGGTGCACCCGCGACGCGGTTATATTTCGGGCTCAGCTGGATGTACAGAATCGCCATCACCGCACCAATCACACCCAGAGCAACCAGGTTGAAGTTAGTGAACGCCGCGGTAACAAAGCCGAGGTAGAAGAACGGCATCAGGTAGCCTGCGCGCATCATGTTGATGACCATCGCATAACCGACGACCACGATCATGCCACCCGCGATGTTCAGACCGCCGGTCACGACTTCTGGAATCGCGTTCAGCATGCTCTGCACTTCGCTGGTACCGACAGAGATGGCAACGATAACCGCAGGGATAGCGATACGCATGGCCTGCAGGAACAGGGACGAGACGTGGATCCACGAGAGCGCCGTCAGGTTGCCATTATCTGCCGCCTTATCCGCCGCGTGCTGGAAGGCCACGGTAATAGTACGAACGATGATGGTCAGAACCTGGCCTGCTGCTGCCAGTGGGATTGCCAGTGCGATACCGGCACCGATGCTTTGGTGTCCGGCAATAACCAGAACCGTAGAAATGATGGACGCCAGCGCCGCATCAGGCGCAACTGCCGCACCGATGTTCATCCAGCCCAGGGCGATCATTTCCAGCGTACCACCGATGATAATACCGGTTTTCATATCGCCGAGAACGGCGCCAATCAACGTACAGGCCACCAGTGGGCGGTGGAACTGAAATTCATCAAGTACGGATTCCATACCCGCAATACACGCGACGATGAACACCAGCACAATCTGAAGAGTGGTAATCTCCATTGTACTTCTCCTATAACATAAGCTTTATGTGAAAAATCAGCGCCTGGGTTATTTCCCAACCTTGCCGATCAAATCCATCATTTTCAGTCTCTGATCCGTGGAAACCTTACGGGCTTCCAGTTCAATACCGCGTGCATTCAGCTTATTGAAGGCTTCGATATCTTTTTCATCGACGGAAATCGCGTTGTTTACCTGCGTTTTGCCCTGACGGAAAGCCATACCACCGATGTTTACGGAGGTGATTTTCACGCCGCCTTCCACCACGCGCTCAACGTCTGTCGGGTTGGTGAACAGGAGCATGACGCGTTCACCGGCATATTTCGGGTTGTTATACACGCGGATCATCTTGGCGACGTCCACGACGTGTGCGGTAACGCCCGGAGGAGCAACCTGGGTGAGGAGGGTTTTACGAACGTGATCGGCGGCCACTTCGTCGCTGACGACGATAATGCGTTTCACGTTGGTCTCTTTGGTCCAGCGCGTTGCCACCTGGCCGTGGATTAAACGGTCATCAATACGCGCCAGCCCGATCACCATGTAATCGTTCGCGCCCATCGGTTTAGTGGGAACCGCGGCTTTCACGGCGGCAGCGACCGGGGCAGGTTTCTCTGCCGGTTTCGCTTTCAGCGCTTTCACGCCTTCGCGACCGGTTTCGACAGCCAGAGCGACCAGTTCGTCAAAGCTCGGGTTGTCGTCACGCGCCATCAGCGTTTCGACCAGCATAGGAATGTTGACGCCCGCGACAACTTCATAATGCTCTTTATCGACGACAATGCGGCTGGCGGCGTTAAACGGACTGCCACCCCATGTATCAACGAGAAACAGCACCCCGCTACGGGTATCCAGTTTCTCCAGCTGAGCCGTGTATTTTTCGATCAGCGTTTCAGCGTTTTCGCCAGGGACGAAATCGATCCAGCCAACGTTTTCCTGCTCACCCAACAGCATCTCTGCGGTTTTGAGTAACTGCTCTGCAGCCCAACCATGTGTGCCTATTACAATAGCAATGGTCACTTGCTACCTCCTTTTATTATCATGAATACAACTGCCAGGCAGTTGTACTGAGAATCTTCCCCGGCGCACCGAATCGATTCAGATAAAGGGTTAGAGTTAAATTAACGAAGACTTCCGGGAATTATTTTAGATAGTGAAAAAATAATTTATGTGATGAAGATCCGTAATTTAGCTACGCAGACGAGATTTATCTCAAATGAAAATCGACTCTGTAACAGATCTTTGCAAAGGAAAGTAAATCTTTGCTAAAAAGCCATTGTCTCTGATATGTTTAGCCTCCGTTTAATAACCAGGAGTATAGGGCTACAGCCCACTGTATGGATCGTCACCGACGTCAGTCATCTTCCAGGCCATTTTGCGCCTCGCACGCCGGCGAACCTCGCCACTCATTACACACGTCTACCGTCATTTCGCCCATGCTTTTCGGGGCGCCGTTTAGTCATTCCTTTAGCAGGAGCTTGTCATGGAATTCTTAATGGACCCGTCAATCTGGGTGGGATTACTCACGCTGGTTGTTCTTGAGATTGTTCTCGGTATCGACAACCTGGTGTTTATCGCCATCCTTGCGGATAAGCTGCCGCCAAAACAGCGCGACAAAGCGCGTTTAATCGGCCTTTCGCTGGCGCTGATCATGCGTCTTGCGCTGCTGTCCGTTATTTCGTGGATGGTCACCCTGACCAAACCGCTGTTCACCGTGATGGATTTCACCTTCTCCGGCCGTGATTTGATCATGCTGGTGGGGGGACTCTTCCTGCTGTTCAAAGCGACAACCGAGTTGCATGAACGGCTGGAAAACCGACAACACGACGATGGACACGGTAAAGGCTATGCGAGTTTCTGGGTGGTGGTTGCGCAGATCGTAGTGCTCGACGCCGTCTTCTCCCTGGATGCGGTGATTACCGCCGTCGGCATGGTGAACCACCTGCCGGTGATGATGGCCGCTGTCGTGATTGCGATGGCCGTGATGCTGCTGGCGTCTAAACCGCTGACCCGTTTTGTGAACGAACATCCAACGGTCGTGGTGCTGTGTCTGAGCTTCCTGCTGATGATCGGTCTGAGCCTCGTTGCAGAAGGTTTCGGCTTCCATATTCCAAAAGGCTACCTGTACGCCGCGATTGGCTTCTCGATCATTATCGAGCTGTTTAACCAGATTGCGCGCCGCAACTTCATTAAACAGCAGTCCAATCAGCCGCTGCGCGCCCGTACCGCTGACGCCATCCTGCGTCTGATGGGCGGTCGTCGTCAGACCAACGTCCAGCCGGAAACCGCGAACCGTAACCCGGTCCCGGTGCCGGAAGGCGCGTTTGTGGAAGAAGAGCGTTACATGATTAACGGCGTCCTCTCCCTGGCTTCCCGCTCGTTGCGCGGCATCATGACACCACGCGGTGAAATCAGCTGGGTCGATGCCAACCTGACGGTGGATGAAATTCGCCAGCAGTTGCTCTCTTCGCCGCACAGCCTGTTCCCGGTGTGTCGCGGTGAGCTGGATGAGATCATCGGTGTGGTGCGTGCTAAAGAGATGCTGGTGGCGCTGGAAGAGGGCGTGAACGTCGAAGCGATTGCCGCGGCCTCCCCGGCGATTGTGGTGCCGGAAACCCTGGACCCGATCAACCTGCTTGGCGTCCTGCGTCGTGCCCGCGGTAGCTTCGTTATCGTCACCAACGAATTTGGCGTGGTGCAGGGTCTGGTGACCCCGCTGGACGTGCTGGAAGCAATTGCCGGTGAGTTCCCTGACGCCGATGAAACGCCAGAGATCGTGGCCGATGGCGACGGCTGGCTGGTCAAAGGCACCACCGACCTGCACGCCCTGCAGCATACGCTGGGTCTCGATAACGTCATCAACGACGAAGAAGATATCGCGACCGTGGCCGGTTTAGTGATTGCCGTGAACGGTCAAATCCCGCGCGTCGGCGATATCATTGAACTCCCGCCGCTGCAGATCACTATCATGCAGGCGAATGATTACCGGGTAGACATGGTGCGTATTGTTAAAGAGCAGTCCGCCCACGACGAAGAAGAGTAATCAGGCTTAATGTAACGGCATAGCGGGCATCACGTGCCCGTTACGCGGGGCTGGCGGAGGCGAACTCTCCGCCAGCCACTGCGGAAAATCTTTCAGCGGCATCGGCCGCGCATACAAAAATCCCTGCAAAATATTGACCCCATGATGGCGTAAGTAACGCGCCTGCTCCTGTGTCTCCACGCCTTCCGCCACCAGTTCAATATTCAGCCGCTGCCCCAGGGCAATAATGATATCCGTCACCGTCGAATTCACCGCATCGGTACCCAGCGCGGTGGTGAAAGACTTATCAATTTTCAGCACATCCGGACGCAGTTTTTCCAGCCACGACAGGGAACTGTTGCCGGTGCCGAAATCGTCAATCGCCAGTTTGACCTCTTTGCGATGCAGCTCGCGCACAATGCGATAATCCACATCCAGTAGCGCGTCCCGCTCGGTGAGTTCAATGATTAGCTGCTGTTTCGGGCGGGCGTTGAACCAGTAGCGGTTCAGATCCTGGAGCAACACGCCGTTGCGGAAGTGGCTGGCCGCGACGTTAATCCCGATATGAAACCCCTTGTTCGCCGGGAAATAGCCAATCTGGCGGACGGTTTCCATAATCACGTAGCGCGTCAGAGGCACAATCAGATTGTGTTCCTCCGCCAGCGGGATAAATACGTCCGGCGATATCCAGCCCTGGCGAGGGTTATTCCAGCGCAGCAGGATCTCCACCCCGACGCATTTCTGCGTCCGGGCGTTGAGCAACGGCTGGCAGAACAGCTCGAACTCGCGTGCGGCTAATCCGAGGTTAATTTCCCAGGTAAAACTCATGCGGCTGGCGGTGGCAAACCAGGCGATATAGCCCAGCAGCAGGCTCAGCAAGACGGCAAGCGGAAGCTGAGAGGGGAGATTCATCAGCGCCAGTTCGCTGGCTCCCGGCCCGCTGACGGTGATGGTAAAGGGGAAATGGCCTGAGGTCTGGCTCAGGATCATGGTGTCCTGAGTGAACGCCAGCGAGTCGGTGACATTCTGCCCGTAGCGCAGGAATTTGTTCCCGACGTTCAGGCTGACGTCGGTGATCAGCGGGCGCTGCGGCTCGAGCATCATTTTGGTGATCAGATCGATATTCACAATCTGCATCACGCCATCTTCCCCGCTGTCGGAAACCGGATACCACTGGATCAAAATCGGGCTGCCTTTGAGCAGCGATTTGTCCGTCGACAGAACCAACTGCGGCTGGCTGGAGGGCAGATCGGGCTGCACCTGACGAATGGGAACATCGCGATCGCCAAATATGCTGGAGCAGTAAAGAATACCGTCTTTAATCAGGGCGATAGAACGCACGGTTTGCAGGGTTGCGGCCCTTTTACGCAGCGTCAGATGGGCGTCAGGGCAGGGCGCGCCGACCAGGGCTTGTAAGGTTTCCCGGCCCGCCTGCAGCGGCAGCAGGATCTTATCCAGCGCATTCACCGAGTGGCTGACAAAGGTGTGAATACGTTCCTGATTTAAATTGCGCTGTGAAATAAACCGAATGCCGAGAGTCAGAAAGAGCGTAATAAAAGCCACCAGCACACAGACCATAATGCGGTTTCGGCGATAGCTTTTAATGATCCTTTGCGCATTCTGCATGAAAGGGGGCTCGATAAGCCGCCAGCACAGGAGCCAGGGCAACACAGAAAGTGTAGTGGGGAAATGTTACGGTGACGAGAAAGCGAATAAATATCGCCCATCCGTTGCAGATGGGCGAGAGAGAATAATCAATGGCGTGCTTAGTCGCACTGCACCTTAATTGCCAGACCGCCGCGTGAAGTTTCACGGTATTTGGCGTTCATGTCTTTACCGGTTTCGTACATGGTTTCGATGACCTTATCCAGCGACACACGCGGTTCGCTGGTGCGGCGCATCGCCATGCGTGAGGCGTTGATCGCTTTTACCGAGGCGATCGCGTTACGCTCGATGCACGGCACCTGCACCTGGCCCGCAACCGGGTCACAGGTCAGACCGAGGTTATGCTCCATGCCGATTTCCGCGGCCACGCATACCTGCTCAGGGCTCGCGCCCAGCAGTTCAGACAGACCCGCTGCCGCCATGGAGCAGGCAACGCCCACTTCACCCTGACAGCCCACTTCGGCACCGGAAATAGAGGCATTCATTTTATACAATGCGCCCACCGCACCGGATGCGAGGAAGTAGCGGATGTAGATATCCGGTGTCACCGGCTCGATAAAGTGATCGTAATAGGCCAGCACCGCAGGAACGATACCGCATGCGCCGTTGGTCGGAGCGGTGACCACGCGGCCACCGGCGGCGTTTTCTTCGTTCACCGCCAGCGCAAACATATTCACCCAGTCAACCACGTTCATCGGGTCGTTGGAGAACTTATCGGTGGTGACCAGCATACGGCGCAGGGCAGAGGCACGACGCGGTACGCGCAGTGGCCCAGGCAGCACGCCTTCGGTGTTGATCCCGCGATCGATACAGGCCTGCATGGTCTGCCACACGTTGCCAAAATAGTCTTCGATCTCTTTTTTGCTGTGCAGCGCCAGTTCGTTCTGCATCACCATGCCGGAGAGGGACAGGCCGGTCTGTTTGCAGTAATCCAGCATCTCTTGCGCGGATTTAAACGGGTAAGGGACGTTCACGTCACCCGCCGTATCTTTGCCAAAATGCTCTTCGTCGACGATAAAACCACCGCCGATGGAGTAGTAGGTTTTGCTGTAGATGACTTTGTCGCCGTTGAAGGCGTGGATCTGCATGCCGTTTTCATGCAGCGACAGGTTGTCGCTACGGAAACGCATGCCGTCGTCGTGGGGGAAATCCACTTCATGCTTGCCGTTAGCCAGTAGCAGACGACCGCGTGTTTCAGTGTCGCGGATAAACGCCGGAATGGCGTCAATATCCACTGTGTCCGGCATGTTACCTGCCAGACCCATAATAATGGCGATATCGGTGTGGTGGCCCTTACCCGTTAAAGAGAGCGAACCGTAAACATCAACGGCCACGCGGGTAGTGCTTTCCAGTAATCCTTTTTCGACCAGATCATCGACGAACTGTTTACCGGCCTTCATTGGGCCTACAGTGTGGGAAGAAGACGGGCCAATCCCCACTTTGAACATGTCGAATATACTAATCACTTTCTCACTCCTGACAGGGTTACCGGGGTTCCAGTAACGATGTTATAACTGCGCATAGTGTAAGAGGGAACCACCAGGTCGGCTGAACTATTCACATGAATTAAACTAATGAATAACCCCTGATTTACTAATGATGCGACGTCACTCGCAAAGGCGCAGAAAAAATCGGAATGTAAAGTATAGTCAAGGTTTCAGGCCGATTTGCAGCGCCAGCTCACGGATAATGCCCGCCGTCATGCCCCAGACAAAATAATGCTGATACCACGACAACCACACCCGGTGATCGTGTCCACGACGTTGAATATCCAGCGGATGATAACGACTGAGACGCAGGGCTTCCGCCAGCGGCATTTCAAACACCGCCGCCACTTCATCTTCGCTGGCGTGATAGTGCAGATTAGGCGGGATAATCCCCACCACCGGTGTCACCTGAAAACCGGTCACGCTGTCCACCGGCGGTAGCACGCCAATCACTTCAACGGCTTCCGGCGGGATCGCCACCTCTTCCTGAGCTTCGCGCAGCGCGGCGGCAATCAGTGAGGCGTCAGACGCATCCACCGCCCCGCCGGGAAACGCCACCTGACCGGCGTGCTTACGCAGATGCGACGAGCGCTTGGTGAGTAACAATCCTGGCTGTTCGCGGCGCACCACCGGAATCAGCACCGCCGCCTGGCGGCTGTTCAGCGCGTCGCGGTTTACCTGCGGGCGCAAAAGCTGAAAGCGCGACAGAAAATCATCCAGGGTCAGATCGTGGGTATCCAAACGTTAATTCTCCAGTTGATGCAGGATGCGATTCACTTTATCAAAGGTTTCCTGATATTCCGCGGCGCACTGGCTGTCGGCCACAATCCCGCCGCCCGCCGAGCAGTATAGCTGCCCGTCGCAGGCCGTCAGGGTGCGGATGGTAATGCTGGTATCCATCGTGCCGCACAGGCTCAGATAGCCGATGCTGCCGCACCAGGCGTTACGGCGATGCGGCTCAAGCTCATCGATAATCTGCATGGCGCGCACTTTCGGTGCGCCGGTGATCGACCCGCCAGGAAACGCGGCGCGCAGCAGATCGCAGGCCGAACGGTTGGGAGGAAGTTTTGCCGTAATGGTGCTGACCAGATGATGCACCGCCGGGAACGGCTCCACGACAAACAACTCAGGCACGCGCACGCTGCCAGGCTCTGCCACGCGGCCAATATCGTTACGCATCAGATCGACAATCATCAGATTCTCGGCGCGATCTTTCGGTGACGCGGCGAGTTTCTCCGCCTGTTGCTTATCCGCTTCAGGCTCCGCCAGGCGCGGCAGGGTGCCTTTAATGGGCCGGGTCTGAATGGTGCCGTCTGCAAGATGGATAAAGCGCTCCGGCGACAAACTCAGCACTGCGCCTTGTTCCAGACGTAAAAAGGCGCTGAACGGCGCACGGTTGCTGGCATTAAGACGCGTAAACGCCTGCCACTCGTCACCCGTGTAACTCGCCTGAAAACGCTGGGCGAGGTTCACCTGATAACAATCCCCGCTGTGCAGATACGCCTGCACCTGCCGGAATTTATCGGCGTACGCGTCGGCGCTCATGTTGGATCGCCAGGCGGAAGTTAAGGTAAAATGAGAGAGTGAAACGGGCTGTTGCGCCTCTAACCACGCCAGCCGCGCGTGGGCGTCGGTGTGGCTGAGCAGGGAAACGGTTTTCTTGTGGTGATCGACAATCACCGCCCAGTCGTACAGCCCCACGGCCATATCCGGCAGGGAAATATCCTCTTCTGCATGGTTGGGCAAAGCTTCAAATCGACGGCCTAAATCGTAGCCAAACAGCCCCAGCGCGCCGCCCTGGAAGGGCAGATCCGCATTCGCTGTGGCGGTGAAAGGCAGGGCGCTCAGTTCGCGTTCCAGCAGTGACAGCGGATCATCGTCGCAGACACGTTCAGCGTCTGACGAAATACGCGTGGTGTCGCCGTGCGTCAGAAGCGTGGTGAGCGGGTCGGCGACCAGAATATCAAAGCGGCTATAGGGATGATCCGCGAGCCCCGAGTGCAACAGCATCGCCCACGGGAGATGGCTTACGCGCGAAAACCAGAATTCGGCGGCGTCTTGACGCCAGGGTAATGAAATGACAGTAGGGGGTAACGGGTTCATGTGTGGCATACTACCGGGCTGCGTGAATGTATTAGCGCAGATAATTTAGCAGGAGTTGATCATGTTTGCAGGTTTACCTTCCCTCAGTCACGAACAGCAGCAAAAAGCGGTCGAGCGAATTCAGGAGCTGATGTCCAATGGGATGAGCAGCGGCGAAGCGATTACCACCGTCGCCCAGGAAATTCGCGCCACCCATACCGGCGATCGGATCGTGGCGCGTTTCGAGGATGACGAAGAAGACGAGTAATCGTCTTACACCGCCGCGATTATCTTGATTTCAACTTTATACTGCGGCTTCATCAGCGTGGCCTGTACCGTACAGCGTACAGGCGCGTGACCCGCGACGACCCAGGCATCCCAGGCTTTATTCATCGCCGCGAAATCGTCTTTATTCGCCAGGAAAATGGTCGCATCCAGAATGCGGGATTTATCGCTGCCCTGTTTTTCCAGAATCGCGTCAATTTGCGCCAGCGTGTTGGCCGTTTGCTCGAACGCATCGGCGTCCAGGTTTTCCGGTACACCGGTGTAATAGAGCGTCTGGTTGTGAATCACCACGTCAGACCAGCGGGCTTCGGCATCAATGCGCACAATTGTCATAAACCTTTCCTCATAAATGGCTTCAGGCCGCAAGACTGCCATAATGTTCCGTCAACGTCTATTTCGACTGGCACAGGAGAGGGCGGGCTGACATAATCCCTGTGCAAAAATACAGTGAGAGAGCAACGTGGCAGACGATTTTTCAGCAGACGGTCAGTTAGCGCAGGCGATTCCCGGTTTTAAACCGCGCGAGCCGCAACGACACATGGCAGAAGCGGTCACCCGCGCCATCAAAAATACCCAGTCGCTGGTGGTCGAGGCGGGAACCGGGACGGGCAAAACTTACGCCTATCTCGCCCCTGCGCTGCGCGCGAAGAAGAAAGTGATCATCTCGACCGGCTCGAAAGCGTTGCAGGATCAGCTCTACAGCCGCGATCTGCCGACGGTGGCAAAAGCCCTGAAATACAAAGGCCGACTGGCGCTCCTGAAAGGGCGCTCGAACTATCTCTGTCTGGAGCGCCTCGAACAGCAGGCGCTGGCCGGGGGCGATCTGCCGGTCAACACCCTGAGCGATGTGATCATTCTCCGCGCCTGGGCTAACCAGACCACTGACGGGGATATCAGCACCTGCGCCAGCGTCGCCGAAGATTCCCCGGCGTGGCCACTCGTGACCAGCACCAACGACAACTGCCTCGGCAGCGACTGCCCGCTGTATAAAGATTGTTTTGTCGTCAAAGCGCGCAAAACGGCGATGGACGCCGACGTGGTGGTGGTGAACCACCATCTGTTCCTGGCCGATATGGTGGTCAAAGACGGCGGGTTCGGCGAACTGATCCCGGAGGCCGAAGTGATGATCTTCGATGAAGCCCATCAGCTACCGGATATCGCCAGCCAGTATTTTGGTCAGTCGCTCTCCAGCCGCCAGCTTCAGGATCTTGCCAAAGATTTCACTATCGCCTATCGCACCGAACTGCGCGACACCCAACAGCTGCAAAAATGCGCCGATCGCCTGGCGCAAAGCGCGCAGGATTTCCGTATGCAGCTGGGCGAGCCCGGCTATCGCGGAAACCTGCGCGAGCTGTTAGTCGACAGCAACATCCAGCGCGCGCTGCTCTTGCTCGATGATGCGCTGGAGCTGTGCTACGACGTCGCCAAACTGTCGCTCGGGCGCAGCGCACTGCTCGACGCCGCCTTTGAGCGCGCCACGCTCTACCGCTCACGTCTGAAACGCCTGAAAGAGATCAACCAGCCCGGCTTTAGCTACTGGTATGAATGCACCGCGCGCCAGTTCACCCTCGCGCTGACGCCGCTGACCGTCGCCGATAAATTCAAAGAGGTGATGGCGCAGAAACCGGGGAGCTGGATCTTTACCTCCGCGACGCTCTCCGTGAATGACGATCTGCACCACTTCACCGAGCGCCTCGGGATTGAGGAATCGGATTCACTCCTGCTGCCAAGCCCGTTCGATTACGAAACCCAGGCGCTGCTCTGCGTGCCGCGTAATTTACCCCTGCCGAACCAGCCGGGCGCGGCGAAACAGCTGGCGGCGATGCTCAAACCGATGATCGAGGCCAACAATGGCCGCTGCTTTATGCTCTGCACCTCCCACGCCATGATGCGCGACCTCGCCGAGCAGTTCCGCGCCACCATGACCTTACCCGTGCTGTTGCAGGGCGAAACCAGCAAAGGCCAGCTGCTTCAGCAGTTTGTCACCGCCGGAAACGCGCTGCTGGTAGCGACCAGCAGCTTCTGGGAAGGGGTGGACGTGCGAGGGGATGCGCTGTCATTAGTCATCATCGACAAACTGCCGTTTACCTCGCCGGACGATCCACTCCTGAAAGCGCGGATGGAAGACTGCCGTCTGCGCGGGGGCGATCCCTTTGATGACGTCCAGTTGCCGGATGCGGTTATTACCCTGAAACAGGGCGTCGGGCGTCTCATCCGTGATACGGACGACCGCGGCGTACTGGTTATCTGCGATAACCGCCTGGTGATGCGCCCGTACGGCGCGACATTCCTTGCCAGCCTGCCGCCCGCACCGCGTACGCGGGACATTAATCGCGCGGTGCGTTTCCTGGCGAACCCAACGGCGGAGTAATTTCCGCCGGGGTGTGCTAAGATGCGCGCCATTTTGTGACTGACTATTGCGAGAGCGCGAGACCCATGCGAATTCTGGCTATTGATACCGCTACAGAGGCCTGCTCGGCAGCCCTGTGGGATAACGGTTCCCTCTTTGCCCATTTTGAAGAGTGCCCCCGGGAACATACCCAACGTATTCTGCCGCTGGTGAAAGAGATCCTTCACCAGGGCAACTCCACCTTAACTGAACTCGACGCGCTGGCGTTTGGCCGTGGGCCAGGCAGCTTCACCGGCGTGCGTATCGGGATTGGTATCGCTCAGGGCCTGGCGCTGGGAGCCGATCTGCCGATGATCGGCGTCTCGACGCTGGCGACCATGGCGCAGGGCGCATGGCGCATGACCGGCGCCACACGCGTCCTCGCCGCGATCGACGCCCGCATGGGCGAAGTCTACTGGGCGGAATATACCCGCGATGAGCAGGGCGTCTGGCACGGAGAAGAGACCGAGTCGGTGCTCAAACCTGAGGCCGTTGCTGAACGGTTGAAACACCTTACGGACGAGTGGGCTACAGTCGGTACAGGCTGGCCAGCGTGGCCGGATCTGGCAAAAGACAGCGGTCTCACGTTAGTCGATGGTCAGGTGTTACTTCCGCACGCCGAAGACATGCTGCCGATCGCCTGTCAGCTGCTGGCGGCCGGAAAAACCGTGGCCGTTGAACACGCTGAGCCAGTTTATTTACGAAATGAAGTGGCCTGGAAGAAACTTCCGGGCAGGGCGTGAATCTCAGTAATAAGCACTGAGAAAAGGGAGTCGCATCATGGCGGTTCAAACTAAGGCTGTACGCCTCTTCATAGCGGGCGCTATCGCTGTGGCATTAAGCGGATGTGTCACCGTTCCTGACGCGATCAAAGGGAGCAGTCCAACGCCGCAGCAGGATCTGGTGCGGGTGATGAATGCCCCTGAACTGTACGTCGGTCAGGAAGCGCGCTTCGGCGGTAAAGTGGTGGATATCCAGAACCAGCAGGGTAAAACTCGCCTCGAAATTGCGACGGTACCGCTGGACAGCGGCGCACGACCGACTCTCGGCGAACCGTCGCGCGGGCGCATTTACGCTGACGTGAACGGTTTCCTCGACCCGGTGGATTTCCGCGGTCAGCTGGTGACGGTCGTTGGGCCGATTACCGGTGCGGTGCAGGGCAAAATCGGCAACACGCCGTATAAATTCATGACCATGCAGGCGAACGGCTACAAACGCTGGCACCTCACTCAGCAGGTCATGCTGCCACCGCAGCCAATGGACCCGTGGATGTGGGGACCACACCCATACCGCTATGGCGGCTACGGTGGATGGGGCTGGTACAACCCGGGCCCGGCGCAGGTGCAGACCATCGTTACCGAGTAAGTTACTGTTATATTTAGATAAGAGACAGCGGCTCAGCCGCTGTCTCTGTTTTTTACGGACGAAACACAAAAAAAAGAGTGACGCGCTTCGCAACCTTAAATCCGAACAATTAATAAACTGGTACGCTGAGTTAATATAATGTTAACGAACTGTTTATTATCGGGGTTGTGATGACGACGAACACTCATTTCAGAGGTGATGCATTGAAAAAGGTTTGGCTTAACCGTTATCCCGCAGATGTGCCTGCGGAGATCAATCCTGACCGTTATCAATCCCTGGTTGAATTATTTGAGCACTCGGTTTCGCGCTATGCGGATCAGCCTGCGTTTGTGAACATGGGCGAAGTGATGACCTTCCGCAAACTGGAAGAGCGCAGCCGGGCGTTTGCGGCCTATTTGCAGGAAGGGTTGGGGCTGAAGAAGGGCGACCGCGTCGCGCTGATGATGCCTAACCTGCTTCAGTATCCGGTGGCGCTGTTCGGTATTCTGCGAGCGGGGATGATTGTGGTGAACGTCAACCCGCTCTATACCCCGCGCGAGCTGGAACACCAGCTGAATGATAGCGGTGCGGCGGCGATCGTGATCGTCTCCAACTTTGCCCATACCCTCGAAAAAGTGGTCGATAAGACTCAGGTTCGCCACGTGATCCTGACCCGTATGGGCGATCAGCTTTCGACGGCCAAAGGCACGCTGGTTAACTTTGTCGTCAAATACGTGAAGCGTCTGGTGCCGAAATACCATCTGCCGGATGCCATCTCCTTCCGTCGGGCGCTGCACAGCGGGTATCGCATGCAGTACGTGAAACCGGAAGTGGTGTCAGAGGATCTGGCCTTCCTGCAGTACACCGGCGGCACCACCGGCGTCGCCAAAGGGGCGATGCTGACCCACCGCAACATGCTGGCGAACCTCGAACAGGTGAATGCCACCTACGGCCCGCTGCTGCATCGCGGCAAAGAGCTGGTCGTCACAGCGCTGCCGCTGTATCACATCTTTGCCCTGACCATGAACTGCCTGCTGTTTATCGAGCTGGGCGGACAGAATTTACTCATCACCAACCCGCGCGATATTCCGGGGCTGGTGAAAGAGCTGGCGAAATACCCGTTCACCGCGATGACTGGCGTCAATACGCTGTTCAACGCGCTGCTGAATAACAAAGAGTTCCAGCAGCTCGACTTCTCCACGCTGCACCTCTCTGCGGGCGGCGGGATGCCGGTTCAGCAGGCGGTGGCCGACCGCTGGGTGAAGCTTACCGGGCAGTATCTGCTGGAAGGCTACGGCCTGACGGAGTGCGCGCCGCTGGTCAGCGTGAATCCGCACGACATCGATTATCACAGCGGCAGCATCGGTCTGCCGGTACCGTCGACGGAAGCCAAACTGGTCGACGACGAAGGCAACGAAGTGCCGCACGGCGAGCCGGGTGAATTATGCGTGAAAGGGCCGCAGGTGATGCTCGGCTACTGGCAGCGCCCGGATGCGACGGATGAGATCATCAAAGATGGCTGGCTCTATACGGGCGACATCGCGGTGATGGACGATGAAGGCTTCCTGCGCATTGTCGATCGCAAGAAAGACATGATTCTGGTCTCCGGTTTTAACGTCTATCCAAACGAAATCGAAGACGTGGTGATGCAGCACGAAGGGGTGCAGGAAGTGGCCGCCGTCGGCGTGCCGTCCGGTAGCAGCGGCGAAGCGGTGAAGATCTTTGTGGTCAAAAAAGACGCCTCGCTGAGCGAAGACGAACTGATCGCCTTCTGCCGCCGTCAGCTCACCGGCTACAAAGTGCCGAAGCTGGTGGAGTTCCGCACCGAGCTGCCGAAATCGAACGTCGGGAAGATATTACGACGAGAATTACGTGACGAAGCCCGCGCCAAAGTGGACAATAAAGCCTAAGCTTCGAGTGAGTCGCCATCACACGCCGGTTAGCCGGCGTTTTTTATGGGCGCAAACCAGAGAGAAACCGTTTTGAATTACCAGATGATCACCACCAACGACGAGCTGGCAACGCTGTGCGACGTCACCCGCGACTTTCCCGCCATTGCTCTGGATACCGAGTTTGTTCGTACGCGAACCTACTATCCTCAGTTGGGTTTGATCCAGATGTACGACGGCAAAAAGGTCTCGCTGATTGACCCTCTGGGCATCACGGACTGGACGCCGATGCGCGATCTGCTGCTCGACACGGCGGTCACCAAATATCTGCACGCGGGCAGTGAAGATCTGGAAGTGTTCATGAACACCTTTGGCGTGATGCCAGAGCCGCTGATTGATACGCAAATCCTGGCTGCTTTCTCCGGTCGTCCGCTCTCCTGGGGCTTTGCCGCGATGGTGGAAGAGTACACCGGGATTGCGCTGGATAAGAGCGAATCGCGCACCGACTGGCTGGCCCGTCCGTTGACCGAACGCCAGCTCGACTACGCCGCCGCCGACGTGTTTTATCTCCTGCCAATCTGCGGCCAGCTGATGAAAGCGTGCGAAGAGGCCGGCTGGCTGGACGCGGCGCTGAATGAATGTCGCATGACTCAGCAGCGTCGTCAGGAAGTGCTCGACCCGAAAGACGCCTGGCGCGATATCACCAACGCCTGGCAGCTGCGCACCCGTCAGCTTGCCTGCCTGCAGCTGCTGGCCGACTGGCGTCTGCGCAAAGCGCGCGAGCGCGATCTGGCGGTGAACTTTGTAGTGCGTGAAGAGCACCTGTGGGCCGTGGCGCGCTACATGCCGGGCAGCATGGGCGAGCTGGACAGTATTGGTTTGTCCGGGAGTGAGATCCGCTTCCACGGCAAAACCCTGCTGGCGCTGGTCGCCAAAGCGCAAGAGCTGCCGGAAGACCAACTGCCTGAGCCGCTCCTGAACCTGATGGATATGCCGGGGTATCGCAAAGCCTTTAAAGATATCAAAGCGCTGGTGCTGGAAGTGGGCACAGAAAACAAGGTGAGTCCGGAACTGCTGGCGTCACGCCGTCAGATCAATCAGCTGCTGAACTGGCACTGGAAGTTAAAACCAAACAATGGCCTGCCGGAACTGATCGCGGGCTGGCGCGGGGAACTGATGGGCGAACGTCTGAAAACCCTGCTGGAAAGCTATCCGCAGTAAAAATAGCGTGAGTATGTCGGTTTTGTAGCCCCGGTAAGCGAAGCGCCACCGGGGATTTGCCGGGAGGCGCTGCGCTTACCCGGCCTACAACCGACATGTTTTAATGCTACGGACGCGACTCTTCCGCTTCCGGCAGCGTCACGTTCAGCTCCAGAATCGAAATATCTCCGTCCTTCTGCTCAAGCTGCACGGTGACCATCTCCGGGTCGATCTGCACGTACTTACAAATCACTTCCAGGATGTCTTTGCGCAGCTGCGGCAAATAGTGAGGTTCAGCATCGCTGCGGCGACGCTCCGCAACGATAATTTGCAGTCGCTCTTTCGCGATGTTGGCGGTGCTTTTTTTCCGCGAGAGAAAAAAGTCCAGTAATGCCATAACTTATCCTCCGAACAGGCGTTTGAGGAAACCTTTCTTCTCTTCTTCAATGAAGCGGAAAGGACGATCTTCTCCCAGCAGACGGTCAACGGTATCAGCGTAGGCTTTACCCGCGTCTGCCATCGTATCAAGGATCACCGGCTCACCCTGGTTAGAGGCGCGCAGCACAGACTGATCTTCCGGAATCACGCCGACCAGTTTGATGCGCAGGATCTCCAGCACATCTTCCATGCTCAGCATGTCACCTTTGTTGACGCGGCCCGGATTGTAGCGGGTCAGCAGCAGGTGCTCTTTAATCGGGTCCTGGCCATTTTCTGCACGACGAGATTTCGACGCCAGAATGCCCAGAATACGGTCGGAGTCACGCACGGACGACACTTCGGGGTTGGTGGTGATGATGGCTTCGTCAGCGAAGTACAGCGCCATCAGCGCGCCCGTTTCGATACCAGCAGGGGAGTCGCAGACCACAAAGTCGAACTCCATCTTCTTCAGCTCGTCGAGCACTTTCTCCACGCCTTCACGGGTCAGCGCATCTTTGTCGCGCGTCTGAGAGGCCGGGAGAATAAAGAGGTTTTCCGTGCGCTTATCTTTGATAAGCGCCTGGTTTAAGGTCGCATCACCCTGGATGACGTTAACGAAGTCATACACCACGCGACGCTCGCAGCCCATGATCAGGTCGAGGTTACGCAGGCCGATATCGAAATCGATAACAACTGTCTTCTTTCCCTTCTGGGCCAAACCAGTAGCGATGGCCGCGCTGGAGGTGGTCTTGCCAACGCCTCCTTTACCCGAAGTCACAACAATAATGCGTGCCATAGAAATTCCTTGTTAAAAAGGGATCAATTCAACGGTTGAACAGTCAAAGCGTTCTCTGCCAGACGCAGTCGTGCCGCTTTGCCATAAAATTCGGCTGGGATCTTGTCACTCAGCCAATATTCTCCTGCGATGGAAACCAGTTCCGCCGTCAGGTTAGTACAGAA
Source organism: Lelliottia wanjuensis (assembly GCF_030238365.1). GTDB lineage: Bacteria > Pseudomonadota > Gammaproteobacteria > Enterobacterales > Enterobacteriaceae > Enterobacter > Enterobacter wanjuensis. The sequence continues at coordinate 101,469 of NZ_JASSOT010000063.1, read as the reverse complement.
AATTTGCGCATCCCGATCGCCACTGGCACCTGCCAGCGCGCGTCCCCGCATCATACCGTAGACGTGAATGTTGCCATCGGCAATCAGCTCAGCGCCAGCGCTGACGTGGCTTGTCACAATCAGATCACAGTTTGGTGCATAAATGCGCTGACCGGAACGAACCGGCACATCAATCATTCGCGTTTTTGTGATAGCGGTAACATTTTGCGCGGGCGGTGGGGGAGTCGGAGCGGCTTTTGGCACAGAACGCGCCGATTTTTCTTTGCCTTCAGTGAGAAGGGGCAGACCGGCGCGCTCGATTTCATCTTTCAGTCGGGCATCTTTACAGCCGCTGATACCGACAATTCGCAGCCCGGTCGAGGCAACCGCCTGCTGCAGATGCTGCCAGTTCACAGGCGCGTCCAGACCGCTGACGTTCACCACCACGGGGGCGTGTTTCAGAAAAGCGGGTGCCTGCGCGATTTTGTCTTCTAACGCCTGACGAATAACCTCGGGTTTTGCATCATGCAAATGAACCACTGATAAGGTGAAGCTACTGCCTTTAAGCTCGATGGGCGTGTTTGACATCCTGGCCTTACTCAATTTGCTGTTAATCGCAGCACATTCGTTGCGATATTCCGAAGAGTATCAGGCATGTTATAGTCACTGTTATATTGAGGCAAGCAACCACCGATAATTCAGAGTAAAAACATGTTTTGTGTGATCTACAGAAGTACTAAACGCGACCAGACTTATCTTTATGTCGAGAAAAAAGACGATTTTTCCCGCGTGCCGGAAGAATTAATGAAAGGCTTCGGTGCCCCGCAGCTGGCGATGCTGCTGCCGCTGGATGGTCGTAAAAAACTGGTGAATGCCGATCTGGAAAAAGTGAAAACCGCGCTGAAAGAACAGGGCTATTATTTACAGCTGCCGCCACCTCCTGAGAATTTATTAAAACAGCATCTCGCGGGTGACGGAAAAAAATAACCCCGGCCAACTCCGTGGGTGACATATCAACCGTTTAGGGGACGAGCATGTATCAACATCACAACTGGCAAGGCGCATTACTGGATTATCCCGTGAGCAAAGTGGTCTGCGTCGGCAGCAACTATGCGAAGCACATTCAGGAAATGGGCAGTGCCGTGCCAGAAGAGCCTGTGTTGTTTATCAAGCCGGAAACGGCGCTCTGCGATATCCGCCAGCCGCTGGCGCTACCGCAAGGGCTGGGGTCGGTTCACCACGAAGTCGAACTGGCGGTGCTGATTGGCGGCACGCTGCGTCAGGCCTCCGAAGAGCACGTGCAGAAAGCGATTGCGGGCTACGGCGTTGCATTGGATCTGACCTTACGCGACGTGCAGGGCAAAATGAAGAAGGCGGGGCAGCCGTGGGAAAAAGCCAAAGGCTTTGATAATTCCTGCCCGATCTCCGGTTTTATCCCGGCCGCCGAATTCCATTCCGACCCGCAAAACACTCCCCTGAGCCTGAAAATTAACGGTGACGTGCGTCAGCAGGGCAACACTTTAGACATGATCCACAAGATCCTGCCGCTGATTGCCTACATGAGCCGCTACTTCACCCTCAAACCGGGCGATGTGATCCTCACCGGCACGCCGGAAGGCGTCGGCCCGCTGACCAGCGGCGACGAACTGGAGATTGGGTTTAACGGGCAATCCGTTAAGACTCGCGTGCTGTAAAACCCCCTTGCCGCCGTTATTCGGCGGCAAAACTTGCATCCACGTGCCAGACTGGTTATAAGGTGCGCTTTCTTTTGACGTGTGGACATCCCTATGAGCGAAACCCCTTTCTGGCAAAGCAAGACTCTCGACGAAATGACCGACGTGGAGTGGGAATCGCTGTGTGACGGCTGCGGGCAGTGCTGCCTGCACAAGCTGATGGACGAAGACACGGACGAAATCTACTTCACCAACGTTGCCTGCAAGCAGCTGAATATCAAAACCTGTCAGTGCCGTAACTACGAGCGCCGTTTCGAGTACGAGCCGGATTGCATCAAGCTGACCCGCGACAATCTCCCGACCTTTGAATGGCTGCCGCACACCTGCGCGTATCGTCTGCTGGCGGAAGGGAAAGGATTGCCGGACTGGCACCCGCTGCTGACGGGCTCAAAAGCGGCGATGCACGGCGAGCGTATCTCGGTGAGACATATTGCGGTGAAAGAGTCTGAAGTGCAGGACTGGGAAGACCATATTCTCAACCATCCTAAACGTGCATAAATAAAAAACCCGCCGAGGCGGGTTTTTTGTTGGGGGTTGGGCGGTGTGTACGGTGCGGCCTGTTGCCCTCACCCCGGCCCTCTCCCACGGGAGAGGGAGAAAACACTTATCTTCCAAACAAATCGCGTTTTTTCGGTTTGAACGGCTGGGCAATCAGCACCAGCAGCGCTATCACGAAGTAGGCGACGAAAATACCGACCAGCCACTGCGGCATCTCCAGCGTCAGAAATTCCCACTGACGAACAGAGCAGTCACCGGAGGCAACAAACACCTGCGGCAGCCATTTGTCCAGCGGCAGCCAGCTCGGGAAGCGGGCGGCAAAATCGCAGGTCATAAATGGCGACGGATGCAGCTGCATCATAGTGTGCTGCCAGGCCAGCTCAATGCCTTTCCAGGCACTGTACAACCAAATGGCGATCCCGGCATAACGCAGTGGGGATTTCGGCGCAATTGCCCCGACCAGACCCGCACCCATGATGCCGAACAGCGCACAACGTTCGTAAATACACAACACACAAGGTTTCAGCAACATCACATGCTGGAACCACAGCGCTACCATTTCCAGCGCAAAGGCGGTCAGGGCCATCAACAACCACGCTCCGCGACCGCGAGAGCACTGGTTCAAAAATCGCAACATAATCATTTCCCTGGAACAGGCTTAGAAAGCGCAGTGTAAACCAAAACGCTTTAAGCGCCAGATCCACCTGGCAAAATAAAACGTAATTGGATGTTTATAATGCAGAAAGTCAAACCGGGCAGCGAACTGCCCGAATTCAGGGACTTAATGCGCGGCCAGTATACCTATATGCAACAACCATTGCGTATAAGGAATGAGGGTAAATTTGACGCACAGCAAACCGACCAGCGTTAATACCAGCGTATACGGCAGCGCCATCCACACCATCCGCCCGTAAGAGAGACGAATCAGCGGGGCCAGCGCCGAGGTCAGCAGGAACAGGAACGCCGCCTGGCCGTTCGGTGTCGCCACCGACGGCAGATTGGTGCCGGTATTGATCGCCACCGCCAGCAGCTCAAACTGATTAATGCTGATAACGCCATGCTCCAGCGCGGATTTGGCTTCGTTGATATACACCGACCCGACAAACACGTTATCAGAAATGGATGAGAGCAGGCCGTTAAACAGATAAAACAGCGACAGCTGCGAGTCTGGAGACGCCCGCAGAACAAAGTCGATAATCGGCGAAAACAGCTGCTGATCGACAATCACCGCCACAATGGCAAAAAACACCGCCAGCAGGGCGGTAAAGGGCAGTGCCTCGGTAAAAGCTTTGCCGATGGCATGTTCATCGGTCACGCCGGTAAACGAGGTGGCGAGAATAATCACCGACAGGCCAATCAGCCCGACCTCCGCCAGGTGAAACGCCAGGGCGATGATCAGCCACACGCCGATGACACCCTGCGCTATCAGGGCCAGCTTCTCCTGACGCGTGCGCTGGCGACGGCTTTTCAGATCAAACTCGTGCAGCACGTCGCGCACCGGCCCCGGCAGCTGTGCGCCATACCCGAAGCTTTTGGTTTTTTCCAGCAGCACGCAGGTGACTAAACCGCAGAAAAAGACCGGAACACTCACCGGCGCGATGCGCAGGAAGAACTCTGTAAAGTTCCAGCCCGCCGCTTTGGCGATAATCAGATTTTGCGGCTCGCCGACCATGGTCATCACGCCGCCGAGCGCGGTACCGACGCCCGCGTGCATCATCAGGCTGCGCAAGAATGCGCGGAATTGTTCCAGCACCTCGCGCTTCGGCGTTTCAATCTGGCTGTCATCCTGCAGATCGCTCTCGGGTTTAGACGACACCACGCGATGATAAATGGCGTAAAAACCGACCGCGACGCTGATCACGACCGCCACCACCGTCAGCGCATCGAGGAATGCGGAGAGAAACGCGGCGGCGAGACAGAAGGAGAGGGAGAGCACGGTTTTGGACCGAATGCTCAGCAATAACCGCGTGAAGATGAACAGCAGCAGCTGTTTCATAAAGTAGATCCCGGCGACCATAAAGATCAGCAGCAGGAGCACTTCGAGGTTGGTGGCCAGCTCGTGTTTGACGCGCTCGGCGCTGGTCATCCCGATGAACACCGCTTCAATCGCCAGCAGCCCGCCGGGGAGCAGCGGGTAGCATTTCAGCGCCATCGCCAGAGCGAAGATAAACTCCGCCACCAGCAGCCATCCGGCGGTAAATGGCGAAAAGATAAACACCAGCGGGTTGAGGATCAGAAAAGTGAGTAACGTGAGCTTGTACCAGTCGGGAGACTGGCCTAAAAAATTGCGCCACAGGGCGCGTCCATAAGACATTTCCACCAGAGAGTTCCTTCCTCGCCAAAGTTAAGCAAAACATTATTATACGCACAATTTGCATGAATAACGGTCACGCAGCGGGGACGGGTATTTAACAGAAATGAAACGGCGATCCCTTTTTTCCCGCGTCGCTGCGCTACCTGCGCCTGTCAGCCTCTGGTATGATGAGTGAATTAGCTAAAGCTGTGTAATGGAAATCTCACTATGGTCATAAAGGCGCAAAGCCCGGCGGGTTTCGCTGAAGAGTACATCATTGAAAGCATCTGGAATAACCGTTTCGCCCCTGGAACGATCCTTCCCGCTGAACGTGAACTTTCTGAACTGATTGGCGTAACACGTACCACTTTACGCGAAGTTCTTCAGCGTCTGGCACGTGATGGCTGGTTGACGATTCAACACGGCAAACCGACCAAAGTGAATAACTTCTGGGAAACGTCGGGTCTGAATATTCTTGAAACGCTCGCCCGTCTCGATCATGAGAGCGTTCCGCAGCTGATCGATAATCTGCTGTCGGTGCGCACCAACATTTCCACCATCTTTATCCGCACCGCATTCCGTCAGCACCCTGATAAGGCGCTGGAAGTGCTGGCAACCGCCTCTGCGGTTGACGATCACGCAGATGCCTTCGCGACGCTGGATTACAACATTTTCCGCGGTCTGGCGTTTGCCTCGGGCAACCCGATTTACGGGCTGATCCTCAACGGCATGAAAGGGCTCTATACCCGCATTGGTCGTCATTACTTCGCCAATCCGGAAGCGCGCAGCCTGGCGCTCGGTTTCTACCACAAGCTGAGTGAGCTCTGCACCGAAGGTCTGCACGATCAGGTTTACGAAACGGTGCGCCGTTACGGCCACGACAGTGGCGAGATCTGGCACCGGATGCAGAAGAATCTGCCGGGCGATTTGGCGATTCACGGTCATTGAAAATAAAAAACCTCTCTTTCGAGAGGTTTTTTTTGCCCGACGACGATGCATTTTGTAGGCCGGGTAAGGCGTCAGCCGCCACCCGGCAAACAGGCCGCAGAGAGTCAACCCGGCACCCATCACAACGTGTTAGCCCGCGCCGGACACCGCTCCAGCAACTCCACGCTACCGTCCTCGTTCTGCTGCTCCATCAGCACGTCAAACCCCCACAGGCGATGAACATGCTTGAGCACCTCTTTACGTCCTTTATCCAGCGGCGCGCGGTTGTGCGGAATATAGCGCAGCGTCAGCGAGCGATCGCCGCGTAAATCCACGTTCCACACCTGAATATTCGGCTCCAGATTGCTCAGATTGTACTGAGAAGAGAGACGCGAGCGGATCTCACGATACCCCTCTTCGTTATGAATCGCCGAAATCTCCAGGTAGTTATTCCGGTCGTCGTCCAGCACCGTGAAGAAGCGGAAATCACGCATGATTTTCGGCGACATAAACTGGCTGATAAAGCTCTCGTCCTTAAAGTCGCGCATCGCGAAATGCAGCGTCTCCAGCCAGTCGGACCCGGCAATGTCCGGGAACCAGTATTTATCCTCTTCCGTCGGCGACTGACAGATGCGTTTGATATCCTGGAACATCGCAAAGCCGAGGGCATACGGGTTAATCCCACTGTACCACGGGCTGTTGTACGGCGGCTGGAACACCACGTTAGTGTGGCTGTGCAAAAACTCGAGCATAAACCGCTCGGTCACTTTGCCTTCGTCATACAGGTGATTGAGGATGGTGTAGTGCCAGAACGTCGCCCAGCCCTCGTTCATCACCTGGGTCTGTTTTTGCGGATAAAAATACTGGCTCACCTTACGCACGATACGCAAGATTTCCCGCTGCCAGGGTTCAAGCAGCGGCGCATTTTTTTCCATAAAGTAGAGTAAGTTCTCCTGCGGCTCAGACGGATAACGCCGCGCTTCGGCGATCGTCTTCTCCTCTTCGCGTTTCGGCAGGGTACGCCACAGCATATTCACCTGGCTTTGCAGATACTCTTCGCGACTTTTCTGCCGCGCTTTCTCCTCCTGCAGGGAGATTTTTTGCGGACGTTTGTAGCGGTCAACGCCGTAATTCATCAGCGCGTGACAGGAGTCGAGCAGTTTCTCCACCTCATCCACGCCGTAACGCTCTTCGCATTCGGTAATGTATTTCCGCGCGAAGATCAGGTAATCGACAATCGAGCTGGCATCGGTCCAGCTGCGGAACAGATAGTTATTTTTAAAGAACGAGTTGTGCCCGTAACAGGCGTGCGCCATCACCAGCGCCTGCATGGTAATGGTGTTCTCTTCCATCAGATAAGCGATACACGGGTTGGAGTTAATGACGATCTCATACGCCAGGCCCTGCTGGCCGTGCTTGTAGAGCCGCTCTGTCTCAATGAATTTCTTGCCGAACGACCAGTGCGGATAGTTGATCGGCATCCCGACGCTGGAGTAGGCGTCCATCATCTGTTCGGAGGTAATGACTTCGATCTGGTGCGGATAGGTGTCCAGCCGATACAGCTTCGCTACCCGGTCGATCTCGGCCAGATAGACATCCAGCAGCTCGAAGGTCCAGTCGGGTCCATCGCTGAGACGAGTGCTGTCCTTGGATATGGAGTCAAGTGTAGCCATTAGCGCGCCCTCGTTATTGATAGCTCTCTCTGATCTGGAGAACCTCTTTTCAAGCATAGATCAACGCATTGAAAAGCGTGCTGACACAGAAATTTTTTCTTTGCGATTTCCCGTTTTCGATCCCGCAGGAAACGGGTGTCTCGCAGAATATTCTGCTGGCTAAAAAGAGCGCGCAGGAAAAGATCCTAAATAACCGCTATCCCCGCTGGCTGGGGAAGATGTGAGATAAGTCACCATAAAAAAGTCGTATGTTGAATAATATTTTCAACTAGGTTATCAATCTGTAATTAGAAGATTGTTCTTTTGCTCATAACGGAGTGGCTATGCGAGTTGTCATACTGGGAAGTGGGGTTGTCGGCGTCACCAGCGCCTGGTATTTAAGTCAGGCAGGGCATGAGGTGACGGTCATCGATCGCGAACCGGGACCGGCACTGGAGACCAGCGCGGCTAACGCCGGGCAGATCTCCCCTGGCTATGCGGCTCCGTGGGCGGCTCCGGGCGTACCGCTGAAAGCCATCAAATGGATGTTCCAGCGCCACGCGCCGCTGGCAATCAGCCTCGACGGCACCCAGTTTCAGCTCAAATGGATGTGGCAGATGCTGCGCAACTGCGACACGCGCCATTACATGGAAAACAAAGGCCGCATGGTGCGTCTGGCGGAGTACAGCCGCGACTGCCTGAAAGAGCTACGCCACTCCACCGGAATTGAATACGAAGGACGGCAGGGCGGCACGCTCCAGCTGTTCCGCACCGCGCAGCAGTATGAAAACGCCACCCGCGATATCGCCGTGTTGCAGGATGCGGGCGTGCCGTATCAGCTGCTCGAAGCCAGTCAGCTGGCGCAGGTGGAACCGGCGCTGGCAGAAGTGGCACACAAACTGACGGGCGGGTTGCGTCTGCCGAACGACGAAACCGGCGACTGCCAGCTCTTTACCCAGCGTCTGGCGAAGATGTGCGAGCAGGCGGGCGTGACGTTCCGCTACAACACCGCTGTCGATAAGCTCCTGTACGAAAGCGAAAAAATCTACGGCGTGAAGTGCGGCGAGGAAGTGATCAAAGCCGATGCCTACGTCATGGCGTTCGGTTCCTACTCCACGGCGATGCTGAAAGGCATTCTCGATATTCCGGTCTATCCACTCAAGGGCTACTCGCTGACCATTCCGGTGAAAGAGGACAACGGTGCGCCGGTTTCAACTATCCTTGATGAAACCTACAAAATCGCCATTACCCGTTTCGATGACCGAATTCGCGTCGGCGGCATGGCGGAGATTGTCGGCTTTAACACGGAATTGCTGCAACCGCGCCGCGAAACCCTGGAGATGGTGGTGCGCGATCTGTTCCCGCGCGGGGGCTTTGTCGAGCAGGCCACGTTCTGGACCGGTTTACGTCCTATGACCCCGGACGGCACGCCGATTGTCGGCCGCACGCCGTTTAAGAACTTATGGACCAACACCGGCCACGGAACCCTGGGCTGGACCATGGCCTGCGGTTCGGGTCAGCTGCTGAGTGATTTGATCTCGGGCCGCACCCCGGCGATTCCGTTTGATGACTTAAGCGCCGCGCGCTATCAGTCCGGATTCACGCCATCTCGCCCGCAGCATCTGCATGGCGCGCATAATTAACAAGGAGCTGTCATGTCCCGTCCTATTCTGGCTCAGCTGGATCTGCAGGCGCTGAAAAACAACCTGCAGATTGTCCGCCGTGCTGCGCCGGGCTCTCGCGTCTGGTCGGTGGTGAAAGCCAACTGCTACGGCCACGGAATTGAGTCCATCTGGAGTGCGCTCAGTGCGACGGATGGTTTTGCCCTGCTGAATCTGGAAGAGGCGATCCTGCTGCGCGAGCGCGGCTGGAAAGGGCCGATCCTGCTGCTCGAAGGTTTCTTCCACGCCGATGAGCTGCCGCTGCTGGATAAGTACCGTCTGACCACCAGCGTGCACAGCAACTGGCAAATCAAAGCCCTGCAAAATGCCAAACTCCACGCGCCGCTGGACATCTATTTGAAAGTGAACAGCGGCATGAACCGTCTCGGCTTCCAGCCGGATCGTGTCCATACGGTGTGGCAACAGCTGCGGGCCCTGAAAAACGTCGGCGAGATGACGCTGATGGCGCACTTCGCCGACGCCGAAAAGCCGGACGGCATCAACGATGCGATGGTGCGTATCAACCAGGCGGCAGAAGGGCTGGAGTGCGCCCGTTCCCTGTCGAACTCCGCCGCCACGCTCTGGCACCCGGAAGCTCATTATGACTGGGTGCGGCCGGGGATTATTCTCTACGGCGCGTCGCCGTCGGGCCAGTGGCAGGACATTGCCAACAGCGGCCTGAAACCGGTGATGACCTTGCGCAGTGAAATTATCGGTATTCAGACGTTAAAAGCGGGCGACACCGTGGGGTATGGAAGCCGCTATCGCTCGACGGGCGAGCAGCGTATCGGCATCGTGGCGGGCGGCTATGCGGACGGTTATCCGCGCATCGCTCCAACGGGCACACCGGTGTGGATCGACGGAGTACGTACCGGCACCGTCGGCACGGTTTCGATGGATATGATGGCGGTGGATCTCACCCCGTGTCCGCAGGCAGGCATCGGTTCGCCGGTGGAGCTGTGGGGGAACGAGGTTAAAGTGGATGACGTGGCCGCAGCGGCGGGGACGGTGGGGTACGAGTTGTTGACCGCTTTGGCTCCGCGCGTGCCGGTTGTGACGGTGTAACTTCTTGCCGGATGGCGGCTTCGCCTTATCCGGCCTACGGTTCTGGTTTCCCCCTCTCCCTGTGGGAGAGGGCCGGGGTGAGGGCACCAGACCGCACTTTACCCGGCAATAAACCTACTCCGGCTCATCCTCCATCGGACGCACACCCACTTTCCGCACCGCGTTATCTTCTTTCTCGGCGACGGTCCAGATCATCCCGGCAAACTCCACCTGGTCACCCACGACCGGGGCCGCACCCAACAACTGCTGCACAATCTCGCCCAGCGTCTGCTGCTTATCGCGATACTCCAGCCCTTCGTCCAGGCCGTAAATCAACGCCACGTCGGCAAACTTCGCGTTGGCTTCCAGAATAAAATCGCCGAAGAAACGCTGGTCCAGCGCCACCGGCGGCGACTGGCTGAACAGTTTCCCGAGCGCTGGCAGATCCGTTTCACGCCCAATCACGCAGAGAATATCCCCCTCGCGCAGGCGGGTGCTGCCCGTCGGGTGCAGCAGGGCGTTATCGCGAAACAGCGCCGCAATCCGCGTTTCCGTCGGCATATGCAGGTCGCGAAGCGACGCGCCCACGCACCATTTATCGGCGCTCAGCTGATAAACAAACTGCTCCCACGGGTTTTCCGGATGAATATCCAGCCCGACGCGTGAAACCGGCAGCCCAACCGGCGGCACCACCACTTTGGCTTTTTTCGCCGCCCATCCGAGAGACGTCCCCTGGAACAAGAGCGATACCAGCACCACGAAGAAGGCGACGTTGAAGAACAGGCGGGAGTTATCCAGACCGGCCATCATCGGGAAGACCGCCAGAATGATCGGCACCGCCCCGCGCAGGCCCACCCAACTGATAAATATCCGCTCGCGCAGGTTAAACCCGCGGAACGGCAGCAGCCCGGCGAACACCGACAGCGGACGGGCGAAGAAGATCATCCACGCCGAAAGAATTAGCGCTGGAATCGCAATCGGCAGCAGATCCGACGGCGTCACCAGCAGTCCGAGCACCAGGAACATGCCGATTTGCGCCAGCCACGCCAGGCCGTCGAAGTTCTGCAAAATGGCGTGGCGGTTGCGGATCGGACGATTGCCCAGCAGGAAGCCGCAGAGATAAACGGCGAGAATACCGCTGCCGTCCATCGCCGTGGTGAGGGAGAAAATCAGGATCCCGCCGCTCAGGGCCAGCAGCGGATACAGCCCGGCAGGCAGGGAGATACGGTTAATCATCTGCTGCAGCAGATACCCGCCGGAAAGGCCAATCACAATCCCGAGGCCAAACTGCTGGAGAATATGCCAGGCAAACATCCAGCTCAGGCCGGTTTCGTGCGCCTGAATCATCTCGATCAGCGTGATAGTGAGAAACACCGCCATCGGATCGTTGCTGCCGGATTCAATCTCCAGCGTCGAGCCAACGCGTTCGTTCAGCCCTTTACCGCCGAGCAGAGAAAAGACCGCCGCCGCATCGGTCGAGCCGACAATGGCGCCGATCAGCAAGCCTTCCATAATATTCAGATGAAACAGCCAGGCGGCCATCATCCCGGTCAGGCCGGAAGTAATCAGAACGCCAACGGTCGCCAGCGACAGCGCCGGGCCGAGTGCCACGCGAAAGGAGCTGGCCTGGGTGCGCATCCCGCCGTCCAGCAAAATGACCGCCAGCGCGAGGTTACTCACCATGTAGGCGAAGGGATAATTATCGAATGGAATACCGCCGATGCCGTCGATACCCGCGAGCATGCCGATGGCCAGGAAGATAACAAGGATAGGTATGCCGAGACGCGAAGAAAATGAACTTAATAAAATACTGCAGGTTACTAATACTGAACCCAGAATGAAAAGACTGATTATCGCTGCGGCATCCAATGTTGTCTTACTCCCACCTCAATGTTGTGACTGTTACTAAAACCCTATCATATTAACGACAGAAACAGCGTTTTATTGAGGTGGAAATACGGCTTTTTTATGCCTTTAAGACAGGATGACCGCTCAGAGTTAACCGGCTTCCCGCCTGCGAGTGCGAAAGCGTCGCCTGAGCGCCAAGCGGCAGCGTCACCGTCTGCTGTTCATGACCAAACGCCAGCCCGCTGATGACCGGAATATCCACGCGCGTTCGCAGATAATCGATCATCGTTTCAAGCGTATAACCCGCATCGTAATCGTTCGGCGTCGCGCCGCTGAAACTGCCCAACACCACGGCGCGCTGACGGTCGAGAATACCCGCGTGCTTCAGCTGCAACAGCATACGTTCGACGCGGAACGGATGTTCGTTGATGTCTTCCAGCACCAGAATGCCGTTGTCGACTTTAGGCAGCCACGGCGTGCCGACAAGCGACACCAGCATCGCCAGATTGCCGCCCCACAGTTGTCCCTGGGTCTCACACGCCGGGCCATCGCCTTGCCACTCGACGCTAAACGTTGGGTTTTGCAGCGCGCGCCAGAAGTGCTCTTCGGTAAAGGCATTCAGCTCCGGCGCGCCGAAATTCCCCGCCAGCATCGGGCCGCTAAAGGTGATGACGTTATGCAGGGCCAGCAGCCCGAGCTGAATCACCGTGAAATCGCTGTGACCGCAAATCAGCAGCGGGTCCTGCTGCTGACGTCGGGCCAGTCCGTCCCAGTCGATCGCGTCCAGTAAGCGGCTCGCGCCGTACCCGCCGCGCACCGCCAGAATAATCTGGTTTTTCCCCTCGAGGGTGGCCAGGTCGTTGATATCAGCCACTCTTTGCTGTTCAGATCCGGCGAAACGCTGCAGGCGGCGGGGGATAATCGTCTGGTTAGCGACCCTGTGGCCGGACGCTTCCAGGCGCTGCACGCCAAGCCGGGCGGCGTCCTGGTTAATGCAGTACCCGGACGGGGCAACAAGATGAAACTGAGACATGGCAAATCCTTGCTGAATGAGAAACTAAATGCCTATATCATGCCGCCTGTATGCGGTCTGCTTCAAGGGGCGGATGCTTAACCGCGATGATCGGCTATAAGGATAGATGACGTGAAATTGAGATGGTTTGCTTTTTTGATTGTATTGCTGGCGGGCTGTAGTTCAAAACAGGATTATCAAAATCCGCCGTGGAACCCGGAAGTGCCGGTTAAACGCGCGATGCAGTGGATGCCGATCAGCGAACAGGCCGGTAAGGCATGGGGCGTCAGTCCGCGTCTGGTGACGGCGATCATTGCGGTCGAATCCGGCGGCAACCCGACGCTGGTGAGCAAATCCAATGCGGTGGGCCTGATGCAGCTGAAAGCCTCCACCGCCGGGCGCGAAGTTTACCGCTACATGGGCTGGAGCGGGCAGCCGTCCACCAGTGAGCTGAAAAACCCGGAGCGCAATATCTCCATGGGGACCGCCTATCTGAGCATTCTGGAACACGGGGTGCTGAAAGGCATCGAAGATCCGGAAGTGATGCAGTATGCGCTGGTGGTGTCGTACGTGAACGGGGCGGGGGCGTTACTGCGCACCTTCTCGTCGGATCGCAAAAAGGCCATCAGTGAGATTAACGGCATGGACAAAGACGAGTTCTTTGAGCATGTGGTGAACAATCACCCGGCACCACAGGCTCCACGCTATATCTGGAAAGTGCAGAAAGCGATGGACGCCATGTAATGCCGTAGCCGGGCAGCGAGCCGCTGTCCGGCGCGTTTCAGAGCACCTTATTCGCGCGCTCCCGTGCTTCTCGCTCCAGCGAGAAAATAATTCTCTGCAGTTCCCTTTCAGCCCCAGGCCCGACATTTAAAAAGCGAAAGCTCAGCCGCGGTGTGGTAATGGTCTCATTTTTGCTGTCCACCACCTTGCGTTCGCTGATCGCAATCAGCTGCGCGTCAAAGTAAAAACGTCCCCAGCCAGCCATATCCAGTTCAATCTGTGAAAAACGCATCCCTTCAACCAGTCCGTCCGGTCGTGGTGTGTCCATCAGTGCGCCCATCCCGCCGAGTGACAGGTCGAAGAGGCGAAAGCGGATCTCTTTTTTGTCCGGCATTTTGGCCTTACAAAAATAGGAAGGGTGCAGTGGGGCGTTAATACGAAAATACTCCCGGCGCTGGACAAACCACAGGCTGTCCGGCAGCGGAGTAATAAACGCCGGCAGATTGAGATAATCGCCTTGTTCCACATGCGGCAGGACAAATTCAACCTTCGCCCCTTTGGTTTCTGCCAGCACGGAGATGTTTTTCGCGCGCAGTACCGCCCGGTTCTCATACTCCTGGCTGCCGAGGTCAATCACCAGACGCTCCGGTGTCGCTTCCAGGATCCTGCTGATGAACTGATTTGTAGCCCAACTGATGCGCACAGGCACTTCGCCCTTGTGCAGGTCGCGTAATACACCTAATACAGCCAGCGGATTTTGCTTCAGGAACTGCTCACTGTAATTACTCACGCCGAATGGCTCCTCGATTGTCTGACGGACTGTCCCAGAAGTATCGGCAATGGTGAGCGGAACTTAATACAAACCGGTGATTTTTTTTCAAAATTGAGAGGTAATTAAGTCGGTGAGAAGAAAACGGTTTTAGCGCGGTGACCTATACTTAAGTCACTTGCGCGAAACATTTTCAGCGCATGCATTTCATCTGCAAGAGGGCATCGCAATGGGTATCATCGCCTGGATTGTCTTTGGTCTTATCGCCGGCGTTATCGCAAAATTCATTATGCCGGGACGTGATGGTGGCGGTTTCATTCTGACCTGCGTGCTGGGGGTCATCGGTGCGGTAGTCGGCGGCTGGCTGGCGACCATGTTTGGCGTCGGTGGCAGCGTCAGCGGCTTTAATCTGCACAGTTTCCTGGTGGCCGTCGTGGGCGCAATCGTCGTCCTGGCGGTTTTCCGCCTGCTCAGACGGGCATAAACAGCGAAACGGCTCTCACTGAGGGCCGTTTTTTTTGCCCCCATATTGCTTTGTTAATCGAAATGAGAATAATTGTCGTTCTTTGTATCATCTAATAATAAGACGACAATATGAACACCTCGCGTTTTGCAGTATGTGCGTTGGCAGGAGCCGTTTCACTGGCATTGCAAACCTGTGCGTTTGCGGAAGAATCCACGATAGTCGTGACCGGATCAGAGCAGGGTAGCGCGCTCCCGGAGTGGACCAACAGCGCCACCAAATCAGCGGTGGCCGAAAGTAAAACCCCGCAGGTCATCAACACCATTTCCGCCACCGAGATCGAACAGCGCCACGCGAATTCGGTCAACGAAATCCTGCGCTATGCCCCTGGCGTGTCGACGGAAGTGCGCGGCAACACCTCCTACATGAGCGAATATAAAATTCGCGGATTCACCGTCGAGCAGGAGTATTACAACGGCCTGCAGCTGCCGTACAACGTCACCGGGAACACCAAAGCGCGCATCGACCCGCTGCTGATCGAGAGCGTCGATATCCTTAAAGGCCCGGCCTCCGTGCTCTACGGCGGCGGCTCGCCGGGCGGGCTGGTCAATATTCAGGGCAAAAAACCGCAAAAAGCGGCGCAGACGGAAGTGGGCTTTAACACCGGCACGCGTAACCTGAAAGAGGGGTATCTCGACTCCACCGGGCAGATCGCCACCAGCGACTGGAACTACCGTCTTCTGGGTAAAGCGATGGAGGGCGACGATCAGCCGCACACCACCCGCACGGAAAACTATCTGGTGGCCCCGTCCGTCACCTGGCAGCCGGACAGCAAAACGCGCCTGACCCTTGACGCGCTGGCGCAAAACTCCCCGAGCCTGACGCCGTCTAACCCGCTGCCGCTCTCTTACCTGCGCTCGAAATATGCCGATCGCCGCGATTATGCGGGCGACGAGTGGAGCGGTTTCAAACAGCGCCAGTGGATGCTGGGCTACAGCTTTGAACACGAGTTCGACAGCGGCTGGGGCTTTAACCAGAAAGCGCGCTATTTCGACGTGGACACGCACCAGCGCAGCATCTACTCCACCGGGCCGGGCGCACAAGTCTATGAGCTGAACCGCTTTGCCTACACCACCGATGAAGATCTACAGAGCTTTAATATCGATAACCAGATCACCAAAACGCTTGAGCTGGGCGACTGGAAACATCATCTGCTGGCGGGGTTTGACTATCAGAAGCTGAACTCGCACTTCCACTATCGCTACGCGTCGAACACGCCGGGCATCGACATGCGCGACCCGGACTACTCGCAGGTTAACGACGGGGCGCTCGGTCTCTACACCGCGCAGAAAAACCGCCTGAGCTATCAGCAAAACGGCTACTACCTGCAGGACCAGATTGAATTCGGCGGCCTGAACCTGCTCGGCAGTCTGCGCTACGACGACTACCGTTCAGTCACTACCGATTATCTGCAAAACGGTGATAAAGCCTGGGTGTCGCAGGATCGCGTCACCAAACGTCTGGGGGCGCTGTACGCCTTCGAAAACGGCATTTCACCGTTCATCAGCTACTCCGAAGGCTTTGCGCCGGTCTCGCCGCAGGGCACGCTGACGGCGAAAGATGTGAAACCGACCACCAGCAAACAGGTGGAAGGCGGGGTGAAATACCTGCTGGAGGAGTACGCCACCACCTTTACCGCCTCGGTGTTTAACATCCGCCAGAAAAACGTGGTCACTACCGATCCGGGCTTCCTCAATTATCGCCAGACTGGCGAAGTGGAGTCGAAAGGGGCAGAGCTGTCGGCCATCAGCCGTCCAACGGATAACCTGACGCTGATTGCCAACTACGCCTACACCCACGCGATAAACACCGAAGATGAGAAGTACAAAGGCAAACGCCCGACGCAGGTGCCGGAAAACGCCTTTAATCTTTGGGGGGATTACACCTTCGACAGCACGTCGCTGAAAGGACTGAACCTCGGCGCAGGGGCGCGCTACACCGGTCCGATGGAGATCGCGCCGACCAACGATCGGGGCAAACTGGGTGGCACGACGCAGTACGACCTGGCCGCCTCGTATCAGATGGGTGAAATCATGCCGTCGCTGGCCGGGCTGACCCTGAAAGCCAGCGCGCAGAACATCACCAACAAAGAGACCTTCACCTGCTACGACGCGACCAACTGCTGGATTGGGCGGGATCGCACGGTGCAGGTGGGGGCGAGTTATAGCTTCTGAGTTTTCCCCTCGCCCTAACCCTCTCCCTGTGGGAGAGGGAACTCGCTTGCTTTTCTCCCTCTCCCCGTGGGAGAGGGCCGGGGTGAGGGCATCAGACCGCACAACTCCTACTTAGCCGCACTCTTCTCCACCGGCGCCACATCATCATTCGCCGCCGGCTGCGTCGCCGGCAAGCTGTCGCACGGTTTCTCTTTCGGGCACACCAGGTCCAGCATCTTCAGCGTCACGCCGTTGGTCCAGCCGAAGCCGTCCTGCAGCGGATACTCGCCGCCGCCTCCGCCGGTCCCGGTGGTCGACACATCATATTTCTCCACCAGTTTCTGCTCGCGATCGTAGGTGTGCTGCACGTTGGTCAGGAAGCGCCAGGTCACATCCATCGCCACTTTCTTGTGACCATAGTTCTGCAACCCTTCGGCGGCTACCCACTGCAACGGTGCCCAGCCGTTTGGCGCGTCCCACTGCTGCCCGCTGTTAATCGTGGTGGTGGTGACACCGCCCGGTTTCAACAGGCGCGAGGCGGTAGCGCTTGCCACCTTATCCGCCCGCTCTTTGGACGCCGCGTTGACATACAGCGGGAACAGGGCCGCGGCGGTCAGCTGATTGCGCACCTTATTGCTCTTCAGATCGTAATCCGCATACCAGCCCTCTTTGTCATTCCACAGATGGCTCTCAATCGCTTTTTGTCGCGCACTGGCCAGCGCTTCATAGCGGTTAGCTCGCTCTGTATCCCCTGATTCCTGAGAAGCTTTGGCGAGCAGTTTTTCCATCTTGAACAGCAGGGCGTTCAGATCCACCGGCACAATGCTGGTGGTGCGAATAGTGCCGAGTTTTTGCGGATCGTCCATCCAGCGCGAGCTAAAGTCCCAGCCGGACGCCGCGGCGGAGCGCAGGTCGCGGTAGATCTCAGTCGCCGGGCGGTTCGGGTTATTTTTGGCGGTGTTGACATCATCCAGCCAGGATTCCGGGCGCGGCGTGTCGCGATCGTCCCAGTAGCGGTTCAGAATCGATCCGTCATCCAGTTTCACCACTCGTTTGTTGGCCTGACCGGGCTGCAGCGTCTTCACGCCTTCCATCCAGTAGCTGTACTCTTTTTCCATCTGCGGCAGATAAGTTTTCAGCGCGTCCTTGTCGTGCGTCGCCAGCAGTTCGACCATCAGGGCGAAGAACGGCGGCTGGGAGCGGCTCAGATAATAGCTGCGGTTGCCGTTGGGGATATGACCGAAGTTGTCCAGCTCATAGCCGAAGTTCGCCACCATATCGCTGATTTTGTCCCAGTGATCGCTCTCCGCCAGCCCCAGCATGGTGAAGTAACTGTCCCAGTAATAGACCTCGCGGAAACGCCCGCCCGGTACCACGTAAGGTTTCGGCAGCGGCAGCAGGGAATCCCATTTGTCAGCCTTATCGGTGGTACGCGTCAGCACTGGCCACAGCCCGTCAATATGCTCGCGCAGGCTCTGTCCGGCAGGGGGAACGTACTTCTCGCCTTCGCCCGGCAGGGTGAAATTCACCTCCACGAAGTGGCGCAGGTCAAAACCGCGCTGCTGATGCTGCATACGATAATCCGCCAGAATCATCAGCGGATCGCTTTTCGGTACCGCATCAGCGAAGGTTTTTTGATCGGGGAACAGTTTGGCGCTTTGCACGTCGCTAAACAGGGGGCCGAGCAAAATATCTGGCGACTGTTTTTGCCCAGAAGGTAACTCATCAGCAACGCTCAGTGCAGCGACGCTCAGCAGCGCGCACCCTAATGCCACGCGCAGCGCAAGCGGTGCGGGACGGCGCATCTCGGTTCTCGTCATCGGTCTTCTCCTTTTTATTCGCGAGCAGCGTCGCCGCTGCCGTCAATCACCTGAAAACCTTAGACGAATCTGACGGGTTTCGCGTGTCGAACCTCCCATTTTTCACAGTTCCAGACTCTTTACCCGTATCAGGATAAACGGATATTTAACGTTAATAGATTTACTTGGTTTATTAATTTTAAATATTTATAGGCGCCGTAATTATATTTTTTATTTTTCGTTATGGGTTGCTGTAATTATAAGTGTGATCTCGCGCGTGCTCCGTTATTGAATTTCTCACTAAAGGCTTCTTCACGATCACATAAATAAAAAATCATAATCAACAGGTGAAAAAACGTAATGGAACCCGCCGCCCTGATTAGGCGAAATACCGAAGCTGTTCAGGAATGTCATAATAATTTATCAGGAAGGGATCCATGAGAATAAAACTTATTGTTTTGGCCGTCGGCGCGCTCTGTTCCGCTGGGATCAATGCCGCACAGAATTCCCCCGATCTGGAAGAAAAACTCGCGCAGCTGGAAGCGCGTCTGGAAAAAGCCGAAAGCCGGGCAGAAAAGGCCGAGGCGCAAATTGAGCAATTAGAGAAAAACCAAACCGTGGCGGCAAAAAATCAGCCGACCGTGGCGGTGCAGTCCGCCGAGCCGGTGAGCGCCGCCGCATTACCCAAACTCACGCTCTCGGGCTATGGGGATATTAAATTTTATGGCGACGTCGAATTTAATATGGATGCCGCCAGCCGAAGTGGCGCATTAACCTCGATTAAAACCAGTGCTAACAAGGACTGGGCATCGGGAAATAATGAACGCTGGGATATTAACGGCCGTCTGCTGTTAGGGTTTGATGGATATCGCCGAATGGAGGACGGTAATTTCGCCGGATTCTCCGTCCAGCCGCTGGCGGATCTGACGGGTAAAATGAATCTCGATGATGCGGTGTTCTTCTTCGGCAACGAAAATAACTGGAAGATTAAAGTCGGCCGCTTCGAAGCCTACGATATGTTCCCGCTGAACCAGGACACCTTTATTGAGTACTCCGGGAATACCGCCAACGATCTCTACAGCGACGGCTACGGTTATATCTACATGATGAAAGAGGGCCGAGGCCGTAGCGACAGCGGCGGCAATTTCCTGATGAGTAAAACCCTCGATAACTGGTATTTTGAGGTCAACACCCTGCTGGAAAACGGCAGCACGCTGTTCGTCGATAAGCAGTATCACGGCGTCGATCTCGATAACGACAAAAACGTCGCGTACGTGCGTCCGGTGATTTCATGGCAGAGCGGGCGCTTCTCCACGGCGGTGGCGATGGAGAGCAACCTCGTCAACAACGCCTACGGCTATCGCGATGCGTCCGGGCAGTGGGTCGATCAGTCCGATCGTACCGGGTATGGCCTGACGATGACCTGGAACGGGCAAAAAACCGATCCGGAAGAGGGCGTGGTGGTGAATCTTAACACCGCCTACATGGACGCCACGGATGAAACCGACTTCACCGCCGGGACTAACGCCCTGTGGCATAACTTCGAGCTGGGCTACATCTACGCCCACAACCAGGTGGATAAATTCAACTCTGCGAATGTCTTCGACAACTGCGACAACGACTGCTGGATAACCGATCCGGGCGACTACGATATCCACACCATTCACGCGTCGTATCTCATCCCGAACGTGATGAAAATGAAGAACTTTAATATCTATCTCGGGGCCTACGCCTCCTGGGTGCAAGCGCATCCGAACGACGGCGACGGGAATAACGACGACCGCTACGGTGGCCGCGTGCGCTTTAAATATTATTTCTGACGCCTCGCCGGTCAGACCTCTTCCGGGGTCTGGCTGGTCTCCCGCAGCGTGCCCGGCGCATGGCCGACAATACGCTTAAACGCCCGGCTAAAGGCCGCCAGCGATCCATATCCCAGCCGCAGCGCCACCGTCTCAATCGCCTGATGCTCATGTCGAATATACTGAATCGCCAGGCGCATTCTCAGTTCACTCAGATACTTAGCGGGCGTGGTGCCGGTGGCTGATAAGAACCGCTCGGCGAACACGGAACGCGAAGTTCCGGCCTCTTTCGCCAGCTCCGCCACGCTCCAGTTGACGCCCGGCTGCTGATGCATGGCGTAAATTGCGCGGCTCAGACGCGGGTCGCGCAGCACCTGTACCCAGCCCGTGGCTTTTCCGCAGCCGGCTTCCACCCAACCGCGGACGATCAGCGCCGCTACCACGTCGGCGAGGCGCGCCAGGATCCCGGCGAAACCGACCTGGCGGGTCATGGATTCCCGCTCCATCGCCGCCAGCAGCGGGTGGATCTCCGGCCAGGTCGACATCAGACGGCTGACCATCATCACTTCCGGCATCGCTTTGATCAGCGGCTGCATCCCGCCGAGTTCAAAATCCATGCATCCGCTGAATATGACCGTGTGTGCGCTTTCCGGGCAGGGCTCGCAGGTGATGGCGCACACGGAGTTGCAAATCGGCTCACTGGGGAAGGCCGACACCGGCGTGACGCAGGCGTTTTCGTCCGACAGCAGGGCGTGGGCATTGCCGTTGGGGATGAACAGCGCATCGCCGCTGCTGAGGTTAAACACCGCGCCGCTCTCCATGCGCAGCACCGCCGAACCGTGGCTGACGAAATGAAACTGCGCCTTGCCGGGCGCCTGGCTGAACGCCACGCCAAAAGGGGCGCTGGCCTCAATCCGGCGATATTTCACTCCGGAGAGGCGCATTCCACGTAAAAGCTCACTGATTAAATCGGGCGACTGAACGGTCATCGGCACAACTCCGGACGAATTATCAATAAGTGGAGATTATATGTCATAGATCGTCCACGGGGAACACTCTATGCTTTTGCGATGTTTGTCACATTTTTCTAACTGGAGAGCAACAGATGAATTCAAGTATCGCGGCAAGCGAGGCCATAGCGCCCGCCAGACCCGCCTGGCGCGCGGTCTATTCACTGGGACTGGGGGTGTTTGGCCTGATCACGGCGGAGTTTTTACCCGCCAGTTTGTTAACGCCGATGGCCGCAAGCCTCGGCGTCAGCGAAGGGATGGCCGGGCAGGCGGTGACCGCGACGGCGCTGGTGGCGCTGGTGACCGGGCTGCTCATCACCCCGGCCACCAAAAGTATCGACCGCCGCTGGGTGCTGATGTTTTTCTCGGTGCTGCAGATTATCTCCAGCCTGCTGGTGGCCTTCGCGCCGAATTTGCAGGTGCTGCTGATGGGCCGCCTGCTGCTGGGCGTCGCCATCGGTGGGTTCTGGGCGATGTCGACGGCCACGGCGATGCGTCTGGTGCCTGCGCAGCACGTGCCGAAAGCGCTAGCGATCATCTTCTCCAGCGTGTCGATTGCGACTGTTGTGGCCGCACCGCTCGGCAGCTATCTCGGCAGCCTGATCGGCTGGCGCAACGTCTTTATCCTCTGCATTTTGCCGAGCATGCTGGCGCTGCTCTGGCAGCTGTGGGTGCTTCCGTCGATGAAACCGGAAAGTAGCGGCAGTCTCGGGACATTGCTGCGTGTGCTGCGCCGTCCGGGGATGATCGGCGGCCTGCTGGCGACGGTGCTGATTTTTAGCGGCCACTTTGCCTTCTTCACCTATCTGCGACCGTTCCTCGAAACCGTCGGGCAGGCGAGCGTGGAGAGCATTTCGCTGATCCTGCTCGGCTTTGGCCTCGCTAACTTTGTCGGCACCTCGATCGCCGGGCACCTGCTGGCACGAAACTTACGCCTGACCCTGGCGCTGGTTCCTTTCGTGATGGGCGTGCTGGCGCTGACCATGGTGGCGTTCGGTCATCTGGCGATGCTCGACGGATTGCTGGTCGCGATGTGGGGCTTCGCCTTCGGCCTGGTGCCGGTGGGCTGGTCAACCTGGCTTGCGACCACCGTGCCAGACGAAGCTGAAAGTGCGGGTGGCCTGCTGGTGGCATCGATTCAATTTGCGATTGGCGCGGGTGCCGCAGGCGGCGGGGCAGTGTTCGACCTCAACGGTGCAAGCGGCGTGTTCGCCGGAAGCGGCTTGCTGCTGGTCTCCGCGATGGTGATTGTGCTGATGGGGGTACGCGTCAAAGCGCAATAGTGTGGTTCATGGATTTTGCGATTTCGTAGGTCGGGTAAGGCGAAGCCGCCACCCGACATGTTGGTTGGCACCCGAGCCTGAATTCGCCCGGTGGCGCTGCGCTTACCGGGCCTACAAAATCAAAACGTAGGTCGGGTAAGGCGCAGCCGCCACCCGACATGTTGATTGGCACCCAGGCCTGAATTCGCCCGGTGGCGCTTCGCTTACCGGGCCTACAAAATCAAAATGTAGGTCGCGTAAGGCGCAGCCGCCACCCGACATGTTGATTGGCACCCAGGCCTGAATTCGCCCGGTGGCGCTGCGCTTACCGGGCCTACAAAATCAAAACGTAGGCCGGGTAAGGCGAAGCCGCCACCCGACATGTTGGCTGGCACCCGAGCCTGAATTCGCCCGGTGGCGCTGCGCTTACCGGGCCTACAAAATCAAAACGTAGGCCGGGTAAGGCACAGCCGCCACCCGGCTTTTCTGTTTACACCCCTTTCTCATCCATCAGCACCGCCAAATCCACCAGGCGGTTCGAGAAGCCCCACTCGTTGTCATACCATGCGAGGATCTTCACCATATTCCCGCCAATCACCAGCGTAGAAAGCCCGTCGATAATTGATGAGCGCGGATCGCCCTGATAATCGCTCGAGACCAACGGTTCATCGCTGTACCCCAGAATGCCTTTCAGAGGCCCAGAAGACGCCGCTTCACGAAACGCGTTATTCACCTCTTCAACCGTCACCTCCCGGCTCAGGGTCACCGTCAGATCGACAATCGATACCACCGGCACCGGGACGCGCAATGAATACCCGGTCAGACGCCCGTCGAGCTCTGGGATCACCTTCCCGAGCGCTTTTGCCGCGCCGCTGGAGTAAGGGACAATCGACAGCGCCGCCGCGCGCGCACCGCGCAGATCTTTCTCAGGCTGGTCGTGCAGCGCCTGGCTGTTGGTATAGGCGTGAGTGGTGTTCATCAGGCCATGCTCGATGCCGAAGTGCTGATGCAGCACCTGCGCCGCCGGGGCCAGACCGTTGGTCGTGCAGCTCCCGTTACTCACCACAAAATGCTGCGCCGGATCGTACAGCTGATGGTTCACGCCCATCACCACCGTCAAATCGTCGTTCTTACCCGGCGCGGAGATGATGACCCGTTTCGCACCGCCGCTGGTGATATGCACCGCTGCTTTCTCGCGGTCGGTGAAGAAACCGGTGGCCTCAATCACCACATCCACGTCGACGCTGCGCCACGCAATATTCGCCGGGTCGCGCTCGCTGAAGACCGTAATCCGTTTGCCATCCACCTGCAGATGATTCTCGGCAGCCTCTACGGGCACCGGCAGCGTCCCGAGCAGGGAGTCGTATTTCAGCAGATGAGCGAGGGTTTTACTGTCCGTCAGATCGTTAATCGCCACGATCTCAATGTCCGGATTGCCGAGGGCAGTGCGCAGGAAGTTGCGTCCAATTCTGCCGAAACCATTAATACCGACCTTAACCATGATGCACTCCTTAACTGTGGTGTCTGGAGTCACTGTAGGCGTCAGGCCGGTTGGCGTAAATGACAAAAAAGGATCACATTACGCCATTTTGCGGCAGTGGAAGCGCTGGCGATACTCGCCGGGAGTGAGGTGGAGCTGTTTCTCAAACACGCGCCTGAGGTTGATGCTGGTGCCAAACCCGCTCTGCTCCGCGATGCGCTCCAGCGGTTCGCTGGTCTGCTCCAGCAGCTGACGGGCCGCGGCGAGGCGGGCTTCCATCACGTAACGCGCCGGGGACGCCCCGGTTTCGCGCGTAAAGACGCGGGTGAAATTGCGTGGACTCATCGCCGCCTGTTCCGCCAGTTTTTCGACGCAAAGATCGTCCGTGAGATGGTTCAAAATCCAGGTCTGGAGTTCGCCGATCGGCCCGGAACTGCTGGACTGGTGCAGGTTGTAGCGGCTGAACTGCAGCTGCCCGCCGGGGCGGCGCAGGTACATGACCAGATCCTGGGCCACGTCGCGCGCCAGGCTAAAACCGTAATCCTCTTCGACCAGCGCCAGCGTCAGATCAAACCCCGAGCTCACGCCGCCAGAGGTCCAGATCGGACCGTCCTGAATATAGAGCGGGCCGCCTTCGACTTTGATGGCAGGCCAGGTTTTTTGCATCGTCTCCAGCAGCCGCCAGTGAGTGGTGGCGCGGCGACCGTCGAGTAAACCGCTCTGCGCCAGCAGCAACGCGCCGCCGCAAATCGAGGCGATGCGCCGGGCGTGCGGGGCGGCCAGATGCAGCCAGTCCACCACCGCGGTGCTCTCCAGCTCGTTCATCCCGCGACCGGTAATGATGATGGTGTCGAGCGGTTCACGCGGATCCAGCTCCGGCAGGCGATAGTCCGCCAGCAGGTTTAATCCGGACTGGCCGTGGATCACCTGATGCGGCTGGGTGGTGGCGATAATAATGCGATAGCGAGGCTGGGCGAGGCCTTCCGGATGGAGCTGGTTGGCCTGCATCAGAATGTCTGCGATACCGGCGGCTTCGAACAACATGCCGCCGTCAGGGACGATAATCAGGATTTTCTTCATGTCCTGAAAAGTATCTTTTTTACATAATAAGTCAAGTCGAGAGTGGGGCGGCAGCTTTTTGCACAGCGGTTTTGCTCATCGGGATCAGGGCGATAATCAGCGCGCCCAGCACCAGGAATCCGGCCACCATAAAGATCCCGGCGTTGAAGTTCCCGGTGACGTCTTTCATCCAGCCCATCAGCAGCGGCCCCAGCGCCGCCCCGGTCATCCCGGTGGCGTTGATCACCGCGATCCCCACCGCGCGAGCGCGCAGAGAGATAAAGCGGTCCGGCGTGGTCCAGAAGATCACCATCGCCGCAAACGCGCCTGCCGACGCCATCACAATGCCGGTAAACTGCAGCATCGCATGGGTACTCGAGGCGGTTAACATCCAGCCTGCGGCGGCAAAGAGATACGGCAGCAGGGTGTGGATTTTGCGCTCGTTCAGGCGATCGGAGCGTTTACTCCACCAGACCATCGCCACAATCGTACACACCTGTGGAATGGCGCTCAGCAAACCGATGGTGACGTTGCTGCTGGTTTCGTTGAAGCTGCGCAGGATCAGCGGCGTCCAGACGCTCAGGGCGCTCAGCGTATTGGTGAGACAGAAATAGGCCACCGTGTAGAGAATAATAATCGGTGTGAACAGTTCGCGCGCCACGCTGCGCTGGGGCAGGGTATTCGCTTCCAGCTGGGTTTTACTGGCGGCGATTTTATCCGCTTCCAGCATCTCCGCGAGGCACGCTTTGTCATCCTCGGTCAGCCATTTGGCCTTCGACGGGCTGTCATCCAGCCAGAACCAGACCACCAGACCGAGCAGCACGGACGGGAAGCCCTCCAGCAGGAACAGCCACTGCCAGCCCTTCAGATTCAGCAGGCCGTCCATATTGAGAATGTAGCCGGAAGCCAGCGATCCGAGCGCCATCGTCACCGGCATCGCAATCATAAACAGCGCGTTGGCGCGAGCGCGGTAATGGGCCGGGAACCAGTAGGTTAAGTAGAGCAACAGGCCCGGTAAAAAGCCCGCTTCGGCGATCCCGACCAGCATGCGCAGGACGTACAAACTGTTCGGCCCGGTGGCGAACATGGTGGCGGTGGAGGCGATGCCCCACACCACCATTAGCACCGCAATCCAGCGCCGCGCGCCGACGATACTCAGCATGATGTTGCTCGGAATGCCGCAAATCACGTACATCACGTAGAACAGGGTGGTGGCGAGGCCAAACATGGTGCTGGTCAGGCCCAGATCTTTGCCCATCGTCAGACCGGCAAAGCCAATGTTGATGCGATCGAGGTAGGAAAAAACGAACAGAATAAATAAAAATACAATCAGCCGACGGAACAGCTTTTTGATCACGGCCTGCTGGCGAGGGTCCAGAGCGTCGGGCGCAGACGACGGCGGGCGCGTCTGCTCCACAGAAGAACGTTGGTTCATGAAATGCTCCACATTGCGATTATTATACCCGTCATACTTCAAGCTGCAGGTGCGTTAGCTGCGCTCGTTCACCCCAGTCACTTACTTGAGTAAGCTCCTGGGGATTCACTCCCTTGCCGCCTTCCTGCAACTTGAATTATTTAGGGTATAGAATTGTCGTACAGGTCCGCTAAACGTATAGAAAATAGCCACCGCAATCGTCAATGCAATGTGTAAAAAATGATACGTAATTGTTAATCAGCCAGCAATTTTGAATCATAATGCGATCGGGATCTCTTATACGTTTCAGCACGCTCTCAGATAGGCTTAGTCGCCGCCGGATCGCGGGGTATAATCGTTCACTCTGACGCTCTTTTTGGTAAGGAAACGCATGACAACTCTAAAAAATACCCCGGACGGCGCACCTGACGATCCCGCCTTTCATCGCGAAGCGTTTCCGTTCTACTGGATCGTGAATGTTTATGCGCGCTACACGCAAATTATGGAAATCACACTGAAAAAAGCCCAGCTGGACGTGTCTCGCTTTCGGGTGCTGATGGTCACGCACCAGTACGGTAAAGCCAGCATTTCGCAAATTTCTGAATACGCGATGGCGAAAATGCCGACCATCACCAAAATCGTCGGGCGGCTGCGCGATGACGGTCTGGTGACCACCGCCAGCAGCGAACAGGACGCGCGCGTCACCGAAGTGATGCTTACGGAGGCCGGTCTGAAAAAAGTGGAAGAAGCCTACGCCCTGACCGAAAAAGTGTTCGAAAAAGGCTTCAAAGGGATGAGTGTGTCGCAGGTCGATAAGATGAATCTTTCACTCGCCAAAGTACTGGATAACCTCAACGAACTGTGAGGTCAAATTATCCGATGACAAATTTGTGAACTCCGTAGTCTTTCTCTCTAACTCTCTGTAATTTCACTAATAAAATGCTTATGCCGCGCTGAGTTCTCAGGGCGGCATCCCTTTCCCGTTCCCGCCGTTTTGTCTTATTTTTCATCATCCTGAATCAGTAACCTTGCAGAGTTAAAGGTTAATAAAATGTTGCGTCAGCGTAAAATTAACGTGAAAGATTACTTGAATTTTCATCTAATTCTTCCATGATTGACCTAACGTTAGTCAGGACAAAAAGGCAGCAGTGACTGCCAGCCTGAATATGATTCACTTTTTCTGGTTAAGGTATCAATCATGAAGCCAGTTTATGAGAGCAATGGTTACGTTGAGCAATTCGTCCTCGGCGAGGGCGACCTGCGATTCGCGGTGAAAGACACCCTGGACGTCGCCGGGCATCAGACCCGCGCAGGCTGTCCGGCGCTGGCAGATGTCCCGGTTGCCGGGCAACACGCCAGCGTCGTATCGACGTTACTCGAAAAACGTTGCCAGCTGACGGGCAAAACTACGCTGCATGAGCTGGCGTTTGGCGTCACCGGGATTAATCCCTGGAGCGGCACGCCGGTCAACCCGCGCTATCCGGCGCTGATTCCGGGCGGCTCGTCCAGCGGCTCTGCCGCCGTGGTCGCCTCCGGTGACGTCGATTTTTCGCTGGGCACCGACACCGGCGGCTCCGTCAGAATGCCCGCCGCCTGCTGCGGAATTCTCGGATTCAAACCCGGCTTCGGCGTGCTCAGCCGTGACGGCGTGATGCCTGCCCAAAGCTCTCTCGACTGTGTCGGCGTTTTTGCGAGCGACGCCGCGGTATTACGCCAGGCGATGACCCGGCTTTCCGTATCCGTCGGCGAGCCGCTGGACGCGCTTCCGGCGATGGCGTTTATCTCCGCCGCGTCAGAAGACATCGACGCAACGCTTCTCAATTTCCTTGAACAGCAGGGCGTGACGCCGCAACAGGCGCAGCTCCCGAATCTCAATGATGCCCACCGGGCAGGCTTAACCCTCATCAGCCACGAAAACTGGCAGGCGTTCAGCCCGCTGCTGGCTGGCAATCAGGTTTCTCCAGACGTCGCCTCGCGTATCCGCGCCGGGGCGGACGTCAGCGCCGAAGCGCTCGATACCGCCGAACAGATACGCGCAACCTTCACCACGCAGGTCGACGCACTGCTAGCAAAAACCCCGCTGCTGGCGCTGGCGACGCTGCCGGAACTGCCGCCGACGCTCGAGGAAGCCGCCGATCCGCTCGGCGTGGTCAACCTCACGCGGCTGGTCAGGCCGTTCAACCTCAGCGGTCATCCGGCCATCACGCTTACTGTGGCTGAACTGCGCGGGCGTCCGGTTTCACTCCAGCTGATTGCCGCCAAAGGCCACGACGGGCTGCTGGTGCAGGCCGTCGAGTGGCTCACGGGCCGACGACAAGCGTAATTCCCGTTTTTCTTACCCGATGACTCAGTGAGTACGACTCATTGCGGCCGCGCTCGCCTTGCGCACACCGCACAACCCTTTTCGGAGGACGCCATGTCTGCCATTCCTGTTCGTGAAGAACTTGTTCCGCTTCTGAGTGATGTCGCGGCTCGCAGCCGGGAGTTTGAGCATCAACGTCATATCTCTGACGACATCATCGCCCGTTTCAGACAGGTGGGCGTCTACCGCGCGCTGGTGCCGAAAATCTACGGCGGCGACGAATGCTCCCCGGCGCAGTTTTGCGAGCTGGTGGAGCAAATCTCCACTGCCGACGGCTCCGCAGGCTGGGTGGCGAGTTTCGGCATGAGCCCGTTTTACCTCGGCGCGCTGCCGCCTGACACCCTGCAGGAGCTCTACCGCGACGGGCCGGACGTGGTCTTTGCGGGCGGGATCTTCCCGACGCAAAAAGCCACTCAGGCCGACGGCGGATACCGCGTCAGCGGACGCTGGAGCTTTGCCAGCGGCAGCATGGGTGCCTCGGTGCTGGGCGTCGGAATTTTGCCGGACGCCGATCAGGCCCTGCCGCGCATGGCGGTTCTGCCACGGGCCAGCGTGCAGATCGATCCCGTCTGGGACACGGTCGGCCTCGCCGGAACCGGCAGCCACGATCTGGTGGTCAACGATGTTTTCGTCCCTCACGAGTGGACCTTCATTCGCGGCGGGGTGCTGAATCTCGAGGGGCCGCTGTACCGCTATCCGGTGCTGTCGCTCGCGACCCAGGTGCTCTCCGTGGTGGCACTCGGCGTGGCCCGCGCGGCGCTCAACGAAATCTACGCCATCGCCCATCGTCAGCAGTCGGTGACCGGCGCGCCGCGTCTGGCCGACCGCCAGCAGGCGCAGATGCAAATTGCCCGCTGCGAAGCCGAACTGCGCTCCGCCCGCGCCTGGTTCTACGAAGCCATCGACGACGTTTGGCAGAGCCTGCTGGCCGGGGACGACGCGAGCTGCGAGCAGATTAATGCGCTCAGACTCTCGTCGACCCACGTCACCCGCGTCGCCGCCGACGTAGCGCGTCAGGCGCTGGCGCTGAACGGCATGGGCGGCGTCACGCTCTCCAGCCCGCTGCAGCGTTTTGTCCGCGACACCATGGTGATCACCCAGCACGCCTTTATGGGCGATCTCTCGTACCTCAACGCCGGTACGGTCTTTTTCGGCGGCAAACCGCTGCCCGGTTACTTGTGATTTTTTAACGTAAGGAGCAACAGATGAGCCAGTCAACAACGTTACGCGTGCTGTTTTGCATCGGGGTGAATCAGAACTTTTTCGACGCCAGCCCGGCGGAAGCCAAACAGGTGTGGGGCGCTTTCGGCGTGATGATGAAAGGGATCGAAGAGACGCCAGGCATTCGCGTCATCGGCAACATGGATGACGACCAGCTCATGGTCGGCCCGTCCACCACCGCCCCCTGGACCACCTACGTGCTGGCGGACGCCGAGAAACTGGAGAACGTCGCAGCCGTCTGCAACCTGTTCCGCACCACGCCGGTGGGCGAGGGCGGCAGCAAACTGTGGAAGTACTGCAAAATCGAAGCCCGCGTGGGCCGCGAACTGATTATCCAGGGCTAAGACCATGAACGCACAGGATGCGCTGCGCTTACAGCAGCTCGAAGACAGCCAGGCGGCGCGGGTGTGCATCAGCGATTACATGCGCCTGTGCGACCAGCTCGACAGCCCCGACACCGTGCAGGCGATTGGCGCGCTCTTTACCGCCGACGCCTGCTGGGAAGGGATCGGCGAACCCTACGCCACCCGCCTCGGCAAGCATCAGGGGCGCGAGGCGATTGTTTCGATGATGGCGAGCTACGTCCGCCGTCCCGCGCACTTTGCCCTTAACGCGCATTTCCTGTGCTCGGAAGCGCTGGGCCACACGCCGGACGGCGAACTGCGCGGGCGCTGGCTGATGCTGCAAACCTCGGAATTTACCGCCGGCGGCGCGCACCTGAACGCCGCAGAAATCTGCGTCACCTTTGTGCGCGAGGCGAACGGCATGGCGATGCGCCACTTCACCACCCGCAACCTGTTCAGCCGACCGGTGGACCGCTGGCACGCGGCGGATGAATTACCTGTCCCTGATAAAAAAGAAAACGTGCAGGAGAACCAGACATGAATTGCGATCACCTGATCACCATTAAAAACATCGATACCACGCCGCACTCTCTGCCGACATCGGCAGATATTGCCGGACTGGTACAAAGCGACCGCGTCCACACCTCGCTTTATACCTCCGACAGCCTGTTCCAGCTTGAGCTGGATCGCATCTTCAGCAAGACCTGGGTGTGGGTGGCGCACGCCAGTGAAATCCCGGACACCGGCAGCTTCAAAACCACCGAGCTGGGTACTCAGCCGGTGATCGTGGTGCGCGATCGCAAAGGCACCGTCCACACGCTGCTCAACCGCTGCCGTCACCGCGCGGCGACCGTGTGCGAACACCGCAGTGGGAAAACCAACAGCTTCGTCTGCCCGTACCACGGCTGGGGCTATGCCCTGGACGGCAGCCTGCGCGGCGTGCCGCACCCGGAAAGCTACGCGGATCAGCTGGAAAAAGGCGAACTGGGGCTGGTTTCCCTGCGCACGGAACAGTACGCGGGGATGATTTTCGCCACCTTTAACGAGCAGATTGAACCTCTGGAAGATTTCCTCGGCGCGGCGAAAAAGTGGATGGATCTGTTTATGAAGCAGGGCGCGGGCTATCCGATCAAAACCGGCCCGGCGCACCGCTTCCGCTTCCCCGGCAACTGGAAAATCCAGCTCGAAAACACCACCGATGGCTATCACTTCCCGGTGGTGCACCGCTCGTTCTTAAGCTCCGTCGATAAGCAGACCGAAGAGATGCTCAACTTCGTCGACGGCAGCGGCTACGTGGAAGATCTCGGCAACGGCCACAGCGTGATGGTGATGATCCCGGAATTAGTGGATCTCGAGGCCAATCTCGACGCCCCGATCCCCGAGCGCTTTGAAGCGCTGGCCGAGGCCCTGCGCGCCGACCACGACGAACAGCAGGTGCGTCGCATCGTGCGCGCCGTCGGCGGCTCCGGTTTTAACCTCAATATCTTCCCGAACATCGCCTGTTCGATGGCCTTCTTCCGCGTGCTCCAGCCGGTGTCGGTTAACGAAACCGAAATCCACCACGCGGTGATCACCATGGACGGCGGCCCTGAAATCGCCAACCAGGCGCGCCTGCGTCTGCACGAACACTTCCAGGGGCCGATGGGCTTCGGCACGCCGGACGACTCGGAAGCCTGGGAGCGCGTACAGCGCGGTGCCACGGCGGGCGACGACCTGTGGATCATGCTCAACCGTGGGCTGGCGGGCGAGTACCGCACCGATGACGGTCTGCGCAGCGACGTCAGCGCCGAAACCGGGATGCGCGCCGCCTACCAGCAATGGAAAAAACTGATGACGGAGAGCGAACAATGATGACGCCAGAATCTCAACTCTTTGCCGCCGTGACCCTGATTAACCTCGAGGGCGACCTGCTCGATCAGGGCGAATTCACCGCCTGGCTGGATCTGTGGCAGCACGACGGTCTGTACGTGGTGCCGATCGACCCGAACGAAACCGACTTTAAAAACACGCTCAACTACGCCTGCGACGATCACCACATGCGTGAAAAACGCGTCCACCGCCTCTACAGCGGCGAGTCGATCTCCACCACGCCGCGCGCCAGAACCCTGCGCACGCTGTCGCGTTTTCGTCTGCTGGAGGCGAACGACGGTCTGATTGTAGTGCGCGGGGCGCAGTCCCTGTGGGAACACCGCAAGGGCCACAGCCGCCATTACGCGGCGGATATTACCTGGCAGCTGCAGCGCGAGGGCGACCGCCTGCGCATCCAGCAGAAGGTGATCCGCCTGGTCAACAGCGACGATGTGCTGCACAGCATCGGCTACATCCTGTGAGGAATCGCTCATGACGCAAACCGCATTAGTGACCGGCGCAGCCGCCGGTCTGGGCAATGTCATCGCCGCGCATCTGCTGGAGCAGGGGTTCCAGGTGGTGCTGACGGACGTCGACGCCGCGCGCGCGCAGCAGGCGGCGGACGCCCTCGACCACGACAACGTGCTGGCGCTGGGGCTGGATATCCGCCAGCCGGAGGATTTTTCCCGCGCGCTGGACGCCACCGTCGCCCGTTTCGGCAGCCTGGAAGTGCTGGTGAATAACGCCGCCCTGACCCTCGCCACGCCAGTGATGGAGATTGGCGTCGACGAGTTTGACCGGGTGATCTCCACCAATCTGCGCGGCACTTTCGTTGGCTGCCAGACGCTGGGGCGCTACTTCGCCGCCCAACACTACGGTCGCATTATCAACCTCGCGTCGCTGGCCGGGCAGAACGGCGGCACGGCATCCGGCGCGCACTACGCGGCCTCGAAGGGCGGCATTTTGACCCTGACCAAAATCTTCGCCCGCGAGCTGAGCAAATCCGGCGTGACGGTCAATGCCATCGCGCCGGGTCCGATGGATTCGCCGATGGTTCACGCCCTGGTGCCGGAAGAGAAAATGGCCGGGCTGCTGCAGATGATCCCGGTCGGGAAACTCGGCGAGCCGGAGTTTATCGCCCAGGCCGTGGCATTGCTGGCTTCCCCGCAAGCGTCGTTTGTCACCGGGGCGACCTGGGACATCAACGGCGGTCTGTTCATGCGCTAAGGAGTTTTCATGCTGACTTTACAGGTGATCCGCCGCGAGCTGCAGGGCGAGGTGGTCCTGCTGACCCTGGCGCATGTGGATGGCATTCCGCTCCCGACGTTTCGCGCCGGGGCGCATATCGACCTGCATCTGAGCGCCGATCTGATTCGTCCGTACTCTCTGTGCAGCGACCCTCAGGACGCGCAGCACTACCAGCTCGGCGTGCTGAAAGACTCACGCTCAACGGGCGGATCGCTGGCTGCCCACGCCCTGCGCGAAGGGGATCAGATTCAGGTCAGCGAGCCGCGCAACCTGTTTGCGCTGGACGATGCGGCTGCCCACAGCCTGCTGATTGGCGGCGGGATTGGCATCACGCCGATGCTGGCGATGGCGGCGGAACTCCACGCCGGCGGGCGCAGTTTTTCGCTGCACTACTGTGCCCGGTCGCGCTCGCAGGCGGCGTTTATTCCGCAGCTGGAAAACGCCCCCTTTGCGGAACGGGTACACCTGCACTTTAGCGACGAACAGCGTCTGAATCTGGACGCGGTACTGTGCGACGTGCCCGACAACACTCACGTCTACACCTGCGGTCCGACGCGGCTGATGGATGCGGTGACCGATAGGGCGAAAGCCCAGGGATACCGCCAGGAGCAAATCCATCAGGAGTGTTTCAGCGCGGAAGTGCAGACCGGCGGAACGGCTTTTGAAGTGGTGGCCGCGACCAGCGGCATCAGCGTGAAAGTGCTGGAAAACCAGACCATCGTCGAGGCGCTGGCTCAGGCCGGGCTGAAGGTGAATGTGTCGTGCAAGCAGGGGATCTGCGGCAGCTGCCTGACGGACGTGCTGGAAGGCGAGCCGGATCACCGCGACCACTATCTGACCGACGAAGAGAAAGCCGACGGCGATCAGATCCTGCTCTGCTGTTCGCGGGCGAAGTGCGCCCGTCTCGTTATCGATTTGTAAGGAATGACTTATGACACTGCAAACAGAATTTCGTAATGCGATGGCGCAGCTCGGCAGCGCGGTTTCGGTGATCACCACCGACGGCCCGGCGGGGAAATTTGGCTTTACCGCCTCGGCGGTCTGTAGCGTGACCGACCAGCCGCCAACGCTGCTGGTGTGCATGAACCGCAACTCCTACGCCCATCAGCACTTCAAACAGAACGGCACCCTGTGCGTCAACGTACTCTCCGGGGAACATCAGGATCTCTCAGGTGTTTTTGCCAACGCCAGCCTGCGCTCCGAAGAGCGATTTCTGCACGACCGCTGGCAGGTGATGAGCAGCGGCGCGCCGGTGCTCAGTTCAAGTATCGCCAGCTTCGACTGCACCATCGACACCTGTCACGAAGTGGGCAGCCACAGCGTTTTCTACTGCCAGGTGCAGGCGATCCGCATCAGCGAGCAGCCGCGCGGGCTGGTCTACTTCAACCGCCGCTATCACACCGTCGGTGACGATGTGCAGGCGTAAGCCCACGACAACAAGAGGGGACGCGCGTTATGAGTAATGTCGTCACTGAAAACCGCGTGACCACCGCCGCGGGCGGCCAGGACGCGCAGCAGATGCGCAAGCTGGTGATCGCCTCGGTGCTGGGTAATGCGCTGGAGTGGTATGACTTTTTCCTGTACGGCACCGCGGCGGCGCTGGTGTTTGGCCCGCTGTTCTTCCCGGTGGGCGGCGATCCGCTCCAGGGCACGCTGCTGGCGTTTTCCGGTTTCGCCGTGGGTTTCCTTGCCCGTCCGCTGGGCGGGATTGTCTTCGGACATATCGGCGATCGCTACAGCCGCAAAATGACGCTGATCATGACCCTGACGCTGATGGGCGCCACCACTTTTGTAATTGGCCTCCTGCCGGTCTACGCGCAGATCGGCATCTGGGCGCCGCTGTCGCTGATCATTCTGCGCTTCTTACAGGGCGTGGCCTCCGGCGGGGAGTGGGGCGGCGGGGTGCTGATGCTGAGTGAAAATGCGCCCGCGTCACGTCGCGGGTACTACACCGCCTGGAGCCAGATGGGGGTGTCCGGCGGGTTTGTTCTCTCGGCCTTTGCCTTTTATCTGGTGCAAAAACTGCCGGAAGAAGACTTTATGAGCTGGGGCTGGCGCGTCCCGTTCCTGCTGAGCATCGTCATCTTTTTGGTCGGCGTCTACATCCGCAAAAACATCCGCGAGAGCAAGGCGTTTACCCAGGCCAAACCGGAAGAGGCGCACGAGAAAATCCCGCTGCTGGTGATTATTCGCGAACACCCGAAAGCGCTGCTGCAGGCGATAGCCCTGCGTCTGCCGGAGAACGGCGCGTCCTACATCTTCTTTACCTTCTCGGTGGTCTACGCCAAACACATCGGCATCAGCACCGGGGAGATCATCAGCGCCGTCACCCTGGCGATGCTGGTGGAGTTCTTCTCGATTCTGTTCTGGGGGGCGCTGTCGGATCGCATCGGCCTCAAGCCGGTCTATTACATCGGCGTGATTGGCCTGCTGGTGATGGCATTCCCGTTCTTCTGGCTGCTCGCAACCGGGACGTACGGCTGGATCATGCTGGCGATGCTGCTCGGGCTGCCGTTCTGCCACGGGGCGATGATCGGCACCCAGCCCTGCATCATGAGCGATCTCTTTCCGGTGCGGGTGCGCTACTCCGGTCTCGCGCTGGGGCACGAAGTGGGATCGATTTTCTCCGGCGGTCTGGGGCCGATGCTGGCGGTGGCGTTACTGATGGAGTTTAACGCCTCGTGGCCGGTCTCCCTTCTGCTGATGGTTTACGCCCTGCTGGCGTGGATTGCCCTGCGCAGCCTGCCCAATCACAACAAAGAGGCTCAGGAATGATTGATAAACGGATTGCCACGCTGGATGGCGCGGTGAAAGACATTTTTGACGGCGCGACGGTGATGGTTGGCGGCTTTGGCCCGGCGGGGCAGCCGTCCGATCTGCTGGATGCCCTGATCCGCCGCCGTCCGCGCGAACTCACCCTCATCAGCAATAACGCTGGCAACGGCGACTACGGTCTGGCGGCGCTGCTGAAAGCCGGATGTGTAAAGAAGGTGATCTGCTCCTTCCCACGTCAGGTGGATTCCTGGGTGTTTGACGATCTCTATCGTCGCGGCGAGGTCGAGCTGGAGCTGGTGCCGCAGGGCAATCTCGCGGCGCGCATTCAGGCGGGCGGGTCGGGATTAGGCGGTATTTTTACGCCAACCGGCTACGGCACTGAGCTTGCCGGGGGCAAAGAGACGCGCCATATCGACGGCAAAGATTACGTCTTTGAACTGCCGCTGAAAGCCGATTTCGCGCTGATCAAAGCGCTGAAAGCCGACCGCTGGGGCAACCTGGTGTACGACAAAACCGGCCGCAACTTTGGCCCAATCATGGCCGCTGCGGCGAGCTGCACCATTGCACAGGTGAGCGAGTGTGTGGCCCTCGGCGAACTGGACCCGGAAGCGGTGGTCACGCCGGGAATTTTCGTCCAGCGCATCATTCAGGTTGCTCCCACATCACTCAAGGAGATCGCGTGAACACATTGACGCATCAACAGCTTGCCGAACGCATTGCGCGCGACATCCCCGAGGGGGCCTACGTTAATCTCGGCATCGGTATGCCGACCCAGATTGCCAACTATCTCCCGGCGGACCGCGAGATTTTCCTGCACAGCGAAAACGGCATTCTCGGCATGGGGCCAGCGCCTGCGCCGGGGGAGGAAGACGCTGAGCTGATTAACGCCGGTAAACAGCCGGTGACGTTGCTGGCGGGCGGCTGCTATTTCCACCACGGCGACTCCTTCACCATGATGCGCGGCGGGCACCTGGATATCTGTGTGCTCGGGGCCTACCAGGTCTCGGCGCGGGGCGATCTCGCCAACTGGAGCACCGGCGCGCCGTCCGCCATTCCTGCCGTTGGCGGGGCGATGGACCTGGCGATCGGGGCCAAAAAAGTGTTCGTGATGACCGAACATCTGACCAAAAAGGGCGAGTGCAAAATCGTCGAGCAATGCACCTATCCCCTGACCGGGATGGCCTGCATCGACCGCATCTACAGCGATATGGCGGTGATGGATATCACCCCGCAGGGCGTGATGGTGCGCGAGCTGTTTGGCGACATCACGGCGGAGTATTTGCAGTCCGTCACGCCGGTGGCGCTGACGTTCGCGCTGCTGACCGAAGACGCGACGGCGTAAGGAGAATCTATGGAGATTGAGTATCGGCTTGATGGCCCGGAGGACGCGCCGCTGCTGGTGCTGTCGAATTCGTTAGGCACTACCTGGGAGATGTGGCAGGCGCAAATCCCAGCGCTGACGCAACATTTTCGCGTGCTGCGCTACAACACGCGCGGACACGGGCGTTCAGCCGTCGGGCAACAGCCCGTCACCCTCGAGCGACTCGGGCAGGACGTGATTGCCCGGCTGGATCATCTCGACGTGGAGCGGGCCTGTTTTTGCGGGATCTCGCTTGGCGGGATGACCGGGATGTGGCTCAACCGCCACGCGCCGGAGCGATTTCAGCGAATTGTGGTGGCCAACACCGCCGCGCGAATTGGGCAGGAGGCGGGCTGGCGTGAGCGTGCCGCGACGGTGCGCGCGCAGGGCATGAACCCGGTTGCCGAGAGCGCCGCCGACCGCTGGTTTACGCCTGCGTTTCGCCACAGTAATCCGGAGGTGGTTTATCCGCTGATTGAGCAGCTCGCCGCGACGCCCGCCGAGGGCTACGCCGCCTGCTGCGACGCGCTGGCGATGGCCGATCTGCGAGATGAACTGACGCAAATGCCGCTCCCGATGCTGGTGATTGCCGGGGAAAGTGACACTGTCACCACCTCGCGAGACGCCGAAGCTATCGTGGTCGATGCCCCCCACGCGCACTTTCTGATTTTACCCGCCTCACACCTGTCGAATGTCGCCTGCGCGGCGGCGTTTAACCAGCATGTGATCACCTTTTTAACCGCAGGAGCCGAGCATGAGCCTCACCATTGAATCCATCACCTGTTGGCTGGTGGATATCCCAACCATCCGCCCGCACAAGCTGTCGATGGCGACCATGGGCTGCCAGACCCTGACCATTGTGCGCATGGAATGCGCGCAGGGCGTGGTCGGATGGGGGGAAGCCACCACTATCGGCGGGCTGAGCTACGGGGCGGAAAGCCCGGAAGGCATTCGCTCGGCAATCGAAACCTATCTCGCGCCGCTGCTGTGCGGCCAGACGTTTAGCGGCGTCGCATCGCTCGCCGGGAAGATGAACGCCAGCGTTAAAGGCAACACCTTTGCCAAATCTGCACTCGAAACCGCGTTTCTCGACGCGCTCGGCAAACAGCTCAATGTGCCCGTCAGCAGCCTGCTCGGCGGGGCACTCACGCCAC
This sequence comes from Lelliottia wanjuensis, assembly GCF_030238365.1. Taxonomy (GTDB): domain Bacteria; phylum Pseudomonadota; class Gammaproteobacteria; order Enterobacterales; family Enterobacteriaceae; genus Enterobacter; species Enterobacter wanjuensis. Next base: position 62,519 of record NZ_JASSOT010000063.1, on the reverse strand, counting down.
GTCTACCGGTGCTCTGGACCCTGGCGAGCGGCAACACTCATAAAGACATCGATGAGGGGAAACGCCTGCTGGCCGAGGGGCGGCATAACACCTTCAAGCTGAAAATCGGCGCGGGCGAGCTGCACAGCGATATTCGCCACGCCCTGGCGATCAAGTCGGCGCTGGGTGAGGAGGTCAGCATTCGTGTGGATGTGAATCAGGCGTGGGATCTGACCAGCGCGATCCAGGGCATGACGCGGTTACAGGCGGGCGGAATCGACCTGGTCGAGCAGCCGATCCCACTCTGGGACACGCGCGGTCTCATTACGCTGAGCCAGCGCTTTACCCTGCCAATCCTGGCGGACGAGGCGGTGGCAACCCTTCACGACGGCTATGCCCTGGCGAGCGGCGGCTTTACCGGGGCCTATGCCCTGAAAATCGCCAAAGCGGGCGGTCCGGCGCAGGCGCTGAAGCTGGCGCATACGGCACAGGCGGCAGGCGTGGCGCTGTACGGCGGGACGATGCTGGAGGGGACGCTCGGCACGGTGGCCTCTCTTCACGCCTGGTCGACGATCAACATGCAGTGGGGCACCGAGATGTTCGGCCCGCTGCTGCTGAAAGACGACATCGTGGCAAACCCTCTCGATTTCCGCGACGGCCAGGTGACCCTACCGCAGGGGCCGGGCCTGGGCGTCGAGATCGACGAAGACAAACTGCGTTATTACGCCAGAAAAGAGAGGAACTGAGCATGCTATTTAAAGTCGAGATGACGGTGAATATTCCCGCCACGCTGCCCGCAGCCCAGGCAGAAGAAATAAAAGCCAGAGAAAAAGCCTATTCGCAGCAATTACAGCGCGAAGGGAAATGGCTGCATATCTGGCGAGTGGTCGGACAATACGCCAACGTCAGTCTGTTTGAGGTGAAAGATAATCAGGAGCTGCACGAGATAATAACCGGCCTGCCGCTATTTCCGTATATGGACATCACGGTGCAGCCCTTGTGCGAACACCCGTCATCTATTTATTCCGAAAAGTCGTAACACCTAATAATAAACCTTACCCTACAAGAGGAATACGCAATGTCAGTCAATCCAACCAAACAAACCGAACTGGAAACATTACTCGCCATCAGCAGCGGATTAAATTCTGCCCAGGGTAACGAGCGTTTTAAAACGATTATGCATCAGCTCCTCGGTGACCTGTGCGCGACCATTAAAAAGTTCGATATCACCGACGAAGAGTTCTGGCTGGCGGTGAATTATCTCAACGAACTCGGCGAGCGCAAAGAGGCGGCGCTGCTGGCGGCAGGGCTCGGGCTGGAGCATTACCTCGATATGCGTGCCGACGAGAAAGAGGCGGCGACGGGCAATGACGTCGGCACGCCGCGCACCATCGAAGGGCCGCTGTACGTGGCGAACGCGCCATTGAGTGAGGGTTACGCCCGCATGGACGACGGTAGCGAGAAGGCCGAAACCATGTGGCTGCACGGGACCATCACCGATCTGCACGGCAAACCGGTGGCCGGGGCGATTGTCGATATCTGGCACGCCAACACGCTCGGCGGCTACTCGTTCTTTGATGCGTCGCAGAGCGAATACAACCTCCGCCGCCGCGTAAAAACCGGCGCGGATGGTCGCTACGCGGTGCGCAGCATCGTGCCATGCGGCTACGGCTGCCCGCCGGATGGACCAACGCAAAAACTGCTCAATGGGCTGGGGCGTCACGGCAATCGCCCGGCGCATGTGCATTTCTTTGTCTCCGCGCCGGGCTTTAAACATCTCACCACTCAGATTAACCTCAACGGCGATGAATATCTGTGGGACGATTTTGCCTTTGCCACCCGCGAAGAGCTGATCGCCGATCCAATTAAAATCACCGACAGCAAGGTATCGCAGGAGCGCGATATTAATGGCCCGCATACGGAGGTCAGTTTTGATTTCGCCTTAGTGACCAGTGCCGACAGCCACGAAGAAGAGCGCGGCAAGCGTGCGCGGGTGAAGGAATAACGCGCGAGGACATTGTCGGGTGGCGGCTTCGCCTTACCCGACCTACAAAACCACGAATGTTGACGTATTTGTAGGCCGGGTAAGCGCAGCGCCACCCGGCAATAATGCGCAATATCTGGCAAAGCATTACCATTTAAATTCTTTGTGATTTCCGACGTTATCTCACATCTTCGTGGGATAACGTCATATTACGGAAATGGCATTGAAACACATGGGTCAACGGTCGCCTCTCTATTTACACCCACAGCAACGCGATACACTTCGCCAGCTCTCCCAAAGCTGGCTCTGGCGCAGCGAATTCCCCACCTGGGGGTTAATCGTCGTCATTTACGGCGGCTGGTTTGCCACGCTGTTTTACTGGCAAACCCTTGGACGAATGCCCGCCACGCTGCTGCTGATTGGGTTTACCGCCTGGTATATGTCGCTTCAGCACGAGCTGATCCACGGGCATCCGACGCGTATCGCCTGGTTTAACCAACTGCTCGGCACGCTGCCGCTGGCGGTGTGGTACCCGTACGGGCTGTATCGCGATTCGCATCTGGCGCATCACAATCATGACCATCTGACGGTTCCGGTGGACGACCCCGAATCCTACTATTTCACCGCTGAAACCTGGGCAACATTCACCCCCTGGCAGCGCAAGCTGATTCATGCGCGCAATACCTTTCCCGGTCGGCTGATGCTGGCGCCGCTACTGGATATTGCCCAGACGCTTGCGGGCGCATACCGGGCGTTTCGCTATCTGGAGCGCAGGAGTATGGCGATGTGGCTGATTCACGGCGCGCTGCTGGTGCCGCTGTTTGCCTTGATGGAAATGGTCGGCTTTTCAGCGCTGTATTTTGTGGTCGCGGTGAGTTATCCCGCGCTGGCGCTCACGAAAGTGCGCTCGTTCCTCGAACATCAGGCGGCGGACGATCCGCACGCACGCTCGGTTATTAACGAAGCCTCCCTGGTGTGGCGGGTGCTGTTTCTCAATCTCAACTATCATGTTGTGCATCACGATCTGCCCGGCGTGCCCTGGTACGGCCTGCGGGCGATCTATCTGCGCGATAAAGCGCAGTATCAGCAGCGCAACCAGCACTTTGTGGTGCGCGGCTACGGGGAATGGCTGCGCCGCTTCTGGGCGAAAGCCGTCGATGTCACCGTCCATCCGGGTGTGAAACAACATGACTAATACCCTCGCGTTTCCGATGTATGGCGTGAACCAGGCTGACAATGAACGACTGTGGCAGGCGGTGCAGAGGCTGCTGCTCGAACGCGGTCTGGCGGTAAATCCCTGGTCAGGAGAGGATTTGCTCGCGCACTGGCAAAGCGGCGATCTGCTCCTCAGCCAGACCTGCGGATTTCCGCTGGTGACACAGCTGCCGGAGGTGCAGACGGTAGGGTGTTTTCACTACACCGCGCCCGGCTGCGAAGGGATTCTCTACCGCAGTTTTCTGGTGGCGCGTGAAGCGAATGCGGGCAAAACGCTGGCGGATTTTCGCGGTCAGCGGGCGGTGTGTAATTCTATTGATTCGCAGTCGGGGTATAACGCCCTGCGCAAGATGGTTGCCCCGCTCGCAGAGCAGGGACGGTTTTTTGCGCAAACGAGTTTCAGCGGGAGTCACAGGCAGTCGCTTAACGCGCTGGCAGAAGGGGGCGCGGATATTGCTGCTATCGACTGCGTGACCTGGGCCTTGTTGCAGCGCCATGAGCCTGAGTTAGTGGAGGGTTTGAGCGTGGTGGGGGAAACGCCGCTCGCGCCAGGGCTGCCGCTGATCACGGCGGGGGAGGCTTCGACGGTTGAGCTTCTGCGGGATGCGCTGAGCAGTTTGGTGAGTGACCCGCAATACCGGAGTGTATGCGAGGCGATGTTGATCGGCGGGTTTAGCGCGGTGTCGCGCGAGCCGTATTCTCTGTTGCTCGCGTGGCGCGATGAGGCGGCGGAGTTGGGGGTGACACGGATTTGACGTTGTGCCCAGAGTGTCGGGTGGCGGCTGCGCCTTACCCGACCTACAAAATCCAGACCAAACCCCGAATGTAGGCCGGGTAAGGCAACGCCGCCACCCGGCAACAAACCGCATCACCCCAATAAATAACTCAACCCCGAAAACGCCACCATTCCGGCGATCACCGTGGCAAACAGGCTGCGGGTGATAATCCCGGCGACCGTCGCCACGCCGGCTGCCAGCAGCGAAACGCTGATCCCCGACGGAGTTAGCGCCGGTTTGCCGACCAGCTCCGCTGTGATAATCGCCGCCATGATCGCCGAGGGAATAAAGCTCAGCCACTGCTGCAGCACGGGCGCCAGCCGAAAGCGCGAGAGCAGCAGAATCGGCACCGTGCGCATCAGCGCCGTCACCACCGCGCAGGCGATAATCGCCAGTAAAATATTTCGCTCCATCATTTCCCGCCTCTATAAAACAGGCGCAGCCCGAGGGTCGCCAGGGTTGCGGACACCGATGCTGCCACAATCACCACCACGCTCATGTCCGTATGGCTGGCGGTCAGCAGGGTAATGACCACCGCCGCGGCGATGCTGAAGGACTCCAGCGCCTTGCGGCGGCTGGCGAACCAGATCATCAGCACCAGGCCGATAAACATCGACACCAGGCTAAAGCTCAGCCCCTCCATCAACGACGGCGGCAGGGCGGAGGCCAGCCACGCGCCGACGATGCAGGCGAGGATCCAGTTAAGCCACGCGGCCATGTTCAGCCCCAGCATCCATGCAAAGGGGACGTTGCTCTGCTGGCTACCTTGCTGAACCGCTACGCCAAAGGTTTCGTCCGTCAGCAGCAGCCCGCTGACCACTTTTTGGAATGTAGTGTAGTCGCGGAAAAATACGCTCATCGCCGAGCTCATCAGCAAATAGCGCAGATTGACGAGGAAGACGCTCAGCACCACCGAGGCGATCTCCGCGCCGGTGGCCCACAGGGAATAGAACAGAAACTGGGCTGAGCCCGCGTACAGCGCGCTCGCCAGCAGGGCAGTTTGTAAAGTCGTAAACCCGGCGAGGGTACCGATGGCTCCGGCGGCAAAGCCGATGCTCCAGTAGCCGGGGATGGTCGGCAGACAGGCGGTGATCCCGGCGCGAAATTCCATGCTGACCTCGTTCCGTGGCAGCGCTTTTGTTTTCATCAACATCACATCGTCTCTTTTATATCTCGCGGATCTCTTTTGATCGCAGCGTCACCCGGACGGGCACCGATTTATAGGACGGTGTCCCGCTGTCTTTGTCAAGATAATCGAGGGGAACCAGGACGTTAGCCTCGGGATAATAGGCCCCGACCGTCCCCGCCGCGATGCTGTAGGCCACCACGGTAATGTCTTCCAGATGCTGCACGCTATCAGGCAATGCGGTGGAAATATCCACCCGGTCGCCATGCTCCAGGCCGAGCTGCGCCATGTCACCCTCGTTCATAAACAGAATATCGCGGCGGCCAAACACGCCGCGGTAGCGGTCGTCCAGGGCATAAATGGTGGTGTTGTACTGGTCGTGACTGCGAAGCGTGACCAGGCGCAGAACGTTATCACCGACGCCAGCCCGGTTTTCATCCACGCCCTCAAACACCGAGAACATCGCTTTGCCCGTTGGTGTCGGCCAGACGCGCTCGGTCGGCGGGAGCGGCATGCGAAAACCGCCGGGGACGCGGATGCGCTGGTTGTACTGCTCAAAACCGGGGATGGTTTTCTCGATCAAATCGCGGATCAGATCGTAATCCGTCACCAGGTTTTCCCAGTCGATTTTGGTGTGAGTCAGCGTGGCTTTCGCCAGCCCGGCAACAATCGCCGGTTCGGAGCGCAGCGCGGGCGAAGCGGGTTTGAGCTTGCCGGAAGAGGCATGCACCATCGACATGGAATCTTCCACGGTGATGGACTGTCGGCCGGTCTGCTGCATATCCAGCTCCGTGCGGCCCAGACAGGGGAACAGATACGTCTCTTTGGCGGTGAGCAGGTGGGTGCGGTTGAGCTTGGTCCCGACGTGGACGCTGAGATCCAGGCTGCGCATCGCCGGAAACGCGCGGGCATGATCGGGCATCGCCACCGCGAAATTGCCGCCAAGGCAGAGCATCGCCTTCGCCGAGCCGTTGATCATCGCCTCGATGGCCTGCACCGCGTCGTGGCCGTGCGCCGCAGGCGGCGTAAAGCCAAACACCTCTTCGATTTTGCCAAGAAACGCTGCGGTCGGTTTTTCGGAGATCCCGACGGTGCGGTTGCCCTGTACGTTCGAGTGGCCACGCAGGGGGCAAATCCCCGCGCCCGGCTTGCCGATATTGCCGCGCATCAGCAGCAGGTCGGCAATCAGGCGCACGTTGGAGGTGCCTTTGTTGTGCTGGGTGATGCCCATGCCGTAGGTGATGATGGTGGCGTTCGATTTGGCGTAGGCCGCGGCGACCTGATGCAAATCCTGACGCGTCAGGCCCGACTCGCGCTCAATCGATTCCCAATTGGTCGCCTGAATATCTGCCGCAAACTCTTCGAATCCCTGGGTGTGGGTGGCGATAAACGCCTGATCCAGTGCGTTTTCAAATTCCAGCAAATGTTTTGCGATGCCTTTCAGCGCGGCGGCGTCACCGCCCGCTTTGACCTGGAAATAGGTCGAGGCGATATCGGTGGAGCTGTAGGTTGCCATCTCCACCACGCTTTGCGGATCGGCAAAGCGCTCCAGGGCGCGCTCGCGCATCGGATTGAGCACGATAATCGGCACATTGCGCCGGGCCAGCTCGTGCAGCGTGCCCATCATCCGCGGGTGGTTGGTGCCGGGGTTATGCCCAATCGAAATCACCAGCTCGGTGTTATCAAAATCGTCCAGCGATACGGTGCCTTTCCCGATGCCAATCGAGCGCGGCAAACCGACGCTGGTGGCTTCGTGGCACATATTGGAACAATCAGGAAAATTATTGGTGCCGAGCTCGCGGGCGAACAGCTGGAACAGATAGGCCGCTTCGTTCGACGCGCGCCCCGAGGTGTAAAACTCAACCGCATCCAGCGGGAGTTCGCGCAGGATCTCGCCGATGCGCGCGAACGCCTGTTCCCACTCGACCGGGCGGAAGGTGTCGCTCTCCGGGTGATACACCAGCGGATGGGTCAAACGCCCGTAGCCTTCGAGTTCGAAGTCGCTTTTTGCCAGCAGGGAAGACACCGTGTTTTCAGCGAAAAAGGCCGGCGTGACGCGTTTGCTGGTTGCTTCCCAGGTGACGGCTTTGGCGCCATTTTCGCAGAACTGGAAGGTGGATTTGTGCTCTTTGTCGGGCCAGGCGCAGCCGGGGCAGTCAAATCCGTCAGGCTGGTTGGTGCGAAGCAGAGTGGCGGGGGCATAGAGGGTATCCATCTGCGTGCGAACGGCGATGGCGGTCGCTTTCAGCGCGCCCCATCCACCGGCAGGACCATCATAGTGCCTGATTCCTGGAACCGAGCGGCGTTTGTTGTTCATGTAAGCTCCGGCAATATCGATCAATGGATCAATTCTACACCGTTGGAGTTAACGAAATAACAACAAATAATCATCATTTTTGTGATAAATGTCGGCATCGCCAGGCGGCGATACCGACAGTTCAGTTAGCTGCGAATAAATGCCAGCAGATCCTGGTTAATCACATCGGCGTGCGTCGCGTGCATCCCGTGCGGGAAGCCCGGATAGATCTTGAGCGTGCTATTGCTGAGGAGCTCATCCTGAAGCAGGGCCGCATTTTTGTACGGCACCACCTGATCGTCGTCGCCATGCAAAATCAGCGTCGGCACGCTGATGGCTTTCAGATCCTCGGTCTGGTCGGTTTCTGAGAAGGCTTTGATACCCTCGTAGTGTGCCTTTGCGCTGCCGATCATCCCCTGACGCCACCAGTTCTGGATGATGCCCTGAGAGATCTCCGCGCCTTCCCGGTTAAAACCGTAGAACGGCCCCGTCGCGACATCGAGAAAGAACTGCGCGCGGTTGGCGGCCAGCGCCTGGCGGAAGCCGTCGAAAACTTCCAGCGGCGTGCCGCCCGGGTTGTCCGGTGTTTTGACCATCAGCGGCGGGACGGCGCTGATTAGCACCGCTTTCGCCACGCGCCCCTGCGGCTGACCGTATTTTGCGACGTAGCGCGCAACCTGCCCGCCACCCGTCGAGTGCCCGATATGCACCACATTTTTCAGATCCAGATGCTCAACGACGGCGGAGACGTCGGCGGCGTAGTGATCCATATCGTGCCCGTCGCTGACCTGGCTGGAACGCCCGTGCCCGCGTCGGTCCGAGGCGAGCACGCGATAACCTTGCGCCAAAAAGAACAGCAGCTGGTTATCCCAGTCATCCGCGCTGAGCGGCCAGCCGTGGTGGAAAAATATCGGCTGTGCATCTTTGGGGCCCCAGTCTTTATAGAAGATCTCAACGTTATCTTTCGTGGTGACAAATGACATGATTGAACCTCTCGGGTGGAGTGAAAGGAGAAGGGGTTGGTTGGTGAACAGGTGGAAAAGTACAGCATCCAAGTCTAGCTGAGAACGGTGCCGTTTGCCTGAATTCTCGGGTCAGGAAGTTCCCGAAAGGGTTCGTGAATATCCTTGTAAACCAGCGCGTTAAAAAGGCTTAGCTAAAATCCGGCAAGCCTAACCTGATGAAATCATAACGGTATTCCTGGCGGCATGGTAAAGGTGGTGAAATCTAACGAAGCGGAGTGGAAAAATGAAAGCCTCTATTGCGGGCGTCGTCGCGAGCCTGCCGGAGATCTGGCGTTCACGCGTGCTTGGAACCGTCGGGAACGCCAGTATTAAAGTGATCAAAATGGGCGGAGAGGGTATTCCGTCCGAGGTTCACGACGATTTCGACGAGCTGCTGCTGGTGCTCGATGGCGAACTGCCGCTGGTGGTGGCGGGCGAGCAGTTTACGCTGCAAACCGGGGAGTACTGTTTCGTGCCGAGAGGGGCGAGCCATTCGGTGCCGGAGGGGAGTTTTGGCGTCTTATTGCTGGTGGACGTGGGGCAGGGAAAATCCGCCGCCCCCTGAATCCTTCACGTCAACCCGGCCCCTCGCTGCCCGCCGCCAGCAGCGGAACGATGACGTTGCTGATGGGCACGGGAAGGCCATGTTTTTGCCCGTAGCGCTGGATCACGCCGTTACGGATGTCCCACTCCAGCGGGCGGTTGGCCTGTCGGTCGGCCAGAATGGAGGTGCCCAGATCTGCCGGGGCACGATGAAACCCGTCGACGATCTCCTGTGGCACGCTGTCGCTCAGGCTTGCGCCCTCTGCCCGCGCGACGCTCAGACATTCGTGCAGATAGGCCAGCGCCAGCTCGGTAATATCGTCCCGCGAGAACATGCCCGCCCGACGATTCGCCAGCACCATCAGCCCGGCAACGGCATTTTGCAACAGCTTGCGCCAGGCGATGGAGGTAAAATCGGCTGACAGCTCGACCGCACAGCGCGTACCGCTGAGGGCATCGGTGATGCGTGTGGCCTGCGGGATATCCGGGAGGGTCAGACGCGGTTTGGCGCGCAGCCAGACCGAGGCATCTGCTTCGCGCTGCGCCGGAAACCAGACCACCGACGGGATCACCGTGGCGCCATTGACGTAAGGTTCGAGCTGGGTTTTCTGCTCGACGCCATTTTGCAGCGCACAGACGACAGTGTTTTCATCACACAGGGCGGCAAGCCATTCGGCGCAGTCTGCCACCTGAGTCGTTTTCACCGCGACAAACACCAAATCGAACGGATGACGGACGGTCGTCGGATCGGTTAATACCGGGCCGGGCACCGTCACTTCACCGTCATCGTGACGCAAAATTAACTGCGGATGGGCGGTGCGCCCGCAGAGCAGGGGCGTTCGGCCAACTTCATGAAGTGCGGCGGCAATCGTAGTGCCGATAGCGCCGGGACCAATAAGGGCGACTGAGGGATGGTCAGACATCTTATTACCTCCTTCTTGAGTAACGAGAGTGACTTTTTAGCATACTCCTCTCGTATTATGTGGCTCTTTGGGCTGTGGTCGGCAAGGAGAAGATTGATGAATTTGCGCGTAAACAGTCCGCTTATCCCCCTTTTCCCGTTGCCATATCAAGGATTAATTTCGTCTGCCAGCGTCTGGAGTTTTGCCTTGAGCCATTTGGTTGCCCCTCGCTGACCACTGCGTTTGTGCGAATAAATTTTGACTTCAAACGGGCTTATCGCGAACGGCAATGGAAAAATCTTGATACTGGCGGCAGGAATGAGTTTCTCAGCCGCATAACGGGGGAGCGCCATCAGCAGATCGCTTTGTGCAACAATAAAGGGTGCACTCAGCATCGACGGTGTCTTGAGCGCAATCTGCCGTGTGTAGCCCATCTGCTCAAGCTGAATATCCAGTACGCCCCGCTTTTCATTCCATGGAGTGATAACGAGATGGCGCGCGGTGAGATAATCCTCCAGTGTCAGCTGGGTTCGGCGAGGGTTGCTGATGACAACATACTCATCTTCAAACCAGTTGATCTCTTCCAGTTCATGATGCTGAAGATCTTCCGGTGTACTGAACCCAAGCGCCAAATCCACTTCGCCCGCCAGCAGTTCAGTCAGCGCCGGGCTGTGCGGCAAATATCGTAACTCAAAGCGTAAGCCGGGAGCGTCATGCTGCAACTGATGCATCAGCGCAGGAAAAATGCATAACGCAGTGAAGTCCGTAATGGCGACCTGGATACAGTCCGAGCTTTCGGCAGCGATGAATTCTGGTTGGGGAGTCAATTCCTGATTGAGAAGTTTCAGGGCTGAAGCGATGGAAGGCGCGAGCTGGGTGGCATATACGCTTGGACACATCCGATAGCCTTCCCGGTAAAACAACGGGTCATTGAGAGCCGCGCGTAGCCGGGACAGGGCGTGGCTCAGCGCCGATGTGCTCATCGCCAGTTCATCTGCGGCGAGTCTAACGGAAGAGTGGCGATAGATTGCGTCAAAAATGAGCAGCAGATTCAAATCAAGGCGCCTTAGCGCTGGATGCATAATATTCATCATTGGGTGATTTCATTGCACTTAATTCTTCCGACAATACCCCCTATGCTTACCGCCATCAATATCGATAGCTTGTAAAAATGACAGGAAAACAAATGAGTATCACTCTTCGCCAGGCCCGTCCGGAAGATGCGTCTGCAATCTACGCGATGATTTATGAACTGGCAGTCTATGAGAAAGCCCCGGAAGAGGTGGTGACGACGCCAGATGAAATTCAGGAAACCCTTTTTGGCGAGGGCAGTCATACAGAAGCGTTGATCTGCGAGATTGATGGCAAAGCAGCAGGGTATGCGGTGTTCTTCACCAGCTATTCTACCTGGCTTGGCCGTAATGGCATTTATATGGAAGATCTGTATGTTTCCCCCGAATATCGCGGGAAAGGTGCGGGGAGAGCATTGCTGAAACAAATTGCGCAATATGCCGTTGAACGGCGTTGTGGACGCCTTGAATGGAGTGTTCTGGACTGGAACCAACCGGCAATTGAATTTTACCTCAGTATTGGTGCATTACCGCAAAACGAATGGGTGCGCTATCGCCTGGACGGTGAAGCGCTTTTGCGGTTCGCTGAATAGAGCAAGGGTAGGGGGGAAGATGCCCGTGGCGGGCATCTTCTGTTGGTTGGGTTGTGCTTGATGGGCTTTGTTGAAGGGCTTGCTAAGTGTGCCTGGGGGGGGCGGGGGCGGGTATGTTTGCTTTGAGCGGGAAGCGGATAATCATGTTGCATGTAAAAGGGACCGCCTAAACTAGTGCCTGTTGATCTGAATCGCCACGTGCTAAATGTTGCAAGTCGGGCCTTTTCGGTATTTAAAAATAGCCAGAGACTTGTTATGAATATCATTTATTAATACAAAAATAGTTATTATTTCTCTCGTACGTAAGTGGTTTTAACTAAGGTATCTAGCACAACTTCATTTTTTGTCACTTTGAAGTTCAATGGTTGTTTTAGTTCACTAAACAAAGGTACGCCCCCTCCAAGTAAGATGGGAAAGCGAGTAATAATCATTTGATCGATTAAATCTTCATTGAGGAAGCTTTGAATTGTTGCACCACCGTCGATGTAGAGATCATTAAATCCCTTGGCATTCAGGTCCGCGATAATATTTTTCAATTCGCCTTTGACTAAGAATACTTTTTCTTCATAGCCTCGCGGCACTTTTGTCATGGTATTGCTCAACACAAACACTGGCTTTGTATAAGGCCAATTGCAATCAAAACTCAGCACAACATCAAGAGTATTACGCCCCATCACCACCCCGTCAATTCGCTCCATTAAAGCAAAGAAGCCAGTATCGACATTATCTGGATTCGGTATCGCATAAAGCCAGTCGAGCTTCCCTTGTTTATCAGCAATATAGCCATCCAGGCTGGTTGCAATAAATACGATGTTTGCCATGAATACCCCATAAAATTAGTCGTGGTTGAGTCAAACTAAAACATAGTTTACAATGAATTCTACAATGTAGAATTAAATCGAGTTTATTGGAGTTATCAGATGGATGTCAATGAAAAAAAACGCGGGCGACCGGTAGTAAAGTTAACACAGTTAAGTGCTGATAGAATTATAGAAACAGCTAAGTGTTTGATGAAAGAGAATGGAAAAGTCCCCAGTATCCGTTCATTAGCAACGCAATTAAACGTGGATCCTATGGCGATCTATCACTACTTCAACAACAAGAATTCGTTGCTAGAAGCACTAACTACATCACTCGTGGGAGAGATCTACCTGCCTCAAGTGCATTCAGACTGGCAAAACGAGTTAAAGTACTTATGTGTCAGTTATGTCGAAATATTACGCGAGTATAACGGACTACTACAAACTATGCTGAGTATGACATCACACGGCCCAGCCCAAATATTTACTGAACGGTATAAAATCATTGTTTCTCCTTTAGCTCTACCCCAAAAAACCGAAAAAGACGGACTAGATTTACTGGCAGATTATTTGCACGGTTTCGCATTTTCCATCAGTTGTTGCCATGATGAGAAGATGATCAAAACTGAAATGATGAATGGACCTTTAGCACTAATTTGTAATGCATTGGAATCCTCCCGAACTTAACCCCTGGATATCGGATTTCACAACATGTTATATGATCTGAAATATTGACACTACAACAGCCAGCGACGAAATTAAGCTCCAACGGGCTGTTGCAAACAGATAGAAAACATCTGGTTGTTCGGGTCTAATTACCCGCTTCTGTCACCCTGATAACTCATCGAAGCAGGCTACCGAGCCTTTAAAAAGGACCAATATCATGATTACAAAAATTCGGCCTGATGTAGCAGCAGTACTGCTTGCTGTGGCATTGCCAGTATTGGCTAAAACGCCGGAGAACTTTATCTACACCAGCTCTGGTGAGCTCGAAGCAGCGTCTGCCATTATGGCTCGTAACGACATTGGCGGTGCGCAGATCGTTTACAACTGGCGTTCACTCGAACCTGAGAAAAATAAATACGACTTCTCGCAGATTGAAAAGGATCTGGCTCGTCTCAAGGGAGCCAATAAAAAACTTTTCATCCAAATCCAGGACCGATTTTTCGAACAAGATGCCCGGTATGTCCCTGATTATCTCATGAGTGAAGCCAGATATGGCGGTGGGATTTCGCCACAATTTGATAACCCAGGAGAAGGGAAGCCCATTGGAGCAGGTTGGGTGGCACAGCAATGGGATCCTGCTGTTCGTCAACGTTATCAGTTGTTGCTGGCGGCGATTGCAGAGCGTTTCGATGGTCAAGTCTATGGGGTGAATCTACCTGAAACTGCCATTGATCTTGACAAGAACAAACTACCCAAAGGATTTTCCTGCGATAACTATTTTGCAGGAGAAATGGAAAACCTGGCCTTTGCACGAAAGGTGTTCACCAAATCCCACGTGGTTCAATATGTCAATTTCTGGCCGTGCGAATGGAACAACGACCATAATTACATGGGGCGTCTGTTTGAGTTTGCCAGTGCTAATCATATTGGCGTTGGAGGTCCGGATATCGTCCCCAACCGCAAGGCGCAAATGAAGAACTCATATCCCTTCTTCAATAAATATAAAGGCAAACTGGCACTCGTTGCCATGGCAGTACAGGAACCGACCCTAACCTATAAAAATCCTAAAACGGGTAAGCCATTTAGCAAGGATGAGTTTGTCCTGTTCGCAGAAAATTATCTCGGTGCTGATATCATTTTCTGGAGCACGACATCTCCCTGGTTGGCTAAGAATTAGATACCAATCGTGAGATCGCGCTTCGGATCGTTCCCGTACAAAACATCTGTTTTTCCCGAACGCGCAAGCACGCAAGATCCCGCTGGAGATAATGGCAACAATTGAAGACGGGAACAAACCCCTGGCGTGGCTCGCAGGCCTATGCAGTCAAAACGTAACCAAAGAGAAAATCATGAGAAAAATCGTTTCGTTTGTTCATGTGTCGCTGGATGGTTTTGTCTCTTCTACCGCTGAGGGCCCGGCGGGTCTGGAGTGGATAAGCATAAGCCCCGACTTGTTTGAGTTCGTGGAGCAGCGAATTCAGCAGACTGACACTGCCTTATATGGGCGCAACACCTACCAGATGATGGAGTCGTACTGGCCTACTGCTGCCGATAAGCCTGACGCCAGCCCGCATGACCATGCACATTCGCGGTGGTATAAATCTGCCCACAAAGTGGTGCTGTCGAAAACGCTGGTGCAAAAAAATCACCCTGATACGCAAATTATCAGTAGCAATTTAAGCGACGAAATCAGCAAGCTCAAGCACAGCGCGGGCAGCGAAATCTTACTGTTTGGCAGTCCCTCAGCGACTCACGCGCTAATGGCGGAAAACCTTATCGATGAGTATTGGCTATTCGTCAATCCGATTCTGCTGGGGCAAGGCATTCCCTTGTTCAAAAACATAAAAGACAGAACCTCACTCAGGCTGGTGAAGAGTCACGTTTTCCCGTCGGGCGTGGTGTGCCTGCAATACGAGGTGAAACGAACTCTATGATGCAAGGTTCTGCCAGGGGTGCGACGAGACGATGTCTAAAACTGCCGTCCTGAAGCGTTGCGGCTCCCTTCAGACAACAAAAACGCCGTAAGCAGTTATCTGCTTACGGCGACAGGCTCGGTGATGATGTGTTCTGACAATCAGGCCGCTTTCACTGCTCTGATTTTTTTAGCATCAGCTGCATCGGATTCTGTTTTATCTGCAACAACGGCGGGATCGGGAAGCTTGCTGGTACGCAGAATATGCTGCACGGTCTCTTTCTGCTCGGCGAGATAAAGACCCAGATTTTCAGCCTGCGTCTCATCCATACCCATTTCGCTTTGCAATAGCCAGTCGGTGAACGCGTCTGCCATATCAAGCAGCTTGTCGTGAGCGTCAGCTTCTTTTTTACTGGCAAAAGTCATTTTCTCTACACCTTTTCTTACGACAACAAATTTTGTTTCAACAGCCATTATGCGCACCTCATACTGTAATTATATACAGCATATCAGTTCCGGGTTTATGTTGCAGCTAAAAAGTGCTGACATTCTGGCGAGAAGGGAGCTCATTCGAAAATCGTGCACTGATCGCATCACGCTCATAGCCCTGCGGCTGTGTCAGTATCTGGTATAACTCAGGACGGCGACCATGGATCCAGCGGCGTCCGGTGCTCATTGCAAGCAGGCTTAAATCCAGTTCAGCGCTCACCATCACATTTTCAGCCGCCCAGGTCTCATTCACAATCCTGCCATAAGGATCGAGGATCATGGCATTACCTGTTCGCACTTCGTCATCATCGGCGCCGACACCGTTGCTGAAGAGAAGAAAGACGCCGTTGTCATGTGCACGGGCAGGTAGCCAGCGCATGAGCCATTCCCGTCCGCTTGGCCCTTTGAAGGCGGCCGTAATTTCTTCCTTGCGCGTTTCCCGCTCCTCCCAGAGCGACAGCGGAACAGGCTTCATCGCGTGAGGACTGCGGGAATCAGTACCCCCGGTTTGATGCGGTGCGAGAAGAATATCGGCACCCAGCAACGCCGTAGCACGCACATTTTCGACCAGATTATTGTCCCAGCAAATCAGGATGCCGACTTTCACGCCCCAGGGCGTATCAAAAACGGTAAAGCTGTCCCCGCTGCTGATGGCCGGATGTTCAAAAGCATGGAGCTTACGATGCGTATGCATGGAGCCGTCCGGCATACAGGCCACATACGCATTGTAAAGGCGGCCATCGTCGGCTCTTTCAATCAGACCGGCACCAATAAGCATGTGATGTTTCATCGCCAGAGTGCGAATTAACGACAGGGAAGGGCTCTCAGCAATCGGCTCTGCCAGAGCGGACACCTCCGCAGCGTTGAGTTTGGGGACATGCCAGTAGCCGGTGATACACATTTCAGGGAAGGTGAGAATTTTCACCTGCTCAAGCGCCGCCTGTTCAATAAATTTCTCCATGATCAGCAGATTGTATTTTTTGTTATTCGCCTGATGCTGAAACTGTACGGTTGCCGCCTTGAGGGATGGATGTTCGTTCATGATGCGTCTCCAGTTGTCATCGAGACTGAATTACATAACGCTTTCCGATAACTGTATAATCAAAACATTTCTGATTTTAATAACTATCTGGAATGCAAAATTGAACATCCGGTTGCTTAAGGCCTTTGTGATACTGGCTGAAAAAGGAAATTATGCCGATGCGGCGCGGGCGCTGTTTATCTCGCAACCAGCCTTGACCAAACAGATTAATCTCCTCGAATCCCAGGTAAATATCGCGCTATTTTCACGAGGACGTCACGGTGCAGCCCTGACGGCTGGCGGGAGACATTTGCTGCCAGAGGCCGAGAAAGTGGTGAGGCAAACCCAGTTATTTATGCAGCATGCTGAGCGGGTGTCAAAAGGGGTCGAGGGGCATATAAGCGTAGGCTTCGGTCTCTCAAGCTTTTATCTGGCACCCCGGTGTATCGCTGACTTTCGTCGAGACTATCCGGGAGTCGAGATGTCATTGACGGATCTTCCCTCCTTCCAGCAGTACGAGCTTTTACAAAATGATGAGCTTCAGGTCGGTTTTGTCAGGGTTCCGCCCCCCGTGGCGCTTGAATACCTGCCGTTAGTTACCGATCGGCTGGTTCTGGTTGCGCCCGCAACATCGCCGACAATGCCTGCGGCTGAGTGGCTAACGAAACGTCCCCTGTTGCGCCTGCATGATGAGCGGGGGCAGGGTTTGAATAGGCAGATCGACCGTTTTCTGCACGATAACGGTCTTTTCATCTCATCGACTCAACTGACGGATGATATCCAGACTATCGTTGCGATGGTGATTGCGGGGATCGGTGTTGCCATTCTTCCCACCAGCGTTACGCATATCGCGCCGCCGGAACTGGTGATCATTCCGTTGATGGGGGAGTCAATCAGCTGGAAGGTCGGCATCGCCTGGGACGCAAGCAAGGAGGATGTCATTCGCGACAACTTTATTGCCAGTATACGAAAGGGCATTTCCGTCGATGGCGGGAAATGATCCCACGCGCGATGCACGACCGGGATTACTGGCGTAGCGGATGCGTTTCCGGGCCGCCTAAACTCCGCCGCCATGCGCCGGGCGCCTGACCATACTGACGCTTAAAGCTGCGGTTGAAGGACTGCTGAGAGTCAAAGCCCAGGGCGATCGCCACGTTTAAAATCGGTTCATCGCTGCGGGTTAAGCGCTCAACCGATTTTTGCAGCTTTTGCGCGCGAATGTACCCGGCGAGGGGATAGCCCGTATGTTCTTTGAACAGGCGCTGGAGGTGCCATTTTGAGTAGCCGGATCGCCTGGCGACGGACTCAATGTCCAGACGGCTATCCAGGTTGTTGTCGATCCAGTCGAGTAAATCATGCATAAATGCGCCAGTGTTCATCTGGTTACCCCCACACAGCTTGTCTAAAAGTATCTTTATCTGTTGCATTTAAAGGTGGCCCGTTTTTAAATGAATTGCAAGTTTTATTGTTGCATTTAAATCCTTGCGCGAAACGGGTCTTTTCTCCTTGAATCAAATAGCACATAAAGTGCAACAATTATTCTTGCACTTAGTTAAGCGCCTTCCTACAATCGCCGCAAATAATGTATTCATTATTGTTACAGTTTTGTGGCGATGAACGGCACAAATGGCCTTAAGCCAGCCCGGACAAAGGAAGTGGCGCGGCGTCTCCCGCGGCGTCTTGTCTGGCGGCTAAATTACCGGAATAAAAATAATGAGCCTGCAAAAAACCTGGGGTAACTTTCATCTGAGCGCGCTGGGGGTCATGTTGCTCGCCGTGCTGCTCGTCGGATGCGATAACAGTGTCGCGCAAAATGCTGCGCCACCTGCGCCTGCCGTCAGCGCGGCTGACGTGGTTGTGAAATCCATTAGCCAGTGGGATAGCTTTAACGGCCGGATTGAGGCGGTGGAAAGTGTTCAGTTACGTCCGCGCGTCTCCGGCTACATTGATAAAGTGAATTACACCGACGGCCAGGAGGTGAAGAAGGGCGAGGTGCTGTTCACCATTGATGACAGAACCTATCGTGCAGCGCTGGAACAGGCGCAGGCGGCGCTGGCGAGAGCCAAAACGCAGGCCAGCCTGGCGCAAAGCGAGGCTAACCGTACCAATAAACTGGTCAATACCAACGTGGTCTCCCGTGAAGAATGGGAGCAGCGTCGTTCGGCTGCCACCCAGGCACAGGCCGACATTCGCGCTGCCCAGGCGACGGTGGATGCCGCACAACTCAACCTGGATTTCACCAAAGTCACCGCGCCTATTGAGGGGCGCGCCAGCCGGGCGTTGATCACCAGCGGTAATCTGGTCACTGCGGGTGACAGCGCCAGTGTGCTCACCACACTGGTCTCGCAGAAAACGGTTTACGTCTACTTTGACGTGGATGAGTCAACCTACCTTCACTATCAAAACCTCGCCCGCAGCGGGCAGGGCGCGTCCAGTCATCACACGGCGCTTCCGGTGGAAATTGGCCTGACGGGCGAGGATGGTTATCCCCATCAGGGCAAAGTGGATTTTCTGGATAATCAGTTAACGCCGAGTACGGGCACCATCCGTATGCGTGCGCTGCTGGATAACGCGCAGCGTCAGTTTACGCCTGGGCTCTTTGCCCGTGTGCGCCTGCCGGGCAGTGCTGAATTTAAAGCCACACTGATTGACGATAAAGCGGTGCTGACCGATCAGGATCGCAAATACGTGTATATCGTGGATAAAGAGGGAAAAGCACAGCGTCGCGACATTACGCAGGGGCGTCTGGCAGACGGTTTACGCATTGTGCAGCAGGGGCTGAACCCTGGCGATAAAGTCATCGTCGAGGGTTTACAAAAAGTGTTCATGCCGGGGATGCCGGTTAACGCGAAAACCGTTGCCATGACCGCCAGCACCGCCCTTAACTGATCCCTTACCTGAGAATCCGACCCATGGACTTTTCCCGTTTTTTCATCGACAGGCCAATTTTTGCTGCCGTACTGTCGATTCTGATTTTTGTCACAGGTCTGATCGCCATCCCGCTGTTGCCGGTGAGCGAATATCCTGACGTTGTGCCGCCAAGCGTTCAGGTCCGCGCGGAGTACCCGGGCGCCAACCCGAAAGTGATTGCCGAGACCGTGGCGACGCCGCTGGAAGAAGCGATCAACGGCGTTGAAAACATGATGTACATGAAATCCGTCGCGGGCTCGGACGGCGTACTGGTGACCACCGTCACTTTCCGTCCGGGGACTGACCCCGATCAGGCGCAGGTTCAGGTGCAAAACCGGGTCGCACAGGCCGAGGCGCGTTTGCCGGAAGACGTGCGACGTTTAGGCATCACGACCCAGAAACAGTCGCCAACGCTCACGTTGGTGGTGCATCTGTTTTCGCCCAACGGTAAATACGACTCCCTGTATATGCGTAACTACGCCACGCTGAAAGTGAAGGACGAGCTGGCGCGTCTGCCCGGCGTCGGCCAGATTCAGATATTCGGCTCGGGCGAATACGCCATGCGCATCTGGCTGGACCCCAACAAAGTGGCGGCACGCGGGTTGACCGCTTCGGATGTGGTCACGGCGATGCAGGAGCAGAACGTGCAGGTTTCCGCCGGGCAGCTGGGTGCCGAACCGCTGCCGAAAGAGAGCGATTTCCTGATCTCCATTAATGCCCAGGGGCGTCTGCATACTGAAGAAGAGTTTGGCAACATTGTCCTGAAAACGACGCAGGACGGTACGGTTGTCCGCCTGCGCGACGTGGCGCGTATCGAAATGGGCTCCGGCAGCTACGCCCTACGTTCTCAGCTGAACAACAAAGACGCGGTCGGGATTGGTATCTTCCAGTCTCCGGGGGCAAACGCCATTGATTTGTCTAACGCGGTGCGCGCAAAAATGGACGAACTGTCCACGCGTTTCCCGGCTGATATGAAGTGGGCGGCACCTTACGATCCGACCGTATTTGTACGCGATTCCATTCGTGCGGTGGTACAAACGCTGCTGGAAGCGGTGGTGCTGGTGGTTCTGGTGGTGATTCTGTTCCTGCAAACCTGGCGCGCGTCGATCATTCCGTTGATCGCGGTGCCGGTCTCTGTCGTGGGGACGTTCAGCATTCTCTACCTGCTGGGCTTTTCACTTAACACCCTGAGTCTGTTCGGGCTGGTACTGGCTATCGGTATCGTGGTGGACGACGCCATCGTGGTGGTGGAAAACGTCGAGCGAAATATCGAAGAGGGCCTGACTCCCCTTGCAGCGGCGCATCAGGCGATGCGTGAGGTTTCGGGGCCGATTATTGCGATTGCGCTGGTGCTGTGCGCGGTGTTTGTGCCGATGGCATTTCTTTCGGGCGTCACCGGGCAGTTCTACAAACAGTTTGCGGTGACGATCGCGATTTCGACGGTGATTTCCGCCATCAACTCGCTGACGCTCTCTCCGGCATTGGCGGCTCTGCTGTTAAAGCCACACGGCGCAGCGAAAGATTTTCCGACCCGGCTTATCGACCGTCTGTTCGGCTGGATTTTCCGTCCGTTTAACCGCTTTTTCCAGCGCAGCTCGCACGGCTATCAGGGGCTGGTCGGCAAAACGCTCGGACGACGCGGCGCGGTATTTGCGGTTTATTTGCTGCTGCTCTGTGCGGCGGGTGTGATATTTAAAGCGGTACCCGGCGGCTTTATTCCGACGCAGGACAAGCTGTACCTGATTGGCGGCGTCAAAATGCCGGAAGGTTCGTCGCTGGCGCGCACCGATGCGGTGATCCGCAAAATGAGCGAAATCGGGATGAATACCGAAGGCGTGGACTATGCGGTGGCGTTTCCAGGGCTGAATGCGCTGCAGTTTACCAATACGCCGAATACCGGAACGGTCTTCTTTGGCCTGAAACCCTTCGATCAGCGTAAACACTCTGCGGCGGAAATTAACGCTGAGATCAACGCAAAAATCGCGCAAATTCAGGAGGGCTTCGGTTTCTCCATCCTGCCGCCACCGATTTTAGGGCTGGGTCAGGGGTCGGGCTATTCGCTGTACATTCAGGATCGTGCGGGTCTGGGGTATGGCGCGCTGCAAAACGCGGTGAACTCGATGTCGGGTGCGATTATGCAAACGCCGGGGATGCATTTCCCGATCTCGACCTACCAGGCTAACGTGCCGCAGCTGGATGTGCGGGTCGATCGTGATAAGGCGAAAGCGCAGGGCGTGTTGCTGACCGATCTTTTTGGGACGCTGCAAACCTATCTGGGCTCATCGTACGTGAATGACTTCAACCAGTTTGGGCGTACCTGGCGCGTGATGGCGCAGGCCGATGGGCAGTTCCGTGACAGCGTGGAAGATATCGCTAATTTACGCACCCGGAATAACCAGGGCGAAATGGTGCCGATCGGCAGTATGGTGAACATCACGACCACCTACGGGCCGGATCCGGTGATTCGCTACAATGGTTATCCTGCGGCGGATCTCATTGGCGATGCCGACCCTCGCGTGCTCTCGTCCACGCAGGCCATGACGCAGCTCGAAGGCATGTCGAACCAGATCCTGCCAAACGGGATGAACATTGAATGGACAGACCTGAGCTTCCAGCAGGCCACGCAGGGTAACACGGCGCTGATCGTCTTCCCGGTCGCTGTGCTGCTGGCGTTCCTGGTGCTGGCGGCGCTGTATGAAAGCTGGACGCTGCCGTTGGCGGTGATCCTGATCGTTCCGATGACGATGCTGTCCGCGCTGTTTGGCGTCTGGCTGACCGGGGGCGATAACAACGTGTTCGTACAGGTGGGGCTGGTGGTACTGATGGGGCTTGCCTGTAAAAACGCGATTCTTATCGTGGAGTTTGCCCGCGAGCTGGAAATGCAGGGCAAGGGCATTATGGAAGCCGCGCTGGAGGCCTGCCGCCTGCGTTTACGCCCGATTGTGATGACCTCCATCGCTTTTATTGCCGGGACGATACCGCTGATCCTGGGTCACGGTGCAGGTGCGGAAGTGCGCGGCGTGACCGGGATCACCGTCTTCTCCGGGATGCTGGGCGTGACGCTGTTTGGTCTGTTCCTGACACCGGTGTTCTACGTGACGCTGCGTAAATTCGTGACGCGCGGCAAAGTGGAAAGGGAAGAGTTGCCTGCGTAGGGACGTAACAGATAATCAGCCGGACTCCCGCTCCCTCAACCTTCACAGTTGTCTGCATGTGGCACCGGTGTGGGTCCCCGCTGAAATCGGCGAACCGGAGGCCGGATGACAAGGGCTGGACGCCAGGGATGGCGGCCAGAGGCGAAACGAGACAGGAAGTCGAGTCGAGCCGACCGCAGGCAGCGGGCCGGGAGGTGAGCGCAGTGCGAAGCACCGATTTCTTGACGGGGCGCGGGGATTGAAAAGGGGGCCGCGTGGCCCCCTTTTCACGTTCACAAGTTGTGAAGCGATTATATTCTGCTGAACATGAGGTGAACGGAACAACCTCAGATGCTTCACTGACCAGCATTACTTCCCAGTGAAGGCGATTTTTGTTCGCAACAGGGAAAGCGCTAAGACGTTTTTTGGTACTGGGCTAAAAGCTCGGGGAGCGGATCACATCCGCTAGTATCGGCGTTTTTAACCGCATCCAGCGCGCTTGCCACGGTATGGCGGGCTAAAACCGCTAACGACGCCTGCTCAGCTTCTTCAGAAATCGATTTAAAGTACCAGCAGGCGTTCGCGCTGACCACGCAGCGGGCAGGAACATCAGGGCGCGACGCCCACAGCTTTTTATCTTCGATAACCGACAGGTAGATGTCACGCAGGGTGATCTCTTCCGGCGGGCGGCCAAGATGAATGGAGCCGTTACGGCCAAGCGTTGAGACGATAATGCCGTCACGCGTGAGCGGAACCATCAATTTGCGGATGAAGCTCGGATTCGCTTCCAGGCCGTAGGCCAGAATGGCACTCGTCGAACGTTCACCCAATTGCTCCGCCATCGCTACGCTGAGAACCATCTGCAAAGCTGTCGGGAAGCGGTAATCTAGCATTTTTCTGTCCTGGGTTGCGGTGAATCTTGTTCTTTTTGGCACCGCAGAGGTGAATAAGCAATAAACAACAATATAACAAATACGGTAATTATTTTGAAGCAATCTGCGGCATTCGTGATCGAACATCAAATTGAGACCCCGGTCCCCTTACTGCCTGTACCCGATGGCAGTGACGACAGATTCGTTTCACAGGGCACTCGAGTTTTGTGCTTGCGCGAAAATGACTGCTTCTGGCACAGTGCGGACAGAAAGCAAGGTCATAGGGTCCGCTATGAGCGATAAGCTGACGATGCTATCTTTAACATTCTCTGAGCGTTGATAGGGTATCGGCTGATATGGATATGAAATTGTCAGGTGGATGTTTATGTGGGTTTATCCGATTCACAGCGATTAACCCGGCTTCCTCTCATTCCTGCTCCTGCGATATGTGCCAGAAGCATTCTGGCTGTCAGACCGCAGTATGGCTTGAATTCCACTCGTCAGATGTTGAATGGACGGGGGAAGGGGGCGCGCCTTCTCTCTACCGCTCATCTGCGGCTTCATCCAGAGCATTTTGCGCCAGATGTGGCAGCTCCATCGGCGCTATCGATGACAATCCGGTGATTGCTTTGCTCAGCGGTATTTTTGACCACAATGAATGTGCTCTGTTTTCGCCACACTCTCACTCATTTCAGGATATGAAACCTGAATGGTGGAGAAAAATCATGCCTGATACTGTTGTATAATTATGGAAGTCAATGCGTTCGCTTTAAAAGTGATTTGGACCACTGACCATCTTCTTAATTCATAAAAAACTAACGTCTGATATATCGTCAAAGGTTAAAAAATGAAAAAAACAACCCCAGAATATACACCTGTTGACTTGTCGCGTTGGGCAAGGAAAGAACATTTTGAGGTGTTTCAGTCGTTTGCGCAAAGTACCATTAACCAGACTGTGATGATCGATATTACCGCGCTGCTAAAATATACTAAGGAAAAAGGCTGGAAGTTTTATCCTACTATTATTTTTCTTATCTCTAAGGTCGTCAATAATCACACAGAATTCCGTATGACCATGAAGAATAATGAGCTGGTCATATGGAATGAAGTCCATCCCAGCTATACCATTTTCCATCATGAAACGGAGACTTTTTCGTCATTATGGAGTCACTACGATGGTAATATTCATCACTTCCAGAATGTTTATGCAGAAGACACTGCGCGCTACGGTAATAACCTGGCTTATTGGCCTAAAGAAGAGTCACGGGAAAATGTGTTTTTCGTATCGGGTATTCCCTGGGTCAGTTTTACCAGTTTTAATATCAACGTGGCTAATATGCAGAACTTTTTTGCTCCCATGTTCACGCTTGGAAAATACTACACGCAGGATGGCAAAGTATTATTGCCTCTCGCCGTTCAGGTTCATCATTCCGTGTGCGATGGTTTCCATCTGGCGAGACTGTTCAATGAGCTACAGGCGATGAGTGATGACATACAGCATCTTTCTGAGCCTGATTCGCCACAAATCTAAACCTATACAGAGCGGGCACGAGGAATATTTTCCGTTGAGCCGTTTCTGATTTTCTCATCTACATAAGGCTGAGGTTTACCGAACAGATAGCCTTGCACGAAATCGCAGCCCAGCGCTTTAAGGCTTTCCAGCTGCTCCTGCGTTTCAACACCTTCCGCAACGGCTTTCATATTGAGGGATTTCGCCATACCGGTAATGAGCCTGATGATATTCAGGGCGTCTTGCTGTGTCGATAATGAATACACAAAGGACTTGTCTATTTTGATTTTATCGAAGGCAAGCCTGCTGAGGCGCGACAGAGAAGAATAACCGGTCCCAAAATCATCGATAGAGATTTTCACCCCCAGCGCCCGCAGCCTGTTAAGCGTATTCATCGGCGTATTACTCTCAGTAAAGAGAGAAGATTCAGTCACTTCCAGTTCAAGACGCTCAGCGGGAAGTCCCGTTTCGTTCAGAATAGAGAGCACGACCCCGGCAAAGGCTTTGCTGCCCAACTGGACAGGAGAAACATTGACTGAAATTTTAGCCGGAATCGCCCAGGAAGCGGCTTCGCGGCAGGCCATTTCAAGCACCGATTTCCCGATCTCGTTAATCATTCCTGTTTTTTCCGCCACAGGGATAAAGCTGTCCGGCGACAGGAGGCCCTTCAGAGGATGTTTCCAGCGAATAAGGGCTTCATAGCTGTAAATTTCCTGGCTGAAAGAATCAACGATAGGCTGATAATAAACCACGAACTCTTTATTCACTATCGCCAGGGCCATATCATGCTCAAGGGTTCGGCTTTCTTGCAGTTTATCTAACATCCATTGGCGGAAGACTTTTATTTTGCCAGCGCCTTCTTTTTTGGCTTCATAAAGGGCCAGATCGGCAAATTTATAGAGATAGTCGGAGCGACGTTCAGTGTCTGAAATAACAATGCCGACACAGGTGGTAATATTGATAATCGTATTATAAATCGTGTAGGGCTGGTTGATCGCATCGCATATTTTTTGGGCTCGTGAGACGGCACTGCTCTCCGTCAGGCCACTCGAGAGAAATGCAAACTCATCTCCGCCTAAACGATAAAGCGTATCGGAAGTCAGGCCCATCGAAGTCAGACGCTGTGATATCTGGCGTAATAACATATCACCGACATCATGACCGTAGGTATCATTGACCTCTTTGAACCGATCTAAATCAAACAGCATCACGCTGACAGAATTATTGTTTTTAACTGCGAGCTCGATGGTTTCATTTAAATTTTCCCAGAAATAATGGCGGTTATTCATCTCCGTCAGAGAATCGTGGTAGACGTCATACTCCAGTTTTGCATTCTGGACCTGCAGTTTTTCTTTCGATTCCTGTAAGGCATCAGCAAGGCTTTTCACCTGAAGATGCGCCTTCAGAATATTTCTGTTCTGGAAATAGATCAGCACACCCAGTATCGCACTCATTATTATCAGCAATACCGAGGTCGCTGAGTAAATATAGTACAGGGTTTTAATCTTGAGGTTGGCGTCATTAATGGTGTTGATATCTTTGTCTAAAGCGCCGGAAGAGAGACGAGCCAGCTGTGGATCCAGAGTGTGCATGGTTAACAGGTAAGCCTGCAGCTCGGAACGATTCATTTTCTCAAGATGAACATCCAGATAATCCAGCGTCTTTTCAAGCTGGACCGCCAGTTCATGATGGGCTTTACTGCTTTCAATGTAATTGCTCAGATCGCCTTGTTTCATTAAATCACTCTGGCTGAGCATAATATCGAGACGCATGCGCACATCATCGAGCGTCATCGTCTCATCGATAGCGTAAAGACCCAGCAGGGATTCGAACCGGTAATATTGTGAAACCAGCTGTGCAGCAGACCACGACGCGGCGTAGTGCGTCAGTTTCTGTAACTCCTGTTGCCTCTCATGCACAAGGAAAGAGATATACCCTGTAGATATAAAAAGGAAACAGATGATGCCAGCCAGAATTCTGTTCATGTTGGTCTTCTGACCCCTTACTCAATATTCATTCTGCTGACCTGCCACGCTGACCTGGAATAATAAATCTGATTATTCAGCTCAGGAATGCTGTCATAGGGATAAACCACAAACAACGGACCTTTATCACGGATGCGCATATATTCTCCGTTGACTTTTAACGCCAGGATAACGTTGTATTTTTTAAAATCACTGAGCGGGATTTCCGTGGTGTAGTCATTGAGCGCAGTGACCTTAACAACAGATCCTTTCGCCCCGACATAATCCATGAGTTTTTGCAGTGGAATACCCGTGAAGGTCGTGCGGCCATCATACCAGGGGGAAGTGGTCTGGAAGCTGACCATGCCCAGTTTCTCAAGGCTTGCGAGATCAAAAACGGCTTTGCCATCTTCATTGGTATTTTCGATATGACCCGACAGCGTTAAAAGGATTTTACCGGCAGGTCTGGAAAGTTCACCCGCCCAGGCCTGTGTTGAGAGCGCAAAGCTTAACAGCATGACAATTAACCGCATTTTTGACCTCGAATATCAACCGGATGTTAAAGAATTATAATTTAGTTACTGTGCTATTTACATATCCGCCGGGGCTATTGTTAACGGAATCATTTTGCCAACATTTTAATACATTTAAATCAACAGGTTAGGAAATTTCTTTTTTTTAAAATTGAGCAGGCAAAGACGATGCCGTTATTTGATCTTCACCCAACGGCAGTACATCTGTTCAAAAAACAAGCCAACTGTTAACTCAGCGCAAATAAACACGCAGTAATTCTAAGGTTTATGGAGCAGTGAACCGGGAGGGATTTCACGCCGTCTGGTCATTTTTAGACCCACTATAAAATCCGCCATCTCAAATGGTAACGGATGTTTAAAGTTTAAAATCCATTTGGCGCGAAATTATCTACTATCCTTAGTGCGTGGAATAAATTTCCACTGTGATTTTTTCGATTTCGTTTCTTTATGTTTTTCAGCCTTTCTGTTTATCAATTGCATCACTTGGCTCACGAAGAGCCTCAATGTTGAAGGTGGTAATGTTTCCTGTTTCATCAATCAGTTCCTGGTTCCGAACGCAAAGATTAATTCAAGGACAACAGCTATGACTCACATTCACGAACAGTCCACAGTTAACACGTCGTATCCCGATACGCGTCTGCCTCTGCCTGCCGCGAGCAGCAGCGCCGTATCCTGGGGTGCCATCTTTGCCGGTGCGGCAGCAGCGGCATCCCTCTCTTTGATTTTACTGATGCTGGGCGCCGGTTTGGGGCTCACGTCCGTTTCGCCATGGGAAAGTCGCGGACTCGACGCTGGTACGGTGGGTATCGCGGCCATCGCCTGGCTGACATTCACGCAAATTGTGGCGTCGGGTATGGGTGGCTATTTGGCCGGACGACTACGCACGAAATGGGTCGATACCCACACCGACGAAGTGTACTTCCGCGATACGGCACATGGTTTTTTGGCCTGGGCGGTGGCGGCGCTGGTCTCTGCTGCGCTGTTAACGAGCACGGTCGGGGCCATTGTGGGAGGGGGCGCTAAAATCGTGGGTACCGTTGCCGGAGGGGCCGCGGCGACCACGGCGGCTGGCGCAGCGAGTATGGCGAACGGACCATCCGCAGGACCCGGTTCGTCAATGAACTATTTCGTTAACTCGCTGTTCAGGGCGAATAATCCTGCCACACCGGCAAACGGCGCAGCCGATCCCGCTTCGCCAACTGCGGCTCCTGTCGCGCCATCACATCAACCCGTTTCGCCTGCACAGTTAGGTGAAGTGACGGGTATCTTTGCCAACAGCATTACCACTGGCGCCTTACCTCAGGACGATCGTCAGTATGTCGCCCGACTGATTGCTCAAAATACGGGTATCAGCCAGCAAGAGGCTGAACAGCGGGTACAGAGCACCTATGACAAAGCCCAGGCTAAGTTAAAAGAAGCGAAGGAAAAAGCGCAGCAGGCTGCTGATGCCGCACGTAAAACCACGAGCTATCTCATGCTCTGGACATTCATTTCTCTGCTGGCGGGTGCCTTCGTAGCCAGCCTGTGTGCGACCTTCGGTGGCCGTCAACGTGATTTATAATTTCTAATTATGCGAGAGGTTTAAAATGCGCTCATTATTACTGTTCTTTTTAGGCGTCCCCATTCCCATCATTATTCTGATTGCGCTGTTTGCCCATTAATATGTGTGCTTAACGCGGCATGTTAACCCGCCATATCAGAATCGTCGTAAGTAAAACATAAATGCCCGAAAGGGCATTTATGTTTTTCCGCGCTCCTTACTTTCAAGTGCTGCCAGGATCGCGGTTTCCATTTTCTCCGGAGTGGTGATCGGTGCGAAACGCTTGAGCGGTTTGCCGTCGCGTCCGATCAGAAATTTCGTGAAGTTCCACTTGATCCGCCCACCCAGAACGCCTGGCAAGGCTTCTTTGAGATAACGGAAAACCGGGTGCGCGGCGGCGCCGTTAACGTCCACTTTCTCGAACATCGGGAAAGTCAAACCGTAGTTGATGTGGCAGGTCTGAGCGATGTCGTCGGCGCTACCAGGTTCCTGCTTACCGAACTGGTTGCAGGGGAACCCAAGAATCACCAGCCCCTGGTCGGCGTACTTCTTGTAGAGCATTTCCAGGCCTGCATATTGCGGCGTGAAGCCACACTGGCTGGCAGTATTGACCACCAGAACCAGCTTACCCGCATAGTCGGCCATAGGGATGGGCTGACCTTGCAGGCTGGTGGCAGCGAGTTGATGAAAATCCGTCATGACGAAAACCTCATAGTGGAATCTTTATAAGAAGTTCCTGAGTATAGGGTTGGGGCTTGGAGATTGCAGCTTTTG
Organism: Lelliottia wanjuensis; assembly: GCF_030238365.1. Classification (GTDB taxonomy): domain Bacteria; phylum Pseudomonadota; class Gammaproteobacteria; order Enterobacterales; family Enterobacteriaceae; genus Enterobacter; species Enterobacter wanjuensis. The sequence continues at coordinate 32,906 of NZ_JASSOT010000063.1, read as the reverse complement.
GATGGGTAGGCAGGGTGGAGGGGCCGCTATGAGCGAGAAACGGACGTTCGCAACTCCAATAACAACATGGCCAACATTGAGGTGTCTTAATCAATGTGGAGCAGGTCACTTGTTCTGCAAGTGCTGACGAGAAATGTTGATCATCTCTATGTAGTCAGTTAGCTTTCTACAAAAAAATTTTAAAAATCGGATTTGCATAATAAAAACAACAAGCTACTCTCATTATATCTATGAGACTAGAAATACCCCGGGTAATGAGAATTACATTATGGTGATTGGCTATGAAAATAATACTTATCATGCTTTGCCTGATGTTACTTGGTTGTTCTAAAATGTATATAGGGGGCATGGGGTATCCATACAATGATGACAAGGCATTAGAGAGAATAACAGAGCAATTATCAAGAAATATAGATTTTGCAATGTTAAGTCCACCTAAAAATGAGACTGACAGAGATAAATACATTACATCTCAGCTCATACTTAATGATATAAAATATTATCAAAGCATTTCAAATCTCACCAATATGCAAACCTCCATTTACACAGGATCCGAGCTTTTATCACTTTCAACCGGCCTTGCGGCTACATTATTTACACCAGTCACAACCAAAACCATTTTAGCCGCTGTAACTACAACTATAATTGGTTACAGGGGCGCTATAGACGAAAATGTCTTTCATCAAGAATCGGCTAATGTTCTGATATCTGTAATGAATTCCGAACGTAAGCGAATTTTTTTAAAAATCATGGAAAACAAAAAACAAAAAGTAAATGTATACACATTCGACTTGGCGAGGAAAGAATTAGATGAATATGCTTTAGCTGGTGATCCTGGAAGAGCGTTTACAGTGTTAGGCGAGAAAATTAAAAAAGATGATACTGATACCGACGAAAGAATTGATGCATTGGTCAACCCTAAGAAAAATGATTGTAAAACATCAACTATTAGCAAAGGAGTGTATATTACAAATTGCATTTAATTATGCTATGCCTGAAGCAATTCGTTCGAGTATTTATCCTTATCAGCACTGCTGGATCCAGTGGATAGCTATTAAGCGTTTTCTAGATAGTAGCTATCACCCTTATGTCTGCGGGGTGATGAGGACGCTTTGAATTTTTTAATCGGTTATAAATATGATATATCATATTTATTGATAACAAAACCTGAGGGTAGGAGAACTTATGAATATACCAAAGCTAGATGCAGTAATAAATACAATGGTGAATAATGGATATTCAGTTTTTGATACGCCAGAAATGGAATGGAATTTGAATATAGTAGGTATAAGATCAGCTGGAAATAGTTCAAAGAATTTTGATGATTTATTACTTGTCTTTTTTAGGCAAGGAAATGATTGGGGTTGTTATTTTTACAACATAACAACAGATCCCAGTCCATATTATTTAGAAAAACCACTTTCGGATGTTTATACAAAAGGAACGGCGATTTTGAAAGAAGGTCAATACAAAGAGGCATATGAAATAAATTTTCATCATGGCAAATATGAAGCCTTATGTCAAAATCTTGGTCCAGTAGTTGTTTATAGGGATAATAATTATGACGAATATATGAATCTTATTCCAGGAACGGAAGAGGTAGGTTATTTTAAAATAAATATCCATAAAGGCCCGGTTGATGGAGAAAGCACTACTTTGAATAAAAAATATTCAGCTGGATGTCAAGTTTTTTTAAATATTGATGATTTTAATGAGTTTATGAGTCTGTGCTTTAAATCTCGTGAAATTTTTGGGAATAAATTTACATACACTTTGATTAACGAGAATGATTTAAATTTAGGGTAGGGGAATGGATACACGAAAAGCAATTAAACATTATTCTGGAGACTGACGGTTAGCTTACTGTCCAGGGCCATATTGAACAGAGTTAAATCACGCGTTTACCTTCCAGTTCAAGCCGGATCCGGATCCTTCAGATATGAGATATCTGAAGTGGTCCTTTTTGGCCGATGATACGGTCTTTGTTCCACGGTGACGTGTTCATACTCAAATCTCCTGCAATGTGGGAGATTTGAGTATGGTTGTCCCTTATTAGCGAGAAGCGGACATCAATGCTGCCAACAGCGGCCGAGCGTAGCGAGGTCCAGCGCACGAAGTGCGCGATGCAGCTTGGTTTTGTTATGCATTTTTTCGTCCGTCAAATGGTATCAACCATTGGCTGCCGGTAACCTCTCTGAATATTGCCATAGTAAGCATTGAGTAGAACAGTTCGAACTGTTGAAGCCCGAGATATCTAAATTCATTCATTCGATTCTCAAATGCGGTTTTCAGATAACCAATCCCTTCGACATCCTTCATGGCTGAATTAATCTGCCTTGAAAAGTTAATGATTAGATTAACGTTATCTTCTGATTGGCGTGGTTCCATTGCTTCAATCATTTCAATTAGATTAAAATTTTCAATCATTTCTGGTTCACTACATGCCTGCGAGTATGTGCCTGCCTTTATGTAGGTGTTTCTGTGGTGCCCATCCAATTCTCTGGCGCGTCTAAAGTTAGTGTGATCAATGATTGAGCCAGCCCTTTTTATCTTGACCAACTCGCCAACATCTACGACAGAAGGGGCAGCGTAAAGGACTACGGCATCGTTACCAAATTTAGTTTCTATATGGGAGAGCAAGGTATGTTGCTGAGTGTACAGGTCATAGCGGAAATACTTCTGATTCCATAAGTGCCATTCAGAACCAGTTGACATCGTTATGTATTGCGGACGCTTATACTGAAATAGCAAGTTAACTTTCATGGTCGGTATGTTCTTAACCTCTCGGCCAAGATAATGCTCCATTTCATGAGCGATTTCCGTTAGGTCAACGCCTGAAAATTGCGGAGAGATCCAGAATGGATATCCCAGCTTTCTCCACAGAAACCATCCTCTAGAATGAGCAACGGAGTCCAAGCCTAAAACGCCTTCTTGCACCTGGCCAAGGGGGAAATAGATAGATGTTTTTCTATCAAGCTCATTGTTGAAGTAACTTTCGAAAGTCTTTTCTTCGTATCTCGCATCCATTCACACGTTCTCTATTATCATTTTGAATAGGCATAACGCTTATTCGGTGGACATAACCGTATTTAAACACGGTTATTTCCGCCTTTGTAAATTTAATGTGTAGTACACTACATCGATTTGTCACAATTAACAATAGGTTATAGGTACAGCCGGTTGGATTTGCATTTTCTTTAATTATGGATTAATCCGTAAATAAGCATTAGATGCAAAAATGCAGGCAGAATATGTAAACGTCCCCTCCTGCACAAAACGGATATGCACAGAAAACGCTGGATGCGAATCCGCATCGGTTATCGGTGAAACCTTGTACCTTCGCCAACGCCCACATCAACCCTTCCCCTCAACGCACCAGCAAAGCAATTAAAGCAACCAGCGCCGGAAGCGCCTGAACATAGAGGATCTTCCGGCTGGCCGTTACCGCGCCAAAAACACCCGCAATCAGTACGCAGGTCAGGAAGAACAAGGTGACCGGAACGCCGCTTTCGCCGAGCCATAATCCCCACAGCAAACCTGCCGCCAGAAAGCCGTTGTACAGGCCCTGATTGGCGGCCAGAACGCGGGTTTCACGGGCAAAATCTTCGCTCAGGTTAAACGCCTTGCGACCGGTTGGGGTATTCCATAAAAACATTTCCAGAACCAGAATATAGAGATGGATGGCGGCAACAACCGCGACGAGAATAGTGGCGAGCACAGGGGGCCTCAGGCATTGAGAAAAGGTGAGGTGGAGTATAGATAAGTTAATAAAACACCGCGAGTACTCAGTCAGAGTCCATTAATCTTCCAGCAAATACTTCCGGTATGCCCGCAGGATGTTGATTCCTTTTCTCACCAGCGAAAAGTGCGCGCTGCGGGTGCGACGGTCGAGCAGTTTCACCCTCGAAGAAACCCCAATCCTTAGCGGATACTGGCTCATCTGCATCGGATTGATGGAGATCCGCACGGGAATTTTTTGCACCTCACTGATCCATTTTTCTGCGCTGCTGAGGGCGGACAGCTCGGCGTCGGCATCCTGATCCCATCCCTCTACCTGACCGTCGAACACCACCTTGTTGCCATACATCTCCGTCAGGATCACTGCTTTCTGGCCGACGCGGACGTCAGCGATCTCTGCGGCGGTAAAGTTGGCATTAATCCACATCTGGTCGGCGGGGACGATGGTCATCAGCGTTTGCCCAGGGCTGACGTGTAAACCCGTGTGCACATTCCGGTGCGCGACATACCCGCTCACGGGGCTTCGCACCCGCGTGCGATCCAGCGCCTCAGCGGCTTTTTGCAGGGCCTCTCTGGCCTGCACTATCAGCTTTTGCTGCGAGATATCCGCCTCGCGAAGCCAGAGCAAATTCCGACGGTACTGTTGAATGGCGATATCCAGCGCCGCTTTGCTGCTGTTGACGTTTTTCAGCGCCTGTCGGAGATCCTCCTGCGAAATGGCCGCCGGGCCTATCGACTGTAACCGGCGGTTATACTCAATCAGCGCCTGCTGGTAGGTCATCTGGGCATGGAGAATCTGGGCATTATTCTGGCTGTCGGCGATGTAGCGCTCCTGGGTCTCTTTTTCCGTCTCCAGCAGGCTTTGTTCGGCTTTTTTAAACTGACGCTCTTCGTGGGCATTTTCCAGCTGCAGCAGAATATCGCCTTTACGAACTCTGTCGCTGTTGACTGGTGCGATGGCCGCCACGCGACCCCCTGTTTCTGAGAAAATAAAGACAGGATTACCGGTAATATAGGCATCGCTGGTATCTGGCATCGTGCGAAAACTAATATCTGGCCCGAAGCTGCAAATAAAATAAAAAATGATAATGAGCAGGGCGCATATCATTCGTTTTTTACTTTTTCGCTGTGGGTGTGTTTTGCCAAAACTAACGCTGGCTCCGTGTAGTTTGTCCATGCGAGAGTGTATCCAGTCCTGCTGAACAGAATGTGATAATAATATTCAGTCAGGTTAATCATCCGTGCGGATGAAATACAGGAGACACATCGGAAACTTTTGCAGGGGATATCCTACACGTGAAATCCCTGATGAATTAATTCTTTGTAAAACAATGGGTAAAAATTCTATGGGAATTTATTTTAAACCCTTCCTTAACGACTTTTCGCAAGCGCGATGTTTTTCTTCGTGCCGTGATACACTTTATTTTAATGCTAATAGAAATCGTCTTCCCGAAACGGTAGACTTCTTTGACTCGACGTCCATTCGAATCACTAAATAATAAAGGTTTGCGAAAAACATTCATCCTCCTGCGGCACGTTATAATTACGCCATCAGGGGCGGTGATGTGCGTTGTCTTGTGGGCGAAAACCGGTGAGTCAGGAACCAGAAAAATGAAGCTAATAAGGAGCTAAGATGGGTAAAACCAATAAGTTACATGCTATCGTCGTTGATGACCATCCGCTGGCTCGTATGGCGATTAAAAATCTGCTCGAAAATGAAGGCATCACCGTCGTGGCAGAAGCGGGAGACGGCGCGCAGGCGTTACAGCTTGTCGGCGAGCACAGCCCGGATCTGGTGATTGTCGACGTGGATATTCCGGTGATGAGCGGTATTGAAGTGGTGGAGAAACTGCGCAAGCAGGCGTTCAGCCGGATTATTATTGTGGTCTCTGCCAAGAACGATCTTTTTTATGGCAAACGCAGCGCCGACGCGGGAGCGAATGCCTTTATCAGTAAGAAAGAGGGCATGACCAATATTATTGCGGCGGTCCACGCGGCGCAAAATGGTTACAGTTATTTCCCGTTATCACTGCAGTCGTTCATGGGCAGTCTTTCCTCGGAACAGGAAATGTTGCAGTCGCTGTCGAGCCAGGAAATTAAAGTGATGCGCTATATTCTCAATGGCGATGACAATATGAAAATCGCGGCGGAAATGTGTATCAGCAATAAAACCGTGAGCACCTATAAAAGCCGTTTAATGGAGAAGCTGAACTGCAAATCGCTGATGGAACTTTTCTCCTTTGCGCAGCGTAACGCGATTGGCTAACACCATGATCATGCGCGCCATCGCGGGGCTTTTTTTGCTGTTTATCCTGAGTGTTCCGGCGCGTTCAGCCAGCCCTGAACCGGCGACGCTTCAGCTTGCCAGCGATAATCAGGTGTTTACCCCCGCGCTGCCCTTGGGCCATTACGATCTGCTGTGGCTGGCGGCAAAACGCTCCCTGACCATTGCGGTGTACGGGCAGGAAACGCCGCCGCTGAGTATGAATTCGACGACCGGGCGCTACCGGGGAATGAACGCGGACTACCTGCTGCTGATGGAAAACTCCCTGCAAATCCAGGTGGTGATTAAGCATTACGCCGATCTGGATCAGGCTTTAACGGCGCTCAAGGCCGGGGAGGCGGATATTATTTTGACGTCACCCGCCGGGGAGAGCGACCTGGATGCGGGTTTCTCAGCTTCACTGCCGCTGATCCGGGCTTATCCTACGCTAGTCACGCGTCAGGCAGATGTGATGAAGCCGCTTTCAAACGATAAGGACGAAGTGTCGGTGGCCATTAAGCAGGGCTACCCGTCCGAGCAGTTTATTAAAATGGTTTTTCCGAAGGCGCACATTACTTCCTATGCGGATAATTATCTGGCGCTGGCCTCGGTGGCAAATCACGAAAACGACTATTTCTTTGGGAATAACCTGACCTCCAGTTTTATTCTGGTGCGCGATTTTTATCAGTCCCTGGAAATGGTGAAGTTCTGGCGTGAACCGCAGACGGGAAATCATTTCATCGTCCCGGCCGATCAGAAACAGCTGCTCGGCATTCTCGATACCTTTATCAGCTCCCTCACAGAACAGACCCATAAACAGATCGCCCAGTCCTGGGTCGATACCGGCAATATCTCGTTTCTCAATAAGGCGATGAAACTCACGCCACGGGAAGAGCGCTGGATTGCCAAACATCCGGTGCTGCGCGTACTGATTAACCCTTACTACGCCCCGATGAGCATGGTCGACGATCATCAGGAGATCCGCGGCCTGCTGGGCGACATCCTGAATCTGATCCAGCTGCAAACGGGGCTGGTGTTCCAGCCGGTGATCGCCAACTCGAATACGGATATGGTCAACATCATGCGCAAAGGCGGCTGGGACGTGCTGCCGACGGCGACGTTCAGCGCCGAGCGCGAAGAGGAGATGTTGTTCACCCATCCGTTTATCGCCACGCCTTTTGTGCTGGTGACCCGGGCGTCGTCGGGGCCAAACGAACTGCTCGCGCCGGGCTCCAAAGTGGCGATACCGGCCTACCATCCGCTGACGGACAAACTGAAACACAAATATCCGGGCGTGGAGTGGGTGATTGCCGAGAATACCAGTACTGCGCTCAGCAAGCTGATGCTCGGTGACGTCGATGCCGTGGTCTCCACCCAGCTCGCGTCGCGCTTTATCATCGATCACTATTACCCTGGTACCATGAAATACACCCGTATTCCGGACGAACCGTCCGCGCAGATTGCGTTTGCGATCCCGCGCGACGCCTCTGAACTGCAGAGTATTTTGAACAAGGCGCTGGACGACATTCCGCCAAAAGAGATCCTCAATCTGGCCGGGAAATGGATCAAAGCGCCGGAAGTGAAAATCGGCACCTGGAATCTGTATAACCGGCCTTTTTACCTGGTGATCGGTCTGGCGATTTTACTGGTGATCACCAGCCTGCTGTGGGGCGTGTATCTCCTGCGGGCGATTGGGCGGGGCAAGGCCGCGCAGGCCGCGCTGAATTATCAGCTGACGTTCAGCCAGACCTTATCCAACTCCATTCCCGTGCCGGTCTACGTGATTACCCTCGAAGGGGAGCTCGAAAGTTACAACAGCGCGTTCAGCGAATTCTTCATTGCTGAGCGGCGCGAAGCGATGAGTTATTCCCTGTTTGACCGACGCAGCCCGCTGGCAGATGTTTTCTACACCGTACAGCCGGAGATTCAGCAGGGCCTGACTCCCGGCCATGTGATCACCCATTCTCTGACCCTCAATAATGGCGGCGAAAATCGCCAGATCCTCCACTGGCTGACGCTCTGCCTGATGCCGGAAAACCGGCCTGCGATCCTGATTTGCGGCTGGCAGGACATCACCGAATCCCGACAGCTGATGAAAGCGCTGCAGGTGGAGAAAGACAAAGCCATCGATGCGAATCAGGCCAAAAGCCAGTTCCTGGCGAGCATGAGCCATGAGATCCGCACCCCGGTCAGCGCGATCATGGGCTTCCTCGAGCTGTTGACCACCCGCAAACAGAGCGCGGAAGAGACCAAAGAGGCGATTCAGCTGGCCTACAGCACGGCGCAAACCCTGATCGCGCTGATTGGCGATGTGCTGGATATGGAGAAAATTGAGTCCGGCAATTTCACCCTGACGCCGGAATGGGTCGATCTGGAGTCGGTGATTAACGCCACGGTCGCTAATTTTGAAGGGCTGGCGCGGCAGAAAAATCTGCGCCTCACGGTCGATTGCCGTCTTGAAGACGGGAAAACGCTGTGGCTCGACCCGCAAGCGATCAAACAGGTGCTGTCGAATCTCCTGAGCAACGCCATCAAATTTACCGCCGAGGGCGGCGTGGACGTGATGGCCCACACCCAGGCGATGGGCGAGGAGCGGGTGTATCTCACGCTAAGCGTGCGGGATACGGGGGCGGGGATTAGCCACGTCGAACAGCAGCAGCTGTTTAAGCCCTTCAGCCAGACGGAGTCGGGCAAACGGCAGATCGGCTCGGGCCTGGGTCTGGTGATTTGCCGGGAAATGGTGGAGCGCATGGCGGGGCAGATCAGCATCACCAGCCAGCCGGGCATGGGCACCACCATGATGGTGACGCTGGTGACACAAACCTCTGATCATGCGCCGGATGTACCGCTGATCGCCGAACAGGAAGCGACGCTCCCCGCCTCGCTTCGAATTGTGATTGCCGAAGATAACCCGACCAACCGCCTGCTGCTGCGCCGCCAGCTGGATATTCTCGGCTATCACGTCGACGAGGCGGAAGACGGCCTTCAGGCGCTGAATCTGATCAGAAATCAGGAGTACGACCTGCTGATTACCGATCTGAACATGCCCAATATGGACGGCATCACCCTAACCCAGCGGGTGCGCGAGCTGAATCAGAATATGGTGATCTGGGGGCTGACCGCCAACGCGCAGACGGAAGAAAAAGAGCGCTGCCTGGCGGTGGGTATGAATTTGTGTCTGTTCAAACCCATCGAACTGCAGCAGCTCAAGGCAGCGCTGAGCGGGGTGAATATGGCTGAGGACGGGCCGCCGCTTGACGCGTTCATCGACATGCCAGGGCTGGAAGCGCACAGCCTTGGCGATAAGAAACTGATGTGCCAGATGCTTGAACAGGCGCGGATTGAAAACGACAAAGACGTCGCGGCGGCCGTTCAGGCGCTGGCGCAGGAAGAGTGGGATGTGCTGCAACACCATTTGCACCGCATCAACGGCACGATGCAGCTTCTGGGCGCGACGCCGTTATATGAGCTGGCCGAAACGCTGGAGAATCAGCTGGCGGCCGGGCTTCATCCGCCGGCGTTGGGAAAAGGGGTTATGCAGCTGGAGCAGCAGATTAGCGCTCTCAATGCGGCGATTGATGCTTATTCACGTTCTGTTCGCCATTAAATAAAGCATCGGATGTGATTAATGGTTGTCCCAGGACCTTTATGGCATGAGTGGAATTGTTCCGTTCACTTTCGTTCCTCTGCTTCCGGTCCATCTCTCTGCGGTGAACGTGCCAGGGTGGCTCAATCGCCACCACCCTGGCAACCCCGGCTCCCGGCAAAGAAAATCGCCGCTTCGCGGTGCCCTCAGCTTATTCCTTGCGGCTATCGGGTCGGGCGCGATCCTGCATCCATGCAGGTCGCACCCTCTCGGCGCATCCCTGCGCCTCGACCCGGCCTCCAGGAAACGCTTCGGCGATTTTCAGCCGGACTCCCGCTCCCTCCAGCTATACAGCTGTCTGCATGTGGCACCGGTGTGGGTACCCGCAGCCCCCTTGTCACGTTCACAGGTTAAGACGCCATTATATTCTGCTGAACATAAGGTGAACGGAACAACCTCAGGTGTTTAACTGGCCAGCACTATCCAATATGATGGCTTTATTTTTAAATCACGCCGTGTTAGTTTTTGAATTAGCTAATCTATTATTCAGAAACAAATAGCGTCCTACACCTGTAGTCGACGACCTTCATTAAAATAATCTCCCTCTCATAGTTAACCATTCTGTCACACTATATTATCTTTCCATCAGCCACGGCAGGCTGAGATAACTCTTTTTAACCGTAACAAACGCTATTTTAATGAAGGATTGAGTAATGAATAAAATGATCGCCCTTGCGCCCGTCGCTCTGGTTTTGGGTTTTGTGGGTCACGTTCAGGCTGCCACTCAGGCTGATGTGACTCTGCAGGGGAATATTGTTTCCACCACGTGTGAAGTCACGGCAAATAACGGTGCAGCAACGCTGAACGTGGGTTCTTTCGCCAAGACTGAATTTACCGCCGCGAAACAACAGGTGGGCGAAGAGCCACTGGTTGTGACCCTGAAAAACTGTAACGCCGACGAAGAAGGGGCACTGCAGGTCAGCGGTGTTGTGGGTTCCGACAACAACCTGTTCCTGAGCGACGTTGCCCAGACCGCGGGCTTTATGCTGAAGCAGTCTGACAACACCACTCAGGTCACCAACGACACCAGCATCCCGGTTGTGGCTGATGAAGACGGCGCGCTGAGCTACACCTTCACCGCCGGTATGGCAGTGATGGATACCGCAAACGTACTGCCAGGCGCATACAACGCACCGGTTAAAATTTCCTACGTTAGCAACTAATTGCAGCAAATCCGTCGCCCGCATTCACCCTGAGGGCGACGCGGAGAATAAAAAAGAGAGGCACTTGCGGTCTCTCTTTTCATTGAACGGGCAGAATTTATGATGAAGCGTTATCACCAGGCCGGCGTTATTTTAAGCCTGAGCCTTTTATTCCTTCAACCGGCATTCGCCAGTATCAGCATTGGTACTTCGCGCGTGATATTTTCCGGTAGCGAAAGCAGTCAAAGTGTTGACATTAATAACCGGTCACATACTCAACCTTACCTTATTAATGTCGGTATTTCAGAAAGCCTTTCAGCGAAATCATCGGACAACGTTTTTATGCCTGTCCCGGCATTATTTCGTATTGAATCCGATGCCAGTAATAAGATTCGTATAGTGAAAAAATCAAATTCACTGCCGCGCGATCGGGAGTCTGTTTTTTATCTGAATATTATGTCTATTCCGACCGGGAAAGCCGGACAGGGGAATAATGAGAATACCGTCGGCGGAACCCTGCAGGTAGCGACCGGCAATACGGTGAAGCTCTTCTATCGTCCGGATAATTTGCCGATGACGCAGAAAGAGGCGATGGGAAAACTACAGTTTTCTCGCACCGGCCAGGGCGTGAAGGTGACGAACCCGACGCCTTACTACATCTCCCTGAACAAGCTGATGATTGACGGCAAAAAAATCAAACTCGACGTCATCAAAGGCACCAGCATGGTGGCCCCGTTTGCGGCAAATACCTATCCGGTCAGCGTCGGGCAGGGGAAGGCAGAGTGGGCGGCGATTAACGATTTTGGTGGCGTGGAGGCGTTCCGTGGCGCCGTTCATTAAACCGCTTTTTGCCGGAATGACGCTGATCTTATCAGGCGCGGCGGCCAGTGCCGCCACCACCGAGATTAAAGCTAATATCGTCGACGGCAGCTGTCAGGTCTCCCTCGATAACGCCAGCATCACCTTTGATCAGAAAGATGTGACCCAGTTTGCCACCGGCACGGCGCAAATTCTGCCCCTGGGTGTGAACCTGAACTGCGTGGAAATGCAGGGTAAATCGCCGTCCCTGAGCGTGACCGGGGAATCGAGCGGGCTGACGGACACGCGCCTGTTCCGCGCCGCCAGCTCAACGGCGAAATACGCCGGTTTTATGCTGAAAAAAGGGACACTCACCAGCCTGAATGATTTCTATAACGCGGCGGATACCGTCGCGCCCGGCGACATCGTGGCGATCGCTCAGGATCAGGGCAGCTCCGTGCAGCCGTTTTCCGTCGGCCTGGTGCGCAGCGCGGGCGATCCGATGCTGACACAGGGTAACGTCAATGCCCGCATTACCTTTGCCTTTATTTTTCCTTAACGCTTTCAACCGACAAACCCGATGAAAAATTTGAACATTTTATCAGGGCATTTTATTGCCCTGAGGAGATCCCTTTGCCTGTGGCTGATGGGGATGGCGGCCAGCGCGACGGCGGCGGATGTGCAGTTCAGCGCCACCTTTCAGGCACCGACCTGCCAGGTTTCCGCCCCGGCGACGCTCGATTTCGGCGCCGTGCTCTCCTCTGACATTCGCCAGGGCCTAAGTCTGGCCGATCCGCTTGCGCTTGAGATCACCCTGACGCAATGCGCCGGGTTTATCGGTGCGGTCCAGCGCCCCGGCATCACCGTGACCGGCGCGGGTAATTCCGCCTCCGGTGATTTCCTGTTCCGCCAGGCCACCTCTCAGGCGGTGAATTACGGCGTGCGTCTGGTGACGGCGGCGGGCGTGGTGGTGGCGAACAATACATTCATTCCTGCCCCCGCAGACGCCGCGAGCTTTAACGGCGGCACCCGCACCATTCCGCTCAAAGTGGCGCTCTCCTGCGGGAATCAGTGTACCAATGCCGCCACAAAATCCGGGCTGCTGAACGCCAGCATTACCTTTGATTTCGCGTATCAGTAAGGAGCTCTCCATGAATCTTGTTTCTTTGATTGTGCGCCGGATGCTGCTGGTGGCCGCACTGCTGGTGGCCCTGACCCAGGGCGCAAACGCGGAGAACGGCGGGATCAGCATCAGCCGGACGCGCGTCATTTTTCAGTCCACGGATAACGCCCAGACGGTGAGCCTGCAAAACCACGGGAACTTGCCGTACCTGGTGCAATCGGCGGTCGTCGCCAGCCCGAATGGACGTGAGCCCGCGCCATTTCTCACCACGCCGCCGCTGTTCCGCCTGGAAGGGCACAGCAAAAACGCGGTGCGGATTTTGCGCAAAGGCGATGCCGCGCTGCCGGACGATCGTGAGTCGGTCTTTTATTTCACCGCGATTGCCGTGCCGTCGATGAGCCAGCCCAAAGCGAGCGACGACACTGCGCTGGCGGCGCGGGTTTCCGTGGGCATTCAGAACACCATCAAGCTGTTTTACCGCCCGGTAGGGCTGGCGATAGCGCAGGAAGAGGCGGCGGGGCGGTTAGGTTTTCAGCATAAGGGGGCAACCGTGCAGGTGAACAACCCGACGCCCTATTACCTGACGTTCTCGCGCCTGGCCTTTGATGAGGCCGACGTGGACGTGAGCCGCGGGATCATGATCGCACCATTTTCACATATCAGCCTTCCTGCGGCGGGAAACGTCCGCCGGGCGCAATGGACGCTGATTAATGACTATGGCGGCAACAGCCCGCTGTTCAACGCCGCTGTGAAAAGTGGAGGGGCAACATGAAACGCATTTTGCTGCTGGCCGCGCTGACGGGCGCGCTGCCCTGTTTTGCCTCCCAGGAGACTGCGTCCGGGTTTTCGCTCAACCAGTTTCGGATTGTCTATCCCGCGGCGGAAAAGAAGGGCATCACCTGGTCGATGACCAACAACACCGGGCGCGCATATCTGATGCAGTCGTGGATCCGCCCGATGGATTTCACCACCGGATTACCGGCCGCTGAAAGTGACAGCAAAGGGCCTGGCGACGCCATTCCGCTGATGGTCACGCCGCCGCTCAAGCGCCTTGACCCCGGCGAGCAGCTCACCCTGCGCATTCGACTGACAGGCATGACGCTGCCGCAGGACAGGGAATCGGTCTTTTATCTTTCGGTGAAAGGCATCCCCGCGATGCCGGAAAAAGCCAGCCAGACCGGCGGCCAGCTGGTGCTCGCGGTGGTCAACAACATGAAGATGTTTTACCGGCCTGCGGGTTTGCCCGACGAGGGCGTGAAAGGTGCCGCGAAACAGCTGCGCTTCAGCCTGCAAAACGATGCGCTGGTGGTCGATAACCCGACGCCGTTTTACATCAACTTCAGCCAGGTGACGGTGGGTGGGAAACCGCTGGAGGCCGAAGCGTTACGCAGGCTGGTACCGCCGAAAGGGCAGCAGCGTTACCCCGTATCAGCGGGCATGCGCGGAGAAGTGACGTGGCAAGTGCTGGACGAAGACAGCCAGCAAACCGCAGTGCAGCGCCAGACAGAGAATAATTCATAACACAGCAGGGAACGATTTTGAGTAAGACATTAACCTCCTGTTTCAGGATAAACGGCACGCACACTTTTCCGCGCCATTCACTGGCGCTGTTCGTGCTGATGAGCTGCCAGAGCGCGTGGGCAGAAGATTACTTTGATCCCGAGCTGCTCTCGCTGGGAACCGGCACCTCCGACGTCGATCTCTCGGCGTTTTCGCACGCGGGCGGCGTGGCGGAAGGCGATTATCTGGTCACGATTTTCGTCAACCAGCGCGAAGCCGAATCCCGCGAGCTGCAATTTAAAAAAAATACGCAGGGCAATGTCGTGCCGCAGCTGACGCCGGCGTTGCTGAAAACCCTGGGCGTCAACGTCGACCAGTTGCCTGCCCTGAAAGATCTCCCTAAAGACCAGCCAGTGGCCGACCTGAGTGCGCTGATCCCGCAATCTACGGTGAAATTTGATCTCTCGCGCCTGCGCCTGGATGTCAGCATCCCGCAGGTGGCGATGCAGCCGGGCAGGGACAGCCAGAGCGACCCGGCCCTGTGGGACGACGGGATCCCGGCGATGCTGTTTAACTACAACCTCAGCGCCGGGCGCAACGAGCAGACGGCGAACGGCGATTCGCGCGCGACCAACAACGTCTTTGCTAACGTACAGACCGGCGCGAACGTCGGCGCATGGCGTCTGCGCAGTACGCTCACGCACAGCCAAACGAATGCTGACGACGGCAACAGCAGTCACAGCACCCGTTTTTCCAGTACTTATCTGGCGCGGGATGTGCGCGACTGGCGTTCGCGCCTGCTGATGGGCGAAGCCAGCACCGGCGGCGACGTGCTGGATGGCGTGCCGTTTCGCGGGGTGCAGCTGCGTTCCGCCGAACAGATGATGCCCGCGCGTCTGCGGGGCTTTGCGCCGCAGATTAACGGCGTGGCGAACAGCAACGCGCGCGTGACCGTGCGCCAGAACGGGTACGTGGTGTACGAGACGTACGTCGCGCCCGGTCCGTTTGAAATCAAAGATCTGTATCAGGCGGGGATGTCCGGCGACCTGGATGTGGCGGTCACAGAAGCGGACGGCAGCGTCCATACCTTCGTAGTGCCCTATTCGTCGCTGCCGGTGATGCTCCGCCCGGGAGCAGTGAAATATGAGCTCACTGCCGGACGGTATGACGGCGGCACGACGCAGGGATCGCGCCAGTCCGACTTTGTGCTCGCCACGCTGATCTACGGTTTGCCGAAAAATCTCACCCTCTACGGCGGCCTGCTGACGTCGCAGAAGTACAGTGCGCTGAGCATGGGGAGCGGGGTGTCGCTCGGTGACTGGGGAGCGATGTCGGCTGACGGCACCTTTTCGAGTACTCAGTTTGACGACAAGGATCGTCAGGGCGGGGCCTCGTGGCGCGTGCGCTATTCAAAAAGCATGCTCTCCACCGGCACCTCGGTGGATCTGACGGCCCTGCGTTATTCCACTCGCAACTACTACAGTTTCGCGGAGTACAACAGCGTCGGGTATGCGCAGCGGGAGGACGTATCGCCGTGGCTGCTGAGCCGCCGTCGCAGCAGCTTCCAGACCCAGGTGACGCAGCAACTCGGCGACTGGGGCTCGGTCAGCCTGCGGGCGAACCGCGACGATTACTACGGCTCGACGAAAACCCTCACCAGCCTGGCGGCAGGGTATAACGGCAGCTATCGCGGCGTCAGCTACGGTCTGTATTACACCGTTGACCGCATGAAAGGCAACGGGGACTGGCCGGAAAACCGTCAGCTGTCGTTCAACATGACGGTTCCGTTCAGCCTGTTTACCTACTCGCCTGCGCTGCAAAACACCTGGGCCAGCAGCCAGTTCACGCACGATAACCAGGGCCGGACGCAGAATCAGGCCGGGATCGCCGGGAGCAACGCCGACGGTGCGTTCTCCTATAGCGTGATGCAGGGGTGGGGTAACCAGGATCAGGTCAGCAACAGCAATCTCAATTTGGGCTATCAGGGCAGCAAGGGCAACATTTCCGCCGGGTACGGCTATTCGTCTGACATGCGTTCGATGAACCTCAATATGAGCGGCGGCGCGGTCGTCCACTCGCAGGGTGTGACGTTGTCACGACCTCTGGGCAGCTCGGTCGCGCTGATCAGCGCCCCGGGCGCGGAAGGTGTCAGCCTGTCGAATAATGGCGGAAAAACGGACTCGCGCGGCTACGCCGTGGTGCCGTATCTCTCGGACTACAGCCGCAACAGCATCGGCCTCGACCCGAGCACGCTGCCGGATAACGTCGATTTGCCGCAAAACCAGCAGACGGTTTATCCGACCAACGGCGCGGTGGTGAAAGCCGAATTCGCCACCCGCATTGGCTATCAGGTGCTGATGACGCTGATGCGAGACGGCGGGGCGGGCGTGGTGCCGTTTGGCGCCACCGCCGTGCTGGCGCAAAGCGCCGCCGGGGAGGAGAACACCGGCATTGTGGGCGATAACGGACAGATCTACCTGACCGGTTTGCCGCAAAAAGGTGAGCTGGCGGTGACCTGGGGCAAAGGCCGGGATAAGCAGTGCCGCGTGAGCTACAACCTGCAAGGCCTTGCGCCGACCGCGCAGATGCCGGTGATTCAGATGAACGGCGACTGCCGCTAACTAATATGACATGCGCCACCGTGCAGTCGTGGCGCACAAGGAGTAAAAAATGACCCATCTTCGTTCGAACGGCCCGTGGAAACGCCGGGCAACAACCCTTTTGGGCGCAGCAGTGCTGCTCAGTGCGGCGAACTGTTCCGCGCTGGAGCTTCGCTCCGGCTATCAGGTGATCAGTGATGTGATGAATACCACCCTGCAATGGACCACCGGGGGCATCGTGCCCGGCAACAAGCCCGGCTGGTATTATTCGACCAACCTGGTGCCGTTCCTGGGCTACGGGCAGGTCGGCACGATTCTGGTTTCTGCAGCACCGCTCTCCACCGGCGAGTGCATCAACATGTATCCGATGGCGACGTACGACGGCTACCGGGGATATGAAATTGCTGCCGGGATCCTGGTGATCCCGTTCGGCACGATGTCAGGCCCGATGGTGGTCACGCCGGGGTCGATGAATCCGAGCACCAACGGCGGGACCTTTACACCGAACAGTAACCCTGGCCTGAACACTACCTCCTCGGCGTCATGGGATAAATTTGGCACCGGGAGCGGAAATTTGAGCACCCGCACCGACTGTCTGGGCGTGGGCACCACCTATACGGTCTCAACCGGCGTCGTGGAAATGAACACCGGCGGCGGCACCCAGGCGGCGATTGGGTATGGGGTGTACGTAAAACCGGGCGCGGCGAAAATGTCGACCAAAACCGTCTACGCCCAGGCATCGCGCGGATACCGCTGGAACGCCACGACCTCAACCTTTGAGCAGCGCACCTTTTCACTCACCTGGACCGGCGTGAGCTGCAACGTGAGTACCCCTTCCTCGATCTCCTTCGGGGATGTGACCCCATCGGATGTCGGGAAACCAGGCGGCATTCCCGTGAGCTCGCAGTTAGATGTTTCCTGCGTCAACCCGACGGGAACCTCACTCCCGGTCTCGTGGTCTGTGACGCCAAAATCTCAGGCGGGAGACAAAACCAGCGTGCCGCTGATGTCGGCTAACGGCGCAATTAACGGCGATGTGCGCGGCTTCCGCGGCACCACGGCGACGGCCGATGCCGGTTGCACGGATAAGAGTTCATCGGTGGCGATGGACGGTTCGAAAACCCCTTTACGCACCATTACCACGGAGACGTCCTGGTCGGATCCGCTGGTGTGGGTGTTGTGCCCGCGAGCCAGCGCAGATCCGGGACTGGCGACAGCGGCAGTGGTGATTGATTTGAACTGGTGACCGATCGCTCTAAATTCAGGAACAGAGGCGTTACCCGCGAGGGGACGCCTTTTTTATTGTGGGGACTGTGCAGCGAGGGTGAAAAAGGTCGCCATCGGAACTGGCTTCGAGAAGTAATATCCCTGGAGGTGGGTGACACCCATTGCGATCAGTTTTTCCTTCTGTGCCGCCGTTTCCACACCTTCCGCAATGGTCATGCAGTGCATATCGCGCGCGAGGGTGATAATGTTGCGCACGATAATTTCTTTGGTCTCATCGGTATCGATATCAGCGGTAAAGAGTTTATCGATCTTGATATAGCGTGGACGGAACTGCATCAGATAATGATAATTTGAATGCCCGGTGCCAAAATCATCTATCGAAATCGTCACGCCGAGGGCTTCAAGTTGCTCACAGATACCCTGAGCCATAGAGGTATTATGGACAGGTTCTCGTTCTGTAATTTCCAGCCCAATATGTAAATCAGTATGTTGAGTTTTCTGTATAAAGGCGCGGCACTCTCTCAGGATCTCATTATTCTTAAAGTCCGCGGCGGAGACGTTAAAAAACAGCGTCATGTCGTGAAAGTTAATACTATTATTCGCAATAATTTCTTCTGCCACGCGCTGAAAAGCGTACTGGGTAATACGCGTAATCAGACCATGTCGCTCAGCTAAAGGAATAAAACGCTCAGGTGAGATATTCCCCAGGTGGGGATGATGCCATCGCATCAGCACTTCGCCGCCGACTAGTTTGCCACTTTGTGCGTTGTAGATCGGCTGGACATAAGGCGTGAGCTCGTTTCTGGCTAACGCCTTGCGCAGCATCATCGGTAAAACGTCGCCGGAAGACGTCATGCTGGCAAAGGCCATAAACATCAGGGATAGTCGATTGCGAAGAAGCATGGGTAACTCAATTTATATTTGGATTAGCGTTATAAGCGATTTCCCCTTAATATTAAATAAACACTGTGCGTATTGATGTGAATTTCAGATGCGGGCTACGCGTGTAAGAAAGTACCGACATAATAATCCTCTTTTGCTGATATTAGCGTAATTATATTTATGCAAAAATAGCATCCTACTGTGGGTGAGGGCGCTATGATGAGTTTGTCGCAGGTTGTCATTTCAAATGATTGTTTTTTCACTCTCGCATTAAATACCTTAATGCCGTCGAAATTGCTGAGCGGTTCTTGTGTTATTGTTGATGTTAAATCAACGGGCCGCATGCAGGTGGAGCAATATGCCGCGCATAATAAAAAGATTTTTGCTTTTATCTGCAGCGATTTTGATTATTACGCGTTGTGTCATCTGGATAATGTGGTGTTTATCGATCGCAAAAGCGATATCAACGAAGTGCTGTTATGTCTTTCGACGAACCATTCGCACTTAAACTATCGCCTGAAAGTGAAACTGTCCAAAAATGAAGGCTATGTGCTTTCGTGTCTTCAGGAAGGGCTGGATACCCGCGAAATCGGCGAGCGTTTGGGCGTGGATATCAAGTCAGTCTATGCCAGCCGTTTGCGCCTGATGAACAAAATGCAGGTCGGGAACCGAATAGATTTGTACCAGAACATCGTGCGCCAGTGAGTCACCAAGCGATAAAAAAATCCACGCCGGGGCGTGGATTTTTAGTTTTCAGGGGGCGTTAAAACCCCTGTAGCAAGAAAGCTATTTAGACGTTGAACAGGAAGTTCATCACGTCGCCATCTTTGACGATATAGTCTTTGCCTTCCGCACGCATCTTACCGGCTTCTTTCGCGCCTTGTTCACCCTTGTAGGTGATGAAGTCTTCGAACGCGATGGTCTGCGCACGGATGAAGCCTTTTTCGAAATCGGTGTGGATTTTACCGGCGGCCTGCGGAGCGGTTGCGCCAACAGGGATGGTCCACGCGCGCACTTCTTTCACGCCAGCGGTGAAGTAAGTTTGCAGGTTCAGCAGTTCGTAGCCTGCGCGGATCACGCGGTTCAGACCCGGCTCTTCCAGGCCCAGCTCGGCCATGAACTCTTCGCGGTCGGCATCGTCGAGTTCGGCAATGTCAGACTCAACGGCAGCACAGACAGCAACAACCACAGAACCTTCGCCAGCGGCGATTTCGCGCACTTTGTCGAGGTACGGGTTGTTCTCAAAACCGTCTTCGTTGACGTTCGCGATGTACATGGTTGGCTTCAGGGTCAGGAAGCTCAGGTATTTGATCGCTGCTTTATCTTCTTCGGTCAGATCCAGCGCGCGCAGCATACCGGCGTTTTCCAGCTGTGGCAGACATTTTTCCAGCGCTGCCAGTTCCGCTTTCGCGTCTTTGTCGCCGCCTTTGGCGCGTTTCTGCACGCGGTGGATAGCGCGTTCGCAGGTGTCGAGGTCAGACAGGGCCAGCTCGGTGTTGATAACATCGATATCGTCAGCCGGATCGACTTTGTTATTCACGTGAATGATGTTGTCGTTTTCAAAACAACGCACCACGTGGCCGATAGCTTCGGTTTCACGGATGTTGGTCAGGAACTGGTTGCCCAGGCCTTCACCTTTAGATGCACCTTTCACCAGGCCCGCGATGTCCACGAATTCCATGGTCGTTGGCAGAATGCGCTGAGGTTTAACGATTTCGGCGAGCTGATCCAGACGCGGGTCAGGCATCGGCACGACGCCGGTGTTCGGCTCAATCGTACAGAACGGGAAGTTTGCTGCTTCGATACCCGCTTTGGTGAGCGCGTTAAACAGGGTGGATTTGCCCACGTTTGGCAGGCCCACGATACCGCATTTAAATCCCATCTTTAAATCACCTTAATATCTTGATATTCAACCCGTTAGCATTAACCGATTGAAGAAAAGTAAATAACTTTGCCTATTATACACGTAACCGCCGTCACGCGCGGTAAAAATGGCGTATCGCGCAGACTACTGCGCTTTAAAGGCGTGTAAACGGTTCGTCGCTTTGGTCAGACCCTCTTTCAGCCAGACCTCGGTACAGCGCGCCGCTTCGTCTACCGCGTCGTCGATGAGCTTCTGTTCGGAAGCGGGTGGTTTGCCCAGCACAAAGCCGACAACTTTGTTTTTATCGCCCGGATGGCCGATTCCCACGCGTAAACGGTGAAAGTTCGGGTTATTGCCGAGCTTGCTGATAATGTCTTTCAGACCATTATGGCCGCCGTGACCGCCGCCGAGTTTGAATTTGGCAACGCCCGGGGGTAAATCCAGCTCGTCGTGCGCGACCAGAATTTCGTCCGGATTGATGCGATAAAACGTCGCCATCGCCGCCACGGCTTTGCCGCTCAGGTTCATGAAGGTTGTTGGAACAAGCAGACGCACATCCGCTCCCGCCAGGTTGATACGCGAGGTATAGCCATAGAACTTGGGTTCTTCACGCAGGGGAGCACGTAACCGCTCGGCCAGCAGATCAACATACCAGGCTCCGGCGTTATGGCGGGTGGCCGCATATTCAGCGCCTGGGTTGGCAAGGCCGACAATCAGTTTAATCGTCACGTTTCAATTCCTAAAGGTTCCAGATTTGCCGCGTAGTTTACTGTTTGCCGCGCCGGTTGACAAAATTCTGCGTCAGGAAGCGGGGGATTTGAATAATGACGCAGTTGAACCATTAGAATTTCAAGCGGTTCAGTCGCTTATTTGTAAACTTTTGTGGCAATCGTGCTCATTATTGTGATCATTCACGCAACTCATAAAAGACCCGTTGTCTATACTTTACACACAAGGATTAGGGACATTTTCCCTGCAACCCAGGTTCCGGAGGTGGCATATGAAACGCAGAAACGCTTCACGACTCGGTAACGTGCTAATGGGATTGGGCCTGTTCGTGATGGTAGCAGGTGTGGGTTACTCTATTTTAAACCAGTTGCCGCAGCTTGACCTCCCACAATACTTCGCGCACGGCGCGGTTCTGAGCATCTTTTTAGGTGCGGTACTGTGGCTGGCGGGGGCTCGCGTGAGTGGTCATGAGCAGGTCAGCGACCGATACTGGTGGGTGCGTCATTACGATAAGCGCTGCCGTCGCGATCAGCATAAACATAGCTAACTCGGTGTTTATTGCCGGGTGGCGGCTTCGCCTTACCCGGCCTACTAAATTCACATAACGAATGTAACAACGGCTCCCTCGGGAGTAATGCCAGTCAGTTAAGCAAAATAATGAATTTAAATTCATTATTTTGCTTGCCCCAGGACCTTTATGGCTTCAGTGGAATTGTTCCGTTCACTTTTGTTCCTCTGCTTCCGGTCCATCTCTCTGCGGTGAACGTGCCAGGGTGGCTCAATCGCCACCACCCTGGCAACCCCGGCTCCCGGCCAGGAAAATCGCCGCTTCGCGGTGCCCTCAGCTTATTCCTTGCGGCTATCGGGTCGGGTGCGACCTGCATCCATGCAGGTCGCACCCTCTCGGCGCGTCCCTGCGCCTCGACCCGGCCTCCAGGAAACGCTTCGGCGATTTTCAGCCGGACTCACGTTCCCTCAACCTTTTCAGCCGTCTGCATGTGGCACCGGTGTGGGTCCCCGCTGAAATCGGCGAACCGGAGGCCAGATGACAAGGGCTGGACGCCAGGGATGGCGGCCAGAGGCGAAACGAGACAGGAAGTCGAGTCGAGCCGACCGCAGGCAGCGGGCCGGGAGGTGAGCGCAGTGCGAAGCACCGATTTCTTTGCGGGGCGCGGGGATTGCAAAGGGGGCCGCGCAGCCCCCTTTGCACGTTCACAGGTTGTGACGCGATTATATTCTGCTGAACATGAGGTGAACGGAACAACCTCAACTGCTTAACTGACCAGCATTACTCCCTCGGGAGCCGTTGTTGTATCAGAGATCCGCTAACGCCGCTTCGCGATTCGGGTAGAACGCCAGGCGGCCTGGAATCGGCTGTACGCCTGCGCGCGCCATGGTGCGCAAAGGCTGGAACTCCAGATTACTCACCCGCAGCTCGCAGCCTTCCGGCAGACGGTTCACAAAGCGCTGGAAGGCATCCAGACCGCCTGCGTCCAGCACTGGCACCGCATCCCATTTCAGCACCACAATCCGTTTTCCGGCGATTCGTGATTCCAGATCGCTGAACAGGCCTTCTGCCGCCGCGAAGAACAGCGGGCCGATGACGCGTAAAACCAGCACGTCGTCCGGGACCTCAACATTCACCGGCGCGAGGCGTGTCATCTGCGCGATACGGCGCATAAACAGCAGCGACGCCAGCACAATCCCCACGCTGATAGCGATCACCATGTCAAACAGCACCGTCAGCGACATACAGATCAGCATCACGATGATGTCGTCTTTTGGCGCGCGGCGCAGGAGGTGCACCACTTTGTGCGCCTCACTCATGTTCCACGCCACCATCAGCAGCAGGGCGGCCATCGCCGAGAGCGGTAGCCACGAGAGCAGCGGAGCGAGGGCCAGCAGGGCGAGGATCACCAGCAGGGAGTGGATCACCGCAGACACCGGCGATGTCGCCCCGGCGCGGACGTTGGCCGCGGAACGCGCAATGGCCGCCGTGGCGGTAATGCCGCCAAAGAATGGCGCGATGATATTCCCCAGCCCCTGACCGACCAGCTCGCTGTTGGCTTTGTGCTTGGTGCCGGTCATGCCGTCGAGCACCACGGCGCAGAGCAGCGATTCAATCGCGCCGAGCATTGCCATGGAAAACGCGGCAGGAAGCAGGGCGCGCAAGGAGTCCCAGCTCAGGGTGAAGTCTGAGCCGGGCAAGTTCCACGGCAGTACCAGCTGCGGCAGAAGCTGCGGAATGCCGTTGCCCTGCGAACCGTCCGCCAGAATATAGTGGAACTGGGAGCCGATGGTGGCGACGTGACCGCCAAGCAGATTCACCACCCCCATCACAGCGCAACCCAGCAGCAGCGCAGGAAGATGCCCCGGCAGGCGGATGCCCAGCCGTGGCCAGAGAATTAAAGTGCCGAGCGTCACGACACCGATCGCCGCGTCGCCGGCATTAGCCGTCGGTAGGGCCATAAACAGCGCGCCGACCTTTTGCAGATAGTGTTCAGGAACGTGCGCGAGCTGCAAACCAAGAAAATCTTTGATCTGCATGGTCCCGATGGTAATGCCGATCCCAGAGGTAAAGCCGAGCGTCACGGAGAGCGGAATGTACTCGATCAACCGGCCAAAACGCGCCAGACCGAATAGGATCAAAAATACCCCGGACATGAGCGTCGCGACCAGCAAACCCGCCAGGCCAAACTGCTGGGAGACCGGGTAGAGGATCACCACAAAGGCTGCGGTCGGGCCGGAGACGCTAAAGCGCGACCCGCCGGTCAGGGCGATGACAATCCCGGCGACTGCCGAGGTATAAAGCCCGTACTGTGGTGCTACACCGCTGCCAATCGCCAGCGCCATCGCCAGTGGAATGGCAATGATCCCGACGGTGATCCCGGCGATAACATCACGCAGAAAACGTGACGAGGTGTATTTTTCTTTCCAGCAGGCGTCGATGAGGGCGCGAAAGGGCAGAACATGTGAGGAGGTTAAATTTTTCACAATTCTCGTTATCCGTGAGCACATCATCTGTCATGTGAATGGCAGGTGAAGGAGGTATTAATCATACAAATAAAGAATAAAGACAAAAAAACCCGCCGCAGCGGGTTTTTGGGCCGTGTTCGATTAGTGTTCGAACATCGCAGAGATGGATTCTTCGTTGCTGATACGACGAATCGCTTCGGCCAGCATGCCTGACAGGGTCAGGGTACGGACGTTTGGCAGCGCTTTGATCTCATCGCTCAATGGAATGGTATCGCACACCACGACTTCGTCAATGACGGAGTTACGCAGGTTGTTGACAGCATTGCCAGAGAAAATCGGGTGAGTGGCGTAAGCAAACACACGCTTAGCACCACGTTCTTTCAGCGCTTCAGCGGCTTTGCACAGCGTGCCTCCGGTGTCGATCATGTCATCAACCAGCACGCAGTCACGGCCAGCGACGTCACCGATGATGTGCATCACCTGAGAAACGTTAGCGCGCGGACGGCGTTTGTCGATGATAGCCATGTCGGTATCATTCAGCAGTTTGGCAATCGCACGAGCACGAACCACGCCGCCGATGTCCGGAGAAACCACGATTGGGTTGTCCAGGTTCAGCTGCAGCATGTCTTCGAGCAGGATTGGGCTGCCGAATACGTTATCAACCGGGACGTCGAAGAAGCCCTGGATCTGCTCTGCGTGCAGGTCAACGGTCAGAACGCGGTCTACGCCTACGCTTGACAGGAAGTCAGCAACAACTTTAGCGGTAATCGGTACACGCGCTGAACGGACGCGACGGTCCTGGCGAGCATAGCCGAAGTAAGGAATAACAGCCGTGATACGGCCTGCGGAAGCACGGCGCAGGGCATCGACCATAACAACCAGTTCCATCAGGTTGTCGTTAGTTGGAGCACAGGTGGACTGGATGATGAAAATATCACCACCGCGTACATTTTCGTTAATTTGTACGCTGACTTCGCCGTCGCTAAAGCGACCTACAGCGGCGTCGCCGAGGGAAGTGTACAGGCGGTTGGCAATACGTTGTGCTAGTTCCGGGGTGGCGTTACCAGCAAAAAGCTTCATATCAGGCACGAGAAGAACCTCAGGCATGCGTCCAATGGTGGATAACATTCGCCACAAACTGTGCGGGCCAGGCGAACGCTATCCAGGCGGTGTATTAAAGAGCGCGATGCAACGTCTGGAACAGGGTGACGTTGTCACCGAAACTCAGTCTGCGCCAGAATGGCCTGCTGTAGCGGGGAAGTGTTCATCCCTCGCGCCACAAAACCATGCAGCCATTCCGGGGCTTGCTCTAGCACCTGACGAGCGGCGGATTCGGTGTCAAATTCAGCAAAAACACAGGATCCTGTGCCAGTCAGGCGCGACGGGGCGTATTCTAACAGCCAGGAAAGCACCGCATCAACCTCGCGAAAACGTTTTCTTGCGATAACCTCGCAATCGTTGCTGAATTCACATTTTAATAACGTTTCTATTGACCGCACGGGAGTGTCCCGTGGAAGCAATGGATCTTTGAAAATCACCGGGGTCGGAATGCTCACGCCGGGATGGGCAACCAGGTACCATTTCTCCGGCGGATTGACCGGGGTAAGGACTTCGCCAACGCCCTCGGCAAACGCCGCGTGACCGCGCACAAACACCGGCACATCGGCCCCGAGCGTCAATCCTAAAGCGGCCAGTTCATCCGGGGTTAACCCGCAGCCCCAGAGATGGTTCAGTGCCACCAGTATAGTCGCTGCATTGGAAGACCCCCCACCCAGACCGCCGCCCATCGGCAGGCGCTTCTCGATACTGATATCAGCTCCGCTTCCCGCAGGCAAACGTTCGGTGGCCGCCGCCGCGTTCATCAGCAACCGCGCGGCGCGCACGATCAGGTTATCTTCATGGGCGACGCCCTCGACGGGCGTCAGCAGGCGAATCTGTCCGTCGTGGCGCGGCTCAATCGAGATCGTGTCGCCATAATCGACAAACTGAAACAGCGTCTGCAGCAGGTGATAGCCGTCAGCGCGTTGCCCGGTGATGTACAAAAACAGGTTCAGCTTCGCCGGAGAGGGCCATTGGGTCATCATTTAACGATCCAGTTATCCATTTTGAGCTTAATACGCTGGCTGCCTTCCGTCAGTTCCATGTTGGCTGGCAATGAGGGTGTAGTCGCGCTGTCGTAGCCGCCGTATACCACTTTCCAGGTTTTGCCGTTCTGGGTGTAGTTCAGTTCGCTCAGGCGGTACTGGTCGTCGAGTTTGTAATCGGTGGCGTCGCCCGGCAGGCCGAGGATCCACTGACGCAGACTATTGAGCGGAATAGGCATGCCGGTCAGTTTGCCGATCATCTCTTCGGCGTCCGTCGCGGTGTAGTGCTGGCCTTTGTTATCGGTGATCTGCGCGGTGCCCGGCTGAGCGTTCAGCTCAAGCTCCGTGCTGCCAAGCGGGTTCAGGAGCAGCAGGCGATAGCGATCCTGGCCAGTCTGCTGCCAGAAGAAGCGGGCGTAGACTTTTTGCTGATCGGACAGATAAGCGAACGCGCCGCGCGTCTGATACTGACTTAAATTTCGCACTTCTTGCTGGTGCTGACGCCACTGCGGGGAGTCAGGACTTTTGCCGGGGCCCTTGGGCGGGGTAATCGAGCAGGCGGTGAGTACCAGTGCCGCCAGCGGTAACAAGCGAATCAATCGGGCCATAGTCGTGACAAATCCTTGAGATGCGTTGCAGTTATAACCCTTAATGCTAGCGCCGGGCGGTGGCAGCGTCTACGTTCATATTGTCTTAAATCATGAAATTAGCCTGGACGGCCTATTACTCCGAAAGGGGGCGCTCTCTTTTATTGATCTCGCGCATCCTGTATGATGCGACCTGCTAACCTTATTAACGCTGGTACTACTCCCGCTCACATGACCCTTTTAGCACTCGGTATCAACCACAAAACAGCCCCGGTTTCGCTGCGAGAACGCGTGACGTTTTCGCCGGATACGCTCGACCAGGCGCTGGATAGCCTGCTTGCCCAGCCGATGGTGCAGGGTGGTGTGGTGCTCTCTACCTGTAACCGTACCGAACTCTATTTGAGCGTTGAAGAGCAAGACAACCTGCATGAAGCCCTGATTCGCTGGTTGTGCGACTACCATAATCTGAACGAAGAAGAGCTGCGCAACAGCCTGTACTGGCATCATGATAATGATGCGGTCAGCCATCTGATGCGCGTCGCCAGCGGCCTTGATTCGCTGGTGCTTGGCGAGCCGCAGATCCTCGGGCAGGTCAAAAAGGCCTTCGCCGATTCCCAGAAAGGCCATCTGAAAGCCAGCGAGCTGGAACGCATGTTCCAGAAATCCTTCTCCGTCGCTAAGCGTGTGCGAACCGAAACCGACATTGGTGCCAGTGCGGTTTCTGTTGCCTTCGCCGCCTGTACGCTGGCGCGTCAAATCTTTGAATCGCTCTCAACGGTCACCGTGCTGCTCGTCGGCGCGGGAGAAACCATTGAGCTGGTGGCGCGTCATCTGCGCGAACATAAGGTCAAGCAGATGATCATCGCCAACCGGACCCGCGAACGCGCGCAGGTGCTGGCCGATGAAGTGGGCGCAGAAGTCATCGCCCTCAGCGACATCGATGAACGCCTGAAAGACGCGGACATCATTATCAGTTCTACCGCCAGCCCGCTGCCGATTATTGGCAAAGGGATGGTGGAGCGCGCGCTGAAATCGCGCCGCAATCAGCCAATGCTGCTGGTGGATATCGCCGTCCCGCGTGACGTCGAACCGGAAGTCGGCAAGCTGGCGAACGCCTATTTGTACAGCGTGGACGATCTGCAAAGCATCATTTCCCACAACCTCGCGCAGCGTAAAGCGGCGGCGGTGCAGGCCGAGACGATTGTCGAGCAGGAATCCAGCGAATTTATGGCCTGGCTGCGCGCGCAAAGCGCCAGCGAGACGATTCGCGAATACCGCGGTCAGGCGGAACAGGTACGTGACGATCTGACAGCCAAAGCGATGGCAGCCCTCGAGCAGGGCGGCGATCCGCAGGTTATTATGCAGGACCTGGCGTGGAAGCTGACCAACCGGTTGATCCATGCTCCAACCAAATCACTTCAACAGGCAGCCCGTGACGGGGATGATGAACGCCTGACCATTCTGCGCAACAGCCTCGGGCTGGAATAGCGCCACACACCCATTTTCTATTACAAGGTGCATTTACGCCTATGAAGCCCTCTATCGTCGCCAAACTGGAAGCGTTGCACGAGCGCCATGAAGAAGTTCAGGCCTTGCTCGGCGATGCTGCCACTATTGCTGACCAGGATCGTTTTCGCGCCCTGTCGCGCGAGTATGCGCAGTTAAGTGATGTTGCGCGCTGCTTTACGCAATGGCAGCAGGTTCAGGAAGATATTGAAACCGCGCAGATGATGCTCGACGACCCGGAAATGCGCGAAATGGCGCAGGAAGAGTTGCAGGACGCCAAAGCGCGTGCGGAAGAGATGGAGCAGGAGCTCCAGGTGCTTCTGCTGCCAAAAGATCCGGACGATGAGCGCAACGCGTTTGTCGAAGTCCGTGCGGGCACCGGCGGTGACGAAGCCGCGCTGTTTGCGGGCGATCTGTTCCGCATGTACAGCCGTTATGCGGAATCCCGCCGCTGGCGCGTCGAAATCATGAGCGCCAACGAAGGCGAGCACGGTGGTTATAAAGAAGTGATCGCCAAAATCAGCGGCGATGGCGTCTACGGTCGTCTGAAATTTGAGTCCGGCGGTCACCGCGTGCAGCGCGTTCCGGCGACGGAATCTCAGGGGCGTATTCATACCTCAGCCTGTACCGTAGCAGTCATGCCTGAGCTGCCGGAAGCCGAACTGCCGGATATCAACCCGAGCGATCTGCGCATCGATACCTTCCGCTCCTCTGGCGCGGGCGGTCAGCACGTTAACACCACCGACTCCGCGATCCGTATTACCCACTTGCCGACCGGCATTGTGGTGGAGTGTCAGGACGAACGTTCTCAGCACAAAAACAAAGCCAAAGCGCTGTCGGTGCTGGGCTCGCGTATTCGCGCCGCTGAAATCGCCAAACGCCAGCAGGCCGAAGCGTCTACGCGTCGTAACCTGCTGGGCAGCGGCGATCGCAGCGATCGTAACCGCACCTATAACTTCCCGCAGGGGCGCGTGACCGACCACCGTATCAACCTGACGATTTACCGTCTGGACGAAACGATGGAAGGCAAACTCGACTCCCTGATCGAGCCGATCGTGCAGGAATACCAGGCCGATCAGCTGGCAGCCCTGGCTGAGCAGGACTAATGGATTTTCAGGCCTGGTTACGTGCCGCCGTGAGCGAGCTTTCCGAAAGCGAAAGCCCGCGTCGCGACGCCGAAATCTTGCTGGAGCATGTCACCGGCAAAGCGCGGACCTATATTCTGGCGTTTGGCGAAACGTTGCTGACCGCCGGGCAGGAAGCGCAGCTTACCGAACTGCTGGCCCGTCGTAAAAACGGTGAGCCGGTGGCACACCTGACCGGCGAACGGGAGTTCTGGTCGCTGCCGCTGTATGTCTCCGCGGCCACGCTGATCCCGCGCCCGGACACAGAGTGTCTTGTCGAGCAGGCGCTGGCGCGTCTGCCTGAAAATGCCTGTCGCATTCTGGATTTAGGCACCGGTACCGGCGCGATTGCGCTGGCGCTGGCGAGCGAGCGTCCGGATTGCCAGGTGACGGCGGTTGACGTGATGCCGGACGCGGTCGCGCTGGCACAGCGTAACCTTGCGCGCCTGGGGTTCAGCAACGTTCAGATCCTGCAAAGCAGCTGGTTTAGCGCAATCGCCAGCCAGCAGTTTGACATGATCGTCAGCAATCCGCCGTACATTGACGAGCAAGATCCGCATCTGTCGCAGGGTGACGTGCGCTTCGAGCCGCTTACCGCGCTGGTCGCCGCTAACGAAGGGCTGGCTGACATCGAACACATTATTACTACCGCGCGCGACCATCTGGTTTCCGGCGGCTGGCTACTGCTGGAGCACGGCTGGACGCAGGGAGCCGCCGTGCGTGCGCTGTTCAGCGCGGCGGGCTACGACGCGGTTGAAACCTGTCGTGACTACGGCGGTAACGACCGCCTGACGCTCGGGAAAATGCCATGAGCGCGTTCAGCGTGTTGATTACGCTGCATATCGCCGCCGTGGTGCTGACCATCAGCTTTTTCGTGGTGCGCTACTGGTGGCGTTACAGCAATAACCCGCTGATTGACGCCCGCTGGGTGCGCATCGCGCCGCACGGCATCGACACGGTGTTGTTCCTTTCTGGCCTGGGTCTGATGTGGCTTACCGGCTATCTGCCATTTACTGATAAAGGCACATGGCTGACTGAAAAGCTGTTTGGCGTTATCATCTACATCGTTTTGGGTTTTATCGCGCTTGGACGTCGTCGTCCGCGCAGCCAGCAGGTCGGGTTTATCGCCTTCCTGCTGGGGCTGGTGGTGCTGTACATCATCATTAAACTCGCCACCACAAGAATACCGTTACTGGGGTAAGTATGAGGTCCTTAGCCGATTTCGAATTTAATAAAGTACCGCTTTGCGATGGAATGGTCCTGATCTCTGAGATGATCCGCGACGATTTCACCTCACAGTGGGTCTACGATGAGCTGGAAAATCTGGCAAGCCTGGCGCGTGAAGAGATCAGCGAAGCGCGTCCGCAGGACTGGCAGCTGGAGAAGCTTATCGAGCTGTTCTACGGCGAATGGGGCTTTTGCGACACGCGCGGCGTGTATCGTCTTTCCGATGCCCTGTGGCTGGATCAGGTTCTGAAAAACCGTCAGGGCAGCGCTGTTGCTCTGGGGGCTGTTTTGCTGTGGGTTGCTAACCGGCTGGATATTCCGCTGGTGCCGGTCATCTTCCCGACGCAGATGATTCTGCGCGCGGAGTGGCTGGACGGCGAAATGTGGCTGATCAATCCGTTTAACGGCGACACGCTGGACGAGCACACGCTGGACGTCTGGCTGAAGGGCAATATCAGCCCGGTGGCAGAGCTGTTTAACGAAGATCTCGACGAAGCGGACAACGCCGAAGTGGTGCGTAAGCTGCTGGATACGCTGAAATCCGCGCTGATGGAAGAGCGGCAGATGGAGCTGGCCCTGCGTGCGAGCGAAGTGCTGCTGCAGTTCAATCCGGAAGATCCGTATGAAATCCGCGACCGTGGCCTTATCTACGCGCAGCTGGAGTGTGAGCACGTTGCGCTGAATGATTTGAACTACTTCGTTGAGCAATGCCCGGAAGATCCGATAAGCGAAATGATTCGCGCGCAGATCAACTCAATCGCGCACAAACAAATTACACTGCATTAATCATAATTCCGATTCACACCTGAATAAGGCGATCCTATGAAACAAAAAGTGGTTAGCATTGGTGATATCAACGTGGCAAACGACCTGCCGTTCGTGCTGTTTGGTGGCATGAACGTTCTGGAATCCCGCGACCTTGCCATGCGTATCTGCGAGCACTACGTGACCGTGACCCAGAAGCTGGGCATTCCGTACGTGTTTAAAGCCTCTTTTGACAAAGCCAACCGCTCCTCTATCAACTCTTACCGTGGCCCGGGCCTGGAAGAGGGGATGAAGATTTTCCAGGAGCTGAAACAGACGTTTGGCGTGAAAGTGATCACCGACGTGCATGAAGCCTCTCAGGCGCAGCCTGTGGCTGAGGTGGTGGATGTGATTCAGCTTCCGGCCTTCCTCGCGCGTCAGACCGACCTGGTTGAAGCGATGGCGAAAACTGGCGCGGTGATCAACGTGAAGAAACCTCAGTTCGTGAGCCCTGGCCAGATGGGTAACATCGTCGATAAATTTATCGAAGGCGGCAACGACCAGATTATCCTGTGTGACCGTGGCGCGAACTTTGGTTACGACAACCTGGTGGTCGACATGCTGGGCTTCAGCGTGATGAAGAAAGTCTCTAACAACTCGCCGGTGATCTTCGACGTGACGCACGCCCTGCAGTGCCGCGACCCGTTTGGCGCCGCTTCCAGCGGTCGTCGTGGTCAGGTAACTGAGCTGGCGCGTGCCGGTATGGCAACTGGCCTGGCCGGTCTGTTCATCGAAGCGCACCCGGATCCAGCCAACGCCAAATGCGACGGCCCATCCGCACTGCCGCTGGATAAGCTCGAGCCGTTCCTGAAACAGATCAAAGCGATTGACGATCTGGTGAAGAGCTTCGACGAGCTGGATACCAGCAACTAATAAAAAAACCCGCCTCGGCGGGTTTTTTTATGCCCGGCGGCGCGGGCTTACGGGCATGATTGATTTTGTAGGCCGGGTAAGCGCAGGGTATGAACCGGAAACATGGGTAACACTTTAGACCGGATACATGGGTAACAGTTATAACTGGCATAGAAGAGGAGACTCACTATGCCCTGGACTGAGACCCGACCTATGCAACGCCTTGAATTTATC
>NZ_JASSOT010000071.1 GCF_030238365.1 Lelliottia wanjuensis | reverse complement strand
TAAATTCAAGGCGTTGCATAGGTCGGGTCTCAGTCCAGGGCATAGTGAGTCTCCTCTTCTATGCCAGTTATAACTGTTACCCATGTATCCGGTCTAAAGTGTTACCCATGTTTCCGGTTCATACCCTTCGCTTACCCGGCCTACAAAACCCACACAACCGTAGGCCGGATAAGCGCAGCGCCATCCGGCAGAATCTGCGGGTTTACTCCGGCTTAAACTCCACACGTTTCTTCGAAATCAAACCGTGCCCGTTCTGGCAGAAATAATCCACCGCGCCGCAGGCTTTCAACACCTGCAGCGGCTGATGGCAATCGGGGCATAGCGCTTGCAGCGCGATATCTTTATCGCACGTTTCGCAGTGCGCCATTCCGTTGACGGGTTCCAGCTCTGCATGGCAATCCGGACAGATAACAGACATCGTGACTCCTTAAAAAGGTTTTGAGTTATTTTACCACGCCGCTCAGTGCGGGCCACGCAGCTGCTGCTGTAATTGCAGTAGCAATTCGACCTCTTCCAGCCGACGCTGAGTGGTGAGACTCACCTCCTCTGGCGCGCACTCGTACAGGCTTTTCTCGCCCAGAATATGCTCTGCCAGACAGTGCGCGTAGATGGCGCCTGGACGCGTCCAGCGCTGCACGTTTTCATCCTCAATCAACTCAATCACATCCTCAGCGCCGCGCCTGTCATGGCTAATGATTCGACCATCGCGCAAATGCAGCCGGATCCCTTTTTGTCCGCCAGCGGGTCCGGCGTACTTATTGAGCCAGATATCGACCGGAATACCGCTCACGGTCCCACGAAGATGCGCTTCGCCTTCCGCGGTGTGCAGATCGCCTTTGGCTATCGGGCGGCCAAGCCTGTCTTTTGCCGAGATTAACTGCAACGACAATTCACCACCTCCCCCCAGACCACGCAGGGTATCGCGCATCATCGCCAGAACGTGAGTGCCAATATCAATAATCACCCCATCAGGATGACTAAGCTGACGGGTATCCGGCTGGCCCGTAGCAAAGTTCAGCGCGATTGGCTCGCCCGCCGCGTTGAAACCGCTTGGCTCCTGCAGAAAGCCCTCGATTTTGACGATCTCATCAAGTTGGCCCTGCGCGACCTGTATAGCCCCCGTGCGCGCCATCCAGTGATCGAGCGCCATCACGCGAGACGCGACCCCAGGTTCTGCGAGCAGCGCTTTAAGTCTTTTGATTTGCGCCAGCGTAGCTACTACCGGTTTTTCCACCACGATACGTTGAACTGGCGAGGCTAAGGCTTGCTCCAGCGCGTCGAGGTGATGCAGTGACGAGGTGGTGATAAACAGAGTATCCAGCGGCGTCGCCAGCAGTTGTTCCAGAGTCTGGCAGCGCGTCACGCCTTCCAGCTCGCGCTCAGGGCGAAGATCATAGCCCAGGCAGCTGACTGTATGACCAAAAATCTGGCGTAACGCCGGTAAGTAGGCCGTCTCCACCACGGCGCCAAGCCCAATAAAACCTAACCGCATGTTTCACTCCACACTTAACTTGTCGGGAGACAAAAGACAAAAAACCCGACGGAGTCGGGTTTTGGATTTCGCAATTACTTGCCTTTCTTGATGTGCTTGATCAAACGCTTACGTTTACGCATCTGGTTCGGCGTCAGGGTGTTACGTTTGTTGGCAAACGGGTTATCCCCTTCCTTGAACTGGATGCGGATAGGCGTGCCCATCACGTCCAGCGATTTACGGAAGTAGTTCATCAGATAGCGTTTATAGGAATCCGGCAGGTCTTTCACCTGGTTACCGTGAATCACCACGATTGGAGGGTTGTAACCACCTGCGTGAGCATATTTCAGCTTCACGCGACGGCCACGCACCAGCGGCGGCTGATGGTCTTCTGCTGCCATGGTCATAATACGGGTCAGCATCGCGGTGCTTACACGACGAGTGGAGCTGTCGTAGGCTTCGCGAACGGATTCGAACAGATTGCCCACGCCGCTGCCGTGCAGCGCAGAGATGAAGTGCACGCGTGCGAAGTCGATGAAGCCCAGACGGAAGTCCAGCATCTCTTTAACTTGCTCACGCACTTCGTTGCTCAGACCGTCCCATTTGTTGACGACGATAACAAGTGAGCGCCCACTATTGAGGATAAAGCCCAGCAGGGACAGGTCCTGATCGGAGATACCTTCGCGCGCGTCGATGACCAGCATGACCACGTTGGCATCTTCAATCGCCTGCAGGGTTTTGATAACGGAGAATTTTTCCACCACATCGGTGATTTTCCCGCGCTTACGCACCCCGGCGGTATCGATCAGCACGTATTCGCGCTCATCGCGTTCCATCGGGATGTAGATGCTGTCACGGGTGGTGCCCGGCATGTCATAGACCACAACGCGGTCTTCGCCGAGAATACGGTTAGTCAGTGTGGACTTACCGACGTTAGGGCGACCGACGATAGCGAGTTTGATAGGCAGATCCTGCGGATTGAAATCATCCTCAGGCTCTTCTTCTGCGCCCTCTTGATCGGCTTCGAACTGTGCCCAGTATTCGGCATCTTCGTCCACTTCTTCCGGCGGGTTCACTTCGTCAACCCACGGCAGCAGAACGGTTTCGAGCAGGCTGGTGACGCCGCGGCCATGAGACGCAGCAATCGGATAGATTTCACCCAGGCCCAGGGCCCAGAAATCCGCGACCGCCTGATCGGCATCGATGCCGTCAGTTTTGTTCGCCACCAGGAAGGTAGGTTTTTCGCGGGAGCGCAGGTGTTTGGCGATAGCCGTATCGGCAGGCATCAGGCCCGCACGTGCGTCTACCATGAACAGAACAATGTCCGCCTCTTCAATCGCCAGCAGAGATTGCTCTGCCATGCGCGTTTCCACACCGTCTTCTGTACCGTCGATACCACCGGTATCGATACAGATAAACTCGCGACCTTCCACTTCAGCACGACCGTACTTACGGTCACGAGTCAGCCCCGGGAAATCCGCCACCAGCGCATCACGGGTGCGTGTTAAACGGTTAAAAAGAGTGGATTTTCCAACGTTCGGGCGCCCGACAAGCGCGACCACAGGTACCATGTTTGAAGCCTCATAAAATTCAAATAAACGTCGCAGTTGCGGCGTTTTTATAAAAGTCAAAACGGCCCCTGAGTTAACAGGAGCCGTTTATTATACTACAAACGAGACGATTAACGCGTGATCGCGTAGAGCGTACCGTCTTTTGCCTGAATCAGCAGTTTGCCGTCAGCCACAACCGGATCGGTCAGGAAACCGGAGCTGTCGACTTTTTCCTGCGCCACGAAGCGGCCCGTTTCCGGATCGATCCAGTG
The DNA here is from genome assembly GCF_030238365.1 of Lelliottia wanjuensis. Lineage (GTDB taxonomy): Bacteria > Pseudomonadota > Gammaproteobacteria > Enterobacterales > Enterobacteriaceae > Enterobacter > Enterobacter wanjuensis. The sequence goes on along the minus strand of NZ_JASSOT010000071.1, from coordinate 49,621 downwards.
CATATAACCTTCGCTATCACCAACAACCAGGCTGCCATTGTACAGCGCAGGCGCGGTCAGCAGACGGTGCAGCAGATCGCTTTGCGTCCACAGCGTCACACCGCCATCGGTGTTCAGTGCCAGCAGGCGGTCGTTTTGGTCAACCAGGTAGATACGGTTGCCATCGACGATGAAATCGTTCACTGAACCCAGCTCACGTTTCCACATGACCTGACCACTGCGCAGATCCAGCGCCGTCAGGTTGCCGTTGTAGGCCAGGGCATAAACCACGTTGTCGACGATAACTGGTGTGGTATCCACATCGCTCAGACGGTCGATTTCAGTCGGACCGGTTGCCTGAGAGATACGCTGCTGCCAGATCATCTGACCCTGCTGCATCAGCACGGCGCTCACGCGACCGTTGTCACCACCGACGATGGCTGCACCAAAGGCGGTAGCCGGTGCCGATTCGCCGCGCAGAGACAGGGCTGGCATGTCCAGGTTCACGGTCCATTTCACCGCACCGTCAGCTTCGTTCAGCGCCTGCAGCTGGCCGTTGCTGGTATGAATCAGCACCACGCCGTCGCTAACAACCGGACGAGACAGGGCTTCACCCGCTACGCGAGTCTGCCATGCGATAGAACCATCGCTGGTGTTCAGCGCATAAACCTGCGCTTTTTCGCTACCGATATAAACATGGCCACCGGAAACGGTCACGCCACCCGAGAGCAGCGCCGGAGTACGGGAGAACCAACCGTCTTTCTCGGCCAGATTCACAGACCAGACTTCTTTGCCGTCGTCCGCGTTAAACGCGCGCACGGTGCCTTTGCGGTCAGCCGCATAGACCACGCTATCGGCAAACGCCGGATGCAGGTTGGAATAGAAATCACCAATACCGCTACCTACGGAAGAACTCCACGCGGTAGACGGGGTAAACTGGTTTTCAACCGTCGGCAGCGGGGACATTTTGACAACATCTTCTTCGCCACTGAACAGTGAACAGCCACTCAATAACGTAACGGAAAGCAGTCCTGGCAGAAGTAATTTACGCAATTGCATCGGGTCCCTCTCAGACGGACAAATTATTTATTTTCATCTGCATCATTTCGCTCAGTGCAGGAGAGGCGTTACTTTTCACACCCGCTTCCCACGCGCTGCGCGCGCCTTGTTTGTCGCCTTTGCTCAGCAGAGCTTCACCGCGCAGGTCAGCAACAATCGCTGCAAAACCTTCGCCTTTCACGGTGTCGAGCGTTTTCAGCGCGTCGTCGGCTTTATTCTGCTGAACCTGAATACGGGCGAGGCGTAAATTAATGACCGCTTTCAGATTATCGTCGCTGGCCGCAGCCAGTCCCTGATTCAGCTGAGCCACCGCTTTATCCAGTTCGTTTTTATCCACAAACTGCTGAGCCACTTCCAGCGCAGCCAGTGCACCGTAGGTGTTTTTGTTGTCAGCTGCAAATTTCTCTGCGGCAGCCAGCGTTTGTGGCTGATCGGCGCGAATGGCGCTCACAGTATTTTCATACGACAGGGAAGATTCGCGCGCGGAATCAGCCTGATGGCTGTTCCAGTAACGCCAGCCCATCAGCGCACCGACACCCAAAATCACACCAACCACCAGAGCTTTGCCATTTTCGGCAAAGAAGCGCTTAATCGCATCAACCTGGTCGTTTTCGTTCTCGTACATTTCCACGCTGTTCTTCCTCTTACCAAGTCAAAGCGCGCAAGTGCGCAGCAACGCTGTCCTGCGTTACGGTTGTTTGCTCACCAGAGCGCAGATCTTTCACCACTACTTCGCCAGCAGCCACTTCGGACTCGCCCAGCACCAGTGCGATAGTTGCGCCCCACTTGTCGGCACGGGCAAACTGCTTTTTGAAGTTGCCACCACCGTGGTTGGTCATCAGCTTAACGCCCGGCAGCGCATCGCGCAGACGTTCGGCAAACTGCATTGCTGCAGACTGCGTATCCGCGCCTGAAGCCACCAGGTATATATCGACAACAGATTCTGCTTTAAATTCCGGATTAACTGCCTGAACCAGCAAAACAAGTCGCTCAAGACCCATCGCGAAGCCGACCGCAGGGGCAGCACGACCACCGAGCTGTTCAACCAGACCGTCATAACGACCGCCTGCACAGACAGTACCCTGCGATCCGAGGCTGGTGGTGACCCACTCAAACACCGTGCGGTTGTAGTAATCCAGACCACGCACCAGACGCTGGTTCACGGTGTAGGCAATACCTGCATCTTCCAGCAGTTTGCACAGGCCAGCGAAATGCTCGCGGGAATCTTCATCCAGATAGTCACCCAGCGCCGGGGCATCGTTCAGCAGGGCCTGCACTTCCGGGTTCTTGGAATCCAGAACACGCAGCGGGTTGCTGTACATGCGGCGCTGACAGTCTTCATCCAGCTTATCTTTGTGCTGTTCCAGGAACGAGACGAGCGCATCACGGTAGTTCGCACGCGCTTCGAGGGAACCGATAGAGTTCAGCTCCAGCGCAACGTGCTGGGAGATCCCCAGCTCACGCCACCAGCGCGCGGTGAGCATGATGAGCTCGGCGTCAATGTCTGGCCCTTGCAGACCAAAGACTTCAACACCCAGCTGATTAAACTGACGGTAGCGGCCTTTTTGCGGACGTTCGTGGCGGAACATCGGGCCGATATACCACAGGCGCTGCTCCTGATTGTACAGGAGACCATGTTCGATGCCGGCGCGTACGCAGCCCGCTGTACCTTCCGGGCGCAGAGTCAGGCTATCGCCGTTTCGGTCCTCAAAGGTATACATCTCTTTTTCAACGACGTCGGTCACTTCGCCGATCGCACGTTTAAATAACGGGGTCTGCTCTACAATCGGCAAACGGATTTCGCTGTAACCGTAGCTGCCGAGCACCTGTTTCAGTGTGCCTTCAATGCGCTGCCAGATGGCGGTTTCGCCAGGCAGATAATCGTTCATGCCGCGGATGGCTTGAATGTTTTTTGCCACGTTTATTCTCTTTCTATATACAAAAAAGAACCCGAAGATTCATTAATCCAGGGTTCAATCATACATGGGAAGCCTTTGGCTTCCCATCACGTTATTTTTCAACTTGCTGAATGCTGATGCGCTGGGCTTCATCCAGCATCGTCGCTTTCGCGCGGATGCGGGCTTCCAGCTGATCGATCATGTCGTTGTTGTCCAGACGATCTTTACGCACACCATCTTCATAAAGGCCGCTTTTCTTGTTGCCGCCGGTCACGCCGAGCGTTGACACCAGCGCTTCACCCGGACCATTCACGACACAGCCGATAATGGAGACATCCATCGGCGTGATCAGATCTTCCAGACGTTGCTCCAGAGCGTTGACCGTACCAATCACGTCAAACTCCTGACGCGAACAGGTTGGACACGCAATGAAGTTGATCCCGCGCGCGCGAATGCGCAGGGATTTCAGAATGTCGAAACCGACTTTGATCTCTTCAACCGGATCCGCCGCCAGGGAAACACGCAGGGTATCGCCGATCCCTTCAGAAAGCAGCAGACCAAGGCCGATCGCCGATTTCACGGAGCCACTGCGCAACCCGCCCGCTTCGGTGATCCCGAGGTGCAGAGGTTGCTCGATCTGCTTCGCCAGCAGACGATAAGATTCCACGGCCAGGAACACATCGGAGGCTTTCACGCTGACTTTGAACTGATCGAAATTCAGACGATCGAGGTGATCCACATGACGCATCGCGGATTCGAGGAGCGCCTGCGGCGTCGGTTCGCCGTATTTTTCCTGCAGATCTTTTTCCAGCGATCCGGCGTTGACGCCGATGCGGATAGGGATATTTTTGTCGCGAGCACAGTCAACAACGGAGCGGATGCGCTCTTCGCTGCCAATGTTACCTGGGTTGATACGCAGACAATCCACACCATATTCCGCGACTTTCAGCGCGATTCGGTAATCGAAGTGGATATCGGCAACCAGCGGAACGTTGACCTGCTGTTTGATGAGTTTGAACGCCTCAGCGGCATCCATGGTGGGCACAGAGACGCGGACGATATCCGCGCCAACGCGCTCTAATGCTTTGATTTGATTGACCGTCGCCTCAACATCCGTGGTACGGGTGTTGGTCATCGACTGGACGGCAATGGGTGCACCATCACCAATCGGCACATTCCCAACGTAAATCCGTTTAGATTTTCTACGTTGAATCGGAGCCTGGTTATGCATGAATTGTCTCCCGCGTTACTCGCCTGTTACTGTGCTGCAGATTGTTCGGCATTAACGGTAAGACGCGCAACCTGGTTAGTTCTGATAAAACGGCTCAGATCGACAGGTTTTCCTTGATACTGGATCTGTACCGCTGCCGGAGCACCGATTTTAAGCTTATACGGCGCCTGACCCGTTAGATTTAATGTGCCATCTTTACGCTGCAGGCCGCTGAACAGCTTTTTGCCTGTCGCGTCAGTCACTTCCAGCCAGCAGTCGGCAGAGAAGTTCATCACCAGCGCGTTTGGATCGGCTGCAGTGGTGCCCGCGACGCCCGCCTGGTCAGTCGGCAGGGGTTGAGCGGTGTTAGCCGTAGCAGCTGGTGTGGTCGTTGCCGCTGGAGCGGTGTCCACATTCGCCTGAGAAGGCGCAACCACGGCGTTTTGCGCCGCCGTTTGATCCGGAGTCGTCACCGGCGCTGGCGTTTGGGTAGGTTCAACAGCCTGAGAATCGGTAGCCGCTGTTTGCGGCTCGCCAGAGGTAGCGCTGCTGTCGGTGTTTAACGGCACGCTTTGCGCGCCGTCGTTACCGGAATTGTTAAGCTCTGCAGATGACTGATCGGCCATGGTGGTGATCTCTTCCTGCTGCGCTTTGTGGTTTTGCCACCACCATGCGCCCGTCAGACCAATCACCACAAACAGCACCAGCCAGGTAAAACTCATCAGCCAGCCATCACGTTTTTTACGACGTTTGCCCAGAGAGAAGGTCTGCATCGGCGCGACTTTCGCCGCACGTACCGGTGCCTGTTTTTCCATCATTGGCAACAGTTCTTCTTCAGGGATATGCACCAGTTTTGCATAAGAGCGGATGTAACCACGCAGAAACGTTGAAGCGAGATCGGCCGGAGCCTTATCTTCTTCAATATCGCGAACCGTGGAAACCTTCAGGCATAAGCGTTCTGCAACAGCTTGCTGGCTGAGTCCGAGTTGTTCACGGGCGTTGCGAAGACGAACGCCGGTGGAGAGTGCTTCATTTTGGTCGTGAGTGGCTTCAGTATTCATTCGCTACAACTACTTACTGGTACGTGTAAATTAGGGTTCAGGCGCCGGTGAGTCACAATGCCACCCGCACCGCGAAACTTCTGGTCATTTAACCTTAGACAGACAGTTAGTATAAGACGGTCCGGCCTTAGTTGACAGTGAAGCGCTTCTCATGAGGCTAAACTGTTGTTGCGACGTTACATACTGCCTTAAAGTCGTCTGAAACGCACCGTAATTATTCAGCAATCACAATCTGGCTGACTGAATATTCAGTAAGCTAATGCGTCACGGCGTAAATCTGCACCGTGACGCATAATAATCACACAGCTTTGACGTCAATCGCCTCACCCTGCATGCGCTTACGCAGCGTACGCTTGGTGCGGTCAATCACATCGCCGGCCAGCTGACCGCAAGCGGCATCGATATCATCACCACGGGTTTTACGCACGATGGTGGTGAAACCGTACTCCATCAGAACCTTGGAGAAACGGTCGATACGGCTATTGGAGCTGCGACCATATGGCGCACCCGGGAACGGGTTCCATGGGATCAGGTTAATCTTGCACGGTGTGTCTTTCAGCAGTTCAGCCAGCTGATGCGCATGATCGGTTTCGTCATTCACATGATCCAGCATCACGTACTCGATAGTCACGCGGCCCTGATTGGCGTTGGACTTCTCGAGGTAGCGACGCACGCCCGCGAGGAAGGTTTCGATATTGTACTTTTTGTTGATCGGTACAATTTCGTCACGAATTTCGTCGTTCGGCGCATGCAAGGAGATTGCCAGCGCTACGTCAATCATGTCACCCAGTTTATCCAGCGCTGGCACAACGCCAGAGGTGGAGAGGGTCACGCGACGTTTGGACAGGCCAAAACCGAAGTCATCGAGCATGATTTCCATCGCCGGAACGACGTTAGTCAGGTTCAGCAGCGGCTCGCCCATGCCCATCATCACCACGTTGGTGATTGGACGCGTACCGGTCACTTTTGCCGCACCGACGATTTTCGCCGCGCGCCACACCTGGCCGATAATTTCAGACACGCGCAGGTTACGGTTGAAGCCCTGCTGCGCCGTTGAGCAGAATTTACACTCCAGCGCACAGCCAACCTGAGAGGAGACGCACAGCGTGGCGCGGTCTTCTTCGGGGATGTACACCGTCTCAACGCGCTGATCGCCTACCGCAATCGCCCATTTGATCGTGCCGTCCGAAGAGCGCTGCTCTTCCACCACTTCCGGTGCGCGGATTTCAGCCACTTCTTTCAGTTTGGTGCGCAGCACTTTGTTGATGTCCGTCATGTCATCAAAGTTGTCGCTGCAATAGTGGTACATCCATTTCATCACCTGGTCGGCACGAAACGGCTTCTCGCCCATCTCTTTGAAAAACTCGCGCATCTGCTGACGGTTCAGATCCAGCAGGTTAATTTTTCCATTTTTAGTAGGAACCGCGGCAATGGCGACTTCAGAGGTGTTAACTAGTTCAGACATAATATTTTCCGGCCTCGTTGTTACACGTTATGGCCCGTGGAGGGTTGAAAAGAAACGCCCCGGTAGGCGGTCTGCTTTTCCGGGGCGTTGCATTGTACAAAGTCTGGCGCAGGGATGCCACGTTTGCACGCGGCATTTACGAAATTTATACCCTTCCCTGAGGAATTAACGGGTACGTGGGCAAACTTCGCCTTCTGCGAAGAAGTACGCGATTTCGCGCGCAGCAGACTCAACAGAGTCGGAACCGTGGGTGCCGTTCTCGGTGAAGCTGTCCGCGTAGTCAGCACGCAGGGTGCCAGCCAGTGCGTTAGCCGGGTTAGTTGCGCCCATCAGATCGCGGTGACGCTGTACTGCGTTTTCGCTTTCCAGCACGGAAACCACGATTGGACCGGAAGTCATGAACTCAACCAGGCCGTCGAAGAAAGGTTTGCCGTCGTGCTCAGCGTAGAAACCGCGAGCCTGTTCAACGGTCAGATGCAGCATTTTGGTGCCAACGATTTTGAACCCTGCAGATTCAAAGCGAGCAAAGATGCTGCCAATAACGTTTTTTGCCACCGCGTTTGGTTTGATGATGGAAAAAGTACGTTCAATAGCCATGATAACCTCTGTGTTATGTTCTGTTGTTTTGCATACGTCTGTATAGATGGCGCGGATTATAGAGAGCAAAAACGCCATTGCCTATGGTTCGAAGTAACATTTTTTTAAAATAAGACGAGTTTTAGCAACAGGTCACATCTCAGACGGACGTTTCGCTACTGGAGGCTGAAATTCACCGTGGCGACTTGCCCCGTCTCATCCAATACCAGTAACTGATAATCCCCTGCTTTATCAAGCTGTAAAGTGTAAGCACGTCCTTTAACATTGAGAGGTTCCCCGTTCAGGAACCACCAGCGCTGGCTATCGCTGCCGATGGCCTGTAACGGGAGAGATACCCGTGACTCACCGGGCAGACGTTTGATCAGTGCTCCTTCACGCACACCGGAGAGCATCAGCGGCGCGGGGGAATCTTGCGACAGCGGCGGACAAACAGCCGACGAGGCCGGGATGCGCGCGGCTCTGCGCTCAGACGCAGGCAGCCAGGGTTCAAGCGGTAGCGGCCAGACGTCGAGGATTTTCTCCTGCGCACCAGGGCAGTCGGCTGCGACGCGTTTGCCTGCATTATCCAGCCAGACCGGGAATCGAATCCCGCGAATCCCCTCTTGCTCCGGCAATAACAGGGTTGGCGGCTGGCTCCCGTCGAGCAGCCAGGTCGCCAAACGGCGGCGGCAGTTCTCGCTCCCTTCCGGCAGAGATTGCCCACCCGGCCAGCAGATCACCCCACGGCTGACCGAGGCCGGACGCGGATCGCGCGGTAAACGCCCTTCGTCGACCGTCGAATTTGACTGCAGCATATTATTCACCTGGTTCAGCAGCGGCACGGCGCTGGCGAAACCAAACTGCCCGGCAACCGGCGTTCCGTCCGGGCGCCCTGTCCAGATGCCAATGATGTAGCGCGCATTGAGCCCGATAGCCCAGGCGTCGCGATAGCCGTAGCTGGTGCCGGTTTTCCACGCCAGCGGCGCAACCTGCGGCAGTGCGCCATCCGGCAGCGGCTGCGCTTCGTTGCCTAAAATTCGGCGAATGATCCACGCCGACCCCGGGGAAAGAAGCGGGCGCTCGATCAGCGGATCGCCCGGCTGCACGCGCAGCTGCCCCGCTTTCCCCTGACGGGCAAAGGCGCTGTAGGCTGCGGTGATATCGGCCAGCCGCGCGCCCGCCCCGCCGAGAATCAGCGACAAGTTCGGCTGCGCGCCAGCCGGAAGGATCAGACGTAATCCGACGTTGCTTAACATCCCGGTGAAACGTTTAGGACCGTAGGCCTCCAGCACCTGTACGGCAGGCAGATTCAGCGAGCGGACCAGGGCTTCACTCATACTGACAGGGCCGTGGAATCCGCTGTCGAAGTTGCCAGGCCGATAGTCACCCGTGCGGCGAGGCACATCCTGCAATAACGAGGCGGGATGGATCAGGCCATCGTCCAGCGCCATGCCATAGACAAAAGGTTTAAGCACCGATCCCGGCGATCGGATCGCGCTCACCATATCGACGTGGCTAAACCGGCTGTCGTCACTGATGTCCACCGATCCCACCCAGCCGCGCACTTTCATATTGGTATGATCGACCACGATCATCGCCAGAGAGCTGCGCGGCGGCAGGCGGGATTTCCAGTTCATCGCCAGCTCTTCGAGCTGTCTTTGCAGCGAGGCATCCAGCGTGGTGACAATTTTGTTGTCACGGCTTTTACCGAGCATCATGCGGGAGAACAGCGGCGCCAGCTGCGGCATTTGCCGCGGGGCCAGCCAGACCGGCTCCTGACGCGACTCTTTCACCTGCTGCGCGCTCCAGACGCCCTGCGTCACCATGCGTTCGAGCACTTTATTGCGTGCGGCTTCCGCGCGATCCGGCCAGCGGTCCGGGCGCAGACGGCTCGGCGCCTGCGGGAGTACCGCCAGCAGCGCGGCTTCGGAGTAGCTTAACTGCGCCGGTGATTTCCCAAGATAGGCCCAACTGGCCGCCCCGACGCCCTGCAAAGTTCCGCCAAAGGGGGCGCGGTTGAGATAGAGGGTAAGAATGTCGCGTTTGGAAAGATGCCACTCCAGCTGCATTGCCCGCCAGAGCTGGCGAACTTTACCGCCAAAGGTACGCGGATGCGGATCGAGCAGTCGCGCCACCTGCATGGTAAGCGTACTGCCGCCCGAGACCACTTTGCCGGAGCTTAAATCCTGCCAGGCTGCGCGCAACACGGAGAACGGATTGACGCCCGGATGATCCCAGAACCAGCGATCTTCATACTGGATCAGGGCATCGAGATAGCGAGGCGAAACCTCTTCGATGGTAACCGGATAGCGCCAGATCCCGTCGCTGTCGGCAAACCGCCACAGCGGCGTACCTTTTTCATCGACCACCACGCGCGCCGGGTTGACCTCTTTCAAAGGCAATGGCCACAGGCGATCGGCGACGACAATCAGCCCCCATAAAACGAGAATCGCTCCCGCCAGCCACAGCCAACGGGAGCGAATGAGTCGGGATAATCTCACCTTACGGAACGATAATCAGCGGGCCGCTGGCGGCACCCGTTGCCCGCCACTGCGGAACATACATGGATTCCACCATCGGCACCGGCACCTCGTAGGTTCCAGGCGTCACGGCACGCGCCAGGTACACCAGCGTTACCGGCTGGCCTTCGTTCACCGGAACCGCCGCGACAAAGCGATCGTCGCGGAACTCCATGTGCTGAATATCGGCCTGTTGCATCTGATTAAGCAGGTTCTGCACCTCGCTGCCGCTGTCCTGAAGGCTGGCGCTGCTGCTGGCGAGATTCTGGTTTTCCAGCTCAAGCCCTGCCGGGAGCAGATCAACCACCAGCGCATCCGGTACGTTTTGATTGGCCTTCACTTCCAGCCAGACCAGCACCAGCTCACCGCTCTTCAGGGAAGAGAGGGATTTAGTGCTGCCGTCGGTCGCCAGAATATGGCGCTCGATTTGCAGAACGTTGGACGAGGGTTGCGGTGCATATTCCGGATAACCGGTGCTATCGAGGCGCACCCACAGCGGTGTGGTACCGCTGTTGGTTACCTGCAGCGTGCCCAGTTGATCGCCAGTCACATTTTGCACCTGAGACTTGTCGCTGCTCAGCGCTTTGTCAGAGAGACTGGTGGTCGCTTGCCAGGCACCGGAGATCGTCTGGAGCGAACGTCCGGCCAGGAACAGGGCATTACTTTCCTGGGTCGAGAGCCAGCGCTGGCTGAACGCCTGCTGAGACAGCGTATTCAGCAGCGTGTTTTGCGCATCTGGCAGCAGCTTGTACTCTTCCAGCAGGGAGAGCATCAGGGCGTTATCGCGCAGTTGACTGCCGTAATCCGCCATCCAGTTTTTGCTGTCGCTGCGCGGGGTTTTCATCGCCAGATCCAGCGCCTGCTGGCTGCGTGGCGCATCGCCCATCAGTTTCAAAGCCATCCCGAGCTGCATCAGAGGCAGGCCCGAACCGGTCTGCGCACGACGATCCCAGATTTCACGCAGTGCGCCGAGCGGTGCTTTTTGCTGGCGCGCCAGCACCAGCGCGGCATACGCCTGTACGGCAAATTTACTCGCCTGGGTGTCATCGCTGTAGCGAATGGACATCATGCCTGGATCCTGCAGATAGCGCAGCAGGCGGCTGTTCGCATTGTTCACCGCGTCGGCTGGCACGCTGTAACCCTGCTCACCCGCACGGACCAGGAAATCGGTGACGTAGGCCGTCAGCCAATACTCTTCCGGACCATTTTTATCCCACAGGGCAAAACCGCCGTCATCGCGTTGCATCTGCAGCAAGCGGGAGATCCCGATATCAATCGCCGCGCGACGTTTGTCATCCGTATCACCTTTGATGCCGAGCGCGCTCAGCTGTGCGGCGTTGGTGTAGAGCGACGGGAACAGGCCGCTGGCGGTTTGTTCCAGACATCCATACGGATACGCCTGCAGTTCGCGGATATAGCGCGCCAGATTGAGCGGCGGTTTACCGCTGAGCAGCAGTTGCCCTTGCAGCGTGGCCGGAGAGAACCCGGTGATATGCTGCGCCGGAGCCGTCCAGCTTTCGCCTGGGTTTAGCATCGCGCCGGTATTGACCGTCTGCGCCGGGAATGCCGGACGCACGCCGATTTTCCAGCTCTTCTGCTGCGGCGCGAAGGTTTCGCCCGGCAGCTGAAGGCCGGTCACCTGGGCCGTAATTTCACCGTCGCCGTACCCTTCCAGCGCACGCACTGGAATGAACAGTGTGGTACGCACGCCCGGATCCAGTTGAACAGGCTGCGGCTGTGCGCCTTCGAGCGACATTAAGCCCGACGCGGTGAGCGCGACGTTCAGCGTCTGCGGTTTGTCGGTCAGGTTGGTCAGATCCAGCGTCAGCCGGGTGGCATCACCGCTTGCCAGGAAGCGCGGCGTATTCAGTTCGGTAATCACTGGCGCGGCGACAATCACTTTGCCTTCGTTACTGCCAAAATCATCCTCGGTCCAGGCCTGGGCCATGACACGCAGCTCACCGTTGAAATCGCCAATCGGTAAAGTGATCGTCCCTTCACCGTTCGCATCCAGTGCCACAGGCTGCGCCTGTTGAGCGATAATGGTGACGTGATTCACCGGCGGTTTACCGCCGCGTTTCAGCTCATCACCATCACCACCAAAGCGCAGCGCCGCCATACGACCCTGTCCTTCAATGACCTGGCCGTAGATATCATAGATGTCTGCGCCGTAACGTTTCTGACCGAAGAATGCCTGCCACGGATCGGGGGTGTCGTAATCGGTGATATTCAGTACGCCGCTGTCCACCGCAGAAACCAGGACGTTCGCTTTCTGCGGCACACTACCCTCTTTCACGCTGGCTTTCACTTTCACCGACAGCGTCTGATTAGGGCGCATTTTCTGCGGAGTATCGAGGGCAATATTCAGACGACGGTTTTCATCGCCCATCGGCAGATGCAGCAGACCGACGGCGCGTTTAGGGGTCGCTGATTTGGATTTATCTCCCGGACGTACCACCAGCGTGCTGAGATACAGATCGTGACGCTTCCAGGCTTTGTCGACTGGAATAGCCATATCCAGGCCATTGGCCGGAACGTCGATCTCTTTCCACCACAGCGGGCCTTCGCTGGATTCGATCATCGCGTAGCCTTTACCTGCGGCAGGTGCGGCGATGTGCAGTTTTATGGTGTCGCCTGGCTGGTAAGACGGCTTATCCAGTTTCAACATCACCCGGTCCGGGCGCGCCGCGCCGGTGCCGTCGCTGTTATCCTGCCAGCTGTAACCCGCCCAGAAGCGCACGCTGCTGACTATCTCGTCAGGCGCTTTGACTTCCAGACGGTAAGAACCCCACTCCACCGGGAAGGTCACTTTGCCGGTTTCGTCGGCCTTGAGCGTCAGTTCCTGCTCGCCCTCCACCAGATCTTTTTGATCGAACTGAGACAGCCAGCCGTCGCTTTCCGACCAGTTCCAGTAGTAATCGCGACGCTCGCGGATCAGGCGAACCTGAAGATCCGAGACCGCTTTTTTGGCCCCGCTGGCATCGGCATAGACAATGTCAAAACTGGCGTTGCCGTTTTCATCGACAATCGGCTGATTCACCGTGGTGTCGGTACGATAGTCATACACCGCTTTGCTGGCAAACTGCGGACGAATGCCTGGCAGCGTATCGGCAGGCCAAATAGCCTGCTCCGCGCGGCGGGTGATCGGACGACCGCCCGACTCCAGCAGGCTGGCCTGGAGGATTAGCTGCAGCGGCGAGTGGGTCTCTTTCCACTGGCTTTCCGTCGAGACCTGGCCGCGCCCCTGATCGTTCAGGGTGAGCTGGACTTCATCCAGACTGCGGCTGAGGTTCTCTTCAGCGATGTCACCAAACTGGAAGCCCGGTAACGCACTCACCGCCTCGCGCAGCGGACGCAGGAAAAGCTGCCCCTGCAGGCTGTTGCCGTTAGCCGGTGCGCCGTACAGGTAGTAACCAACAACATCGAAATTGACTTCATCCTGGGTCGAAACGGGGATTTTCTGACCGGTCAGATTCAGCGCCATGCGCTCAGGCATGAAATCTTCGACGTGAAAATCCCACAGTCGCTGCTGGTTGTCGCCGGTGTTGGCGCGAACGTGCCACATCCCCGTTTGCGCGCCGCTGTCCAGCGGATAGTTAAAGCGATAGAGACCGTTTTCCGGCTGGGCCACCACCGTGCGCGCTACCTGTCCATCCGGACGCAGCACTTCGAGTTTGACGGGCTGGTCCGGGAGCGGTTTGCCGTCGCTGTCGCGCAGCAGACCGTTGAGGATCACCGTTTCGCCCGGACGATAGAGATCGCGCGGACCGAACATGAAGAATTGCTTGCTGTAACCTGGCTCACCGGCGATATCAAATTCCGCCAGGTCGAGCGCAGGGAGTTTGAGATCCAGAAGCGTAGTCTGGCCGTCTTTGCGGGCCAGAATCAGCGCTGCCTCTTTGTCGGTTTCGAGCTTCGCATGGCCGTCAGCGTCGCTGGTGCCCTGCGCCAGCGTCTGGCCTTTATCGTTGAGCAACAGGACTTCAACGCCGGACTGCGCCGCGCCGTTTTCCAGGCTCTGAGTGAAAATATCGAGACGATTGTGATAGCGGTGCGCGGATAAACCGACGTCACTGAGCGTAAAGAGCGTGGCGGCGTTGCTGTAGTTGTAATGCCCTGCCTGATTCATCACCGCGATGTAAACGCCGGACTGTTGCAGCGGTTTGATATCGCGCAGCGGCAGCAGCAGTTTTTCACGGGTGTTACGCGCCGGATTGAGATCGAATCGTCCGGTGTAAACCAGCTCAGCCATCTTCAGAAGATTGTCAGATTCCCAGTTGGTCAGGGAGTTACGGTACTCCCACTGGCTGACAAAGGAGGCCAGCGATTCGGGCTTCACGCGGTAGAAGTTCACATCCACGTTGTTGACGTTAAGCGCCATCACCGGCAGGCCTTCAACGACTTTGCCCGGCAGGAGCGAGCCGCGGCTGGCAAAGCCGACGGTCGGTTCGATGTCCCGCGTGGTGATCGCTTTTTCGTAATCAATGCCGAAGGTGGCTTTGTTAAGTGCCTGCAAGTCACGCTCAACGGTGACCACCAGATTGCGGTTCGGCTCCAGATGGCGCAGACGCAGCTCTTTCAGATTAGGAGCCAGTTCCCATGCACCGTCCACTTTGCCGCTCTTTTTATCGACGACGTGAACCGTGCGGGCGAAATCCTGTTCGGGATTTAGCGGGACGGAGAAAGTCAGAACCAGGGTAGATGCGCCATCGAGCTGCACTTCGGAAGCATCCAGCAGCGTCAGGGCTTTGCCTGCACTTTGCGAAGCCAGCTTCGCGAGCTTTTCAGCATCCGGTTTTTCAGGCGTTTTCGGTGTGGTCGCGGAAGCGGCTGGTGCAGCCGCCTGAGGTTTATCGTCGTTGTTATCGCAACCGACGAGCGTAAACGTGGTGAGTAGCGCGAGAGAGAGCGCAGCTAAGCGAAACGGTGTCATCCTTTATCCCTGGTCCGTGGAGCCTGTTAGTCGTCGTCCGACTAAGTATTATCCGCAAGTTTCACTAATACAAAAGTCCAATTTTAGAATCTGGAAAGCGCCTCGCACATTGCTCGCGGAAAACGCGCGGCAGCCACCGGGATCACAGTGTCGAAGGTTACATGTTACCTTTCGCGTCATTTGTTTTTAAAACAATAAGATAGCTGGATAAGTTGACGCGCCACCTGCTAGCTTAATACTCAGACGCACCCTGAGTGCGCGGTTCACTTAGAGAGATAGCCATGAAACGAGCCGTGAACGCCCTACAAAATTTCGGAAAATCATTGTACGGACCGGTACTTATCTTACCGATTGTCGGGCTGTTTATCGCCTTCGGCAACGTATTGGGTAACGGTAATCTTGCCGAGTATGTGCCATTTCTCGGCCATCCTCTGATTCAACATACAGGACAGCTGATTGCTAAATCGGCGGTCTCGGTGCTTGTGAATCTGGCGCTGGTCTTTGCGGTCGGCATTCCCATTGGCCTCGCCACGCGTGACAAAGGTTACGCAGCGCTGATCGGCCTGGTGACTTTTGTGGTGTTTATCAATGCCATGAATGTGACCCTCCAGCTGCAAGGGCATCTGGCCCCCGCCGATCAGATGAAAGCCGCCGGGCAGAGCATGGTGTTAGGCGTTCAGGTGCTGGAGATGGGCGTGTTCGCCGGGATCCTCACCGGTGCTCTGTCGGGATATCTGTACAACAAATACTCCGGCGTACAGTTTAACGGCGCGATGGCGATCTACTCCGGGCACTGCTTCGTGGCCATTGTGATGCTGCCGGTGTCGATGGTCCTCGGCGTGGTGATGAGCGAGCTGTGGCCTTTTGCCCAGCACGGGATTAGCGCCATGGCGCTTGCGATCAAAGGGTCTGGTCCGTTTGGCGTCGCGATTTACGGTTTCCTGGAGCGCATTCTGGTGCCAACCGGCCTGCATCACCTGGTTTATACCCCGTTCCTGTATACGGAGCTGGGCGGGACGCAGGAGGTGTGCGGCGCCGTCTATCAGGGCGCGCGGAATATCTACTTCGCCGAAATGGCCTGCCCGGAAGTGAAACAGCTCAGCAGCACGGTGGTGTGGGATGCGCGCGGGATCAGCAAGATGTTCGGTCTGCCCGCCGCGGCGCTGGCGATGTACGTCACTGCCCGACCGGAGCGTAAAGCGCTGGCGAAAGCCATTCTGATCCCGGCGGCGCTGACCTCGCTGCTGGTCGGCGTGACCGAGCCGCTGGAGTTCTCTTTCCTGTTCGTCGCCCCGCTGCTGTTTGTGGTTCACGCGGTGCTGACCGGTCTCGGCATGATGCTGTTCTACCTGTTTGGCGTCCACGCCATCGGTGCCAACGGCATTATCGATTTCATTCTCTACAACCTGCCGCTGGGCACGGAGAAGTCGAACTGGCCGATGTACATCGTGGTCGGGATGATCATGTTCGCCCTCTATTTCATCGTGTTCCGCTTCCTGATCCTGCGCTTCAACATGAAAACGCCGGGTCGCGAGGATGACGAACAGGAAACCCGTCTGTACAGCAAGCAAGAGTATCAGGCGAAAGGCAGCAACGACGGACTGGGCGAGTCCATCGTGGTCGGCCTCGGCGGGCGGGAAAATATTGAAGTAGTGGATAACTGCTACACCCGACTGCGCGTCACCGTCAAAGATGTCGACATCATCGACGAGCCACGCCTCAAGGCGACGGGCGCGAAAGGCATTATCAAGCAAGGTAACAACGTTCAGGTGGTCTACGGGCTGCACGTCAAAAAAATGCGAGAAGCCGTTGAGACGTTTCTCTGAAGGAGCCAAACATGTTTAAACCTCCCTTTATTCTCTCCATTGCCGGTGGCGGCAGCACCTACACGCCGGGCATTGTGAAAAGCCTGATGGTCCAGCTGCAGGATTTCCCGCTGGCGGAAATTCGCCTGTACGACATCGACGCCGCTCGCCAGGACACCATTGCGCCAGTGGTCGAAAAAGTGATTCGCGACCACAGTCAGAGCATCAAATTTACCGTTACCCACGACCCGGAAGTGGCGTTCAGCGGGGCACACTTTGTCTTCGCCCAGATGCGCGTCGGGCAGTACAAAATGCGCGAGCAGGATGAGAAGATCCCCCTGCGACACGGCGTAGTCGGCCAGGAAACCTGCGGTCCCGGCGGGCTGGCCTATGGTCTGCGCACCATTTTACCGATGGTGGAGCTGATCGACCTGGTCGAGCGTTACGCTCACGAAAAAGCCTGGATCGTGAACTACTCCAACCCGGCGGCGATTGTGGCGGAAGGCGTGCGTCGCCTGCGTCCCAACGCCCGCGTGCTGAACATCTGCGATATGCCGGTGGCAGCGATGCGTAATATGGGCGCGATTCTGGGTGTGGATCGTCACAAGCTGGAAGTGGACTATTTCGGCCTGAACCACTTCGGCTGGTTTACCCGCGTGCTGGTGGACGGCGTCGACCGATTGCCGGAGCTGCGCCGTCACATCGCGAAGTACGGCCTGCTGACGGAAGACGCCGCCAAAACCGACCCGCAGCACTCGGACCCGTCGTGGGTGAAAACCTGGCGCAACATTAAGCCGATCATGGATAACTTCCCGGAATACTTGCCGAACCCGTATCTGCAGTATTACCTGATGCCAAACCAGATTGTGGAGCATCAGAACCCGGACTACACCCGCGCCAACGAAGTGATGAACGGGCGCGAGAAAAAGCTGTTCGCGGCGGCGGAAGAGTACAAACGTACCGGTATTCTCTCCGACGCTTTCCACGTCGGCGTGCACGGCGAGTTTATTGTCGATGTGGCGCGTTCGCTGGCGTTCAACCTGCGCCAGCGTCATCTGGTGATGGTCGAAAACCGTGGGGCGATCACCAACCTGCCGTACGACGCGGTGGTGGAAGTCCCGGCGTATATCACCTCCGAAGGGCCAGAGCCAATTCGCGTGGGCCAGGTTCCGCTGTTCCATCAGACGCTGCTCCAGCAGCAGCTCGCCTCTGAGCAACTGCTGGTGGAAGCGACCATCGAAGGCAGCTACGAAAAAGCGTTGCAGGCATTTACCCTGAACCGCACCGTGCCGACGATGGAGCACGCGAAAGCCATTATCGATGAGATGATCGAGGCCAACCGCGACTACTGGCCTGCGCTGCAAAAAGCGTGGCAGGACGGCGAAGCGGTGAAAAAATAAGGGCTTGCTCGCGAGTTGAACGTGGTGTGCTTGTCGGTGTCAGATAAAACACCGACAATCCTTTTTTAAGGAAAAAATGGAGGCACCCATGTCCACCTCATATTTTGTCGCAGCCGACTGGCTTATCGAACACAGCGACGATCCGGAAGTGCAAATCCTCGATGCGCGCATGGCCCCGCCAGGGCAAGAGCATCGCGACGTTCCCGCGGAGTACCGCGCCGGACATCTTCCGGGCGCGGTCTTTTTTGATATCGAAGCCCTCTCCGATCACACCTCTCCCCTGCCCCACATGCTGCCGCGCCCGGAAGCTTTTGCCGTGGCAATGCGTGAGCTGGGCATCAGCCGCGATAAACACCTGGTGGTGTACGACGAGGGCAATCTGTTCTCCGCCCCGCGCGCGTGGTGGATGCTGAAAACCTTCGGCGTCGAGAATGTGTCGATTCTGGCCGGTGGACTGGCGGGCTGGCAGCGCGACGAACTGCCGCTCCAGCAGGGTAATGTTTCCCTTGCGGAAGGTGATTTTGACGCCACGCTTGACGCGAGTGTGGTGAAACGGCTGACTGACGTCCTGCTTGCCAGCCACGAGAAAACGGCGCAAATCGTCGATGCCCGCCCGGCTCCCCGCTTTAATGCCGAGGCCGACGAACCGCGTCCCGGCCTGAAACGCGGCCATATTCCCGGCGCGCTCAACGTGCCGTGGGGCGATCTGGTGTTTGAAGGCGAGCTGAAAACCACCGACGAACTGAGCGAGATTTTTGAGCGTCAGGGTGTGGATTTGCACAAACCGGTGATTGCCAGCTGCGGCTCCGGCGTCACGGCCTGCGTGGTAATTCTGGCGCTGGCAACGCTCGGCGTGACCGACGTGACGCTGTACGACGGGGCGTGGAGCGAATGGGGCGCACGGGACGATCTGCCGATCGAACCTGCTCAATAATGGATAACCGACTGGCAACGCTGCTGACGCGCGGGGAGTCTCTGACCCGCGCGGAATATCGCGTCCTGGCCCATCTCACGGAACATCCGCTGCTGGTGGGCAATATCACGGTACGCGAGCTGGCGCAGGCGACCTTCGTCTCAACGGCGACCATCATGCGTCTGTGCCAGAAGCTGGGGTTTAGCGGCTTTAGCGAGTTCATCTGGCACTGCAAACAGTTACTCACCGATACGCCGCACATTGCGAGCGAGGCTCAGGATTTACCCCACCTGCCCGCCCTGTTCAGCCAGTTTATCGCCAACTATCAGCAGACCTTTCAGTGGGTGACGGAAGAGAAGCGCCGTCAGTTTGCGACGCTGCTGCGCGAGAAAGAGAGTTTCTTCCTCTACGGGGCCGGGTTTTCCTATCTCTTCGCGGAGTACCTGACCAAAAAGCTACAGGTGCTGGGCAAAACGGCGTTTATTTCCGGGCCGGGCGACAGCCGGAATATCTTTCTGAGTAACGCCGCGCGCTATCAGGTGTTTATCGCGGTGTCGCGCAGCGGCGAGACGGAGCAGGTGCTGGATAAAGCGCGGATCGCCAAAAACGTCGGCATGACGGTGATCGCCTTTACCCGCGCATCAGCGAATACCCTGGCCGGGATGGCGGATTTGCATTTTGCGCTGTATGACGAAGCGGTGCATTTCGCCGCCGAGGCCGCAGGGGTGACGTCGTTTGAATCGAATCTGGTGTTACTGATGGATTTGCTGTTGCTGGAAGCGACGGGGTGAGTGCTCACCCCGACCGCTTTAGATAATGCGGGTAGTTTTCAGATCGCGCAGGAAGCCGCCCCAGCGACGTTCGTAGAACGGCGTGATGTGCTCGGTAATAAAGTGGCTGATGCCCTTCTCACCTTTCACGACCTGACAGATATCAATCGGCTCGTCGCCCGGTAGGGTGTCGGTGGCCACGCTGCCTGCCGCCTGAATGATCTCTTCGATGTCGCCGTCCGCTTCAATGCCGATCAGCAGAACGGGCTGTTCTTCGGCGCTCTCTTTGATCGAGCAGAGAAACGCGCGCTTCACCGGCTTGATGGTTTTAAACAGCGTGGTCAGGGAGTCGATCATCTGCGCCGGGGGTTCGGCCACTTCGGAGAGCAGCAGCGTTTCGCCGCCTTCCAGCACTTCCTGCGTGCTCAGCGGGTTGCCCTCTTCACCAATCAGATGGCTGATTTCGCGCGGGGTGAACTCTTTCCCGGTCGGGAGTTTGGCGTTGAGGAACAGGGTTTCGCCGAGCGTCATTTCAAACAGTGTGCGCACGGGCATGACCACGAACGCCTGTTCGTCTTCGACCGCCTGCTGCAGGGCTTCCAGCGAGGTGAAGAACGGGATGACGGAAGTGCCGTCGTCTTTCTCCCAGTGCAGCAGATCCAGCGCGCTGTCTTCAACAACCTGCTCGCCTTCCGCCGCGGTTCCCGGCACCCAGACGGTGGATTCCAGCAGGGTGCGGAAAAATGCCGGACGGTGGGCGGGTTCAGTCGCCGCCTGCTCCAGCAGGGTTTCTAATTCGTTTTTGGTTTCGGACATAGTTTCGTTACGTTTATCGCCCGGCGGCGCTGCGCTTGCACGGGCCTACGGGTTTTGTAGGCCGGGTAAGCGCAGCGCCACCCGGCATTAAGCCAATTATTCAGCCGTCAACAGATTCGCAATAGTACGCACACCCAGACCGGTGGCGCCCGCAGACCACTGCTCGACGCCCGCTTTACGGTAGGTCGCGGAACAGTCGATGTGCAGCCAGCCTTCGCGATAGTTTTCAACGAAGTGGGACAGGAAACCTGCCGCGGTGCTTGCGCCTGCCGGGTAGGCTGCGCTGGCGGTGTTGTTCAGCTCGGCAAAGTTAGACGGCAGCTGGCTGCGGTGGAATTCCGCCAGCGGCAGACGCCAGAACGGTTCGTTCTCAGCGGCGGCACTCGCCAGCAGACGCGCGGCCAGTTTGTCGTCGAAGCTGAACAGGGCGTGATAGTCGTTGCCCAGGGCGGTTTTCGCCGCACCGGTCAGGGTCGCCATGTCGATGATCAGCTCTGGTTTCTGCGCGGAGGCGTCAATCAGGCCATCGGCGAGTACCAGACGGCCTTCGGCGTCGGTGTTCATCACTTCAACGTTTTTACCGTTGCGATAGCGAATGATATCGCCCAGCTTGAAGGCGTTGCCGTTCACCATGTTGTCGGCGCAGCACAGGTAGAGTTTCACGCGCTTGTTCAAACCACGGGTGATGGCAAACGCCAGCGCGCCGGTGATGGTGGCTGCGCCGCCCATATCGGATTTCATGGAGTCCATGAAGGCGCTCTGCTTCAGGCTGTAGCCGCCGGTATCAAAGGTAATGCCTTTCCCGACCAGGCACGCAAAAACAGGAGCCTGTTTGTCGCCGGTTGGGTTGTAATCCAGTGCCAGCAGGACCGGTGGACGCTCAGAGCCGCGACCCACGGTGTGAATGCCCATGTAATTTTGCTCACGCAGATCTTCACCTTTGGTGATGCGATACGACATTTTGTCGCCCGCCGCTTTGCACAGCAGATCGACCGCGCGCTGCGCCAGCTGCTCAGGACCGAGCTCTTCCGCCGGAGCGTTGATGGTGTCGCGCACCCAGTCGATGATGGTCAGACGGTTTTCCAGCTCTTTCTGCGCGGCTTCATCGAGGTTTGCCCACTCGACTTTACGGGTGCCTTTCGGGCCTTTGTAGCCCGCCCAGAATGCCCAGCTGCGATCCGTGTCCCAGCCAACTCCAGCCAGCGTGACGTGCTTGATGCCCAGACCGTCGATTTTACGCGCGGCGCGCTGGATCAGGCCCAAATCATCGGAATCGTTCAGGTGCAGGGTAATGCCGTCATTGTTAATGCTGTAGGTGGCTTTGTCGCCCCAGCGTGCGTCCGCAGGCTGTGTAGAGAGCGTAATTTTCATCGCTTCGGTCATTTTATTTTTCCTTATTAGCAACTAGCAAACGGGCCGCCAGAGGCAGCCCGTATGATCTTTCCACTAAACGTCTGCTTCATCTAACCAGACTAACAGAATCGCCTCCAGAATTTTTTCATTGGATGCGCTGGGATCGTCGTCAAAATCTTCCAGGTCGCAGATCCACTGATGCATATCGGTGAATCGTACGGTCTTCGGATCGAGATCCGGGTTGGCGTCGTATAGCGCCTCGCCGATTTCGCGGCTGTCGGTCCACTTCAGTCCCATACTACCCCCTGTTAGTGCTCGCGCGCATGGTTGATAGTGTAACGCGGGATTTCGACCACCAGGTCTTCATCGGTGACGCGCGCCTGGCAGCTTAAACGGCTGTCTGGCTCCAGACCCCATGCTTTATCCAGCATGTCGTCTTCGTCTTCGGTGCTTTCCGCGAGGGAGTCGAAACCTTCACGCACGATGCAGTGGCAGGTGGTGCAGGCACAGGATTTTTCACAGGCGTGTTCCACTTCAATACCGCCCCGCAGGGCAACATCGAGGATAGTTTCGCCGGTCTCAGCTTCCAGAACTGCGCCATCCGGACAGAGGTCCGCATGAGGCAGAAAAACAATCTTTGGCATATTAAACCTCGTCCACGGACTGGCCTTTCAGCGCGGTACGGACAGACTGGTCCATACGGCGTGCGGCGAAATCCTGGGTTTGCTTATCAACGTTTTTAATCGCTTGTTCTATTGCGTCAGCGTCATCGCCTTCGGCCACGGCGCGTAACTGCGCAACGGCGTCGTCAATCACCTGGCGCTCTGCGGCGCTTAGCAGCGCGGCATCAGCAGTGAGTGCGCCTTCCAGACTTTCCAGCACGCGCGCGGCTTCGACTTTCTGCTCCGCCAGCATACGTGCCTTCACATCCTGTTCGGCATAGCTCATTGAATCCTGAATCATGGAGGCGATTTCGCCATCGGTCAGACCGTAGGACGGTTTCACCTGAATGGAAGACTCCACGCCGGTCGATTTTTCCATCGCCGTGACGCTCAGCAGGCCGTCAGCATCCACCTGGAAGGTGACGCGAATATGCGCCCCGCCAGCTGGCAGCGCCGGGATACCGCGCAGCGCGAAACGCGCCAGCGAGCGGCAATCCTGAACCAGCTCGCGCTCGCCCTGCATCACGTGGATGGACATCGCCGTCTGACCGTCTTTGAAAGTGGTGAACTCCTGCGCGCGGGCCACCGGAATGGTGGTGTTACGCGGGATCACTTTCTCGACCAGGCCGCCCATGGTTTCCAGCCCTAAGGAGAGCGGAATCACATCGAGCAGCAGCATTTCGCTGTCCGGCTTATTGCCGACCAGAATGTCCGCCTGAATCGCGGCGCCAATCGCCACCACTTTATCCGGGTCGATAGAGGTGAGCGGCGTGCGGCCAAAGAATTCACCGACGCGTTCGCGCACCAATGGCACGCGGGTTGAACCACCGACCATCACCACTTCCAGCACCTCGCTGGCTTCAACGTTAGCGTCTTTCAGCGCGCGACGGCAGGCCAGCAGGGTGCGTTTTACCAGCGCGGCAATCAGTTCGTTGAACTGGTCGCGGGTGATTTCCCCGCTCCAGCCCGCCACGTTAACGGTGACAGACTGCGCGTCGCTGAGCGCAATTTTGGCGTCGATAGCGGCGTCGAGCAGCTCGCGCTGCACGCGGACGTCGCTGCGATCGGCAATGCCCGCCTGTTCGCGAATGTAATCCGCCAGCAGATGGTCGAAGTCGTCGCCGCCGAGGGCAGAATCGCCGCCGGTCGCCAGCACTTCGAACACACCGCGGCTGAGGCGCAGAATGGAGATATCAAAGGTGCCGCCACCCAGATCGTAAACGGCAATCACCCCTTCCTGACCGGAGTCGAGGCCGTAGGCAATCGCCGCAGCGGTCGGTTCGTTGAGCAGGCGCAGCACGTGCAGGCCCGCCAGACGCGCGGCGTCTTTGGTGCCCTGACGCTGCGCGTCGTCGAAGTAGGCCGGAACGGTGATCACCACGCCGTCGAGTTCGCCTTCCAGCGTGGCGGTCGCACGGGCGGCCAGCGCTTTCAGGATGTCAGCGGAGACGCGAATCGGGTTGAGTAAACCGGCATCGGTTGCGATCATCGGCAGGCCATGTTCACTGGCCTGCAGCTGATACGGCAGATGCGGGTAACGTGTCTGGATATCGACCAGCGAGCGGCCCATCATCCGTTTTACCGAGCTGATGGTGTTGGCAGGGTCTTTCGCGGCATTGGCGCGCGCGTCGTATCCCACAGAGTGGCCATGCTGCTGGTAGTAGACCACAGAGGGCAGCAGGTGACGCCCTTCGGCGTCTGCCAGGGTTTCGGCCTGGCCGCTGCGCACGGTCGCGACGAGAGAATTGGTGGTACCTAAATCAATGCCCACCGCCAGACGACGCTGGTGCGGTGCGGCGCTCAGACCAGGCTCACTAATTTGTAATAAGGCCATGTTAAGCTTCCAAAATCAGAAATCGAGCAGCTTTTCTTCGAGTTGTTCAGCACTGCTTCGCAGTTTATCGAGAAAACGCAGCTTGCGTACAGTGTCCGCCGCTACGTCCCACGTCTCGTTATTCAGTTGTTCAACCATCTGCTGATGGCGGGTATCGAACATCGCTTTCACCCGTTTGATGAAGCTTTCAAGACGGACTTCGTCTTTCGCCTGTTCGATCTCATCCAGCTCTTCGCGAAGCTCCAACTGTTCCATCAGGAAAGCGGTGTCGCGAACGGTGTGTTGCTCACTTGCCAGATCAAAACCGTGGAGTGAAAGCAGATACTCTGCGCGCGCGAGCGGGCTGCGCAGGGTTTGCCACGCCTGGTTGATGGTGGCCGACTGCGAAACCGCAGCCAGTTGCTCCGCCGGTGACCCGCTGGCAAATTTATCCGGATGGAATTGACGTTGCAGATCCTGGAAACGAACCGTCAGGGCCTGGATATCGATCGGGTACTGGGCGGGCAACCCAAAGAGGGTGAAGTAATCCATAACAATCTCAGGGTTAGCCAGTTAGAACAAACCCCACACGTAGCCAGGCCACGGTGGGGTTTCGGTTAACGCGCAGTTAAACGTGGAAGCTTTCGCCGCAACCGCACTCGTCTTTTACGTTCGGATTGGTGAATTTAAAGCCTTCGTTCAGGCCTTCTTTCACAAAATCCAGCTGAGTGCCGTTGAGAAATTGCAGGCTCTTGCCATCGACTACTACCTTCACGCCTTTGTCTTCAAACACGGTGTCATCCGTCGCCGGTTCGTCAACAAACTCCAGTACATAAGCCATACCGGAACAGCCGGAGGTACGTACGCCCAGTCGCAGGCCAAAGCCTTTACCACGGTTCGCCAGAAAGGCGCTTACTCGCGCGGCAGCGCTGTCGCTAAGGGTAATCGACATACTCAAACCTCAATTATTTTGCTTCACGTTTGCTTTTATAGTCCGCAATGGCGGCTTTGATCGCGTCTTCTGCCAGGATAGAGCAGTGAATTTTCACCGGTGGCAGTTCGAGTTCGTCAGCAATATCAGTGTTTTTAATTGCCTGTGCTTCGTCCAGAGACTTGCCCTTCACCCACTCGGTGACCAGGGAGCTGGATGCGATCGCAGAACCGCAGCCGTAAGTCTTGAAACGTGCGTCTTCAATGATACCTTCATTGTTGACTTTAATCTGCAACTTCATCACGTCGCCACAGGCCGGTGCGCCGACCATGCCGCTACCAATGCTTTCGTCGCTGTTGTCGAAAGAGCCAACGTTGCGTGGGTTCTCGTAATGATCAATAACTTTTTCGCTGTAAGCCATGTTGAATTCTCCTTCGTACCGATTAGTGATGTGACCATTCAATGCTGTTCAGATCCACGCCCTGTTTGAACATTTCCCACAGTGGAGAAAGGTCACGCAGACGGCCGATGGAGTTACGAACCAGCTTGATGGTGTAGTCAATCTCTTCTTCGGTAGTGAAGCGACCTAAAGAGAAACGGATAGAACTGTGTGCCAGCTCGTCGGTCATGCCCAGCGCGCGCAGCACGTAGGATGGCTCGAGGCTTGCAGACGTACAGGCAGAACCGGAAGAGACGGCCAGGTCTTTAAGGGCCATAATCAGCGATTCACCTTCAACGTAGTTGAAGCTGACGTTAAGAATGTTTGGAGCACCCTGTTCAAGGTCGCCGTTCAGATACACTTCTTCCATATCTTTCACGCCGTCCCACAGACGGTTGCGCAGCGTGCGCAGACGCGCCATCTCGCTTTCCATCTCTTCTTTTGCAATACGGTAAGCTTCGCCCATGCCGACGATCTGGTGAACAGGCAGCGTACCGGAACGCATGCCGCGCTCGTGACCGCCGCCGTGCATCTGTGCTTCGATGCGGATACGTGGCTTACGACGAACGTACAGCGCGCCGATACCTTTCGGGCCATAGATTTTGTGGCCGGAGAAGGACATCAGGTCCACTTTCAGCTGGCTCAGGTCGATAGGCAGTTTGCCCACGCTCTGGGTGGCATCTACGTGATAGATGATGCCGCGCGCACGGCAGAGTTCGCCGATGGTCGCGATATCCTGCACCACGCCGATTTCGTTGTTAACGTGCATGATGGACACCAGAATGGTGTCGTCGCGCATCGCCGCTTCGAGCTCTTTCAGGTCGATAATACCGTTGCTCTGTGGGGCGAGATAGGTGACCTCAAAACCTTCACGCTCGAGCTGGCGACAGGTGTCCAGCACGGCTTTGTGTTCGGTTTTGCTGGTGATGATATGCTTGCCTTTTTTCTGATAGAAGTTGGCCGCACCTTTAATCGCCAGGTTGTCGGATTCGGTCGCACCGGAGGTGAAAACAATTTCACGCGGATCGGCGCCAACCAGCTCAGCAATCTGATTACGGGCGATATCAACCGCCTCTTCAGCATGCCAGCCAAAACGGTGTGAACGGGAAGCTGGGTTACCAAAGTTTCCGTCCAGGGTCAGACACTGCATCATTTTCTCGGCAACACGCGGGTCCACCGGCGTGGTTGCGGAGTAATCGAGATAGATCGGTAATTTCATTGTTCTATAAACTCCGTACATCGCTCTAATGCAAGGAATCAGGCTAACCGGCTGGATGTACGACCGAGTAGACGGGGCGAGTTAACGCCCCGGCCTGATTCTGAAATTCTTATCGTTTTTTTAAGCGCGTAATTTGACGTCGATCGCGTCTTGTCCGCGGGTGCTGCGTTGTGATTCATGGCTGTGCTGGCGACCAGAAACATCCAGAACTTCCTGGTTATTCACCAGTTCACCGAGGGTGATGTTGTTCAGGAAGCCGGTCAGACGGTCGCTCAGATCGCGCCACAGCGCGTGGGTCAGGCATTTATCGCCGCCCTGACAGCCGCCTTTGCCCTGGCAACGGGTCGCATCTACCGACTCATCAACAGCGCTAATGACTTCGCCTACTGCAATACTGCCCGCGTCTTTACCCAGCAGATAGCCGCCGCCTGGGCCACGCACGCTGGAAACCAATCCGTTTTTACGCAATCTGGAGAACAGCTGTTCCAGATAAGAGAGGGAAATTCCCTGACGTTCAGAAATATCAGCCAACGGAACCGGGCCCGATTCAGAGTTGAGCGCAACGTCCAGCATCGCGGTCACAGCATAACGCCCTTTAGATGTCAGTCTCATGTCTTACTTAACCTCAAACTCGCCCCTGCCCGGGGTTTTTTATTGTAAAATGGGGGGTATTGCATAGCAGGGCCAAGTCTGACATTCCCGACTAAATTGGTCAACTATTTACTTGACTGTTTTAGTCAGGTATTTAGCCATATGTGCGCTCAAAGCCTTGCCGGGTGGCGCTTCGCTTACCCGGCCTACAAAATCGTGCGCATTACTCTTTATTCTTCTGCTCAATAATCGACGCCAGCATCCCGCGCAGAATGTTCAGCTCCTGCGTTTCCGGGCGAGCGCGGGTAAACAGACGGCGCAGCTTGTTCATCACCTGACCTGGGTGCGACGCGCGGATAAAACCGGTGGTCAGCAGCGTTTGTTCCAGATGACCGTAGAAACGCTCCAGATCGTCCACCAGCGGATACGCGGCCTCTTCTTCCTGCTCGGCGCTGACGCCTTTTTCCTGAGTCGCCAGCCACGCCATACGTACTTCGTAGGCGATAACCTGCACCGCCATCGCCAGGTTCAGGGAGCTGTATTCCGGGTTTGCGGCAATCGCCACGTGATAATGACACTTCTGCAGTTCGTCGTTGGTCAGACCGACGCGCTCACGACCAAATACCAGGGCGATAGGCGCCTGCTGAGCTTCGGCGACGCTTTTCAGGCCGCATTCGCGCGGATCAAGCATCGGCCACGGCAGCGTGCGCGAACGCGCGCTGGTACCAACCACCAGGCTACAGCCCGCCAGCGCTTCGTCGAGGGTATCGACGATCTGCGCGTTGCCGATCACGTCACTCGCGCCTGCTGCCAGGGCGATGGCCTGAGAATCTGGTTTCACCAGCGGATTGACCAGCCACAGATTAGTTAAACCCATGGTTTTCATAGCGCGGGCGACAGAGCCCATATTGCCGGTGTGCGATGTTTCGACCAGTACGATTCGGATGTTTTGCAGCATAATGAGTTTTTCGAAAGCCAGTGTCTGAAGAATATTCGGCCATATTATCATAAACGAGAGACATGATCCGAACTCGCTGCTATACTCTGGGCCGTTTTCGTTTCCCTGTTCTTTAACATCCAGTGAGAGTAACCGATGCAACATCCTATGTTGACCATCGCCGTGCGCGCAGCGCGCAAGGCGGGTAATGTAATTGCCAAACACTACGAAACGCCAGATTCTGTAGAAACCAGCCAGAAAGGCAGCAATGACTTTGTGACTAACGTCGATAAAGCCGCAGAAGCGATTATTGTCGAAACCATTCGCAAATCTTACCCGCAGCACACCATCATCGCTGAAGAAGGCGGTGAAATGACAGGCGAAGATCAGGATGTTCAATGGGTAATCGATCCACTGGATGGCACCACCAACTTCGTTAAACGCCTCCCACATTTCTCTGTTTCTATCGCTGTACGCATCAAAGGCCGTACTGAAGTGGCCGTGGTTTACGATCCAATGCGTAACGAACTGTTCACCGCAACCCGTGGTCAGGGCGCACAGCTGAACGGCTACCGTCTGCGCGGCAGCAACTCTCGCGATCTGGATGGCACTATTCTGGCGACCGGTTTCCCGTTCAAGGCGAAACAGCACGCTCAGACCTACATGAAGATCCTCGGCAAGCTCTACACCGAATGCGCGGATTTCCGTCGCACCGGTTCTGCTGCGCTGGATCTGGCTTACGTGGCCGCGGGCCGCGTTGACGGTTATTTCGAAATCGCGCTGAAGCCGTGGGATTTTGCCGCAGGCGAACTGATTGCCCGTGAAGCAGGCGCCCTGGTGTGCGACTTCACCGGCGGTCATAACTACATGATGAGCGGTAACATCGTTGCCGGTAACCCGCGTGTCGTGAAAGCGATGCTGGCGAACATGCGTGACGAATTGAGTGAAGCGCTGAAGCGTTAATTCCTTTCGGTTCCCTCTCCCTGTGGGAGAGGGTTAGGGTGAGGGCATCAGCGCTCACCCTACTAAAATTAAAACGGTCGTAACCCCCGCCCCACCGGCACCGCGCTGACCCACATCGTCACCGCCGCCACCAGTAAAATCACGCCTCCCGCTAACGCCAGCGTTGTCCAGCCCACCTGCCGCCACAGTACCGGCGTTTTATTGCCGCTCAGTTTCACCGCCAGCTGGCGAAAACTGTGGACCAGCAAGGCCAGCGACGTAATCGTCAGCGACGTCCCCGCCGCCATCGCCAGCGCGGAGATCACGCCCCAGCTAAACACCCCAATCACCTTACTGAACAACAGCACCATGATCGCCCCGGAACAGGGCCGCATCCCCATCGACAGGATAATCACCAGCCGCGCGCGCCAGTCGTCCCCGCTTTGCAGCTGCTCCTGCGTCGGCAAATGCTGATGCCCGCAGCCACAGTGTGCATCGTGAACATGATGCGGCGTAAACGCTTTGAATTTGGGTTTCTGCAGCAAGGCCCGCAGTTTTTTGACCGCTCGCCAGCAGAGCAACAGCCCCAGCACACCCACCAGAGCATAGCTGCCCTTCTCCAGCCAGAAGCTGCTCATGTGCAGCTGGCGAGCCGGAAGTTGCAGCACCGTCAGCACCACAACCACCAGCGCAATTGCCACCAGCCCCTGCAATAAAGAAGAGGCGAGCGTCAGGCCAATACTCGATTTGAGCTTTGAAGGATGGGTCGCAAGCCAGGTGGTGATCACAATTTTCCCGTGGCCCGGCCCCAGGGCGTGCAGCACGCCGTACAGAAAACTGAAGATCAGCAGCGAGCCACCCGCTTTGGTCGGATTCTCCGCCACCGCTTTGAGCAGCCCGCTCATCTGCTGATTGACTTCGCGCTGCCAGATAATGCTTTTCATCATCACCTGCGGCCACGCCTGCCAGAGCCAGAGTGCGCCAACGGCAGCCAGAACCAGAAACAGGAATAGCGGCCAGAGATGCAGCCAGCGGCGTTTTTTACTGAGTGAGGAGACAATCACTGACATTGCACGGTCACCTGCTGCGCAAA
Organism: Lelliottia wanjuensis; assembly: GCF_030238365.1. Taxonomy (GTDB): domain Bacteria; phylum Pseudomonadota; class Gammaproteobacteria; order Enterobacterales; family Enterobacteriaceae; genus Enterobacter; species Enterobacter wanjuensis. Next base: position 19,237 of record NZ_JASSOT010000071.1, on the reverse strand, counting down.
CTGTTTACCCAAATCCATATCCTCCGGCGGCGCGTCGGCTTTATCGAGGGATAGCGCAAAATTCATCGTCTCTTCGCTCGGCGTTGGCGTATGGACCGCAATTTTGCAGCGCTTTTGCAGCGCGGCGGGAAGGGCCGCATCTTTGTCCTCTGCATAGCTCATGTCGACGTAGTAGCTCGGGTCAAAGGTCGAAAACGTGTATTTCTGCCCGGCGAGCGGCTGCGGTTCCGCCAGCGGCAGAATAAAGGTTAACACCGCCTGATGACCGTCGCGCTCCATCCCGTAGGTGGTGGGCCGATTGAGGAATTTCACTTTCTGGCCGTTATGCCAGAACTCGGTGAAGTAGTGCTGCCCGAGCACGTTGGCCATCACCTCCGCCGCCAGCTTTTTCCAGATCTCATCGCCCGGTTTCGCATTGCCCGCGTCATAGAGCAGATCGGATGATGTAATTTCATCCATCGTCCAGCGCATTTTCAGCCCGCTGAGGTGCGTATCATCCGCGACAATTTCCGTCTGCAGGCTGATAAAACTATGAGGATGCGCGGCAGCGGCAGAAGATAAAACCGCCAAAAATAGCGCCGTCGCGCTGTGTTTAACTATTTGCATCGATTCCTCACGTCAAAAATTCTGTGATGTTCTCCCGCATTCCTGACGGAAAGACCCGCGGGTGCGCTTTCCTGCGCACATCCTTTAGCTATTCTTATCGAATACCCCTACTGGATACCCGACAGATGATGACGACACTCGAAAACCCATCTGTGCTTTCCAGTTCGCAGCGCCGCTGCCAGGTGCTTTTGATGCTTTACCTGCCAGGTTTTGCCGTCACCCCGCAAAGCATTATCGATATCAATGGGGTCGACGACGACATCGCACGGCAAGATATAGCCGAGACGCGCGATGAGATCCAGCGCTATCACCGGCTGAACATCGTGACGCATCATGACGGCAGCTTCCGAATTGAAGGTACGACGCTCGATCAACGCCTATGCCTGCTGCACTGGTTGCGCCGGGCGCTGCGGCTTTGCCCGCATTTTATTAGCCAACAGTTTACCCCGGCGCTTAAAACGGAGCTTAAACAGCTCGGCATCGCGCGCACGCTGTACGACGACACCAACCTGCGGGCGCTGATCGGCTTCTGTTCGCGCCGTCTGCAGCGCCACTTTGAGTGCCGCGACGTGCAGTTTCTGCAGCTCTACCTGCAATATTGCCTGATCCAGCATCATCTGGGGCAGACGCCGCAGTTCTCCCCGGTGCAGCGCCACTGGGCGCATTCGCGCGGTGAATACCTGGCGGCGCAGGAGATTGTCCGCCACTGGCAGCGCCGCGTACACCAAAGCCCGCATGCGGATGAGCCGCTGTTTCTGTCGCTGCTGTTTATGATGCTGCGCACCCCCGATCCGCTGCGCGATGCCCATCAGCTGGACCAACGCCTGCGCCACGCCATCTCACGCATGATTGGCCGTTTTCGCGGCCAGACGGGCATGCGCTTTAGCGATGAACAGGGGCTGACGGATCAGCTCTACATCCACCTTTCCCAGGCGCTGGATCGTTCGCTGTTTGGCATCGGCATCGACAACAGCCTGCCGGAAGAGATCGGTCGCCTCTACCCGCGCCTGATGCGCACCACAAGGGACGTGCTGTTTGAAGTGGAAGCGGAATTCGGCCTGCGTTTTTCTGATGAAGAGATGAGCCTGGTGGCCGTGATTTTTGGTGCCTGGCTGATGCAGGAGACCGACCTGCATGAGAAGCAGGTCGTGTTACTGACGGGGGATGATAAAGCCTGCGAAGTACTGATTGAGGGGCAGCTGCGCGAACTGACGCTGCTGCCGCTGAACATCCGCTATGTGTCGCTTCAGACGTTCCAGAAAGAGGGCGCACCGCGCGAGGCGGCGCTGATCATTACCCCTTACGCCACCGCCCTGCCGCTGTTCTCGCCGCCGCTGATCCACGCCGTGGAGACGCTCAACCCGCAGCAGCAGGAACATATTCGCGCCATGCTGGAATCATAACGCCACGTTTTGCGCTGCCACTTTGGGACGAACCACCAGAGCCGGCAGCGCCACCAGCGCCATTACCCAGAACACGCCGTGGCCGAGATGCTGATACAAGAAGCCCGCGAACACCGTCATCACCGCAATACTGCCGCCCATCGCCACCGCCGAATAGACCGCCTGGAGACGAATGACTTCGCTGCCCTGACGCGCGGCGATATAGCGCATCGCCGCCAGATGGCAGACGGTGAAGGTCCCGCAGTGCAGGATCTGAGCGACTATCAGCCACGGCAACTCGGTGGTCCAGCCCATGATCCCCCAGCGCAGCACGCCGCACACGGCGGAGAGCAGGAGCAGATCGCGCGCGCCAAAGCGGCGGAACAGCTTTTTGCTCAGCGCAAAAATGATAACTTCCGCCACCACGCCGAGCGACCATAAATACCCGACCGCCGAGGCGGAATATCCCGCGCCCTGCCAGTAAATCGCGCTAAAACCGTAGTAGGCCGCATGCGCGCCCTGCAACAGACAAACGCAGGCGAGAAAACGCCAGCTTTGCTTAATCAGTGTGCTCCACGCAGCCCAGCCGGTGCTCTCCTGATGGCGGCTTTCGCCCTGCGGTTTGACCGAGGGTTGCAGCAGCATACCCAGCAGCATCGAGGCAATGCCCACGCTGAGCAGCGCCAGAATCGCCCGATAGTCATAGAGACTGACCAGCTTGCCCACCAGCGCCGAGCCAATCACAAAGGCCACCGATCCCCACAGACGCACACGCCCGTAGTCCATCGTCACCTGTTTTTGCCAGGTGTTCGCCAGGGCATCCGTCAGCGGAACCAGCGGCGAGAAGAAGAGGTTAAAGCCGACCATTACCACCATCAGCCAGGCAAACTGCTGGCTGACCCAGAAGCCCGCGAGGAAGACCAGTGTGAGAAGCGCGAGAATGCGCATGGCTTTTATGAGCAGAGAGGGATCGCTGACGCGCGGCGCAATCAGCAGGCTGCCGAGGAATCGCGCTACCAGGCCTGCGCCCAGCAGCACGCCGATGGTTTCCGGCGTCAGGCCGATACCTTTGAGCCACACGCTCCAGAAAGGCAGAAAAATACCGTAGCTAAAGAAGTAGGTAAAATAGCTGAGCGCCAGCCAGCGCGTGGAATGCAAACCCATGAATCCCTCCCGTTTTGGAGGCGCTAGTCTGGCGCTAAACAGGGGCTGGCGCAAGCGTGTATTAACAGCCGATTAACAGGAACTTATCGCCGTATCGACGGCAATTTCCATCGCCAGACGGGTGCTGTCACCCCGGCCTAACGCCACTAATCCTGGCTGTCCGGCCTGATGATGGGCGTTCACCGGATGGCTCTGGGGTTCGAGGCATAAGAATGATTCACCCGACATTCGAAACAGCATCAGCCACGGAGTTTGCGATGATAATGTGACCGTCATCACATCGCGCTGGATCTGCGCCACCCCGTTCCAGCCGGAATAGCCCACATTCAGCCAGCCGCTCTCGCCGTGTTTTGCCTCGCCGAAGTCGATCGCCGGTGGAATTTCCCCCTGCCATGCCAGCGGCAGATGTTTCTCCCCTTCCGGCCAGTAGCCGCTGGCGGAAAACTGCACGCGGCTGCCCTCATCAAACACAAACCACGGATGGAAGCCGAGACCGTAGAGCATCGGGTTTTGGCCGAAGTGCGTGAGAGTTAATTCTGCCCGCAGAACGTTTTCCCGCAACCCGTAGCGCAGCTCAGCCAGATAGTCGAAACCGCAGGAGTGCTGGCTGCGAAGCAGAAGCAGGCACTCCGTGTCGGAGACGGATTCGACTGTCCAGCGCTCGAGCCAGCCGTTACCGTGCAGGAAGAACTCATCATCGACCGGGCTGTGCGGCAGCGCAATCTCTTGCCCCCGAAACGAAAAGCGATTCCCGGCGACGCGGTTGGCCAGCGGCAGCATCGGGAACAGCGCGCTGTCGCCGTGCTCCCACAGAACGGGCGTGTGATGTGTGAGGGAAAACAGCTCGCGCAGCCCGCCGCCCTGCGGATTGACGCTAAGGCGCAGATGCGCGTTTTGCAGCAGTAATGAGTCTGTCATCAGTGCACCCGCCCGGCATTCGCCGCGTGAGCGGTTTTGCTGTGCTGTTTCTCAAGCTGTTCTTCCAGCGCTTCGAGGGTTACGCCTTTGGTTTCCGGGACGTTACGCAGAATATAGAGGAACCCGGCCGCACAAATCACGCCGTAGAGCAGGAAGCTGCCCGCCGCGCCCAGCCCGGCATTGAGCAGCGGGAAAGTGTAGGTCAGCAGGAAACAGGCCACCCACAGGGCCAGCGTACCAAGGGACATCGCCAGGCCGCGCACGCGGTTGGGGAAGATTTCCGAGAGCAGCACCCAGGTGACCGGGGCCAGCGTCAGGGCGTAGATCGCAATCGCCGCCAGCACCAGCAGCAGGACCGGCCAGCCCATGATGTTCATCGCATAAGCGCTGGCGATCAGCACATAGATAATCGTCAGGCCCGATGCGCCCAGCAGCATCAGCTTGCGGCGACCAATTTTGTCCACCAGCGGCAGCGCGGCGACGGTAAAGACGAGGTTGATAATGCCCGTCGCCACAATCGATTTCAGCGTGTCGTTGATATCAAACCCGGCGGAGGCAAAGATCTCCTGCGCGTAGTTGAAGATCACGTTGATCCCACACCACTGCTGGAACATCGCCAGCACCATCCCGATGATCACAATTGGTTTGATTTGCGGCTGCAGCAGCGTCGAGTAAGAGACTTTCTGGGTGTCTTTTTCCAGCGTATGGGCGATCTCTTTCAGCGTCTGGCTGGCGTATTGCGCGGTGCCAATACGTTCCAGCATGGCGCGCGCGCGTTCCGGTTTGCCGACTTTCATCAGCCAGCGCGGAGATTCCGGTACGAAAAACATCAGCAGTAAAAAGGCCAGAGCGGGCACCAGCCCCGCGCCAAACATCCAGCGCCAGCCGATTTGCCCGTTCCAGCTGTGGAGGATGGTCTCCTGCGTTGCCCCTGCCGCTACCGGCTCGGCGATCATCAGGTTCACCAGCTGCGCGGCCAGCACGCCGACCACGATGGTAAGCTGGTTGATCGCCACAAAGCGACCGCGTTTTTCCGCCGGGCTGACTTCGGCGATATAGAGCGGGCTGAGCGCCGAGGCAAGCCCAATCCCGATGCCGCCGATAATGCGAAACACCACGAAAATCTCAAAATTGCTCGCCAGCGCCGTGCCCAGCGCCGAGATACTGAACAGCAAAGCCGAGAGAATGAGTGGGCGCTTACGCCCCAGTTTGTCAGCGCACCAGCCGGAGATCAGCGCGCCAACAATACAGCCCACCAGCGCGGAGCTCATCGCCCAGCCGGACTGGGCCGGATCGGTTATCGAGAACCAGGCTTCATAGAAGGGTTTGGCCCCGCCGATCACCACCCAGTCGTAGCCAAACAGCAGCCCGCCGCAGGCGGCGACCAGGCAGATGGTCCAGACGTAGCCCATTTTCAGTTGTGTCTGTGCGTCATTATTCATCGTGATTCCTCTTTAAGGGAATGCAGGGAACAGAGGGTTAACAGGCGGGTTTCCCCGCCTGTCGGGTCAGTTAGTGAAAAATGCCAGCCGCCTGCGCGTGCTGAACGAAATGCGCTTTGTCGTGCGCCGGATTCAGGGTTAACAGGGTATCGAGGCACCGCTGGCTGGCGGTGAAATCCCCCAGTCCCGCGTGGCCGAGCGCCTCGATAAACAGGCAGTGCTGCTGATGCTGTAGCCCGGCGGGCGCGTCTAGCACCACCAGATCCGGCAGCGACACGGCAAAGAAATCGGCCTCAGGCACCTCGTCGTGATGCGCTTTCGCCCAGGCCAGGAACCCGTTGAAGTGGCGCTTCGCTGCGGCGCTGTCGCCCAGGGCGCGCATCGCCATTCCCTGCCAGAAGAGATAATCCGCAGGCTGGTCGTTGTAGTAGCGCCCGGCATCGAGCGACGATCCGCCCTGCGCCGCGCGGGTGAAACAGCGCTGCGCCTCGGCCTGGCTGTCGAGCCGCGCGTGGCAGTACCCGAGCAGATACCCGATATCGTTATCCGTTTGCCCCGGCAGACGCCCTTCCCCGAGGTTATGCGGATAGCGGAGCGCGGCCTGCAGCAGGTTTATCGCCTCAGCAAAATTCCCGCTGGCAATGTGCTGCAAAGCGCGATGCTGCTGGTTGAGCAGATACTGGCCGGTGACTTTGCCTTCCCCGCCCTCCCACGGGTGGAACTCACGGGTTTTGAGGACATTTGCCGCCTCGGCATAGCGCCCGGTCCCGTTCCACAAACTCAGCAGTTCCGCCGTCAGGTCGTCGCGTTTCAGCGCCACGCTTTGCCGCGCAGTCAGCATGGCGAGGCGTTTTGCTACCGGCTGCCCGGTGAGTTTATTGAGGTAGTCGAGTTCAAACAGGAAGCGCGGATTTTCCGGTTCCAGCTCGACGGCGCGCTGCAGATAGTGCTGCGCCAGCGCCAGATCGTGCTGTTTGTTCCAGGCGTAAATACCAAGCAGACGCTGGGCAGGCGCGAACTGCGGCTCCCGTTGCAGAGTGAATTGCCAGCAGGCCACCGCCTCGTCATAGCGACGTTTGCTGTACCAGAAACAGCCCAGCTGATAGCGGGCAAACGGATCGTCCTGCAGGCTTTGCAGCATTTGCACTTCGTCGAGGGCGTTCGGGAAGCGCACGCGATTGGGCTCGCAACGCCGCGCGGCAGCAAGGTAACGAGCGCGGACATCCGGGTTTTCGCTTAAGGCCGCGCGCCACAGCAGCGGGAGCGTCTCCTGGCTGTCGAGCAGATCCAGCACCTCGCGCGCCGCATCGCTCATCCCCATCGACGTTAACCAGCCCGCCAGCACGCAGGCGTTCGCCCCGCGACAGCCTGTCACCTGACGCAGTTTTTCCCGCGCGACGTCATCCCGGGCGATCGCCCAGCGCGCATAGTGCAGGGCGTAGCTGAGAGGATGGGTGTGCAGACCGGCATCGATAAACGCCAGCGCGTCCACTTCGCGCCCGAGTTTTGCCAGCGCCAGCGCCTTCAGCCCCATCGCCAGGTTATTGCTGGCATTGATCCCGAGACTGACCTCGACTTTTTCCAGCGCGTCAGCGTAGTCACCGCGTTTCATCGCCAGACGCGCCAGGGACCAGAACGCCGCGTCGCGACAGTTGCCGCTCCACGAGGCTTTGTAGTAGTGGTCCCAGGCCTTGTCGTTATCGCCCTGACGCTCCAGCGCCGTCGCCAGAAGCTGGCTGGCCTCGCCATCGCGCGGGTTTTTATTCAGACGATGCGCGCGAACCAGCGCCGCCTCGGCGCACTGCTGCGCCAGCGCCCAGTCGGCGCGGTTGAGCGCCAGCGTGCCGAGGGCGACGTTGTTGCGATAGTCATGCGCATCGAGTTCCAGCGCGCGGCGGTAGTAATCCTCCGCGTAACGGCTGGCGTGGTTGTACTGCTCCAGATGCTGGCCGATGAAATAGAGTTCATCGCCGTTGACGATGTTTTCCGGGAGCGCCGGTGCGGTGGCCGGTGCGGGCAGCGGCGTCTCTTCGGGAATGTGCTCCTGATAGCTCAGCAGCGTGCGGCCTGAGGCGTCTTTGACCGTCAGGGTTAAACGTGCGTCGTGGCCTGCCAGCGTCTGCTGGTGGCTCTCGCCCGGCATCAGGCTGAGGCGCGTTTCCCAGAGCGTGTGACCCTCGGCGCTCAGTTCGAGACTGACGTCCTCCAGCGGCGCGATGGCATAAATCCCCAGCTCGATTTGCGGCGCGTGGCGCTCCAGTTTTAACGCCAGCTGGGTATTGGCGTTCTGCACCATGCCCAGATCGCTGTAGGGCAGAAAATTCTGCACGAACACTTTCTCTTCGTACGGCGCAAGCCAGGTGAAATCGGGCTGGTTATCCGTGAAGACGCCGGTCATCAGCTCGATGTACGGGCCGTTTTCATCCGTCAGATGGCGATCCCAGGCGCGGCCAAACTCTTCATAGCCCCAGGTCCACTGCTTTTTGCCCGGTGAAACGTGGTGATCGGCGACGTGAAGCAGGCCGCCCCGCTCGCCGTGGTGGTACGCCCCGACGAAATCGTAATCAGATTTCTCGGCCATGTAGGAGGTCGGCACCGGCACGTTTTTGTAGCGCGAGATATCCACGCCAACCGAATAGTCGACTTTGTAGTAGGTTCCATGAGCAATCGGGAAGGCTGAGACGTCGCGTTTACCGTGATCGAAGACCGCCGTTACGTCCGGCGGGAAGACGCTCTGATGATCGTCCCCGCCCTTCACCGCCGGGTTGGCCCACCACAGGAAGTGGCGCGGCGTGGCGTTGGGGTTGAACACTTTGCCGGTGATTTCAATCAGGGCGCGATCCGGATAGAGGGTAAAACCGGTCATCACCTGCAGGCCGCGCATCGGTTCGGCCTCGCCCATCCAGACGGTTTGCGCGCCGTTGTCGGCGGGCTGGATGGTGACATCGACGGGCATAAAGGTGGTCGGGCGATGGTGCTGCGGCCAGTTGAATTCGATGCCGCCGGAGATCCAGGGCCCGAGCAGGCCCACCAGCGCAGGTTTCACCACTTCGTTGTAATAGACAAAATCGCGCGCTTTGACTTTGTCATAAGCACGGTGAATTCGTCCGCCCAATTCCGGCAGCAGCATAATGCGGATAAAGTCGTTCTCCATCCACACCGCCTGGTACTTGCGCATTTCGCGTTTGCCCGTCAGGGTGTCGGTGACGCCATAGGGATAGACCGCGCCGGACGAGCCCTGATAGACCCGCTTTTCAAGGAACATCGGGTTGGTGTCTTCGCTGCCTGTGGTCCAGGTGGGGAGAGAGAGAGTTTCTTGCCAGACTTTAACAACTCCGTACATAGCCATTCTCCAGTAAACAAATGTTAGTGAATGAGGGGATGGCAACAGTCTGGCGGAGAGTGATATGTTTTAATTGCTCAAAGCTCACGCAATACAGTTAACGAGGTTTAGTGAAATGCAGGAGTCAGGTCTGAACAATCAGCGGGTGCGACAGCTCAATCGCCAGACCCTGCTGAAACTGGTGTGGAAACACAAGCAGCTGAGTAAATCGCGCTTCGCGCAATTTACCGGTCTGTCGATTCCTGCGGTCAGCAAAATTCTCGACGAGCTGGTGGAGGACGGAAAACTGAGCCACTCCAGTGAAAATTTGAGCAGCAGAGGATTGAACGGCGGCAGTTATCAAATCCCGCCGGAGGGCGATTACATTCTTTGCATGAATGTGACCCCCACCAGCATCGAAAGCCAGCTTTGCGATGCGCAGCTGTCGGCGCTGGGTGAGTTTGAGCGCCGCGCCATCTCCGCCCCCACGCCGCAGGCCCTGTTGGCGGCAATTGAAGCCATCTGGCAGCAGCAGTCCAGAAACTGGCCGCGAAAAACCATCAATCTGGCGCTGGGCATACACGGCCAGGTCGACCCGGTGACCGGGGTGTCACAAACCATGCCGCAAGCGCCGTGGCGCGGGAACGTAGAGATTAAATATCTTCTGGAAGAGAAGCTGCGCGTGACGGTGAAACTGGATAACGACTGCGTGATGCTGGCCCTGGCGGAGAAGTGGCAAAACGCCCAGAACCGCGAGGATTTTTGCGTGATTAACGTCGATTATGGCATCGGCTCGTCGTTTGTGATCAACGGACAGATCTATCGCGGGAATCTGTACGGCAGCGGGCAGATCGGGCACACCATCGTCAACCCGGATGGGGCGATGTGCGACTGTGGCCGCTACGGTTGCCTTGAGACGGTGGCCTCGCTTTCCGCCCTGAAAAAGCAGGCGCGGATCTGGCTCAAAAACCACCCTGCCTCCCCTCAGCAGGATCCTGAAACCTTGAGTTCACAGCAGCTGGTGAACGCCTGGCATGCGGGGGACGAACACGTGATGCGCTGGGTGGAGGAGTCGGCCCATGCGATTGGCCTTAGCCTGTATAACTTCCTCAATATTCTGAACATTAATCAAATCTGGTTTTATGGCCGCAGTTGCGGATTTGGCGAGAGCTGGCTTGAGGCAATTAAACAGCGCATCGGTTTTAATCCCTTTGATCACAGCGACGGCTTAAAACGCAATGCCACCCAGATTAACTTCGGCGGTTTAACCCGCGCCCAACAGGTGATGGGCATTGGTTATTTATATGCCGAAGCCGCGCTGGAAAATGAAGGCTAACGCGATTCAGCTTTTCATTTAATATATTTACCGGAGAAATGTTTTATTACTTCAAATAGTGTTTTAGGGTTTCGATTAGTAATCCGTGTTTACTGAAATATAAACTCCCGCGCAAAGTCCGTTTCATTTTTGCCTCCTACAATTGCCAGCATTCAATTCTCTCCGGGTTCAATAAAATGAATCCACGCTTCCTGGCAATTAGGAGTTTTCAGAATGGAATTAGCACAAGTCAATGAACAAAAGAGCGTGAATAAGGATAATTTCGCGAGCGATAGAGTCTCCTGGAGCACCGCTATTTCATACGGAATGGGAAGCTTTGGGGCAAATGTGATGTATGCCTTCATTGCTATCTATCTGATGCTGTATTACACCGACAGTTTTGGCATCAAAGCCGCGGCGGTGGGATTATTGTTTTTAATCGCTCGTCTTGTGGATGGCGCGACGGATATCGCCCTCGGTATTCTGGTGGATAATACCCACACAAAAATGGGGAAATTCCGCCCGTGGATTTTGGTCGGCAGTATTCTGGTTTCCCTGACCACCGTCGCCTGTTTTCTCAGTCCGAATCTTTCTGAGGCGGGAAAGCTGGTCTACGCCTACTCGACCTATATTTTGTGGAGTATCTGTTTCGCGATTATCGATATTCCTTACTGGTCGCTCTCTGCCGCCATCACGCAGAACCCCACCGAGCGCACCAAAGTGATTACTATCCCCAGAACCATTGCCACCTTTGGCTTTCTCTCCGTCAGCGCCTCGACGCTGTGGCTGGTGAAGTATGTCGGAAGCTGGTGGGCGGTCGCCATTATTTACAGCGTGGTGTTTCTGGTTTGCATGCTGATCACCTTTTTTGGCGTCAAAGAAAAGCATACGGTGCCGCGCAAAGAGCGACAGAGTTTTAAAGGATTCTGGACGCTGTTAAAGCAGCACCGCCCGCTGCGGTTATTACTAATCGGGATGTTCTTATTAGAGATGATTGGCGTGATCCGCGGGACCTTTCAGCTTTACTTCTTTATCTATAATTTAAATGCCGAAATGATGTTAGGGGTTTTCCTGACGGTCTCAATGATTGCGCAGGTTTTAGGTGCCGTCGTTTCTCCGTTTATTTCTGCCAAAATAGGCAAAAAGAATACCGCTATTTACAGCAGCGCGGTCATGGCTTTGGCCTGTATGCTGTTATTCTTTTTCCAGTCAAATATCATAATGATTTTTATCGTCGGTGCCTTAGCGCCCTTCTGCGGCGGAATTGGACAAATCTCCCTCTATTCTATGGTCGCAGATTGTGTGGAATACGGCGAATGGCGCAGCGGTAACCGCTCGGAAGGCATGGTCTTTTCTCTCAATATTTTTAAAACCAAACTCTCCGGAGCCATTGGCGGCGCAATCGGCGGATTTATGCTGTCGTGGGCTGGATATATTCCGCATCAGGTTCAGGCGAGCGAAACCGCCATGTGGATTGGCCTGTTATTTACCCTTATTCCGGGCGTATTAACCCTGTTAAGTCTGGTCCCGCTGGCCCGCTACGAAATTACGGAAAAACGCTTCTACGAAATTCTGAGCGATATCCATCAACGTAACGCCGCGTCCTCAGTCGAGGTGAAAGCATGATTATCTGGAACCCTGAGAAACAGTTTTTCCACCTGCAGAACAGCCAGACAAGCTATGTGATCGGGATTGCGCATCAGCGTTACCTGGTTCACTGCTACTGGGGGAAACGTATTGCCGACTGTTCACAGCCCCATGATTACCCGACGCTCGACCGGTCATCGTTCTCCCCCACGCCGGCGGGCTGGCCGGACAGAACCTTTTCGCTGGATACGGTGTTGCAGGAGTATCCCGGGCACGGCGCGGGCGACTATCGCGAACCGGCCTTTGAAGTGCGCTATGCCGACGGGCATCAGGTGTCGAATCTGCACTACGTCTCGCATCGGATCCTGCCGGGCAAACGCGCGCTCGACGGACTGCCTGCGACATGGGTCAGTTCGCCGGAGGAAGCAGAAACGCTGATGGTCACGATGGCCGATCCCGTCACGCACCTGCAGGTCGAACTCAGCTACACAATTTTTCGCGATCTGCCGGTGGTGACGCGCCACGCGCGGATCACAAACCCTGGCGACACACCGCTGCGTCTGCTGCGCGCCCTGAGCTGTTCGCTGGATTTCCCCGACAGCCAGTTTGAGCAGATCCAGTTCCCCGGCGCGTGGGCGAGAGAGCGTCAGCTGCATCGTCAGCCGCTGAACCCCGGCATAACGGTGCTCGACAGCAAACGCGGGGCGAGCAGTACCCATCAGCAGCCGTTTATTGGCCTGGTTCGCCCGCAGACCACCGAAATGCAGGGCGAGGCGTGGGGGTTGCATCTGGTCTACAGCGGCAACTTTACCGCCCGTACGGAAGTGGATGCGTATCAACAGACCCGCGTTCAGCTCGGGATAAACCCCCATGGTTTTGGCTGGGAGCTGCAACCCGGTGACAGTTTCCAGACCCCGGAAGTGGTGCTGGCCTGGTCGGACGCGGGGCTGAACGGGCTTTCCCATGCGCTACACACACTCTATCGCGACCATCTGGTGCGCGGCCCGTATCGCCATCAGACCCGCCCGGTTCTCGCCAATAACTGGGAATCGACCTACTTCGATTTCAATGAGGAGAAATTGCTGCGCTTTGCGCACAACGCCAAAGCGCTGGGCGTGGAGCTGCTGATGCTCGACGACGGCTGGTTTGGCGAGCGCAATGGAGATACGTCGTCGCTCGGCGACTGGTTTGTGAACCGGCAGAAATTCCCCAACGGCCTGCGCCCGCTGATCGACCAGGTTCATGCCCTGGAGATGAAATTCGGACTGTGGTTTGAGCCGGAAATGGTGTCCCGGCGCAGCAAGCTGTTTGCGAAGCACCCGGACTGGATCCTCAATGCGGGCGATCAGCCGCTGTCCGAAGGACGGAACCAGTACATCCTGGATCTGGGCCGCCCGGAGGTGCGAGACAATATTCTTGAACAGCTGAGCACTTTTCTCGCCAGCCATCCCGTGGATTACATCAAGTGGGATATGAACCGCAACATGACCGAAGTCGGCTCGTCGACAGCGCGGGCCGCACAGCAGCAGGAGACGGCGCATCGTTACATGCTGGGCCTGTACGCCCTGCTCGAGGCGCTGACCACCCGCTTCCCGCACATTCTGTTCGAGTGCTGCGCGGGCGGCGGCGGGCGGTTCGATCCGGGGATGCTGTTTTACATGCCGCAGGCCTGGGTTAGCGACAATACGGATGCCGCCTCGCGGGTGCATATCCAGTACGCCACCAGCATGCTCTACCCGCCGGTTATGCAGTGCGCCCATGTTTCCGAAGTGCCTAACCATCAGATGGGGCGCTCCACCAGCATGGAGATGCGCGGGGCCGTCGCCATGAGCGGGAACTACGGTCTGATGCTCGACCTGATGCACAGCAACGCCGAGCGCGATGACGCCGTGCGCCAGCAGATCGATTTCTACAAACAGCACCGCGAACTGCTGCAGTTCGGCACATTCTGGCGGCTTATTTCGCCCTCGGAAAACCCGGATTTTGCCGCCTGGATGTTCGTCTCCCCCGATCGCAGCGAAGCCCTGCTGATGGCCTTCTCACTGGTGAGCCGCGCCTCGGCCCCCCTGCGCAAAATCCGCCTCGCCGGGCTGGATCCTGACGCGCAGTACAAACTGGACGATCGGCTTCTGGGCGGAGATGAGCTGATGTATCGCGGGATCTTCATCGACCCGCCGCTTAGCCGGGATTACGTCAGCCGCATCTGGCACTTAAGGCGTCAGCCTTAACATTCGGGGGCGTCCGCCCCCTTCATCGTGCTGTTCTGATTATCGATCTTCACATGGAAGAGGAGTAACCCTATGCACTTATCGCGCCCTACTGCGCTGCTTGTCGCCCTGTTTGTGAGCTTGCCCACACTGACCTTTTCAGCCCCCGTGAAGGCGGAGGGATTTGTTGATGATTCCCATCTCACCGGCGGGATTTACTATTCCCAGCGCTATCGCGATAAACGCGATATGACCGTCGGCAGCGAGGATTACGGGCATTACGTGGAAGATCTCCACCACGCCACCTTTAACGCCAATCTCGATTTCGTCTCCGGGTATGCGGCGGATCTGATTGGCCTCGACGTGGCGGGTTTTGCCGCCGCCAACCTCGCCACTGGCAGTGCGGCGCATCCGAACGAAATCAGCCTGAGCTCGGCCAATCAGCGCTGGGGCGAGGACTGGTCCGGCGATAAGGGCGGTTTCAACCTCTACAAAGCAGCCCTGAAAATGAAGTATGAAGATTACTGGATGCGCGCGGGCTACATCCAGCCGTCCGGCCAGACGCTGCTCGCCGTGCACTGGGGCTTTGTGCCCGGTGCCTATCAGGGGGCGGAGATTGGCGGTAACTGGGACTTTGGCGAGCACGGCGCGCTGTCGAGTTCTTACCTGTGGTCGGATAAATACAAAGCCCCGTGGTACACGGAGATGTACGAGTTCCGCGCAGCGGATAACACCACCAAAATTGATTACGTTCACTCCCTTGGCCTGCGGTACGACTTCAAAAACAAGCTGGTGCTGGAGGCCTCGATGGCTCAGGCGGCGGATTTTATGGATCAGTATTTCGGCAAAGTGTCGTACAGCTTCCCGGTGGCCGGAAATGACCTCCGCGTCAGCTATCAGTTCTACGGCGCTAAAGACAAAGTGGGCGATAACACCATCGCTGCCTACGGTTCGGTCAACGATGAGTACGACGGCCTGGCCTGGCTGCAGGGCATCACCCTCGGTTACACCCTGGATACGCTGGATTTTCGCCTCGAAGCCCAGACCGTAAAAGCAGACGGCAATCAGGGCTTCTTCCTGCAACGTATCACTCCGGCCTATGCGAGCTCTAACGGACGACTGGATATCTGGTGGGATGCGGCCTCTGACTTTGATGCCAATGGGGAAACCTCGGCCTTTGCCGGAGTGACCTATGACCTGAAAAATTACGATCTCCCCGGCTGGGCGATTGGCGCGGGCTACGCCTACGGCTGGAACGGTAAACCCTGCACTACCTGTACCGTCGACGGCAAACTGGCCGATCAGAGCCAGCGCATCGATGAATCCGCCTGGACATTCAATATCGCCCACACGGTGCAGACCGGCCGCCTGAAAGGCACGCTGTTTAATCTGCACTACATCAACTACGACAACCACGGCAGTAACCCCAACTACAGCGGCGGTTACAACAACATGTTCCAGGACGAAATCGATATCAAATTTAACGTGATTGCGCCATTCACGATCTTTTAATCGCCGACACTGCACAGGAGAAAAGTGATGAAAATAAGTGGCATAGTGATGAGCATTTTACTGCTGGCAGGCTGCCAGACCCCGCCGTCAGAACGGACCCCGGAGACCATTTCGCCGACGGATTATCAGGCCTGTATTCAGGCCGCCAAAAGCGGGAACGGCGCGGAAAGCGAGGCGAAGTGTGAGAGGGTGATGGAGGATACGCGCTAAGGGTTAAGCGGCTGATTCTTTGGTCTTATGGCGGAGTTCCGGGTTGTGTATTAGCTTTATGATAGATCCCACCCAATAACGAGCCTGCCATGAACACTCTACGCTATTTCGATTTCGGTCAGTCCCGCTCGCTGGTTCTGCTGATTGCACGTATCGCGGTTGTTGTGTTGTTTATTATTTTTGGTATTCCGAAAATGACCGGGTTTGATGGAACGGTGCAATATATGACGTCCCTCGGCGCACCGATGCCGATGCTGGCGGCGATTATTGCGGTGATCATGGAAGTGCCCGCCGCGATTTTGATTGTGCTCGGGTTCTTTACCCGACCGCTGGCGGTGTTATTCGTCTTCTATACGCTGGGGACGGCGGTGATTGGTCACCATTACTGGGATATGAGCGGCGATGCGGTGATGCCGAATATGATTAACTTCTACAAGAATGTGAGTATTGCCGGGGCGTTTCTGTTACTGGCGGTGACCGGGCCGGGGGCGATATCGATTGACCGTCGGTAACACCCAGCCCGATGGCGCTTCGCTTATCGGGCCTACATTCGCAGACAATAAAAAAGGCCGCTTATGCGGCCTTTTAAACTGAAGCGAAAACTTACGCGTAAACAGGGAAACGTGCGCAGATATCCAGCACTTTACCTTTGATACGTTCGATCACCGCTTCGTCGTTGATGTTGTCGAGAACATCACACATCCAGCCAGCCAGCTCTTTCACTTCGGCTTCTTTGAAACCGCGGCGAGTCACAGCCGGAGAACCGATACGGATACCGGAAGTCACAAACGGGCTCTTCGGATCGTTTGGAACGCTGTTTTTGTTGACGGTGATGTTAGCACGGCCCAGCGCGGCATCGGCTTCTTTACCGGTCAGGTTTTTGTCCACCAGATCCAGCAGGAACAGGTGGTTCTCAGTGCCGCCAGAAACCACTTTGTAGCCGCGGTTCAGGAACACTTCCACCATCGCTTTGGCGTTTTTGGCAACCTGCTGCTGGTAAACTTTGAACTCTGGCTCCATCGCTTCTTTCAGTGCCACCGCTTTGGCCGCGATCACGTGCATCAGCGGGCCGCCCTGTGCGCTTGGGAACACGGCAGAGTTCAGTTTCTTATACAGATCTTCGTCACCACCTTTCGCCAGGATCAGGCCGCCGCGCGGACCCGCCAGGGTTTTGTGGGTGGTGGTGGTCACGACGTGCGCGTGTGGAACCGGGTTCGGGTAAACGCCTGCCGCGATAAGACCAGCAACGTGTGCCATATCCACGAACAGGTATGCGCCAATGCTGTCTGCGATTTCACGCATTTTTGCCCAGTCAACCACGCCGGAGTAAGCAGAGAAACCACCGATGATCATCTTCGGTTTGTGGGTCTGCGCCTGCTTCGCCATGTCTTCGTAGTCAATTTTGCCGGACTCATCAATACCATAAGGGATGATATTGTACAGTTTGCCGGAGAAGTTAACCGGGGAACCGTGAGTCAGGTGGCCACCCTGCGCCAGGTTCATACCGAGAACGGTATCGCCCGGCTGCAGCAGCGCGGTGTAGACCGCGAAGTTAGCCTGAGAACCAGAGTGCGGCTGAACGTTCGCGTAGTCTGCGCCGAACAGCTCTTTTGCACGGTCAATCGCCAGTTGTTCAACGATATCAACGTATTCGCAACCGCCGTAGTAGCGCTTACCTGGGTAACCTTCTGCATATTTGTTGGTCAGCTGAGAACCCTGCGCCTGCATCACGCGCGGGCTGGTGTAGTTCTCGGAGGCGATCAGTTCGATGTGCTCTTCCTGACGTACTTTTTCCTGCTCCATAGCCTGCCACAGTTCGGCATCATAATCGGCAATGTTCATTTCACGCTTTAACATCCGCATCTCCTGACTCAGCTAACAATAAAATTTGGCCTAAAAAAGGCTGTCCTGATAGACGACGGGCAACAGTATAACCGAATAGTGTTGCGATAACAGGTCTTGACAAAGGATTTTACGCAAACGTTTACCTCCACGCCACGCAAGGGTTTGAGGAATAAAGACCTCGTGCTTTTCAATGGATTTCTTTTCAGGTTTGTGATGCAACTATTTCATGATGCAAAGAACCATTTACAACACAGGGTTATTTTTCATAAGATGCATTTAAAATACATCATTAAAATAACCGTCAAAGGAAGTTGCTATGTTAGACGCTCAAACCATCGCTACAGTGAAAGCCACCATTCCCCTGCTGGTCGAAACCGGCCCTAAACTCACCGCCCATTTTTACGATCGTATGTTTGCGCATAATCCGGAGCTCAAAGAGATTTTCAACATGAGCAACCAGCGCAACGGCGATCAGCGCGAAGCCCTCTTTAACGCCATCGCCGCCTATGCCAGCAATATTGAAAATCTGGCTGCGCTGCTGCCTGCCGTTGAAAAAATCGCTCAGAAGCACACCAGCTTCCAGATTCAGCCCGAGCAATATGACATCGTCGGCGGCCATCTGCTGGCGACGCTGGATGAGATGTTCAGCCCGGGCCAGGACGTGCTGGACGCCTGGGGCAAAGCCTACGGCGTGCTGGCCGGTGTGTTTATCAACCGTGAAGCGCAAATCTACAGCGAGCACGCCACAAAAAACGGCGGCTGGGAAGGCACGCGCGCGTTCCGTATCGTGGAGAAGACCCCACGCAGCGCGCTTATCACCAGCTTTGAATTTGAGCCGGTCGACGGGCAGCCGGTCGCGGATTATCAGCCGGGCCAGTATCTCGGCGTGTGGCTGAAGCCTGAAGGCTTCCCGCATCAGGAAATTCGTCAATATTCTCTGACTCGTAAAGCGAACGGCAAAGGCTATCGCATTGCGGTGAAACGTGAAGACGGCGGTCAGGTCTCTAACTGGCTGCATAACCATGCCAGCGTTGGCGATGTCGTGCATCTGGCGGCTCCGGCGGGTGATTTCTTTATGGCGGTGGAAGCGAATACGCCGGTGACGCTGATCTCAGCGGGCGTCGGGCAAACGCCGATGCTGGCGATGCTGGATACCCTCGCGGCGTCAAACCACAGTGCGCAGGTTAACTGGTTCCACGCGGCACAAAACGGCCAGGTACATGCTTTTGCTGACGAAGTGAAAACGCTGGGTGCCTCGCTGCCGCGCTTCGCGTCTCACGTCTGGTTTAATCAGCCTGAAAGCGGAGACCGGTTTGATAGCGCAGGGCTGATGGATTTACGGGCTCAGGAAGGGTTGTTCAGCGATCCGGCGATGCAGTTTTATCTTTGCGGTCCGGTCGGGTTTATGCAGTTTGCAGCGGGTCAGCTGGTTAAGCTGGGTGTGAATGCAGAGCAGATTCATTACGAATGCTTTGGTCCGCATAAGGTTCTGTAAGCCAAAAAAGCCGGGTGGCGGCTTCGCCTTACCCGGCCTACAGGGTAAATGCAAAACGGCAACATCGTTGCCGTTTTTAATGTTTTCGCCCTCTCCCCGTGGGAGTGTACGGTCCGGAGACATGGTAGACAGGTGTTCGGGGACATGGTGAACACTATTTAACATCCTTTACCCATGGTGATCGACCTTTTCTTCAGGTCGATCACCCCCACTTTCGTGCTGTACCACCACA
>NZ_JASSOT010000070.1 GCF_030238365.1 Lelliottia wanjuensis | reverse complement strand
GGGAAGGAACGCGTATGTGCCGGGATGAGAAAACTGCTCCAGCTGGCCTATGGCGTGGTGAAATCCGGACGAGAATTTAATGCTGAAATACCGCTTGCCGGATAACCGACAAGACGGTATCTCTCCCACAGGGAGAGGGCGAAAACATTAAAAACGGCAACCCTCGGGTTGCCGTTTTGCTTTTACCTCGTAGGCCCGGTAAGCGTCAGCGCCACCGGGCTTTTTTGTGCCTGACTTAACTGTGCTTATTCTTCAACTCAAACCGCGGTGATACCAGACCGTACAGCGTCCAGCCCATAAAGGTCACCATCGCGCCGTACAGCATCGCTTCCTGCCCGGAAGAGTAGAGGGCATAGAAGCTATAAATCGCCCCAACCAGCGCCACGAAATTCGCGATCTTAGCTTTACGCGGATCGACGTTCGCCATCTTCTGAATAATCACCAGCGCCGCCATCGACAGAATATACGGAATGATGTTGGTCACCACCGCCAGGTTCACTAGCACGTTGAACTGGCTGTTCAGGGACGGGCTAATGGTCATCAGCGACAGGCCGCTCTGGAAGATCACAATCGCCAGCATCCCCTGAATCGGTGCCTCGGACTTGCTGACACGCGAGAAGATTTTCGGGAAATAACCGGAGTCCGCAGAAGATTTGAACACCTGCGCAATGGTGAACTGCCAGCCGAGCAGCGAACCGCAGCAGGACATCACCATCAGGCCCATGATCACTTTCCCGACTTCCGGGGTGAACATCTGCGCAAACGCCAGACCAAACGGCGCGGTGGAGTTCGCCAGATCCATGTTCGGCACAATCCCGGCGATCACGTTGGTGGAGACGATGTAAATCACCGCCGCCCCCAGCGTCCCGCCCAGTACCGCAATCGGCACGTTGCGTTCCGGGTTTTCCACCACTTCGGCGTTGGCACACGCCGATTCAAGACCCAGGAAAGCCCACAGCGTCATGGCGATAGACGAACCGACCGCCGCGAAGAACGGCACGTGGTGCGGGTTCCAGGAGTTGGCGTACAGCGTCGGGCTAAACCAGAACCAGCCGATAATGCACAGACCCACGACCGGAATAATCACGCCCCAGACGGTCACGCTACTGATCTGCCCGGTGATGCGCGCGCCGCCAAAGTTGGCCACCGTACAGAGCCACAGCACGCCGATGGTCGCCAGCCCGATTTGCACCGGACTCAGCGCCACGCCGAACAGCTCCGTGCCGTATCCGACCGCCGAAATCGCAATTGCTACGTTCGCGATGAGCAGCGACACGCCGTAGGTGTAGTTAGCCATAAAGTTGCCCGACTTGCCGAAGGCATACTCCGCGTAACCGCCCATGCCGCCAGACTTACGGCTGAACATCCCGCATTTGGCGAAAGCCCACGCCAGCGCCATCGAACCCACCGCCGTCACCAGCCAGGAGATAATCGAGATCGTCCCCACTTCCGCGAGTTTGGTCGGCAGCATGATGATGCCCGAGCCCATCATATTCACCATGGTCAATACGGTAAGCTGCACCACGCCCATCTTGTTGGATTTCTTACTCATAATGTTTCCCCTTTCAGCAGCGCGGGCCGAGCGGCGGGCTGCTTAATCACGTAGCAGCGAACCTGTTTGCGCCCGTCGCACTCTTCGACATACACGCCCTGAAGCTCAGGAGCGAAGCCCGGCAGAAGGTTGATCCCTTCTTCCAGCGCGGTGAAATAGCGCAGCACCGCATCGCCCCAGACTTCACCAGGAACCACGCACAGCACGCCCGGTGGGTAAGGGAGGGCGCCTTCCGCCGCAATTCGGCCTTCCGCATCGCGCAGGGAAACCAGCTCGACTTCGCCGCGCAGATAGGCGTAGTTCGCCTCCTGTGGATTCATTTTCACCGTCGGGAAGTGCGCCTTGCGGAACATCTCTTTTTGCAGCTGTTTCACGTTGTGGCGCGCGTAGAGGTTGTGCATCTCCTGGCAAATCTGGCGCAGGGAGTAATCGGCGTAGCGCTCAGGATGCTGTTTATAGATTGACGGCAGCACCTCTTTCAGCGGCGCATCGGTTTCCAGCAGTTTCTCGAAACGCACCAGTTGGGCGATCAGCTGCTGCAACTTGCCCATGTCTTCGGCAGGCGTCAGTAGGAACAGGATCGAATTGAGGTCGCATTTCTCCGGGACGATGCCGTTTTCGCGCAGGAAGTTGGCGAGAATAGTCGCCGGGACGCCAAAATCTTCGTACTCACCGGTGCGAGCGTTGATGCCCGGTGTGGTCAGCAGAAGTTTGCACGGGTCGATAAAATACTGATGCTCGGCGTAGCCTTCAAACGCATGCCAGTTCTCGCCCGGCACGAAGTGGAAGAAGCGCAGATCGGAAGAGATCTCCGCCGTCGGCCAGCTTTCCCACGGTTTGCCATCGACCATATCCGGCACAAACGGACGGATATACTGGCAGTTTTGCAGGATCAGCTTCCGGGCTTCGATGCCGTTCACCACGCAGTCCATCCACATGTTGCGGCCACTTTGCCCCTCGTGCATGCGGGCGTTGATGTCCAGGGCGGCAAACAGTGGATAGAACGGGCTGGTGGAGGCGTGCATCATGAAGGCGTTGTTGAGGCGTTTATGCGGAACATAGCGCTGCTGACCTTTGATGTGGCTGTCTTTTTTATGGATCTGCGAAGTCTGGGAGAACCCGGCCAGCTGCTTATGCACCGACTGGGTGACCAGAATCCCCGGATCGTTCTCGTTCAGCTCCAGCAGCAGCGGGGAGCAATCGGCCATCATCGGAATGAACTGCTCGTAGCCGACCCACGCGGAGTCGAACAGAATGTAGTCGCACAGATGACCAATTTTATCAACCACCTGACGGGCGTTATAGATAGTGCCGTCGTAAGTGCCGAGCTGGATCACCGCCAGGCGGAACGGGCGCTGATCGCGCATCCTGCCCGGTGCCACTTCCGCCACCAGTTCACGCAGATAGTTCTCTTCGAAGCAATGAGCGTCAATCCCGCCGATAAAGCCGTACGGGTTGCGCGCGGTTTCCAGATAAACCGGCGTTGCCCCCGCCTGCAGCAGCGCGCCGTGGTGGTTGGATTTATGGTTGTTGCGGTCAAACAGCACCAGATCGCCCGGCGTCAGCAGAGCATTCAGCACCACTTTATTTGAAGATGACGTCCCGTTCAGTACGAAGTAGGTCTTGTCGGCGTTAAACACTTTCGCCGCATGTTTTTGCGCGGTGCAGGGCGCGCCTTCGTGGATCAGCAGATCGCCCATCGCCACGTCAGCATTACACAGATCGGAGCGGAACAGCGTCTCGCCGAAGAAATCGACGAACTGATTCCCGGCAGGGTGACGGCGGAAGAACTGGCCGCCCTGATGCCCCGGGCAGTCAAAGGCGCTGTTGCCCTGTTTGACGTAATCCACCAGCGCGCGGAAGAACGGCGGGCGCAGCTGAGTTTCATACTTCACGGCGGCGGCTTCGAGCTGACGTCCGTAGAAGTCGTTGCTGGTGTCGTTGCACTCAAATACCCCGTGAATGCGGGATAAATATTCAGCCGGAACGATCTCTTCTTTGTGGGTGGCAATAAAGACCGGAATGCCAAATCCGGTGGCTTCTATTTCTTCAATGGTGCCATTAAAAATATCGCCCACAGCCAGAACCACGGCAGCGACATCAATATAATCGGTGGCGCCAACGTCAATCATTTCGCGTGTGGTGGTAAAGCAGTCCGGGCAGGCACGGCTGGCAGCGATTTTTAGCATGTTCATATTTATCTCTTTATTTTAGGCAATATTTGTCCTTCGACTTCGTATAAAAATGAAATCGAAATATTCCGGAAAAAAAGCAAAGAGGAGCCGCTGATAAAAAATCAGTTCATTGCTTTTAGATGAAATAAATCCACGCCGTCCGGTGACGGAAAAAAGCGGATTTAAGGAAAAGGAGCGCAGCGCCCACAGGCAAGTGCCTGTAAGTCAGGAGATTTCAGGATAACCTGTAAGCAGACGCGCCCTGGGTCGAAGGACTACCGGGCGTTGAAGAAATGAAAATCAAAGCTATTGCGGTGGGCGAACATCATAATATGCGTTGTTCGCCTGATATGAGGCATTAAACGATTATTGTTTTCCATGAGCATTTTTCCTTTCAGTAATTGAAAGCACGGCCATTTTATCCAGGAAAGGGCGCTAAACCGTGAAGAAGATCACCAATAACCGATCAAATCAGAAATAAATATTCGTTTTGCGTGAATAGCGCAGTGCATAACGCTGCTTTGTATTAATAATGTTAATGCAATGTATTTTAGGTGTGTTTATTTATTTTAAGGCGATCATATACCAGGAGCGGCTTAATAAATGAATGGATAAAAGGAGAGTATATTATTTGAGTTGAGTTAATTCTGAATAAATATTCAAAGCATAAACCGATAACCGATACCGGTTTCAGTTAATAAATGGCGGGGGCGTGCGGGGTCCATCTCTAATTTTTGACGAAGGTGGCCCATATATATGCGTAAATAGTGACTATGCTCGACGGCATTCGGTCCCCAGACCTGGTTCAGCAGTTGGCGCTGCGTCAGCACTTTGCCGTGGTTGTTGAGGAGCACTGCCAGCAGGCGAAACTCAATCGGGGTGAGGTGGATCTCTTCCGTGCCGCGCAAAATGCGGCGCGCCGGCAGATCGACCTGAATATCGGAAAAGGTATACACCGGATCGGACGGGGTCGTGGCGCTGTGGCGGCGCAGCGCCACGCGCAGCCGCGCCTGAAGTTCGCCAATCCCAAAGGGTTTGCTGAGATAGTCATCGGCGCCGGCGTCCAGCGCCGCAATCTTGTCCGTTTCTTCGGCGCGCGCCGAGAGCACGATGATCGGCATCTGGCTCCACTGGCGCACTTCGCGGATAAAATCGAGACCGTCGCCGTCCGGCAGGCCTAAATCGAGGATCACCAGATCGGGTTTGCGGGTGGCCGCTTCGATCAGGCCGCGCTGTAATGTCCCGGCGTCGTACACGCGCAAGCCATCTCCCTCCAGCGCGGCGCGCAGGAAACGGCTAATGGCGAGTTCATCTTCAACAATCAGGACGTTAATCACAAATCCTCTGGTAATTCATCAAGTTCTGGCGGGGCATCCAGCGGAAGTGTAACACAAAAACAGGCCCCACCTTCCGGGCGGTTGTGGGCGGTGATGCTCCCGCCGTGCACGTCGACAATCGCCTGGCATATCGCCAGCCCCAGCCCGACGCCGGGGATTGCCGACTCCTTATTCCCGCGCGCAAACTTTTCAAATATCGCCGCTTCCTGACCCGCCGGAATGCCCGGCCCGTCGTCCCACACCTCCAGACGCAGCGCCTGATGGGCGACGCCCGCCGTTAAGCCAATTTCCGCTTTTGCTCCCGCATATTTCGCCGCGTTCTCCAGGAGGTTAATCAGCACCCGCTCAAACAGTGGCCCGTCGACATGAATAAGCGTAAGCGGCTCCGGCATATTGAGGGTGATATGACGTCCACCCAGCCCCGGTTCCAGCATTTTCAACGCGCTGCCGACCACCTCTTCCAGCGTCAGCCACTCTTTTTTCAGGTTAAATCCGCCGGACTGAATGCGCGCCATGTCGAGCAAATTATTCACCAGCCGGGTGGTGTTCAGGACGTGCTGGCGGATTTCGCTGGCCTGCGGGGCGTGCGGGGAGTTCTCCGCCGCCAGATCCAGGGTCAGGATCTCCGACTGACCAAACAGCACCGTCAGCGGGGTGCGCAGATCGTGGGACAATGCCGCCAGCAGGGAGTTTCGAATGCTTTCGCGTTCGCTCGCGAGCCGCGCCTGCTCTTCGCTGGTGGTCAACGCCAGACGCTCCAGAGCGCTGGCGACCAGCAGGGTGAAGGTCTCGAGCAGACGCTGCTGTTCCGGGATCATCAGCTGGCGCAGATTCGACGGCTCGACAATCACCAGCCCGAGCGTTTTGTCGGCGCTACGCAGGGGCAGAATCAGATAAGGCACGCCGGGGAGGGTGTCGGTTCCGGCACCGGCAGGCAGACCTTTATCGAAACTCCAGCGGGCGATGGCTTCATCCCACGGCGTCATGCCGTTGGCGGAGGTCAAGGGGCGCAGTTTGCCGTGCTCATCCGGAAGCAAAATCAGGCTGCTCGCCTGGAAGGTGGAGCGAATAAACTGCTCGCTGGTCTGGACGATATCCAGCGGTGTGCGCCCAACCGCCAGCGATTTCGACATCTCATACAGATGACGCGTGCGCTGTTCACGATAGCGGGCGATACGCGCCTGATAGCGCACCCCGGCGGTGAGATTCCCAATCACCAGCCCGACGGTAAGCATCACGGCAAACGTCAGAATGTACTGCACATCTGACACGGCCAGCGTCCCGCGCGGGGCGATGAAAAAGAGGTCAAAGCTGGCGACGTTAATCACCGTGGCGAGCACCGACGGCCAGCGTCCGTATAGCAGCGCTACGACCACCACGCCGAGCAGGTAGATCATCACCAGGTTGGCGGCGTCAAAGGCAATCAGCCACTGGCTGGCGACAATAGTGATCAGAGCGCAGAGCACCGTCGCGACCAGACAGCCTCTGAGCTGGATGCGCCATTTATCGCCAAAGGTGCGCGCGTCCGGCGTGCGACCGGGCAGGGGAGCCGGTTTTTCATCGAGGGCGACAATCACTAAATCCAGATCCGGCGCGCGTTTCGCCAGTTTGTCGGCAAAAGATTCCCGGCTAAACCAGCGGCGGTTCTGACGGCGGCCGATGACGATTTTGCCAAGATTGTGCTCCCGGGCGTAGCGCAGAATCGCTTTATCTTCGGCCGGATCGGAGAGGGTGGCGGTTTCCGCCCCCAGCTCCTGGGCAAGGCGCAGGGCGCTGAGGATCGCGCGCCGCTGATTCTCTGGCAGGGCGTGCAGGTGCGGCGTTTCCACATAAACCGCATGCCAGGCGCTGCCGAATTTTGCCGCCAGCCGCGCGGCGGTGCGGACCAGTTTTTCGTTGCCGCTGTTATGCCCGATGCACAGCAAAATCGAATCGCGGGTATGCCAGACGCGATCCTGCCCCTGACGGTCACGCCAGGCGCGCATCTGATCGTCCACCCGGTCGGCGGTGCGGCGCAGGGCCAGCTCGCGCAGGGCGATCAGGTTTCCTTTGCGGAAGAAATGTTCGATGGCGCGTTCGGCCTGACCGGCGATATAGACTTTACCTTCGTGCAGGCGCTGGCGCAGATCGTCCGGGGGCAGATCGACCAGCACCACCTCATCGGCGGAATCAAAAAAGGGATCGGGGACGGTTTCGCGCACCTGAATTCCGGTCACGCCGCTGACGACGTCGTTCAGGCTTTCCAGATGCTGGACGTTAACGGTGGTAAAGACGTCGATGCCCGCTTCCAGCAGCTCTTCGACATCCTGCCAGCGCTTGGGGTGGCGCGAGCCTGGCGCATTGCTGTGCGCCAGTTCGTCCATCAGAATCAACGCCGGGCGGCGGGCGAGGGCGGCGTCGAGATCAAACTCGGTGACCAGGCGGCTGCGATGATTGATGCGGCGGGCGGGCTGTGTCGCCAGCCCCTCCAGCAGCGCCGCCGTCTCTTTGCGCCCGTGGGTTTCGACCACCCCTATCAGAATATCCAGCCCCTGGGCCCGTAAACGCTGCGCTTCCGTCAGCATGGCGTAGGTTTTTCCGACGCCCGCACAGGCGCCGAAAAACACTTTGAGTTTGCCGCGGTGCGCTTCAACGGTCTGTTCAAGCAGCTTGTCCGGATTCGGACGCAGGGGCTCGTCGGTCATTTAGTTTTTCCTTAGCGCGTCCAGCGCCATATTCAGCTCAACAATGTTTATGACCGGCATCCCGATAAAACTCACCAGCGGTTTTTGCGTGTGCTCGGCGACCAGTTTGCTCACCTGGTCGGTAGTCAGCCCGCGTGCGGTAGCGACGCGCGGAATTTGCCACGCCACGGCCGCGGGCGTCAGGCTGTAATCCAGGCCGCTGGCGGAAGCGGTGACCAGCTCAACCGGCACCGTCGGATTCGCCTGCGGATTGGCGGCGCGCAGGGCGCTGATGCGTTCGCTCACGGCTTTATCCAGCTCAGGATTGCTTCCGGCCAGATTGCTGCCCCCCGATGCCATCGGATTATACGGGCTTTCGGCGGTGGCGGAAGGACGCCCCTGAAAGTAGCCCGCGTCGCTAAAATTCTGCCCAATCAGGCGCGAACCGCGACTCTCGCCGTTTTGCAGAATCAGCGAACCGTTGGCCTGATCCTTAAACCACCACTGGCCCAGCGCGGTGGTGACCAGCGGGTAAAGCCCGCCGGTCATCAGGGAGAGCAGAATAAACAGAAGTATAGCGGGACGTAACATAGTCATTTGATTTCTCTCTTAAACCAGCCCGAACAGGGTCAGTAACAGGTCGATAAGTTTGATCCCGATAAAAGGCACCACCAATCCGCCAAGACCGTAAATCCACAGGTTGCGGCGCAGCATGGCGGCAGCGGTCAGCGGTTTATAGCTCACCCCTTTCAGCGCCAGCGGGATCAGGAAGACGATAATCAGGGCGTTGAAAATCACGGCGCTGAGGATCGCCGACGCGGGCGAGTGCAGGTGCATCACGTTCAGAGCGTTAAGCTGCGGATAGGTGGCCGCAAACGCCGCCGGAATAATGGCGAAGTATTTCGCCACGTCGTTGGCGATACTGAAAGTGGTGAGCGATCCGCGGGTCATCAGCATCTGTTTCCCGATGTGCACCACTTCGATTAGCTTGGTCGGGTTAGAGTCCAGATCGACCATGTTGCCCGCTTCTTTTGCGGCCTGGGTTCCTGAGTTCATCGCCACCGCCACGTCGGCCTGGGCCAGCGCCGGGGCGTCGTTGGTGCCGTCGCCGGTCATCGCCACCAGACGGCCTTCGGCCTGGTATTGACGGATCAGCGCCAGTTTCGCTTCCGGCGTCGCTTCCGAGAGGAAATCATCCACACCGGCTTCAGCGGCGATGGCCGCGGCGGTCAGGCGGTTATCCCCGGTGATCATCACCGTTTTGATCCCCATCTTACGCAGCTGGGCAAAACGCTCTTTGATGCCGCCTTTGACGATATCTTTCAGGGCAATTACGCCGAGTACGTTCGCCCCTTCGGCGACCACCAGCGGCGTAGCCCCCTGGCGCGCCACGCTTTCCACCAGCTGATCGACCTGCGGCGGGAAGTGACCGTTGTTGGCCTCGATGTGGCGACGAATGGCGTCCACCGAGCCTTTACGGATCATGCGGTCCTGGATGTTAATCCCGCTCATCCGCGTCTGCGCCGTGAAGGGCACAAAGGTGGCATGCAGGCTTTGCACGTCGCGCTGACGCAGGTTAAAGCGCTGTTTCGCCAGAATCACGATGCTGCGGCCTTCCGGTGTTTCATCGGCCAGCGACGAGAGCTGCGCCGCGTCGGCCAGGGTTTTCTCATCCACGCCAGGCGCAGGCAGGAAATCCGACGCCTGACGGTTGCCCAGCGTAATGGTCCCGGTTTTATCCAGCAGCAACACATCCACGTCGCCCGCCGCTTCGACCGCACGACCGCTGGTGGCGATGACGTTCGCGCCGAGCATCCGGCTCATCCCGGCCACGCCAATCGCCGACAGCAGGCCGCCGATGGTCGTCGGGATCAGGCAGACCAGCAGAGCCACCAGCACCGTGACGCTCACCGCCGTGCCGCCGTAGGCCGAGAACGGCCACAGGGTGGCGGTCGCCAGCAGGAAGACGATGGTCAGGGCCACCAGCAGAATGGTCAGCGCGATTTCGTTCGGCGTTTTACGACGCTGCGCGCCTTCGACCATGGCGATCATCCGGTCGAGGAAAGTTTCGCCGGGGTTAACGCTGCACTGGATCACCAGCCAGTCGGAGAGAATGCGCGTCCCGCCCGTGACCGAGGCAAAGTCACCGCCGGACTCGCGGATCACCGGGGCGGACTCCCCGGTAATAGCGCTTTCGTCCACCGATGCGCCGCCTTCGATCACCTCCCCGTCGCAGGGGATGATGTCACCGGCTTCCACCAGCACCACGTCGCCTTTGCGCAGCTCATCGGCCGGGACGTGATCCATCTGTGCGCCGTATTTCGGCTCACGCAGTTTGCGGGCAAAGGCGGTCTTTTTGACCCCTTTCAGACTGTTGGCCTGTGCCTTGCTGCGGCCTTCCGCCAGCGCTTCGGCAAAGTTGGCGAACAGCACGGTAAACCACAGCCACAGGCTGATGGCACCGGTAAAGAGGGCATCGCCCGTCAGGTGTCCGGTGCTCATGGCGACGGCCAGCACAGTGGTGATCACGCTGCCAATCCAGACGATAAACATCACCGGGTTGTGCCACTGCACGCGCGGGCTGAGTTTTTTTACCGCATCCATCAACGCCTGGCGAACCAAGGTCGGTTCTAAGAGGGCCAGTTGTTTACGACTCATGACTGATATCTCCGCTCTGTTAGCGTAAAGAAAGATGTTCCGCGACCGGGCCTAAAGCGAGGGCGGGGATAAAGGTCAGGGCACCGACCAGCAGGATGGTGCCAATCAGCAGGCCAATAAACAGCGCGCCGTGGGTTGGCAATGTCCCGGTCGACGTCGGCTGGATCTTTTTGCTCACCAGCGACCCGGCGATAGCCAGCACCGGCACGATGACCCCAAAGCGGCCGAAGAACATGCAGAACGCCAGCAGGCAGTTCCAGAACGGTGAGTTGGCGCTTAACCCGGCAAAGGCGCTGCCGTTGTTGTTAGCGGCAGACGAGACGGCGTACAGCACTTCGCTAAAGCCGTGGATGCCAGGGTTGAAAATGCCGCTGCGCCCGGCTTCGGTCATCAGCGCCAGCGCGGTGCCGATCAGCACGAGAGCCGGTGTGACCAGGATAGCGAGGGCTGTCAGCTTCATTTCACGGACGTCGATTTTCTTGCCCAGATACTCCGGCGTGCGGCCAATCATCAGCCCGGCAATAAACACCGCCAGCAGAACGAACAGCAGCATGCCGTACAGACCAGACCCGACGCCGCCGAAGACCACTTCGCCAATCTGCATCAGCCACAGGGGGATCATCCCACCCAGCGCAGTGAAGGAGTCGTGCATCGCGTTCACCGCCCCGCAGGAGGCTGCCGTTGTGACGACGGCATACAGGCTGCTGGCGAGAATGCCGAAGCGGCTCTCTTTGCCTTCCATATTGATGCTGCTGTCAGCGCCCAGCTGCAGGAAGTGGCTGTTACCGTGCCATTCCGCCCACATCACCAGCGCCGCGCAGACCACGAAGATAATCGACATCGCCCACAGCAACGTGCGGCCCTGACGGCGATCGCTCACCACATCGCCAAACGCAAAACAGAGCGCGGCGGGGATCAGGAAGATCGCCAGCATTTGCACGAAATTGGTCAGCGCAGTCGGGTTTTCGAACGGATGCGAGGAGTTGGCGTTAAAGAAGCCGCCGCCGTTGGTCCCGAGCATTTTGATCGCCTCTTGCGACGCCACCGGACCCATCGGCAGCATCTGTTTCACTCCTTCAAGCGAAGTGTAAGACGAGTAGGGCAGGAGATTCTGCAACGTCCCTTGCTGGATAAAGAACAGGGCAATCAGCAGAGAAATCGGCAGCAGCACCCACAGGGTGATGCGTGTGAGATCGACCCACGCGTTGCCGAGCGTGTTGATTTTTTGACGGGCAAAGGCGCGGGTCAGGGCGAAGATCACCGCGATACCGCTGGCGGCAGAGAGGAAGTTCTGCACCGTTAACCCGACCATCTGGCTGAAATAGCTCAGGGTGGTTTCCCCGGCATAGGACTGCCAGTTGGTGTTGCTGACGAAACTCACCGCGGTATTAAGCGCCAGATGCCATGACAGGCCCGGCAGCTGCTGCGGGTTCAGCGGCAGGATGCCCTGCAGCATCAGCATCGCGAACAGAAACGCCAGCCCGACGATGTTCAGCAGTAAAATCGCCGTCAGATACTGACGCCAGTTCATCTCCTCGGTATTCACGCCCAGTATGCGCCATACCCCGTTTTCGACGCCGCCGACTACCGGCAGCGCGCCGCCGTTAATCATCCGCGCCAGCCAGCTTCCTAGCGGTCTTGCAAGCACGAAAAGCACCAGCAGGAAGCTGGCGATCAGTAAAAATGCCTGGGCCACCATCAGAAGGCCTCCGCATTAATCAGGGCATAAATCAGATAGCCCAACAACAGGAACACCAGCACGATGCCAGCAATCAGACCTGCACTCACAATTCACCTCCGGGTGACTTTTGTCGTTGTGCAAAAGGTAGGATTTATGGCGCAAAGATTTCGCAAAAATCAGTGGGGTGGGTGTAAAAAAAGTATAAAAATGGCAAGACCCTAATTTAACTAATGGTAAGTATCTTGTTAACTTTTATGTAACTTAATTACAGGCGGAATGTAAATATTCACTAAACGGACGAAAATAAGTGGTCGGATGAGTAGTAAAATTACAAACAAAGCGGTACTATTTTAGCCAGATAACCACTTTTGAATTTTCCGGATAACGTTTCCGGCCAAGCTATAGGGGAGAAAATCATGGACCTGTATAAAGAGTTTCCAGCACATGTTGTCTTTTTACGTCGCACCTTCGCCGTAGTGGCCGGGATTGTGGCGCTGCCAGTGATGTTATTCTGGAAAGACCGTGCCCGTTTTTACAGCTATCTGCACCGCGTC
Source organism: Lelliottia wanjuensis (assembly GCF_030238365.1). Classification (GTDB taxonomy): domain Bacteria; phylum Pseudomonadota; class Gammaproteobacteria; order Enterobacterales; family Enterobacteriaceae; genus Enterobacter; species Enterobacter wanjuensis. The sequence continues at coordinate 49,352 of NZ_JASSOT010000070.1, read as the reverse complement.
TGGGCGAAAACCAGCGAGAAACCGGTATGGATGGACCAGGCCGAAAAAGCGACCTGCGATTTTTACTAAGATAAAGCAAAGACTCACACAGCAATGTCGAGCCGCCACAGAGATGTGGCGGTTTTTTTGTGTCTGTAGTTTACCTCACGCTATCTGAGCGAAGGTTACACTTGCTCCTGTAACATAACTTAAACATTATAGAGTTCGTCATCTCGCCGTTTAAGGGAGTGACGACGCGGTTTCGGCCTGCGGTCAGAAACGCTACGCTTAGGTTATGGACAATTATTCAGGAGTGTTATGACCACGCATCTGGTCTGGTTTCGCGCGGATCTGCGCCTTCATGACAACATCGCGCTCGCTGCGGCTTGCCGGTCGCAACACGCCCGCGTGCTGGCCCTGTTTATCGCCACGCCCGAACAGTGGCGTGCGCACGGCATGGCGCCGCGACAGGCGGCGTATCTGCGCGCGCATCTCAATGAGCTGCAGCAAGGCCTGGCACAGAAGGGCATTCCGCTGATTTATGCCGAGGTGAACGACTTTGCCGCGCAGAGCGAAAAAGTTCAGCAAGTCTGCGACGAGCATGACGTCACCCATCTTTTTTACAACTACCAGTACGAATTCAACGAACAGCAGCGCGACCGGGAGCTGGAAAAACGGCTGGATACGGTCGTCTGTCAGGGCTTTGACGACAGCGTGATGTTGCCGCCCGGCAGCGTCATGACCGGCAGTCACGAGATGTATAAAGTCTTTACGCCGTTCAAAAACGCGTATCTGAAACGCCTGAAAGAGGGCCTGCCGGAGTGCGTCGCCGCCCCTGCGAGCCGCGGAGCGGCGCTGAGCGTTTCAGATGATCTCAACTTCGATTATCCCCAGGCCGATTTCAACCCGGACCACTTCCCCGCGACCGAAAAAGCCGCGATTGCGCAGCTGCGCCAGTTCTGCAAAGACCACGCCGCGGAGTATGAAGAACAGCGCGATTTCCCCGCCGTCGAAGGCACCAGCCGTTTATCGGCGTGCCTGGCGCTGGGCGTGCTTTCCCCGCGCCAGTGTTTGCATCGCCTGCTGGCGGAACAGCCGCAGGCGCTGGACGGCGGCGCAGGTGCGGTGTGGCTTAACGAGCTGATCTGGCGAGAATTTTATCGTCATCTGATGACCTATCATCCTGATTTATGTAAACATCGCCCCTTCATCCGCTGGACGGATAAGGTGCAGTGGCAGCAGGATGACAAGCAATTACAGGCGTGGCAAAACGGTCAGACGGGCTATCCGATTGTCGATGCGGCGATGCGCCAGCTCAACGAAACGGGGTGGATGCACAACCGCCTGCGAATGATCGTCGCCAGCTTCCTGGTCAAAGACCTGCTGATCGACTGGCGCGCCGGGGAGCGATATTTTATTTCGCAGCTGATCGACGGCGATCTGGCGGCTAACAACGGCGGCTGGCAGTGGGCGGCCTCGACCGGAACCGACGCCGCACCTTATTTTCGGATATTTAACCCGACAACTCAGGGCCAACGATTTGACGCGACCGGCGAGTTTATCCGCCAGTGGCTGCCGGAGTTGACCGATGTGCCGGGTAAATCGATTCATGAACCCTGGGCGTGGGCGGATAAAACGGGCGAAACGCTCGATTATCCGCGCCCGATTGTTGACCATAAACAGGCGCGAGTCGCCACACTGGCGGCCTATGAAGCCGCCCGCAAAGCGTAAGAGAGTGATGATGAAAAACAGCGAACTGGAAACCTTAATCAATGAAAAGCTGAACAGCGCCAGCTTCAGCGACTACGGTCCAAACGGCCTGCAGGTGGAAGGGCGTGAAACGGTGCAAAAGATTGTCACCGGCGTCACGGCAAGCCAGGCCTTGCTGGATGAAGCAGTGCGTCTGCAGGCAGATGCGGTGATCGTGCATCACGGTTATTTCTGGAAAAACGAAGCGCCGATCATTCGCGGCATGAAGCGTAACCGCCTGAAAACCCTGCTGGCGAATGACATCAACCTGTATGGCTGGCACTTGCCTCTGGATGCGCACGCGGAGCTGGGTAACAACGTCCAGCTCGCTCAGCTTCTCGGCATCACCGTGATGGGCGAAATCGAACCGCTGGTGCCGTGGGGCGAGCTCTCTATGCCGGTTCCTGGCCTGGAACTTGCTTCCTGGATTGAGGCGCGTCTGGGCCGTCGTCCGCTGTGGAGCGGTGACACCGGCCCGGATCTCGTGAAACGCGTGGCGTGGTGTACCGGCGGCGGTCAGGGCTTTATCGACAGTGCCGCGCGCTTCGGCGTCGACGCCTTTATTACCGGTGAAGTCTCCGAGCAGACCATTCACTCTGCCCGCGAGCAGGGTTTGCATTTTTACGCAGCGGGGCACCATGCCACCGAGCGCGGTGGCATTCGCGCCCTGAGCGAGTGGCTGACGGAAAATACCGATCTCGATGTGACCTTTATTGATATCCCTAATCCTGCCTGATGAGAGGTGCGTAAGTGCAGCGAGCGCGTTGTTATTTATTAGGCGAAACGGCGGTGGTGCTGGAGCTGGAACCTCCGGTCACGATCACCACGCAAAAACGAATCTGGCGCTTAACTCAGCGGCTGGCCGAAATCCCGGAAGTGGTGGAAGCCATTCCGGGGATGAACAACATTACCGTGGTACTGCGCAATCCGCAGTCGGTGGCGCTGGACGCCATCGAGCGCTTACAACGCTGGTGGGAAGAGAGCGAGGCGCTGGAGCCGGAGTCGCGCTTTATCGAGATCCCGGTGGTGTACGGCAAAAAGGCGGGGCCGGATCTGGGCGAGGTCGCGCGCCACGCCGGGCTTTCGGAAAAACAGGTCGTTGAACTGCACGCCTCGGTGGACTACGTGGTGTGGTTCCTCGGTTTCCAGCCCGGTTTTCCCTATCTGGGCGGGCTGCCGGAGCAGCTTCACACCCCGCGTCGCGGCGAGCCGCGCCTGCAGGTTCCGGCGGGATCTGTGGGTATCGGCGGGCAGCAAACCGGTATCTATCCACTCGCCTCACCGGGCGGCTGGCAGCTTATCGGCCTGACTCCGCTGGCGCTGTTTGATGCTCACCGCGAAGAGCCGGTGCTGTTGCGACCGGGCGATACCGTGCGGTTTGTGCCGCAGAAGGAGGGGGTATGTTGAAGGTCATTCGCGCGGGGTTATACACCTCGGTGCAGGACGGCGGTCGCACCGGTTTACGTCAGTCCGGGATCAGCTACTGCGGCGCGCTGGACAAACCGGCGCTACAGATTGCCAACCTGCTGGTGGGCAACGACGCCAATGCCGCGGCGCTGGAGATAACCCTCGGGCAGTGTAGTTTTGAATTTGCCCGCGACGGCTGGTTTGCCCTGACGGGCGCAGGCTGTGACGCCACGCTGGACGGCGCGGCGGTCTGGACCGGCTGGCGCTTGCAGGTGAAAGCCGGGCAGCGTCTGACGCTCCACCGCCCGCAGCACGGTATGCGCAGCTATCTCGCGGTCAGCGGTGGAATTGATGTCCCCCAGGTGATGAACTCTTACAGCACCGATCTCAAAACCGGTATTGGCGGCTTCGAAGGGCGACTGCTGAAGGATGGCGACAACCTGCCGCTGGGCGAGCCGTCGCGTGAATTTGCTGAAGCGCAGGGCGTGAAACAGCTGCTGTGGAGCAACCGGATCCGCGCCCTGCCGGGGCCGGAGTATCACGAGTTTGATCAGGCCTCGCAGGATGCCTTCTGGCGTCTGCCGTGGCAGCTCAGCCCGCAGAGTAACCGCATGGGTTACCGACTGCAGGGCCAGCAGCTGGCTCGTACCACGGATCGCGAACTGGTCTCACATGGCCTGCTGCCGGGGGTGATCCAGGTGCCGGGCAACGGTCAGCCGATTATCCTGATGAATGATGCCCAGACCACCGGCGGCTATCCGCGTATCGCCTGCATCATTGAGGCGGACATGTACCATCTGGCGCAAATCCCGCTCGGGCAGCCGATCCATTTTGTGGCCTGTACGCTGGAAGAGGCGCTCGAGGCGCGGCGCGTGCAGAAGCAGTTCATCGAACAACTGGCATGGAGGTTGAATGATCGTCGTTGATTTAAATGCGGATCTGGGCGAAGGCTGCGGGAGCGACGCCGAGTTACTGACGCTGGTATCGTCGGCGAATATCGCCTGCGGATTTCACGCCGGGGATGCGCAGACCATGCGCGAGAGCGTGCGCGAGGCGTTAAAAAACGGCGTGGCGATTGGCGCACATCCGAGCTTTCCCGACCGGGAGAACTTCGGGCGCACGGCCATGAACCTGCCGCCGGAGACGGTTTACGCCCAGATGCTGTACCAGATTGGTGCGCTGGCGGCGATTGTCCGCGCCGAAGGGGGGCAACTGCGTCACGTCAAACCCCACGGGATGCTCTACAACCAGGCGGCAAAAGATGCACAGCTGGCTGACGCGATTGCTCGCGCGGTGCATGACGTCGACAGCGGTTTGATTCTGGTCGGGCTGGCGGGAAGCGAACTGATCCGCGCCGGAGAGCGTTACGGGCTCGCGACCCGCGAAGAGGTGTTTGCCGATCGCGGCTATCGCGCCGACGGCAGTCTGGTTCCGCGCAGCGAGCCGGGGGCGCTGATTGCCGATGAAGAGCAGGCGCTGGCGCAAACTCTGGAGATGGTGCAGCGCGGCCAGGTGAAAAGCATTACAGGCGAATGGGCCACCGTGCATGCGCAGACCGTTTGCCTGCACGGCGACGGGGAACACGCCCTGGAATTTGCTCGTCGCTTGCGCAAAGAATTTGAGTTAAATAATATAAAAATCAGTGCATAACGCACAAAAGCAAACACAACATAACACTAAACAACGACAGGAAGAAAAAATGGCAGAGACGCTATCGCTCTGGCCACTCATCGGTATTGCGGTGATCGTGGTCGGGTTTATCTTACGTTTTAATCCGGTGCTGGTGGTCATAGTCGCCGGGATTGTCACCGGCGTGGCGGCGCATATGCCCATCGCCACCATCCTTGAAAAGCTGGGCGAAGGGTTCCTCAATACCCGTAACCTTCCCTATATCCTTCTGATTCCTTTAGCCGTTATCGGCTTGCTCGAACGGCATGGTCTGAAAGAGCGCGCCCAGGCGTGGATCGCTAAAATCCACAGCGCGACGGCAGGGCGCTTGCTGATTGTCTATCTCTTCGTGCGCGAGGCCACGGCAGCAATGGGCCTGACCAGTCTCGGCGGGCATCCGCAGATGGTGCGACCGCTGCTGGCGCCGATGGCAGAGGGTGCGGCGGAGAAAAAATATGGCGAGCTGCCGGGCGCGGTGCGCTATCGCCTGCGGGCGATGTCGGCGGCGACGGACAACGTCGGGCTGTTCTTCGGCGAAGATATCTTCGTTGCCTTCGGGGCGATCATCTTTATGCATAACTTTATGCTGGAGTCTGGCGGGATTCAGACCGAGCCGCTGCACATCGCCCTGTGGGGCATTCCGACGGCGATCTGTGCCTTTATCATTCACGCCACCCGCCTGTGGCGGCTGGACAAGCATCTTGAGCGCGAGCTGGCGAAAACCGCTCACTCGCAGGGAGATGCGTCATGAATTTCCAGCAAAGTTATCTCTACTGGCTGGCAGGGCTGGTCCTGCTGATCGTCGCGGTGATGTCGTTCCGCGATAAAGCCAACCCCAGACGCATCACTACCGGCCTGTTCTGGGGCGTCTACGGCCTGATTTTTCTCCTCGGTGACTGGACCTATCAGCTGGTGGGCGATAAGCGCACGGTACACATTGCCGTCGGCGTGGCCGTTGTCGGCCTGGCCCTGATCGCCGGTTTTGGCGGCGTGAAGCTCGGCAGCTATCACCAGCGTAAACCCGAAGAGCGGGAGGCCAGTGCGAAGCGGCTCGGCAACCGACTGTTTTACCCGGCGCTCGCCATTCCGGTGGTGACGGTGGTGGGCGTGCTGATGTTTAACCATGTGCCAGGGCTGCAGGACGGTCTGTTTGGGCCGGGGAATCACTCGACGCTGGTCACGCTCTTCTCCATGACCGTCGGGTCGCTGATTGGCCTGGCGATGGCGGTCAAAATGACGCACGAAAAAGTGCATCAGCCTCTTCAGGAAGCGCGCCGTCTGCTGGACTCCATCGGCTGGGCGTTTATCCTGCCGCAAATTCTCGCCACCCTGGGCCTGCTGTTTACCGCCGCGGGCGTGGGCGACGGCATCTCCTGGCTGACGAAAACCTATCTGGCGGTGGACAGCCGCTTTATCGCCGTGGCGGTGTATGCCATCGGCATGGCGCTGCTCACCATGGTGATGGGCAATGCATTCGCGGCGTTCCCGATTGTGACGGCGGGGATCGGTATTCCGATTCTGGTGCTGCAGCACGGCGGTAACCCGGCGGTAATGGCGGCGATCGGTATGTTCTCCGGCTACTGTGGCACGTTGATGACGCCGATGGCGGCGAACTTTAACATCGTGCCCGCCGCGCTGCTCGAGCTGCCGGATAAAAATGCGGTGATCAAAGCGCAGGTGCCGACCGGCGTGTTGCTGTTGATTGCCAACGTGTTCCTGCTGTATTTCCTGATGTTCCTGTAAGGAGAGACGATGCGTTATGTATTAGTCACCGGTTTTGAGCCCTTTGGCGGCGAGACCGTTAACCCTTCGTGGGAAGTGGTCAGCCAGCTTGAGGGAAGTATTATCGACCGCTGTCGCGTGGTGACGCGCCAGCTTCCCTGCGTGTTTGGCGAATCCTTAAGCGTGCTGAACGCGGCGATCGATGAACTTAATCCGGCGGTGGTGATTGCCGTCGGACAGGCGGGCGGGCGCGTGGATGTGACCGTCGAGCGCGTTGCCATCAACGTGGACGATGCGCGGATCCCGGATAATCGCGGCCAGCAGCCGATTGATGTGCCCATTGTGCCGGGCGGTCCGGCGGCGTGGTTTACCCGGCTTCCGATCAAGGCGACGGTGGCGGCGATGCGCGAAAGCGGTATTCCGGCGTCTGTTTCTCAGACGGCGGGAACCTTCGTCTGCAACCACGTGATGTACGGATTGCTGCATAAAATCAGCGACAGCGCTGAGGTGAAGGGCGGGTTTATCCATATCCCTTACCTGCCGGAACAGGCCGCAGCCCATCCGGGCGCACCGAGCATGGCGGCGCAAACGGTGAAAGCGGCGCTCATCGTGGCAATTGAAGTGGCGCTGCGCCAGACGGATGACGTCAAAATCGTAGGCGGCGCGACGCACTAACAAAGGAGCAAAGATGCCAGAAGGTCCGGAGATCCGCCGCGCGGCGGATAGCCTGGAGGCGGCGATAAAGGGCAAACCACTCACCGATGCGTGGTTTGCTTTCCCTCAGTTAAAACCCTATGAAGCTCAGCTTATCGGGCAAAGCGTGACCCATATCGAGACGCGCGGCAAAGCCCTGCTGACACATTTCACCCATAACCTGACGTTATATAGCCACAATCAGCTTTATGGCGTCTGGCGGGTGATTAATGTGGGTGAGCAGTTACAAACCAACCGGGTGTTACGCGTCAGATTGCAGACGGCGGAGAAGGCCATTTTGCTCTACAGCGCCTCGGATATTGAGATGTTAACGCCGGAGCAACTGCTCACTCACCCGTTCCTGCAGCGGGTGGGGCCGGATGTGCTGGATTTGCGTCTGACGGCAGACGAGGTGAAAGCCCGGCTGCTGTCGCCCGCGTTTCGCAATCGCCAGTTTTCCGGGCTGCTGCTCGAACAGGCGTTTCTCGCCGGGTTAGGCAACTATTTGCGCGTCGAAATTCTGTGGGAAGTGGGTCTGGCAGGACAACGTAAGGCGTCCGAGCTCAATGAGGTTCAGCTTGATGCTTTGTCTCACGCGCTGCTGGAGATTCCTCGTCTTTCCTACAACACGCGCGGCGTGGTCGATGAGAATAAACATCACGGGGCGTTGTTCCGTTTTAAGGTGTTTCATCGCGAAGGGAAGCCGTGCGAGCGATGTGGCGGGGCGATTGAGCGAACGATGTTGTCGTCGCGGCCATTTTATTGGTGCCCGCAGTGCCAGAAGTAAAAAAGCCGGGTGGCGGCTGCGCCTTACCCGGCCTACAAAGGATATACACGGCTGGGTTACTACCGTAGGCCGGGCAAACGCAGTGCCGCCCGGCAATGCCTGCGCGGAAATAAAAAAGCCGGGTGGCGGCTGCGCCTTACCCGGCCTACAAAAGATATATACGGCTGAGTTATTACCGTAGGCCGGGCAAACGCAGTGCCGCCCGGCAATTCCTGCGCAGGAATAAAAAAAGCCGGGTGGCGGCTGCGCCTTACCCGGCCTACATTCGAACATGAGCCCGGTACATGACCGGGCTGATTCTTACTTCTTCTTCACATCAGACTTAAAATCACGCTGGTCGTAGCCGGTATACAGCTGACGCGGACGCGCGATTTTCATGCCTTCGCTGTGCATTTCGTTCCAGTGGGCAATCCAGCCGACGGTACGCGCCATCGCGAAGATCACGGTGAACATGGAAGACGGAATGCCCATCGCTTTCAGAATAATGCCAGAGTAGAAATCGACGTTCGGGTACAGTTTCTTCTCGATGAAGTACGGGTCGTTCAGCGCGATATGTTCCAGCTCCATCGCCACTTCCAGCAGATCATCTTTAGTACCCAGCTCTTTCAGCACTTCGTGGCAGGTTTCACGCATGACGGTCGCGCGCGGGTCATAGTTTTTGTAAACACGGTGACCGAAGCCCATCAGGCGGAAGGAGTCGTTTTTGTCTTTCGCACGACGCACGAACTCAGGAATGTGCTCAACGGAGCTGATCTCTTCCAGCATCTTCAGTGCCGCTTCGTTGGCGCCACCGTGCGCCGGTCCCCACAGGGAGGCGATACCGGCAGCGATACAGGCGAACGGGTTGGCGCCTGAAGAGCCTGCGGTACGGACGGTAGAGGTCGATGCGTTCTGTTCGTGATCAGCGTGCAGGATCAAAATACGGTCCATTGCGCGCTCAAGCACCGGGTTCACCTCGTAGGTTTCGCACGGTGTGGAGAACATCATGTTCAGGAAGTTGCCTGAATAGGAGAGGTCGTTACGCGGGTAAACAAATGGCTGACCGATGGAATATTTGTAACACATCGCCGCCATGGTTGGCATTTTGGACAGCAGACGGAATGCCGCGATATCGCGATGGCGTGGGTTATTCACGTCCAGGGAGTCGTGGTAGAACGCCGCCAGCGCACCGGTAATCCCACACATCACGGCCATCGGATGCGAATCACGACGGAATGCATGGAACAGACGGGTAATCTGCTCATGAATCATGGTGTGGCGGGTGACGGTGGTTCTGAACTCATCGTACTGTTCCTGCGTCGGTTTTTCGCCGTTCAGCAGGATGTAGCACACTTCCAGATAGTTGGATTCGGTGGCTAACTGATCGATGGGGAAACCGCGGTGGAGCAGGATACCTTCGTCACCGTCGATATAGGTGATTTTGGATTCGCAAGATGCGGTGGAGGTGAAGCCAGGGTCAAAGGTAAATACCCCTTTAGAACCCAGAGTACGGATATCAATAACATCCTGACCGAGCGTGCCTTTTAGCACATCCAGTTCAATAGCAGTGTCACCGTTTAGGGTGAGCTTTGCCTTTGTATCAGCCATTTACGGTCTCCTTAGCGCCTTATGCTTAAGACCACGAAACACTTAGTCCTTCAAGCTAGCTCTGCGTTGGCTGCGCCCTCGAACCCAGGTCACATAGTTATCTATGCTCCCAGGGATTCTCTGGCTTGCCGCCTTGATCTAGCTCGAATGCCTGCGTGTTTAAAACGGATTCGCTTTCAGCTGTTTATCACATCGTTACCAGTTTGTTATTTGGCTTGCCGCTCAGCTCGCGAGGAGAAACCAGGGTACAGAGCTATGGCGCCTTGCAGGTAAACGAATGAAAAATCAGAGAAACAACAGCAAATCAGTGTCTTCGCAGTCCGAATTATTCAAACCTGTATATCACTAATAACTGTCCTGATAACTTCGGTCAATACCATCACACTGTTACATAACTAAATCTCAGGTGAAAGAGAGACCTCATAACTTTTGCGCATTATATGCCTTTTCTGCTGTTGTTTGTAACAATAATGTTTAATCTTTGTCAAATGCGATGATTAAAATTTAAAATAATGTTGTTATCGTGACTCTGATCACTGTTCCGCATAAAACCCGACAAACTGTATGTAGGTTAATTGTAATGGTTTTGTGAACGACCTATACTGCCGCCAGGTCTCCGGAACACCCTGCAATCCCGAGCCACCCAGCGTTGTAACGTGTCGTTTTAGCATTTGGAAGCAATGTTTACCATGACGCGTAGTTATAGAAAGGACGCTGCTTGACCCGCACGCAGACCGGAGGAAGGAAACAATAAGAACAGCATGTGGGCGTTATTCATGATAAGAAATGTGAAAAAACAAAGACCTGTCAATCTGGATCTCAAAACGATCCGATTCCCCGTAACGGCAATAGCGTCCATTCTCCACCGTGTCTCCGGTGTGATTACGTTCGTGGCAGTGGGTATTCTGCTGTGGTTACTGGGGACCAGCCTCTCTTCTCCTGAAGGATTCCTCCAGGCCTCTGCCATTATGAGCAGCTTCTTCGTGAAATTTATCATGTGGGGCATTCTCACCGCGCTGGCATACCACGTTGTGGTTGGCGTTCGCCATCTGATGATGGACTTTGGCTATCTGGAAGAGACTTTTGAAGCAGGGAAACGCTCTGCCAATATTTCCTTTGTGATTACAGTCGTGCTCTCAATTCTTGCAGGAGTCCTCGTATGGTAAGCAACGCCTCCGCATTAGGACGCAACGGCGTACATGACTTCATTCTGGTCCGCGCTACCGCCATCGTCCTCACGCTTTACATCATCTACATGATCGGTTTCTTCGCGACCAGCGGCGAACTGACGTGGGAGATCTGGAGCGGGTTCTTCGGATCTGCCTTCACCAAAGTGTTCACCCTGCTGGCTCTGTTCTCCATCCTTATTCATGCCTGGATTGGCATGTGGCAGGTGTTGACCGATTACGTTAAACCTCTCGCGATTCGCCTGCCGTTGCAGCTGGTGATCGTTGTCGCTCTGGTGGTTTACGTTATTTATGGATTTGTTGTGGTGTGGGGTGTGTGATGAAACTGCCAGTCAGAGAATTTGATGCTGTTGTGATTGGTGCCGGTGGCGCAGGTATGCGCGCGGCGCTGCAAATTTCCCAGAGCGGCCAGACCTGTGCGCTGCTCTCTAAAGTTTTCCCGACCCGTTCCCATACCGTATCAGCCCAGGGTGGTATCACCGTGGCGCTCGGTAATACCCATGAAGATAACTGGGAATGGCATATGTATGACACGGTGAAAGGCTCCGATTATATCGGTGACCAGGACGCCATCGAATATATGTGTAAGACCGGCCCGGAAGCGATTCTGGAGCTGGATCACATGGGCCTGCCGTTCTCCCGTCTGGAAGATGGCACCATTTATCAGCGTCCGTTTGGCGGCCAGTCGAAAAACTTCGGCGGTGAGCAGGCGGCACGTACTGCGGCAGCGGCTGACCGTACCGGTCACGCATTGCTGCACACCCTGTATCAGCAGAACCTGAAAAACCACACCACTATTTTCTCCGAGTGGTATGCACTGGATCTGGTGAAAAATGAAGATGGCGCAGTGGTCGGGTGTACCGCTCTGTGCATCGAAACCGGTGAAGTGGTTTACTTCAAAGCCCGCGCGACCGTGCTGGCGACCGGCGGCGCAGGCCGTATTTACCAGTCCACCACCAACGCCCACATCAACACCGGCGACGGCGTAGGTATGGCGATCCGCGCGGGCGTGCCTGTGCAGGATATGGAAATGTGGCAGTTCCACCCGACCGGCATCGCCGGTGCTGGCGTTCTGGTGACAGAAGGCTGCCGTGGTGAAGGTGGTTACCTGCTGAACAAACACGGCGAGCGCTTCATGGAGCGTTATGCCCCGAATGCGAAAGACCTGGCAGGTCGTGACGTGGTGGCGCGTTCCATCATGATCGAAATCCGTGAAGGTCGCGGCTGCGATGGTCCGTGGGGCCCGCACGCGAAACTGAAACTGGATCACCTGGGTAAAGACGTTCTGGAATCCCGTCTGCCGGGCATCCTGGAGCTGTCGCGCACCTTCGCGCACGTTGATCCGGTAAAAGAGCCAATTCCGGTTATCCCAACCTGCCACTACATGATGGGCGGTATTCCGACCAAAGTGACCGGTCAGGCGCTGACCGTGAACGAGCAGGGCGAAGACGTGGTGATTCCTGGCCTGTTCGCCGTCGGCGAAATCGCCTGCGTATCGGTCCACGGTGCGAACCGTCTGGGCGGCAACTCGCTGCTCGACCTGGTGGTGTTTGGTCGTGCGGTTGGCCTGCATCTGCAGGAATCTATCGCCGAGCAGGGCGATCTGCGCGATGCGACTGAAGCGAACATTGAAGCTTCCCTTGAGCGTCTTAACCGCTGGAACGGCAACCGCGACGGCGAAGATCCGGTGGAAATCCGCAAAGCGCTGCAAGAGTGTATGCAGCACAACTTCTCGGTCTTCCGCGAAGGCGATGCGATGGCCAAAGGGCTTGAGCAGCTGAAAGCGATCCGCGAGCGCCTCAAAAACGCCCGTCTGGACGATACTTCCAGCGAGTTCAACACCCAGCGCGTCGAGTGCCTGGAGCTGGATAACCTGATGGAAACCGCCTATGCAACGGCCGTCTCCGCAAACTTCCGTACCGAAAGCCGTGGCGCCCATAGCCGCTTCGACTTCCCGGATCGTGACGATGAAAACTGGCTGTGCCATTCCCTGTATCTGCCAGAGTCGGAATCCATGACGCGTCGTAGCGTCAATATGGAGCCGAAACTGCGTCCGGCGTTCCCGCCGAAGATTCGTACCTATTAATGCGGAGACAGGATAATGAAACTCGAATTCTCAGTTTACCGTTATAACCCGGATGTTGATGACGCTCCGCATATGCAGGATTACACCCTGGAAGCGGAAGAAGGTCGCGACATGATGCTGCTTGATGCGTTAATGCAGCTGAAAGAAAAAGACCCGACACTGTCGTTCCGTCGCTCCTGCCGTGAAGGGGTTTGTGGCTCCGACGGCGTGAACATGAACGGTAAAAATGGCCTGGCCTGTATCACCCCGATTTCGGCGTTGCAGCGTGCGGGGCAGAAAATTGTGATCCGTCCTCTGCCTGGCCTGCCGGTCGTTCGCGATTTGGTGGTGGACATGGGGCAATTCTATGCACAATATGAGAAGATTAAGCCTTACTTGTTGAATAATGGGCAAAATCCACCCGCTCGCGAGCATTTACAGTCGCCAGAGCAGCGTGAAAAACTTGATGGTCTGTATGAGTGTATTCTCTGTGCATGCTGTTCGACCTCTTGCCCGTCGTTCTGGTGGAACCCGGACAAGTTTATCGGCCCGGCCGGTCTGCTGGCTGCGTATCGCTTCCTGATTGACAGCCGCGATACCGAAACCGACAGCCGTCTCGAAGGGTTGAGTGATGCTTTCAGCGTATTCCGCTGCCATAGCATCATGAACTGCGTCAGTGTATGTCCTAAGGGGCTGAACCCGACGCGCGCCATCGGCCATATTAAGTCGATGCTGTTGCAGCGCAGTGCCTAAGTAACACCGCCGGATGGCGCTTCGCTTATCCGGCCTACGTAAAGTAGGCCCGGTAAGCGGAGCGCCACCGGGCAAAGATAAATTGTAGGAAACCTCTAAAAACTGCCCTGAAGTGCAGACAGTTTTTAAAGGTTCCTTCGCGAGCCCAAGACAACATAAGAGCTCGCAGGTGAACCCCGGCACGTACACGAGGTGTGCGTGGTAGTTTCTACGGCGAAATAAGCATAAAAATGCTTAAGGGATCACGATGCAGAACGGCGCAATGAAAGCCTGGCTGGACTCTTCTTTCCTCTCTGGTGCAAACCAAAGCTGGATCGAACAGCTCTATGAAGACTTCTTAACCGATCCTGACTCAGTGGACGCTAACTGGCGTTCCATGTTCCAGCAGTTACCTGGCACTGGGGTCAAACCGGATCAATTCCATTCCAAAACACGTGATTATTTCCGTCGTCTGGCGAAGGATGCCTCACGTTACTCTTCCTCGATCTCTGACCCTGACACCAATGTGAAGCAGGTTAAAGTCCTGCAGCTCATCAATGCTTATCGCTTCCGTGGTCACCAGCATGCGAACCTCGATCCGCTGGGACTGTGGAAACAAGAACGTGTGGCGGATCTTGATCCGGCGTATCACGATCTGACCGAGGCAGATTTCCAGGAAAGCTTTAACGTCGGCTCCTTTGCCAGCGGCAAAGACACGATGAAGCTGGGAGAGCTGCTTGAGGCGCTCAAACAAACTTACTGCGGCTCCATCGGCGCCGAGTACATGCACATCACCTCCACCGACGAAAAACGCTGGATCCAGCAGCGCATCGAATCGGTAACCGGCCACGCCAGCTTTAGCGTTGAAGAGAAAAAACGCTTCCTGAGCGAACTGACCGCAGCAGAAGGTCTGGAGCGTTACCTCGGTGCGAAATTCCCGGGTGCAAAACGCTTCTCCCTCGAAGGCGGCGACGCCTTAGTGCCAATGCTGAAAGAGCTGATCCGTCATGCGGGCAACAGCGGCACCCGTGAAGTGGTGCTGGGTATGGCGCACCGTGGTCGTCTGAACGTACTGGTTAACGTGCTGGGTAAAAAACCGCAGGACCTGTTCGACGAATTCGCGGGCAAACATAAAGAACACCTCGGTACCGGTGACGTGAAGTACCACATGGGCTTCTCATCAGATATCGAAACCAACGGTGGCCTTGTCCACCTGGCGCTGGCGTTTAACCCGTCGCACCTGGAGATCGTCAGCCCAGTGGTTATCGGTTCCGTGCGCGCACGTCTGGACAGACTGGACGAGCCAAGCAGCAATAAAGTGCTGCCAATCACCATTCACGGTGATGCGGCGGTGACCGGGCAGGGCGTCGTTCAGGAGACCCTGAACATGTCCAAAGCGCGTGGTTACGAAGTGGGCGGTACCGTTCGCATCGTGATTAACAACCAGGTGGGCTTCACGACCTCTAACCCACTGGATGCGCGCTCCACGCCGTACTGTACTGACATCGGTAAAATGGTGCAGGCGCCGATCTTCCACGTGAACGCGGATGACCCGGAAGCGGTCGCTTTCGTCACCCGTCTGGCGCTGGACTTCCGTAACACCTTCAAACGCGATGTGTTCATCGACCTGTTCTGCTATCGCCGTCACGGCCATAACGAAGCGGACGAGCCGAGTGCAACCCAGCCGCTGATGTACCAGAAAATCAAAAAGCATCCAACGCCGCGTAAAATCTACGCCGACAAACTGGAAGCGGACAAAATCGCGACCCTCGAAGATGCCACCGAGCTGGTTAACCTTTACCGCGACGCGCTGGATGCCGGCGAGTGCGTGGTGAAAGAGCTGCGTCCGATGAACATGCACTCCTTTACCTGGTCGCCGTACCTCAACCACGAGTGGGATGAGAGCTACCCGAACAAGGTCGAGATGAAGCGTCTGCAGGAGCTGGCGAAACGCATCAGCACCGTACCAGAAGCCATCGAGATGCAATCCCGCGTGCAGAAAATCTACTCCGACCGTCAGTCCATGGCGTCCGGTGAGAAGCTGTTCGACTGGGGCGGCGCAGAGAATCTGGCCTACGCAACGCTGGTTGACGAAGGCATTCCGGTGCGTCTGTCCGGTGAAGATGCAGGCCGTGGGACCTTCTTCCACCGTCACGCGGTGATTCACAACCAGACCAACGGTTCCACTTACACTCCGCTGCAGCACGTGCATAACGGTCAGGGCCAGTTCAAGGTCTGGGACTCCGTGCTGTCTGAAGAAGCCGTTCTGGCGTTCGAATACGGCTATGCCACCGCAGAACCTCGCACCCTGACCATCTGGGAAGCGCAGTTCGGTGACTTCGCCAACGGTGCGCAGGTGGTGATCGACCAGTTCATCAGCTCCGGCGAGCAGAAATGGGGCCGTATGTGTGGCCTGGTGATGCTCCTGCCGCACGGCTACGAAGGGCAGGGTCCGGAGCACTCCTCCGCGCGTCTGGAACGTTATCTGCAGCTCTGCGCTGAGCAGAACATGCAGGTTTGCGTGCCATCTACGCCGGCTCAGGTTTACCACATGCTGCGTCGTCAGGCGCTGCGCGGTATGCGTCGTCCGCTGGTGGTGATGTCGCCGAAATCCCTGCTGCGTCATCCGCTGGCGGTGTCCAGCCTCGATGAGCTGGCGAACGGTACCTTCCAGCCCGCGATTGGCGAGATTGATGACCTCGATCCGCAAGGCGTGAAGCGCGTGGTGATGTGTTCTGGTAAGGTTTATTTCGACCTGCTGGAACAGCGCCGCAAGAAAGATCAGAAAGATGTCGCCATCGTGCGTATCGAGCAGCTTTATCCGTTCCCGCATCAGTCGGTGCAGGAAGCGTTGAAACCGTACGCACACGTGCATGATTTTGTCTGGTGCCAGGAAGAGCCGCTCAACCAGGGCGCATGGTACTGCAGCCAGCATCATTTCCGTGATGTGATTCCATTTGGGTCCGCCCTGCGTTACGCAGGTCGCCCGGCCTCCGCCTCTCCGGCGGTAGGGTATATGTCCGTTCACCAGAAGCAACAGCAAGATCTGGTGAATGACGCGCTGAACGTCGAATAATTTAAGGATACAAAATGAGTAGCGTAGATATTCTTGTTCCCGACCTGCCTGAATCCGTCGCTGACGCAACGGTTGCGACCTGGCATAAAAAACCGGGCGATAGCGTTAAGCGCGATGAAGTGCTGGTAGAAATCGAAACTGACAAAGTGGTACTGGAAGTACCGGCATCGGCGGATGGCATTCTGGATGCAGTGCTGGAAGACGAAGGCACCACCGTGACTTCTCGTCAGATCCTCGGCCGCCTGCGTGAAGGCAACAGCGCGGGTAAAGAGTCCAGCGCCAAGTCTGAAAGCAAAGAGTCCACTCCGGCTCAGCGTCAGCAGGCATCTCTGGAAGAACAAACGAATGATGCACTCAGCCCGGCGATCCGTCGCCTGCTGGGTGAACACAATCTCGAAGCCAGCGCCATCAAAGGCACCGGTGTCGGCGGTCGTCTGACCCGTGAAGATGTGGAAAAACATCTGGCGAAAGCGCCGGCTAAAGAAGAAGCCAAAGCACCGGCGGCGGCAGCGCCTGCTGCAGCACAGCCTGCGCTTGGCGCACGCAGTGAAAAACGCGTGCCGATGACTCGCCTGCGTAAGCGTGTGGCTGAGCGTCTGCTGGAAGCGAAAAACTCCACCGCGATGCTGACCACCTTCAACGAAGTCAACATGAAGCCAATCATGGACCTGCGTAAGCAGTACGGTGACGCCTTTGAAAAACGTCACGGTATCCGTCTGGGCTTTATGTCCTTCTACGTGAAAGCGGTGGTTGAAGCGCTGAAACGTTATCCGGAAGTGAATGCCTCTATCGATGGCGAAGATGTGGTGTACCACAACTACTTCGACGTCAGCATGGCGGTCTCCACGCCGCGCGGCCTGGTGACCCCGGTTCTGCGTGACGTTGATACCCTGGGCATGGCGGATATCGAGAAGAAAATCAAAGAGCTGGCGCTGAAAGGCCGCGACGGTAAGCTGACCGTTGAAGACCTGACCGGCGGTAACTTCACCATCACCAACGGTGGTGTATTCGGTTCCCTGATGTCTACCCCAATCATCAACCCGCCGCAGAGCGCGATTCTGGGTATGCATGCCATCAAAGACCGCCCAATGGCGGTTGACGGTAAAGTGGAGATCCTGCCGATGATGTACCTGGCGCTCTCTTACGATCACCGTCTGATTGATGGTCGTGAATCAGTGGGTTATCTGGTGGCGATTAAAGAGCTGCTGGAAGATCCAACGCGTCTGCTGCTGGACGTGTAGTAGTAAGTAGCGCCCGGCGGCACTGCGTTTGCCGGGCCTACCATAGATTCACCTGCCCTGTAGGCCGGGTAAGCGAAGCGCCACCCGGCGCACAAAATCGCACTGCTCTACAGGCTTTATGATAACGATTACCTGAAGGATGGATAGAACACATGAACTTACATGAATATCAGGCCAAACAGCTGTTTGCCCGGTATGGCTTACCGGCTCCGGTGGGTTATGCCTGTACTACCCCACGTGAAGCTGAAGAAGCCGCATCTAAAATTGGTTCCGGCCCTTGGGTAGTTAAGTGTCAGGTTCACGCTGGTGGCCGCGGTAAAGCGGGCGGTGTGAAGGTTGTGAAGAGCAAAGAAGAGATCCGCGCCTTTGCTGAACACTGGCTGGGTAAACGCCTGGTGACCTACCAGACAGACGCGAACGGCCAGCCGGTTAACCAAATCCTGGTGGAAGCCGCGACCGACATCGCAAAAGAGTTGTACCTCGGCGCGGTTGTCGACCGTAGCTCCCGTCGCGTGGTGTTCATGGCATCTACTGAAGGCGGCGTGGAAATCGAAAAAGTGGCGGAAGAGACCCCGCACCTGATCCACAAAGTGGCTATCGATCCGCTGGCAGGCCCAATGCCTTACCAGGGTCGCGAGCTGGCATTCAAACTGGGTCTTGAAGGTAAACTGGTTCAACAGTTCACCAAGATTTTCATGGGCCTGGCGACCATTTTCCTTGAGCGCGATCTGGCGCTGATCGAAATCAACCCGCTGGTCATCACCACTCAGGGCGACCTGATCTGCCTCGACGGCAAACTGGGCGCTGACGGCAACGCCTTGTTCCGCCAGTCCGATCTGCGCGAAATGCGCGATCAGTCTCAGGAAGATCCGCGTGAAGCGCAGGCGGCACAGTGGGAACTGAACTACGTCGCACTCGATGGCAACATCGGCTGCATGGTTAACGGTGCGGGCCTGGCAATGGGCACCATGGACATCGTTAAACTGCACGGCGGCGAGCCGGCAAACTTCCTCGACGTGGGCGGCGGCGCAACTAAAGAGCGCGTAACCGAAGCGTTCAAAATCATCCTCTCTGACGACAATGTGAAAGCCGTTCTGGTTAACATCTTCGGCGGCATCGTGCGTTGCGACCTGATCGCTGACGGCATCATCGGTGCGGTAGAAGAAGTGGGCGTGAACGTCCCGGTTGTGGTTCGTCTGGAAGGGAACAACGCTGAACTCGGCGCGAAAAAACTGGCTGACAGTGGCCTGAATATTATTGCAGCGAAAAGTCTGACGGATGCAGCTCAGCAGGTTGTTGCCGCAGTGGAGGGGAAATAATGTCCGTTTTGATTGATAAGAACACTAAAGTTATCTGCCAGGGCTTCACCGGTAGCCAGGGGACTTTCCACTCCGAACAAGCGATTGCTTACGGTACGCAGATGGTTGGCGGCGTGACGCCAGGTAAAGGCGGCACCACGCACCTGGGCCTGCCGGTGTTCAACACCGTGCGCGAAGCCGTAGAAGCGACCGGCGCCACCGCGACCGTGATCTACGTTCCGGCCCCGTTCTGCAAAGATTCCATTCTGGAAGCGATCGATGCAGGCATCAAACTGATCATCACCATTACCGAAGGCATCCCGACGCTGGATATGCTGACGGTAAAAGTGAAGCTGGACGAAGCGGGCGTGCGCATGATCGGGCCAAACTGCCCGGGCGTGATCACCCCAGGCGAATGCAAAATCGGCATCATGCCAGGCCACATTCACAAGCCAGGCAAAGTGGGCATCGTCTCCCGCTCTGGTACCCTGACTTATGAAGCGGTTAAGCAGACCACCGACTACGGTTTCGGCCAGTCCACCTGCGTGGGCATCGGCGGTGACCCAATCCCTGGCTCTAACTTCATCGATATCCTGAAACTGTTCCAGGAAGATCCGCAGACTGAAGCGATCGTGATGATCGGTGAAATCGGCGGTAGCGCAGAAGAAGAAGCTGCTGCGTACATCAAAGATCACGTCACCAAACCGGTTGTCGGTTACATCGCCGGTGTGACTGCGCCAAAAGGCAAACGTATGGGCCACGCGGGCGCCATCATTGCCGGTGGTAAAGGCACAGCGGATGAGAAATTCGCAGCGCTGGAAGCCGCAGGTGTCAAAACCGTTCGTAGCCTGGCCGATATCGGCGAAGCACTGAGTGCTATCATTAAGTAAATCCTCTCTGCTCCCCGTGAGGGGAGCTTTGACATAATAAATGTCCGTTTCGACATGGTTGGCCGCTGAAAAGCGGCCTTTTTTATGCCTGGTATTCCTGCTGTAATCTTTTATCCGTCACGATGATTTCCCCTTCGCACGCCTCGATACTCACTTCACCTTCGCCGCTTAAATCCGTCACAAACACCCAGCAAACCCGCGTGTCGTGGCTGCGCAAAATCAGGTAATCCAGTTCAGACGTCGAGGGATTGTCCGGCCCTTTGGCCTGAATGATGTGCGCGTTGCTGAGCGAAAAACAGCTGATCGTGACGGGTTTATCAGCCTGATAGCGTAAGTTAGTCTGACCGTTCAGCGGCATTTGCGTGGCCTGGTGGACGTAGGGATAACACAGGCTGATCCCGGTTTGCGGCGTATCCGGCTGGGATTCACCGCGAATCAGATAGATCGCATCCACGCACTGGACGTGCGGGTTCTCGACATCCCAACGGTCGATAAGCAGATTCTCCGTGACCTGCACGCTGCGGCGGAAAACGACATCGCGGTAAGCGTCCTCATCCCACTCTACGCGCGTTTTACTGTCGGGCAGGGCGGCGGGGGATCGCCAGTCCACTTCGGTAATCAGGCACGTAACAGCAGGTGTCTCCTCATACCGAATTACGCGCGGGACGGCGGGCGGCTGGTTCAGCCCGTTCAGGCATAATGTATTGTGTGAAAAAGAGTTTTTGTAGTAGCCGTAGTGCAGCGGCGCACCGTAGCCCGTGGTGCCGAGATCGGGAAATAGCGCTTTACCCCGGTTGAAAACGATCAGGTTCAGACGATCGTAATGATCGTGTTCCCCGCCGTAAGGACCGTGTTTGATACACACCGCCCGTCCGGGCGCGTTTCGGATCAGGGTAAAACCTGCGCCGGGATGGTGCTCGCTGGCGGTCGGAGCTTGCAGGGCGTCAGCAGGCAGCGGTTGGCCGTAAAACAGCGCGTCGATATGATTGCGCGGCGTGGTGCGATAGAGACAGGAGAGCAACTGCCCGTACGCCTCTTCGCCATAATAAAAATACGCGAATTCATAGATATCCGCATGCCCGAGCCGCTCCTGGCCGTTCACACAATCATTCACTTTCGGCAGCGTCATATCCGGGAGCAGGAATTCCATCGGCAGGCTGAGCATCTGCGGATAGAACGGCTGATCCAGCAGGCTAAACGCGCTGTTTTTCGCCAGTTTCTCAAAGGCGAAAAAGGCTTCCAGGGCGTAGTAGTGATAGTGCAGCGAGCCTTCAAACCATAATCCGCCCGGCAGCAGGGCGTGCTCCAGCTGATAGCGCAGGCCGTAAGGGCTGTTAACGGCAAACTCCAGATAAGCATTCTCTTCCAGCACGGTGCCGATGATGCCGACGGTGGCGCTGATCTTCACTTCATGATTGTGGATCTGATTGCTGCGGTGCTGCATTAAAAACTCTGCCCCGCAGCGCAGCAGACGGGTGGCGATGTATTCGTCCTGTTGGGCCGTCAGTTCGCAACGAATCAGATCAAAACCGCGAGCGAAATCGGCATGACAATTCGCTTCGCACAGCGTCTGGGCGTTGGCTTTGCCGGGGCCATTGTAGGGAATACCGCCGTGCTCCTGATAATCGGGATAGTACTTCGCATACTGCATCAGAATATCGATGACTTTATCCCGGTAGCGCGTCTCGCCGGTGAGCAGCCACAGCAGGCTCAGTTCATAGGTTGCTTTCGCATTTAGCCCGTTGAGCCAACGCCACCAGGCACCGTAGTAGGGTTCTCCGGTAAAAACGGCCCCGTCCACGGGGCAGCGATGTTTATTGGGGGAGTGCCGGTTCCACTGCAGACGCACGCTGTGTTGCGGGCAGAAAAAGTAGTGGTTCCAGGTGGCGCAGCCGGTTTCGGGCACCAGCGTGTCGCTGTTGATGATGTCGCGGTTGCCCTCAATCAGCCCGGCGAGGATCGCCGGGGTGACGTTTTGACGGGCGGCGGCAAGTTGTTCTGCGGTAAATTGTTTCACTCTGCACCTGTACCCGATTATTTTACCAGCGGAGAGCCGGGCATTAAGAAGTTGATATTATCGGCATTCTCTTTGCTTAAAACGGCGACGCTCTGCGTAAAGGTGGCATCTTTATAGGCTCGCGCCGCAGCCAGCATCGGACCGGTGGCTTCCTCCGGGGTGTATTTCAACTCTTTGTAAGGCCAGCTGCTGGCCGGTTTGCCAATTTGCCCGCTGATGAAGACAAACGCGCTTTTGGTGGTGCGGCTGTCGAGCCCGAAATTCCACACGTCATTGCCGGTCTGCTCTCCGTAACGCCCCATTCGGCCATAGGCGGCGAGGGCGAAACTGGAGTAATGGAAGGAGCGGGTGCGCTCAAGCTCTGCAGAAAGTTCGCCCTTGCTGTTGATCTGCGAGATCAGATGACGATGCTTAAAGATCTCAATCTGCTCTGTGGCCTGTTTTTTATCTCCGGTGAACAGCGAGAACGCGGTGACCTGGGTGTCGTACCAGGCTCCATGATTGTTGTACCAGTTCGCTTCTTCATGCCCGTTCTGACTGGTTTTCAGCCAGCGAGTGTAGTCAGCGTACCAGCGCTGGTAGCGTTTGAAATCCTGATCCGAAAGAGTTTTCGCGTTGTGTAACAGCACAATGCTGTCGGCGACATCAATCAGCACGCGGGTGTCGATAATGCCAATTCCCCGTCCGTTCACGATGCCCGGAATGGCCTGGGCATAGTTGAGGTTCGGGTTCATCCGGGTTTCTTTGTGCAAGAACCAGGTTTGCAGCTGAGTATTCGCCTTTTGCGCATACTTAGGGTCGCCGCTGTAGAACGCCGCCAGGGCTAACGCGCGGATGTCATCAGAGAAATGGGCCATCCTCTCGCTGTCCGTATCATCGGTTTTGGAGGACGGATTGATATGACCGTCGTCGCGGACGTAGGGGAGGTGGTCTTTGGTGTCCGGGTTTGGCCACCAGTAAGGGCCAAAACTGTAGTAATCGTGTTTGTTGCCGGAGGCGGGTACCAGCTTTTTCTGCGTTACGCTGTACGGCGGATGCTGTAGGGCCGCATCGGCTTTTTTCATCAGCGCCTGAATGGCTGGCGTGTAGGCGGCGTCATTCTGGGCGATCTTCGTTTTGATCTCCAGCATCTGCTGGCAGTCATAAGTCAGGCAGGGATCCGCAGCAGACTGAGCATACAGGGGGGCTGCACACAGCAGGCCGGTGAAACACAGTGTCAGAATTTTCATTTTAATCTCCCTCTTAATAATGCTATTCACGCGACCACAGGTTTCAATGCCGCGGCAGGATTTTTGATGAGTAGCCACAGGAATGCGGCACCAATCAGATCGAAAACGCCCAGGCCAATAAAGAACGCGTTGTAGCCAACCACCGCGACCATCGCGCCGAGGAACAGACTAAACGCAAAGTTGCCCATGCTGCCGGTAAAAGCGGCAAAGCCGGTAGCGGTGGCGACTTTTTGCTTCGGGAAAAGGTCAGACGACATGCTGATCACGGTAATCGACAGACACTGATGGGCAAAGCCGGCGATACAAAACAGCGCAATGGCAGCATAGACGTTTTCGACGTAGCCGACTGCGGCCATGGACACCATCAGCAGTGCCGCGAAGGTAAAGGTGATGCGTTTGGCGTTGATAATGTGTACGCCGCGATTGTTGAGAAACTTCGAGATGTATCCGGCAGCCAGACAGCCCAGGTCCGCCGTCAGGAACGGCAGCCAGGCAAACATCGCGATTTCACTCAGATTCATAAGACGCACGGTGACCAGATACAGCGGCATCCAGTAGTGCAGGGTTCCCCACGCCGGGTCGGCCATAAAGCGCGGGAGTGAAATGGCCCACAGGTTTTTATCTTTGATCATCGAGCTGAGAGTCGCTTTCTCCGTCGTCACGACCAGACTGTTGTCCGCCTGAACTTCGTCATACTCCGCTTTGAGCAGCGCCGGGTGGCTTTCCGGCGATCGATAGCACACCAGCCACAAAATACTCCACAGAATCCCCATCCCGCCGGTGACCACAAACGACATCTCCCAGTTGTAGTTGAGGATCGCCCAGACCACCAGCGGAGGCGCGAGCATCGCTCCGAGGGAAGTGCCGAGACTGTAGATCCCGCAGGCCAGCCCGCGCTCTTTCGCCGGGAACCACTCGGCGGTGACTTTCATCCCCGCCGGGTTAAATGCTGCTTCGGTCAAACCGAGGCCGCCACGCAGGCAGGCTATCGGCAGCCAGCTGCTGAATAGCGCCGTCAGCATGTTGCATAACGACCACAGCGCCGCCAGCACGGCAAAGCTGATGCGCAGGCCAAATTTATCAATGATGAAGCCGCAGGCGATCCCGCCTATGGCGTAGGTGAAGGGAAAGACGGAGACGATCCAGGAGTACTGCTCGCTGGACAAGTTCAGGGTTTTCATCATTTCTGGGGCCGCCACGCCGAGGGTACTGCGTGCCAGGTAGTTGATTATTGTCCCCAGCATGACCAGGGAAATAATGTACCAGCGGAGTTTCTTTATCTTCATTATCGCTTCCATGAGTTGGTTGAAATTTCGTTGTTGTAAAAATGAAATGTAATTTCAATTTATCGTATGGAAAAATTTGATGGTCATAATTGATGAGGGTCACAAATTTAAAAACAGAATAGATAATAAATTATTTAAAAAACATATAGGCGGCATGAATTAGTTTTATTAAATCATTTGCGCAAATGATCTATTTTTTATAAATATAAAAACGAAACGCTATTTCAATAAAAAGTGTGGGATTGATCTTATTTTTAAAAATATGCAGGTGATCTGTTTTTAGTAATGAATATGATGCCTTCCTGTTGTCAACACCGAGTTCAATACGGCAATACGGTTAATAAAATATAAAAGGGATGAATTATGCAAAAGAAATGGCTATGGACATTACTGGCTTGTGTTAGCGCATGCCCGGTGGTTTGTCAGGCGCTGACGTTTGACGTACGGGGCGGCTACAGGGCAGGCAGTCACTCGTATGAATCGCGGTACAAGGTGAGCGAAAGCTGGAAAACGGGCTGGTGGGCCAGTATTGAAACCGATAATAAAAACAATAAGAGTAATGGCCGGGGAGCCAATGGGGGGGATAAATCTGACGGTGCTCATTCATTGGGTGACAGCAAAACCGATTACAATGAAATAGAATCTAATTACACGATTCCGTTATCGGATAAA
The DNA here is from genome assembly GCF_030238365.1 of Lelliottia wanjuensis. Lineage (GTDB taxonomy): Bacteria > Pseudomonadota > Gammaproteobacteria > Enterobacterales > Enterobacteriaceae > Enterobacter > Enterobacter wanjuensis. Next base: position 24,067 of record NZ_JASSOT010000070.1, on the reverse strand, counting down.
TGGAGTTTCCAGCCCGGTGGCATTTATCACTGGAGCAGTAACGGAACGCAAATACGCCCTTATCTCCGGCTGAATTATAAAATCACTCAGGATTTAAGTACGAGTTTACGTTATCGCTATGATTATAACACCTATGAAACCACGAATAGCGCCGGAGAGTCTCATCGGGATAGCGTTAACCGTCTGGACTTGTATCTGGGCTATAAAATCAATCCTAAGTGGAGTGTGCTCTGGCAGGGAACGATATATAAACATGTTAATGATGATTATAAATATAAGAATGACAAATCCTGGTCAACGGAAAATGCCGTTACGCTGCGTTATAAATGGAACAGCTGGTTTAGCCCGTATGTAGAATATGATTATCTCGACAAACAGGGTTTCTACGAAGGGGAAGGGTGCATTGCTGAGTCGCGCTACCGCATCGGTATGACGTTTACGCTCTAAGCAGCAGCAAAATCTGCCCGGCGGCGGTTGCCGGGCAGGAAGCGCGATGAACATCGGCACTTCTTTCGGCATGAGTCTGCACATGTCATCCCTCAGCAGTACCCAGCCTGACTAAAATTTACACGAACGGACCGGCTAAGACGTTTCGATGATCATTTCGTTAACGTTATAGTTGCGCGATGGTGTTAATTGAAAGCTGGCGTTGGGTGAAATAAATGTTATTTTTGCCTGGGCTATTGCCGTAATGGAAAAAGAAGTCTAAGCCGCTATCCTTAAATGTTTGTCAGCTTTATAAAGCGAGACGACAAGCAACGTTAAAAAAAATCACTGTTGTTTATATCCCATTCCGCATTTGCTAACCATTGCTTCGATCAAATCTACATCTCATTAACATTGCATTTACTATGGCTAATGCATTTAAACACCTTTAACAGATTCAGGCGTTTTTGATTTAAATCAATGTTTAATGCTTGGAAATGCACCCTAAAAGGCGCTAAATTGTCGGCGATCAAACTGGCTGAAAAGTGGTAAATTCGCTATATATTGATCACCGTCGTAAAACGTAAATCTCCTTCAATAAAAACCTGTTTATTGTAAGGGCTTTGCAGCGTATTATATTTGCGGGATCAATTAGAGTTTTTTCTTAACGTATTTGTAACCTTTCGTCATGGCTTTTTCCTCTTTTGAAGAATAAGTCACGAAGAAGGGAAACAGATAACTTTGTATTGGGGCATGTGTGTGAACCCTTTCGAAGGGATTCACTCTCGGAGTCTTCATGCGATGAGCAAGGAGTCATGATGTTAGATATAGTCGAACTGTCGCGCTTACAGTTTGCCTTGACCGCGATGTACCACTTCCTATTTGTGCCACTAACGCTCGGTATGGCGTTCCTGCTGGCCATCATGGAAACGGTCTACGTCCTTTCCGGCAAACAGATTTATAAAGATATGACCAAGTTCTGGGGCAAGTTGTTTGGTATCAACTTTGCACTGGGCGTGGCGACCGGCCTGACCATGGAGTTCCAGTTTGGGACTAACTGGTCTTACTATTCTCACTACGTTGGGGATATCTTCGGTGCGCCGCTGGCCATTGAAGGTCTGATGGCCTTCTTCCTCGAATCCACCTTTGTAGGTCTGTTCTTCTTCGGTTGGGACCGTCTGGGTAAAGTTCAGCACATGGCCGTGACCTGGCTGGTGGCCTTAGGCTCCAACCTGTCCGCACTGTGGATCCTGGTCGCTAACGGCTGGATGCAGAACCCTATCGCGTCTGATTTCAACTTCGAAACCATGCGTATGGAGATGGTCAGCTTTGCCGAGCTGGTCCTGAACCCGGTTGCTCAGGTGAAATTCGTTCACACCGTGGCCTCGGGTTATGTCTGCGGCGCGATGTTCGTGCTGGGCATCAGCTCCTACTATATGCTGCGCGGTCGCGACTTCGCTTTCGCCAAACGCTCCTTTGCTATCGCAGCAAGCTTCGGTATGGCAGCCATCCTGTCTGTTATTGTTCTGGGTGATGAATCCGGTTACGAAATGGGCGACGTGCAGAAAACCAAACTGGCGGCTATCGAAGCGGAATGGGAAACTCAGCCGGCTCCGGCAGCGTTTACTCTGTTTGGTATTCCTGACCAGGATGCGCAGGAAAACCGCTTCGCCATTCAAATCCCTTACGCGCTGGGTATCATCGCCACCCGTTCTGTTGATAAGCAGGTCACTGGCCTGAAAGATCTGATGGTGCAGCACGAAGGGCGTATCCGTAACGGTATGAAAGCTTATGCGCTGCTGGAACAGCTGCGTTCAGGCTCAACCGATCAGGCTGTTCGCGATCAGTTCAATGACGTGAAGAAAGACCTGGGTTACGGTTTGCTGCTTAAACGCTACACGCCGAACGTCTCTGACGCGACTGAAGCACAGATTCAGATGGCGACCAAAGACTCTATTCCTCGCGTGGCTCCGCTGTACTTCGCGTTCCGTATCATGGTCGGTTGCGGCATCCTGATGCTGCTGATTATCGCGGCGTCCTTCTGGTCCGTGATTCGTAACCGTATCGGCCAGAAAAAATGGCTGCTGCGTACCGCGATGTACGGTATTCCATTGCCATGGATTGCGATCGAATCCGGCTGGTTTGTAGCGGAGTATGGCCGTCAGCCATGGGCGATCGGTGAGGTGCTGCCAACGGCAGTGGCTAACTCGTCGCTGACTGCAGGGGATCTGATTTTCTCCATGCTGCTGATTTGCGGTCTGTACACCCTGTTCCTGGTGGCTGAACTGTTCCTGATGTTCAAGTTCGCACGCCTCGGCCCGAGCAGCCTGAAAACCGGTCGCTATCACTACGAGCAGTCCACTGTGACTACTCAGCCGGCACGCTAAGACAGGAGTCGTCAAATGATCGATTATGAAGTATTGCGTTTTATCTGGTGGCTGCTGGTCGGTATCTTACTGATTGGTTTTGCGGTCACTGACGGTTTCGACATGGGGGTGGGCATGCTCACCCGTTTCCTCGGTCGTAATGACACCGAGCGTCGAATCATGATCAACTCCATCGCCCCGCACTGGGACGGTAACCAGGTGTGGCTGATCACCGCGGGCGGCGCACTGTTTGCCGCCTGGCCGATGGTCTACGCGGCTGCGTTCTCCGGCTTCTATGTGGCGATGATTCTGGTGCTGGCATCTTTGTTCTTCCGTCCGGTCGGTTTTGATTACCGCTCCAAAATCGAAGACACCCGCTGGCGCAACATGTGGGACTGGGGCATCTTCATCGGTAGCTTTGTGCCACCGCTGGTGATCGGCGTGGCGTTCGGCAATCTGTTGCAGGGCGTTCCGTTCCACCTCGATGAATACATGCGTCTGTACTACACCGGTAACTTCTTCCAGCTGCTGAACCCGTTTGGTCTTCTGGCAGGTGTGGTGAGCGTCGCGATGATCATCACTCAGGGGGCAACCTATCTGCAGATGCGTACGGTGGGTGAACTGCACCTGCGTTCCCGCGCGACCGCTCAGGTTGCCGCGCTGGTGACGCTGGTCTGCTTCGCGCTGGCCGGTGTGTGGGTGGTTTACGGTATTGACGGCTATGTCGTGACGTCGGCTATCAACCACACTGCGCCCTCTAACCCGCTGACTAAAGAAGTCGCGCGTCAGGCAGGTGCATGGCTGGTGAACTTCAACAATACCCCTGCGCTGTGGGCTATCCCGGCTCTGGGTGTGTTGCTGCCGCTGCTGACCGTGTTGACATCTCGTCTGGAAAAAGGGGCGTGGGCATTCGTCTTCTCCTCACTGACTCTGGCATGCATCATTCTGACCGCGGGCATTGCAATGTTCCCGTTCGTGATGCCTTCCAGCACCATGATGAATGCCAGCCTGACCATGTGGGATGCGACGTCGAGCCAGTTGACGCTTAACCTGATGACGTATGTTGCTTGCGTGTTCGTACCGATCATCCTGCTCTACACCACCTGGTGTTACTGGAAGATGTTCGGTCGTATCACGAAAGAAGACATCGAAAGCAACACTCATTCCCTGTACTAAGTAAGGAGCTGAATATGTGGTATTTCGCATGGATTTTAGGGACGCTTCTTGCCTGTGCATTTGGTGTCATTACCGCGCTGGCGCTCGAACATATCGAAGCGACCAAAACCGGTGAAGAAAAGCACTGATGATGAATGTTATCGTAAAGCGATATACGACAGCATTCGGGCTGCATCGAGGCGGCAAGTCTGAGAATCCCCAGGAGCTGACATTAGTCAGTGACTGGGGTGAGCAGACGCAGCCAACGAAGAGGCAGCCTGAATGATTAAGTATATCTATGCGGTAATGGACAAGCGCCCGTTACGGGCGCTTTCCTTAGTGATGGCACTCTTGCTGGCAGGCTGCATTTTCTGGGACCCGTCGCGCTTTGCGGCGAAGACCAGCGAACTGGAAATCTGGCATGGTTTCTTGATCATGTGGGCAGTTTGCGCGGGCGTCATTCACGGTGTGGGCTTTCGCCCGAAAGCCGTTCACTGGCAAGGTATTTTCTGCCCGCTGGTCGCTGATTTAGTGCTTCTCGCAGGACTTGTTTTTTTCTTTAGCTGAATAAGAACTGTCCGTTAATCTTATGGGCTTACCCGAGCCCATAAAAATTTACTCTCCGTTTACTTTCCCCCATTCCAAACCATCATTCCCGCGCGTATAGTAGCGAAGTTTAAAAGCTCTAAACTTTTGTTGCATTACCGGGATGTAAAGTGAATACAACGCTGTTTCGATGGCCGGTCAGGGTCTATTACGAAGATACCGATGCCGGGGGTGTGGTCTACCACGCCAGCTACGTTGCTTTTTATGAACGGGCACGCACTGAGATGCTGCGCCATCATCACTTCAGTCAGCAGGTTTTGTTGGCTGAACGAGTTGCCTTCGTGGTACGCAAGATGACGCTGGAGTATTTTGCGCCCGCCAGACTCGACGATATGCTCGAAGTCCAAACGGAAATAACATCAATGCGTGGAACCTCACTGGTCTTCACGCAGCGGATCGTCAACGCAGAGAACACAGTACTGAACGAAGCAGAAGTTCTGATTGTTTGTGTTGATCCACTCATCATGAAGCCTCGTGCGCTTCCTAAGTCTATTGTCGCGGAGTTTAAGCAGTGACTGACATGAATATCCTTGATTTGTTCCTGAAGGCTAGCCTTCTGGTTAAACTTATCATGTTGATTTTGATTGGTTTTTCAATCGCATCCTGGGCCATCATCATCCAGAGAACCCGTATTCTTAACGCTGCTGGTCGTGAAGCCGAAGCCTTTGAAGACAAGTTCTGGTCTGGTATTGAGCTTTCTCGTTTGTATCAGGAAAGCCAGGGGCGTCGTGACAACCTCTCAGGCTCCGAACAAATTTTCTATAGCGGTTTCAAAGAGTTCGCTCGCTTGCATCGTGCTAATAATCATGCACCTGAGGCGGTCGTTGAAGGGGCATCGCGTGCCATGCGCATCTCGATGAACCGTGAACTGGAATCCCTTGAAACGCACATTCCGTTCCTTGGCACGGTAGGTTCTATCAGCCCGTATATCGGTCTGTTTGGTACCGTGTGGGGGATCATGCATGCCTTTATCGCACTGGGTGCGGTGAAACAGGCTACGCTGCAAATGGTTGCTCCGGGTATCGCAGAAGCACTGATCGCGACCGCAATCGGTCTGTTCGCTGCTATTCCGGCGGTTATGGCCTATAACCGACTGAACCAGCGCGTGAACAAACTGGAACTGAACTACGACAACTTCATGGAAGAGTTCACGGCGATTCTGCACCGTCAGGCGTTTACCAGCACCGAGAGTAACAAGGGGTAAACCATGGCCAGAGCGCGTGGACGAAATCGTCGCGAACTTAAGTCCGAAATCAATATCGTACCGCTGCTGGACGTATTGCTGGTGCTGCTGCTGATCTTTATGGCGACAGCACCGATTATCACCCAGAGCGTGGAAGTTGATCTGCCGGATGCGACAGAATCACAGGCGGTGAGCAGCAATGATGATCCACCGGTCATTATTGAGGTTTCCGGCGTGGGGCAATACAGCGTTGTGGTCGAGAAAGATCGTATGGATCAGCTGCCGCCAGAGCAGGTTATTGCCGAAGCGCAGCGCCGCCTGGAGTCAAATCCGAAAACGGTCTTCTTAATCGGTGGCGCCAAAGATGTGCCTTACGATGAAATTATTAAAGCGCTGAACTTGCTACATAGCGCGGGTGTTAAGTCGGTAGGCTTGATGACGCAACCGATCTAATCATCTGCACAGTTTTTGGGAACCGATAGTGTCAAAGGCAACCGAACAAAACGACAAGCTTAAGCGAGCGATCATTATCTCCGCGGTGCTGCATGTGATTCTTTTTGCAGTGCTGATCTGGAGTTCGTTCGATGAGCATATTGACGCGTCAGCCGGCGGTGGTGGGGGCTCTTCCATCGACGCCGTCATGGTGGACCCAGGCGCGGTAGTGCAAAACTATAATCGTCAGCAACAGCAGCAGGCGAGTGCAAAACGTGCAGAAGAGCAGCGTGATAAACAGGCGCAACAGCAAGCCGAGGAACTGCGTGAAAAGCAGGCCGCGGAGCAAGAGCGTTTGAAGCAGCTCGAGAAAGAACGTTTGCAGGCGCAAGAAGCGGCGAAAGAGCAGGCTGCCGAACAGAAACAGGCTGAAGCCGCCGCGCAAAAAGCGCAAGAGCAGCAGAAGCAGGCAGAAGAGGCGGCCGCTAAAGCTGCAGCCGATGCCAAGGCAAAAGCAGATGCTCAGGCGAAACAAGCCGCCGATGCGGCGAAGAAAGCCGCCGCCGACGCAGAGAAAAAAGCACAAGCAGAAGCAGCGAAGAAAGCAGCTGCTGACGCACAGAAAAAAGCAGAAGCTGAGGCCGCGAAGAAAGCCGCTCAGGAAGCGGAGAAGAAAGCCGCTGCCGATGCTGCGAAGAAAGCGGCTGCAGCAGAGAAGGCTGCCGCTGAAAAAGCCGCTGCTGCTGAGAAGGCCGCAGCGGACAAAAAAGCCGCTGCCGCTGAAAAGGCTGCTGCAGATAAGAAAGCTGCTGCCGATAAAGCCGCAGCCGCCAAAGCTGCCGCAGCGAAAAAAGCTGCAGCGGAGAAAGCTTCGGCATCCGATGTTGACGATCTTTTCGGTGACCTGAGTTCAGGTAAGAATGCGCCGAAATCGGGCGGTGGGGCGAAAGGAAGCAATGCATCGCCAGCAGGAAGTGGTAACACTAAGAATAACGGCGCTTCAGGCGCTGAAATCAATGGCTATGCCTCGCAGATTAAATCGGCGATTGAAAGTCGATTTTATGATGCTTCATCTTATGCCGGTAAAACGTGTACGCTGCGGATAAAACTGGCACCGGATGGCATGTTACTTGATATTCAGTCCGAAGGTGGCGATCCGGCCCTGTGTACTGCTGCGCTGGCAGCGGCGCGTCAGGCGAAGATGCCAAAACCACCTTCGCAAGCCGTCTATGAAGTCTTTAAAAATGCGCCGCTGGACTTTAAACCTTAAGTCACAATTTCTCCGTGCAAACGGGGAAAAATAGACCAGGTTTAGTCACAGGGTTCTGGTAGTTTTGTCTATTTGAGTTTGTTAACATTCTGCTAAATTATCGCGGGTAAGGTTACCCGGGTAAGGGAGATATGATGAAGCAGGCATTACGTGTTGCAGTAGGTTTCTTTATGCTGTGGGCAGCTTTGCTGCACGCAGAGGTACGCATTGAGATCACCCAAGGGGTGGACTCCGCGCGTCCGATTGGCGTTGTTCCGTTCCAGTGGGCAGGCCCTGGCGCTGCACCTGAAGACGTTGGCGGCATTGTTGCGGCTGACTTGCGTAACAGCGGCAAATTCAATCCATTAGATCGTTCTCGTCTGCCACAGCAGCCGGGTACCGCTCAGGAAGTTCAACCTGCTGCCTGGTCCGCACTGGGTATTGATGCCGTGGTCGTGGGCCAGGTGACTCCGAATCCGGACGGTGGCTACACAGTGGCGTACCAGCTGGTGGATACTGGCGGCGCTCCGGGTACGGTTCTGGCGCAGAACTCGTATAAAGTGAACAAGCAGTGGCTTCGCTACGCAGGTCACACTGCAAGTGATGAAGTGTTCGAGAAGCTGACCGGTATTAAAGGCGCTTTCCGTACCCGTATCGCGTATGTGGTGCAGACCAACGGCGGCCAGTTCCCGTATGAACTGCGCGTCTCTGACTACGACGGTTACAACCAGTTCACCGTTCACCGTTCACCACAGCCGCTGATGTCTCCGGCCTGGTCTCCGGATGGTTCTAAACTGGCTTACGTGACCTTCGAAAGCGGTCGTTCAGCCCTGGTTATCCAGACGCTTGCTAACGGCGCTGTGCGTCAGGTGGCTTCGTTCCCGCGTCACAACGGTGCACCAGCGTTCTCACCGGATGGTTCTAAACTGGCATTTGCTCTGTCTAAAACCGGCAGCCTGAACCTCTACGTGATGGATATCGGCTCAGGCCAGATCCGCCAGGTGACGGATGGTCGTAGCAACAACACTGAGCCAACCTGGTTCCCGGACAGCCAGAACCTCGCGTTCACGTCTGACCAGGCGGGTCGTCCTCAGGTGTATAAAGTGAATGTAAACGGCGGTGCTCCACAGCGTATTACCTGGGAAGGCTCTCAGAACCAGGATGCGGACGTGAGCAGCGACGGTAAATTAATGGTAATGGTCAGCTCCAACGGTGGGCAGCAGCACATTGCCAAACAAGATCTGGTAACGGGTGGCGTGCAAGTTTTATCGTCAACGTTCCTGGATGAAACGCCAAGTCTGGCACCTAACGGCACGATGGTAATCTACAGCTCTTCTCAGGGGATGGGATCTGTGCTGAATCTGGTTTCTACAGATGGGCGTTTCAAAGCGCGTATTCCGGCAACTGATGGACAGGTAAAATCACCTGCCTGGTCGCCGTATCTGTAAATAATAATTAATTGATTACTAAAGGAATCTTAGAAATGCAACTGAACAAAGTGCTGAAGGGGCTGATGATCGCTCTGCCTGTAATGGCAATCGCGGCGTGTTCTTCCAACAAGAATGCAAGCAACGACCAGAGCGGCGAAGGCATGATGGGTGCCGGCACTGGTATGGACGCTAACGGTAACGGCAATATGTCTTCTGAAGAGCAAGCGCGTCTTCAGATGCAGCAGCTGCAGCAGAACAACATTGTTTACTTCGATCTGGACAAGTATGACATCCGTTCTGACTTCGCTGCGATGCTGGATGCGCACGCAAACTTCCTGCGTAGCAACCCATCTTACAAAGTCACCGTAGAAGGTCATGCGGACGAACGTGGTACTCCTGAGTACAACATCTCCCTGGGTGAGCGTCGTGCGAACGCCGTTAAGATGTACCTGCAGGGTAAAGGCGTTTCTGCTGACCAGATCTCCATCGTTTCTTACGGTAAAGAAAAACCTGCAGTACTGGGTCATGACGAAGCGGCTTACTCCAAAAACCGTCGTGCCGTACTGGTTTACTAAGAGAATTGCATGAGCAGTAACTTCAGACATCAACTATTGAGTCTGTCGTTACTGGTTGGAATAGCGGCCCCCTGGGCCGCTTTTGCTCAGGCACCAATCAGTAGTGTCGGCTCCGGCTCGGTCGAAGACCGCGTCACTCAACTCGAGCGTATTTCTAATGCTCACAGTCAGCTTTTAACCCAACTCCAGCAGCAGCTCTCCGATAACCAAAACGATATTGATTCTCTCCGTGGTCAGATCCAGGAAAGTCAGTATCAGTTGAACCAGGTTGTCGAGCGTCAGAAGCAGATCCTGTTGCAGATCGACGGCATGAGCAACGGTGGCGCAGCGGCGCAACCCGCGGCGGGCGATCAGAGTGGGGCGGCGACAGCCACTCCGGCTCCTGCAGCTGATGCGTCAGCCTCCACAGGCGCGCCTGTACAGAGCGGTGACGCGAATACTGACTACAACGCAGCGATTGCCCTGGTGCAGGATAAATCGCGTCAGGACGATGCTATCGCGGCGTTTCAGAACTTCGTGAAAAAGTATCCTGATTCAACGTATCAGCCAAATGCGAACTATTGGCTCGGTCAGTTGAATTACAACAAGGGTAAAAAGGATGATGCGGCGTTTTATTTTGCCTCAGTGGTAAAAAACTACCCAAAATCACCTAAAGCCCCTGATGCCATGTTTAAGGTCGGCGTCATCATGCAGGATAAAGGCGACAGCGCGAAAGCGAAGGCCGTTTATCAGCAGGTGGTCACCAAGTACCCAGGCACCGAAGGTGCGAAACAAGCGCAAAAACGTCTTGGATCGATGGGTTGAGTGTCGCATGACCAGAAATCGCGTTATTTCTGGTCGTGCCGCCTGATTCGTAAGCAGTTAAGTGATCTTCGTCGAAATTTTTGTTGCGCTGAATTCTTAAATCAGTAATATATGCCGCCGTTGCCAAGGGATATCGAACAGCCCGAAAGCCGCGAAAAAAGTGGGTCGTTAGCTCAGTTGGTAGAGCAGTTGACTTTTAATCAATTGGTCGCAGGTTCGAATCCTGCACGACCCACCAATTAACAAAGCAGTAAGATGGTAGACGTGAAGGATAACGTTGCTTCAGCAACGGCCCGAAGGGCGAGGCGAAGCCGAGTCATCCTGCACGACCCACCACTTAAGATTTTCCTGTAGTACCCGGTAGTATGCGTTGGGTGATTAGCTCAGTTGGTAGAGCACCTCCTTTACACGGAGGGGGTCGGCGGTTCGAGCCCGTCATCACCCACCATTCGGGGCGTTAGCTCAGTTGGTAGAGCAGTTGACTTTTAATCAATTGGTCGCAGGTTCGAATCCTGCACGCCCCACCAATACTACAGAATTCAGGCAGCATCCGAGCGGGTCGTTAGCTCAGTTGGTAGAGCAGTTGACTTTTAATCAATTGGTCGCAGGTTCGAATCCTGCACGACCCACCAGCCTGAATACAATTTGCCCGTCCCGAAAGGGGTCGTTAGCTCAGTTGGTAGAGCAGTTGACTTTTAATCAATTGGTCGCAGGTTCGAATCCTGCACGACCCACCAATTTTAGCATTGTGACTTGATGTTAAATCTCAGTGTAAAAAGGCGCCCTAAAGGCGCCTTTTTGCTATCCAAATATTGTGACTTTTTCCGCCCAACGCGCTATCTTGTTTAGTATACAAAACACAATTGTCGTATCTTTCGTTCAGAACGCAAAAGAGAGACATTATTGTTAAGCCAGTAAAACGAGAAGCTATGATGAGCGTGATGTTTGATCCTGAAGCCGCAATCTATCCTTTCCCGCCTAAGCCCGTGCCATTAGATCTGGACGAAAAACAGTTCTACCGTGAAAAAATCAAGCGCCTGTTGAAGGAGCGAGATGCGGTGATGGTCGCGCATTACTACACCGATCCTGAAATCCAGCAGCTGGCGGAAGAGACGGGCGGTTGTATCTCGGACTCCCTGGAGATGGCCCGCTTCGGGGCGAAGCATCCTGCCTCGACGCTGCTCGTCGCGGGCGTACGCTTCATGGGCGAGACGGCCAAAATCCTCAGCCCGGAAAAAACCATTCTAATGCCTACGCTCAATGCGGAATGCTCTCTGGATTTAGGCTGTCCGATCGACGAATTCAGCGCGTTTTGCGATGCCCATCCAGACCGCACGGTTGTGGTGTATGCCAACACCTCCGCCGCGGTCAAAGCGCGTGCGGACTGGGTGGTCACCTCCAGTATCGCCGTCGAACTCATTGAGCATCTGGATAGCCTCGGACAGAAAATTATCTGGGCACCGGATAAACACCTCGGCAACTACGTGCAGAAGCAAACCGGCGCGGATGTCTTGTGCTGGCAGGGCGCGTGCATCGTGCACGACGAATTCAAAACCCAGGCGCTGGCGCGCATGAAGGCCTTATACCCTGACGCTGCCATTCTGGTACATCCGGAATCACCCCAGTCGGTGGTGGACATGGCCGATGCCGTCGGCTCCACCAGCCAGCTCATCAATGCCGCGAAAACGCTGCCGAATCAGAAGCTGATTGTCGCCACCGACCGTGGCATCTTCTACAAAATGCAGCAGGCGGTGCCGGACAAAGAGTTGTTCGAAGCACCGACCGCCGGGGAAGGCGCGACGTGCCGCAGCTGCGCCCACTGTCCGTGGATGGCGATGAATGGCCTCAAGGCGATTGCTGAGGGGCTGGAGACAGGCGGAGCGGCCCATGAGATCCACGTCGACGCTGCGTTGCGTGACGGCGCGTTAATTCCGCTTAACCGCATGCTCGATTTTGCGGCTACACTACGCTCCTGAGATGAGATAACGCGTATCACTACGCTCTGGGGAAAAGATGGATTTTTTTAGCACGCAGAACATCCTGGTTCACATACCGATCGGGGCGGGCGGCTACGACCTGTCATGGATTGAAGCTATCGGCACGCTCGCTGGACTGCTCTGCATCTGGCTGGCGAGTCTGGAGAAGATCAGTAACTACGCATTTGGCCTGATTAACGTCACGCTGTTCGCGATTATTTTTTTCCAGATCCAGCTCTACGCCAGCCTGTTGCTGCAGCTGTTTTTCTTCGCCGCGAACATCTACGGCTGGTACGCCTGGTCGAGGCAAAACAGCGCGCAGGAAGCGGAGCTCCAAATCCGCTGGCTGCCGCTACCGAAAGCCATCGCCTGGCTCGCCGCCTGCGTGGTCGCCATCGGCCTGATGACGGTCTACATCAACCCGGTGTTTGGTTTCCTGACCCGCGTCGCGGTGTCAGTGATGTCGAGCCTCGGCCTGAACGTCACGATGCCCGAGCTTCAGCCCGATGCTTTCCCGTTCTGGGATTCCTGCATGATGGTGCTGTCGATCGCAGCGATGATCCTGATGACGCGTAAATACGTCGAGAACTGGCTGCTGTGGGTCATCATCAACGTGATAAGCGTGGTGATCTTCGCGCTGCAGGGCGTTTACGCCATGTCGCTCGAATACCTGCTGCTCACCTTTATTGCCCTGAACGGCAGCCGGATGTGGATTAACAGCGCGCGTCAGCGTGGCTCCCACGCGCTGTCCAGTTAATGGTGGTGATGGTGTGAATGGTCGGGCTGCGTCTCGTTGAGATGGCAGTCCGGCCCGCTACAGGCCTGATACTCCATCTGGATCGTGACGTGCGAAATCTCGTACTGATGCTCCAGGAAGTGCTGGATACGTCCCAGCAACGCGTCGTGATCGTGCGGAGGGACCACCTGCACATGCAGGGTCATCACCGGTTTCTCACCGACCAGCCAGACATGAACATGGTGCACGTCGCGCACTTCCGGAATATCCCGGCACATCTTGCGTTTCAGCGCCGGAATATCCAGCGACACGGGCGCACCCTCCAGCAATTCGTTCACGCTCTCCCGTAACAATCCCCACGCGCTGCGCAGCACCAGGCACGAGACCAGCACCGACAGAATCGGGTCGATCGGCGTCCAGCCGGTAGAGATAATCACCAGCGCTGCCACGATAGCACCCACAGAGCCCAGCAGATCGCCCAGCACATGCAGAGCTGCTGCGCGGACGTTGAGGTTTTTCTCCGAACTGCCGCGATGCAAAATCCAGAATGCGAGGACGTTGGCCAGCAGCCCGGCCACCGCAATCACCATCATTGTCATCCCAGCAACCGGCTGCGGATCGCGGAAACGCTGGATGGCTTCCCAGACAATCAATATGGTGATCACCACCAGGGCGATCGCGTTGACGAAAGCGGCGAGGGTAGTGAGACGCAGCCAGCCAAAGGTGTGGCGCGCGTTAGGTGGGCGACGGGAAAACTGTACCGCGATCAGCGCAAACAGCAGCGCGGCGGCGTCAGTGAGCATATGCCCCGCATCCGCCAGCAACGCCAGCGAGCCGGAAACCAGTCCGCCAATAACCTCGATAACCATAAACGTGGCGGTGACGCCGAAAGCCAGCATCAAACGTTTAGCGTTTTCGTCCCCTGAAGCCTGCGAATGAGAATGCGTGTGCGCCATGAACTCTATCCTGATGAGTAATCATACTAAGTGTAGATTTTTTAGTATTTTGCACAAAAAAGAAAGGAGAGCTTTCGCTCTCCTTCATTTATCCGATCGGGCTCGAATTACTGGGTCGTGCCGTCGGTTTTGGTATTGACGTCGTTATTCATACCGTCACCGGTTTCAACTTTCTTGTTGATATCCGGGCATTTGCCGTCTTTACACATCGAGTTTTTGTGGATCTCATCCTTGGTCATACCATCATGATTCATGGTACCGGAATCCGTCCCGTTCGGGTGCAGCATGGTTCCGCCGCTGGTCCCGCTGCCGGTATTGATGTTGCTGTTATCCACATTATTCGGAGCGACGTTCTGTTTCGCATCCGGTGCTACCTGGCCTGCTGCCGCGGCGGCGTTAGCCTGGCCATTATTGTCGGAACTTGCTGAGTCCGCAGCCAGCGCGGCCCCGCTTGCCATGGTGAGGGTTGCGGTCAGGAAAAGGGTTGCCAGTTTAGTCATTTTCATCATGCTGCTCCTGTTCTGGTCGTTATATGCTGGATAACTTCTTCCAACAGTGCATGCGCGAAAGTATTCGCTCAGTGGTCAAAGATTCCAGAATCCGAACTTATGTCAGGATGGAATCACGTTTAAATGCACAAACAGAGTGGTTACATTTAAAAAGTTTAGGGCAGATCTCGTTATTCGCTACTTTGTCGCGTTTTTTAGCCTAATTCCAGGAATTATCCGTGCGAAGTGTAAAAGCCCGTTTACACTTCCAGGCTGACAAGTTAGATTGAAAGGATTGCATTCCTTACTAAAAATATGTCAGAGCCGGAACGAAGATGAATTATCAGAACGACGATTTACGCATCAAAGAGATCAATGAGTTATTACCTCCTGTAGCGCTCCTTGAAAAATTCCCCGCCACTGAAAACGCCGCTAACACGGTTTCTCATGCCCGCAAAGCGATCCACAAGATCCTGAAAGGCAACGACGATCGTCTGCTGGTGGTGATTGGCCCTTGCTCCATTCATGACCCTGCCGCGGCGAAAGAGTACGCGGCGCGCCTGCTGACTCTGCGCGAAGAGCTGCAGGGCGAGCTGGAGATTGTGATGCGCGTCTATTTCGAAAAACCGCGCACCACCGTGGGCTGGAAAGGGCTGATAAACGATCCACATATGGATAACAGCTTCCAGATCAACGACGGCCTGCGTATTGCGCGCAAGCTGCTGCTGGAAATTAACGACAGCGGATTACCGGCGGCGGGCGAGTTTCTCGATATGATCACTCCGCAGTACCTGGCCGATCTGATGAGCTGGGGCGCGATTGGCGCACGTACTACGGAATCTCAGGTTCACCGCGAGCTGGCGTCGGGCCTCTCATGTCCGGTCGGGTTCAAAAACGGGACCGACGGCACCATGAAAGTGGCGATCGATGCAATTAACGCTGCCGGTGCGCCGCACTGTTTCCTGTCGGTCACCAAGTGGGGGCACTCGGCCATCGTGAATACCAGCGGAAATGGCGACTGCCATATCATCCTGCGTGGCGGCAAAGAGCCGAACTACAGCGCAAAACACGTCGCGGAAGTGAAATCGGGCCTCGAAAAAGCGGGTCTGTCACCGAACGTGATGATCGATTTCAGCCATGCCAACTCCAGCAAGCAGTTCAAAAAGCAGATGGAAGTGGGCGCGGACGTGTGTCAGCAGCTGGCAAACGGCGAAAAAGCGGTGATCGGCGTGATGATTGAAAGCCATCTGGTGGAAGGTAACCAGAGTCTGGAGAGCGGCGAGCCGCTGGTCTACGGTAAGAGCGTTACCGATGCCTGTATCGGCTGGGAAGATACCGACGCGATCCTGCGTCAGCTGGCGAAGGCGGTGAAAGCGCGTCGCGCCTGACCCTTTCCGACCCAATAAAAAAGCGTGGAAGGCTCCACGCTTTTTTTATATCAGGCGAAAAATTACTTCGCTTTACCCTGGTTCGCTACCGCTGCCGCTTTCGCTGCGATTTCGTCAGCGTTACCCAGATAGTAACGTTTGATTGGGTTGAAGTTTTCGTCGAACTCATACACCAGCGGCACGCCGGTTGGGATGTTCAGTTCGAGGATTTCGTCTTCGCCCATCTTATCCAGGTATTTCACCAGCGCACGCAGGGAGTTACCGTGAGCCGCAACGATCACGCGCTCACCGCTTTTGATGCGTGGCAGAATGGTGTCGTTCCAGTAAGGCACAACGCGATCGATGGTCAGCGCCAGGCTTTCAGTCTGTGGCAGCTCAGCATCAGTCAGTTTCGCGTAACGCGGGTCGTGGCCCGGGTAGCGCTCATCATCTTTGGTCAGCTCTGGTGGAGTCACCGCAAAACCACGACGCCACTGCTTAACCTGCTCGTCACCGTATTTTTCAGCGGTTTCGGCTTTGTTCAGACCCTGCAGCGCACCGTAGTGACGCTCGTTCAGTTTCCAGGATTTCTCAACCGGCAGCCAGGCCTGGTCCAGTTCATCCAGCACGTTCCACAGGGTGTGGATGGCACGTTTCAGCACAGAGGTATAAGCAAAATCGAAGCTGAAGCCTTCATCTTTCAGCAGTTTACCTGCCGCTTTAGCTTCGCTCACGCCTTTCTCAGACAGATCAACATCATACCAACCGGTGAAGCGGTTTTCGTTGTTCCACTGGCTTTCGCCATGGCGCACCAGAACCAGCTTAGTTACAGCCATATTGCACTCCTTAAGCATTTTGAATGATAACAATTCTCATTATATTGCCGTGATCGCTCAGGCGGCAACGCTTAACCCTAACCATAGCGAAAATAGTGTCTCAGTGTAAGATGCTTGTGAATTGCGGGTTATGATTTTGTCTGCGATTGGCGCTATTTTCAGCGATGCGGACAAAAAAAAGCCCTCAGGACGAGGGCCGTGATGTAGTTTTCCGGAGGATCCGTAGGTCGGGTAAGCGAAGCGCCACCCGACATGGTGTCAGCGCGCAGTAAACTGATATTCCGTCACGCTCACATACTCCTGCCCCGGACGCAGCACGCAGTCCGGCTGTGGCCACTCGGCATGGTTCGGACTGTCCGGCAGAAACTCGCTCTCCAGCGCCATTCCCTGCCAGTCGCTGTAATCACCTTCCTCACGAGCTGGTGTTCCACCGAGATAGTTCCCGGAGTAGAACTGCAGCGCAGGCGCGGTGGTGTACACCGTCATCTGCAGCTTTTCGTCGGCGGACCATACCTGCGCGGCGGGCTGAGCCACATCGCCTTTGGCCTGCAGCAGAAACGCGTGATCGTAGCCTTTCACCCTGCGCTGATGATCGTCGCTGAGGAAATCCTGGGCGACGGTTTTCGCACTGCGGAAGTCAAAGCTGGTACCCGCCACGGCCTTCAGCCCTTCAAACGGAATACCCATCTCATCGACCGGCAGATAGGCGTCGGCGAGAATTTGCAGCTTATGGTTGCGCACGTCCGACTGATCGCCGTCGAGGTTGAAGTAGGCATGGTTGGTCATATTGACCGGGCACGGCTGGTCGACCGTCGCACGATATTCGATGCTGATACGGTTATCGTCCGTCAGACGGAAGAGGGCGGTCGCGGACAGATTGCCAGGGAAGCCCTGATCGCCGTCGGCGGATTCCAGCGCGAACAGCACTTCGCAGTCGTTCTGCTGCACGATGCGCCAGCGACGTTTGTCGAACCCGTCCGGGCCGCCGTGCAGCTGGTTTTCGCCCTGGCTTGGAGCGAGGGCATACTCTTTGCCATCAACCGTGAAGCGACTTTTGGCGATACGGTTCGCATAGCGCCCGACGGAGGCGCCCAGATAAGCCGCCTGATTAACATACTGTTCCGGCGATGCGCAGCCGAGCAGGGTTTCGCGCACGCTGCCGTCCGGCATTGGCACGCGGGCGGAAAGCAGAGTTGCGCCCCAGTCCATCAGCGTGACCACCATGCCCGCGCTGTTGCGCAGGGTCAGCAGGCGATACGACAGACCATCAGGGGCGAGGGTTGGCGTTTCGTTTAGCACTGTCCGGCTCCTTGGGTTGCTTTGCAGACATAGAAGGTTTCTTTGATGCCCGTTTTGGCTTCGTACTCTTTGGCAACGGCATCCTGAACGGCGGGGACCAGCTCTTCCGGGATCAGCGCCACGATGCAGCCACCGAAGCCGCCGCCGGTCATGCGCACGCCGCCTTTCTCACCGATGGTCGCTTTCACGATTTCCACCAGGGTATCGATCTGCGGCACGGTGATCTCGAAATCATCGCGCATGGAGGCGTGGGACTCAGCCATCAGCTCGCCCATGCGTTTCAGATCGCCTTTCTCCAGCGCAGAGGCCGCTTCGACGGTGCGGGCGTTTTCGGTCAGAACGTGACGGACGCGTTTCGCGACAATCGGGTCCAGCTCGTGCGCCACTTTATTGAATTCATTCAGGGTGACGTCGCGCAGCTTAGGCTGCTGGAAGAAGCGCGCACCGGTTTCGCACTGTTCGCGGCGGGTGTTGTACTCGCTGCCGACCAGGGTGCGTTTGAAATTACTGTTGATAATGACCACCGCCGCGCCTTTCGGCAGGGAAACGGCTTTGGTGCCGAGCGTGCGGCAGTCGATCAGCAGGGCGTGCTCTTTTTTGCCGAGCGCAGAAATCAGCTGATCCATAATCCCGCAGTTACAGCCGACGAACTGGTTCTCCGCTTCCTGGCCGTTCAGCGCGATTTGCGCGCCGTCCAGCGGCAGATGATAAAGCTGCTGGAACACGGTGCCGACCGCCACTTCCAGCGAGGCGGAAGAGCTCAGGCCCGCGCCCTGCGGAACGTTGCCGGTGATCACCAGATCCGCGCCGCCGAAGTTTTTGTTGCGCTTCTGCAGATGTTTGACCACCCCGCGCACATAGTTCGACCACTGCTGAGTGTCGTGGGCGACAATCGGCGCATCGAGGGAAAACTCGTCAATCTGATTATCGTAATCGGCGGCGATCACGCGCACCTTACGGTCATCGCGTTTGGCGCAGCTGATCACGGTCTGATAGTCGATCGCGCAAGGCAGGACGAAACCGTCGTTGTAATCGGTGTGCTCACCAATCAGATTGACGCGGCCTGGAGCCTGAATCGCGTGGGTGGCAGGGTAGCCGAATTTTTCAGCAAACAGGGATTGTGTTTTATCTTTCAGACTCATTTATTAGACTCCTGATTCGCGGTAATGGACATCGCTGACGGCGCGCAGACGTTCTGCCGCCTGTTCTGCCGTCAGATCGCGCTGGGTTTCTGCCAGCATCTCGTAGCCCACCATAAATTTACGCACCGTCGCCGAACGCAGTAGCGGCGGATAAAAATGGGCATGTAACTGCCAGTGCTGATTCTCTTCGCCGTTGAACGGCGCGCCGTGCCAGCCCATGGAATAGGGGAAAGAGCACTGGAACAGATTGTCATAGCGGCTGGTCAGTTTTTTCAGCGCCAGGGCCAGATCGTCACGCTGGGCATCGCTCAAATCGGTGATACGCAGAACGTGAGCTTTCGGCAGGAGCAGCGTCTCGAACGGCCACGCCGCCCAGTACGGTACCACGGCCAGCCAGTGCTCAGTTTCGACGACCGTACGACTGCCGTCTGCCAGCTCGCGCTGCACGTAATCCGCCAGCAGGGATGACTGGTTTTCGTCGTAATAGGCCTTTTGCAGACGATCTTCGCGCTCGACTTCATTCGGCAGGAAGCTGTTCGCCCATACCTGGCCGTGCGGGTGCGGGTTGGAGCACCCCATCGCCGCGCCTTTGTTTTCGAACACTTGTACCCACGGATAATCCTGACCCAGCTCGGCGGTCTGCGCTTGCCAGGTGGTGATCACGTCGGTGAGCGCGCTCAGGCTCAGCTCCGGCAGCGTTTTGCTGTGATCCGGCGAGAAGCAGATCACCCGGCTGGTGCCGCGCGCGCTTTCGCAGCGCATCAGCGGATCGGCACTTTCCGGGGCATCCGGTGTGTCGGTCATCAGCGCGGCGAAATCGTTGGTAAACACATAAGTGCTTTTGTAGTCCGGGTTTTTATCGCCGGTGACGCGGGTGTTGCCCGGACAGAGGAAGCAGTCCGGGTCATGCTGAGGCAGCGTCTGTTTCGCTGGCGTCTCTTGCGCGCCCTGCCACGGGCGTTTGGCGCGATGCGGAGAGACCAAAATCCATTGCCCGGTTAACGGGTTATAACGCCGATGCGGATGATCGACGGGGTTGAATTGCGTCATGTCGGGTCCTTAATCCGGATAGCCCTGGGGATGGCGTGACTGCCAGTGCCAGGTATCCTGTGCCATTTCATCCAGCGTGCGAGTCACACGCCAGTTCAGCTCTTTATCGGCTTTGGAGGCATCTGCCCAGTAAGCGGGGAGATCGCCGTCGCGGCGCGGGGCGAAGTGGTACGCCACCGGTTTGCCACAGGCTTTGCTGAAGGCGTTGACCACGTCCAGCACGCTGCTGCCGACGCCTGCGCCGAGGTTATAGATATGCACGCCGGGTTTATTCGCCAACTGCTGCATCGCGGCTACGTGACCGTCGGCCAGATCCATCACGTGGATGTAGTCGCGCACGCCGGTGCCATCTTCGGTCGGGTAGTCGTTGCCGAAAATCGCCAGCGAATCGCGACGGCCCACGGCCACCTGCGCGATATACGGCATCAGGTTATTCGGAATGCCCTGCGGATCTTCACCCATATCGCCTGACGGATGCGCGCCCACCGGGTTGAAATAACGCAGCAGGGCGATGCTCCAGTCCGGCTGCGCTTTTTGCAGGTCGGCCAGAATCTGCTCCACCATCAGCTTGCTTTTGCCGTACGGGCTTTGCGGCGTGCCGGTCGGGAAGCTTTCGACGTAAGGGATTTTCGGCTGGTCGCCGTACACGGTGGCGGAAGAGCTAAAGATGAAGTTTTTCACGTTGGCGGCGCGCATCGCGGAGATCAGACGCAGCGTCCCGTTAACGTTGTTATCGTAGTATTCGAGAGGCTTCGCGACAGATTCACCGACCGCTTTCAGGCCCGCGAAGTGGATCACCGTATCGATGGCGTGATCGTGAAGGATTTCGGTCATCAGCGCTTCGTTGCGGATATCGCCTTCCACAAAGGTGGGCTGTTTTCCGGCCAGACGCTCAATGACGGGCAGCACGCTGCGCTTACTGTTGCACAGGTTGTCGAGGATGATGACATCGTGGCCATTTTGCAGTAGTTGCACACAGGTATGACTTCCAATGTAACCGCTACCACCCGTTACCAGAACTCGCATATTTCGCTCCATTAGGCTTATGGTATGTAATAACCATAGCATAACAGAGACGCGAAAAGTGTGACATGGGATAAAATAGTGGAATCGGTTACACTGAATCACACAGGCAATTTCACAACGAATCAGCGCATTGTAAATCAAAGAGATAGCAATGTATTGCTGCCAGTTATCTGAAAAAGGGGACCGCAGCCCCCTTTAAGAGGATGCTCAGTCAATGCGGCTTAACGCATAGCGATAACCTTCGCCATCATGCACAAACTCCAGACGGTGGGTGATGCAGGTGGGGGCGTCTTCTGCGTGGTGTGAAACGAACAGCAGCTGGGTTTCGCCTTCGCTAATTAAGACGTCGACAAAGCGGCGAATCAGCTGGCGGTTGAGGGGATCGAGCCCCTGCAGCGGTTCGTCCAGAATCAATAAAGTTGGGTGTTTCACCAGCGCGCGCACGATCAGCGCCAGACGCTGCTGCCCCCACGACAAGCTGTGGAACGGCGCATCCGCCACGCGTTTATCCATCCCCAGAATATCCAGCCACTGCTGCGCCAGTTTGTGTTGCTTGTCGGACACCGCCTGATAAATGCCAATCGAATCAAAATACCCCGAGAGAATGACGTTCCGCACCGTCGTGCTGACGCGGTAATCGAGGTGCAGGCTGCTGCTGACGTAGCCGATATGCTTTTTGATATCCCATATGGTCTCCCCGCTGCCGCGACGACGGCCAAACAGGGTCAGATCGTTGCTGTAGCCCTGGGGATGATCGCCGGTAATCAGGCTTAGCAGGGTCGATTTCCCCGCGCCGTTGGGGCCAGTGATCTGCCAGTGCTCGCCCGGATTTACCGTCCAGCTTAACTGGTTGAGGATCGGGCGGTCGTTATAGGAGACGGTACCGTTTTTCAGCTCGATGCGCGGCTGGTGGCTCTCCAGCAAATGCCGCGCCGAAGGGGCATCGGGTTCCGGAAGCGCAATCCCGTCGAGCTTTTCGCTGTGCGCCAGCTGGGCAATCAGCGCCTGCTGGAGCAGCGCGTCTTTCTCGCCGGTTTCGGTCAGTGAGCAGTCCGCGAGTACGCCCGCGTACTGCACAAAATCCGGGATTTCATCAAAGCGGTTAAGCACCAGCACCAGGGTATAACCTTGCTGATTCAGCGTGGCGAGTAGGGTGGCCAGCTGCGCGCGGGAGAGCACGTCCAGGCCGTCGAAGGGCTCGTCAAGGATCAGCAGGTCCGGCTCGTTCATCAGCGCCTGGCACAGCAGGGTTTTGCGCGTTTCGCCGGTGGAGAGGTATTTGAAGCGTCGGTCCAGCAGGCCGGTGATCCCGAACAGCTCCGCCAGATCCCGACAGCGGGCGTCGTCTTTTCTCTCGTCCTGAATGATCTCCGCGGTGGTGCGGCCCGTATCCTCTTCACCAGGGCTGAGCAGGTCGGTGTTATTGCGCTGCCACTCGTCGCTGACCAGCTTTTGCAGCTGTTCGAAGGAGAGGCGCGTCACGCGCTGAAAACTGCACTGACGTTCACCCTTTAGCTGAGTGAGTTCGCCCGCCAGGGCGCGGGCCAGCGCAGACTTGCCGCTGCCGTTGGTGCCGACAAACGCCCAGCTTTCGCCAGCGCGTAAAGTTAAGTCGGGCAGTGAGAGGGTTCGGGTGTCGCTAAGACGAAACGTGCCTTGCGAAATTTGCAATGATGACATGAGTTATCCCATTTTTTGCAGCGATATGCATCAGGGATACCCACTGTCGTTCTGTTTGTCAACGCACTTAGCACAACGTGGCGATAATCACCCGGTCGGCGTTGAAATATGCGGTGACTTGCGCGCCTTGCGTTAAATCTTCTGCATCGGCCAACGGAACCGTGGCGCACAACACTTGCCCGTCGGGCAGCGTCATCAGCACTTCGCACTGCTCCTCGCCGCGCGCGATGTGGCTGATCGCCCCCTGCAACTGGTTGTCGGCCTCTTTGGCCTGATTCGCGTCGAGCGTGATATTCACCCACGGCGCTTTGAGCAGCACCAGCACCTCTTTGCCTTCGTCCAGCCCCAGTCGCTCGCCGCTCTGGGCGGTAATCGCCACTTTGAGGCGCGTGGTGCCGTCGGCCAGTAAAATATCGACATGCTGCTGCACCTGATCGTGATCGCGCGCCGTCACCGTGCCAAACCACTGGTTGCGGGCGCTGGTTTGCAATGAGAAGCGGGAGATGGCCGCCAGCAGGCTGTCGAGGGGGAGGGCGTCGTCATCGCTCAGCACATCAAAGGCTTTTTGCTGAATTTGCGCCAGCAGATCGTAGAGCTGAATCAGGCGCTGGCCGTAGCGCGTGAGAATCGCGCCGCCGCCGCCCTTGCCACCCGTGGCGCGGTCGACCAGCGTCTGCTCGCTCAGGGTGTTCATCTCGTTGATGGCGTCCCAGGCACTCTTATAGCTGATGCCTGCATTCTTCGCGCCCTGGCTAATTGAGCCCGTTTGTTCTATCTGTTTAAGCAGGGCGATACGACGCGGATCGGCGAAAAGCTTCTGCTGAAGTCGAAGGGTAAGGAGAATTTCGGCCTGCATAAGACGGTGTCCTGGCAAAAAGCGTATTGTGACCCAATTGCCTGACAGCGCAAAGCCTACCGCACAAAAGGGGATGTTTTTCTGACTTTTCAGGTTAGAATACGTCCTTCACAGAGTCAGGAGAACACCATGTTAGAGTTGTTGAAAAGTCTGGTATTCGCCGTGATCATGGTACCCGTAGTGATGGCCATCATCCTCGGCGCCATCTACGGCTTAGGTGAAGTGTTCAACGTCTTTTCGAACATCGGTCATAAAGACCAGCCTAAAAAGCAGCATTAATTCCTCCCAAAACGCCCGGCTAGTGGACTGACCCCATAAAGTTGGACAGTTCATGTTAAGCGGCTATCGGGGTCTGGGTTCGGTATTCTACCGGACTCAGGCCTTTTAATTTCAGACTGATCCGCTCGTTGTTATAGTAATGGATATAGT